>NZ_MUHF01000016.1:140642-201569 GCF_002217435.1 Flavobacterium reichenbachii
GTTGAAAAAACCTTGCAGGACAAGGAATATAATTTAAGTAAGACAAAAAAAAGATGTGTAATAACACATCTTTTTAATCTTTAGTTTACCGTTTCTCCATTTGGAGCATCAGCATCTGGATTTATAAATACTAATTTTCCTTCTGCATTTGTGGTCATCAAGATCATTCCCTGGCTTTCGACACCACGTAAAGCTCTTGGCGCTAAATTGGCTAGAACAGAAACACGTTTCCCGATAATTTCTTCTGGCGAAAAACTCTCTGCAATTCCCGAAACAATTGTACGAACATCGATTCCAGTGTCAACTTTAAGAACTAAAAGCTTGTTTGCCTTAGGCATTTTCTCAGCTTCAAGAATAGTTCCGACACGAATGTCCATTTTGGCAAAATCCTCAAACTGAATTAATTCTTTTTGTGGTTCTGGTTGTTTGCTTTCGGCAAGATTTGCAGTTTTTGTCGCTTCCAATTTGTCTATTTGTTTTTGTATTTCTTCGTCTTCTATTTTTGAGAAAAGAACATCAGCCTTTTCAGTTTGAATGGTGTGATTTGGAGAAATTAATTCAGATGCATCTGCAATATCATTCCATTTTAAATTACCATCTAATTTTAAAATTGAACTTAATTTTTTAGCCGTAAAAGGTAAAAACGGTTCAGATAAAATGCTTAAAGCAGTTGTAATTTGCAACGCAACAAACATTTGTGTTTTAACTCTTTCAGGATCAGTTTTAATTAATTTCCAAGGCTCTCCATCGGCAAGATATTTATTTCCAAGACGTGCTAAATTCATCAATTCATTTAGTGCTTCTCTAAATCTGTAACGTTCAACCGAACTTGCAATTACGGCTGGATAGGCTTTTAATTCTGCCAAAGCTGCTTCATCCACTTCGTTAAAATCATTTGGATTTGGAACAACTCCATCATAATATTTTTGAGTAAGAACAACCACACGATTAACAAAGTTTCCTAAATTATCTGCTAATTCGTTATTGTTTCTAGATTGAAAACTTTTCCAAGTAAAGTCGTTATCTTGTGTTTCTGGAGCGTTTGAAGTTAATGCATAACGCAAAACATCTTGTTTCTCCGGAAAATCTTCTAAATATTCGTGTAACCAAACCGCCCAGTTTTTTGAAGTCGAAAGTTTGTTTCCTTCTAAATTCAAAAACTCATTTGCCGGAACGTTGTCTGGTAAAATGTAGCTTCCTTCGGCTTTTAGCATTGCCGGGAAAATAATACAGTGAAAAACAATATTGTCTTTCCCGATAAAGTGAACCAGTTTGGTGTCTCCATCTTTCCAATACGGTTCCCAGTCTTTTCCTTCGCGCGCTGCCCATTCTTTTGTTGATGAAATGTAGCCAATTGGCGCATCAAACCAAACGTATAATTTTTTTCCTTCGGCACCTTCAACCGGAACATCAATTCCCCAATCAAGGTCACGCGTTACCGCACGAGGTTCTAATCCGCCGTCAACCCACGATTTAACTTGTCCGTAAACATTGGGTTTCCAGTCGTTTTTATGTCCAACTAAAATCCATTCTTTCAGGAAATCAGTATAACGATCTAAAGGTAAAAACCAGTGTTTTGTCGATTTCAAAATTGGAGTTTCCCCAGTAATTGTCGATTTTGGGTTAATCAAATCCGTAGCATTCAGAGTCGATCCGCAATTTTCACACTGATCTCCGTAAGCTCCGTCATTACCGCATCTTGGGCAAGTTCCTACCACAAAACGATCTGCTAAAAACTGATCTGCTTTTGCATCGTACAATTGCTCGGTTACTTCTTCAATAAAATCGCCATTATCATACAGCTTTCTAAAAAATTCCTGAGCCGTATCATGATGAATTTTAGCAGAAGTACGAGAATAATTGTCGAACGAAATTCCGAAATCAGCAAATGATTTTCTAATAATTCCGTCATATTTATCAATAACTTCTTGTGGTGTAATTCCTTCTTTTTTGGCTTTCATCGAAATTGCAACACCATGTTCATCGCTTCCGCAGATAAACGCAACGTCTTTATTTTGCAAACGCAAATATCTCGAATATATATCTGCAGGCACGTAAACCCCCGCCAAATGCCCAATGTGGATTGGTCCATTAGTATATGGCAATGCTGCTGTAATAGTATATCTCTTTGGATTCTGTATCATAACTCAATTTTATTGAGTGCAAAAATAAGCAATAGAATTGAGATTTTGTTATTCAGTGGAGATTCGCACGTAATTTCACAGAGATTCACAAAGATAAAACACAGAGATTCGCTAAGTTTTTTTTAAAATGCGAATTAATCTCGCAAAGGCGCAGAGGTGCAAAGAAATTCGCTCAGTCTGATAAAGCACAAAAACTTTGCGACTTTGCGAGATAAAAAAAACTTTGTGAATCTCTGTGAAACCTTTGTGCATCTCTGCGGTAAAACTAAATAGAACCAATTTAAACTAGCACATCAATTAAAATCTTCAAAATATATTTTGCAACCTTTGCACTTCAAAAAACAAAGACAATTTTATGAGCAAGACAAAACTAATTATCAATAAAAACGGATCAATAAAAATAGAAGGCGAATTTGAAATCATGGATCCGGAAGGCGTACTTTATGGTTTGCAGGGAAGAGCTGCACTTGGTCTTTGCCGTTGCGGATTATCTGCAAACAAACCTTTTTGTGATGGCGGACACAGAAACAATTTCGAACACGATTCTATCGCATTTGATTTACCGCCAATGAAAACAAACTAAGAAATTTAATTTCCGGTTTAGATATAAAAAAGCTGCATTTGTGCAGCTTTTTTATTTATGAGGAATTATTTTTAGGATAATTTTATTTCAGATTCAAGTCCTATTTCCAATAATTCTTTTTTTAATAAACGGAGTCGTAACTCAGAACCTTTGGCAAATGGTACTGTAATGTTTTTTTTTAACTGCATTAATTTATCATTACTTAAATCTATTTTGGATTTTAATAAAAGCAGTTTTTTACTGTCTAAAACATTACTTTCTGTTAAAAACAAAGTCCAAATACTTTCTTCTTCTTCATATAATTCAATCATTTTTTCGAGACTGTATGCAGAACCGTACTCGGTATGTTTTCCTGTTTGTTTGTCAACCATAATCGGACAATTTCCCGCAATTGCATATCGCGTTTCTTTTGTTTCATAATATAGTTTAGAGGTGTAAGAGAAAATCCACGCATATGGTTTTTCAATTGTATGGTGATCGAGAATAATAAGTGGATTATCTACAGAAAAATCAGAATCTGCTAATCGATCAGAAACTGTTTTTCTCGCTTGTTCAAATGTGAGCATTTCTCAATTTATATATAAAGTTCCCCGCGCATTGTTATAATCGAAGAGCCGCCAACCAAAATATCATTTTCCCGATTCATAACTTCAATAATCGAAGGCTGATTTAACTTAACGCCTTGCAGAATTTTATACTCTGTATTCAGTTTTGCTTGTTTTTTTGAAGTTAACAAACCAATCAGCGGTCCAGCAGCAGTTCCGGTTGCAGGATCTTCGTTGATCCCAATTATCGGATTGAAGAATCTGGCTTCGGCAATATTACCGTTATTTTGATCTGAAATGGTAAAACAATAAAATCCTTCTGATTGATATTCTCTTGAAAGTTCAATTAAAAGTTTGTTGTCTGGAACAAAATCGTTTAGAATTTTGCTGTTTTTTATGGGAACCATCATATGTGCGACTTCGGTCTTAACAACTGTAGGAACAAAATCATTACTGTCTAAATCTTCGATTTTTAAACCAAGTGCCACAGCCAATTTGTATGTTGGAACTTCCTGTTTGATAATTGCAGATTTTTGATGCATTTGTACAACAGGATATTGCGTAACAGGATCAAAACTTACTGTTAGGGGTATGGCCGAATGTTTCATGATTACAAACCTGTTGTTTTCAGATTGCTGCTCAAATATTGGCATTTTTTTGAGCAAAGCACCGCAGACTGCACCCAGCAAGTTGTGTCCGGCACCATCGATCTCAATTCCGATTGGTGTAAACGAACGAACATTTAAAGCTTTTTGGGAGTGAGAATAATAAACAAATGAAGTTTCAGAATAGCCAAACTCTTTAGAGATATTTTTATAGGTTTCTAAATCTAAATTGCCATTGGTAAAAACCACAGACAACGGATTTCCTTTGTAACTTTTGTTCGAAAATACATCTAAAACGTAATATTCTAATGCTGTTCTTTCCTTCATCATTGATCTTTTTTAAATGAATTATGCAGAATGCCAACTTGTATTTTAGCTGTTTTCTTTTGAAGTTAGTAATAGAATAACGAAGAAAGTTACTAAAATTGTGCCCAAAATGATACGGCTAATTTTAAAACGTTTGTTTTCAGACATCCATGCCGAAACAAAAAAAGTTATTCCACCAAACAAAAATACGCAATAAATAACAAAATAACTTAATTCACCAATTCCTTCCGTTTCCATAGTTTTTAAAATAGTTTTAGAGATTTGCAATCGCTCTAATAATCCATAAAAGTATAATAAATCCTAGAAAATAAAATTGAACTTTGTTGACTTTCTGATTTCCAAACTTCCGACCAAAAACCAATCTAGTAAAATAATTGCTAAAACCGGAATCAAACCAAACAAAATGTAATCCCAAATAATCCATCTGCAGCAGAATTGCCATTTACAAGAATTACAGCATAAATTATTCCTGTGAAAATGGAATTATCCCGAAAACGAAGAATAAGGTTAGAGTTTTAGACTATTAAAAAAAGTCTTTGTTTTTTATTATTCTCTCTCCATTTTTATCAATACAAAACACAGTTTCTGATTTAAAGTTTTGGATCCAGCATTCAATATCAGGATTTTTTTGAACTTCTTTTATTGCAAAATCTTTAGCAAGTTCAAATTTCTCGAATATAGTATATATTTCATTTCGATTGCCGTTGCTTTTAAAATACTGCCCCTCATTATTAAGAACAATTCCTGTTTTGAATTCAGCTTTACTAACAATAAATTGATTTTTTTGTAATTTTAAATCATTCATTATCTGTTGATTTTGTTTTATCCTTGTCGATAAATCAGGTTAGAATCTATGCACACAAGTTTTGTTATCGATTTTATTTAATTATAATAAAAGTGTCATGCTAAAATACTCTTTTTTTATTTTTAAAAATGATCTCAAAATCTAACTTTCTCCAAAAACGAGACTGCGTTAGGGATAGCAGCGAAAAGCCCACAGCCTGACGAAGGAAGTGCGAGGACTTGCAGCGGATAGCCCGACCCAGAGGGTAACGCCAAAAAAATATTACTAAACCTATCATTATTTCGCCGAAATTTGCAAAACAAACACAGAATAAATCATGGGAAAAGGACCCGAAAAAAACACCAAAAATAAGGCATTGCATACCAAACTGCTGAATCGTAAAAAAGCTAAACTTCGCGAAGAAAAAAACGCACAGGCATTACGGTTGAAAGCTTTAGTGGCAAAAATTAACGAAAAAAAGAATAATGACAGTGCAGATTCTATATAAATCAGATTGTATTTTTTTTCTGTTTTAATTTAATTGAAATTTGCACCACAATTCAAAACAAAATACAATGGAAGAATTCGGTAGAATCATCATATCAGAAACCGCAGCAAACAGCGAAAATCCTCAAGACGTTGTAAATTCTAATATCTCGGTAATTAACCTTATGCGCGAAGAGAAAATCGACGACGATTTGATTCACGAAGATGCTTTAATGAGTTATTATTTAGATTATTATACTTCAAAATACACCGAAGGCAACTTCTCAAAATTTGTATACGATTCTGGATGGAATAAAGAGTTGAACGAATTAATTGAAGAAGGTCTGGCTTTAATTGGTGCCGAAAAACATTTAGAATTATTTCAGGCACAGTCTAAAAGAGTTCGATTGTTGAGCAGTGTTAAAATTGACAAATTCAAAAAAGGAAAATTTGAAGGAGTAAATCCAACAAGAGATTTGCTGAACAATGATACTTTTTTTGAATTAGAAGAAAATCTTGCGGTACTCAATGCTGCTTTTCTAAAATCACATCCCGATACCGAAGTGCTTTCGGTAGATGAAATGTTTGATGCTTTAGAAGAATTTGTAGGTCACGAAATCAAAAGAGCTTAGTTTTTTCGGATAAATTCATTCAGAACGATGCAAACAGCATAGAAATTACTCTAAATTTTGGAGAATCTCTGTGATTGTTTTGCGCAGCATTGTGAAATTCTGGTTATACGGTAAGTTTGTCCGTAATGTTAACAAACATTTCCTTAAATTTGCTTCCATTATAAAAATAATACAATAGTTACAAAAATCAAGCTATGTTACAAATCGCATTTATTAGAGAGAATCAGGAGAAAGTAATCAAGGCTTTAGCAAAACGAAATATCGATGCTAAAAGCGTTGTTGAAGAAGTGGTGCAATTAGATGAAAACCGTCGTGCTGCGCAGGTAGAATTAGACAATACTTTATCTGAATCTAATAAATTATCCAAAGATATAGGGGAACTGATGAAAGCCGGAGAGAAGTCTAAAGCTGCAATCTTAAAAGAAAAAACGGTTTCACTAAAAGAAAAAAGCAAAGAATTGGGCGAAAAAGCAGAAGCTTTGGCTGTCGAATTAACCAATAAACTATATACTTTACCAAATCTTCCGGCAGATATTGTTCCAGAAGGAAAAACTCCAGATGATAATTTGAATGTTTTTCAGGAAGGAGATATTCCGGTTCTGCACGAAGGCGCACAGCCACACTGGGAATTGGTTAAGAAATACGATATTATTGATTTTGAACTGGGTGTAAAAATTACAGGTGCAGGTTTTCCGGTTTATAAAGGAAAAGGTGCTCGTTTACAGCGTGCATTGATCAATTATTTCTTAGACAAGAATACAGCAGCAGGTTACAACGAAGTTCAGGTGCCGCATTTGGTAAATGAAGCTTCTGGTTACGGAACAGGACAATTACCAGACAAAGAAGGGCAGATGTATCATTCTACAATTGACGATTTATATTTGATTCCGACTGCTGAGGTTCCGGTTACAAATTTGTTCCGTGATGTAATTTTAAACGAAAGTGATCTTCCTGTTTTACATACTGCATATACGCCTTGTTTCCGTCGTGAAGCAGGATCTTACGGAGCACACGTGCGCGGCTTAAACCGTCTGCACCAATTTGATAAAGTAGAGATAGTTCGTGTTGAACACCCAGACAATTCATACCAAGCGCTTGACGGAATGGTGGAGCATGTAAAAAATATTTTGCAGGAACTGAAATTACCATACAGAGTTTTACGTCTTTGCGGCGGTGACATGGGTTTCACATCAGCTTTGACTTATGATTTTGAAGTGTTTTCTACGGCACAAGATCGCTGGTTAGAAATTAGTTCTGTTTCTAACTTCGAAACTTTTCAGGCCAACCGTTTGAAATTACGTTTTAAA
The DNA here is from genome assembly GCF_002217435.1 of Flavobacterium reichenbachii. Taxonomy (GTDB): domain Bacteria; phylum Bacteroidota; class Bacteroidia; order Flavobacteriales; family Flavobacteriaceae; genus Flavobacterium; species Flavobacterium reichenbachii. The sequence goes on from NZ_MUHF01000016.1 coordinate 148,056, forward strand.
GACAAAGACGGAAAAAATCAATTGGCACATACATTAAACGGAAGTTCATTGGCATTACCACGAGTTTTGGCAGGAATTCTAGAAAATTACCAAACGCCGGAAGGGATTGTAATTCCAGAAGTTTTACGCCCATACTGCGGATTTGATATTATAAACTAAATTTTTATAGTTGGCCTAACACATTTTTAAAATCTGTTAGGCTTTCTATTTACACCATAATCACTCAAGACATGAACAGAAAATATTTGCTGGTTTTTCTCTTCTTATTTCCAAATTTTTTCTTTTCTCAATCATCAAATGATAAGATGGTTTATTTGGATTCTTTATGGAAAGAAACATCCAGGGAGAAACATAAATATTTTAGAATTGTCAGAGATTATTATTTAGATAAGGACGAATACCGATTTGAAGATTATTACAGTGCGGGTAAAATTCAGATGGAAGGTAACTCCGGTACAAAAGATAATTTATTAAGAAGAGGTGATTTTATTTATTACTATGAAAATGGAAATAAAAAATCGACATGTTCTTATGAAAAAGGCAGATTGATAGGCAGTAAAACCGAATGGTATGAAGATGGAAATAAGAAACTGGAAGGTGAAAATGTACCTATTGATGGTTACTTAACCGATTTTAAAGTTAATCAGTATTGGAATTCTAAAAATATTCAGACTGTCATAGACGGCAATGGAGACTATGAAGAGACAGATGAAAAATTAACGGGATCCGGGAAAGTAAAAAACGGCTTGAAAGATGGAGTCTGGAAAGGAAAAGACGGACGTTTTAAGTATACGTATACCGAACTTTATGAAAATGGAAAATTAACAAAGGGAACAAGTATAGATTCTTTGTCAAAAGAACATACATATACTCAGGCTTTTGTTATGGCCAAACCAAAAAAAGGGCTGGAGCATTTTTATAAATTTATTGGCGATAAATTCAGGATTCCCAAAAGTGCACAAGGCATAAGCGGAAAAATATATTTGGAGTTTATTATTAAACAAGACGGCAGTATAGAAAAAATCAGAGTATTAAAAAGCGCAGGATACGGCTTAGATGAAGAGGCTATTCGATTAATAAGAGAATATCCGGATTGGGGTTCTGGCGAAATTAGAGGCATAAAAATAAAAGTATTATATGCTATCCCTATTACCATAAAAACATGATGCTTTATAAAGTTTGAAAAACAGATTAAAAATGAAAAAGCTATTTCTATATATCACCTTATCGTTCTCGCTATTTGCGTTTGCACAAAATGAGCAGCTGGCTCAATATTATTACGATAAAGGAGATTTTGAAAAAGCAAAAATCAGTTACGAACAGCTTTTAAATTCAGCACCTTCAAATACACAGTACTTTTTAAGAACTGTAGATTGTTATCAGCAGTTACAGCAGTTTGATACCGCTCAAAAAGTTATTCAGGAAAGATATAACCGATACAAACAAGGTGTGTTTTTGGTTGAATTAGGGTATAACTTTCAATTGCAAAAAAACGAAGCCAAAGCAAAGAATTACTACGAACAGGCAATAGAAAAAATAAAAACAAATCCGAATGATGTTTACGGAGTCGGGAATTCATTTGAAAAGAAGGTATTGCTGGAATATGCTTTAAAAGCCTACCAAACCGCAATGCAGATTCAGCCCAATTATAATTTTAACTTTCAAATCGGAATGTTATACGGTCAGTTAGGAAAAACCGACCAAATGATTGATCTTTTATTGACAGAATCGTATAATAACCAGCAGAATTCCAATTTAATTCAGACACAATTGTCGCGTTTCATGAATGGTGAAACAGATAATACGGCTTTTAAGGATGCGATGCGAAAAGCATTAATCTTAAGAACTCAAAAAGATCAGGATGTATTTTGGAATCATTATCTGAGCTGGTTTTATGTGCAGCAAAAAGAATTCGGAAAAGCATTTATTCAGGAAAAGGCAATTTACAAAAGAGAACCAGAATCCTTAATGAGTATTGTCAATTTGAGTCAGTTTGCATTAAATGAAGACGATACCGATACAGCAGCAGAAATCTTGAATTTTATTCTTTTAAACACCAAAGATTTAGATTTACTGATTCAGACCAATGCGCGTTTAATGGAAATTAAAATTGCCAAAGCACAGGAAAAAGATTATCCGGCAATCCAGACAGAATTACAGCAATTACTTGCCACTTATGAGATAAATCCTTTTACATTATCTTTGCAAATAATTCAGGCTCATTTTCTTTCATTTAATTTGAAAAAGACAAATGAAGGTAAGGAAATTATAAAGAAAGCATTAGAGCTTAATTTAAACGATTACCAGAGGGCTGATGCCAAAATGGAATTGGGAGACATTTTGCTTTTGGAAGAAAAATTCAATCAGGCGCTGATTTATTATTCGCAGATTCAATTGGACTTAAAGAATGATGTAATGTCGCATGAAGCAAGTTTAAAAGCGGCTAAAACAAGTTACTATAAAGCTGATTTTGAATGGGCTTTAAAGCAGTTTAAAGAATTAAAATCGGCAAATACACAATTAATTGCCAATGATGCTCTGGAATATTTTTTATTAATAAATGATAATACAGCAGCAGACTCAACGCAGACCGCTTTAAAACAATTTGCAAAAGGAGACTTTTTGATTTATCAAAACAAGAAATCCGAAGCTATTGCTCAGTTTCAGAGTATTTTGAAGAATTTTAAAGGTCAGGAAATCGAAGCTGTAACAATGTTGCGTTTAGGAAAAATATACGAAAGTCAGAAGGATTTTACTTCGGCTTTAAGCCAATACCAGCAAATCATCGACAATCACAGCGATGGAATTTATGTAGACGAAGCGCTGTTTTTTTCGGCAGAAATTTACAACGACGAATTAAAAGATACAGAAAAGGCAAAGCCTTTATATGAAAAGGTAATTTTTAATCATCAGGATAGTATTTACTTTGTTGATGCCAGAAAAAAATACCGCGAATTAAGAGGAGATAAGAATTTATAAAATAGATTCTTAGATTTTAGACTACTTAGATCTTTAGACTTTCTAAAATCTAATAATCCAACAATCTAAGAAGTCTAACAATCTAAAAAGAAAATGATAATCTACAACATTACCACAAACATACACGAAAGCGTTCACGACCAATGGTTAAAATGGATGCAGGAAAAACATATACCGGAAATTTTAGCAACCCAAAAATTTTCATCAGCACGAATAGTAAAAGTTTTAGTTGAAGAAGAAATGGGCGGCATAACCTATTCTGTTCAATATGCAACAGACAGCAAAGATACTTTGGAGAAATATTATCTGGAAGATCAGCCAAAGTTTGACAGAGAGGCTTTGGAGTTATTTGCAGACAAAATGCTTTCTTTCAGAACAGAATTAGAAGTTATTTCAGAACATTAAAAGAGATTTAGATCATTGGACTTCTTAGATTTTTAGACAAACTAGAAATCTGACAATCTAAGAAGTCTAACAATCTAAATTCTAAAAAAAGAAAATGGAAAAAGTAAAAGCCAAAAAACATTTAGGACAGCATTTCCTTAAAGACGAAAGCATTGCAAAAGCAATTGCCGATACTTTGAGCTTAAACGGATATGATGAGGTTTTAGAAATAGGACCAGGGATGGGTGTGCTCACTAAATATTTACTGGACAAATCAGTTACTACTCGAGTAATCGAAATTGATACTGAATCTGTTGCGTATTTGGATGCGAACTATCCGAAATTAAAAGATAAAATTATTTCAGAAGATTTCCTGAAATACAATATAAATCAGGTTTACGAGAACAAGCAATTCGCCATAATCGGTAATTTTCCTTATAATATCTCGACTCAAATTGTTTTTAGAACATTAGAGTTTAGAGATCAGATTCCTGAATTTTCGGGAATGTTTCAAAAGGAAGTTGCAGAAAGAATCTGCGAGAAAAAAGGCTCAAAAGCTTACGGAATCTTATCCGTTTTAGCTCAGGCTTTCTATGATACTGAGTATTTGTTTACTGTAAACGAAAATGTTTTTATTCCTCCGCCCAAGGTCAAGTCGGGTGTGATGAAAATGACCCGAAAGGAAGATTACAGTCTTCCATGTGGTGAAAAGTTATTTTTTACGGTTGTAAAAACGGCTTTTCAGCAAAGACGAAAAACATTACGTAACAGTTTGAAAACATTAAATTTATCAGACAAATTGCGAGAAGACATTATCTTTGATAAACGTCCCGAGCAGCTTAGCGTTGAGGAATTTATTGTTTTGACTCAAAAAATAGAAGCCGATGGAGTTCAAAGTTAGCAAAGAATTAATCCAGCAGTTAGAAGAGCATATTGTTAATAAAAACGACAAAGAACTTGAAGTTTTACTTAACGATCTGCACCACGCCGATATTGCCGAAATCCTTGATGAACTGGATTTTGACGAAGCAACCTACATTTTTAAAGTTTTAGATAGTGATAAAACCGCCGAAATTCTTCTGGAACTAGAAGATGATCTGCGTGAAAATATCTTAAGCCGACTTTCGCCAAAAGAAATTGCCGAAGAACTTGATGAGCTTGAAACTAATGATGCCGCAGATATCATCGCCGAACTTTCGCAGGAAATCAAGGCCGAAGTTATTTCGGAGTTAAACGATGTTGAGCACGCAAAAGATATCGTTGAGTTATTGCGATATGATGAAAATTCGGCCGGTGGTTTGATGGGAAAGGAGCTGGTGAAGGTAAATGAAAACTGGAATGTTTTAACCTGCGTTAAAGAAATGCGAATTCAGGCAGAAAATGTTTCGAGAGTACATTCAATTTATGTAGTTGATGATGAAAACCGTCTTAAAGGAAGATTATCTCTTAAGGATTTATTGACGACTTCGACCAAAACTCAAATTAGTGATATTTACATCAGAAAATTAAATTTCGTAAACGTAGATACCGAAGATGTTGAGGTAGCACGTATCATGCAGAAATACGATTTAGAGGCGATTCCGGTGGTTGATGAACTGGGTCGTTTGGTTGGTAGAATTACCATTGATGATATCTTAGACGTAATCAAGGATGAAGCCGATAAAGATTACCAATTAGCGGCAGGTATTACACAGGATATCGAAACCAATGACAGTGTTCTCGAATTGACAAAAGCGCGTTTGCCTTGGCTTTTAATAGGAATGGTGATTGAAATTGTAGCATCTTTTGTTTTGAAGGATAACGAAACTGCTTTTCAGAAATATTCAACCTTAATTATTTTTGTGCCTTTGCTTTCGGCTACAGCCGGAAATATTGGTGTTCAGGCTTCGGCAATCGTAGTTCAGGGTTTGGCAAACGGAACTTTAAAAGAATTCAGCCGCAGTTATTTTAGCAAGGAAATTACCGTTTCGATGATTTCCGGAAGTATTATTTCATTGCTTCTTTTAGGATACCATTCTCTTATGTATGGGCAGTATTTAGTGGGAGTAGCAATTTCAATTTCGATGATTGTCGTAATATTATTTGCTGCTACTTTAGGAACTTTGGTGCCGCTTTTCCTTCATAAAAACAAAATTGATCCGGCCATTGCGACTGGTCCGTTTATCACAACTACTAATGACGTTTTTGGAATCATGCTCTATTTTGGCGTGGCCAAATTGATTCTTGGGTTTTAGATTTTTGCCACAAATTAATAGATTGCAGTGATTTAAAATCTGTAAAATCTGCGTAATTTGTGACGGAAAAATATGCTGTAAATCAGCTCAAAATAAATTTAAACCAGCCAAAATGAAAGTACACATCATTGGAGGAGGAAATCTTGGGGTTTCTATTGCCTTGGGAATTGCAAAGTTCTCCAAAAACAACCAGGTTACAGTGACAAGAAGAAATATCGCCTCAATTCAATATTTGACAGAATACGGAATCACGGTTTCTTCAGATAATAAGCATAACATCCAAGAAGCTGATGTAATAATTCTAACTATAAAACCCTATCAGGTTGATATCGTTTTATCTGAGATTTTACCAGTAATTCAAAATAAAACTATTGCTTCTGCAGTAAGCGGTTTGTCTCTAGATGCGCTTCAGTCCAAAACAAATAGCGAATATTCTGTTGTTCGAATTATGCCCAATATTGCAGCACAGTTTGGAGAATCGGCCACGTGCATTTCTTTTCCTGAAAAAGACAGAGAAAAAGCACTGCCAATTGTAGATTTGTTTCAGGATTTGGGAACAGCTCCTGTAATCGATGAAAAATTGATGGATGCAGCGACAGTTTTAGGCGCGTGCGGAACAGCATATGCTTTGCGTTACATTCGCGCTTCTATGCAGGCAGGAATCGAAATAGGATTTGATTCTAATACTGCTTTGGCAATTGCAGCTCAAACCGTAAAAGGAGCAGCAAAAATGCTATTGGAAGAAAAAGTACATCCGGAACAATTAATTGATCGTGTAACAACGCCACAAGGCTGTACAATTGTTGGTTTAAATGAAATGGAACACAATGGTTTCAGCTCATCGTTAATCAAAGGAATTAAAACTTCTCTGAAACAAATTAAAGGCTAAGATTTAAAAAATATTTAAAATTCCGAATTCCAATTCTTTAGTTAGATTTGGAATTTTTTTTTAATCATTTTTGATGAGTTGTATATACTTCAAACCACATTCAGAAAGTTTAGTGTAATAATTCATTGCGTTTCCATAATTCTGAATTGTAAGCGTATCTTTCACATATCCAGCACTAATACCAGTTGGTATCTCTATTTCTTTTGAAGCAATTGAATCCGAATCTTCCTGATTGCTGATGTCTCCTTCGTATTCGTCCCATTGAATTCCATCTAAAAGCAAATTACGTTCTCCAGATGATTCTTTTGTAAATACTGCTTTGCCGTTTACTTTTCTTGCAGTTGTCTTCAGGAAATAAGTAAAACCGTTTTTCTCTTTTCTAATCTCTAACGTAATGTCACATTCTTTAGAGGAATATAGTCCCTCAATAGATTCTTCGTCTTTGACTTGAGAAAGTCCTGCCGTATTTTTTGTTTCTTCTTTTTTTATCCTTTGTTCTTTAGGTTTATTACTGCAGGCGGTAATTAACAGAATGGCTGTAAAAGCAGTCGTTAGTTTATACAAAATCATAATTATATTGTTTTTTTCTTTTGACTTAAAGTATATTTCAGATAGAAAAAACCAAAGATTCCTGAAAGAAGAGAAGCAACGAGAATTGCTATCTTAGAATAGACAATAGTCGAAGGATCTTTGAAAGCCAATAATGTTATAAATATAGACATTGTAAAACCGATTCCGCCCAGCATGCCTGCGCCTAGAATATGAGCCCATCTTAGGTCTTTTGGCAGGGAACATAATCCAGCCGTTATTCCGATCGAAGAAAACAAGACGATTCCTAAAGGTTTCCCGATTACTAACCCCAAGATAATGCCGTAAGCATTAGGATGATTTAAGCCTACATACCAATCGGAATCTATTGCAACGCATGTATTTGCCATAGCAAACAAAGGCAGAATTACAAAAGCTACAGGTTTATGTAAAAAATGCTCAATCTTATGCGAAATTGAGTTTTCATCACCATTTCCAAACGGAATTACAAAGGCCAGGATAACTCCGGTTATAGTGGCGTGAATTCCAGAGTTAAGCATAAAATACCACATTACAATACCTCCAATTAAGTACGGAAATATGTTGTGTACTTTCATTCGATTTAAAACAAACAAAAATGCCCAAATTGCGATTGCAATTGCAAGATTTATAAAGGCAATTGTGCTCGTGTAAAAAATTGCAATTACAATAATTGCTCCTAAGTCGTCTATAACGGCCAAAGCAGTTAAGAAGACTTTTAGAGACGCAGGAACTTTGTTTCCCAAAAGAGATAAAATTCCGATTGCAAAAGCAATGTCTGTAGCCATTGGTATTCCGGCTCCATTTTGAGTGGATGTTCCAAAATTTAAAGCCAGAAACATTGCAGCAGGAACCAGCATTCCGCCAAATGCCGCCATGATTGGTAGAGAGGCATTTTTAATATTCGAAAGTTCGCCATGATAAATTTCGCGCTCCAATTCTAAACCAATCAGCAAAAAGAAAATGGTCATCAACCCATCATTAATCCAATGTGTAATAGAATGTCCGCCCAAATCTTTTTCCCAAAAAGCAGTATAATCGCTTTGAAAAGAAGAGTTTGCAAGATAAAGTGATATAAGAGTAACAAAAAGCAATAGGAGTCCTCCTGATTTTTCGTTTTCAAAAAAGGCTGTAAATGTTTTGGTTAACTTCATTTTGAATTTATTCTGATTTATAAGCAAGAAAAGTCATTAAATTCTGATAATTCCTGATTACTCAAAGTTAAATAAAATCTTAGCAATAAAAAATTTTGACCAGTTTGTGAGTGTCAATTTGGGTAAAAATTAGAAAGAGTTAAGTTTTTGTTGTTATATTTTTGATTCTGAATAGCTCCAAAGCCAGTTTAATATCATTTTATAACTTCATAATATTTGACTATCAGTATTAGGAAAAAACTTAAAATTAACTTTATTTTTGTTCGACGACATTGCTAAAATGTTTGTTACAAACCGCCATTAGATAAAAAACTAAAAATGAAGAAAGTTATCCTGTTTAGAATCTTATTTCTATCTGTTATTTTAATTATGTTATCCTGCAAAAAAGAAAATGCTCAAAATACCGGAGAGGTCAACTCAAGTGAGCAGGCTTTAACTTCTATCGATAAAACATATCAAACAGACGAAAAGCAAAACGGAAGTGAGAACCTTGAAGTAAAATCAGTTATCAAATTTTCTTCAAAATATAATTCGTCGCAAATTTGGGATTATAAATGGAATTTGAATAAAGCTGCTCTATATAATGTTCAGGAACTGGCAAATGGAAATTTTATGTACTTGATTGAAGACGAAGATAAAAATCATAATTCGACCGTTTTCGTTTTAGTAGTAGACAAAAATGGAAAAGAAGCTGCAAAACAGAAATTAGCAATTGATTCAAAATCAAAATATAATTTGTACAACACCTTGGTAACAGTTGAGAGAGATGGAGGATTTACTATTTATATAAAAAGACAAGTAAGATCCTTAAAAGAATCTAATGAGGATACCGACGAAGGAAAATTGCGCAGCAGGCTTAAAGAATATTATATTGATAAAATAAAGTTCAATAATACTTATAAAGGTTATAAAACTGAAAGTAAATCGATGGAAACATTATTATTCAAATCTTTTCAGGAAAAAGGATTGTCGTATATTGTATCTGCCGATTTTTCTATAAAATATTTAAAAAATAAAATTCTTTTATATGGTATGACGGGTGAGCCGGGCTTGAACGATGTTCCTTTTATTGCAATTTCTGACCTCAATATGAATTTACTCCATATCAATTCTTTTAAAGATTATCCAGCGACTAAAATTGAAACTATAGCTTTAAACGCAGATGCGAATTTTTATATAGAGGGAAGAGAAGATTCTGATGCAGATGGTACGTATTATTCGACCCATAAAAGATTTGCAATTAATGAAAATTTAAAGCTGCTTAATGATAAATCAGACAAAGAGCCTTACGAATCCGTTTATCGCGGTCCGTCTGCACCAGATACAAGCGATGAAGATGAAGAAGATGATTCGAATAATGCTGAAATTGAAGCTCAAGAACCTGTAAAAGAAGTAAAGAAAGAAGAAACTTGGGCAAAAAAGACTTTTTATTCAGACGAAAAGGAAAAAACCTTATATAATTTAAAACAAAAAGGAATGTTTTCTAATAAAGTAGTTTTTGAAAAAACAAAGTCAGACAGTACCGCTTTATGGCAAATAAGTTTTGTATTTCCTGATAATTGCGAAGTGTCTATTTACAGCTCTCAAGCATTAAAACTTACTAATGGAGATTTTGTGTTTTCTTTGTATCTAACCAGCAAATCCGGCCAAAAAGAAAAGAGCAGTATGGCCATTTTTGTCATTAATAAAGAAGGTCGTTTAACACGTCAATTTCAAACGCCTGAATATGATGAATTAAATGGTTTTGAAATGAAAGAAACAAACGGAAAATTACTTACAGCTTTTGTGCCTTATAACGCCAATTTTGTAAATAATGAATGGGAATATCTATATGAATTCCGTTCAATTATGTACTCTTTAGAGTAAAAAGGGAACAATATAAAAAATGATAATTTTAAAAATCTATAAAGCAGCGGTTTCTAAAATTATTAATTTTGATTGAAAATTATAATATACAAATACAATGAGCATAAAAATTTTACATATCGACAGCAATAATCCAATACTGTGGAAACAATTAGAAGAAGCAGGTTTTGAAAATCACGCAGATTTTAAATCTTCTAAAGAAGAAATAGAAAATAAGATTCAAGAATACAACGGAATTGTAATTCGAAGCCGATTTAAAATTGATAAAACATTTTTAGATAAAGCAGTCAATTTACAGTTTATTGCCAGAGTTGGCGCGGGTTTAGAAAGTATAGACTGCGACTATGCCGAGACAAAAAACATTCATCTTATTGCTGCTCCAGAAGGTAATCGCAACGCTGTTGCAGAACACTCTTTGGGTATGATTTTGTCCCTTTTTAATAATCTGAATCAGGCTGATGTTGAAATTAAATCCGGACAATGGAATCGTGAAAGCAATCGCGGTCATGAACTGGATTTGAAAACAGTTGGAATTATTGGTTATGGAAATATGGGAAAAGCTTTTGCCAAAAAACTTCGTGGTTTTGACACTACAGTTTTATGTTATGATATTCTAGAAAATGTGGGTGATGAAAACGCACAGCAAGTTTCGCTTCAGGAATTACAAGAAAAAGTAGATGTTTTGAGTTTGCATCTTCCATGGACGCCCGAAACAGATAAAATGGTAAATGCTGAATTTATAAACGCATTTAAAAAGCCATTTTGGATCATAAATACTTCTCGCGGTAAAAATATCGTCACGGCAGATTTAGTTGATGCAATGAAGAATAAAAAGGTTTTAGGAGCAGGTTTGGATGTTTTGGAATATGAGAAGTTATCTTTTGAAACATTATTTCAAGATAAAAATACTCCAGAAGCCTTTCAATACCTTCTTGAGGCCAAAAACGTTTTATTAACTCCTCATATTGCCGGCTGGACATTTGAAAGTCATGAACGCCTCGCACAGGTAATTGTAGACAAAATTAAGGCAGTTTATTCTAAATAAGTTTTCTTTAAAGCCGAAGGACTTCAGGATCTTTGAAGAATTCATATTAGTTTATTTAAAAAAGTTAGAATATAAAAATCCATTCGCTCTGACGGATGGTTTTTTTTTCTTTTTAAAACCTTTTTATAATAAAATAATGACTTATAGTGCACTTCTACAGATTCTATTTGTCGTAATCTTACATTTTTTAAAAGGACTATGTTAGCAGTATTTAGCAACTTACAAAAAAAGTAGGTTTTTGCTTATGAAAAACTCTTAAATATTATTAGCATTATTTGTTAATTTTTAATAATATTGTCTTTGATTATTAAGAGTATTTTTAAATAACATCTTTTAAAAATTGGAGGAACCGAAAATCCTAAGAGTAGGAATTAACAAATTCAATAAGAAAAATGGAATTAGAACAAACGTCGAATAATTTTAATGAGCCAATCCCGGTATTTAAGGTAGATCCAATTATGGTTTTACTTTTCGGATTTTTAACTTGTGGATTGTATTTAATTTATTGGAATATTAAAGTAGCTGAGGTTTTTAACGCGGTAACTAAAAGAGAAGTTATTTCGCAGCCTATCGCAATTTTTGCAGGTTGTTGTATGCCGGTTAATATTTATTTCTACTATTTAGCAGGAAAAGAAGCGTTGCCAGAAGTTTATAAAAGAACTGGTGAACTTCAAAAAGACCAATCTACTTTATTAATTGTATTAGGATTCTTTTTTCCTATTGCCGCAGCAATGATTGTACAAGGTGATATCAACAGATTATATAATTAATACCAGAACAAAACGTAAAATTTACGGAATTATCGGTGCGTTGATAACGCTGATAATTCCGTTTTTTTTAATGCTCGATAATCATAATGATCATTTAGAATCAGACCAGTCCTTTTGTCCTTTCAAGATGGTTACAGGTTTTCCGTGTCCGGGATGCGGGATTACCAAGTCTCTGGTTTATTTTTATCAGGGAGATCTTTATAAATCTATAAGTTATCATATTTTAGGTCCTTTTGTTATTGCATTCTGCTGGGTAACAATTGTTGTATTGATCACAGAATTAATAACTAAAAAAGAATACTTTACAAAACTGCTATACAACAGAAAACTTGCTTATGGTTTAGCTGCTTTTTTGGGAGTTTATCATTTTATAAGGCTGATAATATTTGTAAGGAATAGTTCTTTTGATGATATACTTCACCAGTCAATTTGGTTCTAAAAACAAAAATGCCGTATCATTGATACGGCATTTTTGTTTTTATATAATAAGAACTTAATCTTCTTTCTCAGATAATTTCTTTTCCAATTCAATTTGAAACTCTTCAATAACAGGTTTCATAGTGCTCTCAGGAATATCAGCGATTCTGATGTACATTAAACCGTCTATAGCATTGTTAAACAATGGATCAACGTTAAAAGCTACTACACGTGCATTTTGTTTGATGTATTTTTTAATTAAAACAGGCAGACGTAAGTTTCCTGGCTCTAATTCATCAATAATTTTATCAAATTTATTTAAGTCAGATTCGGCTTCGTCGAAGATAAAGTCTTTATCTGCATCTTTCAGTTTTACTTTATACGCTTTTTTCGGGTGAATATATTGTGCAATATAGGGATCGTAATAATTCGACTTCATAAACTCAATCATTAATGATTTCGAAAAGTCAGAGAATTGATTACTGATACTTACGCCGCCCAATAAATACTTGTGTTCCGGATAACGCAATGTTGTATGAATAATACCTTTCCACAATAAAAATAAAGGCATTGGTTTTTGCTGATATTCACGAATGATAAAAGCACGACCCATTTCGATCGATTTATGCATCATATCGTGCAATTCAGGTTCGAATCTAAATAAGTCATTCAGGTAAAAACCCTCAATTCCGTATTTAGGATAAATCTCAGAACCTAATCCCATTCGGTATGCACCGGCAATTCTTTTGGTTTCATCATCCCATAAAAACATGTGGTGATAATATTGGTCAAATTTATCTAAGTCAATAGATTCGTTGGTTCCTTCACCAACTTCACGGAAAGTGATTTCGCGCAAACGGCCAATTTCGTGCAGGATATTCGGAATAGATTTCGCTCTTGCAAAAAACACTTCGTAATTTTTACTCTGCAATAAACGGCAATCGCTATTTCTGAGCATATTCACCTCGTCGATCATTTCTGACTCATTTGCAGGAGTAACGATTTTTTTAGGTGCTTTAGGTATTTTTAAACTTGCTGTATCTAATAGTTTGCTGTCCTTTTCAAAAGGATTTGCGAGCATATAAGTTTTCTTTCTTAAGAATTCAGAGTATTCTTCAAAAGATTCAATCTCATTTTGTTCATTAACAGAAATTGGTTTTCCGATACGCACTTTGATTACACGATCTTTTTGCGTTAAAAGTTCAGAAGGAAGTTTTGCTGTTCTTAAAGTGTCATCTATTTTAGAAAGCCAGTAAAATAATCTGCTGTTTTTGGCATGAAAATAAATCGGAACAACAGGAACTTTGGCTTTTCTAATCAATTTTAGAGCGCCTTCTTCCCATGGTTTGTCTACCATTAATTTACCGTCTTTATAAGTCGAAACTTCCCCGGCAGGAAAAATTCCTAAAGGTTTTCCGTCGCTTAAGTGTCGTAAAGTTTCTTTAATTCCCACCACGCTTGATTTGGCGTCCTTATGATTTTCAAAAGGATTAACCGGCATGATGTATTTTTTAAGAGGTACAATTCGGTGCAGTAAGAAATTAGCAATGATTTTAAAATTAGGCTCTCTTTCGAGCATCAATTTCAATAATAAAATACCGTCAATTCCACCCAGCGGATGGTTAGAAATAGTAATATAAGCACCGTCTTTAGGCAGACGCTTCAAGTCTTCTTCGGGAATCTCGAATTTAATTTCCATCTCATCCAGAATTCCGTTCAAGAACGCAACATCTTCTAAGTGTTTATTATGATCGTAGATTTTATTAAGGGTAGAGATCTTAAGAACTTTCATAAGAATCCAGCCAGAAAAGGTACCGAGAACTCCGTACTTTTCAACATTTATTGCCTTTGCAACTTCTTTCGCGGTAACTAAACCCATGTAGTACTTTTAATTTATTCGAACAGCGAACAAAGATAACAAAAAACTCTACTTTTCGTTGATTCAATCACAAACTTTCCACTTTTTTATTACTTTTGAAATCCTAAAAAAAAACTCTAATGAAAATTATTTCTTATAACGTAAACGGGATTCGTGCTGCAATAACTAAAGGTTTTATCGAGTGGCTGCAACATGCGAATCCTGATGTTATCTGCCTTCAGGAAATAAAAGCGACAGAAGAACAAATTCCTGTAGAGGCTATTACGGCGGCAGGCTATCCGTATCAATATTATTATCCGGCAACAAAAAAAGGATATAGCGGTGTGGCTGTTTTATCTAAAACAAAACCCAATAATGTGGTTTATGGAACTGGAATTCAGCATATGGATTTTGAAGGCCGTAATCTTCGCGTTGATTTTGATGATTGTTCTGTAATGAGTTTATACCTGCCTTCTGGAACAAACATACAGCGATTGGATCATAAATTTATGTTTATGGATGATTTTCAAACGTATATCAATGAGCTAAAAATCACTATTCCGAACTTAATAATCTGCGGCGATTATAATATCTGCCACGAAGCTATAGATATTCATGATCCTGTGCGCAATAAAACCGTTTCTGGATTTTTACCTCAAGAACGTGCCTGGCTGGATGCTTTTATGAAATCCGGATTTATTGATAGTTTTCGTCATTTTAACAAAGATCCTCATCATTATTCCTGGTGGAGTTACCGTGCCGGAGCCCGAGGAAATAATAAAGGATGGCGTATCGATTACAATCTGGTCAGCGATTCTTTGCAGCATAAATTAAAGCGTGCTGTGATCCTTCCGGATGCTGTGCATTCTGATCATTGTCCGGTTTTAGTCGAAATCGAATAATTTTGGTATTGTTCTTGTTAAGAAATTAGCATTCCTAAAATCGAATTTGATTTTGCCATTTATTAATATGCCCCAAAAATAAAAACCAAAGTAAAATGATTAAAAAAGCCTCCATCGGATTGCTGGTATTAGCCCTGTCCGCAACATCATGTGTTTCTAAGAAAATTTATAATGATCTGGAAACAAAATATTCAGATCTAAAAAAAGAAAATCGCTCAATCGCTGATGAAAACTCCGATTTGAAAAAATCTAAAAACGAGCTTGAATTAGACCGCGATGCTTTGACAAAAGATTTAAATAATACTAAAGCTGATCTGGCAAAACAAAAAGCAGATTTAGCTGCAGAACAAAGAAAATATAAAGTATTACAAGATTCGTACAATGCTCTGGAAAAGAACAGCAACGATGCACTAGAAAGTAATATGGCTAAAAACCGTGAATTGCTGGCGCAGTTAGAAGCAAAGTCTAAGAAATTGGCAGAAGAGCAAGCGCGTTTAGATAAAACGGCAAGTCGTCTTAACGAACTTGAAGCAATGATTGCGGCAAAAGAAGCAGCAATGAAAAAACTGAAAGAAACACTTTCTAAAGCCTTAAATGGTTTTGAAGGAAAAGGTCTTACTGTTGAACAGAAAAACGGTAAAGTATATGTTTCTATGGAGAATAAATTACTTTTTAACTCAGGAAGCTGGGCTGTTGGTACAGAAGGTAGAAGAGCAGTAGTTGAATTAGGAAAAGTATTAGGAGATAATCCAGATCTTTCTGTTCTTATTGAAGGGCATACAGATGATGATCCATATGCAGGAACAGGTCCAATAGCAAACAACTGGGATTTATCTACTAAGAGAGCAACTGCAATTGTAGCTATCTTGAGTGAAAACACAAAAATCAATAAGCAGAAATTAACAGCTGCAGGACGTAGTGAATTTTCTCCTTTGGCAAGCAACGCAACTCCTGAAGGAAAAGCAAAAAACCGTAGAATCGAAATCATCTTAACGCCAAGATTAGATGAAATCGCTGAAATGCTTAATAGTATAAACTAGGTTCTATCCCGAAGCTTCGGGACTGAGGTGCTAAGGTTCTAAGTTTTTTATCAAAAGGTTCAAAGTTTTACTTTGAGCCTTTTTTGATTATTTGAATTTGAAAGTCTCATTCTTTTTTATTTTGTAACTTTGAATTCTAAAATTATAATTATGGGACTTCCAGAATTAAAAGATAAAATAAGGAATCAATTGGATTTAGCAGATGAAAGAGTTTTAAGAATTGTTTCTTCAGTTTTTGATAATTATCTAAATGAAGTAGTTTCCTATGATGCGTTAGGGAATCCGTTGACAGTACTTGAATATCATAATAAAGTTGAAGAGGGTTTAGATGATATAAAGTATAATCGAATAATCTCAAAAGAAGATTTGTTGAAAGAAATGCAAGAATGGGATAATGAATAAACTGGAAATTTTCTGGACTGAGAGCGCAAAATTAGATCTAAAAGAAATATATTTTTATTTAAAACAAACATACTCTAAAAAAACAGCTCTAAAAATTAGAGAAGAACTATATCAATGTCTGGATAATATTGTTTTTCCCGAGCAATTTCAGTTTGATGAGTATAGATTCGATTGTCGTAGAATTATAGTTCGAAATTATAAGGTTTTATATCAAATTCAGCAAAATTCAATATTATTAGTTAGAATTTTTAGTTCATTTCAGAATCCGCCTAAGAGTTTAAAATAGAAAAAAGGCTCAAAGTTTTACTTTGAGCCTTTTTTCTATTTTAGTTCTCATTGATATTGCGCTCCTGCAAGGTCTTTTTGACCTTGTAGGTATAAATAAACTGAATGAATACCTACAAGGTTTCGGAATCCTTGCAGGAGAGGCAAATTATAGAAATTTAGTCATGATGTAAATTTGGAATAATTATCTTCTTTTTAACTTTTGTCAAATTTCCAAATGGAAATTACCTTTGTACCTTTGGGGTTAATAGTCCAAAAAAATAAACTTAGAACCTTAGCATCTCAGCGACTCAGAACCTTAAAAAAAAATGAAATACACAACTTTACCCAATACCGATATAAAAGTTAGTAAAATCAATCTCGGAACGATGACTTTTGGTCAGCAAAATACAGAAGCCGAGGGACACGCCCAAATGGATTACGCACTGGAACAAGGTGTAAACTTTTTTGATACTGCCGAAATGTATTCTGTTCCGGCGCGTGAGGAGACGTACGGAAGCACAGAAAAAATTATAGGAACTTGGTTTAAGAAATCAGGAAACCGTGACAAAGTCGTTTTAGCATCTAAAATTGCCGGTCCAAACCCGAATTTTACTTACATGCGTGAAAACCCTGATTTCTCTCCGGCAAGTATTAAATATGCTGTAGAAAACAGTTTAAAACGTCTTCAGACCGATTATATCGATTTGTATCAAATGCATTGGCCGGAAAGAAAAACAAATAATTTTGGACAGCGTGCCTTTACAGGTTTTCAAGATGCTTGGGAAGATAATTTTAGAGAAATTCTTGAAACTTTTGATGAATTAATCAAAGAAGGAAAAATAAAACATGTTGGTGTTTCAAATGAAAATTCATGGGGAATGATGCGCCTTTTGGAAGAGAGCAAATATCACAACCTGCCGAGAATCAAAACCGTTCAAAATCCTTATAATTTATTGAATCGACTTTTTGAAGTGAATGCTGCCGAAGTTGCAAACTATGAAAATATCGGTTTATTAGCGTATTCTCCACTAGCTTTTGGAGTTTTGACAGGTAAATTTTTGACCGGAGAAAAGTATCCAAATGCCAGAATTAATCTTTTTCCGCAATATACACGTTACAACAGCCAGCAAAGTAGAGAAGCATCCCGATTGTATCAGGAAGTTGCTCTAAAGCATGGTTTAACTTTGACAGAATTAGCAATGGGATTTGTGTTACAGCAGCCGTTTTTAACAAGCGCCATTATCGGAGCCACTACAATGGAGCAATTAAAAGAAAACATTGCAACTATTGATGTTGAACTTTCTAAAGAAATTATAACTGAAATTAATGCAGTTCAGGCAATTATTCCAGATCCGGCGCCTTAAAATGTTGAGCGAAGTCAAACCTAACAGGTTTTAAAACCCTGTTAGGTTTCGCATAATTCATTAATAAAACAAAAAATCCCGACAACTTCAAAGGTTATCGGGATTTTTTGTTTACAGTATTTACAAATTCAAAATCTGGTCTTTTGGGTATTTGACTCTGTAACTGATTCTGAATTTCTTATTTTCATTTGGTTTCAACTGCAATTGCCAAGTCAGAATTCCTGTTTCGGTATTTACTTTTGCACCGTCACTTTGCAGTAATTCTACTTCAATTTCTTTATTGGTGCTGAGCGGATATTGGTCTTTCAGCAATAATTCAATCGTTTCTTTTTTGTTGTTTCTTACCGTAATATCAAAAGTAAAGGTCTGTTCTTTTTTGGCAGATAAAAATTTAGTTCCTGATTTATCAGCTACTTTTTCGCGTTTTATCGATACTTTTTTGTCTCGTCCCATACTCAGGTTTAAAGTATCTCCGGTTTGGTTGGGTTCGATAAACGTTTTACCAACATACATGCCTTCAAAAATAATATTGGCTTCGCCTCGCAGTAAATTGTATTTGCTGTAATCTGCAATTTCTGCTAGAAGAAAAGCATCATTTTCAACTTTCGGGGCAGCATAAAATTTATACGAAGCAGGCAGTTTAATTTCTTTTAAAGAAACACTGTGCACTTTTCCATTCGATAAAATATCATACGGAATATCAATATCAAAAGAAATATTAAGCTGATTTTCTGCTACTGTAGTGTAATCAGAAACGGATGATTCTGCCATTATCGGAGCCGCCATTTCCATATCTGCTTTTTCTTTAAATACACTTCCCTGCAATTGATTCATTTTTTTTCTTGTCCCATATCCTGTAACAATTACAGCGTCATTATTATATACCTGATTCGCCAGAAACCAAGAGCTCAAAATTGGTGCCTGATTGTTTTGATTCGGAATCCCGCTTGATAAAGTCAGTTTTACTTTTTTCCAGTCGATTCCAGTGTTTTGAACCACTTGTGCTTTGTACATCATATTAATTGGTGATGTAACACTTTCGGCTCTTAAATCGTAAAAAGGGGTCCAAGTAGCACTATCGGTCAAATAAGAAATGTCAAACGGAATTATTCCTGCTGTTTGATTCATCACTTGAAGTACAAGTTTTCCTGATGACATTTTTTCTTCTTTATTGGTATTTACTTCTAGTTTGTTGTTGAGTTTTTGAAGCGTTGCATTAAGCTTTTGCTGTTTCTCTGCAAGCGTATTGATGTTATTGGCAATTTCAATCTGCTTGTTTTTATAATAATCCACCATTTTCATTAATTCGGCAACATTCAAACCAGAATTTACGCCAGAAATCTGTTGGTTTTTATCTAAAAGCTGCATCGTTTTATTTTCCGAATTAATCGTATTATTCACTTTCTGAATCTCCTTCTGAACCAAAATAATACTGTCTCGCACTATTTTCAGCGCAGGAGATTTAGTATCAACTTCATATTCAGAAATATAATTATTCGTAAACTGAACTGAGAGAACCGTTACGCTGGCAGGTGCACCAATCTGAATGGAACTTTCGTTTAAATTTACCGCCACATTTTTAATCACAATCTCGCTCGCGCCAGCCGGAAGTGAAGCACTTGCAGTTTGAGACAATTCGGCAGCATTAAAATATACGGTTGCGGCTTTTACTTTGGCTGTTGTAAAAATGGGTTTTTGCGCAAAGGCAAAAGCGGCCATTAATAGTAAAAGTGCTGTGGCTTGTTTTTTAATCATCAGAGTATAATTTAAAGTGTTATTATAAAAGTATAGATAACAAAAATTGCATAAAGGTTGGTTTAACTTAATAATAAATTACTAAAATGATTTTCTTTTTAGAAGTATCGATCGTTTTTTCCAATACGCTAAAAAATTTTTCATTCACCATCGGACATCCCAGACTGTTGCAGATCGGGTAGAATTGTTCCTCAAACGGAACGTCTTTATATTTATGAAGCACAACATTTCGGTCAAAAGCATTGCTGTTGGTTTTATCAAGACCGTAAAGTTTGTAAGCTTTTCCAAAACTTCCGGAATAAGAACCGCCAATCGCATATTTTCCCAGCGAACTGCAATTGGAATTCTTGGTATTGCTGAACTGCAGTTTTCCTGCAATTCCTGTTTCTGATCCCGAACCATGACCCACCAAACCTTTGCCCAGCAATTTGTTGTGCTTTAAATCGTAAATAAAAAACCGATTTCTTCCTGATTCCATTTTCATATCTAAAAAGAAAGCAACATTTGAATTGTATTTAGAAGTTTTCCCCAAAAAACTCCTGATTTCAGTTACTTCACTTTTTAATTTCTCTTCATAAGAGTAAACCGGTTTTGAATTTATAATTTTTGATGGCTTTTCGTTGTTATTTCTGCACGCCAGAATCACGCTGGAAAAGCCAGTCAACAGCAAGATGAAAATGCTTTTTTTCATGTTTTAGAGATTGATTTAGCAGACTGTTATTTTTCAACCGTATAACCTTTTACTTTTGCAAAAGCCACAATAGAGGTATTGATGGTGTTGCCTAAATCATCCTGTTTTTTGATTTTTTTAGATTCAGTATTAATATAATCCTGACGTTTTTTTGCCAGCACGCCAATTTCTTTCTGAATCGTTTCTCGTTCTTTCTTTTTTTCAGTCACTATTTGTTCAAGTTCTGCAGTAGATTTATTCTGAAGTTCTACCGGCAGTTCTTCTTTTTTTAGTTTAGAAATCGCTCCCGCATCCTCTTTTACCTTATCAACCAAATCCCAGCTTTCGTTTTTATAAACCGCTTTCGATTTGCTCACCGCGCGATCCGTATAATTGGCTGCCGAAACCTTTTTGGCATTTTGATCCTGTGTAACCTGATTCATTTTTTTTGTCGCTCCTTTTGCGCCGTAATTAATATACGTTTTGTTTATTTTTTCATCGCATTTAGAGATTTCCTCATCGTAAGGCGTTGCAATATATTCTACAGCTTGATTTGCATCAATATTAAAATATTTACCTTTGCCATAATCTGCACCATCTTTCCATAAAGTGCTGATGCCTTCCTTTTTGTTGCCGCAAAAAATAGTATTCACATAAATATCATTTTTCAGAGCATTACTGATCGCTTCTTTGTAGCTAATGCCGCCTTGATTGAATTCTTCGTTTCCGGCAATGTAAATCAGTTTCATGTTATTGTTTTCTGTTGCCCATTTTAACTGTTTTGTCGCATCCTGAATTACCGCGCCGCAATATTCGTTGCCGCCGTTTGTTTTTAGCGCAAAGAGTTTTTCCGAAATCAAATCTAAATCAGTCGAAAGCGGTGTTATTTGTCTGATGTAATTTGATTTCTGCGATAAGCCGTCATTGCCATATTCATACAAAGCAATTTCGATATCCGGTGTTTTTCCATCGTATTTTAAAGTGGTCAAAGTGTTTACGATATTCCATAATCTCGATTTTGCCTGATCGATCAATCCATCCATACTGCTCGAAGTGTCCAGCAAAAGTGCCACTTGTATTTTAGTATTTTCTGCTGGTTTTTCTGTTTGAATTTTAGCTTTCGGCTTTGCATTAGATGAATTACAGCCTGCTAAAGCAATTGCAGCAGAAAAAAGTGCCGTGATAAAAAGGTTTGATTTCATATTTTTAAGTTTTAATTGGTGATTACAGATCAAACTTAAAAACTTAAGATCCGCGATTTTTGAAGAAATGGTGAAACGGTATTTTGACTTGGTGAAATAGTGCTGCCGGATTAATTTTGTCTGGCTGTATTCAGATTCAACGTTTTTAAATTACCATTTGGAGTAACCAGAATAAATTCTTTATCAGTTTTAGAAAATGGTTTCTTTTCTCTGTTAATCGCTATCTTAACTTCGTATTGTATTTGAATAACGGGCTCTAAAACAGTGGGATTAATAACAAAATCAAACTCTTTATTTAAGATCGGCTCATAATAAAGTGTTACAGATTTGTTAACCTGATTAATGTTTGCAGCTTTTTTTAAGTTTAAAGAAGAACTATTGTAAGCCTCATACGATTTATACATTTCTATAGGAAAGTTTACAATGTAATCATCGACAATTCTTTTTTCAGCATTTGTAAATGTTTCTCCAAGCAGTGTTTCGTAGTTTTTTATTTTTTCCTGAATTAAAAGTTTGGCTTTGTTCATCATTTCTTTCTTAATCGATTCGATTGTATTTGAGAAATAATCAACTCGTATCAAATCAAAGATTTCATTATTGGATAAAATCGAAATAAACTCATTCAGCTGATTTGGATCTGAGTATTTTATATGTATGTTTTTCTTTACCTCAAATCCGGCAGGCACTTCATTATACGTTTTGCGATTAAAGACTTTTTTCTCTGTTTCATATTCGTAAACCGGAACAAATGAAATCATGTCGACAAAAGTCTCAACCTCTTTTTTAAGCTTAATTTCGTTGAGCGACTGCGTAATTCTCTGGTCAATTAATTCATTTACTTCCTTGGCTGTTTTACCAGTTTGAGTAATACTGAAAATGGCGGTGTAAACATCGGCTTTTACATTTGCCAGGGCTTTTACACTTACAACGATATCAGTATTTTGTGGAAAATCGATGTTTATACTTTTATTCGAATAATGCTGCTGATTGTTATAATTGACATTTCCCGAGGCTTGTCCTATTATAAATGAAGAAAACAATAAGGTCAAAAAGGTAAAGAATAGTTTTTTCATGATAATGGTTTTTTAGAATTAGTCATCAAATGTATTGATCGAAAAAACGTATTTTTGGAAGAATGGGTCAACAGGTCTTTTGACTTGGTGAAAAATATAGGATAGGAATTTGAAATTAGGTTACTTTACACCATCAAAATAACTTATTTGTGAAACGTCAATTTATAATTAGTTTTAGTCTGCTTTGTTTAGTGCTGTTATTTCCTCACAGAGTAATAGCGCAGGCATCTCCTGTGTTTAAAAATGAAAAAAGCAAGAAGGTAAAAATCACCAAAGCAGCCGAAGAGTTATCTAATTCTCTTGATGAAAATGACGAAGCAAAAATTGCTCAGAATTATGAAAAGTTAGCCAATGAATTTTTAAACAACGGCGATAATTCCAAAGCCGAAGAATATTTTAAAAGAGCATTAAACAGTTATACCAAATTAAAACTCACAGACGACAAAACCCGCGTTACAAGAAGTCTCGCCAAAGCGCAGGAAAACCAGAAAAACTTTGATTCGGCGATTAAAAATTATGAAGTTGCAGGATCTTTAGCAAAAGATGTTTCTGAAGAAAAGATAAATCTAAACGATGCAAACCGACTTAAAAACGCAGCAAATCCTGCAAGTCAAAAGGATTATGTAGATTCTAATATCGAATTGCTCAAAAAAGAAAAGAAATCTCAAGAAGTTTCTGAGGCTTATGTGCAGAAAGCGCAAAATTCATTAGATCTGAAAGACAAAAAGGTTGCAATCGAAAGTTATAAAAAAGCATTGGTCTATGCCAAAGACAAACCAGAAGATGTCATAAAAATTAAAAATGAAATCGCCAAGGTTTATGTAGAAGACAATCAGTTTGATAAAGCTCTTGCTATTAACGAAAAATTACTGAGTGATGCCAGACAAAACAAAGATTACACTGCCGAGATAAAACAACTGCAATCTCTTTCGTCGCTTTATTTTGAGAAAAAAGAACCCGAAAAAGCCATTTCATCACTAAAAGAAGCTTATGATATATCGTTTCAAAAAGGAAATTCGGCAGAAGCCAAAAAAAGCCTGTCCTCTCTGATTCAGTATTATAAAACCAAAGGCCAGAATAAGGAAAGTATGGCGCTGTATGAGCAGTTTTTTGAAAACTTCGAAAAGCTGATTCATTCGGATACTACTTTGATCGATGCCAAAACGTTTCAAATTACCGAAGATAAAATTCGGCAGCTGGAAAAGGAAAAAGACTTAAAAGACGAATTGATTTCAAAGAAAAATACCTTCAATTATTTTCTAATCGGTTCAGTAGTTTTATTACTGCTTTTGTTTTTATTTATTGTGAAGGCCTTATATTCCATTAAAATCAAAAATAAAGAAATTGCGCTTCAATCACTGCGGCGCGAAATGAATCCGCATTTTATTTTTAACAGCTTGAATAGTGTCAACCAGTTTATTTCTGAAAATAAAGAACTGGAAGCCAATAAATACCTGACTTCGTATTCGAATCTGATGCGAAATATGATGGAAAATTCGAATAAAGATTTTATTTCTTTGGATAAGGAAGTCGAACAATTGAAGAAATATCTGGATCTCGAACATCTGCGTTTTCAGGATAAATTTGATTTTGAAATTTTTGTCGATGAAACTCTGGATGCTGAAAGAGTTTTTGTTCCGAATATGATCATGCAGCCGCATTTAGAAAATGCCATTTGGCACGGATTAAGGTATTTAGATCAAAAAGGGTTTCTGTCCTTAAGATTTGATTTGAAAAACGGAAAAATTATTGTGACTATTGAAGATAACGGAATTGGGTTGACCAAAAGCCGTGAACTCAAAACAACGAATCAGAAAATTTACGAATCACGTGGTTTAAACAATACAAAAGAACGTATTGATCTTTTGAACGAATTATATAAAAAGAATATTTCATTTCAGATTTTAGAAAAAACAGGTGAGGAGCAAGGAACAATTGTTGAAATTGTTTTTCCATTAATTGACAAAATATGATGACTTTTCAGAAGATAAAAAGTGTAATTGTAGAAGATGAATTGGCAGCGCGCGAAGTGCTCAAGAATTATTTGAGTAAATATTGTCCGCAGGTTGAGGTTATCGGCGAAGCACAGAATATAAAAGAAGCTGTTCCGTTACTGCATGAATTACAACCGCAATTGGTTTTTTTGGATGTTGAAATGCCTTTCGGAAACGCTTTTGATGTTCTTGAAGCCTGCAAAGACCTTCATTTTGAAACCATATTTGTCACCGCTTTTTCTGAATATTCGCTGAAAGCTTTAAATCAAAGTGCGGCATATTATCTGCTGAAACCGATTAGTATTGAAGAATTGATCGTTGCGGTTAATAAAGTGCAGCATCAGATTATGAATCATGAACTCTTTAACCGAAATAAAATTATTGTTGAGAATTTTCATGAATCAAAACCAGAGAAACAGCAAGTAATTCTGCCTACGCTTGAAGGTTTTGAAGTGGTGAAAATGGAAGAGATCGTCCGCCTGCGCGGCAACGGAAATTTTACGGATTTGTACTTGAATAACGGAACAAAAAAAATGGTCTGCAGGTTTTTAAAACACTTTTCAGAGATTTTACCTTTGCCTTTTATAAGAGTTCACAAATCGCATATTATCAATATAAATTGTGTGAAAGCGTATAATAAAGGCGGCATTATAACATTAAATGACGGCGCAGAAATTGAAGTTTCTCCGACTTACAAAGAAGAATTTTTGAGGAATTTTAAATAGTTTTCTAACCGCAAAGTTCGCAAAGTTTTACGCAAGGTACGCAAAGTTTTATCGCAATATTTCATTTCGACGCAAGGAGAAATCACACAAGAAATTTCTCAAAGAAAATTGACAATCTTTGTCGATCATCTAGTGTAATTTCTCGTTCCTCAAAATTTACAAAACTCTGCGTGCCTTGCGTAAAACTTTGCAAACTTTGCGGTTAACCTACAAATCAAATTCCTCTTCTATAGACAAAGAATCATTTTTTACAGCTGTAGAATCTGGAGCTTTAATTCGGATTAAAGAACGGGCATTTCCAGAAATATATACGGGTAATTGTCCTAGAGTATCTTCCGGAATTAATAAACCTCGGCGGAACATTAAATTCTTTAGAAATTTTTGATTTTTCACTGCATAATCTTTCAGATTCCCTTCGTCGTTAAACTGGTACATGAATTTTCGAGGTTTCGGAATAATAGTTGCCAAATACAAACATTCGTCGACATTTAGCGCAGACGGACTTTTTTGGAAGTAAAAATGACTTGCTTCGCCAATTCCGTATACATTTGGACCCCATTCAATAATGTTAAAATACACTTCAAGCATTCTTTCTTTGCTTACAATGCGGTTGTTTTCCAGAATATAAACTAAAAGGATTTCTTCGAGCTTTCGCGAAAGCGTCTTTTCGCGAGTCAGGAATACATTTTTAATTAGCTGCATGCTGATTGTGCTGGCGCCGCGTGAGAATTTTTTGGTTCTAATGTTCTTTAAAATGGATTGCTTGAAAGCTTCGTTGATAAAACCGCGGTGCGAAAAGAAAGAAGGATCTTCGGTTGTCAATACGCATTTTCTTAAATAAGGAGAAATTTGATCTAAAGGCGTATAATTTGGATTTGAATTTCCAACCAAAACTGGGCGCTGCAACACATTTTGTATAATAGCACGATATACAAATTCGCCATTCAATTTGTTTAGATCTGCTTCGCCGTATTTCGTAATTCTTAAATTTTCTTTATTTAGTTTACTGTCAAAAACTATCGTATTTGGTTTATTTTTATTGAACTTGAAATCGAGTTTATAATCAAAATTTCCGGTGGCTTCCATTCCCTGAAAATGTGTAAATAAACCGTCTGGAAGCGAAACAATAAAATCCTGCGCTTTCATTTTCGGAATATCAACTTTTAAAGTATAAACGGTATCTTTTTCTGTATTATAAGAAACATACGGACGTACTTTTATTTTATTCAATTGCATGGAAGATGTGCTGTCAATAGAAATAAAATCGTCTCCTAATAAAAAACGATAATCAAAACGTGCATTTTTGATGACTACGTCTTTACTGGCAATTCTGGAATGATTGATTTTTAGATTAGAAATCGAAGTGTAGCCGTTAATATGGAGTTCGCTTCCGTCTTTTTCTATGTTTTCGACATTTAATCGAATGGAATCGAAACTGGCTTTTAAGTTGTAGCGCTCATCAAGATAAGGAACACGAATTGCTCCGGTATCGAGATTAAAGAATCGAATGTCTGCTTTTTTATTTCTGGGATCTGCAAAGCCTTTAAGATTCCATCGCTGGTCAAAATTCTTGCTTTGTACATGAAGGCTTGTTTCGAGCTGTTTGTTGCTTAAAGTAAGCTTGCTGACCGCAACAGAGGCTTTTTTGCCGTTATCATCTATTTTGAATTTTAAATTTTCCAACTTCATGTCTGTCGGAACTAAATTCAGCAGTTTTGAAATGATATTATAAGCAAAAGAAGCATATTTTCTTTTTTCGTTTTTATCTGTATTGATGCTGTCTTTTTTTAAAAAAGCGTCAAAATTGCGGACTTTTCCTTTTTTTACAAATTGTATATAACCATTATTGACTTTTAGTGTTCCGACCTGAACATCGCCAATTAATAAATTACTTAAACTGATGCTGGTTTCTATTTTTTGAATGTGACAAAGTGTGTCTGCATTTTTTGGAACCAGAATAACATCTGTTAGTTTAATTCCGGACAAACCTTCAAAAGCAGCTGATTTTACAGAAAAATCACTGTTATAATCAACGGCCATTTTGTGGGTTACTTTTGCAATAGCTTGTTTTAAAAGTGAATCTCGAAAATAGTAAAGTGCAATAAAAAGCAAAACCAAGATCACGGCAAGGAT
Organism: Flavobacterium reichenbachii; assembly: GCF_002217435.1. Taxonomy (GTDB): domain Bacteria; phylum Bacteroidota; class Bacteroidia; order Flavobacteriales; family Flavobacteriaceae; genus Flavobacterium; species Flavobacterium reichenbachii. The sequence goes on from NZ_MUHF01000016.1 coordinate 175,746, forward strand.
TTTTAGCGCTTTATATATTTTTTGTTTTGGAAATTTCATAAACTTAATTTCATAAAAAAATTAGGACTGTCTTGGGGACAGCTTTTTTACCACAAATTTTACAAATCAGCATAAATTCAATTTATTTAAGGCAAATTGAAATAAAGCCGCACTAAAATAATTCGTGCTGATTTGTGAAAGCTGCAGTGAATAATCAACCAAAAAGAATACTGGCTACATCTTCAATTTTAGCAACAAGCTCAATCTTGATTCCGGTATTTTTTAAGGCAATTTTGTTGTACTTCGATACAAATATACTGGTGAAACCTAATTTTTCGGCTTCCTGAATACGCTGATCCACACGATTTACCGGACGAATTTCGCCGGAAAGCCCCACTTCTCCTGCAAAACAAAATCCTTTTGTAACTGGAATATCTTCATTTGATGATAAAATGGCGGCCACAACAGCCAAATCAATTGCAGGATCATCAACAGAAATACCTCCCGTAACGTTTAAGAATACGTCTTTGGCACCTAAACGAAATCCGGCTCTTTTCTCTAAAACAGCCAAAATCATGTTTAGTCTTTTTGCATTATAACCAGTTGTACTTCTTTGCGGAGTTCCGTAAACTGCGGTACTTACAAGCGATTGAATTTCGATCATCAACGGGCGCATGCCTTCCATGGTTGTTGCAATTGCAGTTCCCGACATTTCTTCGTCTTTGTGCGAAATCAATATTTCTGATGGATTGCTGACTTCGCGTAAACCGCTTCCCAACATTTCATAAATTCCGAGTTCGGCGGTAGAGCCAAAACGGTTTTTTAAAGATCTCAAAATTCGGTAAACGTGGTTTCGGTCGCCTTCAAACTGAAGAACGGTATCGACCATGTGTTCCAGAATTTTTGGTCCCGCTATATTTCCATCTTTGGTAATATGCCCAATCAAAATAACCGGAATATTGGTTTCTTTTGCAAATTTTATCAGTTCGGCAGTGGTTTCTCTAATTTGAGAAATACTTCCGGCTGTAGATTCGATATAATCTGTGTGCAAAGTCTGGATGGAATCTATAATTACAATTTCTGGCTGAATGGCTTCAATCTGCTTGAAAATATTCTGCGTTTTGGTTTCAGTCAGAATATAACAATTGTCGCTGTTTGGCGTGATTCTTTCGGCACGCATTTTAATCTGTTTCTGACTTTCTTCGCCAGAAACGTATAAAGTTTTATAAGGTAATTTTAAAGATATCTGAAGTAAAAGTGTACTTTTTCCGATTCCCGGTTCTCCTCCCAAAAGAGTTAGAGATCCAGGCACGATGCCCCCGCCCAAAACGCGATTTAGTTCGCCGTCGGTCGTGTCCATGCGTATTTCCAGAGCAGAATCGATTTCGTTAATTTTTAACGGTCTCGGCGCTTTGCTTGTAGAAGTGGGCTCACTTTTCCAAGCTGTTTTTTCCTGCTTCTGAATGATCTCTTCGGCAATAGTATTCCATTCTTTGCAGGCATTGCATTGTCCCTGCCATTTGGCATATTGGGTACCGCAGCTTTGGCAAAAAAAGGAAGTTTTAACTTTTGACATTATTTAGTTTTTTTGGCAAGTGTATTCATTTCGTCAATCTTCTCATACATCATATCTTTATTCAAATCGCCAATTGGTTCCATTTGCGATGCATTTTGATATTTTTTTGAAGCATGTTTTGGATCACCCATTTTTTCGTACATCAAACCTAATTCGTATTCGCCCAACATTGCTTTTGGATAATATGTATTTCCTATTTCGGCCATTCTTCCTAGTTCATCGTAAGCATTTCTTTTTAAAATAACATTTTCAATTACTTTAAAATCACTCATTCTAACAGGAATCTGAACTCCCAGAATTTCTGACATTGCTAGGTATTTTTTCTCCAAATAATCTGCATATCCAGTTTGAAGAACGGCAATTTTATCGTTGTATTCTGTAGAATTTATAGGTCTGTAAACTTCAAATATAGAATATAATGCACTCGGAATTGAATGTAAAACTTCTGTATAGTGAGTCGTACCTTTAAATACATCATATTTATAACTTACTAACGGATTATTTGCGATTTTAATATTGCTGTCTAATTTTTCAATCGGTTCTTTAATCTTTTTGATGTCACCATCTGCAACTGAAAGATAGAAAGATAATGGTTTTTTGGTTTTTGCAAATTTTTCGGGAATACGAACTTCCATTTTTGGAGCAAGTTCCGGGCTAAGGCAAATATACGCGTTGAAAAGCGGTTCTTCTTTGTAAAGGTAAAAATTGATAAAACTTGCTGTTATATCATGACCTGCAATAAGTCTGAAAGGAGAAGTTCGGTATTTTTTTTCGATATAAGGAACAAGTTCTGCACCGATAAATTCAAAAAACTCAGCACCTTTTTCAAAAGGCAGTCCGGTGTTTTGGTCAATTGTGGTATCGTCATAACGTTCTCCGTCTTTATTTTGATGAATTCCAATAATAATCATTTCAGGAAGATCATCCCAATAGGTTCCGTATGAAACTGCTCCAGAGAAGGCGTCAAAAAGGTAATCACCGTCTAATAAATAAAGTACAGGGTATTTTTTGTCTTTGTTTGCTTCATAAGATGCAGGAAGTCCGATTGTTATTCTGCGCTCTACACCGAGTTTTACAGATTTAATATTGTCGAAAGTTTTCTGTGCAAATGAAGAAATAGAAATTAAGAGAAACAGTAGGTAAACTTTTTTCATGATTTGTGGCATTTCAGTGAATTAAAAAAGTATTTTAAAATAGGGAGCAATATAGTATTTTATTTGCTTTTTTGTTAGACTGGGATTTTAAAAAAGCAATGACGTTATTTGCCTAAATCAGTTGTATTTAGGCAAAAGAGGGATTCTTTGTTCAAAAATAATTTGACAAATAAGTAGGAAAAAGAGAAATAAAAGGAAAACTTAGGTTAGCGAGTTATCATTTTCATTAGGGAAAATAATCCAGGGTTTGAAGGTTTTGGCTTCTTCAAATTCCAGTGTTGCATAAGAAATGATAATAATAATATCATCCTTTTGAACTTTCCTTGCTGCAGGTCCGTTCAGTGTAATTTCGCCTGAATTTTTTTCACCTTTAATAGCGTAAGTTTCAAAACGTTCGCCATTATTAATGTTTACAATAGATACTTTTTCACCTTCAATAATATTTGAAGCTTCCAGTAAAGTTTCATCAATAGTAATACTGCCAATGTAATTTAAATCGGCACCTGTTACTTTAACACGATGAATTTTAGATTTTATAACTTGAATTTGCATGCTGCAAAGGTAAATTAATTTAATGAAATGGTGTCAATCAGTCTTATAGAATTAACAAATACTGCTATAAACGCACGGTATTTTTTGTCTTTACTTTTATGATCGATAGATAATAATGTGGATTCGTCAGCAATAACAAAATATTCAAGTTCAAATCGTTCGTTATCCTTAAACGCATTTTCTACAAAATCTATAGTTTCTTGCGGACTGCTGTTTTGAAATATTTCTTTTGCTTCGGTCAAAACTTTATAGATTATTGCGGCTTCTTTTCGTTCTTCTGCAGTTAGTCTTTCGTTGCGGGAACTCATTGCCAAAAGATTTTCTTCTCTAAAAATTGGACAACCCATAACGTTTACCGGAATGTTATTTTTTTCTACAAGTTTTTTTACAATTTGCAACTGCTGAAAATCTTTTTCTCCAAAATAAGCATTTGTGGGAGTTACAATTTCAAACAAGCGTTTTACTATAGTTCCAACACCATTAAAATGACCTGGTCTGAATTTTCCTTCCATTTGATTTTCCAATCCATCAAAGTCAAAATTTTGCGAAACAGTATTTCCTTCGTAAATATCTTCGACAGAAGGTGCATATAAAATGATTTTATCACTTAATGTACGCATTTTCTTAACATCTTCTTCGAGTGTTCTCGGGTATTTTGCTAAATCTTCTGAGTTGTTAAATTGTGTAGGATTTACGAAAATACTCACAACAGTGTCGTCGTTTTCTTTTAGCGATCGTTGCATTAAAGCAAGATGGCCTTGGTGTAAAGCGCCCATAGTTGGTACAAATCCGATAGTGGAATTTGCAGTTTTGATAGTTTTCAAATATGCTATCAAAGCCACTTTACCGTAGAAAATATGCATGGGAGTATTATTAAAATTTAGTGCAAACATAATATATTAGTTATAAACTGCATAAAATTTTGTAATTTTGCGACGTTTTTATTACCAAAAATTAAGTAAAATACTATTATGAAAGATAAGAGGATATTATACGTATCATCTGAAGTCGTGCCTTATTTGGCTGAAAATGAGGTTTCTTTAATGTCTTATGACGTTCCAAAAATGATTAACGATCAAGGAGGTCAGATAAGAATTTTCATGCCAAGATATGGAAATATAAACGAAAGAAGACACCAATTGCATGAAGTGATTAGACTTTCTGGAATGAATTTGGTAGTGAATGATTTAGATATGCCGTTGATTATCAAGGTAGCTTCAATTCCGAAAGAAAGAATTCAAGTTTATTTTATTGATAATGATGAGTATTTTAAACGTAAAGCAACTTTTGCTGACGAAGAAGGAGTTTTGTATCCTGATAACGATGAGCGCGCCATATTTTTTGCAAAAGGAGTTGTTGAAACGGTAAAAAAATTAAATTGGGTTCCGGATATCATTCACGTTCACGGATGGCTGGCTGCAATGCTTCCAATTTACATGAAACATTACTATAAAAACGAAGCTTTATTTTCTGAAACTAAAATTGTAACCTCTGTTTACGGTCAGTCTTTTGATGAAAATTTAGATTTGGAAATGATCAATAAAGTAAAATTTGATGGTGTTCCGCACGAATCAGTTGCTGATTTAGAAATACCAAATTACGAGAATATATTAAAAGCCAGCATTTTACATTCAGATGCTGTCATTATCGCTTCAGAAAACGTTTCTCCAAGTTTAACAAAATTTATAGAATCTTCAGGAAAACCTTTTTTACCTTTCGCCACGAAAGATGCATTCGCTGAGGCGTATACAAATTTCTATAAAACGATGGGTCTTTAAATTTAACATTATTATTAAACATGTACAATACTTCTTTTATTAAGAAAATTCTTTTAGCTTTAACTGTTGTCCTTTTATATTCTTGTGATAAAGATTTTAATGCAATTGGTGATGATTTGATCGGTGACGATCACTTTGGACTTCAATCTGAAAAATATGATGTTTTAGCTTATAACCAAGAAGTAACTCCAATTCAGTCCAATGCATTGACAAATAATGCGCTGGGTATTTATGATAATCCGGTTTTTGGTACAACTACGGCAAATTTTGCTACACAGTTAACTCTTGCAGAATATTCGCCTACAATTGGAGAATCTCCAGAAGTAGAGAGTGTTGTTTTAAGTATACCTTATTTCTATCATTCAGTTAGTGTAGATGCTTTAACAGGAAGTACAACCTATGCATTAGATTCTATTTTTGACCCCTCTGTTGGTAAAGTTGGTAAACTTAAATTGAGTGTTTATGAATCTGGCATGCAGATGCGCAGTTCTTATTTTAATAATAATTCGCAGCAGGCTCAATTGTATTACACAGATGAAAACGCTGCTTTTGATGCTGTTAAAGTAGGAGCGCCTTTAAATGACACACTAGTTGATAAACAGAATAAATTGTTCCTTTTTGATAACAGCGAAATCGTTACTAAAACAAAAGATGCTAATGGTGTTGAGACGACTACAAGAACGGCTCCAGAAATGCATTTAAATTTAAATAGGCAACTTTTTGAAGATAAAATTTTAAAAGCTCCTACTTCAAAACTTTCCTCTGCAGATGTTTTTCAGGAATATTTTAGAGGTTTGTATTTTAAAGTAGAAAGGGCAGATGGACATCCTGCTAATATGGCAATAATGAATTTTGCTGCAGGTAAAATCACTATTAAATACAAAGCCAAAACAGCCGTAACCACAGATGGAGAAACAAAAGAAAGAAAGACATTGGTTCTTAATTTTACAGGTGGTACAGGTGCTGTAAGCACAGCAAATTTTCTTGAAGATGTAAAGCAAGCTACTTATGATGCTGCAATTAAATCGCCAAATGCAACCGAAGGAGATGAAAAACTTTATCTAAAAGGAGGGCAAGGTTCATTGGCTATTATAAGCCTTGATAATTTTGTTTCTAAACTAGATGAAATTAGAGCTAATAAATGGCTTGTAAATGAAGCTAATTTGACTTTTCATATTGATGCCGCGTCGATGGCTGGTGCAAAAGAACCCAAAAGAGTTTATCTGTACGATTTGACAAACAATGTTCCTCTTACGGATTATAATGATGGAACGACCAGCAGTATTTCAAATGATCCAAAAGATGTAAAATACATTTTTGGGGGAATTATTGCTCTTGACAACAATAAAAGAGGTACTACTTATAAAATTAGGATAACGAATCATATTCGTAATCTTATAAAAGATAAAACAGCCCAAAATGTAAAATTAGGGTTAGTTGTTTCAGAAAGCGTAAGTATTGTAGCTTCAAATGCATTAAAGCTAAAAAATACTAATATTTCAGAAGCACCGAGAGCTTCAGTTATGAATCCACTGGGTACAATATTATATGGATCAAAAGCTTCGGCTAATGTTCCGGAAGATAAAAGGCTGCGACTTGAGGTTTACTACACGAAACCAAATTAATTAATATATATGTGTGGAATTGTTGGATATATCGGTCATAGAGAGGCGTATCCTATTGTTATCAAAGGATTAAAGCGACTCGAATACAGAGGGTATGATAGTGCTGGTGTAATGTTGTATGATGACCAGGATGGTATTAAACTTTGTAAAACAAAAGGTAAAGTTTCCGATCTTGAAGCGAAAGCAAAAGAGGATTTTACAATAAACGGAACGATTGGAATTGGGCATACACGCTGGGCAACGCATGGTGTTCCTAATGATGTAAACTCTCATCCTCATGTTTCTAATTCTGGAGAATTAGTAATTATTCATAACGGAATTATTGAGAATTACGCTCCGCTTAAAGAAGAATTAATAAAAAGAGGATATACTTTTAAATCTGATACTGATACCGAAGTTTTAGTAAACTTAATTGAAGAAGTTCAGAAAAAAGAAGGTATAAAACTTGGAAAAGCAGTTCAAGTTGCTTTAAATCAAGTAGTAGGAGCGTATGCGATTGCGGTTTTTGATAAAAAGAATCCAAACGAAATTGTGGCTGCGAGATTAGGAAGTCCGTTGGCGATTGGAGTTGGAGAAGGAGAGTTTTTTATCGCTTCTGATGCTTCGCCTTTTATAGAATATACTTCAAATGCGATTTATCTTGAAGATGGCGAAATGGCAAATATCAGACTGCATAAGCCTCTTAAAGTTAGAAAAATAAAAGATGACTCATTAGTTGATCCTTATATTCAAGAACTTCAGATGAATTTGGAGCAGATTGAAAAAGGCGGTTACGACCATTTCATGCTAAAAGAAATCTACGAACAGCCAAGTGTAATCAAAGATACTTACAGAGGAAGACTTCATGCAAATGAAGGTATCGTTCAGATGGCGGGTGTTGAAGATAATCTTGAAAAATTCTTAAACGCTAAGCGAATTTTAGTTGTTGCCTGCGGTACTTCATGGCATGCCGGCTTAGTTGCGGAGTATATTTTTGAAGAATTTACCCGTATTCCGGTTGAAGTAGAATATGCTTCTGAATTTAGATACAGAAACCCAATCATAAATAAAGATGACATTGTAATTGCAATTTCTCAATCTGGAGAAACAGCAGATACTATGGCAGCTATTAAATTAGCAAAAGAAAATGGTGCTTTCGTATTTGGAGTTTGTAATGTTGTAGGTTCGTCTATTTCAAGAGAAAGCCATGCAGGTGCATACACACACGCTGGGCCGGAAATTGGAGTAGCTTCTACAAAAGCTTTTACAACTCAAATTACAGTTTTAACCATGATCGCATTGCGATTAGGAAAAGCAAAAGGAACCTTATCAAATTCTGATTTTCATGCTTATTTGCAAGAATTAGAATTGATTCCTGAAAAAGTTGCTGAAGCATTAGAAACAAATGATCGTGCAAAAGAAATTGCTGCAGCTTTTAAAGATGCGCCAAACTGTCTTTATTTAGGCCGTGGATACAATTTCCCGGTTGCACTTGAAGGAGCTTTAAAGCTTAAAGAAATTTCATATATTCATGCTGAAGGTTATCCTGCAGCCGAAATGAAACATGGTCCAATTGCTTTAATCGACGAGCATATGCCTGTTATAGTAATTGCGCCTAAACAAGGTCATTATGATAAAATTGTAAGTAACATTCAAGAAATAAAATCTAGAAGCGGTAAAATTATCGCAGTTGTTACAAAAGGAGATACACAAGTTCGTGAATTGGCAGATTATGTAATCGAAATTCCTGAAACTTCAGATGCTTTATCACCGCTTATTACGACAATTCCGTTGCAACTGCTTTCTTACTATATTGCAGTTATGAGAGGTTGTAATGTTGACCAGCCGCGTAATTTGGCGAAGTCTGTTACTGTGGAGTAAAGTTTTAAAATATATTAGAATTTTTAAAAAGCGAGATATTTTATATCTCGCTTTTTTTATTGCCTGATTTTTTGTTACATGTTAAAAACAAAGATTTTTAGCTGGATTTTTTTTATTATCAAATTATTTTTACAAACTGGTAATTTTTATTAAATGTTTAAAAATATTCTTAAAAATTATATGTATGCATAGTATTTTATTCGTTAGTAGCTTTAAATTTGATTTTATTCAAATAAAAGTAGTTGTAGAATAGTTAATTTTTTATTATTATTAATAGTAAATATTAAATTATTTTAACGTTTTTTTATTAATATCAAAAATATTTGTATTTTGGCTATATAAACTAACTAAAAAACAAATCCAAATGAGAATCTATGTGCTAATTATGTTGTTTTTCAGCGGAATGTCCTTTGCGCAGAATACAATTACTGGTTCAGTTACAGATGGTAACAAGCAATCAATTCCTGGTGCCAATATTAATGTTGTTGGAAGTACCACTGGCACTTCTACCGATTTTGATGGTACATTTAAATTAAGTACTTCGGCTAAGCTGCCAATTACGATTAAAATATCGGCTGTCGGTTTTGAATCCAAAACGGTCAGTGTTACATCGTTCAGCCAAAAAGTAGATGTGGTTTTAAAAGATGAAGAAACCAAATTGGATGAAATAGTTGTTTCGGCTTCAAGAACTCCCGAAAGAGTAATTGAATCTCCTGTTACAATTGAAAGAATGGGTATCCAAGAAATTAAAAACACAACAGCAGCAACTTTCTATGATGGTTTAGAAAACTTAAAAGAAGTAAATTTTAATACAAGCAGTATTTCTTTTAAGTCTGTAAACACAAGAGGTTTTGCTACAGTTGCAAATACCCGTTTTATGCAATTAGTAGATGGAATGGACAACTCATCACCGGCTTTAAACTTTGTGCTGGGAAATTTAATTGGAATTTCTGACATCGATGTGGCAAGTGTTGAACTTTTGCCGGGAGCGTCTTCTGCTCTTTATGGTGCGAATGCTTTCAACGGAATTATGTTTATGAATAGTAAAAGTCCGTTTACGAATGAAGGAATCAGTGTTTATTATAAATACGGACAAACAACTCAAAAAGCGTCCGGAACAAATGATTATAATGATTTCGGAATTAGAGCAGCAAAAGCATTTACCAAGCATTTTGCAATGAAAGCCAATTTTACTTACATGGAAGCATCTGAATGGATTGCTGCAGATACTAGAAGTATGACTGGCGGCTCTATCGGACATGCAATGAATCAAAATTACGATGGATTGAATATTTATGGTGACGAGGTTACAACTTCTATTCCGAATGTCGGGCAAGTGAGCAGAACTGGATATCGCGAACAAGATCTGACTGATAATAAGGTTAAAAGCATGAAAGCTGATTTTGGTATGCATTTTAAACCTTGGGCAGATGATACTGAGATTATATTGCAGTATAAAATAGGTACAGGAAGTACTATTTATCAAGGTGCCAATAGATATGCTCTAAAAGATTTTCTTATGCAGCAAGGTAAATTTGAAGTAAAAGGGAAAAACTTTTTTGCAAGAGTTTATTTTACAAGCGAGGATGCCGGGAATTCTTATGATATGAGATTTGCAGGCTGGAATGTTAATAGAATGGCTAAATCAGATAAAAATTGGTTTACAGATTATGGAACAGCTTTTCAGTTGTCTTCTGCAGTTCTTGGTTTGAATGCAAACGACGCTGCGGTTTATGCCAGAAACTTTGCAGATTATAACATTTCGCCAAATTTACCTTTGGTTCCAAATACTGATCCTTTAAATCCAAGTGCTCCAAGATCTGCAAGATTTGAGCCAGGTTCTGCACAATTCAACAGTGCTCTTAAAGCAGTTACAAGTAATCCTGATTTAACTCAGGGAGCTAAATTTATTGATCATTCAAAATTGTATCATTCAGATGTAAACTATAATTTTAGAGATCTGATTAAATTTGCAGAAATTCAGGTTGGTGGTTCCTGGAGAAAATATGTAATGGATTCTGAAGGAACGATCTTTACAGATTATGATGGTCCAATTGAATATAAAGAATATGGTGCTTATGCACAATTGCAAAAAAAATTCCTGGATGACAGATTAAAATTTACAGGATCTTTACGTTATGACAAAAGTCAAAACTTTGACGGTAATCTTTCTCCAAGAGTTTCATTTGTATATTCTGCAGGGGAATCTAAAAGACATAATTTTAGAGTTTCCTACCAAACAGGATTTCGTAATCCAACTACGCAAGATCAATACATTGGTTTAGATTTAGGACCATTTGCATTAATTGGATCTGCTGCAGAAAATTTAGATCGTTTTCAGGAAACTGTAGTAGTGAGTGCTTCCGGACAAGCAATTGCGGGACAGCCGGCCACCATAGGAATGTCTGGTCGTGATGCTTATGAGAATGCTTACACTGTAGCTTCTGTTCAGGCATTTGCATTGTCTGCAAACCCTAATGATCTTAAGCTTGCAAATGTAAGATTAGTAAAACCAGAGCAAGTACAGGCTTTTGAAGCAGGATATCGTACAGTTGTTCAGAATGATTTGTCAATAGATATTAATGGGTATTATAATCTTTATAATGACTTCATGAATACTTCCAGAGTTATTTCTCCATATTATGGTACAGCTGGAACAGATCCTACTAATGTAGAAGTGCAGAGAAGTTATCAGGCATTAGCATTTGGAGACAGAAGAGTTTATCAGGTTTATACAAATACTACAGCAAAAATTTCTTCTTTAGGCTTTGGAGTAGGTTTGTCTAAAAAAGTATATAAAGACTTTGAATTAGGTGCAAACTATAACTATTCTCAGTTTGATTTTGATCAGTCTGATGATCCAAGTTTCGTAGCTGGATTTAATACACCAAAACATAGAATTAAAGCTTCGCTTGGTAATTCAAAAGTTACTAAAAATTTAGGATTTAATGTTAATGTAAGATGGAATACAGAATATTTATGGCAGTCTTCTTTTGGAGATGGAATGATTCCGGAAAATACAGTTCTTGATGCTCAGATTAATTATGGAATACCAAAACTGAAATCAGTTATTAAAGTTGGAGCAACAAATCTTTTTGGTTCAGATTATCTTCAGGTAATTGGGGCTGGAGCAGTGGGGAAAATGGTTTTTGCTTCCTGGACAATTAATCCTTAATTAGTAATAATTAATAAAATTTGTCTTTCTCTTAGTTGTTTTTTTTAAGAATAATGAAAGAGCTAATAATTTAAAAAGTCTATAACATGAAAAAAAATATAAAATGGCTGTTATTGGTTTCTTTAACCATGATAGCGTGCAACAATGATGATAGTGATAATACCCCGGCAGAAGTTCCTGTGACTCCTGGGTCTGCGGTGTTTACAAAATATGTATCCCTGGGAGATTCTTTTGCAGCTGGATATAGTGACAATGCTCTTTTTAAAAGAGGACAGGAAGGGGCTTATGTAAATATTTTGGCACAGCAGTTTGTTGCTGCTGGAGGAGGTACTTTTACTACGCCGCTTATGAATGATAATATCGGTGGTTTGTTGTTGGGAGGAAATGTAATAGCTGGAACCCGCTTGTATTTTAATGGTTCTGCTCCAGTAAATGTGACTGGAAAACCAACCACAGAAGTTACAAGTCATCTAACAGGTACGTTTAATAACTTAGGCGTTCCGGGTGCAAAAAGTTTTCATTTAGTTGCTGCCGGTTACGGTAATGTGGCTGGTGTGGCTTCTGGTGCGGCAAATCCTTATTTTGCGAGATTTGCAAGTTCATCTTCTACAACTGTTTTGGCTGATGCCGTGGCTCAGAATCCCACTTTTTTCTCTCTGTTTATTGGGGGTAATGATGTTTTGAGTTATGCAATTTCCGGAGGAGTTGGAAAAGATCAAACGGGTAATTTTAATCCGCAAACTTACGGCGGCAATGATATTACAGACCCTACAGTATTTAAAAATGTATATACCAGCTTGGTTACCGCTTTAACTGCCAAAGGTGCAAAAGGAGTAGTAGCTAATCTTCCATATATTACGAGTTTGCCTTATTTTATCACGGTTCCTTACAATCCGGCGCCGCTTACTGCGACTTTGGCAGGACAGTTAAATGCAGGTTACGCAACTTATAATGGAGGTTTGCAGCAAATGGTAACTAACAAATTACTTTCTGCTGATGAAGCCGCAAGGAGAAAAATTACTTTTGCAGCAGGTAATAATGCAGTCGTAGTAGTAGACAGCTATCTAACAGATCTTTCTGCTTATGGACTTCCGTCTTACAGACAAGCGACAAAAGAAGATTTAATTGTGCTTTCTGCAAGAACATTTATTGGGACAACTGTTGGAGGAGATGCTACAAAAGTAAACGGACTTTCAGTTCCGTTGGCAGATAGCTGGGTGCTTACTAAAGATGAAGTAGCAGAAGTAAAGAAAGCTACAGATGCTTACAATGTAGCTATTAAAGCAATTGCAGACGAAAAAGGGCTTGCTTTTGTAGATACAAGAACCGTATTAACCCAATTGTCAAGTGGCGGAATTAAATTTGGAAACTTTAGTTTGACATCTTCGTATGTTACCGGAGGAGCTTTCTCTTTAGATGGAATTCACCCGAGTGCAAGAGGATATGGTTTAATCGCAAATATATTTGTAGATGCAATCAATGTTAAGTTTGGAGCTACACTGCGTCATGTTGATTTGTCAACGTACCCAATTCAATATCCGGCTACATTACAATAAAATCGCAATTTTTAATAATAAAGTCACACGTTTTTAGAGCGTTGTGACTTTTTTTTATTTTAACGAAAAAATGCTGTTTTTGTTATTTGAGGCTCTACTTTTAGGAATCAAACAAAATCATGCTATTTTTTATGAAAAAAAAATTGATTTTATATTTTAAAAAATTATCTTTGCGCTCTGAAAAAAGAGGTATTTTCGATAAACCTAAATAGCTATTTAATAAACACATAAGTAATGTCAAAAGTAATAGGAAAAGTTGCTCAAATCATTGGACCAGTAGTAGACGTAGTTTTCAACGGTAAAGATGTTGAACTTCCAAAAATTTATGATTCATTAGAAATCACAAAAAAAGATGGAACTTTATTAGTTCTAGAAGTACAATCTCACATTGGTGAAAACACTGTGCGTACCATTTCTATGGACTCAACAGATGGTTTGTCAAGAGGATATGAAGTAGTTGGAACTGGTAATCCAATCCAAATGCCAATCGGTCCAGATGTATATGGAAGATTATTTAATGTTGTTGGAGATGCCATTGACGGTTTAGGTGAATTGCCAAAAACTGGAGAAAATGGTTTACCTATTCACAGACCAGCTCCTAAATTTGAAGATTTATCAACTTCATCAGAAGTTTTATTCACAGGTATTAAAGTAATCGATTTGATCGAGCCTTACGCAAAAGGAGGTAAAATTGGATTGTTTGGTGGTGCAGGTGTTGGTAAAACAGTATTGATTCAGGAGTTGATCAACAATATCGCAAAAGGTCACGGTGGACTTTCAGTATTCGCAGGAGTAGGAGAAAGAACACGTGAAGGAAATGACTTGCTTCGTGAGATGTTAGAGTCAGGAATTATTAAATACGGTGATGATTTCATGCACTCTATGGAAAATGGAGGATGGGATTTATCTAAAGTAGATATGCCAGGAATGAGAGAGTCTAAAGCTACTTTCGTTTTCGGACAAATGAATGAGCCTCCTGGAGCTCGTGCTCGTGTAGCACTTTCAGGATTATCTATCGCTGAATATTTCCGTGATGGAGCTGGAACTGATCAAGGTAAAGATGTATTGTTCTTCGTTGACAATATCTTCCGTTTTACTCAAGCAGGTTCTGAAGTATCGGCACTTTTAGGTCGTATGCCTTCTGCAGTAGGATACCAACCAACTCTAGCAACAGAGATGGGAGCTATGCAAGAGCGTATTACATCTACAAACAAAGGATCTATTACATCTGTACAAGCGGTTTACGTTCCTGCGGATGACTTAACTGACCCGGCGCCGGCTACAACTTTCGCCCACTTAGATGCAACAACTGTATTGTCTCGTAAAATTGCTGAGCTTGGTATTTATCCAGCGGTTGACCCGTTAGATTCTACTTCAAGAATTTTAACTCCTCAAATTTTAGGAAATGAGCACTACGACTGTGCACAAAGAGTAAAAGAGATTCTTCAAAAATACAAACAATTACAAGATATTATCGCAATTCTTGGTATGGAAGAATTATCAGAAGAAGATAAACTTTCTGTATCTAGAGCGCGTCGTGTACAACGTTTCTTGTCTCAGCCATTCCACGTAGCAGAGCAATTTACTGGTATTCCTGGAGTATTAGTAGATATTAAAGATACTATCAAAGGATTCAACATGATTATCGATGGTGAGTTAGATCATCTTCCAGAAGCAGCTTTCAACTTGAAAGGTTCTATTCAGGATGCAATCGAAGCTGGAGAAAAAATGTTGGCTGAAGCATAATTCAATTGATAATTATCAATTGACAATTATCAATTATCAATTATTAAAATTATGATTTTAGAAATAGTATCACCAGAAGCAAAATTATTTTCAGGAGAAGTAACATCAGTTACATTACCTGGAGTTGATGGAAGCTTTCAAATATTGAATCATCACGCTCCTATTGTTTCTATTCTAGAAAAAGGAACTATTAAAATTGCAGCTTCAAACTTCAATTTTTCTAAAGAGGCAGCGAGTAAATTCACGAGAGTAAATGACCAGACTTATACATTAGAAATTACGTCAGGTACTATCGAAATGAAAGACAATAAAATTATTGTTTTAGTTGACTAAGACAATTTTTAAATAAATTAAAAAGCCGAACAGTAATGTTCGGCTTTTTTGTTTGATATAATTCTTCTATATTTGAAGTATTAAAATCTCTTTATAAAATATTGATTCGATAAAAGCTCAGTAAGCTTTTATTATCTCGCTTTATCGGCTTGATAAAGTGTAAAATATTTATGTCAAATTTTATAAAGAATATATGAAAAATATAAATAAGGTTGCCGTTTTAGGCGGTGGCGGAAGAACTGGAAATTATCTTGTAAACCAGTTATTAAAAGAAGGATTTACTATTAAACTTTTACTTAGAAATCTGCAGAATTTCTCCATTCAAAGTTCACAAATCAAAATTATCAAAGGCGATGCGCTTGATCTCGAAGCTATAAAATTATTACTTCAGGATTGTGATGCTGTAATTACAACAATCGGACAGCGAAAAGACGAACCTCTTGTGGCGAGTTTGGCAACAAATAACATTTTGCAGATCATGAATGATTACGGAATTAAACGTTATGTTTTATTAGCAGGATTGAATATCGATACTCCATTTGATAAAAAAAGTACCAAAACCCAAATGGCTACGGAATGGATGAAATCTAATTTTCCGGTTATTCAGGAAGACCGACAAAAAGCGTATGATTTATTGGAAGCAAGTAACATAAATTGGACACAAGTTCGGGTTCCGTTTATTGAGTTTACAGATGTTAGTTCTGAATTAGGAGTAAGTCTTGAGGACTGTTTGGGCGATAAAATCAGTGCATATGATATTGCAAGTTTTATGATTAGGGAAATGGCTGAATCAAAATTTAGCAGACAATCACCTTTTATAAGTGCAGTTTAAAAATTATTGTATTAGTTCACTGAGACAATTTTTAAATAAATTAAAAAGCCGAACAGTAATGTTCGGCTTTTATGATTTCGTTGCTTTTAGTTTAAAAATACTTCTTATATAAAATAGAGCTGTAGTGTAGATGAGAATTATTCTTCCTTTACAAATTCCATAATATCTCCTGGCTGACATTCAAGAATTTCGCAGATAAGTTCTAAAGTTGAAAACCGGATTGCCTTTGCTTTTCCTGTTTTCAAAATAGAAAGATTTGCTGTAGTAATGCCAATTCGTTCTGCTAATTCGTTCGAACGCATTTTTCTTTTCGCAAGCATTACATCAAGATTTACGATGATTGGCATAATTATATTGTTAATTCATTTTCGTTTTGAAGGTCATATCCATAGCTTAATAATTTTGCTAAAACTACCAAACACAATCCCATAAAAAGCGTTTGCCAGTTATATTCAACATAAGTACTGAGATTCATAAACTGAAATTTTGAGTTTTCAACTGTTGGAATATAATGATAATAATTTATAGTTGATAAATATTGCGTTGTTATAATGCTAATTGTCATGTTTATAATTTGAAATGATACCAACGAATATCCTATATTTCTAATTCTTTTATTCAGTAATTGATCAAATGCAAAGTCAGTTCTTAACTGTTTAAACAATCTCATAAGCTGATAGCTGACAAATAATCCTAAAACCAATGATAGATAGTTTTTTACTAATAAAGCACCTTTTAAAAAGTAATTTTTGGGATTAACTATAACACTTAAATCCGAAAAGTTATTCTGTGGTTCTACATTGTTAAATTCCTTTTTGGTATTAAAATCGTGATCACTAATACTATAAACGTCAAAATTATTGATTTGATAAGTTTTGTTTATTTTTTTATCGTTTTTTATTTCACTAAAATCTTTATCGAATTCTTTATCCCCGGTTTTTAATATGGATCCAGCTGTTCTTGCTTCTTTATTGTTGTAAAAAATTAGTGTGTCCGGAATATTCAATTGAATGTGAGTATTTATTTGATATCCCTTAGAATGATGACTATTAGAATTGTAGCTTCCTAAACTGCCATCTGGAATGCATTCAAAAATTAGGGCAAATAATAAGAAAAGTTGAAAAGCGCGAAAACTTAATCGCGAGATAATATAAAGTACGGTAACTAATCTGTTGTTGTTTTTCATAACTCTTTAGATTTTTATTCGGCGTAAATATATTAAAATTATCGATAAACAATAATAAAAAATCAATAAACAATAATTTATTTGGTTAGTAGAATTCGTAGTTCTATTCTTTAGAATGTAGTAGGCGTAGTTCTGTTTAGTAAAATAGTATTACATCCCTTTATTTTTTTTTAACTTTGTTTTTATGAAATTACCAGAAAATCTAAATCAGAAACTTGAAGCTCGAAGACATAATAATTCATTAAGACAATTGCCAAGTTTTAATAATCTGGTTGATTTTTCTTCGAATGATTATATTGGCTTTTCAAAATCGGAAACTATCTTTAAACAGTCGCATCATTATTTGATCGAAAATGATATTATCCAGAACGGGGCAACAGGCTCGAGATTAATTTCTGGAAATCATTCTCTTTATCAAATTGCAGAATCGTTTATCGCGGTATTTCATGAGGCAGAATCTGCTTTAATTTTTAATTCGGGTTACGATGCCAATGTTGGTTTTTTTAGCGCTGTACCGCAAAGAAATGATGTTATTTTATATGATGAGTTAAGTCATGCCTCAATTCGTGACGGCATTTCAATGTCAAATGCTAAATCTTATAAATTCAGCCATAATGATTTTGAAGATTTAGAGCGCCTGATTTTAAAATTCCCTGATACAAATATTTACATTGTTACTGAAACTGTTTTTTCTATGGATGGAGATAGTCCAAATTTAGAAGAACTTGTGGTACTTTCTGAAAAGTACAATTGTTATCTGGTTGTTGATGAAGCGCATACTTTGGGTGTTTTTGGCGAAATGGGCGAAGGACTAATGCAGTATCTGCAATTGCACAACCGCATTTTTGCTCGAATTATGACTTTTGGAAAAGGTTTAGGATGTCATGGCGCAGCTGTTTTAGGAAGTCTTGAACTCAAAGAATATTTAGTAAACTTTGCCCGAAGTTTTATTTATACTACCGGACTTTCTCCACATTCTGTGTCTACAATTTTGACAGCTTACCAGCAATTAGAAATTGAAAAAGAATCGATTGACAAACTCCGTCAGAATATCGTTTTCTTTAATCAGCAGAAAAACTTATTAGGCTTAAAGCCAATGTTTGTTAGAAGTAAATCTTCGATTCAGTCTGCTATTATTCCCGGAAATCAAAATGCTAAAAATTTAGCTCAGGAACTTCAGGATAAAGGTTTTGATATAAAAGCTATATTGTCACCGACTGTTCCAGAAGGACAGGAACGACTTCGTTTTTGCATTCACAGCTATAATTCTGAAGAAGAAATTATTCAGGTTTTAGAATTATTACGAGATTTTTTGTTTTAAGTTATTTCACAGAGATACACAAAGTAACACAAAGACACACAAAGAAAATTTTGTGAATCTTTGTGTTTTTTCTTTGTGTATTTCTGCGGAATGAAAAAAATAACTGTTGTAATCTCCTGTATTTACTGGGTTTTAAAAAAAAGTTTAAATTTTTTTGTAACGTTTTGATTGTTTGGTCACTTACGAGTCGTAATCAAAAAATGAAATGTTATGAAATCAAAATCAACTTCGTCAAAAGAAAATTTTTCAAAAAGTATTCTATATGCTTCAATAGGATTTTTAGTAGGTTTAGTAAGTTACTTTTTAATAAAAATTATCGGTATTATTATCGCTGTCTGTTTAGTAATAGGAGTAGCAGCTTCTTTGCAGAGAAATAAACACACTAAATACTAAAATACGTTTCAATCATCAATCAAATTAAATAAACCAAAATAATTATGAAAACTACATCAACATCAATAGGCGAAAAAATATTCAATTTCTTGTTTGTTCAATTAGCTTCTGCAGGACTAGCATATTCTCTTGTAAACCAATTTATTTTAGACAAACCAAATAAAGATCTACTTCTGATTATGCTTTGTTTGTTTTTTGCTTCTTTGGCTTTTTCGCAGCGAAAAAAATACAGCAAATAATAAGAGGCTTTTTTAAATCATCAATCAAATCAATCAAATCAAATCAAATCAATCAAATCAAATCAATCAAATCAAATCAATCAAAATCATCAATCAAAATCAATCAACAAATGAAAAATTTATTTACATCAGCAATCGCAGTAATTGTATTAGTTTTTAACGGAACGGCTCAAGCACAAACAAAATCGCCAAAACTTGAAAATTCTCTTTTGTGGGAAGTTTCTGGAAACGGATTAACAAAACCTTCTTATGTTTATGGAACAATTCATGGAATTTGTCCATCAGATTATTTTATGGCAGAGAAAACGAAGAGCGCATTCCAGAAGTCAGACAAGTTAATACTGGAGGTTAATATATCAGATCCTAATGAACTTGCAGAAGCTCAAAAAGCCGGTATGGGTTCAGAACCGTTAAGCAAGAAATTAACACCCGAGCAATTGTCAAAAGTAGATGCTATTTTACAAAAGAATACAGGTATTAAAGTTAAACAATTGGATAGCTTTACATTGGCGGCAATTATGGGTTTTATTTCTATAAAAACTTTTGATTGTGAAACTTTAAAATCATATGAATCTGATTTTATAGATTTAGCTAAAAAAGAAAATAAAACTATTGAAGGTTTAGAAACAGTAAAAGTGCAGTCAAGCATGCTGGCAAATGCTTATACAGATTCTGAATTGATTGAAACTGTTGAAAGTTTTAGCAAAGCAGAAACGAAGAAGATGGTTGAGGATTATAAATCTGAAAATGTAATGAATCTTTATAATGCTAATGAGAATATAATGAGCAAAAACGCCAAAAAATGGATACTTGACGATAGAAATAAAAATTGGATTCAAAAAATGCCTGGAATGATGAAAAAAGAAAGTTTATTTGTAGCAGTGGGTTCAGGACATTTGGCTGGTGATGAAGGAGTGATTAATTTGTTAAGAAAAGCAGGATATAGTGTAAAACCAGTAACGAATTAGAACTATTTTGAAAGAGAAAGAACAAGAGTTTTTAAATCGGATAGAAAGTCACAAAGGGATTCTGTACAAAGTCTCTAAGATGTACATGGACAACTATGACGATCAGCAGGATTTGTTTCAGGAAATTGTCTGCCAGCTTTGGAAATCGTATGACACTTTTAGAAATGAAAGCCAGTTTTCTACCTGGATGTATCGGGTAGCGGTAAATACCGCTATCGTTTTCCTCAGGAAAGAAAAGCGAAAGGTTGACAAATATGAAATTGCTTCGGAAAATATTAAAGACGATGAAGGCGATTCGCATATAAAAGAAAACCAGCTGGATCATTTTTATAAAGCAGTGCAAAAACTCGAGAAGATTGATAAAGCCATTATTTTTTATCAATTGGAAGGTTTCTCTCATAAAGAAATAGGAGAAAATCTCGGGATCTCTGAAGGAAATGCCCGAGTAAAATTAAACAGAGCAAAAGAAAAATTAAAAGAAATAATTAAAAATCAAGGATATGGATTTTAACGATATACAAAACGCATGGAATAACGAAAAGACTGAAAATATCGTTCTTCCAAATAATTTAGAAAAAATACAATCGGTGAATATGCCTTTGGATAAAATTAGAAAAAATTTGAAAAAAGAATTGATCGTTCAGGTAATTTCGTTGATTTTAGTCCCGATAATTCCGTTATTTATCGATTTGAAATATAGTTTTTTTCTTGCCTACTATTTGCTGTATGCAGTTTCAATAATAATCTCAATTGCATTTGCAATAAGATTATATATCTATTATAAAAATTTTGCAAATGTTGCGACATCAACTAAAGATAATTTATACGAAATATACTATAATATAAGATTGTTTATTGAGACCTATAAATCTGCTAGTTATACCTTTTTTCCTTTTGGATTGTTTTATATGTTTTTATTGCCTTTAGGTAAAAAATCAGGAAAACTATTAAATCTTATTTCAAATACAAATCAAGAATATGTGTTAGTAATAGTTATTTTGATTGTATTTGTATTTGTCATTTTGATGTGGTTTATGACTGAAGGACATACAAAATTATTTTACGGAAAATATGCCAAAGAAATCAGAAAAGTAATCGACGAACTAAAAGAAGAATAAAACAGAACCCATCGTAATTGATGGGTTTGTTGTTTTTATTGGTATTTTTGCAACGAATATTATTTCGCAGAGGTTCGCAAAGATACAAAGCAACACAAAGAATAAATAATTTTGCGAATCTCTGCGTTTTCTCCGTGAATCCTCTGCGAAATAATATTCTTGAGAAACAGAAACTATGAAAATATTTATTACAGGAATTTCTACTGATGTTGGTAAAACGGTAGCTTCGACAATTGTGGTTGAAGCTTTAGAAGCTGACTATTGGAAACCAATACAAGCGGGAGATTTAGATCTTAGCGATACTCACAAAGTAAAGTCTAAAATTTCCAATTCAAAATCTCAATTTTTCCCAAACGCGTATGAATTAAATACGCCTGCAAGTCCGCATTTGGCTGCAGAAATTGACGGAATTTCAATTGATTTAAAAGAAATTCAGGAACCCAAAACAGAAAATCATTTGGTTATTGAAGGCGCTGGAGGCATTTTTGTTCCGTTAAACGAGAAAGATACAATTGTAGATTTGATTCAGCCTGATTATAAAATAATTGTGGTTTCAAGACATTATTTAGGAAGTATTAATCATACGTTGCTGACCATTGAAGCGATTCAGCATAGAGGTTTTCAAGTAGCGGGAATTATCTTTAGCGGAAGCGAAAACAAATCGACTGAAAGCTTGATTCTGAATAAAACCGGAATAAAATGCATAGGAAGAATTGATGAAGAACCGTATTTTGATCAGAATGTAATTAAAGAATACGCCGATTTGTTTCGAGAAAACCTTCTTGGGTTATGAAAATGTAGAGGCAAGAGTCAAGAAGAAAGAGGATTGAACTCACTAATTGTTGGTAAAAAATAGAGTAAAGAAACGATAGAATAGAGGTGGGAATTGAGGGTAAGCAAATAGACTTTCTTATCTTTGCGGAAACTATAGCGTCTTTCTTCTTACATCTTGACTCTATAATCTATTCTCTAAAAAATGACATTAACAGAAAAAGACAGCCAATATCTTTGGCATCCTTATACCCAGCATAAAACTTCTCAGACCCCAATTGCAATTTCCAGAGGAGAAGGCGCATTACTTTGGGATGAAAACAATAAAGAATATATAGATGCAATTGCCTCTTGGTGGGTAAATCCGTTTGGGCATAGCAATAAATTTATTGCCGATGCGATTTACAAGCAGCTAACCACTTTAGAACATGTTTTGTTTGGAGGTTTTACGCATGAGCCAGCGATTAAAGTGGCCGAAAAACTAATGGAAATCCTGCCTAAGAATCAGCAGAAAATCTTCTTTTCTGATAATGGTTCTACCGCTGTTGAAGTAGCAATTAAAGTGGCATTGCAGTATTTCTTCAATAAAAATGAAAAACGAACTACGATAATAGCCTTTGAAAATGCTTTTCACGGAGACACTTTTGCTGCAATGGCGGCAAGCGGAATTTCATTTTATACGCAAGCTTTTCAAGGAATGTTTATAGATGTTGTCCGAATTCCGGTTCCGATAAAAGGGCAGGAGCAGACCAGCTTTGACGCTTTAGAAAATGTGATTAAAAATTATAATTGCGCCGGATTTATCTTTGAACCTTTGGTGCAAGGTGCAGCGGGAATGGTGATGTATGAACCAGAATCTTTAGCAAAATTGATTCAAATTTGTAAAGACAACAAAGTGTTGACAATTGCCGACGAAGTGATGACAGGTTTTGGCAAAACAGGAAAAACCTTTGCAATGGATTATGTAGAGGCTGATCCGGATATGATTTGTTTGTCTAAAGCCTTGACGGGAGGAACAATTCCGATGGCTATTACAACTTTTACACAAGAAGTTTTTGATGCTTTTTATGATGATGATATCAATAAAGCATTATTTCACGGACACACTTTTACTGCAAATCCAACGGGTTGTGCTGCGGCTTTGGCAAGTGTCGAGTTACTGCAGACCCAAGAAATGCAGGATAATATTGAAAGAATTAATAAAAGCCATTTAACATTTCAAAAGAAAATTGAAAAGCACTCAAAAGTAATAACCGCAAGAACATTAGGGGTTATTTTTGCTGTAGAAATCAAATCGGATTCAGAAGAAAGTTATTATGGCTCGATGCGGACAAAATTGTATAATTTCTTTATTGAAAAAGGAGTTGTTTTAAGGCCTGTTGGAAACATTGTTTATATCCTGCCGCCTTACATTATGACAGAGGAACAGCTTCAGAAAGTATATTCGATTATTGAAGAAGCAATAGAAATGGTTTAATTATAATAGAAACTTGCAAATTTTGCAGTTAAAAGAAAAAACATTGAATAATAAGATCTCAATAACAGCCTTTTCTTCTATTTCTCCTTTAGGAAATAGTGCAGAAGAGGTGTGGAAAAATTATCTGGATAATGAACATTGTTTCTCAAAACAATTTCTAGATCAGCAGGAAACCTTTGTCGCAGCACTCGGAGCCGAATCTAAAAAGATCGTTGCTGAAGTCCGTGAATCGGACATTAAATATAAATTTTTAGATAATTCTGTTTTGTTTGCTTTAGCAGCTTCGCGAAAAGCAGTCGAGCAGGCGGGATGGAGCAAAAGTGATGTTTTCGGAATTAATATAGGTTCATCACGCGGTGCTACAGATTTGTTCGAAAAACATTATAAAGAATATTTAGATACTGGTAAAGCACAGACTCTGGCTTCTCCAACTACCACTTTAGGCAATATTTCTTCTTGGATTGCACATGATTTACAAAGTGTGGGTCCGGAAATTTCGCATTCGATAACCTGTTCAACCGCTCTGCATGCATTATTAAATGGGGTTGCGTGGTTAAAATCAGGAATGTCTGATAAGTTTTTGATTGGAGGAAGTGAAGCGCCTTTGACCGATTTTACAATTGCGCAGATGCGGGCTTTAAAAATCTATTCCCGAATTAATAAGGAAGATGAAGCCTGGCCAAACCTGGCTTTTGATTTTGAGAAAACACAAAACACGATGGTTTTGGGAGAAGGTGCAGGAATATGCTGTTTAGAATCTGGTGAAAAAGAAAATGCTATTGCCTATGTAACAGGAGTTGGTTTTGCAACCGAAATTCTGGAACATAATATCTCAATTTCTGCTGAGGCAGATTGTTTTCAGAAATCAATGAAAATGGCATTGCAAGATGTTGATCTCAATTCTGTTGATGCAATAGTAATGCATGCACCGGGAACTATAAAAGGAGATTTGACCGAGTTGAGAGCTATTGAAAAAGTATTCGGATCTCAACTGCCTTTGTTAACCACAAATAAATGGAAAATAGGACATACTTTTGGTGCATCTGGAATGTTGAGTTTAGAATTGGCACTTTTGATGTTACAACACGATAAATTTATTGAAGTGCCTTTTGCAAAAGAAAAACAGCAAACGAGACCCCTTAAAAAAATATTAATTAATGCAGTTGGTTTTGGCGGAAATGCTGTAAGTATTTTAATTGAGAAACCTTAAGTTTTAAGATTTATAAAAAAAGTCCATTTGCTGTAAAACAAATGGACTTTTTTTTATAAGATAATTTCCTTCTTAATGAAAAATAATTTTTCTGGAAGCTGTAAAATCATTTTCAAGATTGATTTTCACGATCAGCACCTGATTTCCAGCCTGCAGGTTTGAGATCTGCAGTTCCGGAGTTCCGACTTTTTTACTGCTGTGGATCAATTTTCCTGAGATATCATAAACCGTTACTTCTTTTATGTTTTCCTTAGAAGAAGTGATCTTAACTGTTTTGTCTTTTACCGAAACCAAAAGACCGTCTTTCAGGTTCTCAAAGTCATCGTTTCCTAGTGTTTTATTAACATAGCTTAAAACAAAACGGCTTGTAAAGGTTCCCACTTCTGTGGTAAAAGTATAATTACCCGCGGTCAGGTCCTGAATTTTTCCGGTTGTTTTATCCTCAAGATAAACAGCCTGAGCGCCGAACAATCCCTCTGCAGTGTCTATGGCGATGGTAAAATCTCCGGCAGCGGTTGTTTTATATCCAAGGGGAATTACCTCTTTCTCATCAAAAGGCATTGCACGCCCTTGAATGGTCAGTTTTTTGCTTTCGCTGATGGTGTAAAAGTCAACATACGAATTACCGCTGATTGTGGCCGCGTCGTAATTGGTGTCCCAGCTGTTTGTTGCTCCTTCAAAATATCCGAGAAGCAGCTGTTTGAAAGCGCCTTCGGTATTGGTAAAATTCAGCCAGATACGATTCTTATCGGCGTTATCTGTTTTGTAAAACTGTGTATTATTGGCGTCGATACGCTGTTCGTTAGTAAAAACTACAGCCGCAGCGCTGTTTGGTTTGGCAAAAAAGGACTGTCCTGCTCCAATATATCCAGAAGGTCTTGCACCGCCTGAAGGCGCCGCAATAGTTCCTCCCGATAAATTATAAACCGCATAATCACTCGATGAATAAGTTCCCCCGGTGCCGGTTGGAGAGGT
>NZ_MUHF01000016.1:201663-226326 GCF_002217435.1 Flavobacterium reichenbachii
AAATTGTTGAGTGTAAAACCCGGAGTTGCCGTCACGGGCGATGCCCACTGGGTTAAATCATAACGTCTTACAGAAGTTTTTCTTTTATAGGTAATATTTCCCGTATTGACAGAACCGCTTGTGGTGGTCTGAAGCAGACTTGAGCTGTCCTCAAAGATTAAAGAACCCGAAGCGCCTACCGTTACGGCATTGGTCACTTTTAGGGTATTGGTGGAATTTACCGTTAAAGAAGCAGAGTTGTCTATTATAAGGGAATGAACAATATATTCTGTATTGGTTCCTGAGATAACTGCTCCATTAGGCGCACTTGAAATCTGCACGCAGTCTGTCGAAACCGGAACACCAGACGGGGTCCAGTTTGAAGCTGTATTCCAGTTCCCGCTTGAACTTCCGTTCCATACTTTTGCAGCGGCAGCGTTAATAGTCACCGAAGCAGCATTGGATTCGCATCCTGAACTGTTTTTTACTTTAATGTTATTGTATGCTCCCGCCGAAAGACCGGTAAACACACCTGTTGTATTGGTAAAGACTGTACCGTCGATACTGTAAGTGATTCCCGCTGCAGGAGCAGGAGAACTGATTGTTATAGTTCCTGTTAAATCCCCGCACGTTGGCTGTTTGGTTACGCTGGCAGTTGGGGCTACTGGTTTTGGATTTACAGTAATAGTTCCGCTAAGGCTAATAGCAGTACAAGGTGAAGTCTGCCCAGTAGTGGCAACTGAGTAAGTTCCTCCGGCAGTTGGTGTACCGCTGATTGTTACCGTTTTTGCAGTTGCATTTTTTACAACAGTCAATCCAATTGTATTGGTAACAGTAACATCTGTAGCGCTTCCTCCCCACGTGTAAACAGTGCTTGAAATGGCTGTTCCTGCACATACAGATTGATCTGCAGTTCCAGTAGTTAAAGCTAAAGTTGCGATTGGATTTACAGTAATAGTTCCACTAAGGCTGACAGCAGTACAAGGTGAAGTGTGCCCAGTAGTGACAACTGAGTAAGTCCCTCCGCCAGTTGGTGTACCGCTGATGGTTACTGTTTTTGCAGCAACATTTTTAGTTACTGTAAGTCCAATTGTATTGGTAACAGTAACATCTGTAGCACTTCCTCCCCATGTGTAAACAGTGTTTGAAATCGCTGTTCCTGCACATACGGTTTGATTTGCAGTTCCGGTAGTTAAAGTTAAAGTTGAAATTGGGTTTACTGTGATGTTTCCACTAAGGCTGACAGCAGTACAAGGTGAAGTCTGGCCATTAGTAGCAATTGAGTAAGTTCCAGTTGCAGTTGGTGTACCGCTGATGGTTACTGTTTTTGCAGGTCCATTTTTTACAACTGTCAATCCAATTGTATTGGTCACTGTTACATCGGTTGCGCTTCCTCCCCACGTGTAAACAGTGCTTGAAATCGCTGTTCCCGCACATATTGTTTGATCTGCAGTTCCAGTAGTTAAAGCTAACGTTGCAATTGGGTTTACTGTGATATTTCCGCTAAGACTAACAGCAGTACAAGGTGAAGTCTGCCCAGTAGTAGCAATTGAATAAGTTCCAGTTGCAGTTGGTATGCCGCTTATGGTTATTGTTTTTGCAATTAAATCTTTAGTTACTGTCAATCCAATTGTATTGGTCACTGTAACATCTGTTGCGCTTCCTCCCCATGTGTAAACAGTATTTGAGATTGCTGTTCCTGCACATACGGTTTGATTTGCAGTTCCGGTAGTTAAAGTTAAAGTTGCAATTGGGTTTACAGTAATGGCACCAGAAACGTTACTTGTTACAGTACATCCATTAGAGTTGGTTACAATTACATAATAGTATAGTGTACCTGCAGTTGTATTAGCAGGAGTATATGTATTAGTAGTTGCTGCACTTGTGTTAGTAGCTACCAATGTTCCTCCGGTGTTTGAATTTGTAGTATTGCTATACCATTTGTAATCTGATATAGTACCGCTTCCCGCTGTGGCTGCTACTGATAATGCAGTAATAGCTGTGTTTTCACAAACAGTTTGTCCAGCAGTAGAAGGATGACTGCTAATCGTTGGTAATGCCCTAACCGTTACTGCTAATGTTTTAGTTGGAGTACTATTACCACATCCATTTACTGCAACTACAGTAATATTTCCGTTTTGTCCAGTAGTTCCAGTAGTTACTGTAATGCTATTTGTACCAAAACCTCCAGTTATAGACCATCCTGTTGGAAGGACCCAAGTATATGTGACAGCATTTGTTGCTGCTGCAATCGAATAAACTTGACCTGTAGAAGCGTTACATTGTCCTGCTGTTCCGCTAATTGTTGCTGCTGCAGCAAAAACTGGAACACCAGGACTTGTTGTAATAGCTACACTATTGCTGTAATAAATACAAGCGCCTGCGTTTGATGCTGTTGCAGATACAGCTCTTCTGTAATAATAAATAGTATTAGTTGTGGTGGTGGTTTCTGCTGGAGGTGTATAATCTTCTGTAGTGGCTCCTAGTATATCAGAAAATGCTGCATTGTTTGTAGAGCTCTGCCATTGATATTTTATAGTTGGATTTGCCCCTCCATTATATAAATACGCAGAACCATCAAGCAATTGTGTTTGACCACTGCATAAAGTTCTTGAAGCAGGAGTAACCGTATTGGTCGTATTATCAAAAGCAACCATATCGAATGAAACTTCATTAACAGTACCGTTTTCATAATAATCCAATACTAATTCGCTATTCCCTGTCAAATTTACCATTACGTTTCCAAATGTTTGAGTAGAATGATCAGTAAAGGCATCAAATACACTAACACCATCTACAAAAAGTCTAACACCGTCATCTCCTCTAACAGTAACCATATAACATCCGGTTTTTGTCGAACGCATTCTATATCGAACGGCAAAGGTTTCAGTATAAATGTTAGATCTATTAACTCCATTAGATAATGTTGAATAACAAGCGGTATTACCTCCAAAATTTTCAATTCCGAAAGTTTCTGCTTTTGTAACATATCCAACATAACCGCGTAAGCCGCTCGGATTAATTAGCGCGGCATTGGAAGCATTTGTAGCCGGCGGAGCGCCAGTAATATTGTATACGTGACCTATCCATGAATTTGTTCCGGAAACTAATTGATTATCCTCAGTATTGTTAACTCCAATTAAATTTAAAGTAATCGCACCTCCTGTTGTTCCGCTGTTAGAACAAGTTCCTCCTGCAGATAAAAGAATTTTAATTTGTCCTGAAAATGGAGAAACCCAATTTGCAATTGAAGTACCAGATGGTCCACTATTGGTAATAATAGCAGCATTATTTGAACCATCAAAAATGGCTAAATATTCACTTACTGTGGTACCTGCAAAGACATCACCAACAGTAAACGTGTATGTAAAACCTTTAGTCACATTAACTAAAACATGTTGCCCTGAATTAACAGTGGCAGTTGCCATAGAATTGGTATTATCTATACAAAAAAGATAGGTTCCGACCGGAGTGCCTGTTACAGAACTAACTGTAATTGTTACTGTTCCAGTCATTTGTACAGAACTGCTGCATCCTACAGCTAATACATTAAAAGTTGTTGTTGATGCAAGATTTCCTGTTGGCAGATTAATTGTACCGTTGTTACCAGCTACTGGTAAACCAATAGGATTATTAGCTGCATCTCTTAATTGATAACTAACTCCTATTTCTGAATTAGCTACTGTAATATTTGTTCCTGTACCCGGGCAAACTGAAGCAGCAGTAGATCCTGTTGTCCTGTTTGCAGGTGTTGCAGGATATATTGTTTGATTTGGAGTAGTAAAAGTTGAATTTCCAGGTCCAACACCAGCAGGGTTATTTCCAAACCACGCAACCCCTTCATATACGACATCGAAAGTAAGGTTGTTTGTACCACCATCTAACGGTGTTGTATAACCAGTCACTGGAAAGCCTGGTTGTGGAGTATTAATATTATTCGAAGCTGTAATATTAAAAGTATAAGTTCGCGTAGCACCAGAAGCTAAATTTCCAGCATTAACTCTTACATTATAATCGTCCCAGCTGCCTCCTGTTCCGTTATTCCATTTAATACCGATGTTAAAATCTGGAGCTCCTCCTGTACCGTCAACCCATGTTGCAGTTCCAACGTTTTGAATATCAACAGTTACTGTTCTTGTTTCGCCAGCGCACCAAGTTACAGATCCTGTATTTGCAGATATAATTCTGCTTTTATAGGCTCCTGTTGTATAGGTGAACTGAACTCGCCCAGCTCCACCATTACCACCAGATCTATTTGTAAATGAGAAAGATCCTCTTTGACCGCCGCCGCCGCCGCCGCCAATAGATCCGTCACCTCCGTCTCCACTGCTGCCGGCTCCACCTCCGTTCGCTCCAGGTGCTGGTCCAGAACCTCCTCCAGCCCCGGCACTACCTCCAGCGTTGTCTCCAGTATTTCCATTTCTATTAGTATCTCCTCCTGAAGCATTCCCTCCAGCACTTCCTGTTACTGTTCCACTATTGGTGGAGACTTTTCCACCAATACCACCACCAACACTCATTGTAGTACTTGATTGTGTATGTGATAAAGTTGAAGGATTTCCATTACCACCGGTCCCTGTTCCTCCAGTACCACCAGATCCGATTGTATAGCTTATAACTTGTCCAGGAATGACATTTATTAATTTTGTTGAATAACCGCCGCCGCCGCCGCCAGATCCACCTCTTCCGCCATTCTGTGAACCTCCTCCAGCTCCTCCTCCTCCCCAAATTTCTACAGTAATACTTGTAACACCGTTCGGAACAGTCCATGTTCGAGTGCCAACTGCATTATCAGTAAAAGTTTGCCCAAAAGTGAGCGTAGGAAAAATAATTAAAATGATGAGTAAAAGTAATTTTCTAATCATAGTCGCGTGGTATTTGTTATAAATTTGTTCTTGGAGGTCTTAACAAGCAAAAAAAATAGCACTTTATAATATATACGAAGTACTTTTGTTTTTGGTTTTAAAACCTAACTGTCAGATGTTTAAAAAGTTTTGTTTAAGCGCTAATAAACATTCAGACGTATCTCACAAAAATATTATAAATAAGCACATACACAACATTTTATAAAGCTTAATTTTGAGAAATATTAAATATAAGTCTTAAAATTTGAAAGAAAATTACATATATTTAGCAATAAAAGTTAAAAAGAAAGAAAAAACCGATGAATGACAATTTTAATCAAAAACAAGTATTACAAAAATTAGAGCACTTTTGTGCCTATCAGGAACGCTGTCATGCCGAAGTAATTTCTAAATTATATAGTTTAAAAATGGCTCCTGATGAAATAGATAATATTGTTGTTCAGCTTATTGAAGGAAATTTTCTTAACGAAACGCGCTTTGCCTGCAGCTTTGCGAGAGGCAAGCACAGGATTAAATTTTGGGGAAAAATTAGGATTACAAATGAGCTTAAAGCAAGACAGATTTCTAGTACAAATATTACACTTGCATTAAAAGAAATTTCGGCTGAAGAATATATTACAACATTTGACCAGCTTTCTGAAAGATTTTGGGATAGTCTTCAGGAAAAAAATAACTTAAAAAAGAGAAAAAAATTCTGTGACTATTTGCTGCGACGCGGATATGAAAGTAATTTGATTTACGATAAAGTTAAAGTGTTAGAAACGAGTTAGGTTACAATTTTGTTTCAGAAAATCTTCATTTTTACACTTACATAAAAATCTTATTTTTTTAAATAAAAACTGTATTAATTTACTTATTTATTAACCAACAACTATTGGTTATAATTTATTACAATTTTGATGATTTATCACCTTAACTCGCGTTTTTCATTCCAAAATCTCAAAAAAGCACTTTGATAAGTGTTAAATTTTGTGATTTTTCTTATATTTTAACTTTATGATTTATAGGAAATAACACAAATACTGCGTTTTTATAATGCATTTTATCGATTTTTTTAACACTTTGATCGATTATATAGCCATAACCAAAACCCTTATTATTAGCAGCACGTAGATGTATCTATCTTTGCGATGGCAAAAAATCCTATGCCAGCATAACAACTTGATAGAAAACATTTAACATGAAAAAAACTTTACTTTTATTTTTATTGTTGCCTTTTTTTGGGTTTGCTCAAACTGATCTTGTTCAGTGGACAGGTTCAACTGATCTTAAACCGACAGTTTTAAATGATTATATTCTTGCCAGTGATGTAACTGGTGCAGGTCTAACTACTGGACCAACTGCCTCTTACGATGGGATTATTGGTACAGGATGGCCTACAGCCAATACA
This sequence comes from Flavobacterium reichenbachii, assembly GCF_002217435.1. Lineage (GTDB taxonomy): Bacteria > Bacteroidota > Bacteroidia > Flavobacteriales > Flavobacteriaceae > Flavobacterium > Flavobacterium reichenbachii. The sequence continues at coordinate 207,898 of NZ_MUHF01000016.1, forward strand.
ATAAACACAGGCAAATATTTTCAAATAGTTATAAATCCGATATTAGACGGGACATTTACATTGAATCAAATTCTTTTTACTTACAAAGGAGATTCAAAATCATATCAGGTACAATACTCGAAACAAGCTAATTTTTCAAGTCCAACTACACTTGTTACCGTTAATGGTACTGCTGTGTCTACTAATACTCCGACCTCAGGAAATTTAACAGGCTTAAATATTGCTGTAAATGCTGGTGAAAAACTATACATTCGCTTTTTTGCTTACAACGGAGGAAATTGGAAATTAATGGATACCAATTTATTAAAATTAAGAGGTACAATAACAAAAGTGCCTTCTCCGATGATTGGAAATTATGTTATTGGAAGTGTTGCCACAGCAAGCTTTCCAACGATAACAAATGCAGTAAAAGCAATTAATACTGTAGGTTCATCTGGAGCAGTTAATTTTTTACTTGATAATACTGCTTACAACACAAGTACAAGCGAAACTTTTCCGATAGTAATTAATTCATATACTGGAAACACTACTAACAAACTTACTATCAGACCAAACACTGGAAGAACGGTAACAATTACAGGGACTACTTCAAGTAATAATGCTGAGGCTGTTTTTAAACTAAATGGGGTTGACAATGTTGTTTTTGATGGAAGTAATAATTCAACTACTACAAACAATTTAACAATATTCAACAATAACCAATCTAATAATAATAGAGCCGTTATTTGGATTGCCAGTCAAAACTCTAGTAACGGTGCGCTTAGTAACGAAATTAAAAATTTAACATTACAACAATATGCTAAAGGGAGCTACGATTACTCTGTAGGCGTTTTTGCAGGAGGAACAAGTAGCGTAAGCAGTGAGGCAGAAGCTGCGAACTCAACAACTTTAGTGAAAAATGTTACTTTCACAGGAGCTGGTCAGGCAATATATTTAAATGGAAATAGTACTTTATTGTCATCAGACTGGAAAATTCAGGACAATATTATTGGAGGAACTACAAATGCAAACAAGCCTTATGTTGGTGTTAACTTTAGAAATGCCAAAGATTATGAAATCTCTGGAAACTTAATTTCAGGTCTAATAAAAACTGATTCTCAAACTACAACAGCAAATCATGCTGGAATTAGTATACTTGGAAACAGTAAGGGGGCAATTTTTAGAAATACAATTAAGGATGTATACGACACCACACAAAATACGTATTGTGCCGGAATTTATTTAGATAGTGGAGATAATCTTGTTTATAACAACTTTATAAGCAATATAAGAACGACTGCAGATAACAGCGATTCTAATTTTCAGGCTAAAGGTCACGGTATTTTTTTAAATAGTGGTGCATCAAATAAAATTTATTACAATACAATTGTAATGAATGCAGGAACTTCTGCAGGTAGAGGAGCTTGTTTATTTGTTTCAAATGGTTCATCATTAGAGGTTAGAAATAATATTTTTCATAACATTCAAACTACAGGAAATCAATATACTATTTTTACAAGAGTTGGCAGTTCGGCATTTTCAGTGTTAAGCAACAACAATCACTATGTATCTAACATTGCTTCCTTTTTCTCTGCGAGATTGATAGACGCAACTTATAATACAAGCGTAAGTGACTGGCAGACAGCAACAACAAAAGAGGCAGGTTCAACTTCTGTAGAACCAAAATTTATCTCAACAACAGATTATCACTTGGTTCAAAATACAACAAATTCTGGAATACATGCTAAAGGAACTCCAATAGCAGGCATTACAACTGATATTGATAGTGAAACAAGAAGCACATCTGTACCAGATATGGGGGCCGATGAAATTATTATATGTGAGCAGGGAGATCAAACTACATTTGGAGTAAATTCTTGGATTGGTTATGTGTACAAATGGACAGGAGCTATTCCTAATCCAGCTGTAACAGATGCTCCGGCAAGTGCAACAAATGTATTTATAGGAAATGTAACCGAGGCTGCTCAATTTGACAGAAATGTTGGTGCAGGTGCTGTAAGCGGTGCAACAACTAACATTTGCGGAACTCCACCTGTAGATAAATTCTTCGTTCGCTATAAAATGAAAACTACAACTGCGGCAGGTATTTATAATATAACTATTGGTGGTGATGATGGTACAAGATTGTACATAGACGGAACGCTGGTAGTAGGTAACTGGACGACTCATGGCTACACAGCAAATTCTGTACAATATACATTGACAGCTGGATCTCATGATTTTATATTAGAATATTTTGAAAATGATGGAGACGCACGTACCACTATTTCATACGGATTGATAAAAGGAGATCCTAAACTACCTTACGGAGATAATGTTTGGAATGTGTATGGTTTTACAGAAAGCAATTTGAATATTCCTGACATGACTAATGTTAACGGAGGTGCTAACAGTTATGCTGGTGTTTATGTGGATCCGAATTTTAATGTAAACAGCCAGACATACTGGAACAAAACAAAATCGCCATCATTCGCTTCTATTTGGCAAGGGGCACCAATTCAAATAGATTATTTTACAACTAGTCATAGAAGACAAGGGTTTCCTTGTGGAGCATATCAAATTCAATTAGTAAACTGTGATGACGTTGCTCAAATATATATTGATGGAATTCTAATATTTACTCAAAACGGATATACTACTGCAACTTCAATAATTAATAGTGGCCAGGCATATTTATTAAATAAAAATTCTAAAGTTGAAATTCGTCTTAGAGAAGATGGAGGTGATGCAAATGTGGCTTTTAATTTTATCTCTGTTCCAAATGTGTATGATGGAACTGGCCCGGCACCAACGAGTACGACTGCAATTACAATCTCCAGCAATACAACATTACAATCTGACATTCAGGTTTGTTCATGTACTATTAATCCTGGAGTAACACTTACAGTTCCAACAGATAAAACATTAACCGTAGAGGAAAACATCACAGTTGGAACTGGTGGAAAATTATTAATAGAAAATGGAGGAGCATTAATGCAAACTAATACTAGTTCAAGTGCATATACAGGAAGCACAAGTTCTTTTGAAATGCAGCGAACTACAAAAGTAAGACGTTACGATTTAACTCAATGGTCTTCTCCAGTTACAACAGCATCTGGTTTTACACTGCATAGTTTATCTCCAGAAACCCTAGCAGATAAATACTATAGCTATAATGCAGCTTCATCTGCATGGACTGCTAACTACGGAGGAACTTTGGTAATGACAACGGGTCAGGGATATAGTGTAAGAGCACCTCAATCATTTGACATTACTACACCTTATGTGTTTCAAGCTTCATTTATTGGAATTCCTAACAATGGAAATATCCCTATCGCAACAGAATCAGGAAAATGGAATTTAATTGGTAATCCATATCCGTCTGCAGTAAAGGGAAAAGATTTAATAGATGCAAACAAGCAATTAGGATCTTTATATTTCTGGACACACAATACAGCTCCAACTGGAACCAAAGGGACTTATTCTTCTAGTGATTATGCTGTCTATAATTTATCAGGAGGAACAACTGCAACATCAGGGGGCTCAAAACCTTTAGGGTATATTGCTGCAGGCCAAGCCTTTTTTGTTAAAGTAAGCAATGCTGTTCCAGTACTTTTTACAAATGATGTGCGTATTGGAGCAAATAATACTCAGTTCTACAAAACAGAAAAAACAGAAACTGTTGGTGAAAATCGTTTATGGTTAAACTTTAGCAACGGTGAAGGAGCTTTTAAACAAATATTGCTTGGTTATTTTGATGGTGCTACAAACAGCTTTGATACCAATTATGATGCATCAACTATCAGCGGTAATTCTTATGTTGATTTTTATACAATTAATGACAGTAAAAAGCTGACTATTCAAGGACGTGCTATGCCGTTTGATAATTCAGAAAGCATTCCTGTAGGATACAAAAGTACGGTAGCTGGAGAATTTACAATTAGTATAGACAGTGCCGAAGGTATTTTTAATGATCAGGCTGTTTATCTTGAAGATAAAACAACAGGAAAAATTCAGGATTTAAGAACAGGCAACTATACTTTTAATACAGAAATTGGAACTTTTACTAATCGTTTTGTTTTAAACTATGTCAACAAAACATTAGGAAATGATGATTTCGAAAATGTAGAAAGCGGCCTTTTGGTTTCGGTAAAAAACAAAATAATTAATGTTACGTCATCAACAGAAAACATAAAGGATATAACAATTTATGATATATCTGGAAAAATAATTTATACGAAGAAAAAAATAGGAACAACTGAATTGGAGATATCAAATTTACAATCAAGTAATCAAGTATTATTAGTAAAAGTAAGTCTTGAAAATGATTTCAGTACAACCAAGAAGATCATATTTAAATAAACAATAACCATAAAATAATAAGCAAAATCCGACAACGAAAGTTGTTGGATTTTTGCATGTAAAAACAAATCGTTAATAAAATTAAACAGAATTATTGATTTTAAACCTACAAATATTAGCAGCTATTAAGTAACCAAAACCTAATTTATTTGCCACATGTCCCTAAAAACATACCCCACAAATCATCAATTTTTAAATAAAACAATATTACTTTTTTTACTGATTTCATTCAAAAGTATCGGTCAGACTAAATCCAACAATGTTACCCAAATATACACAGACTGGAAAGGATTCTGGGCGTCTAGCGGCATAACAGGTCTCGGTAACAGGCCAGATACGGCTAATAATCTTTTAGCATTTGCATGGAATGGCAAAACTTATTCGACTGGTGTAGATGATAATGTTTTGACAGCCAATTCAGTTACATTTAATACTCAAAAATTTAGAGCCTTAAAAATACAGACTCTGGGACAAACTACCAGTACGTATTTCTTGCAGGGATCTATGATAGATGGATTACCTACTACAGCAAAATTAACACCGCCTCTTGCCGGATCTGTTTCTACTGGAGCAGAACTCGCTTCAAGGCTAACAGACGGAGTTAACGGTTTGAGTTTAGGAACCGGAATCGCCAATATTAAATCTGGTACTGCAGAATTTAAAATCGGTACCAATAATATTAATGTAAATGGAGTTAATGATGATATTCCAGATTTGATTGTAACTCAGGTTGCAGAGACAGGATCTACTGCCGACACTTTCAAATTTATTGACGCCTCCGGCAATACCGTTGGTACAGAAATATCTGTTGCATTTGGATCTGTTCCTGCAATTGGAACTTATAGTTTAGATTTATTTAGAGCAGATAACGGTGCCGTTGCCTTTACTCCCGCTGAAACTAGAAATATAAGAATGCTGGGAATTGAAATAGGTTCCATGGGAATTACATCTGCCAATGCTTCTTTAGTAGATCGCTTTGTAGTAACTTTTTCAGGAAGCTCAGATTGTGCTTTTATTGCTTTTAATACAAATTCTCTAAAATTAGCAGAATTAAGCTTAGTTAAAAGTGCCGTATTATCATCTTGTGGAAAAGTAGGAACTAACATTAATTATACTTTTGATGTTAAAAACACAGGAGATGTACCTATTACGGATATTAGCATTTCTGATCCATTACCTACCTTGACACTTTCAGGAAATCACATCGCAAGTTTAGCTCCAGGAGCAACTGCAACCATAACCGGAACGTATAAAATTACCGCAGCAGACGTAGCCGCCGGAAGAGTTATAAATTCAGCAAAAGTGACTGGAACTGATCCTTCTTTGAATGTGATCGAAGATATTTCTGGAACTGATTACGGTAATAATATAGCAACTACAACCATTCTACAACCCGCTGCCCCAACTGCCAGCGTAACCAAACAGCCAACGTGCGGGGATTTAACGGGAACCATCACAATCAGTTCTCCTGCTCCTGCAGCGGGAATCACTTACAGTATCGACGGTACAGTTTTTACCAATACTACAGGTGTGTTTACCGGTCTTTCGGCGGGAGCATACAATAACATTAAAGTAAAAAACAGTTCAGGATGCGAATCCAATGCTGCTTCGGTGACTATTAATGCTGCCGCTGCAAAAGTATGGAACGGAAGTTCAAGCGGGAACTGGAATACAGCTTCAAACTGGACCCCGTCTGGTGTTCCGGTTTCGACAGACTGCGTGCAGATCTCAAGTGCGCCTAATGGAGCAGTTATCTCAGGAACCAATACAGAATATATTGTTCATTCCCTTATAGTAGACAATGGAGCTTCTTTAAAGGTAAATTCCACCAATACCCTAAAAGTGACCAATGCCGTAACGGTAGGCGCTTCGGGTTCTTTAATCTTTGAGGACAGCTCAAGTCTTCTTCAGACCACTACAAGCGGTTCTGTCAATACGGGAAATATTACCTATAAAAGAAAAACTTCTGTAAGACGTTATGATTTAACCCAGTGGGCATCGCCCGTGACGGCAACTCCCGGTTTTACACTCAACAATTTATCACCGCTTACTTTAGCCGATAAATATTACAGCTATGATGCTTCTGCTGCTGTTCCATGGGTGGTAAATTACGGAGGAACACTTCCAATGGCAAAAGGACAGGGATACAGCGTAAGAGCTCCACAGACCTTTGACATTGTTATTCCATACGTTTTTGAAGCAGAATTTAAAGGTGTTCCCAACAACGGAAACATTTCCGTTACGCCTCAGGCCAATAAATGGACGCTGATCGGAAATCCATATCCTTCTGCTGTGAATGCATCCAAATTAATAGGTGATAATTTAAGCCTGGGATCCTTGTATTTCTGGACCCACAATACCTCTCCAACCGGCACCGGGGGAACTTATTCATCGAGTGATTATGCGGTTTATAATTTATCGGGAGGAACTATTGCGGCGCCTTCAGGCGGTGCAAGACCTTCAGGATATATTGGAGCAGGACAGTCCTTTTTTGCCAAACCAAACAGCGCTGCGGCTGTAGTTTTTACTAACGAACAGCGTATCGACGCCAATAATACACAGTTTTACAAAACAGATAACGCCGATAAGAATCGTATCTGGCTGAATTTTACCAATACCGAAGGCGCTTTCAAACAGCTTCTTCTCGGATATTTTGAAGGAGCAACAAACAGCTGGGACACCAATTACGACGCGGCCACAATCAGCGGTAATTCGTATGTTGACTTTTACACCATCAGCGAAAGCAAAAAACTGACCATTCAAGGACGTGCAATGCCTTTTGATGAGAAAGAGGTAATTCCGTTAGGATATAAAACAACCGCTGCCGGAGATTTTACCATCGCCATAGACACTGCAGAGGGATTGTTCGGCGCTCAGGCTGTTTATCTTGAAGATAAAACAACCGGAAAAATTCAGGACCTGACTGCGGGTAATTACACTTTTACCACCGAAGTTGGAACCTTTACCAGCCGTTTTGTTTTAAGCTATGTTAATAAAACACTAGGAAACGATGACTTTGAGAACCTGAAAGACGGTCTTTTGGTTTCGGTAAAAGACAAAACAGTTAAGATCACTTCTTCTAAGGAAAACATAAAAGAAGTAACGGTTTATGATATCTCAGGAAAATTGATCCACAGCAGTAAAAAAGTCGGAACTCCGGAACTGCAGATCTCAAACCTGCAGGCTGGAAATCAGGTGCTGATCGTGAAAATCAATCTTGAAAATGATTTTACAGCTTCCAGAAAAATTATTTTCCATTAAGCAGGAAAAAAATATCTTTAAAAACCCATTTATCAACTGCGATAAATGGGTTTTTTTATTTTAAAATATCACCTAATCTAGTTATTGCACACTTTAATTAATATCTATAATTTTGAGTTTATTCTTACAAATAATTAACAACTTAATATTTTAGATTTTGATTAAAAATTTACTATGCTCCTTAATTTTAATTATTCTCCCTTTTAAAATTGAAATTTTTGCACAACAAGGAAAAGTCGATAAGACCTTCAATACTTTAGATGATGGTCTGAGTGGAGATGGATTTAATAATACTGTTCGAACTGTACTCTTACAGTCAGATGATAATTTGATCGTTGGAGGCGACTACTTAAGCCTTAACGGAATTGCATGTCCTTATTTTGCAAGATTAAAACCTGATGGATCACTTGATGAAAATTTCAGAAAAGGAATAGGTTTTAATAATAAAGTCTATGCCTCTGCTGTGCAGCCTGATGGAAAAATTATTGCGGCAGGCAGTTTTACTTCCTACAATAATATAAATGCAGGACGGCTTATCAGACTGAATAATGATGGATCTTATGATGACTCTTTTAATACTTCAATAGGTGCTGCAACTGGTATTATTTATGATATTTCATTGCAGCCAGATGGGAAAATGATAATTGTAGGCAGTTTTACAAAATTCAATAATTCTACAGTCAATAGGATTGCACGAATTTTTCCCGATGGATCTTTAGATACTTCTTTTGCAAGTCAGACCGGTATTGGTTCTTCATTAAATATAACAAACGCAAAAGTATTATCTGATGGAAAAATTCTAATTGCCGGCAATTTTACAACTTTCAATGGAACTTCTAGTTATAGAATTGCCCGTTTAAAAACGAATGGAACAATTGATTCTAGTTTTAATATTGGAACTGGTTTTAATGATGATGTAAATGATATTGAAATACAGCCAGACGGCAAAATTATAATTGGAGGGAATTTTACAACTTTTAATGGAGATGCTGTCAATAGAATTGTCAGGCTTAACGAAGATGGCACTCGAGATTATGACTTTTTATCGGGAACTGGTTTAAATTCTGGCGCTGTTGAAGTCATAAAAATAGATGATCTAGGAAACATTATGATTGGGGGTTCTTTTACAGGAAACTACAATGGCGTAAATGTAAATCGAGTTTTTCTCTTAAATGCAGATGGAACCATTAAAACTGATTTTGATTTAGGATCCGGACCTGGATCTGCTTCTGTACTGGCGCTGGCTGTTGATAGTGAAAGATCATGGTTTATTGGAGGTTCATTTTCTGTTTTTGATGGATTAAATCAAGGAAGATTGGCAAAAGTTAATTCAGATGGTGAACATGATGCTTCTTATTTAGCTGCTGGAATTGGGTTTAATAATTCTGTTTTAAATATCCTGCCCTTAGAAGATAAAAAAATAATAGTGGTAGGAAATTTTAATAAGTTTAATGGAGCTTCTGTTTCTAAAATTGCCAGACTTCAGGAAGACGGTTCGATTGACGATACATTTAATGCGGGAAAATCTGGAGCAAGTGGATTAATAAAAGCTGCTGTATTACAAGCAGATGGAAAAATGATTCTCGGAGGAAATTTTACAAATTATAATGGCACGGCCTCTAATCGCATTATTAGGATTTCTGCCGATGGCTTACAGGATAATACTTTTAATATTGGTTCCGGATTTAATGGTCAGGTTTATACACTTACAGCACAAACAGACGGGAAAATAATTGCGACAGGAAGTTTTACGTCGTATAGTGGTGTTGCTGCGGGAAAGATTGTGCGATTGATGCCAGACGGTTCCAGAGATCTCAGTTTTAATGTTGGAAGCGGTTTTAATGATATTGTTGAAGCTGTTGTAATTCAGCCCGATGCAAAAATTTTGGCCGCAGGGCGATTTACAAGTTTTAATGGGAATTCATACTCTCGTTTAATTCGATTAAACTCAGACGGAAGCGTCGATTCCAGTTTTAATACAGGGTTGGGTTTTGAGAAAAACGTATACAGTCTGGCATTACAATCAGATCAAAAAATAATTTTAGGAGGCGCTTTTTTAACTTACAACGGAGTTTCGCAAAAACGAATAGTGCGTTTAAATCCTAACGGAAGTTTAGATATTAGTTTTGATTCGGGAATAGGTTTTAGTAATGGAGATGTGCGCAGTATTTTGGTACAGTCAGATGATAAAATTTTAGTTGGCGGTACTTTTTCAGGAACCTATAAAAACACTCCTTCCTTACGTTTAATAAGATTATTAAAAACAGGAAGTTATGATTCTTCTTTTGAAGCACAGCTGAATAACAAACTTTTTGTAATGGCTGTTACATCTGATTTTAAATTAGTAATTGGAGGTAATTTTAATTCTATTTCGGGAATTTCTAAACATAGAATTGCTCGAATTAGATTATGCTTTGATTCTACAACTTGGAATGGCCTTTCCTGGTCAAAGGGATTTCCGTCCGGAGGTAAAGAAATTGCTTTCAAAGGTGATTATCCAAATCTTACCGCCGCAGATGTATGCAGCTGCACAATAGATGAAGGTAAAGTAGTAACACTTTTAAGCGATAATACATTGGGATTGGAGTTTTCTTATTCCGGATTGGGAACTTTAGTTTTAGAAAATTCAGCAAGTTTATATCAATCTGATGATGATATGATAAATACCGGGATAGTTCATCTCAAAAGAAATACAACACCAGTCTCAAGATACGATCTAACGAGCTGGGCATCGCCAGTTGAAAATCAGAGTCTTGTAGATTTTTCACCATATACACTTTCAGACAAATATTTCTCTTATGATGATACAAACAAAAAATGGATTGTAGAGCAACCTTCAAACTTAATGAGTTTAGGCAGAGGTTATTCAATTAGAGCACCTCAGTATTTCTCAATAACCGAGCGAGAAGTTTTTGAAGCCGCTTTTAAAGGTGTACCTAATAATGGTAGAGTCATGATAAATTTTAATGCTTCTGACAGTTATAGTTTAATTGGGAATCCTTATCCGTCAGCTGTTGATGCAAATGCTTTTTTGAAAAAAAATACCTCAAAAACCAAAGGAGCACTTTATTTCTGGACTCATAACACACCAGTAGCCAATTTTAAATATTCAAATGATGATTATGCTGTTTATAATAGAGTTGGAGGTGTGGGAGTTAGTGCTTTAAGTACAGGAGTAAATGAGAGAATTCCAAACGGTACAATTGCTTCAGGACAGGCTTTTTTTATAGAAAGTACAGATGCGGGAACTGTAGAGTTTAATAACAGCATGCGCATTCATGGAAGAAATACGGAATTTTATAAATCAAGTAATAAGAAGCAAACACTTGAAACTGATCAGGAAAGACATCGTATTTGGTTGGACTTAAAAACAAAAGATGGTTTTTTTAAACAGATTTTATTAGGATACATCGATGGAGCAACAAATTCATATGACTTGGAGTATGATGCGAGGTCAATAAACGGAAATCAAGCTGGCGATTTTTATAGTGTAGTTGAAAATAAAAAATTAACGATTCAAGGGCGAGCTCTGCCTTTTGATAATACAGATTCTATTGTGCTTGGTTTTAAAACTGCTATTGAGGGAACTTTTAACATTTCTATAGATCAGCAGGATGAATTTTTTGATGGTCAAAATATTTACTTAGAAGACAAAGATTTAAATACCGTTTATAATTTAAAGGAATGTCCTTATGAATTCTTTTCTGAAATAGGAACTTTTAATAAACGTTTTGTATTGAAGTTTATCGATGAGGCACTGGGAATACAAAATTATGACAGTATAAAAACTAATCTTTTAATTTCTGTAAAAAACAGAATCATCAATATAGATTCTAAAAATAATACTATTGATGATGTTGTAATTTTCGATATTTTGGGTAAGCAGATTTATAAAAAGAAATCGATATCAAATACTAATTTTTCGATTCAAAATTTAGGTATTCAGAATCAGGTTTTGATACTAAAAGTAGTTTTAGAAAGTGGTTTTGTTCAAAGTAAGAAAATTATTTACTACTAAAAAATATTCCTGCCAGTTTTTGAATTCATTTATAAATTATGACAAAAATTGATTTTTTTTAGATTTACACCTAACATAATGATATATAAGTACTTGTAATTAATTCGAAATTGAGAATAATTCAATTAACAGATTTATCTTATATGTGAACGTTTTGATTATAAAGGTGTTAAAATGTAGCTTTTTACGTTAAAGTTTTATTTCGATGTAAATAAAATCGTACCTTGTTGTAGTAATTTTTCGTCAAAGTGCACAAACTGGCGACAAAAAACACTCTAAAAGCCATTTTTTTAAGATGTTTCTAGAACTGCATCTATCTAAAATAAATTGATCATTTCATTTATTTGTTTATACGCCTAAAGACTTATTGTAATATTTAAATGCCTAATTAAATAAGCAAAAAAGTACTTTATGTATTTTCTGAATTTCTCTTGAAATTCGGACCGATTTGCCGTATTCCTTATTTAATACACGGTATTTAAATAATTATAAGACTTTGACTCTAATTCCGGTCTCACTTTCAATTATTTAAAACGCCAAACATGAAAATAAAATTACTCTCCCTGCCTAATTTTTTGCAATTTATACTGCACAACATATTTTTCTTAAAAAATAGTTCAAACCTTCTTGAATTTAAGAAACTTCAATTTTTTTTAATATTATTTTTTATCTATACTTCTTCATTGATTGCGCAAGCGCCGCATACTTTCACAGCTAGTGGTACCTTTATAGCTCCGGCCGGTGTTCCCGCCAACGTAAGCGTTCAGGCTTGGGGAGCAGGTGGAGCAGGAGGAGGGGCTATTGCTCATACTGGCCCACTTAGTAGTGTAATTGCAACTGGCGGCGGCGGCGGCGGCGGCGGAGCTTATGCTATAAATAATATTACATTTGTGGGAGGATCAACTTATAATATTACGGTTGGACCGCAGAATTTAGGTACTACTGGTAATGGTGGTAATGGAGGAAATTCTACTATTGTGGAATTTAATACCACAATTTTAGCAGCAGGTGGTAAAGGAGGTGTTGCAAATGGTGGAACTTTTGGATTAGGGGGGGCAAATACAGATTCATTTGGTACCACAAGAACTTCCGGATCAAATGGAGCGGCAGGAGGCGAGGGATTGGCAACTATTGCAGTTGGTTCAGGAGGAGGAGGAAATGGGGCCAATCCTAATGTCGCCAATCCTGGGACTGGTGGAGGTGGTATCGTGGGTATCGTTGGAGCGAATATAGATGGAAATCCTGGATTAGTGAGAGGAGGTGCAGGAGGAGGTGCTGTAGCGAGTAGTCTTACTGTTGCACGTACTGGTGGAGCAGGAGCTCGTGGTGAGGTTATATTAACTTACACTTGCCCCACTTATAGTATTTCAACTCTTACTCCAGGAGCAGTTTGTACAGGATCTTCGTTGGTTGCAGTATCAACAACCCCTGCAGCTTCTTTGCCTGCCGGAACTTACACAGTATCCTATACTCGAAGTAATCCAGCAGGAAGTGATACAGCTACAATGACAGTATCTCCAGCGGGGACAGGAAGTTTTACTGCAACTGGATTTACAAATGTTGGAACGAGTACTATAACAGTAACTAATATAGCCTCAGGAAGTGTAACTATAGGAGCTTCACCAGCAATAGCCGCTTGTTCAAATGCGGTAAATGTCAGTGCAACTGTAACGATAAACCCTCTTCCACAGGGAAGTTTAACTGCCGTTAGTCCGCTTTGCGGTTCATTAAATCCGGGTCAGTTGACATTTACAGCTTCAGCGGGAACAGGTCCATATACAGTTGTTTATAAAGAAAACGGCGGAGCAGACCGCACCGCAACAGGAGTTGTAAGCGGTACAGCTTTTGCACCATTTACGACTCCGGTTACGGCATCGACAACTTACACCTTAGTTTCAGTGACGGATATCAATTGTATTAGAAACACAGGTTTTACTGGAGGTACAGCAACAATAACGGTAAATCCTCTTCCGCAGGGAAGTCTAACAGCAAATGGTCCATTTTGTGTGACAGGAGCCGGTCAATTAACTTTTACCGCGTCAATCGGAACTGGTCCTTATACAGTCGTTTATAAAGAAAATGGAGGAGCAGACCGTACAGCGACGGGAGTTGTGAGTGGTACAGCTTTTAATGTGTTCACCACTCCGGTTACAACTTCAACAACCTATACTTTAGTTTCAGTTACCGATGTTAATTGTATTAGAAATACTGGTTTTACAAGTGGTACAGCAACCATAACAGTAAATCCTCTGCCACAGGGAAGTTTGAATGCGGTTAGTCCGCTTTGCGGATCAGGTGCAGGTCAGCTGACTTTTACCGCTTCGACAGGAACAGGTCCTTATACAGTTGTTTACAAAGAAAACGGTGGAGCAGACCGCACGGCTACAGGAGTTGTAAGCGGTACAGCTTTTACACCATTTACCACTCCGGTTACGGCTTCTACAACTTACACTTTGGTTTCGGTTACTGGATCAAACAGCTGTATCCGCAATGCTAGTTTTACAGGAGGTTCGGCAACAATAACAGTAAATCCTCTTCCGCAGGGAAGTTTGACTGCAGTTAGTCCGCTTTGCGGATCCGGTGCAGGTCAGCTGACATTTACTGCTTCAATAGGAACAGGTCCTTATACGGTTGTTTATAAAGAAAACGGCGGAGCAGACCGCACAGCGACGGGAGTTGTAAGCGGAACCGCTTTCACTCCATTTACCACTCCGGTTACGGCGTCGACAACTTATACCTTAGTTTCGGTTACAGATGCCAATTGTATTAGAAATACTGGTTTTACAGGAGGCACAGCGACGATTACGGTAAATCCTCTTCCGCAGGGAAGTTTAACTGCGGTTAGTCCGCTTTGCGGATCAGGTGCAGGTCAGCTGACTTTTACCGCTTCGACAGGAACAGGTCCTTATACAGTTGTTTACAAAGAAAACGGTGGAGCAGACCGCACGGCTACAGGAGTTGTAAGCGGTACAGCTTTTACTCCATTTACCACTCCGGTTACGGCTTCTACAACTTACACTTTGGTTTCGGTTACTGGATCAAACAGCTGTATACGCAATGCTAGTTTTACAGGAGGTTCGGCAACCATAACAGTAAATCCTCTTCCGCAGGGAAGTTTAACTGCCGTTAGTCCGCTTTGCGGATCAGGTGCAGGGCAGCTGACTTTTACCGCTTCGACAGGAACAGGTCCTTATACAGTTGTTTACAAAGAAAACGGTGGAGCAGACCGTACAGCAACAGGAGTTGTGAGCGGAACTGCTTTTGCACCATTTACTTCTCCTGTTACAGCTTCTACAACATATACTCTAGTTTCGGTTACAGATGCTAATTGTATTAGAAATACTGGTTATACTGGCGGTACAGCGACAATAACGGTAAATCCTCTTCCGCAGGGAAGTTTAAGTGCCGTTAGTCCGCTTTGCGGATCGGGTCCAGGTCAGTTGACATTTACTGCTTCAATAGGAACAGGTCCTTATACAGTTGTTTATAAAGAAAATGGAGGCGCAGACCGCACAGCAACAGGAGTTGTGAGCGGAACTGCTTTTGCACCATTTACCACTCCGGTTACGGCTTCTACAACTTACACTTTAGTTTCGGTTACAGATGCCAATTGTATTAGAAACACAGGTTTTACAGGAGGCACAGCAACGATTACGGTAAATCCTCTTCCGCAGGGAAGTTTAACTGCGGTTAGTCCGCTTTGTGGATCCGGTACAGGTCAGTTGACATTTACTGCTTCAATAGGAACAGGTCCTTATACAGTTGTTTACAAAGAAAACGGTGGAGCAGATCGCACGGCGACAGGAGTTGTGAGCGGAACTGCTTTTGCACCATTTACCACTCCGGTTACGGCTTCTACGACTTATACCTTAGTTTCGGTTACAGATGCCAATTGTGTTAGAAATACTGGTTTTACAGGAGGCACAGCGACGATTACGGTAAATCCTCTTCCGCAGGGAAGTTTAAGTGCCGTTAGTCCGCTTTGCGGATCGGGTGCAGGTCAGTTGACTTTTACCGCTTCAATAGGAACAGGTCCTTATACAGTTGTGTATAAGGAAAATGGAGGCGCAGATCGCACAGCAACGGGAGTTGTGAGCGGAACTGCTTTTGCACCATTTACTTCTCCTGTTACAGCTTTTACAACCTATACTCTAGTTTCGGTTACAGATGCCAATTGTATTAGAAATAGTGGTTTTACTGGCGGTACAGCGACAATAACGGTAAATCCTCTTCCGCAGGGAAGTTTAAGTGCCGTTAGTCCGCTTTGCGGATCGGGTGCAGGTCAGCTGACTTTTACTGCTTCAATAGGAACAGGTCCTTATACAGTTGTTTATAAAGAAAATGGAGGAGCAGACCGCACGGCAACAGGAGTTGTAAGCGGTACAGCTTTTGCTCCATTTACGACTCCGGTTACGGCTTCTACGACCTATACTTTAGTTTCGGTTGCAGATGCCAATTGTATTAGAAATACTGGTTTTACAGGAGGCACAGCGACAATAACAGTAAACCCTTTGCCAAGTGTGACACTGAGTGCAGTTACTCCGGTTTGTACAAGTGCAGGAGCTCAAAACGCAACGTTGAATTATACAAATGCAACCGCAGCTCCGACCACTTACAGCATAACTTGGAATGCTTCACCATCCAATAGTTTTGCACCAGTTACCGATGCAGCATTAGGAGCTTCCATTACCATTCCAGTTCCTGGAGGAACATTACCTCAAACTTATACAGGAGCCCTTACGGTAAAAAATTTAAATGGGTGTGTATCAAGTCCGACTAATTTTACTGTGACAGTGAATCCTTTGCCATCAACACCAGTACCGGGAGCAGTTGTAGAACCTACTTGTGTTACTTCAACAGGAAGCGTGGCCTTGAGCGGTTTGATAGGGTCAGGTACTTGGACAATTACACAAACTGGAACAGCTTCCAATACTTACACTGGTACAGGAACTAGTTATACTGTATCTAATCTAACACCGGGAACCTATTATTTTTCAATACAACAAGGAACAGATTGTTCTTCTTTACTAACTACAGGTGTTGTAATTAACAGTGTGTCTATAAATACATGGAACGGAACAGCATGGTCAAAAGGAACGCCGCCTGTGAGTACAGATGCAATTGTTTTTTCTGGAAATTATACAACCTCAGGAGATTTAAGCGGTTGCTCGTTAACCGTTAATTCTGGAGTTACAGTTACTGTAAACTCTACACACACTTTAACAATTACAAACTCAGTCAGTAATGGCGGCGGAACACTAATCTTTGAAAATAGTTCCAGTCTATATCAGACCTCTAACGCAGTAAATACAGGAAATATCATTTACAAAAGAATTGCGATGGCAGTAAGACGTTATGATCTTACACAATGGTCTTCTCCGGTTACCCGAACTCCGATTTATACATTGCATGATTTATCCCCTAATACATTGGCAGATAAATATTATAAGTATAATAGTTCTGCCGGTGCCTGGGTAGTGAATTTTAATGGTACAGATGAAATGCTTAAAGGAATAGGGTATAGTGTTAGAGGTCCTCAATATAGTGATATAGATATTCCGGCACCTTATTATGCAGAATTTGAGGGAGTTCCTAATAACGGGCCAGTTCCTGTTGCTTTAGGTGGTGCAGATAAATGGAATTTATTAGGAAATCCTTACCCATCAGCGGTGTATGCAGATCAATTTATAGTAGACAATCAAACCAATTTATATGGAGCTTTATATTTCTGGACGCATAACTCTAAACCAGTGGGTAATGGTGGGGGAGGATCTTCATATGTCAATGACGATTATGCAATATATAATTTAGCAGGATCAACAACTATAGGAGGGCTTACCGGAACAGGAGCTGGAACGCCAGGAAATCAAGATCCTCCATTAGGTTATATTGGTGCAGGCCAGGCCTTCTTTGTTAAATCAAAAACAGGTTCAAATGCAAGTTTTACAAATTCTATGCGTGTTCCGGGAAATAACAGTCAATTTTATAAAACGGAAAATTCTAGTAATAAAGCAGAAATTGAGAAACATAGAATATGGCTTAATTTATCTAATACAGAAGGCGCCTTTAAGCAATTATTGATAGCATATATCAGCGGAGCGACGAACAGCTGGGATAATAACTACGATGCTGTAACTCTAGACGGTAACAAGTATTTGGATTTTTATAGTATTGATGCAAAAAGAAAATTGGTTATTCAAGGCCGTGCAGTTCCATTTGATGAATCAGATACCGTTCCGTTGGGTTACAGAAGCTCAATCGCTGGTAAATTTACGATTTCAATAGATGAAGTTGACGGAAACTTGACTGTACAGCCTATTTATCTGGAAGATAAAATTACTGGTGTTCTGCATGATTTAAAAGCCAGCGATTATACTTTTACGACGGCAATAGGAACTTTTGCAGATCGTTTTGTGTTGAAGTATTTCAATGCAGCATTGGGTACTGATGAATTTGAAGATAATAAAAATAAGGTTCTGGTTTCAGTTAAGAATAAAATCATAAAACTGACATCAGGTTCAAATACTGAAAATCTTAACCAAGTTGTTATTTTTGATGTTTCAGGAAAAGTGATTTATGAAAAAAAGAAAATCGGAACAACAGAATTAGAAATAATAAATCTTAAATCTGGAAATGAGGTTTTAATTGTAAAAACAACTTTAGAAAATGGCTTTACAACATCAAGTAAAATTGTTTTCTATTAATAAAATAAAATTAAAAAGCAGTTATGAATATATTCATAACTGCTTTTTAATTTTAAATACATTTTAAGCCGATTTTTTTAAATACTGATTGGTATTCTCAATAGC
>NZ_MUHF01000017.1:0-38162 GCF_002217435.1 Flavobacterium reichenbachii
ATTTATATCACTTATATGGTGGAAAATTAGTTTATTTTTTATTTAATTCTGAGTTGTATTTTTTTACAATTTCTAATGTTGATTTATCGCCATTAAAAACGGAATTCAAACCTTGTGGTTCTTGCGGAGGATCTGTTGTTAACGGTTCACCTGGATTCCATTTTCCAGTTTCGTTCACCGCTTTTCCTTCACCACCATATCCCCAGAAGTTTGCTGCTTGCAATGAGCCTCCATTTTTATGACTTTCTGCCACTCTTCCAAAAATATAATTGTAAAACTGATCGCGATAAACCGAAGGCGCTCCCGCATTTAAATTTTCATTTTCTCTCGGAAGTCCGAATTCTTCGATAATGATTGGTCTTTTTAAATTGTCTGCCACTTTAATATGATCGTCGATATATTTACCGGCGTTCTCAATTGTTTTTGGCATTGTTGCTTCAGCATTATCAGCCTTAAACCAGTTCCAGTTTTTTGGCCAGATGTGCATGGTTAGATAATCGATATTCGGATTTTGGTGTGTTCTTTCAAAAATTTCCATGCTGTCGTTTGAGCTGTTTTTTCCTTCAGAACCTGTCGAAATCAAATGGTTTTTATCTAAACTGTCCATTAAATCTACAATAACGTTCAGCCATTTTGTAAATTTAACTTCATTTTCTACTGTAAAAAGCCTTGGTTCGTTCCCAACCTGCCACGCCATAATCGTGTTATCTTCGGTATATTTCTTTTTAGAATAGGAATTGGTGCGCCCCATAATAAAACGAACATGATTTTCTAAAGCTCTCATACAAGGCTCACAGCTGTGAAATTGCTCTGTATACGACATAAATTGAGGCCACGTATTTGGTGCAATATTCGGAACCGGAATTGCTCCTTTGCCATTCCATTCTAAATATTGCGACATACCGCCGGACCATTCCCAGTTGTTAGTCAAATATAAAACCGCATACATTTTTCGTTTACGCATTTCATTCATCAAAAAATCCAGGCCATCCAGCAAATCTTCGTCATATTTTCCCTGCTCGTATTGCAGCGCAGGACGAACGGTAAAATCATATTTTCCTCCATCGGCACCCACCAAAATTCGTAGATTGTCGATTCCGTTTTTCTGCATCAAATCCAGTTCACGAAGCAGTCTTTTTCGGTCGCCCACTTTTTTAGAAGCCAGTAAACTTCCGTACCAATAATTCGTTCCAATGTACGAATACGGTTTGTCACCTTTATAAAACTGCGTTCCCTTAACTGTAATTCGTTCCTGCGCCTGGCAGGCCATTACAGAAAGTAATAAGGTTAATCCGAGAGTTTTTAGAAATCTATTTTTCATAGTATATTTTTATGAAGCTAATCCTGCTATCCGTTTCAATCTTTTGTTTTTTAAAGAAAAAAACAAAAGGATTTCCACTTCTATCAGGGCTAGGGCTTTTACGTTATATTAGACCTTTTGTCTTAGATGATTTTAAATCCGGTTAATAAGTTCAATACAAGCACGGCTGTTGTGGTAAGGACATTTCCAAAAACCAGCTTTGTCTTTTTTAATTAGAGAATAATCACGAAGAATTCCCCAATGCCATTCGCCATTTTTTTTATCTAAAATGTATTTCTTTATAAAATCCCAGTTTTTAAGGACGATGTCTAAATATTTTTCATCACCCGTTAATTGATAGGCGTTATAAAAACCAATTAAAGCTTCGGCCTGAACCCACCAGTGTTTTTCGGCTATTAGTTCATCTTTTTTTGGATCGTATTCATACCATAAACCGCCATCATAATCCAGTCCTTCTTTTGTCATCGCTGCAATTAAAACAGCATATTTTTTGTAATTTGAAATTAAGGTCTGATTTCCTGATATTTCGGCGCATTGCAATAAAAGCCAGGCCGCTTCAATATCATGCCCATAGGAGATAACATCGGGTTTCTCGATCCAGTTTTCATCAAAAAATAAACGAAGATGTCCTGTTTTGGTATTCATGAAATATTTTTCAATTGTTTCTAATAATTCAATAATATCGTCTTGAAGTTTTTCATCATTCCAAACTTTAAACAAGTTTGCATACGCTTCTGCAATATGCAGATGTGTATTCATAGTTTTTTTTTCGTTGGCATCTTTGTCGCTCAAACGCAAATCTTCAATAGGCTGCCAATCTCGCGTAAACGCTTCCAGATAACCCTTATTTATCGGGTCATAACTGTGTTTTTGAATTTTTAGATATAAATTTTTAGCTATTTCTAATGCTTTTTCATCCTTAGAAATCGAATAATATTCTGAAAGTCCATAAATCGCAAAGGCTAAAGCGTAAATCTGATTTTTGGTGTCTTTTGGAGTTTTATCAGCTGTAATACTCCAAAATAGACCTCCAAATTGTGTGTCGTAAAAATAAGTTGAGAGAAAATCAAATGCTCTTGCTGCCAGTTGTTTGTGGTTTTCGTTTTGTGTTATTTTATAGCTGGCAGAAAATGTCCATAAAATTCGGGAATTTAAAACCGAACCTTTTTCGGAATTTTCAATTTGTTTCTCATTAAAATCAATCTGGCCAATAAAACCGCCGTTTTTTTCGTCAACAGTATTTGTGGACCAATATTCTAGAATCGCATCAAGTTCTGATTCTAATTCTGATTTTAATTGATTTAATTTTACAGACACGATGTTTTAAATTGAGTTGTTTTTTTCGATTTGGCTGATTATGGTATTTACAGAACCTGCTGATACAAAAGTATCTGATGGTGCATTGGTTACATAATCTACTAATTTTGCAACAGATGATACTGCAACATGCATTCTGGTATCTGAGGAAGCATAATATATATAAACTGTTCCGTCAGTATCTTCAATCCATCCGTTTGAAAATAATACGTTTGAGACGTCTCCAACTCTTTCTATTCCTTCTGGCCCCATAAAATGGCCTGCAGGAACATGAGTGACTTTGGAAATGTCATTCAAATCGGTCATAAACATATATAGTGTATAGCGCAATCCTGCAGCGGTATTTCGAACTCCGTGTGCCAGGTGCAGCCAGCCTTTTTCTGTTTTAATCGGCGCTGGGCCAAGGCCATTTTTCAATTCATAAATCGTATGATATTGTTTTCCGAAAATGATTTTTTCTTCTTTTACTATTGGGTTTTTCATATCTTCAACATACCCTAAACCAATACCGCCTCCGGCACCAACATCAATAAAACCATCTTGTGGACGTGTGTATAAGGCGTATTTTCCATTTACAAATTCCGGATGCAGTACAACATTTCTTTGTTGTCCGGTATTCGAAATTAAATCGGGAAGTCTCTCCCAATTTACTAAATCTTTGGAACGTACTATTCCGGCGTTGGCTACGGCCGAACTGGTGTCGCTTTTTGGTGCTTTTGGGTCTTTTCTTTCGGTACAAAAAATACCGTAAACCCAGCCGTCTTCGTGGTTAATCAGCCTCATGTCATAAACATTGGTGTCCGGTTCTTCGGTTTGTGGAATCACACACGGTTTTTCCCAAAATTTAAAATGATCAATACCGTTTGGACTTTCCGCTATAGCGAAAAAAGATTTTCTGTCAATTCCCTCAACACGAACAGCAAGCAGGTATTTTCCGTTCCATTTCATCGCGCCGGCATTAAATGCGGCATTCATTCCGATTCTTTCCTGCAAAAACGGATTGGTGTTTTCGTTTAAATCAAAACGCCAGTTTAATGGAATATGAGACGCTGTTACTACAGGGTTGATATAACGTTCGTAAATGCCGTTTCCTGCTGTTTTCTGAGGAACATTTTTTAGTTCTGTCAGTTCTTTATGTTCTTTTTCTAATGCTGTTTTTCTATCTTGAAAAACAGCTGAAGATGTTATTGTTGTCATACTAATTTGATTTCGGGATCTAAATTATTTTAGTTGGTCTGTTTTCTCTTCTGGTTTAAATCTTGTTCTATTGTTTGAAGTTTTTCCTCAGATAATGGGTAAAATAGTATAAATGCTACTGATACTACTGCAGCAATGGCCGGTAGTATGCTTAACATTAATTGAATTCCGTTTTGAGTTACAGCGGTTTGTTCTACATTGGCCTGAAATCCAAAATAACCCAAAAGCCAGCCTGCTCCGGCGCCGCCAATGGTCCAGCCAAATTTTTGAGACATTGATGAGGCAGAAAAAACTAATCCTGTTGCTCTGCGTCCTTGTTTCCACTCAGAATAATCGGCGCTGTCAGCGTACATTGACCAGATTAACGGGAAAATGCACCCGGCACAAATACTGATTAAAACCTGGAAACTCATTATTAAGGTAATATCATTTTTTCCGAAGAAATAGAAAATTAAACTTAAAACAGCCGCCAATGCCATAGCGCCAAAAAAGGTTTTCTTTTTGCCGAATTTGTTAGCCAGAGGCGTTGCAGCAATAACTCCGATTATGTTTGCTGCTTGTCCTAATACAAGATATATTGACGTCGGAGTCATGTGGAAATCAGTTCCAAATAAAGAAAAATCAAAGTTTACAGCGCTGTTTACGTAGTATTTGAAATAATAAACGGCTGCGCCATCTCGAATTGAATTGAATACCAAAGCACCGATTCCGGCTCCTAATAAAATCCACCAGGGTTTATTTTTTAGAAGATCATTTAGGTCTTCTTTTAGATTATTTTGTTCGTCACCAATTGGTTTTACTCTTTCTTTTGTAAAAAGAAAACAAGCCCAGAAAAATACAGTAGTTATGAATCCGAAAACGGCGATTGTGGCGAGCCAGCCTGTTTTTGAGTTTAGGCTTCCGCCGAAGTAATTTACTAAAGGTTCAATCAGCCAAAGTGCCAGCAGACTTCCTCCAAAAGCAAAAACCATTCTATAAGAAGAAAGTGTATTTCTTTCTTTTCGGTCTGATGACATAACTCCCAAAAGAGAGGCATACGGAACATTGATTAAAGAATAAATCATCATCATGGCCGAATATGTGATATAGGCATAAATTATTTTTCCTTTTTCGTCAAAATCCGGTGTGTAGAAAGTCAAAACCCCAATTAGAGCAAAAGGTACTGCGACCCAAAGCAAATACGGCCTAAATTTTCCCCATTTGCTTTTTGTTCGATCTGCCATAATTCCGACAATAGGATCAAAGCAGGAATCCCATATTCTGGTAATCAAAAACATGGTTCCAACAACGGCAGGCGCCAAGCCGAAAACATCGGTATAGAAAAATAAAAGATACATACTGAAGATTTTCCAGAACATAGAAGAAGCGGCGTCTCCAAGACCGTAACCAATTTTTTCTTTTAAACTAATTTTGTCGTGCATTAGGTTTTTTTTAGAGGTTGTAATTTAGTTTAGGTTAATTATTTTTAATATTTCTATTTTTTGATTTTTTTTTTGACGCGGATAAAACGGATTTACTTCGTAAAAACGCGGATAAAAACAGATTTTATTTTGAATACGATATTTAAACACATAGAAACATAGATTTTTGAACTTAAAAAAAGGCGTTTCACTTATTTAAATAAACATAGCGATCCTATGTGAAAGAAATATGCTTATTTTTTGTATTCTTTTTTAGACTTAAAATCTATGTTTCTATGTGTTGAATTTTTTGCACGCAGATCACGAAGATTTAAGCAGATTTTTTTAATTTTTAATTCTCAATTTTTAATTTTATTAATGTCTTTTTCGAATAGAGTTTTGTTAAGATTATAAAAATCCACAAAATCTTTTTCGCTTACCTGCCCTGAAAATGGTGCGTAATAATGCATTTTTTGTTCCTTTTCCTGCCAGCCGTGATTTCTCCATAATAATACATAAGAAATTTTGTAATCGCCTATGGCTTTAGATAAAGTTCCGGTCCACCATTTCGGGTCTGGAACGGCTTCGTAACCTGCTTCGGCCAGCGCCATAAGTTTATTCTTTTTTATGGCAATTTCGTTTAATATTTTAAATTGATGCTGTACTTCATTAATAAATTTATCGCCGTTTTTATCGTCATTATTTTGGTAGCTGTCAAAGCTTAGAATATCTGCATAGTTGTCGCCCGGATAATTGGAAAGAAAATCTGCCTCAGAACTAAAACTTCCTGTATTGTATACATAAATTAAGTTATGAACGTTTTTTTTCTGAAGATAATCAAACGTGAATTTCCATAATGATTTGAATTCTTCGGGAGTGCAATTTGGTTTTCCCCACCAAAACCAGCCGCCGGTTAGTTCGTGAAATGGTCTGAAAAGAATCGGAATGTTTTTTCCTTTTTTGTCTTTTAATGATAAAAAGAAAACGGAAGCCTTATCTAACCAGGAAATAAATTTTGCATGATTTACTCCTCCCGGAAGTACTGTTTTTACTGCATTTGGTGTATTGTCCCAAGCATTTTTTCCAGTGGCTGGATTGTCAAAATGCCAGCTTATTGTAGAAATTCCTCCTCTTGCATCTGCATCAATAATATAATGCTTCATTTTATTAAATGGAACTCCGTCAATATTATTTGGATTGTCATTTTCTAAACCGGCAATATCCCATCCATAAACAGCAGGGTAATCTCCAATGACATCTTTTATATCGCTTCTGCCTTCTTCGTATTTCCATTTTACTCCATACGCAAGATCATCCTGATGTCCAAAAAGATAGCCTTTCTGTGTTAGCTGTTGCAGGTTTTTGTATAAAGCAACGGTTCTGGGTGTTGCTTTTTGATCTGAAAGTGACAAATTAGTATTATTAAGAACACCTTTAGCAGAACAAGAAGTTCCCATAAATACTGCTGTTATTAGTGCTAATATATTTTTTTTCATTTTTAAAAGATGTTGTTTTACAGCTTAGTAAGGAAATTGAGATCATCGAAAAACATGTTTCTTGTGTCTCGAAAATTTCATACTCTTTTTGGGCTAAAATTATTAAAACTCTAAAAAGATATTATATTAAAAATGATTAATGTTTATTATTAATATAGTTTTTAGAAAATCTATAATTCTATTTTTCAAAGATAAACGGATGTTTATACTGTAATTAATATTATTTTATCAATTATATATCATATTATTGCAAATAAATAAATCAAAAATACTTCTTAAAAATAATATTTAACGATGGGTAATGCTAAAAATTTTTACAGAGAAATAGCACCGCTTGCTGCAGGCGACAGCTTTTTGGTTTTTGACAGAGTAAAAGACAGCTTCGATTTTCCAGTGCATTATCATCCGGAATTCGAGATCAATTTTATATTAAACGGAAAAGGAGTGAAGCGTGTTGTTGGGGATAATATTGAGGAAATTGATAGTGTCGAACTCGTTTTGATCGGGCCAAATTTATATCACGGATGGGAGCTTAATAAATGCAGCAGTAAAAAAATTCATGAAATTACAATTCAGTTTCATAATGATTTATTTCACGAATCTTTATTGTCAAGACGTATAATGAATCCTATTCGTGATATGTTTAATCGTTCTATACACGGTATTCTTTTTTCAAAAAAAACAGCCGAAGAATTAACTCCAAGACTTGTAAGGCTCTCTAAATTAGATGGAATGGATTATTTCCTTGAAATAACCTCACTTCTTTATGATTTGGCAAACTCCAGAAACCAGCGTTTGCTTTCTACCTATACTGTAGATTATGATACTTTTGATGATTATGATAAAATGAAGCTTGTATATGAATTTGTACAAAAACATTTTGCAGAAAAAATCACTCTGGAAGACGTTGCAAATATTGCCAGTATGTCGATAATTTCATTCAATAGATTTATAAAAAAACGTACCGGAAAAACATTTGTAAATTATTTAAATGATATTAGAATAGGATATGCAGCGCGCTGGCTCGTTGAGAAAGACATGAGCGTTTCTGAGGTTGCTTTTAAATCTGGTTTTAATAATATAGCGAACTTCAATCGTAGTTTTAAAGCTGCTAAAAATTGTACGCCTAGTCAATATAGGGAAGATTTTTCTGGACTTAAGCGTATTTTATAGTAATACTTTTTTATCACTAACAAATATTATTTTTAACGAAATCGTTTGCATTTTTACGATTTCGTTATTTTTTATTTATAATTTCTGCCTTGTATGGGGATCTAAATTGCGAATAATGTAATTTTTGTCGCGTTTTATTTTGGTATGTGTTTTTTTATATCGCTATAGTAAAAATATTATCATCAAATGATATAATACTATCGATTTAATATTTTCTTGTGTTATAGATTTGTTAAATAATTTAAGAAAATAATCACACTCTCTTTACAGCTTAAATTATAAACAAACAATTTAACTAACCAAACATCTATTATGAAAAAACTAATGACTAATTTCATTCATTGGAATGCTAACCACATAGCAGTTCCATTGATTTTATTCTTGCTGCTGACAAGTAATATTATTACGGCTCAGGTAAAAGTAACAGGGATAGTTTCTGATGATAAGGGACTTTCGATACCGGGAGCTAATATTACAGTAGTTGGGACTAAAAAAACTACTTCAACAGATTTTGATGGAAATTATTCTATTGATGTGCCTGCGAATGCCAGCATTTCGGTTTCATTTATTGGATACATTACTCAGACAGTAAATGTAAAAAATGGAGGAAAAGTAAATGTAATCTTAAGGCTTAATGCGGAAGATTTGCGTGAAGTACTTGTAAATGTTGGATATAGAAATCAAAAGAGAAAAGACATTACAGGTGCAGTTTCTTCTGTATCCGCAAAAGATTTTAAAGATTCACAGCAAGTTACTGTAGAACAAATGCTTCAGGGAAGGGCTGCCGGAGTTGTAGTGACTAATAATTCTGGTAAACCGGGAGGAAGTGTTTCGGTAAAAATTCGTGGAAACGCATCTTTAGGCGGCAGTAATGAACCTTTATATATTGTAGACGGTATTCCGATTTCGGGAGATGCTACAAGTCAATCTACAGGAGGAACGATCGTTAGCGGTTATATAGGTGCAAACACCGGAAGTGTTACCAATAGTCCGCTGGCATTTTTAAATCCGAATGATATTGAAACGATGGATATCTTAAAAGATGCGGCTTCTACAGCTGTATATGGATCAAGAGCATCAAATGGGGTGGTAATTATTACAACTAAAAGAGGTAAAAAAGGCGCAGGAAAAATAACATACGATACTGCAGTTTCTACACAAGAAGTAACAAGGCTGCTTAAAACTATGAGTTTAAGCCAATATGCAGAACAGCAAAATGCATTAGCTCAATATTATGGTGTAGCGCCTAGAGATGAGTTTGCAGTGCCTTCTGTTTTGGGTAAGGGTACAAATTGGCAGGACGAAATATACAGATCAGCTTTAATGACCAGTCATCAATTGTCTTTTTCTGGAGCAAATGAAACTACAAATTATTATGTTTCAGGATCATATCTTAATCAGGAAGGAGTTGTAATCGGATCTGATTTTAAAAGATATACATTTAAAACTAATGTGGATTCCAAAGTAAAAGACTGGCTTTCTATGGGAGTAAGTGTTACAGCGGGTATCACAAATCAAAACATTACTATTGAAGGGTACAGCGATGGTATTATTGGAACTACAATTTTGTCTACTCCCGATGTTGCGGTCAAAAACTTAGATGGTACTTATGCGGGACCGCCTGCAAATGGTTCGCAAGGCGCATGGATTAACCCGGTGGCGAGTACTTTAATGAATACGAATTACTTGGTGCAAAAGAATTTTAATGGTACTTTCTATTCTGTTTTTAAATTAGCAAAAGGTTTGGAATATCGTTTCGAGTTGGGTGCAAATACGTCGATTCAGAATTTCGAAGCATTTCAGCCAACTTATAATTGGGGTGCTGCTGTAAATAAGGTAAATCAACTGCAGGAAAGATCGAATACGTGGTACCAGTTAAACCTAAAAAACATGCTTACGTATCGATTTGATTTGGGAAAACATAATTTTAATATTATGGGAATTCAGGAAGCAACAGATTCGAATTGGTTCGGAAACAGCCAGTCTATCGGAGGATTGTTGAGTAATGATGTACATTCTATAAATCTTGGAGATCAGGATACATTAGTGGCAAGTGAATATAAAGGAAGCAATGCTTTGTACTCTTTTTTAGCAACATTAAACTATAGTTTTGATAATAGATACAGCCTTCAGGCTACGATAAGAGCTGATGGAAGTTCTAATTTTGCTAAAGATAAAAGATGGGGTTATTTTCCTTCTGTTTCTGCTGCTTGGAATCTTTCTAATGAGAAATTCATGGAAAGTACAAAGGATTATGTAGACAATATTAAATTTAGAATTGGTTATGGAGAAACCGGAAATCAAGTAATTGGAGGCGGATTGTACCTTTCTAATATCCAAACAATCAAATCGGCTTTGGGGAATTTCTTTACTGCAGGTAATATTGCAAATCCGGGTTTAACCTGGCAGACTGCAGAAGATACCAACTTAGGACTTGAATTTAGTTTATTTCATTCAAAATTAAATGCCACTGTAGATGTTTACAGAAAACAATCATCAGGATTTTTATTTGTTCTGCCTTTGCCAACTTATGTTACCGGTTTAGAACAATATCAAGGCGGTTTATCTGCTCCGACTGTAAATCTTGGAAGTATGAGAAATGAAGGTATCGAGGCTACTTTAAAATATTCGAATAAATTCAGCTCTAATTTTTCTTGGGATGTTTCGGCTAATTTTTCTAAAAACAACAATAAACTGTTGAGTCTGGCTGATAATTTTGATTTAATTAAAGAGGTGCAGGTAAACGGTTACACTACCAAAACAGTTACCAAAAGTGTTGTGGGCCGACCAATTGGCCAATTTTACGGATATGAATCTGTTGGAATTATCAGAACTAACGAACAATTGGCAAATGCTCCAATTCCTTTTACCGGAAACAAAGCCGTAAAAAGTGTTTTGGGTGATGTTGAATATGTAGATCAAAATAAAGATGGTTTAATTGATGAAAAAGACCTTACTTATATTGGAAATCCAATGCCTGATTTTACTTATGGTATAAACAATACCTTTAAATATAAAAATCTGGATCTTTCGATCTTTCTTCAGGGATCTCAGGGAGGTAAAGTAATGAATTTAACGAGAAGAGCAGCGACAAAAAATCAGCGTCTTTACGAAAATCAATTGGCAGAAGCGGCAGATTTCTGGACTCCCGAAAATCCAAATGCTAAATATCCTCGACCTGACGGCGGAGACGGACATCCTAACATTGCAATATCAGATCGTTATGTAGAAGATGGTTCTTATTTGAGAATTTCTCAATTGACTTTTGCTTACAACTTACCATCAGATGTTCTTTCTAAAACTAAATTAAGTAAACTGAGATTTTATGCCAGTGTTCAGAATTTGTACACGTTTACAAAATACACGGGTTACGATCCTGAGATTGGAGACTACAATCAAAATGCTTTGTTAAGCGGAATTGATTCAGGACGTTATCCTACCAATCGAACTATTACTTTAGGAATGAATGTTGAATTTTAATAATACTATTATGAAAATATATAAAATAAATTTTAAAAGCTTAGCGGTTGTTGCTTTGCTGGCTATATCCGCTTCATGTAGTGATGATTATTTAGATCGACCAACTCAGGACGGCTATGTTAGTGATAATTTTTATACTTCAGATGAGCAGGTGCAGCGTACTACTTATGGGATGTATGGCAGAATGTGGGCTCCATTTTTTACAAAATGTTTCTTTGCACTTTCAGAAATGTCATCAGGAAACTGCTGGTCTAATGTAGATGGAAACGAGGTTATTCAGTTTAAACTAACATCGGATAGTTTTATTTTATCTGATCCCTGGAGATCTTGTTTTGGTGTAATTGCACAATCAAACGATTTAATTAATAATTTAAATAGAAACGTAAAAGAAGGTGTAAGTCCGGATGTCGTTAAAAACACCATTGCCGAAGCGCATTTTTTTAGAGCTGTTTCCTACTTTTATTTAGTGCGTTTGTTTGGGCCGGTTCCTATTATCGAAGATAATTTGGCACTGGCAAAAGATCCTATGGTAAATAATAACAGAATCGAAGATGTATATAAATTTATAGAAAATGATCTTAAATATGCAGCAGCAAACCTTAAACCAAAAGTAAGATTGAGAGGTTCTAGTTTAACAAATGTATTTGTGTCTCAGGGAACTGCTGAAGCTTTTTTAGCAAAAATATATCTTTATGAAAAAGATTATCCAAATGCCAGACTAATGGCAGAAAAGGTAATTAATTCTGGAGAATTTGGACTTTTGCCAAACTTTGCAGATTTATTCTTAACCAGCAAAAATAATAACGAAGAATCTATTTATTCCTGGCAGTGGTCTGGAGCTGTAAACGAATATCAGGCAGGGAATCCGTCAAATGTTCAGTATGGTTTAGAGATCTTAAACAATGCTTCTTATGGAGCAGTTTATATTCCGTCTAATGATATTCAGGAAGCGTTTGAAAGTGGTGATGTAAGAAGAAAAGAATCTTATATGGTTTATGGCGATTCTTATCCGGGAATGCAGGCAGATGGAGTTATGGGATTTGTATTGGATAAAACCAAATACCCAAGTGTTTTAGATGCTACAGGCGCTGCGGTTAAAAAATATGTTGTGGGAGAAGCAACTTCAGAAACAGGTCCTCCAGACAGATGGGCTTCTATGAGTAATTGTAATTACATTATGAGATATGCAGATGTTTTATTAATTCATGCCGAATCTATTTTGGCTGGTGCTAATGAAACAAGCGATGCAAATGCAAAAGAATCTTTTAATAAAATTAGAAGAAGAGCCGGTTTGAGCGAATTAAACATCAATACACCGCTGACAAAAAAAGCTTTATTTCAGGAAAGAAGAGTTGAATTTGCTTTTGAAGGGGAGTTCTGGTACGACTTAGGAAGACTGCCAAGAGCTGAGGCTATTGATATTATTTCGAAACAGGACAGAGGTTCTGATTATGAAGGAGTAAAACATTATATACCGGTAGAAACAGATTTTATTTTTCCTAAACCGGCCAATGATGTTAGAAAAAATCCAAAGTTAAAAGAGGCTCCGGTTCCTTATGTTTTTAAATAAACTTTAAAGCAAAACAAT
Source organism: Flavobacterium reichenbachii (assembly GCF_002217435.1). Taxonomy (GTDB): domain Bacteria; phylum Bacteroidota; class Bacteroidia; order Flavobacteriales; family Flavobacteriaceae; genus Flavobacterium; species Flavobacterium reichenbachii. Next base: position 12,973 of record NZ_MUHF01000017.1, read on the forward strand.
TATGAAAAATATAAAAAATATAATGTTGTTGAAGTTTTATTTTCTGGCTTCAATTTTAATACTGTCCCTTAATTCGTGCTCAAATGACGAAGGAGGTGCATTTGGAACGCTTGCTGTAACGGGAATCAGTAAATCGGTTATTGATGATCCGCTGGTAGAAGGAGACAGAAAAGTAGACGTGCCAACAGATGTTATTAATGCGGGAAATACCTATATTATTAGAGGTTCTGGGTTTTCAAGTCTAAAATCGATTTCATTTAATGGATTAGAATCTGCTTTTAATCCAACATTTGTAACCGATAATGCAATTGTAATAGCTGTTGATCAAGCCACTCCTTATTATAATGAGATGGATGAGATGAAAATCGTTACAAACGGCGGAACCTTAAATTATAAAGTAAAGATCAGACCTCCGTTTCCTAATATTTCAGGATTTCCTATTAATCCTAATCCTGGAGATATTATTACGATTAAAGGAGAATATTTTTTACGTCCTGTAGTAAATTTTGGGACAACCAGTGTTGAGCCTATTTCTTCGACCTTAACAGAAATTAAAGTTCAGGTTCCTAGCGATATTCAATACAAATATTTATCGGTTACCAATGTTTCTGGGACTACGGTTGCCGGACAGTCTTTTGGCAGTGCTATTTTTGACGATGCTTATACCTCTCTAAAAGCTTATGATGGCTTATGGAATGCTTCTGACGGTTACAATACCGCGTATGATAAAGATGCTAAACAAGGAACAAAATCTATTCAGTGGAAAGCGGGAGGATGGAACGGTTTATATGTTGGAATTGATAAAACCAAAGTCGATATTACTAAATATAAAGCAATTCGAATTACCATAAAAGGAGAAAGATCCGGAACTGTTAATGCAATTGTTAATGGTAATTATGGTGCAGTTTTCAGTTTGACATTCAAATCAGACTGGACTTATCTTGAAATTCCTTTTAGTGCGGTTGGAAATCCTGCAGAGTTAACTGAAATTACTTTTCAGGAATCAGGAAATTTTGGAGGAAATACTCTTTTAATAGATGATTTTGGTCTGATATTAAAATAGAAAGCGCCATCAAAAGAATCGAAAAACAATTATTCTTTTTGGAGAGTTATTTAACGTATAAAAAAAACTTATGAAAATAATATATAAACTAAAACAAATTGCATTTTTTGCAGTTTTGATTGCTCTCGTAGCTTCCTGCGATGATAACCTTCCGGATGTTGGAGGGGCAGAGCAAAACTATAACAATACTTATGGCTTAATTGCAGCCAATACTAATCTGACTCTTTATTATAAAGCAATACAGCTGGCAGGATTAGAATCTGCCTTAAATACAAATGACGATTATACTTATTTTATTCCTGCAGATGCAGTTTTAGAAGCTTATCTGGTAAAAACCGGCTATGTAAATCAGCTTGGTTATCCGGATATTACATTGGTTCCGGTAGATGTTTTAAAACAGATTGTTTTGAGCCATGTCGTAAAAGGGGCCAAAAAACGAGTTGGTAAATTAAGCGGTGTTAAAGCAGATTATTTAGAAACAGGCGAATTAACAACGATGGCAAATACAGCCAATCCTGATTTATATTTACTAACTGTGAATGTTACCGACGGAATTTTGAAGGTGAATGGCTCAGACAAACAAGCGCCAGGATTAGATTATTATGCAACAAATGGGTTTGTTAATGTTTTGGATAATGTTATTTCCTTAACACCGCCGGCTCCTGTTGTTACGGCTCTTTCGCAGTCATTTGCCAATCCAGGTGATATGGTTATAATTACAGGTTCAAATTTTGTAAAAGTAAGTGCTGTTAAGTTCGGCGACAAAGCGGTAACATTTACACCAGTTTCAAAAACAGAAATAAGAGCAACTGTTCCCGCAGATTTTGGATCTTATTCTCTTATAAGAGTAGAAACTGCTTATGGTACTTCTAATATTGCAACTCTTGGAGTTAAATTTTTAGTATATGGTGATGATTTTTCTGGTGCTCAGGCTCCCTTATCTACCTGGAGCTGGGGAGGAACAGAAGATTTTCAGAGTACAGAAATAGTCGGCAGAGGTTCAAAATCCATAAAACGTATAAATGCTGATGCTTGGAGTGGTGTGTATATGCAGTTTGCTTCAATTAATGTTGCAGATTATGGATATTTAAAACTATCAATATATTCTACAAAAAGTACAAGAGTGCTGTTCTCAATTGGAGGCACAAATGATGATGATGGAAAAGCAATTGATATTAAAGCCGGACAATGGAATAATGTTTCGATACCCATTTCTGATCTTCATCCTGAAAAACTAGGAGCGACCATAAATTCGTTGTTCATGAAAGAATACTCTGGAGAAAAAGGAACTGTATATCTGGATGATATCGGGTTTCTGTAAAAGAACTGTTTTGTTTTGAGTTTTGTTATAAGTATTCCCTAATTACTCCATTAGGGAATACTTTTTTTAATAATTAATTGTCTTCAAATGAAAAATATAATATTAATACTGGCTTTAAGTATATCGGGTTTTAGTTTTGGTCAGGGTAATACACATGTACAAGCAGCAGGAAAATATGAAGGTTTAGCTATGACTCCGCCAATGGGCTGGAATTCATGGAATACGTTTGCAACCAATATTGATGAGAAATTAGTAAAAGAAACAGCAGATATAATGGTTTCTTCAGGATTGGCGGCTGCGGGCTACAATTATATAGTATTAGATGACGGCTGGATGACTAAAGAGCGTGATTCAGAAGGGAATTTGATTCCCGATCCCGCTAAGTTTCCCAGCGGTATGAAATCGCTGATTGATTATGTGCACAGTAAAGGATTGAAGTTCGGATTGTACAATTGTGCCGGAACCCAAACTTGTGCCGGTTATCCGGGAACTCGTGGTTTCGAATATCAGGATGCTCGTTTTTATGCAAAATTAGGTATCGATTTTTTAAAATACGATTGGTGCAATACACAGGGAATTACAGCCAAAGAGGCATATGCTACAATGAGTAATGCGCTAAAAACTGCCGGAAGACCAATTGTTTTTAGTCTTTGTGAGTGGGGCGATAACCAGCCGTGGGAATGGGGAAAACCGATTGGGAATTTATGGAGAATTTCGGGTGATATTTATCCTTGTTTTGACTGCGAATTTAAGCATCCTGAGAATTGGTCTTCTTGGGGATTTATGAAAATTGCAGAAATGCGAAAAGATATCCGAAAATATTCGGGACCAGATCATTGGAACGATTTTGATATGATGGAAGTTGGAAACGAAATGAACGATACCGAAGATAAATCACATTTTGCAATGTGGTGTATGCTCTCATCGCCTTTGTTTACAGGAAATGATTATAGAAAAATGTCTAAAGAAACATTGGCTATTTTAACAAACAAGGAATTAATTGCTGTTAATCAGGATAAATTAGGTATTCAGGGTTTTAAATATTCGGCGCTTGACGGACTTGAAGTTTGGGTTAAACCATTGTCAGACGGAGCTTGGGCAGTTACTTTTCTGAATAGGAGCGATGCTGTCAGAAAAATTAATTTCGATTGGAAAAAAAACGCATTCAAAGACGCTGATTTTGGTTATGAAGCAGATTTTAATAAAACTGCGTTTAAGCTTAAAGATCTTTGGAAAAATAAAGATGCCGGAACTACCAAAAAGAATTTTACAGCCGATCTTGCATCTCACGATGTTGTCACTTTAAAATTAATTCCATAAAAAAAAGCAGTATGAGTTTAGTCAAATATTTGATTTTTTCCTTTTTGATGATGGGTGGGGTTTTAAATGCACAATTTGTAAAACAACACGGACAGCTCAATGTTAAAGGAACACAGCTTGTAGATAAAAACGATAATCCAATTGTACTGCGAGGGATGAGTTTTGGATGGCATAGTATGTGGCCGCGATTTTATAACGAAAAAGCAGTAAGCTGGTTAAAAAAAGATTTTAGCTGTAATGTCGTCCGCGCAGCTATGGGAATCGAATTAGGGGAGCATTCGTATAGTAAAGATCCCGAATTTTCAAAAGAAAAAATAGAAGCAGTTATTGAGGGAGCTATTAAGTCTGATATTTACGTGATTATAGATTGGCACAGTCATAATGTTAACCTGAAAGAAGCTAAAGAGTTTTTTGCTTTCATTTCTAAAAAATATGCAAAATACCCCAATATAATATATGAGATATTTAATGAACCTGATTATGAAACCTGGGCAGAAGTAAAATCTTATTCAGAAGAATTAATAAAGATTATTAGAGAAAATGATTCTCGTAATATTATTTTGGTCGGCTGTCCGCATTGGGATCAGGATATAGATCTTCCAGCGTCGGATCCAATTAAAGGTTATTCTAATATAATGTATACCATGCATTTTTACGCCGCCACTCACGGCAAAGAATTGCGAGACAGAACAGATAAGGCAATAGAAAGCGGACTTCCTGTCTTTATTTCCGAATCTGCAGGTATGGAAGCTTCTGGTGATGGACCTTTAAATGTAAAAGCATGGCAGGAATATATTGACTGGATGGAATCGCGAAAATTAAGCTGGATTACATGGTCGGTTTCTGATAAAGATGAAACCTGCTCAATATTAAAAAAAACAGCAAAATCAGAAGGAAAATGGAAAGACGAAGATTTGAAAGAATCCGGAATCAAAGTCCGTGAATTTTTGAGAAAGTATAACAATCCAAAATAAAAATATTTTTATCTCTATAAGCCTGTCATTGTACAGGCTTTTTTTTTTGGACTTGTTTGTTGTTTGTTCAAAATGTAAAGTTGTACATGTAATACTAAAAAGGTCTGCAGTGTTATTATTTTGTAAGAATTGTTCTTAGTACTTGATTTTTTTTAATCACTAATTTCAAAGATGTGTTTTGTGTTTTTTAATTTAATTTTGTTAATCACCCCTATTTTTTTATAGGGTGTAGTGATTTTGCTTGTGTTTTTTGATTGATTATTTCTTTATTTTCTTATTTTTTTAATCCAAACCCCTTGTTTTTACATTGTAAAACTGCAAATTGTGTTGTTGAATTTTTAAAATTGAATCGATATAAATATCAAATAACGATTATTGAGAAGTAAATTTTTGTAATCCATAATTCTTGCTGTAAAACATTAAAAAAGTAGTTTTCAATTCTTTTACTCATACAAAAGTTAATAAATTCGCTAAGGAAAATGAAGAGAGACGAGGGGTGAATTTGAGGTTTTAGAAATGACTATACTATTAAATAGATATATAAACGATTAACTAACCAGAATCAATTAATAACTAAAAACCAAGTAAAACATGAAAAAAGTATTACATGTATTAGCCGCAATGTTAACGAGTTCTTTTGCATTTGCTCAAGATGATACAGAAACCAAATCACCACCAGCAACAACATTTTCAGGTTCTGCTGATGCCTATTACAAATATGATTTTTCAAAGCAGCAAAATGGATTAACGAGCTTCACCAACTCACAAGATTCATTTGAATTAGGTATGGCTTCTATACAAGCAGGACACACATTCGGAAAAGCGTCTGTTTTTGTAGACTTAGGTTTTGGAACCAGAGCAGAAGAGTTTTCATATAATGAAGAGAATACAAAGTTCATAATAAAACAATTATACTTTACGTATAATCTTACAGACAAATTCAAAGTAGTATTTGGTAGTTTTGGAACTCATATTGGCTACGAAGTATTGGATGCTATAGGGAATAAAAATTACAGTATGTCATATGCATTCTCATATGGTCCGTTCTTTAACACTGGGATAAAAGCACAGTATACATCTGGTAAATTTACTGCGATGTTTGGAGTTACAAACCCAACAGATTTTAAGTCTGCAATGGATACCGGATCTAAACAAAAAACGTTCATAGGACAAGTAGGATATATTGGAGAAAAAGGAAGCGCTTATTTGAATTTTACTTCAGGAAGCTCAAACCCTCTATCTGATGAGAATAAAACGCAAATTGATTTTGTCGCGTCACAAGCCATAAGCGATAGTTTTTCATTAGGATTTAATGCAACTTATGCTAAAGCTACAAATGATTTTGACAGCACTTTAGATGGCGAATGGTTTTCTGTAGTAGGTTATGCTAATTATGCATTTAGTGAATCTTTAAGTCTTGCCTACAGAATGGAATATTTTGATGCAAAAGACGCTTTAAATTTAGGTACGTTAAATGGTTCAAGTGTATTTGCTAATACAGCGTCATTAAATTATAAAGTTGGAAAACTAACTATAATTCCAGAGCTGAGATACGATGCAGCTTCTGAAGATATTTTTGCAGATAAAAATGCATTGCCAACCGGAGGAACATTCTTTGGTTTACTTGCAACAACATACTCTTTCTAGAGATAAAGATTGATATTTTTTTTTTTTTTTTGGAGCTGTCGATACATACTAATGTTTTGGCAGCTTTTTTATTTTTACAATTAATACATATTGATTAGATTACAAAGAAGTAATCTTGAAGCGCTGCGAATGTTTAAGGTTTGATAAATAGATTTAAAGCCGTCAATTATTCATAAAAAAGAACTTCTCATTCTGCCATTCTATAACAAAAAAAAGCCCAGATTCTGTGATTCAGAAATCTGGACTTTTTTTATTCTAAGAAAGAATACTATTGAATTTGTTTTTTGTAAATAGAATAAATAGTATCAATTGTTTTTCTATCTAAAACAGAAGTGTTGTCAGTCTGTATATAATGCAGTTTAAAAGCTTGAATCGCTGCAGCGAGATTCTTGGTGTTATAACCTATAATTCTCAGAGCAGGTTCTATTTTAAAATCAAAAGGAGCTTCTTCCAAAACGGCATCCGGCCAGATTCCAAATCCTTTTTCTGCTAAAGTTTTCCAAGGAAATAAAGCACTCGGATCCTGTTTTCTTCCTGGTGCAATATCGGCGTGGCCTAAGATATTTTGCGTAGGAATGTTATAATCTTTTTTTAGTTTTGTTAAAAGAGCTACCAAACTGCTTATTTGTGCTTCGGTAAATGGCTTGAACCCGTTGTTGTCTAATTCAATTCCGATAGAAGAAGAGTTGAGGTCAGTGTTTTTTCCCCAAGTAGAGTTACCTGCATGCCAGGCTCTCAAATAATCATTCAGCATCTGAACCACTTTTCCATTTTCAGAGATAATATAATGAGAACTTACCTGAGTTCTGGTTTTTGTAAAAGTATTAATGGTCTGCTGAATAGAATCCTGAGCTGTATGATGGATAATGATAAAACTTGGTTTTCTTAAATTAAAGTTGACTGTTCCAATCCATTCTGTGCTTATACCATTTAATAGAGAAGTAGATCCTGTTTTTGATATTGAATCTTTTACTATGCCTAATTGCTGTGCGTAAGTAGTGTCAATTGCCAAAGGACTTACAGAAGGAATTTGTTGCGCTTCTTTGCTGGTAATCTGGTTTTCTAAAGTTTTAAGCTGTTGATCGTATGCTTTTTCAGTAGTTTTATAAGGGTTCGTAGAGCAAGAAGCCATTATAATTGCTAAAATCAGATAACAAAAATGTTTTTTTGCCATGGTTGGTATAATTTAAGTTGAAGTTTATAACGTTATTCTTCAGCTTTTGGTGTTTCTATATCTTCTTTTTTCTCTTTAGAATCTTTTTTCTTTTTTGACTTAGTTTTTTTAACTTCTTTAAAATTAGCCATAAAAGTGTTGTACTTTTCTATTTGGTCCGGGCTTAAAAAGGCATTGACTTTTTTTGTTGTGCTGTCTCTTAACGCTTTTATCTGCTCCATTTTTTCGTCTTGACTGCTGCTTTCGTTTTTCAAAAGAATTCCTTGCTCTCTCATACTGTCCGAAAGAACATTAGTAATTGCAATGGCTTGCAGGTCATCAAGATTTACCTCAGGTTTCATTTGTTCCACAATTTTCGCAGCGATTTCTTCTACAGGAACTTCTTTAGGCTTGCTTGGAGTACTTTGCTGTCCTTGCATCATACTTCTGTCCATTCCCATTCCGTTGCCTCTTCCATAACCACCGCCGCCGTATCCGTTATTATATCCGTTTCCGTATTGAGCTGAAACAGAATTAAAGCAGCATAAGCTAAAAACTAAAAGAAATAAAGATTTTATAGGTCTCATAAAGTATTTTATCTAAGGTTAGCAAATTTATAAGGTAAATTTAAGCAGGTTCTCCGTATAAATCAAATTCTGTTGCTTCAATTATCTTGATATTAACAAAATCACCAGTTTTTACATAATATTTAGAGGCGTCAATTAACACTTCGTTGTCTACATCGGGGCTGTCAAATTCTGTTCTTCCAACAAAATGAGCTCCTTCTTTTCTGTCAATGATACATTTAAAAACTCTTCCCACTTTTTCCTGATTCATGTCCCAGGAAATTTGCGACTGAAGTTCCATGATTTCATTAGCACGAGCTTGTTTTACATCATCCGGAACATCATCTTCAAGTAAGTAAGCGTGTGTGTTTTCCTCATGTGAATAAGCAAAACAACCCATTCTGTCAAATTTCATTTCCTGAACAAAATCTTTCAAAATTTCAAAATCTTCTTGTGTTTCACCTGGATAACCAACAATTAATGTTGTTCTGATTGCTATTCCCGGAACTGCAGCACGGAAATCTTTTAATAATTGTGTAGTCTTTGCTTGCGTTGTACCGCGTCGCATCGATTTTAAAATATTATCCGAAATATGCTGTAACGGAATATCAATATAATTACAGATTTTCGGCTCGCGTTTCATTAACTCCAAAACATCCATCGGGAAACCTGTTGGGTATGCATAATGCAGACGAATCCATTCTATTCCTTCTACTTTTGCTAATGCTTCTAGAAGTTCTGCAAGATTTCTCTTTTTATAAATATCAAGACCATAATAAGTTAAGTCTTGTGCAATTAAAATAAGTTCTTTAACTCCATTTTTTGCTAAGCCTTCAGTTTCTTTTACCAATTTTTCAATAGGTTGAGAAATATGTTTTCCTCGCATCAAAGGAATAGCGCAAAAACTGCAAGGACGATCACATCCTTCTGCAATTTTTAAATAAGCATAATTTTTTGGAGTAGTAGTTAAACGTTCTCCTAGTAATTCATGTTTATAATCGGCTCCTAAAGCCTTTAATAATAATGGTAATTCTGTTGTGCCAAAATACTGATCCACATTCGGAATCTCTTTTTCTAAGTCTGGTCTGTAACGTTCAGATAAACATCCAGTTACAAAAACCTTGTCAACAAGTCCTCTGTCTTTTTTATCGGCATATTCCAAAATCATATTTACTGATTCTGCTTTGGCATTGTCAATAAACCCGCAAGTGTTAATTACAATAATGTTTCCTTCTCTTTCTGCTGGAGCCTCATGTTCAACTTCTTTTCCGTTTGCACGAAGCTGTCCCATCAGTACTTCACTGTCATAAACATTTTTAGAACACCCAAGAGTGATTACGTTAATTTTGTTCTTTTTTAAAGACTTGGTTCTCATACTTTTATAAATTGGAGTGCAAAATTACACTTTTTTATTCAAACACCGCTTGTTTCCCTTTCATTTAGGTGTTTTTTATGAAGCTGTTTTGTGTTTTATTAGGCAAAAAAAAATCCGCCAAGTGTTGCTTGACGGAAATTTCTTCATCTATTTATTTCCTAATTACAATTCAAATAATAAAGTCAGTGATACATTGTTTAATGTTGACTGAATGCTTGGTGCTTGTGTGAATCCGGTTGCAAAAAATCCCTGATTTGATTTTCTGTCTGAATACGAATAGGCTAAATCTACTTTTGTTCCTCCAAAGTTATATCCTAAACCGGCAGAGTAGCTTGTTAAATCTCCAATAGTAGTTTTGTCTTTGTATGGACTTCCTTCATAACGATATCCGCCGCGTAAGCTTAATTGTTTTATTTTATATTCAGCTCCAACTCTTAATTCTCCATTAGCAGTTAAATCGTTGCTAATTGTGTTGTTAACTGATCTAAATCCTAGGTCATTTGTAGGTTTGTATTTAGTATTTCCATAATCTTTAATCGAATAATCTATACTAATTAAACCAGATTTCCCAAAAATATATGCACCGCTAAATGTTACTTTTCCAGGAGTTTGTAAAGTATAAGGCTCGTAAACATTTACAAGGTCAGGATTTACAGAGGCGTTCATGGACTGGCCTCCGCTAGCTTGTCTTGTAGAATATAAACTTTGAGAAAGCTCGTCGTATAATTCGTACCAAGTGTTAGATTCATATGCTAAACCAAGTCTAAATGAATCTGTAATCTTGGCAATCGCTCCAAGCTGAAAAGAAAACCCGTTTCCGTAAGTATATAGATCATTGTTAAAACGTACATTATGGACTGTTTCATCTGCTCCCAGAGTGTTTCCGTTAGTTTCGTAAAAACTAGTGGTTCTTCTATAGTCTGTTACATGAACATTTAAGTTAGCTCCAAAATAAAAACGATCATCGTAAGAAGTTCCAATATTAAAGCTTAGTTTACTGTTGTAGCCGCTGCTGTATATTTCATTTTGTTGAAAATATCTTCCTCCACTTGTGGTATTAGAAGTATATTGGGTGTTATTGTCTGTGTCTGCTACAGGATTAATAACAAATCCATAATATCCTAAATAAGCCTGTTGTTCATCAAAAAGCATGTCTCTGTAATCTATTCCTGTAATGTCTCCCAATGGAATTCCGTTAGCATAAGTTGTAAAATAACTGCTAATTGAGTTTGTTGGGTTCATTCCTGACGAAAAAATTCTGTTGTTGAAATTGTTCGTGTTTTCATAAGAAGCACCAATTGTTACTTTTGACCACTTTGTATTTGGATTTCTGCTATTAAAAACAAAAACACCGCCAGCCTGATTTAGAATGAAAGAATTTTTATCATCAGTTGTGTTAGATCCGAAATAATTAGAATCGTTTGAGATGCTTTGATTGCTAAGGGTTATTCCAACCTGATTATTGTTGAAGATTGCAGAACCGGCAGGATTGACACTGATGGAAGATAAATCTCCTCCAACAGCTCCAAATGCGCCACTCATAGCTCTAAATCTGGCAGTTCCGGTTAAGTTATCTTGTGCATAACGTACAGCATCAGATACATCTTGTGAATGTGAAACGCTGAAAGTTAGTCCTGCGATTAATAGGAATATTATTTTTTTCATTTAGATAAATTATTAAGTGAATTTTAGATTTGAAATGAAGAGGTTAAACTATCTTCTTCCGCCTCCACCTCCGCCTCCGCCGTAAGATCTACCGCCTCCGCCTCCGCCGCCAGATGATCTCATGCTTCCTCCTCCGCTGTTGTTCATAGAACGTGACGGGCTAGGAGAGTAAGTTCTTGATGAGTTACTGTTGCTATTAGTGTTGTTGTAGTTGTAATTTCTGTTTGTGGCAGCACTGCTGCTAGATCTTCTGTTGTAATTATTATTAGAGTTGCTGTAATCCTGAGAGCTGCTTCTTCTATTTGTAAAAGTAGGGCTTGAATTTCTATTATTTACAGTCGAACTTCTTCTAAAATCAGTGTAGCTGTTAGATCTGTTAGTGTTGTAATTTCTATTTGTGGTGTAACTTCTGTTTGAATTGTAGCTTCTGCTTGAAGTATAATTTCTGTTGTAAGCATAATTTCTTCCTCCGTAATAAGCGGCAGAGCCTCTTCTTCCGTAGCTGTAGTTGTAATTGTTGTAGCCGTAATATGCAGGTCTTCCCCAATAGCCGGGATAACCTCCCCAAGCATATCCAGGTCCCCAATATCCAGGGTATCCCCATCCATAACCAGAATATCCCCAGTAGTCACCGTAACCCCAGCCTCCGTAGCCCCAGCCAAATCCATATCCTGGGTAACCCCAGCCCATAGAAAGACCCCATGAAGGATTAGAATACACATTTACAGCAACTTCGCTATTACTGCTTCCCCAGGCAGGATATGCAGTATTGGCTGTTTCTGTGCTGTCATTTTCGGCGTAATTGGTGTAATTGTCTACATCTGTAAAGATTTCAGTAGGTTGATTATCATCTTGTAATGATCTAAAGTAATCCTTATATTGATTATTGTTGTTTGTGGTATTTGTTTGGGCATACGTGTTTCTTCGATTACCATATACACCATCATTGTCATTGTATGATGTATTTTGGTATGAACCACACGATGCTGCTAAAAAGCTCAGCAATCCAATTAAGTAAAAACGAGCAGAATTTCGGCGAAGAGAAATATTAGTTTTCATATCTGTGGTGTTTTTTATTGTTGCACATTACAAAAATAGTTAGTTTTGTCAAACTATTTAGTTAAAATTATTAAAACAAAATTTGTGCCAAACTATTCAATATGAGTAAGAACCTCACTACAAGATCAGAAGATTATTCAAAGTGGTATAACGAGCTGGTTGTTAAAGCAGATCTAGCTGAAAATTCAGGAGTTAGAGGATGTATGGTCATTAAACCGTACGGATATGCTATTTGGGAAAAAATGCAGGCTGAGTTAGATAGAATGTTTAAGGAAACAGGACATCAAAATGCTTATTTTCCTCTTTTTGTGCCTAAAAGCATGTTTGAGGCAGAGGAGAAGAATGCAGAAGGATTTGCAAAAGAATGTGCTATTGTAACGCATTATAGATTAAAAAATGATCCGGATAAACCCGGAAAACTAATGGTTGACCCCAATGCAAAACTAGAGGAAGAATTAATTGTTCGTCCTACAAGTGAGGCAATTATTTGGTCTACTTATAAAGGATGGGTTCAGTCTTATAGAGATTTACCTTTGTTAATTAATCAATGGGCAAATGTGGTGCGCTGGGAAATGCGTACGCGTTTGTTTTTAAGAACTGCAGAATTTTTGTGGCAGGAAGGTCATACCGCACATGCTACAAAGGCAGAAGCTTTGGAAGAATCAGTAAAAATGATGAATGTTTATGCTGATTTTGCAGAAAATTTTATGGCGATTCCTGTTGTAAAAGGTATTAAAACAGAAACAGAGCGTTTTGCAGGAGCAGACGAAACCTATTGTATAGAAGCTTTGATGCAGGATGGAAAAGCACTTCAGGCTGGAACTTCGCATTTCTTAGGTCAGAACTTCGCAAAAGCATTCGATGTAAAGTTTGCTAATGCAGAAGGAAAACAAGAACACGTTTGGGGAACTTCATGGGGAGTTTCTACTCGTTTAATGGGAGCTTTGGTTATGACACATTCAGACGATCAAGGATTGGTGCTTCCTCCAAATTTGGCTCCAATACAAGTTGTAATTGTTCCTATATATAAGACAGATGAACAATTGGCTGAAATAACAACAGCAGTAAATGAATTAACGACAAAACTTAAGAAATTAAGAATTTCGGTTAAATATGATGACAGAACGACGCAAAAGCCAGGATTTAAATTTGCAGAATGGGAATTAAAAGGAGTTCCTGTTAGAATTGCTGTAGGTCCAAAAGATTTGGAAAATGGAACTTTTGAGGTTGCCCGCAGAGATACATTGTCAAAAGAAACAGTTTCTGGTGAAGGAATTGTAGAGTATGTAAATGATCTTCTGGAAACGATTCAAAAAGATTTATTTGACAAAGCATTAAATTATCGAGATACTCATATTACTGAAGTGAATAGTTTTGAGGAGTTTAAAGAAGTGTTGGATGGAAAAGCAGGTTTTGTGTCAGCTCATTGGGACGGAACTGCAGCAACCGAAGAGAAAATAAAAGAGCTTACAAAAGCAACGATTCGTTGTATTCCTTTAAGTGCTGTTGAAGAGGCGGGAAGCTGTGTGTTTACTGGGAATCCTTCTACTAAAAGAGTGTTGTTTGCGAAGGCATATTAATTTTTTTTAATTTTTTTTGCATCAGGTATTGTACATCTTAAAAATAGTTGTATTTTTGCATCCGCATTAGAGAAATACACGGTCCGTTCGTCTATCGGTTAGGACGCCAGGTTTTCATCCTGGTAAGGGGGGTTCGATTCCCCCACGGACTACTTTTTTTTCTGCGATTTAAGTTATTTAACTTGATGTAATGGTCCGTTCGTCTATCGGTTAGGACGCCAGGTTTTCATCCTGGTAAGGGGGGTTCGATTCCCCCACGGACTACAATTTCAATTTATATAGATTGAAGAGAACTTAGAAGGGTATGGTCCGTTCGTCTAGGGGTTAGGACTCCAGGCTTTCGTCCTGGTAACAGGGGTTCGATTCCCTTACGGACTACAAAATTAGTTGTGAATAAGTTTTGTAAAATAAAGATTGGTGTCTCTGTTTTTATTTTATTAGTTAAAACCAAAGTGATTGTTTTGCAATTGTGGGAGGTTTTTCTTTTTTAACTAGTATTTATAATAATTATTACATCTAAAATTAAAAAAAAATGGCAAATCATAAGTCAGCATTAAAAAGAATCAGAAGTAACGAAAAAAGAAGAGTTCTTAACAGATATCAGCATAAAACTACTCGTAATGCTATCAAAGCATTAAGATTATCTACTGATAAAGCTGATGCAGCTTCTAAATTATCAACTGTTATTTCAATGATTGATAAATTAGCTAAAAAGAACATCATTCATGATAATAAAGCTTCTAACTTGAAGTCTAAATTAACTAAGCATGTTTCTAAATTGTAATTAAATACAATTAAATAGATATATAAAAGTCCTCTCAAAGAGGATTTTTTTTATTTTAATAAATTATATTTCAAATAAAAAATCCAAATTCCAATTTAAATTATGGAATTTGGATTTTTTAATTTGAAATTTTACCGCTTCAAACGTTTATTTTCTTTTTGAGATATTCCAGCATTGGCTGTGTAATTGGTTTGGAAAGAAAATCTATAATGATTGGGTATTTTTTTGCTTTAGCTAAATCGTCAGGATCGATTGTAGAAGACAGAACAATTACATTGGCATTATTGAACTCGGTGTAATCTGGAGATGTAAAATGATCTAAAAACTCCCATCCGCCCATAACAGGCATATTTAAGTCTAAAAAGATCAGTTCTGGTTTTTTGCTGGTTTTTGCTTTGTTATTGTTGGTGTATTTTAAGTTGTTAAAATGATGCAGTGCCTCTTCGCCATTTTGAGCTGTAATTACTTCTTTTGAAAATTCTGATTTTGCAATTACTTTTTTGCACAGCATTAGTGTTATTGGATCATCATCAATACATAAAATTTGCTCGAGCATAATATTCTAATTTTTGAATGTTATTGTAAATGTAGTTCCTTTATTGACTTCACTATCAATAATTATAGTGCCACCCATTGTTTCAACCTGCGATTTTACTAGATATAAACCTAATCCTTTGCTATCGGGATAATTGTGGAACCTTTGATAGAGTCCAAAAATTTTATCTCTATTTCGCTCCAGATCAATTCCAATTCCGTTGTCTTTAAATGTTAATACTGCTTTATTGTCTATTTGTTCTGCGGTAATTGATATTTTTAATTTTCTGTTTTCTGATTTGTATTTTATCGAATTGGTTAACAGATTTAATAATATGCTTTCTATATATGCTTTATTTGTAGTCAATAAGGGAACTCTGTCGAATTTTAGCTTAATAATTGGTTTGTGTAATTCGATTTGAAATGATAATTGACTGAAAACATTTTCAAACACTTCCTGCAAAGAAACTTCTTCTTTTTGCATTGAAGGGTTGTCTTTTATAATTATAACTTTGACTAAGTCATTTATAGTTTCGTTTAGTAAATGAGTTGATTTGTTAAATCCGGCTAAGATTTCTTCTAGTTCTTCGTTTTCGATTGGGATATCCTCTATGAGGTTTAAAAGTCCAATAAGATTAGATAAAGGGGCTCGTAAATTATGCGATGTTATATATGAAAATTGTTTTAGATCTTTGTTATTTTGGGTTAATTCTCTAATAAGATGTTCTTTTTCAATCTCTAATTTCTTTTCATCTGTAATATCTCTTTGTATAGAAATCCAGTGTGTAATTGCGCCTTCAGCATTAAAAATAGGAATCATAGAAAAACGAACCCAATATTCTTCTTTGTTTTTGGTGTATGTTATGGTTTCAATTAAGCACTCTTCTTCGTTTTTTATAGCTTTAAGAAGTTTTTTTAATTCTTCTGAATCTGATTTTGGTCCTTTGAAAATATTAGGCGACTTTCCAATTATTTCGTTTGACAGATAGCCTGACATTTGAGAAAACGCTGGATTTACATATACTATTTTCGGAATTTTAAGACTTGCGGAATTTGCTTCTGTAATTAGAATTGAATCTTTAGATTGTGTAATTACAGTTTCTAAAAGCTTTAATCTCTGTTCTTCCTCTTTTTGTTTTGTAATATCCTGGATGGCACCAATCATTCTTATGGCTCTTCCGTTATCGTCCTTTAGTAAAAAACCTCGATCCAAAACATATTTATAAGTTCCGTCTGCGCATTTAAAACGATATTGATCCTGCCATTTTTCAGTTTTTTGTTCAATAAATGAATACAATTTGATAGACATTCTAATGCTGTCTTCGGGATGAATTTTGTCAAACCACCACTTTGAGGTTTTGCCTACTTCTAGTTGATTATAACCAAAAATGGTTTCAATTCCTTTGTTCCAGTTAATGCTGTCTTCTTGAATTTTCCAGTCCCAAATGGTGTCGCTTGTCGCTTTTGCAACAATATCATATTTTTCGTTTGATTCTTTTATTTCTTCATTTGTATCTTTCAGTTTTTCAAAAATGGTAATATTTTTATTTTCGTTTTTAGAAAGTATTCTTTTGAAAATCAATCCAGTGCATGAGATAAACAATATATCCTTTAGCAGGAATAAATAGAGATATTCTGGTTTAGAAAAGTAAGCGGTAAGTAAGCTATGGCAAACTAATGCCATAATTAATGATAGAATAACGTAAATTAGAGTAATTTGGAGAGTTTTACTTTTCATTACTTCAAATATAGTTAATTTAACCATAACTATACAATAAGAATAATTCAAATTGACTTCAAAATTATATATTTGACGTCGTTAATTACTTGTATATACGCAAACTATCGTATAAACGTTTTTTATATCAAAATAAAGTGTACCTTTGCACCCATTAAAAATCACAGATGGAATCTATTAGAAACATTGCAATTATTGCCCACGTCGATCACGGTAAAACCACTTTGGTTGATAAAATTATGTATCACTGTCAATTATTTCGTGACAACGAAAACACAGGTGATTTAATTCTTGATAATAACGATTTAGAGCGCGAGAGAGGTATTACTATTACTTCTAAGAACGTATCAGTTCAATATAAAGGAACAAAAATCAATATTATTGACACTCCAGGCCACGCGGATTTTGGAGGTGAAGTAGAACGTGTATTGAACATGGCCGATGGTGTATGTTTGCTAGTGGATGCTTTTGAAGGTCCAATGCCACAAACTCGTTTTGTATTACAAAAAGCGATTGACTTAGGTCTTAAGCCTTGTGTAGTTATCAATAAAGTTGATAAAGAAAACTGTACTCCTGAAGAAGTTCACGAAAAAGTTTTTGACTTAATGTTTGAATTAGGTGCTGAAGAATGGCAGTTGGATTTTCCTACAGTTTATGGTTCTGCTAAAAATAACTGGATGTCTGATCATTGGGAAAACGTAACTGATAATGTTGAAGCATTATTGGATATGGTTGTTAATAATGTACCAGCTCCAAAAGTTTCTGAAGGAACACCACAAATGTTAATTACTTCTTTAGACTTCTCAGCTTTTACAGGTCGTATTGCTATTGGTCGTCTTGAAAGAGGAGTTCTTAACGAAGGTATGGCAATCTCATTAGTAAAAAGAGACGGTACTGTATCTAAATCTCGTATCAAAGAACTTCATACTTTTGAAGGACTTGGTCGTAAAAAAGTACAACAAGTTATTGCTGGAGATATCTGTGCGATCATTGGAGTTGAAGGTTTTGAAATTGGTGATACTATTGCTGATTTTGAAAATCCAGAAGGTCTAAAAACGATTGATATCGATGAGCCTACTATGAGTATGTTGTTTACAATTAATGACTCTCCTTTCTTTGGTAAAGAGGGTAAATTTGTAACTTCTCGTCATATTAGAGAAAGATTGACAAAAGAATTAGAGAAAAACTTAGCGATGAAGTTAGGTGAAACTGATTCTGCTGATAAATTCATGGTTTTTGGTCGTGGAGTACTTCACTTATCTGTTCTTATTGAAACAATGAGAAGAGAAGGTTATGAATTACAGATTGGTCAGCCACAGGTTATCATCAAAGAAATTGATGGTAAAAAATGTGAGCCAATTGAGGAATTGACAATCGATTTACCAGAAACACTTTCAGGTAGAGCAGTTGAATTCGTTACAATGCGTAAAGGAGAAATGCTATCTATGGAAACTAAAGGGGACCGTATGATTGTAAAATTTAATATTCCATCACGTGGAATTATTGGATTACGTAACCAATTACTTACTGCAACAGCTGGTGAGGCTATTATGGCACACCGTTTTATTGGATATGAGCCTTACAAAGGAGAAATTGCTGGACGTAACAAAGGTTCATTAATTTCTATGGAAAAAGGAAAAGCTATTCCTTATTCTATCGATAAATTACAAGATCGTGGTAAGTTTTTTGTTGAACCAAATGCTGAAATCTATGAAGGTCAGGTAATTGGAGAAAACTCTCGTGGTGATGATATGTGTGTAAACGTAACTAAAGAGAAAAAACAATCTAACGTTCGTTCTTCTGGAAATGATGAAAAAGCTAGAATTATCCCTCCAATTATTTTCTCTTTAGAGGAAGCTTTAGAGTACATTCAAAAAGATGAATATGTAGAGGTTACTCCAAAATCTATTCGTTTGAGAAAAATCTATTTGACAGAAACTGATAGAAAAAGATTTAAATTCTAATTCCGAAGTTTCAGAATAATTTTCAATAAAAAAAATCCCAAATTCCTCCCGAAGCATCGGAAATGGAATTTGGGATTTTTTTTTGATTTCAATTCAAGCTTTTAATTTGGAATTTTTGAATTGGAATTTTCTTTGATTTATCTTTTTAAACTAAAATGTCCTTTGGCTTCTCTGCCATCTTCTAATCTAATTGTAAACCAATAATCATCTGCCGGCATCGGTATTTTATTGTTTGTTCCGTCCCATCCTTGACTTAACGGAGAAATTTGTTTCAATAATTTTCCATAACGATCGAAAATATAAATAACTGTATTTTTATATAATAGATCATTTATACCGTTTAAATTCCAGTAATCATTATATCCGTCGTTGTTTGGAGTGAAGAATTTTGGAGCATCCAGCACGGCAAACCTTTTAGTTATTCTGCCGCAGCCATCTATATTTTCAATAATAAGCTCATGAAAACCTCCGGGAATATTTTCGAAGATTTCTGAATTTTGAAAATCTGTTGAGCTTCCATCCTGAAATTGAATCATATATCTATAATCTCCGCTATTATTCAGATTTATAATTACTTCATTTAAAATATTTAAATCATTGATTTCAATATTATTAATTACTGCTAAATGGGATAATTTTACCGGAATATCTAATGCAGCTGTGCAATCAGATTTATTTTTAACACTTACAGTATAGTTTCCTTCTTTTTGTATAGTTATTGTGGGAGTAACAGCGCCAGTCGACCATTTGTATTCATATTCATTGATTTCAGATAAAGGAATACCAGAATCTAAAATTAACGAAGGATTTACCTGAGATTCGCATATAATTTTTTGCGCAGGTGGGCTTAACACCGGAATCGGTTCAACTAACAATTCAAATTCTCCTGTTCCGTAGCATCCTTCACTATTTTCAGCTCGTAAAAAAATTGTTCTTGAGTTTGATTTTAGAATATTTTTAATTTCATTTATTGATAATGCAGCATCATTTTCACTATTGTAGAAAAATAATTTAACATCTGCAGGTAGGTTTAATTGAGTTTTAATCTGGTCTTTCTTTTGTTCTAAATCAAATTCTGCATTTCCGCTGCCAATATCACATTTATGAAGGTTTTCCGGTATAATTTTAATGCTCGGATTTGCTTGTAAAATTACAGGTACAATACTGTAACAGGAAGAATTTTGTTGCGTTACTTTTGCAAATAAAGTTTGCTTTACAACTTTGTTTCTGTAAATAATATCAATTGAAGAATTATTGCCTGTATCCGCTTCGGCTTCTGCAGTGGTATGATAATAATACACTTCATAATCTTTGTTTCCCAAGCAAATAGATTCATTAGCTTCTGATAAATTAAATACAGCAAGACCATCTAAAGGATTATCGTCTTGTGTATCACACTGAATTAGTTTATACGGTGTATTCATTACTAATGGATTCTCATAGATCGTAATAATACGTTCTATTGGTTCTCTGTTCTCTCCATTGACCGTTTTAGTCAATGTAACTTTGTAATCTCCAGCTTTTGCATATTGGTGATGGGCATCTTTATCGTTAGAAATACTTCCATCTCCAAAGTTCCATAATACACTATCTATTGTTTCGGTAGAATTAATATAAAAATGCGTGTTTTGACCAAAACAATTGAATTCATAGTCAAAAGTATAAAGGAATAATGAAGTAATAAAAGGAGGGAGGCCTAGTTTTGATAAACCGCTTTTTAAATCAATTTTGTTTTGGATATAATTGCAGTTTACTCCATCGGCTTCTGGATTGTTTATGACAGATAATTTACTGTTATTATCATCTGTACTGGAATAACCTGCTCTATAAATTTTTTCGTCTATGGCAAGCTGTAAGGCGCCCGCAACGTAATTATTGGAATTTATAACTTGAACTGAATTTAAAATGTCACTCTTTTTTAAGTCAAATTGAATTAGAGAACTTCCGAGAGAACCTCCATTCAAAGAATTGTATTTGTTGAAACTAACATAAAGTTTGGATGATTTTGGAGAAAATTCAATTCCGTACGGATTGGAATTATCCAGAATCTTTATTTCATTGCTTAAAATTCCACTGGTTGCATCAAAATTATAAAGCAGTACATTTCCGGTATTTCGTATAACTTGTCCATTTATATTAGGGGTATTTGATTCTTTTACTGCCATGTTTGCCATGGCTATTTTTTTTCCATTTGGAGAAGCTTTTAAATATCCGATAGCATTTGTATTGTAGCCCCCAAGTGGAATATTTTGAGAAAGAATTGTGCGCACTGGTGTCTGATTTACACCAGTATTGCTTATTTTAAAACTGTAGAATGTATTTTTAAAATGCGTTATCATCCAAAATGAAACTCCGTCGCTGTGTTGTACCGCAGTAATTTTTTCTGAGCATTTGAATTTTAAATCCTCACTATTATTTGTATCATAAGTTATAAGCTGAATATTTTTTTTTGAAGGAACAATATCTCCCAAACCGCCATTTAGGCGCAAATCAACTTCAGAATAATTTAATCCGCTGTTTGGTGCATCTTCATCATTGGCAGGGTCTAAATCTACATTTTTAGGATTTGGCTCATCAACGGTAAAAATGTAATAAATATTCGGATCTTTAGGTTTAGGAACTATAATAGCAGATTGTGTACTAGATCGATGTCCTAAAAGTCCAGAACCGTTAGGCATAATCTGGTGGGTTTTATCATAAACTATAGATCCATCTGTATAAAAAAGTAAATTTCCGTTTTTGTCTGAGATGCTGGTGGATCCTTCATTGGTAAATAATTTTCCGTTTGTTAATGCAACCGGATTTCCTGAATTGAAATCTAAACCTGCACCATAGCCAAAATACCAAATTGCAGCTTCTTTTTGGGCATAGGATTGCTGTGTAACTGTAAAAGTTAGAATAAGGAATAAAAACAGGGAAATAGATCTCATATATTTCTCATTACAATCAAATATACGAAACATATAATTTAAAAATGATTTTATCTTTTTAAGCTAAAATGCCCTTTCAAACTTCTGTGATTTATAAAAAGCAAAGTAAACCAATAGTTATCAGAAGGTAATTGCTGTTTGCTGTACGTTGCTCCAGTCGGAACTTTTTTGATTCGTTTGTTTTAATAATTTACCGTACTGTCGTGTTTTTTGATCATCAATATTAATAAACTGCACATTTACCGTAATAAATGCGCAGTTTTATAAATATAAAAAATAGTAATCCTTTTGAATTATTTATAGCGTAGAAAATATACTACAAATCTCGATTTTTTAATATTTTATAAGAAAAATATACAAATAAGAATGTCCAGCCCAAAGCTATCAAAATAGAAAGGGGATGAACGTCGTAATCTTTTACATTCTCAACTCCCATTTGAGTTCCTATTGTTTTAATCAATGACAATCTTGTAAAGGGCTCAACAATTAAGTTAGACATTGCTTCTAAAGGAAAAAACTGCATGATGCGGGTGTAAATATCACTGTCTGGAAAAACTTGAAATTTTAAAAGTCCTGCAATAATTCCTTCTATGATACTCCA
This sequence comes from Flavobacterium reichenbachii, assembly GCF_002217435.1. GTDB lineage: Bacteria > Bacteroidota > Bacteroidia > Flavobacteriales > Flavobacteriaceae > Flavobacterium > Flavobacterium reichenbachii. Next base: position 35,247 of record NZ_MUHF01000017.1, read on the forward strand.
TACCAAAAGAAAGCCAAGAGCAAAAGCAGAACGCTTTACCAAAATCCCTAGAAATAAACAGAAAGTAAAGAAGCAGGTTAATTTTACAAAAAAAGCTAAAAGATATTCAAGATCTGTAAATATGATTCCGAATTCAGTGTAAGACGAAAAAATTAATCCTAAAAGCAAACTCATTACAAATACAAAAACGGTAGAGCAGAAGGAGAAAAGAGCAACAGTTAGAAATTTAGATAAAATAAATTCTTTCTTACTCAAACCATCAATAAGGTTTTGTTTTAAAGTTCCGTAACTGTATTCGTTGGCCATCATTGAAACAATAACAATAGCCAGAAAAAATTTCAGCCAGGCAGCAACATAAGTATTAAAATGCCATATAAAAGGGAAATTGAAAATGCCCATTTCAGCAAAATGAAATTTAAATGGGCCTATATCAAATTTTACAGATGCGATTAAGGCAATAAACGAAAGCAAAACAAAATAAGTTAAAGTAAGAACCCGACTTGCTTTATTTTTCCAGATTTTTTGTAATTCTATAGATAATAGTCTCTTCATGGTTAATTATTTTGGATAGCATTTTTGGTTAATTCTAAAAATTGTGCCTCTAAGCTATTTTTTCGTTTTACTAAATGACTTAATGCTATGCTTTTAGAAAATAAATATAAATTCAATTCTGAAGCTGATAATTCTGATTTTAAATAAACCAAAATTTTAACATCTTCTTCTGCAATTCTTTCTACAGAAGGATGTGCGATAAGAGCTGTTTTTAAAGCTTCATTATCTTCTGCTTGAACTTCAAAGAAACCTTCATTTGCAGACATTTCATTAACAGAACCAGAATATAAAATTTCGCCTTTTCTTAAAACAATTACATGCGAACACACTTTTTCGACTTCGTCTAATAAATGTGAAGCCAGTAAAATAGTAGTCCCCTGCGAAGCGATCTTTTTGATAATATCCCTAATCTGATGTATTCCCTGCGGATCTAAACCGTTTGTAGGTTCATCTAAAATTAAAATTTCAGGATCATTTAAAAGAGCAGATGCAATTGCCAGACGCTGTTTCATCCCTAGAGAAAAAGTGCTGAACTTACTGTCTTTTCTTTCAGTAAGACCAACTAAATCCAATTTCTCTTGGATTTTTGCATAATCAATACTCTTGATTTTACAAACCAGTTTTAAGTTTTCTTCAGCAGTCATGTACGGGTAAAAATTGGGTCTTTCTATGATTGCTCCAACTTTTTTTAAGGCTTGATGCGTTTCTACTTGTCCGCCAAACCAGCTGTAATTTCCAGAAGATTTATTTACAACGTTTAGTACGATTCCCAAAGTGGTAGATTTTCCACTTCCATTAGGGCCTAAAATGCCATATACCCGGCCTTTTTGTATTTCAAAAGATACATTTTTTAAGGCTTGAATGCGCCCGTATCTCTTATAAAGATTTTCAATGCTTAATATGGTTTCCAAATTTTTTCGGTTTTAGTTTTTAGTATGACGAGCCACTTTGATTTTTGTTACTTTAAATTCTGACATTAAACGCTATTGATGTAAATTTGTAATAAAGATATTCAAAATGAGTGAACCTTTAATGGTTTTAAAAAAACCTTCTTATCCTTTAACGCAGCCACTTTTAAGTTATTTAGAGCGATTTGAACGTATTTCTAAAGTTTCGGTTTTTTATGATGACTTGCTTAGATTTTCAGGATCTATAAATGTATATGATAAAAATGATACCGATACGCTTTGGATTAGGGTTTATTATGGAGAATTTGAACGAAATGAAATCGATCTTAATCTAAAAAAAATCTATTCATTACTGCATTCTGATGGAAATAGTGAAATCATTCAGTATCTAAATGTCGATGCAATTGACTATTGTACTTTTGGAAATTCGAAACCTTTTAGAATCAAAGTTCGTAATATTCTCAATGATAATTATGTTCATTTTTATATTAAAAAAGCAGATGCGTCCAGAATTTATGGTTTAGAATTAGAAGATATTCTTTCGCCCGACAAAATCAACTTTTTGGTTTATAATGACACCTTAATTGAAGAGCATATTATAGGAATTCCTGGGGATGTTTTTATGGATACTTTATTAGATTCCTGTACCGAAACTGAAAAGGCGCAGATCGCAAAAGAGTTTGTAAAATTTAACGAACGCTGTATGATCAGGCTTTTGGGAGATATGCGCGCTTACAATTATGTAATCGTTCCTATTCATGATTTTGATCAGGTAGTGTATAAAATTCGTCCAATCGATTTTGATCAGCAGTGTTACGAAGGGAATTTTAAAGTTTATCGTCCACAGTTTTTTAAGGAAAATTTTCCGATGATCAAATTGATAAAAGAAAAGCTGGAAGAACGTTCGATTATTCAATATAAAGACGAAGAAAGAGCTATTCTCGCCAAGCGCATTCATACGGCAGAAAGTAGAATCAAAAAATTATTGAGTATCATGTGCCACGATACGATTTCGACAGAAGAACATCTGAATCAGCTAAAAATGGAATTGTACCGTTATACTAATGATATGAAATTTAAAAATGCCAGATCAATGGGGCATGTAATGTTTGCGGCGTTTGAATTTATTACGCGTAACTTTAAAAACACGAATTTAATCTGACGATTTTTGAACCATATAAGTGATATAAGTAAATTTAAGTTGCGGTTTATCTGAATTTATGTTTGCGGCGTTTGAATTTATTACGCGTAACTTTAAAAACACAAATTTAATCTGAGGATTTTTGAACCATATAAGTGATATAAGTAAATTTAAGTTGCGGTTTATCTGAGCTTATGTTTGCGGCGTTTGAATTTATTACGCGTAACTTTAAAAACACAAATTTAATCTGAGGATTTTTGAACCATATAAGCGATATAAGTAAATTTAAGCTGCAGTTTATCTGAGCTTATGTTT
>NZ_MUHF01000017.1:38351-188334 GCF_002217435.1 Flavobacterium reichenbachii
GGCGTTTGAATTTATTACGCTTAACTTTAAAAAAACGAATTTAATCTGAGGATTTTTGAACCATATAAGCGATATAAGTAAATTTAAGTTGCAGTTTATCTGAACTTATATCACTTATATGGTTTAAAAAAAATTACCTATTTAAAATACAATCATATGAAAAAGTTTTTTCTTCTTGTAATTTCTATTGTTTTATTGGCTTGTCAGCAACAATCTAATACTGATTTAAAAACGCTTTATTCCCTGCCTAAAAAGCTGAAAGAAGTTTCTGGTATTACTTATTTTCCTGAAACAAATTCCATTTATACCTTGGAAGACAGCGGAAATAAAAATGCCATTTATGCAATCGATAATAAAGGAAAACTAGCCAGAACCATTACAATTACTAATGCTTCAAATATAGATTGGGAAGATATTACAAAAGATAAAAAAGGCAATATCTACATAGGAGATTTTGGAAATAATGATAACGAACGCAGAGATTTATGTATTTATAAAATTTCTAAGAAGGAATTGAATAAAGATAATGCTGTTGCAGAATATAAAATTTCATTTTCTTATCCGGAACAGACCGAATTTCCTCCAAAGAAAAAAGAAATGTTTTATGATGTTGAAGGTTTTTTTGAGATGAACGGTTATTTTTATCTTTTCACCAAAAACAGAAGCAAAGGTTTTGATGGAACTGCTTTTATTTATAAGATTAAAAATGCTTCGGGAACTCAAAAAGCAGTTAAAATAGGAGAGTTTAAAACCTGTAATAATTACAATCACTGCGTATTGACCAGTGCAACAATTAGCCCTGACGGAAAAAAAGTTGTTTTATTAAGTCATGACAAAATTGTTTTGTTTAAGGATTTCAAAGGCGATTTATTTCATAAAGGCACACAGACAGAAATAAAACTAGATCATTATTCTCAAAAAGAAGCCATCGTTTTTAAAGACAATAATACGCTCTTAATTGCCGATGAAAAAACAAACAAAATAGGAGGTAAGGTTTACGAGTTTAAACTATAAATTTAGATTCTAAGATGCTAAGGTTCTGAGGCACTAAGAAAAAAACTTAGAACCTGAGAACCTTAATAACTTAGCATCTTTTAAAAGCTGTAAGCCGCTCCAAAAATAACTCTTCCTATTTCTTCAGGAGATTTAAAATATGAAATTCTTGCTGTAATTACATTTATAGCATTAAGCCAAAGTCCGGCGCCATAATCCTGGTGCCATTTTTTTGAGTTTTCTCCGTCAAGCCAAATTCTTCCATAGTCAAAACCACCTAAAATTCCGTACGTCATCGGTGCCACTGTGCGTCGAATTTTTCCTAAACTCAAACGAAGGTCAGAGCTTTGAGAAAAATAAGAACTACCCAAAAAGCGCTCATTTCTAAAGCCTCTAAGATCAGTATCGCCGCCCAAAGCCGCTCCCTGATAAAATTCATAATTATTATTCAGGATGGCTTTTCCTTTTAGGTAAGTAGCCAAAACCAATTTACCATTATGATCAATTTTATGAGTAAAACCTAAAATACTTTCAAGCGTTGGGAAGTTTTTCTTCGTCTCGTTCAAATTTGCAGTCCACGTTCCTGCAATCATAAAATACATTCCTAAAGTTGGTTTAGCAGCAAAATCAGAGTTTTTAAATTGATATTTCATCTTTAAACTTCCGTAATTCTGACTGTTAAATACATCAGGATTTATAATATTTGGTGTGTCAATAAATCTATTTTCAGTTTCTTCAACCGTCATTCTCTGAAAAATGGGCTGGATGCTAAATTCGCTTCCATATCTTCCTACATGTCTAATAGCAGTCGAAGCGTTAAATTTCCTAATGCGGACACGATTGTAATCCATTCCCAAATCGTCATCATATTTAGACTCATTTCCATATCCAAAATAATTCATGGCAAAATTCGGAGTAGTATATAAAGATTCGACATCAATTACCCATTTTCCTAATAATCCAGGAAAATGTGCTGCATAATTAAACTCTAAACCACCTGTTGCAAAATAATAAAAAGCATTAATAACGTGTCTTTGTGTATACGGATTCTGCTTGAAGTTATTAACCGTATAATTTAAATTAATACCCACTTTTACACCATCATCAGGATTAAATCCGATGTTCGGAAGACCAGAAATAACATTGTATTTTGGTTTTTGATAATTGTATAAGTTAACATCGTAATCGTCTGTCAACTGCGTTTGTGTTTTATTATCTAAATTGTAAGTGTTTTCTTTTGATTTGAAATCGTAGACAATAACCTTTCTTCCGTTTTCAACAGCATAAGTATCATTGTTCTGACCGCCAATTAAACGAATTTTAATTTTTGATTTCTCATTTCCTTTTACCTCAAAAATATCATTATCATCCAAACCATAAATCCATAAGTTTTTGGTTTTGGCATCTGTCACCGTTTTTGTGTACTGCAATTCATCTCCTTCTTTTTTTACTCTGAAAACCTGAATTTCAATACTTTTTCTGCCGTTGTGGGTGATAATAAATTTATCCTTTTTATCAGTTCCGGCCATCATAACAGTTTTACTTAAAATATCAGAATATCTTAGCGCATATTTCTGTAAATCTCTTTTTCTGTTTTTTAATTTGCGTTTAATTTCATCGACTGTTTCATCCTGAACTTCTTTTGGCATGTTTTTAAAAGCATCATCAATATCACTGTCAGACAAATTTTCCTGAATAAATTTTGCTTGTTCAATCCAGTCTTTTTCTTCTGCAGTTTTCAAAAAAGCCAAATCCATTGGATAAGGTTCTCTGCTCAGCCATTTTACATTGTCAATTTTATTTTTAAAAGTTCGCATATGACGTAAAGCCGGAATATTCATTAAAATAGAAAGCAGCGTCCCGTCATACTTTGCAAATGCCTGATCCCGGTCTCTCGGAATTGGTTTGTAGATCACTTTGCCGTCTTTTTTATGTTCTGCCCAGCGCCATTGGTCACTATGTCTGTCCCAGTCGCCTATAAGCATGTCAAACAAACGCGCTTTTATATATTCTTTTTCGTCAACACTATATTTTTCATCTTTATGAAGGTTAGCCATCATATCATCAGTTCCGATTATATTACTCGGATTTCCAAAGTTTTTTCCATCAAGATGATTATCAGCAGGTCTTTCTTCAACCATATACAATTGATCTCCAAAATTGGCATTAAATTCTCCTAAACCTTTTTGTTTTGGAATATAATATAAAAGCGGATTTGTATGCGCAACCCCAATTTTATCAGACATACTGCCAATTACAAAAGGCGCATACGGGTGAGAAGTGGTATAGAAATCCAGTAGAAAATTTTCTGTATAAGTATCTTCAAAATCATTCACAATATATTGATCCTTAAAAGCCACAGACTGCAAAAATACAGTTGCACTTTTTTTCATTGCGCGCATCACATATTCTCTCCCTTTAGGATCTGATACTCTTAAAGATACAGATTGATGCCCGCCGCCTTCGCGAATAGGTTTCAGACCGCCCTTTAAAGTGTCCAGAGTAGCTGTTTTTACATCAATTGGCATGCTGTAATATTTTCGGTAGTGTTTGCCGAATAAGAATTTATGAAACAAACTTTTATCTGTCATTTCTTTTGAATAGATAGAAGTTGTAATCTTTGAAGGGAATTTATTTGGAGTATCTGCAGCCCAGTTTATTTCTTTGGCTTTTATAATCTCACGTTCAAAAAGAAGTTTCTCTTTATTATTTACATTTCCAAAAAATGAAACCTTTGCATCGCCGCTTTTAAATAAAGTTAAAGTTGCATAACCATTTCCTCCATACGAAAAATCATAGGGATTGATAGCTCTTGCGGCTTCAGATTTTGATCCGGCGCCGCTAATAATCTGCTGAATATTTTCTTTACTGATATATTGCAAATTATGATCATGTCCAGAAACCACAATTACATTTTTTTGTTTTTGCAGAAGCGTTTTAATCCTTTTTGCATAAATAGTATATTGTTTATTCTGAATGTCTTGTGGACTTACTCCAGACGTTTTTCGAAGTAAATTAATAAACGAACCAATGATCGGCAGGGGGATTTTCTTCTCTAACGGAAACAATTGTTTTTCAATAGAAAATTGGCCTCCGTGCGTTCCGTTGCTTAATAAAGGATGGTGAATAGCAAGAACGACTGTTTTTTCCTGATTTTTATTTAATAGGTTTTCCAGTTCCTTAAAAAAATCTTCTCTCGTTTTAATATCGCAGTTATCATTTATGGTTGGATGATCGTCCCAATCTTCCAGAAACCATTCACTGTCAATAGTTATTAATGATGTAGTACTGTCAATTTTTATATCTTCAATAGGGCAGGATTTTCTTGGCAGAAATGCTTTTTTATCGTTTAGATATTGAGTTACAAATTCAGCTTGATTCTCCAAACCTTTTATACCGCTGTACCAATCATGGTTTCCCGGAATAACTCTGGTTTTTCCTCTAAAACCATCTGCCAGATCTAATTGATTTTTCAGTTTTGTTTCTGCTGATTTTATTTCTGCTGAGTTTTTATCGCTTGGAAAACCTTTTGGATAAATATTATCACCTAAAAAAAGTAAAGTAGAATTTTTATTCGCTTTCTTTAGTTTTTTATGTAATAATTCCAGTGTTTGCTGAGCCTGTTCCTGATCAGCATTTCCCGCATCGCCGATAAGATAAAAAGTGTGTGCAATTTTTATAGAATCGGTTGCGTTTTCTGTTTCGTTTGCACTGACCTTTTTTCCATATTGCGGCTTATGTGTGGCGCAGGAATTTATCAATGCTATAGTAGTAATTGCTAATGAATAGTTTTTAATCTTAGCAATAAAATGATTATCCAAAAACAATTTCATAATTTAGTGGTATAAAAAATATTCTCCATGAATTTAATAGAACAATCCGAAGATTTCGTCAGTATTTTACTCAAAGATAAACTTTCTAATCTATATTCTTATCATAATTTTAACCATACTTTAACGGTAGTTACTGCCGTAAAAGAACTGTGTAAAAAAGAAGATGTTAGTGGCGATGATAAGGAGAAGCTTGTAGTAGCGGCGTGGTTTCATGATACCGGATACACTGAAGGATATGAAAATCACGAAGAATCCAGTACAAAAATTGCCGCTGATTTTTTGCGTGAAAGAGGCAGATCTGAAGATTTTATATCCACTGTATCCAGTTTAATTATGGCTACAGCCAAAGAATATCAACCCAAAACTCATTTAGAAAAGATAATTAAAGATGCCGATTATGCCCATTTAATGGGAACTGAATACGTTACAACCTGCGAATTATTACGTTTGGAACTTAAAAACACCGGAATAATAAGCTTTAGTAATGCCGAATGGACGAAAGAAAATTTGAATTTTCTATTGAATAAACATCGATTCTACACTGACTATGCTCTAAAAAAATGGCAGCCATTAAAAGAGAAAAACTTACTGCTGATTCAGAAAAAAATAAACAAACAGGAATTAAAAGCAGCAGCTGCGATTGAAGACGAAAATAAAAAGAAAGAAAAAGTAGATAAACCAGACCGTGGCATTGATACTTTATTTCGTGTTACGTTAGGAAATCACACACGTTTGAGTGGTATTGCAGACAGTAAAGCCAATATTTTATTATCTGTAAATGCAATTATTATTTCGATTGCACTTTCGTCTATTATACCAAAATTAGACAGTCCGAAAAATGCTCATTTAGTTATTCCTACTTTTATAATGCTGATGTCTAGTGTAATTACTATTATTTTTGCAATACTTTCTACAAGACCAAAAGTAACTTCGGGCTTCTTTACACGTGAAGACGTCGAAGCAAAAAAAGTAAATCTGATGTTTTTTGGAAATTTCTACAAAATGCCTCTCGAAGATTATGACTGGGCAATGAACGAAATGATGAAAGACCGCGATTATCTTTATTCTACTATGATTAAAGATTTATATTATCTCGGTTTAGTTTTACAGCGTAAATATAATTTACTGCGAATAGCCTACAACTTTTTTATGTTCGGTCTGATAATAACCGTAATCTCATTTGTAATTGCTTTCAAAAGTATATAAAAACGAAGCTCAACTATTTAGTTGAGCTCGTCTAATAAATCCTGATAAGTTATTTTTTTAGCACTTTCATTTGCGACATTGTTAATTACTTTGACGCGGATGGCTCTCAACCCAGAAACTCCCTGAAGATCTTCTACCTCAAATTGCTCAATTGCAGGTTCAAGAATTTTTTTGTGCTGCAGGTATTTAATGTATTTTAAATACTCACTTTCTTCGCTGTTTTGAGAATAGACAATCGTGATTTTTTCTTTTTCAGTAATTCTTTCTCTGCTTCCTTTAATGTGTGCTTTATCAATACGTTTTTTAACTACTTCATAACGTGCGTTATAAGTTCCGTCAACATCAAAACGTTTTTCATCCATTCTAAAACGAATAGAAAGTGCAGAACTAAACACTAAAATTAAAGAAGTGACATCCAGTTCATAAGGCAGAGATTCCTTAAGCTGATGATGTTCCAGTTCCATTTCGCATAAAGTCTGCAGCTGCCATAAACGCAGATTGTGCAGATACATAATGTCAAAAGGCTTTGTTGGGGAAATAGATGCTCCAATATATAAATTATGTTCGACGCCGTCTGTTTTGAAACGCTCATAATAGTGCGGATAAATCTGCTGCGCTTCCAACTGTTTTTTATCCAGAACCGAAGCCAGTTTTTTATTGACAATAGACATTGCATTATCAAATTTCTTTCTTTCCTGATAAAACATTCCTGTCTTTTCGTCCAGACTTTCAAAATACAATTCTTCGAGTTTTTTATTTTTTGCCGTTTCTTTAGTATTTTTTAGAATCGGATGAATTTCTTCCTCAATATAACGCTGAATATGTTGTTCAGTATCTGCTTTTAAAGGCTGATCCAGATCATCACGAAGCGATTCTAATTCGAATTTACGCTGTTCCAAAAGCATCAAATTACTGTTTGGCTTCTGATTCTCGAAAATTTCTAAAATGGTGTTCAACTGATTTTTTAAATCCTTTTTTACCGTTTCGTTTCTATGTTCAGACGAACCTTTAATATCGATTTGTCCGTATAAAGGGAATACATTTTTAAAAACAATCTCCTTAAAAATATAATCTTTTGTTGGATTATTATTTTGAAAATAGTTTTGAGATTCTTTTTTAAATTTCCAATAAACACTAGGATGGATTGTGGTGTATTCACGCTGAATAATCGCCTCAACCTGATGCTGCATGTCGGTATTATAACGATCAATCGTATCGGTCAAATACGGTAAAACCAATTCCAGTTTTGTTGCATTCACACTGTTTAGATCTCTGGCATTTTCAGAAACCAATTCGATTACGCCTAATAAATTACCTTCTTTGGTAACCGGAGCAAAAACGCAGCTGTGAATTCCTTGTCTTAATAAATGTTCGCCAAGCTTTTTATTTGGAGATTGCTCTACAAATTTTTCAACATTCGAAATAACAAACGGCTCTTTTTTGTGTAACAGATTTTCAAACGAACAGCCAAAAAAAGCATTCTTACAATCTACTTCCTGGTCAGCATGAAGCAAAAAGCTCGTAATCTGTTCATCAAATTTAACGGGTCTGATAAATTTTTCTTCTTCAGGGTTATAAATAATAAAACCAACCTTTAGACTCGAAATCTTAAAAATGGATTTAAAGATATTTACCAGAATATCGTTAGAATCCAGTTTTGTAGTACTAGGTTTTAAGAGATTACTTTTTAAAATAGAAATCGCACTTTCTGTCGTAGCATCAAATAAAGAAACTATTCCAAAACCTTTTAAAAGCCAGCTTCCAGGAGGAAATTTAGATTTCCAAAGAGCTATATCATTATAATTGTCAATTAATTCGTCAATATCATTTTGTGTAAGCGGGACAGATTTGTCAGTTGGAGTAATTTCCATAAAATCTGCATTGTACATAATGCGGTAATGTTTTTCTACACCTTCTTCATCTGGAATATCATAAAAGAAAGGCTTATTAAAATCGATATTGTAATGATAATAACTGCTCAAAATTAGACAGCAGTTATTTATATAGAATTGGTGATCATCAAAATCACGAATTTCCATATAAAACTCGTCGCCGGCATTTTTTAAAATTTTCTTGAAACGCTCCGTATAATTAAATGATATATTCTGAAAAGGAATTGTAATCGCTTTTATTTCATTGTGCGTCAAAGCTGTAGGGAATAAATCTGCCGCAATATTTTTAATTAAAACTTCATTTTTCTTTATAGTAGCTAAATCCCTGATTCCAGTTCTGAATTCCGGAAACTTTTCTACTTCTTTTAGAATAGCTTTTGCGTAGTTAGATCGGTAATCAACATCTGATAAAGCAATTTGTTCAAAAGACTCAATTAGTTTGTGAAATGAGATTATCGTTTCGAAAGGACTTTCGTTTGGTACATGACGATCCATCGTGATATTTTTTAGAGTACAAAATTAAGCATAAATTAAGAATGTCCGACATATAACTATTTCTTTACTCTATAGCTAAATAGTTAATTCCCTTTTAAATAAGGGAGTTTCAAAAGGCTGTTTTATTTTTAACTAAAAATTAACATTCATAATAACGGAACGATCGTTCCGTTATTGTATCTTTGTACCATAATAATTGAATAATCAATAATCTAAAACAAATAAAAATGAAAAGTTTAGAAAACAAAGTTGCAGTAGTAACAGGTGGTAACAGTGGAATTGGATACGCAGCTGCTGCTGACTTAGTATCAAAAGGAGCAAAAGTAATTGTAACAGGAAGAAACAAAGAAGCTTTGACAAAAGCTGAAACAGAATTAAATGTTACCGGAATTGTTGCAGATCAATCTGATTTAAAAGCAATAGACAATTTAGTTGATCAGGTAAAATCTCAGTATGGTAAAGTAGATATTCTATTTTTGAATGCAGGAATTGCTGCTTTTGCTCCATTAGATGCAGCTTCAGAAGATCATTATGACAGCATTATGAGTGTAAATGTAAAAGGTGTTTATTTTACAGTTCAAAAAATGCTGCCAATTTTAAACGATGGAGGTTCTATTATTTTTAATACTTCTGTAAATGCGCAATTAGGAATGCCAAATTCTAGTGTTTATGCAGCAAGCAAAGCAGCAGTTTTATCACTAAACAGAGTATTTGCAGTAGAATTGGCATCAAGAAAAATTAGAGTAAATGCAGTTTCTCCTGGTCCAATAGAAACTCCTCTTTATGGAAAAGTTGGTTTAGAAAAAGAAGAAGTTGAAGGTTTAGGTGCAGCATTAGGTCAAAAGATTTTATTAAAACGTTTTGGACGAGCTTCAGAAGTTGCAAAAACTGTAAGTTTCCTTGCTTCAGATGATGCGTCATTTATTACAGGAACTGAGATTGTTGTAGACGGCGGACTTACTGTAAATGCAGTATTATAATTTTTTTGAATAATTCAGGAACGATTGTTCCGTATTTTCATTATCTTTGTAAATGAATTTAATTTTGAAGTCATGGCTAGAACAAAAGAATTTAATGAAGATAAAGCTTTAGATAAAGCTATAGAAATCTTTTGGCATAAAGGATACAACGGCACATCTGCACAGGATTTAGTAACGCATTTGGGTTTAAGCCGATCCAGCCTGTACGATACATTTGGCGATAAGCAAAAGCTTTTTTCTAAAGCTTTAAAAAAATACCAAAATCAAGGTCAGGATAATGTAAAAAAGCTGCTCGAAGAATCAAATGATGTAAAAGTAACGCTGACAGAGATTTTTAAACAAGCCGTTTTAGAAAGTCTCGAAGACCGAATCACTAAAGGATGTTTTATGGTAAATTCTGCTGTAGAACTTGCTATGCACGATGCTGAAATAGCATACATCGTTCGCGATAACCAGAAAGTGATGGAAGAGGTTTTTTATAAAGCAATAAAAAAAGGGCAGGAGTCAGGACAGATTTCAGACAAACAAGAAGCCAGATCCCTTGCTCGTTTTATCTTTAATAATTATTCTGGAATTCGGGTTTTGGCTCGTGGCGGAGAAAAGGATAAAAAAGTTTATGATGATATTCTAAAAGCAATGTTTTCGTTATTTTAATAACTGCAAAATAGTCAAAATCAAAAAACCTCAATTACACTTAGTAGTCGAGGTTTTTTTCTTTCCAGAAAGTACTCATTTTTTTTAAGGGTATTTAAAAAATTATCTGTTTCCGTCAAGTAATTTCATTTCATCAATTATACTTACAATCGCCAATTGCTCTTCTTCGTCCAACTTTTCAGTATATAAAAGAGTAATGAGAATAGTATAAGAATCTTCTAAATTTGAATTTTCTTCAAGTTTAAGATCATGTGGATTCTGATATTTTTGAAGTAATGTTTTCGCAGCCTGAAAAGCGCGTTGCTCTAATGTAAGCTCTGTTTTGTCTAAATCTGCCATTATTTTATGTAGTAGTAAAATATTGATTTATATCTTAATTAATTTTGACGATTGAAACATAACTGCTGTTTCCGTCCAGACGATAAGTATGTTCCATATGAGAAGAATCCAGAATCTTAAGATCTGCTTTATAATTATCATGATTATAAAAGCTGAAATTTTCTTGCTCTTTACTATTTAAAACAAAATTTACAGGTTCAGATTTAGTGCCGGCTTCTATTTTTAATGGAAATTTTATATCCCACGGAATTGTGTTTTCAATATTTTTTATAGATAAGATTGTAAATTCCTTTCCAGTACTTGTTATTGAGATTTGAATTTTTTTGTAATCCCTAAAAAGAACTGATGAACTAAGCATTATTCGAAATTTTTCTTTAATCGTGGCGACACGATACAGCTTTCCTGATTTTAAAAGATCTTTTCCTTGAAAGGTGTTACTTTGTGATACATCAAAATCTCTTGCGTAAGCATTTTTCAATTCTGATTTTGAAAGCGTGATTTTATCCAGCTGTTTTTCGTTTTGAGTATAATAATCTTCTAAATTTAGTCCGGCAGATTTAAGAACAGAGCGAGGAACAATTGTAAATAAAATTTTGTCTGCATATACTTTTTCAACCTTCAAATATATTTTGGATTCAGGGTTGTTGTCTTTGACGTTTTCCAGAATAAAGAATTCGTTTGTTTTGGGATTTTCGATTTTGCTGTCAAAACCTGCTACACTTTTTGAGAAATAAACACGATCATTTTCTTCGCGATTTCTATGCTTTACTCCTTCTACTGAAGTATAGATTAAAAAACCAAGAGCAATTAATATCGGCCACGTGTACGTATACCATGGACTGCGAACTTTAATTTTTTTTGCTCTGATTTGATAATGATATTCTAAAGGGAGTTCGTATAATTCACCATTTCTTCTCATAGCCCATACTTTTCCGGTTCCGAAAAACGGAATCCAATAGATATGAAAATATTTCTGTCGCACTTCTATATTAAAATTTATGCCTGGATCTGGTGCAAATCCTAATTCGTGAGGTGCGAATTCTTTTATTTTGAAATCTTTATGACCAAAAAATATTTTCATGTCTGGGGTATTTTTGTTAGATAGGCTTTTGGGTTTGCTGTAATTTTAAAATAAACATAAAAAAATATTCCGCGAATATAAAAATTATTGTAAAGATTCTTATTCGAAATAAATCTTTGTAATTTTTATATTCACGGAATATAATAAGTAAGTAGTGAATTGATTAAGCTTTAATTAGCTTTTTTCTTCTTTATTAAAATATACTAAGTAGTAATACATTTGTTTCTCTTCGTCCCAGCCTTTTTCAACAAACTTCTCAGCGCTTTCAGGATTGATAAAGTCCATTTTAATCTGAATATGAGTATCCAGATTAATAACATTTTTAATCGATTTACGAGCGTCAGAAACTGCTGCGTTGGCAATAGGGAATGAGGTTACATCTTCAATGCTGTATTTTTCTCCTTTGTCAACTTTATAGTTTTTAAATTCTGGAATTAAGTCTGGATTGTCTAATACTTCATTCAGGAAATTTTGTTCTTCAAACTGATCATTTTTAGCGAAATAATTCACAGATCGGTTCATAAACATTACTTCTTCTTTTTTGTCTTCTGCCGGTAAAACCACATCTTTGGCAAAGTTCTGACAGAATTTCAAATATTTCTTTGTAATAAAGTTTTCATCTTCAAAAGCATCAACAGACAAAAAGTGCTCTAACCAATAACGCGCGTCATAACGGTTACTGTCTACAGTTAAGATTTTGTATCCTTCTTCTTTTTTATAATTAAAGATCAAACATCCTTTATCTAATTTGCTCAGGTTGATTCCCTGCTGTAAGATCATTTCCAGGTTGCTGTTTTTTTCTTCAAACTGTAAAAAGTCAGCTTGTAATTCGCTTTTAAAAATTCCGATTGCATCAACTATATTATTGTCAATACTCAAATTAGTCAAATACGTTACATAAACCTCTCCGTTTTTAATGTGCGGATGATTGGACTGCTCAAATAAATGCGTTGTAATTTTTTTAGAAACCTCCTGAACATTAGAAGGATTTGCAAAAATTTCAGTTGCATATTTAAACATGTCGTTATAATCCAAATCGACTTCGTGCGCAAACTGATAATAGTTTTCTTCTTTCTCTCTAAAAGGCTTAAAAAAGTACTCTTTTATCAAAGGAACAATTTCGTCATTTAAGTTAAAAGGCTGTTCCGATAAAAAAATTGCTTCGTTTCTGCTTTTGTTTCCTACGCGGTGTATCGCAAGCGTCTCGATGTGGGTGTTGAATAGGTTGATCATTTTTTAAGGTGCTGAGGTTCTGAGATGCTAAGGTGCTAAGGTTTAGTTTCTAACTTTTATTTTTTTTATAAAAGAAACTAACATTCTTTCTACTTCGCGGCTGTCCTCATTTTAAAGGTGCTGAGTTTTTAGATGCTAAGGGTCTGAGTTTTTAGTTTCTGGCTTTTAATTTCTTAATAAACGAAACCAACATTCTTTCTACTTCGCGACTATCCTCATATAAATTATTAAATTCTTGTTCGTGAATATAGGTTATATTGTTAGCAATTTCTAATTGAGTTTGCATTTCGAATAATGAACCTAATGAAATGTTTAAAAAGCGTAAAAAATCTTTATCACTTTCTCTTCCAAATCCTTCTGCAATATTGCTGGGAATAGAAATTGCACTGCGTCTAATTTGTGAAGTTAATCCGAAAATTTCTTCTTTTGGGAAATTGTTTGTTGAAAAATAAATTTTGGTTGTCAAGGCCATCGATTTCTGCCAGATAAGCAAGCTTCTAAAATTACTCATGTTTAAATATTTTTGATTTGAAAAATTAAAAATAAGAAAAAACTTTCAAAATAAAATCTCAGAACCTTAGCGTCTCAGAACCTCAGAACCTTTAATTAATTCCAATTCTCTTCAAATCCATAATCTTCAAAGCTGTCATCGCCTTCGAACATGTCAAGATCATCTTCGTCTAAGTCGTCTTCAAATTCACCGTAGATATCGTCGTGCATGTCAGCTTCAAAGTTTTTTTCGATAGCTTCGTCCGGCATTTCACCGTGAGAGAATAAAGTTTCTGGGTAAATTGCACCAACAGATTCTTCTTCAATTGCAGCCAATTCGACTAAGAAAGTCCACATGCTTATGAAATCGTAAACGTAAATAATCTTAGTGTTTTCTTTATCTAAAATACTAGATAACGGATAATCGTTCATGGTTCTGATTTCGCCAGGAACATCTCCTGTATCAAAAAGAGGAATTTCATCTTCCTGATTCCAGGTTTCATCACAAGTATAGAAAGAAGCAACTTCTGATCCGTCAAAACCAAAAGCGTTGAAGATTGCATTGTGTAAATCCTCAAGTGTATCTTCCTCAAGAATAGCAATGTCTCTAAAAATATCTTCTTCGGCGTCTAGAATTACTCTAAATTTATAAACCATAATCTTTGTTTTTATTGAGAGGTCAAAGGTAAAATATAAAAAACGAAATACGAATTATGAATTACGATTTGTTGAAAAGATTTTTCGATTTTTTGATTAGTAGATATCATTGTCAGGCTGAGCGTCGCGAATCTTCGGGATCAATCAGGGGCACAATTGGATAAAAAAGAAATAATTACTTCCCAGTCAATCTCTTTCTAATTTTATGATAATGCTTATGGTAGGTACTATGACTTGGATAACTTCTGCTTGATGTCATATTATTAAAAATCAAAGCGGTAAGAAACAAAATCAAAACACCAGTTAAAACCGGAGAAATGACATACATATAACCTAACGATTTCACTTTTTCAGTTCCGATGACGGCAATTAAAGCTGTAGCTCCTCCTGGTGGATGCAGTGTTTTAGTGATTTGCATTAATATAATCGCAATAGAAACTGCAAGTGGAGCCGCAATATACATAATGTCCGGAGCCAGTTTATGAACCGTTACGCCGACAATTGCTGAAATTACGTGGCCTCCAATCAAATTACGAGGCTGAGAAAATGGGCTCTGAATAATTCCATAAACCAAAACACTCGAAGCTCCGAAAGAACCAATTAAATATACTGCATCGCTTCCGGAAAAATGCATCGCCTGTACGTAAGCCAAAATTCCAATTCCGACAAATGATCCAATAAACGACCAGAAATGCTCTTTATAATCGATTAAAGTTTCTTTATAAAGAATATAACGTGTTTTGCGATAGCTTCTTTTTATTTTTTCAGTGGGCATAGTATTGTGGTATTATTTTGCTCGTTATGTTTTTAAATACACTTTGAGGTAAAGTATTATTTCTTATTGCTTTGTGAATCTGTAGCTTGTAGGTTTGGGTTATTTAATTAAGCTTGGAGAATAACTATAAACTGTATACGGATAAATCATTTTTGCTGTATACTTTGAAATCAGACAAACTACAAGAATTGGGAAGAATAAAGTATAATCATTTGTTAATCCACATACTAAGAAAATGGCTGTAAACGGAGCGTGAATACTTGCACTTAAAACAGCCGCCATTCCGATAATCATGAAGTTAACCGGAATTACATTTACATGGAAAAAGCTGTTTAAGACTGAAGCCAATAATAACCCTAAAAAAGCTCCAATAAATAAACTTGGTGCAAACACTCCGCCATCACCACCAGAAGCAAGTGTTATTGAAGTAACAATTGGTTTTAAAATTAAAATTCCAATAAAAGTTAAAGCCAATGTGATTGTCAAAGGAATTTGTGCTGAATTACCGAAAATTCCTTTTATAGCGTGATAACCTTCACCGTATAATTGCGGAAAAAAGAACAATGAAACGCTTAAAACAACAGATCCTATAATAATTTTATAATAATGCGTATCTATTTTACCAAATTGTGATTTGAAAAATAAAACACAACGGGTTAAATAAACCGAGTTCATTCCCGCCAGGATTCCCAACAAAATAAAATACGGAATCGCTTTTAGATGCCAGGTTGTAATGGAAACAGCAAACAGAGGCTCTTCTTTTAAAATAGTCAGTAAACCAAAAGCGACTGAAACGGCAATAATATTGGATATGATAAAAGCTCGGGTTACTTTTCTGGAAATTACTTCAAAAGCAAATAAAATTCCCGCAATCGGACTGCTGAAAAGTGCCGTAACTCCGGCTGCAACTCCCGCACAGATCAATTCTGTTTTGTATCGACGGAAAATATTTTCTTTTTCGTGCGCCACCGAGCCAATGGTTGCCGTAGCGACAACGGTTGAAACTTCTATTCCCGTTGAACCGCCAAAAATAACCGTAATTAAACCGTTTATAAAATGGGAAGGAATTTTGTACGAAGGAAGATTTTTTGTTTTAGATTGTGTGCTCTCAAATACTTCTTTAATACCTTTGTTTTCTTTTTTCTTAAAAAGATATTGTCTTAGAAAGTAAATCACAGACAATCCGAAAACCGGAAAAATAATGTAGAACAGAGGATGAACGGTAACTTCATGAAAGAAGATTTCTTCGTAATATTCAGTAATTTTTTTAAGTGAAATTCCGAGAAAGGCAGAAAGAAAGCCAATCAAAATAGAAACAATAACTAATTTTCGGAATTTAATGAATTGATGATTTTTTTTGATTTGCGCCGTTTTGTTCATCAGATGTGGATTTGTAGATCGCGTAATTTTATTTGCGATTTCACAAAATTAGTCAATCAAATCTGTTTTTTAATAAAAAGCGGTCTTTATAATTTGTTAAAATTATTAAAACAAGGAAATTCTTCTAGCACAGTTTTGGCATCTGCTATTGTAGATAAAGGGTAGGGCTGTTGTTTTAAATTATTCCTTATATATTTCCCTGAAAATATAGGTAGGGCATTATAAAAATCTGCAAAGATTTTTATGCGCTACACAAAGAATGTGAAAAGCGGTTTTAGCTAAAACTTTTATAGTTTTGGTTAAAACCGCTTTTTTTTTGATTTAAGTTAAGTTTTTTTAAACAGAATTTCTTCTTTACAAGTTTCAAAATAATTATTTCCAAAAAAGAACTTTATTCCTCTGGATATTTACTTTTTACATCCAGGCGATCTTCTACGAGTTAGTTTTAGGGTAAAAGATACTTTTCCGGTAAAAAAAAACTTCACTCCTTGTTTCTTCTAACCCTTTGTTTCTTTGGTAACAAAACTTCTTAATCTTACCTTATTTTATTATTATAAAGACCTATAGAGCTATGCCTGTTTAGAAAATAGACTTAATTTTGCGGATAAATTCTTACTTGTCTCGTTTACGATACAAATTTAAATTTTGAGGCTATGGATGAAAGTAAAACAAAGGTTTACAGATCTTACGATTTAATGATTTTAGATGCCCTGTTTGTAAAGTATGGAGTTTCAAAGTATTATATCCGTAAATGTCTTGCAGGAAATGCAAATGGCACCAAACCAGACAGCATTAGAAAAGATTATCAGCTCTTGGAAAAAGCAGTAAAAGATGCTATTGCAGGTTTTTTGAAATAAGTTCTTTGCATTCATGTAAGAACCTATCTAACTATGATGTACAAACTGTTGAAACAGCCTGTACATTAAATAAACGTAGAATGAATGAATACTAATTATTTAATAAAATGAATGAATACTAATTATTTAATAAAATGAATGAATACTAATTATTTAATAAAATGAAACAAGTTATAAACACTGGAAAAACAATGAAAAAGCTGGTAGTGTTGCTGGCAATATTGGCTGTGAATACTACCGTGCAGGCACAAAAAGAAACAGCCAACTGGGCATTTGGTTATAATGCCGGACTTACGTGGAATACGACACAAAGTTTCGCTTGTACAGGTGCTAACGGTACACCTAATGCTACTTTGACAGGATTACCCACAAATATTCCTGGTATTGCCCTGCAAACTGATGAAGGCTGTTTCTCACTCTCAGATCACAACGGTAATTTGTTGTTTTATTCAGATGGTATGAAGATATGGGACAAAAATAATGCACTAATGCCAAATGGTTCGGGTATGTTAGGACATCCTTCGTCCGCGCAATCTGGTGTCATTCTTCCTTATCCCGGTCAGAAGAATAAATTTATCACAGCCTCAATAGGTGCTACTCAGGCTCCGGTCTACTACTCAGTGATAGATATGACCCTAAACGGAGGATTGGGCGATGTAGATACTTCTCAAAAAAATGTTTCGCTCACTGGAAGTGGGGGATTCACCGGAGAGTCTCTTACCGCCTTCAAACATGCCAATGGAACCGATTATTGGATTATTGCGCCAGGAAAAGGCACTACCACCATCATGAATGCCTGGCTCGTTACTGCAGCAGGAGTACAAAGTACGACTCCTGTAAAAAGCTCATTACCCATTACAACTCCAAATCTTAGCGATCCCGGCGGTTATATGAAAATTTCGCCAGATGGAAAACATTTTGCTTTTGGGGTTGCACCTTCTAGTTCAAGGCTTATTATTGGAGATTTTGATTCTAATACCGGTGTTTTTTCGAATCCTAAAAACGTTTCTGTAAACGCGTACGGGGTAGAGTTTAGTAATTCAGGTAAATATTTATATATAAGTGGCGGTAGTGGTGTAAAAGTATATGATTTCATGGCCCTATTGTCAAATGTTAGTACCGCTGCTAAATCAGTATTATCAACTAGCACTTATGGAGCCCTTCAAATGGGACCCGATGGACGGTTATATATAGTCATCCACAAAACCAAAAATATGGGGATTGTGGATAATCCGGAAGAATATAATGCCTTAAAAGTTTACACTGCTCCAAGTTTTTTAACAGGGGTGGGGCGTCTTGGGCTTCCTACCTTTGCCTCTTCATGGTTTACGCCGCTTCCGGAAGTATGTTATGCTCCTGGTATTTCAACAGGAACATCAGAACCTTCCAAAACAATTATATCTACACTAGACAGGGTAGCTGTACCGCGCAACTATGCTGATTACAGAACAGGAAGCCTGATACTGGAGTCAAACAACAAAGGTTTCGTACTAACCAGAATTGCATCTCCGGAAACAGCTATTGCAAACCCCGTTACAGGAATGCTGGTGTATGATACAACAGTTAATGCACTAAAATTATACAATGGAGCAGAGTGGAAATTATTGGAACAAGCTTGCCCGTATATTGTTAACCAAGAGTAAACTTTAGGTTTTGATATAAAGAATACGGTATAAACAGTCAATAAGTAAGAAAATGAATATGGTTATAGAACTTTTGACCTGGGCTTATAACTATTGAAATAAAGAAAAAATAAAATCATGAAAAAAATAGTATTTATAATCTGTGCAGTTTTTGCAGGATTAGCAGCAAACGCGCAAACCAGCATCGGAAAAGTAGCTCCGGCGGATGGTTCAGGAATTTTAGATTTTAATGCAGGAGGAAAATCCGGTATTGTGCTTCCGTGGGTAAGCACGCTGCCAACAGGAGCGGCACTTGCTGGAGGGGTACTGATTTACGATACCAATTTAAAAAAAGTAATGTATTATAACGGCACAGCCTGGGTGGATCTATCTCTAGCGTCAGGTACTGCAGTAGATTTATCAATTCAAAACGGAGTTCCGGAATCGACTATTAAGGGAGCTGTTATTGGAGCGCAAAGTAGCACCACAGATGGTGTGCTGGTGTTAGAATCATCAAGTATGGCACTAATCTTGCCCAAAGTAGTTTCACCGCACCTTAATATTGTAAAACCATTGGCGGGCACAATTTGTTATGACACCGTTAAAAATTTGGTTTGTGTCTATAACGGAAGTGACTGGACTTTTTGGAAATAGATTTTTTTTAAGGTTTCTAAGGTGCTGAGGTTCTAAGATTCTGAGGTTTTGAGGTTTCTCGATGCTTAGGGACTGAGGTGCTGAGGTCTTTATTATATCTAAAAAAATAAAAAGTTCCACAAAAACGCGAATCCCCAAAGATGTATTTCTTTACGGATTCGCTTTTTTTATATGAGAAGCAGTAATGGTTGGCAATCTACGAAATCTTGGGTTTGAAAAACTTTAGGTTTACTAACTTAAAAAAAAACATTTAAGCAGTTTGCAAAGACTTATTAATATTCTGCTCACAGGTAATTTAATTATATTTTCTGGCAATTTTTAAGATTTTAAAAGAGCATATGAAGTTCGAAAACTTTCCATAGAGGAGTTCAATGTTGTGGGGTAGAATTCTTATCTAACTTTTGAAAAATATTTAACCTTATTGTATTGTTTCAAGGACGTCCAGGGACGGTTGTATTTTAAAAAATACGCCTTATATTTCGTGTAATTTAATCAGATTTATCTTGTTAAAATATAAAATTTAATTGCTTTAATGAAAATAAAGCCAAAGTCTACTGATCTCAAGATTTGATAATTTTAGATGCATTGTTCAAAATATAGTGTTTCAAAATATGGGAATCAAACTACTGCATAACAAAAAGATTATCAAATAGGGATAAAAGCAGTTAACGGAAGTGTTGCAAATCTTTCTGGATAAGAATACAATCTCAAAAAACTATAAAAAAAAACTTTACAAGCTGTTTTAATAGTCTGTGCAATAATAAACGTAGAATGAATAATAATTATTTAATAAAATGGAAAAAGTTTTAAACTCTGGAAAAACAATCAAAAAGCGGGTATTATTGCTAGCTATATTGGTGAATGTTACCTTACACGCACAAAAGGAAGCAAATAACTGGGCATTTGGTTATAATGGCGGGCTTACCTGGAATACAACACGTGATGTTCTCTGTACAGGTCAGAATGGAACTCCGGACGCTACCTTGAAAGGACTTCCAACAAATTTCACAGGAGTTACTATGCAAACTGATGAAGGTTGTTTTTCAATCTCAGATAGTAGTGGTAATTTACAGTTTTACTCTGATGGATCTACTGTCTGGAACAAAAACAATGCAGTTATGGCTAATGGTTCTGGATTGGCTGGAAACTGGTCTTCTGCACAATCGGGTATTATCTTTCCTTATCCGGGACATGCTCATCAATATATAGCGGTCACAATTGGTTTGACAGGAACTTTGCCTGCTTATTCTGTTATTGATATGACACTTAACGGTGGATTGGGCGGTGTAATTCAGAAAAATGCTAGTTTTAGCGGACAATCAGGAACTACTGGAGAATCTCTTACTGCGATAAAACATGCAAATGGAACGGACTATTGGGTTATAGCCCCTGGAAGAGGTACAACTACAATGAATGCATGGCTGGTAACCGCAGCGGGAGTACAAAATACGACTCCGGTAAAGAGTGTATTAGGAATTAATACTGCAGCTTCTGTAAGTTTTGGTGGTTATATGAGAATTTCACCAGACGGTAGTCATTTTGCATGGGGAGTTGCGCCTTCTGAAAATCCTACATTGATATTTGGAGATTTTAATGCAAGTACTGGAGTTTTTTCAAATGTTAAAACAGTTAGTGTACCTGCATACGGAGTTGAATTTAGTAGGTCTGGAAAATATTTATATTTAAATCTGGCCAGTATGAGTTCTAGTATTTATGGTATCACATACGCTATAGATTTTAATGCGCTTTTGCAAGATCCTACCGCTGGCTTTAATGGGAAAAAGCAAATATGCAAGACAAGTAATACAGGAGCCATTCAATTAGCCCCGGATGGTCGTTTGTATATTGCGGATTATATGAAACAAGATTTCTTCATTGTAGATAATCCAGAAGAATTTGATAACTTAAGAGTTTACAAAACTCCTGTTTTCATAACTGGAACCAATCACATTGGTCTTCCTTCATTTTCAGCCTCATGGTTTGTGCCGCTTCCGGAAGTATGTTATGTTCATGGTATTGCAACAGGAACATCAGAACCTTTAAAAACAATAATATCTACACTAGACAGGGTGGCTGTACCGCGCAACTATGCTGATTACAGAACAGGAAGCCTGATACTGGAGTCAAACAATAAAGGTTTCGTGCTAACCAGAATATCATCTCCGGAAACAGCTATTGCAAACCCCGTTACAGGAATGCTGGTGTATGATACAACAGTTAATGCACTAAAATTATACAATGGAACAGGCTGGAAATTATTAGAACAAGCTTGTCCGGATCCTGTTAACCCGCCAAAGTAAACTTTAGGTTTGGTATACAATACTTTATAAGCAGTCGACAGAAGTAATGATAATGAATTTAGTTTTTGACTTTTGACATGGGTTTATAACTATGGCTGGCACAATTTGTTATGACACCGTTAAAAATTTGGTTTGTATCTATAATGGAGCTGACTGGACGTTTTGGAAATAGAGATTTTTTTTTAAGATTCTAAGTTGCTGAGGTTCTAAGATTCTGAGGTTTTGAGTTTTCTCGATGCTTAGGGACTTAGGTGCTGAGGTTTTTATTATATCTAGAAAAATAAAAAGTTCCACAAAAACGCGAATCCGCAAAGAAATACATCTTTGCGGATTCGCTTTTTTTTTAAAATAGGAAAAATTAATTTCTCAGAATCTTAGCTTAATAAAAAACTTATCTTTCATAAAACTCAATCGGCAACAGGTCAGGATCTGCAATAAAAGTAAAACGCTTATCAGTCGTTTCATCAATTCTGATAGGCTCAGATTCAATGTTTTTTGCCTCTAAAAAAGCAATTGTTTCTTCTAAATTTGTCACTTCAAAAGCCAAATGTCGTAAACCAACCGCTTCTGGTCTTGACGGTCGTGTTGGCGGATTTGGAAATGAAAATAACTCCACCACATAATTGCCGTTTAAAGCCAAATCTAATTTATAAGATTGACGTTCTTCGCGATAAATTTCTCTGATTATTGTTAATCCTAAAACCTCTGTATAAAAAGTTTTAGATTTTTGATAATCGGAGCATAAAATGGCAATATGATGAATTTTATTTAAGGTAAGCATTATGTATTCTGTTGAGGTTCCTGATTTAATTTTCTAATAATTTTCGCCGGATTTCCAACGGCTAACGAGTTGTCCGGAATGTCTTTTGTAACGACCGATCCGGCGCCAATAACACAACCTTTACCAATTGTAACGCCAGGACAAATGACAGAGTTTCCGCCAATCCAGCAATCGTCTCCAATGGTAACCGGATAAGCATTCTCCAACGTTTTTCTCAATTCAGCGTCAAGCGGATGAGAAGCAGTATAAATTTGCACATTTGGTGCAATAAAAACATTTGATCCAATATTTACAGGCGCACAGTCCAAAACAACACAATTCACATTAAAATAAACGTTGTCACCGCAAAAAATATTATAACCGTAATCACAATGAAAAGGCGGTTCTATATATAAACCAGCTCCTGCATTCGGAATTAATGTTGCCAAAATTTCTTTTGCTTTTTTGGTAACTCTGTATTCTTTCACATTTAAACTGTGTAAAAGATTTTTTGCTGCTCTTCGGCCTTTTAATAATTCTGGATCAAAAGCATTGTAGTATTCACCAGAGATCATTTTCTCTTTTTCAGTTTTCATAGTATTATTTTCTTCTTAAATAAAATCAGTAAATGCGTGAGTTAATTTTGCCCGGTAATTGAAGTGATTTATTTAGAGCTCGGTTTTTGGTCAATTCAATGCTTTTTATAGAACCTATCGGAGCAATTTTTATAGTTTGACTGCCTTTTGTGACAAAAAAATAATACTCCGTATTGGTATTAATTAAAAAAACATCTTCTGATTCTCCAGTATTGAAATTGAGTTTACAATCGTAATCTAATTCATTATTTTTAATTTTATTCGAAACAGCATAACCGTCAGCAATTCCGAATCCAAGAAAAAAAGAGAAAAAAACAGCAAAAAATGTTTTTATCGAAATAATGATGTAATAGTTTTTTTGTTCTTCCTGAGATATTTTATCTTTTATTTTATCCAATTCGAAAAGTCTTCTAACCCAGTTTTTATGATCATTCTTTTGTAATAAATCGGGTAACTTAAAATGAAGTATTATCATTAAAATGATAGCAGCTAATACTATAGGATGTGAGGTTAGGGTAGCTAGAGGGCTAATTAAAATATCCATAATAGAGGAATATTTTAGAATGTTAATTCCAATTTGATAAAAGAATACACTTTCTCTTATAATTCCTATCATTACAAGAATAACGTAACCCAAAGGAAGCAAATTCCCGATCCTGTCTATATGTTTCATACGCTAATTTCTAATGTAGGATTAAAGCAGTTTCTTCAAAATAACAATTTGTCCTAAATGATAAATATCATGCTGAATAATTCCGTGAATATGTTCATAAAACGTGTGATTGTTTGCTGCGTATACTTTGGCCAAATCAGCATCATCAAAATCTTCAAAAAAGGCATTCCATAATTCTTGTGATTTTGCCAGACTTTGAAGCGATTGTTCCCAAGCAGCTTCTGAGGAATCTAAGACCGGAACAAAGTAATTATGATCTGGAGTAACGACAGTTTCTCCCTGAAGACGTTTTAGAATGTTTCGCCTCCATTGTATAAGATGATTGACAATTTCCCAAATTGTGTTTAAATTCGGATTTACTTTTGTGTAAGCCTGCTTTGCAGTAACATTTTCTAAAGTATGGGCCAAAGTAACCTCCAGCCATGGGTTTCCATTATAAATGGATTGATATAGATTTGAAATTCTGGTACTTTCTGACATATTGTTTAGTTTTAAATGCTGGTAGCTAAGGTAAAAATAAGTAATTTACAACTCATCCACAAAAATCTACAATTCGGTTATTAAATATTTTTTAACTAAAACTGTTAAAATATATTTGTTCTATCAAAAATGCAATCGCATAAAAAAGTGCGGCTGTGACAATAAACCGATAACGTACAAGACCAAACCGAAAATAAAATTTAAACAGTTATGAAATCAAAGTTACTTTTTACCATAATTTTTTTATTTACCACAGCATTTATTTTTGCTCAAAACACCATTTCAGGAAAAGTAGTGGACCAAAAAGGAAAACCAATTCCTGGAGCCAACATCTACATTGACGGAACTTATGATGGAGCAACAAGTTCTGAAAATGGAGATTTTTCTTTTGAAACTACTGCCGTAGGAAATCAGTTTATAGTAGTAAGTTTTTTGATCTATGAAACGTTTAAACAAGAAATTGATGTTGCAAACTATAAGGAACAAACCATTAAACTGAGAGAAAATGTAAATTCTCTGGATGCAGTGGTAATTACAGCCGGAACTTTAGAATCTGGAGACAAGGCCAGAGTTTCTGTTTTAAAACCTTTAGATATTGTTACAACTGCCGGTTCTGCCGGAAATATTATTGCTGCTTTGCAAACTCTGCCTGGTACACAAACTGTTGGAGAAGATGGACGTTTGTTCGTTCGTGGAGGGGAAGCCAGCGAAACACAGACTTTTGTAGATGGTCTCCGCGTTGCACAGCCATACGGAGCAACGACCAATAATTTACCAACAAGAAGCAGGTTTTCTCCATTTTTGTTTAGCGGTATTGCATTTTCGACAGGAGGATATTCTGCAGAATATGGCGAAGCTTTATCAAGTGTTTTACTTTTGAATACGCAGGATGAGCCGGACCAGAATAAAACAGATATTTCCTTAATGACGGTTGGTCTTGGAGTAGGAAATACTCAAAAATGGGAAAAAAGTTCTTTCAGTATTAATACCAATTATATTAATCTAGCTCCTTATCAGGCTGTGGTTCCTCAAAATGTAAAATGGAACAGCCCTTATCAATCTTTGGGAGGTGAAGCAGTTTATCGTTATCATTTTACGAACGGAATTTTAAAATTATACGCAGCCTACGATTCAGAAAAATTCGATTTGGACCAAAAAAACATCAATTTTGAAAATCCTGTAAGAACCGATTTAAACAATAATAACCTGTATGTAAATGCTTCTTACAAAGGAGATTTTGGAACCGGATGGCAGCTTACTTCAGGAATTAGTTACGGTTACAGCAACAACAAAGTAAAATTTGATATTAACAACGTAGACAGTAATGAAAATGCAGCACAGCTGAAATTAAAATTAAGAAAAAACATTTCAAATTACTTTAAAATATCTTTTGGAGGAGATTATTTCATAACCAAATACAATGAGAATTTTGATGATGATATTTCGCCTAAACTAACAAGCGGTTACAATTCTAATATTGCAGCATTTTACACAGAAGGAGATGTTTTATTTTCTAAAAACCTGGCGTTAAAAGTGGGTCTTCGTCTTTCTAACAATAGCTTATTAGACGAAACAAATCTTGCACCAAGAGCTTCTATTGCATATAAAGTTTCTAAAAGAAGTCAGTTTTCTTTTGCTTACGGAGATTTTACACAAACTCCGGTGGTTAATTATATCAAGTTTTCAAAATTTCACCAATTCGAAAGCGAAAAAGCACAACATTTTATCCTAAACTATCAATATACAAAACCGGGACAAACTTTTAGAGCCGAGGCTTATTACAAAGATTACAGCAATTTGGTTCAGTATGACACCAAAGATATTCAGTACAATTCGGTTTTTAATAATAACGGTTCAGGTTATGCAAAAGGATTGGATTTGTTTTGGAGAGACAGCAATTTGTATAAAAATTTAGAATACTGGATTTCATATTCTTATATCGACTCAGAAAGACAGTATAAAAATTTCCCAACAATGGCAACCCCAAGTTTTATTGCCAATCACAGTTTGTCTATTGTAACCAAATATTTTATAACAGATTGGAAATCTCAAATAGGATTTACAAACAGTTATAGTTCTGGGAGACCTTATAATGATCCAAATCAGACGCAGTTTATGAATGGAAAAACTAAAGCTTACAACAGCTTAAGTTTTAACTGGGCATATTTGCTGACCACACAAAAAATCTTGTATTTCTCTGTTTCTAACGTGTTAGGAAGTCAAAATGTTTTTGGATACGATTACGCCAACACTCCAGATGCAAACGGAGTGTATAACAGACAAGCTGTTACACCAACCGCAGATCGATTTTTCTTCGTTGGTTTCTTCTGGACCATCAGCAAAAATAAAAATGATAATCAGTTGAAGAATCTTTAATTGAAGGTTCTGAGGTGCTAAGGTGCTAAGTTTTCTGTGTGTCAATATCTAAGAACCTTAGTACCTCAGAACCTCAGAATCTAAAAAAAAACAATTCAGTAACCAAATTCGACAACTCAGTATTATTTAGTTTTAAAAGAGTAAAATCCAATATATTTTTGAAGTATAATATAAATAAAAACAAATAGAGTTTTAATCATCAATCAAAAAAACTAAAGCTTTAAGAAGCTTAAAATGTAATAACTAACAAATAAAATCAAAGGCCATGACAAAAATGATCACAATAATTACTTTGTTTATCTGCAATTTATTAGCCGCGCAAAATTCAAATCTTACGGTTAAGATTTCAGGTTTAAAAGACAATTCGGGAATTGTTAAAGTGGGATTATACAATTCAGAACAAACTTTTCTAAAAACTACTTACAAAAGCATGATTTCAGAAATTAAAAATAATCAGGCTATAGTAACATTTACAGGCATTCCGGCAGGAGAATATGCGATTTCTACTTTTCATGATGAAAACAATAACGGAATTCTTGATAAAAATATGATGGGAATACCTTCTGAAGATTATGCAGCTTCTAATAATGCAAAAGGATTTATGGGACCGCCTTCGTATAAAGATGCTAAATTTACAGTTGATAAAGATTCAAAAGTTGAAATTACATTCAAATAAAAAATACTATTAAAAAAATAATTAACCATTAAACAGAAATATTAAAATGAAAAAAATCATCACCGCAATCGCATTATTTGTAGTCGTAATAAGTTCAGCCCAAACCCAATTTGAACAAGGAATGGGAAAAGCCTTTGGACTTTGGAAAGAAGGAAAAAACAATGAAGCTTCGGCAATGTTCGAAAGAATTGCTGCAGCTGAAAAAAGCAGCTGGTTTCCAAATTATTATGTTGCTCTTGTAAATACGACAGCTTCTTTTTCTGAAAAAGATAAATCTAAAGTTGATTTATTATTGACAAAAGCACAGGATGCATTAGATACCGAATTAATAAAAGATCAGAACAATGCAGAATTATATGTTTTACAGGCATTAGTTTATACGGCGTGGGTGGTGCAGGATCCGATGACAAACGCAGTTAAATATTCGGGTAAAATAATGGAGAACTATGCAAAAGCAAAAGCAATAGATCCTAACAATCCGAGAGCAGTTTTTGGAGAAGCTGATTATCAGTTAGGAGGAGCAAAATGGACAGGTGTTGACACAAAGCCTCTATGCGCGCAAGTTGAAAAATCGATCGAACTTTTTGCAAGTTTTAAGCCAGCATCGCCTTTTTCACCAAAATGGGGATTAGACAGAGCTTTGGAAGCGCAAAAAAACTGCAAGAAATAATATAAAAAAAATTAAGCTGATTATATGAAAAGTCAAGTGCATATATTTTCTGATTTAAAAAGTGCAACTATCGCCTGTTTCAAGGTTTCTATGGTTTTTGCAATAATATTTTCTGCTTGTCTGGGAGATGATTTGAATTTTAGAAATGTTCTTGTTACTTTTTTTGTAAGCTGCCTTTATTCTTTCGGATTGGGTTTTGGCAACGGATTTATTAATGTACTGCTGGATCGAAAATGGGATTGGCTGGAGCAGACCAATTTGAGAGTTTATTACGGAATTTTGGTGACTATTTTGTACACGGTTCCCGTAGTTTTAGGAATAAATTATTTCATTTTTGTGGTCTTGCAAAATGTGACTTTAGAAGTTTTTTTTGGAGCAAGAATGCTGTGGGTACATCTTTTTTATGTCATTCTTTCTTTGGGAGTTTCGACTTTTATGCAGGCCAGAAGTTTTATGATAAAATGGAAACAGGCATCGAAATTTGAGATCACGCAGCAAAAAATTATTGCAGGAACAGCCAATGCAAAATTCGAAAGTTTAAAAAACCAGATCGACCCGCATTTTCTCTTTAACAGTTTAAACGTTTTAAGTTCTTTGATTGAAGAAAACCCAGATAATGCACAGCGATTTACGACCTCTTTGTCTAAAATTTACCGCTATGTTTTAGAACAGAAAGACAAAGAACTGGTTTCTGTTGATGATGAATTGTCATTTGCAAAAACGTATATGAATCTGCTGAAAATGCGTTTCGAAAACAGCTTGTTTTATGAGATGCCGACAGAAACAATAAATCCAGATGCCAGAGTGGTGCCGTTATCATTACAGCTTTTGCTCGAGAATACAGTAAAACATAATGTGGTAAGCGAACAAAAACCATTGCATATCAGAATTTTTGTTGATGGAGATTATCTAGCCATTCAAAATGATTTTCAGAAAAAAGAAGTTTTGCAGGACAGACAGGGAGTCGGACTTCAAAATATAGTAAATAGATACGGAATTATTACCGATAGAAAAGTACTGATTGAGCAAAATGAAGCACATTTTACGGTTAAGATTCCAATTTTAACGAAACAAATTACAGTTATGGAAAATAGTGCAGAATACAGCGATGAAAACAAAGCCTATTTCAGAGCTAAAAAAAGAGTAGAAGAGCTAAAAGGTTTCTACGGAAACTTAATTTCTTATTGTTGTGTTATTCCTCTTTTAGTTTTTATAAATTTGAGGTATTCTCCTGGATTTGAATGGTTTTGGTTTTCGGCATTAGGCTGGGGATTTGGAGTGACCATGCATGCCTTTAAAGTTTTTGGATACAGTTCAGACTGGGAAGAACGAAAAATCAGAGAAATTCTGGAAAAGGAAAATAAAAAGCAAAATTGGAAATAATGATGGAAAGCAAATTTTAAAATAATACAAAAGAATTTGTGCTTGAAAAATAGCCGTCAGAAAAGTCAAAAGTATATTATAGAAAAAAACTAAAAAACAAAATGGCAGTAATCATGGAAATAAATCATAACGAAGAAGATAAATATTACTTAGCAAAAAAGAAAGTTGAGGATATTAAAGGTTTTTACAGTAACCTTACGGCATACATAGGAGTTAATATAGTTCTTATTTTTATTAATTTGTATACAACTCCACATCATTTATGGTTTTACTGGCCGCTAATCTGGTGGGGTGTAGGAGTTGTTTTTCACGGATTAAAGGTTTTCGAAATATTTCCGGTTTTAGGTAAAGGCTGGGAAGAAAGAAAGATCAGAGAAATCATGGAAAAGGAAAAAAATAATAGAAACAATAAGTGGCAGTAAAAATTTTAAAATAATAAAAAATGGGACGATCTAGAAAACGCATGTACGAAGAATACTCGCAGGAATTTACCTCTGACGAAAGTTTTAATGCAGCTTACAAAAAAGTGCGAAGAATAAAACGTTTTTATTCGCATCTAAAAATTTATATAATTGTTAATTTGATCATTATAGTATCAAGTTTGAATAGAGGTTTTTTTGGAAGAGAAATTACTCACAACGGATTATTAGACTGGGATACTTATTCTACAGCGATTTTTTGGGGAATTGGTTTAGCAATTCACGCAATATCTGTTTTTGGAGGTGATTTGTTTTTTAATAATGAATGGGAACAGAGAAAAATTCAGGAGTATATGAAGAAAGAACAAGGTAATACTAATAAATGGCAGTAACTTTAAACTAAATTTTCATTCTAATCAATGACCACATTAATTATCGAAGACGAAAAGCCGGCAGCAAGATTGTTGCAGCGAAAGCTTGAAAAGCTGAATATTGCAGTAGAAACCATGCTGCATTCTGTAGAAGAATCTATTCACTGGTTTTCTACTAATGAACATCCGGATTTAATTTTTCTGGATATCCAACTATCTGACGGCTTATCGTTTGAAATTTTTGAAAAAATAGATATAAAAAGTGCTATTATTTTTACCACTGCTTATGACGAATATGCCCTAAAAGCATTTAAACTCAATAGTATTGACTATCTTCTAAAACCCATAGACGAAGATGATCTGGATGTTGCCGTTACTAAATTCAAATCCCGCCTGCCAAAACCGCAATCTGAAAACAATAATCTTCAGCTTGATTTTGAGCAGATCAGAAAAATGCTTTCAAATCCCTTTGAGAAGACTTATAAAAAGCGGTTTACAGTAAAAATCGGACAGCATTTGAAAGTAATTACAACAGATGAAATAGAATGTTTTTTTAGTGAGAATAAGGGAACTTATATTCATACTTTCGACAATCGTGACTATCTGATTGATTCGACTTTAGAAATTCTGGAGCAAGAATTAGACAAGAAGGATTTCTTTCGCGTAAGCAGAAAATTTATAGTCCCGCTAAAAGCGATTAAAGAAATTCAGGTTTATACCAATTCCCGTCTAAAAGTGATTCTGCCTTCTTATAAAGAAGATGAGGTTATTGTAAGCCGAGAAAAGGTACAGGATTTTAAAGCCTGGCTGGGGTAAAAAGTTACTTATTTAAGACTATTGAAAGTTTTTTCGTCCTCAAATCGTACTCTGTCAATTACAACAGACTGGCTAAAGTTATCCTGAATATTCGTTTTAAGAAAATATGAGCCGTAACCTTCCTGATACCCAATTTTGATTCCTAATGTCAGAGTATCATTTGAAACTTGCGCGCGATAAATTTCTTCTCCAGAACCATCATCATGAATTAGAGTTGCAATTTTTTGATTAGAATAATTACCATTTTCTTTAGGAGCAGTAATTGTAAAAAACTTATTACTGTTCTGGTTCAGTACCAATAAAATACTAAAATCGTCGCATCCGGTTAGTCCTACATCATCTGAAGCTCCCATTTGGAAGTTTTTAATCGAAAAAATAGAATATTTTTCATTTTTGCTGTTAACAAAATCAAATTTTCCTTGTTCATCTCCTTCATAAACTTGATCTCCAAAAAGCAAATAGTCCTGATTTTTATATTTGATTTTTAAAAAGTTAGATTTTAAGCAGTTATCTTCACTTTTATTAATGTTGTACATTTCTGTACTCTTTTCCAGAATCTGAATTTTTGAAGTTTCTTCAACAGTAAGTTTTCCGGTTTGATTTAATTTTTCATCAAACAAACTGATTTCTCCCTTTAAAAGTATTCCGTCTTTTTCGTATTTTTTAAAACTTATCTTATGTTCAGCTTCTTTGGTTTCAATCTCAGATGGTAAATCTTTATTGGCTGATGCAGCATTATCTGTAGAAGAATCTTTCTTATTCTCACAGGCAATTATTAAAAACAGAAGTAAAATCGAAAGTAATTTTTTCATTCCTATATTTTATTTACTCAATCGGTGTAACGTAAAAGTCATAGCGCTCAAAAGGAAAAAAGCCATAATCTGGTGGATTAATCCTAAAGCAAGAGGTACGCTGTATAATAGTGTAAAAACCCCAAGAAGAAATTGTATAAATACAAAAGCGACCAAAGTTTTGATTCCGTTTGACTGCGTATTAGTAAGCGTATATTTTTTGCTTCTAAAGAAAAGAAAAAGAATAACTGCCACAACAACATAAGCAAAAGTTCTGTGTACAAATTGAACACCGCTCTTGCCTTCGATTAAATTTTTTACCAAAGTAGACTGCTCAATAAAAACCGATTCATGAATAAATTCTCCATCGCTCATCAATGGCCAATGATTGTGAATTAATCCGGCGTTTAAGCCAGCTACAAATCCGCCGTAAATAATCTGAATTAATAATGCAGCCAAAGCATATCTTGCAATTGTGCGGAGCGGTATAATTTTGTTGATATTTCTTTCTGGATAAATTAAATCCAGCGCAACCCAAAGCGTATAGGCAAAAGTAATAAAAGCAAAAGTAAGGTGTAATGAAAGTCTAAAGTGGCTGACATCCGGATTATCAATTAAACCGCTGCGAACCATAAACCATCCAAGAAATCCTTGAAAACCTCCCATTGCCAAAAGAACAATGCATTTTTTGATTGTTGGGCGATCTAGTTTTTTTCTAATTAAAAAATAAACAAAAGGAACAAAGAAAACCAACCCGATGATACGACCAATAAAACGGTGAAACCATTCCCAGAAATAAATAAATTTATAATCTGAAAGTTGAAAATCATTGTGAATGTTGATTTTTTGATACTCAGGAAATTTCTTGTACTGCTCAAAAGCTTCATTCCATTTTGGCTCTGTTAAAGGCGGGAAAGTATCGGTTACCAAATGCCAGTCGGTCATTGATAAACCTGAATTGGTCAAACGTGTAATACCGCCAACAACAACCATTAAAAATAATAAGACACAACCTGATAGTAACCAGATGATTACTGATTTATTCTCTTTTTTCATTCTTTTCCGATTAATTCGATTTCATTTTTTGTTTTGGAAATTCTTTTCAAATAGAATTTCGCGAAATAAATATTTAAAACACTATTTAGAAGAAGTACAATTGAAACGGTTATTGTTCTAGCCTTATTAGCTTCGTATTCATTTTTATTATTAGTATTAAGTTCGAAATAGTATTTAAGAAAATATTCTTTGAGATAGTAAAAAAATACAAAAACTAATATTAGTGAACTAATAGAAATTACAAGATAAATAGCTTTGTATTTAAAATAGCTTAAATCAGTTAATTTTAATTTTCTCTGAAAGAGATAATTCGGTAATATTATCATTAATAGCAATAATATAAAAAAAATAAATCCTAAAGAGTCCATTACTTTTTCAGCGTTAAATTTAATTTTGCAGCTCTTTTAATCACAAAATCATAAGCGGCCTGATATTCATTCGGAATATCACCTTCTAAAATGGCTTCTTTCACAGCTTCCTTCAAAACCCCAATTTCACGCGAAGGTTTCAGATCGAACATTTCCATAATTTCCTCGCCGGTAATTGGCGGCTGAAAATTACGAACATGATCGCGTTCTTCTACTTCAACAATTTTATTGCGAACAATTTCAAAATTCTTATGATACTTCTTGAATTTTGACGGATTTTTGGTTGTGATATCAGCTTCACATAAAGTCATTAAATTTTCGACATCTTCACCAGCATCAAAAACCAAACGCCGAACTGCGCTGTCTGTTACAATATCTTCGGCCAAAACAATTGGACGTGAACTCATAATAACCATTTTTTGCACAAATTTCATTTTGTGGTTTAACGGCATATGCAGACGCTCAAAGATTTTCTTTACCATTTTTCCGCCCAGAAATTCGTGTCCGTGAAAAGTCCAGCCTTGTTTTTTGTTAAATCGTTTTGTTGGCGCTTTTCCAATATCATGCAGTAAAGCCGACCAGCGCAGCCAGACATCATCAGTGTTCGGGCAGATATTATCTACAACTTCCAATGTGTGGTAAAAGTTGTTTTTATGCGTATGACCTTCAATTTCTTCTACCTGATTCAACGCTGTTAATTCGGGTAAGATAATATCCAGAACTCCGGTTTTATATAAAAGTAAAAATCCTGTTGAAGGTTTAGGGGTAGAAAGTATTTTGTTTAATTCGTCTACAATTCTTTCACCAGAAATAATCTTGATACGATCTGCATTTTTTGTGATCGCATTCAGCGAATTTTCTTCGATTTCAAAATTTAATTGTGTTGCAAAACGGATCGCACGAAGCATTCGCAGCGGATCATCTGAGTAGGTAATATCAGGATTTAGAGGTGTTTTGATTGTTTTATTCTCTAAATCGGCTAAACCATTAAAAGGATCAGAAAGATCACCAAATGTTTTTTCGTTTAATGAAAGTGCCAAAGCATTAATCGTGAAATCACGACGGTTCTGGTCGTCTTCCAGAGTTCCGTTTTCTACAATCGGATTTCGGCTTTCAAAATTATATGATTCTTTTCGCGCACCTACAAATTCAATATCAGTATCTTCAAAACGCAGCATGGCAGTTCCGTAAGTTTTAAAAACCTGAACTTTAGGTTTATTCGGAAGCAGTTCAGAAACTTTTAGCGCCAGTTCTATGCCGCTTCCAACTGCAACAACATCTATGTCTTTTTTGGAGCCGCGTTTTAAAAGCAAATCACGAACAAAACCGCCAATAACATAGCTGTCAACGTTTAATTCCTGAGAAGCTTTCGAAATGATATCGAAGATTTTATTTTGTAAAGCAGTTTTGTAATTTGTTTGTATAGCCACGAATTCAATGATTTTTATAAAATAATACGTTTGTATTCAAGTGAGACAGAATTAAAATTTGCTAAAATTGCTAAATGCGTTTTAGAAACTTTTAGATAATTTAGACATTGTGAAATATGTTTAGGATGTAAAAAATCACTTGATTTTATTTCAAGTATAATTTTATCAAACAAAACAAAATCAGCATAAAATCGGTGATTTAATATTATGTCTTTATAGTTTACCAAATATTCTTTTTCTCTTTCAAATGGAATATTTGCTTTCTTAAATTCGTATTCTAAAGCGTCTTTATATACAATTTCAGAAAAGCGTCCACCTAAATTTCTATGAACATCAAATAAAATTCCCATTATCTGATAACTTTCCAGCTGATACAATATTTTTGTCATATTTAAATTTTCGCCACGAATTCACGAATTTTTTTTAATTAATTTTTAAAAAGTTAATTCGTGAATTCGTGGCCATTACTTAGAATATAACTTTCAATTTTATATTGAAATGTTATTTGGAATTTTATGGTTGCAAATTTACAACATAGAAAATGCCTTTTATAATCTATGGCTGAATTTTTTGAGTAAATTCACGATTTTTCAAGTGAAAATTACTGAAATAGAAAATTGTACGGATGAATTACACGAATTAATACAAATTTATGCGCATAGATTAGAAGAATAATTCGTGAATTCGTGGCTAAAAAACTATACTGCAATAAAACAAATCAATTGCAATACCATATTTTTAAAAATTCAATTTGTATTTTTGAATGATATAAAAATGCACAAATGAAAATTGTTATCTCTCCGGCGAAGTCATTAAATTTCGAAAAAGAATTACCAACTAAAAAATATACAGAACCATCTTTTTTAAAAGAAGCGCGTCAGGTTCATAAAGTTTTAAAACCTAAAAAACCAGCAGATCTGGCAGAATTAATGTCTATTTCAGAGAAATTAGCCGACTTAAACTGGCAGCGTAATCAAGATTGGAAAACGCCTTTTACTCCAGAAAATGCGCGCCCGGCAGTTTATACTTTTGATGGCGATGTTTATACAGGTTTAGACGCCTATACAATTCCGCTTGAAAAATTAGATACCTTGCAGGATAAACTAAGAATTTTATCCGGACTTTACGGAGTTCTTAAACCGCTTGATTTAATGCAGGCCTACCGTTTGGAAATGGGAACAAAACTACCAATTGAAGAGCATAAAAACTTACATGATTTCTGGAAATCTCCAGTTACAAAAGCATTGAATAAAGAATTGAAAAAAGACGAGTTGTTTGTAAATCTTGCCAGTAACGAATATTTTTCTGCTGTTGACGTAAAGGCTTTAAAAGTTCCCGTAATTACTCCTGATTTTAAAGATTACAAAGACGGAAAACTTAAAATAATAAGCTTTTTTGCAAAAAAAGCGAGAGGCATGATGGTGCGCTATATTATAGATACTAATGCAGAAACAATTGACGATCTAAAAGGATTTAATTATGAAGGATATCAGTTTGATGCGAATCTTTCTAAGGATAATCATTTAGTTTTTACAAGATAGTTTTTTTGAAGGTTCTGAGGAGCTGAGGTTCTAAGTTACTAAGGTTTTTTTTACTTGTGTATAATTACTCTTTTTAAGCGCAAAGATTAAAAACATGAAACATGAAACTTTAAACCTGAAACCTGAAACCAAAACCTGAACCCCGAATATCAATAAAAAAGCCGAGTCACAGGAAATTGACTCGGCTTTTTAGTATTATAAATAATTATTAAATATTAATGCATTGCATCAGCAGGATTAATTTTATTCTTCCCTTTCTTAATGAAAAGGATAATCGGTATACAGCATAAAAACATAATTCCTAAATACATAAAAATATCCATGTATGACATTACGGTACTTTGTTTTAGAACTGCGTAATCAATTGCCTGATATGCTTTTTTAAGCGCAACATCTGCACTATATCCTTTTGCCATAAAAGCTTGCTGCATTCCTGCAATACGCTGCTGTACTTCATGTTTGGCAGGATCTAGATTATTAATTAAATTGACTCTGTGTTCCTGGCTGAATCGGGTTATAAAAGTGGTAATAATCGCAATACCAAATGATCCTCCAAGCTGACGCATCATTCCGGTAAAAGCAGCTCCCTCACCAATTTGTTTTCCTTTTAATGTTGAAAGCGAAAGCGTAGTGATAGGAACAAAAAGTAATCCTAAACCAATTCCTCTCAAAATTAACGGCCAATACATATGTTCTACTCCAGTATCTGGTGTCATGCGGGTCTGCATCATGAAAGTAAAGAAGAAGAAGACTAAAAATCCAACTCCAACCATATATCCCTGCGGAACACCTTTCTGAATCATATTACCTACAAAAGGCATCATGATGGCAGTGGTAATCGAACCCGGAATCAATAATAATCCGGCATCAGTTGCTGTCCATCCTAAAATAGACTGTGTATAAATGGGGATAATTAACGTTGATCCATACAAACCGAAACCCAGAATAAAACACATTACAGTTCCAATTCTTAAATTTCCGTCTTTTAGCACGCTTAAGTTTACAATTGGATGTTCATATGTAAGTTCTCTCCAAATAAAAAGAACTAATCCAAAAACAGTTACAACACTTAAAGCAACAATAAGTGAATCGTTAAACCAATCATCCTGCTGTCCATGTTCTAAGACAAATTGTAAGGAACCAATGAAAGCAGTTAATAAAATAATTCCCCACCAGTCAACCTGATTAGCCTTTAATTTTTCTCCATATTTAGGACTTCTCACAAAAGAAACAGCCAAAATAGTTGCAATAATTCCTAACGGAATATTAATGTAAAAAATATAAGGCCAAGAATAATGATCTACCAAATAACCTCCCAAAGGCGGTCCTAATGTTGGTCCTACAATTACACCCATTCCGTAAATAGCCTGCGCCATTCCGCGCTTTGCTACAGGATAACTCTCGGTAATAATGGTTTGCGCGGTTACAAGAAGGGCACCTCCGCCCATTCCCTGTACAAACCTAAATGCAACCAATTCCCATATATTACTGGCATTTCCACATAAAAAAGAGCAGACGGTAAATATAATGATAGAGGCCACAAAATAATTACGTCTCCCAAATTGCTGTGATAACCAGCTCGTCATCGGGATTACTATAACATTTGCAATTGCATATGCTGTAATCACCCAAGCCACATCAGTCAAAGTAGCACCAAGGCTGCCTCGCATGTCTGTCAGCGCTACGTTTACAATCGTCGTATCAACAATTTCCAGCAAAGCACAAAGTACTGCTGTGATCGTGATAATAACACGTCTGTAACCGTATTCTACTAAATCGTCCTCTCCTTGTACTGTTGTCATTTTTTTATTTCAAATGTACGTCTACATCAACATTCATTCCTGGGCGTAATAATTTTACTTTCTCAGGATCATTTGATTGATCTAAACTAATTTTTACTGGTAATCTCTGAATTGTTTTTACGAAGTTTCCTGTAGCATTATCAGGAGGTAAAAGAGAAAAACGTGATCCGGTAGCAGGAGAAAAAGAAGTCAAAGTTCCTTTAAATTCATAATTAGGATAAGCATCTACTTTTAAGCTTACTTTTTGTCCCACAATCATTTTGTTTAATTGTGTTTCTTTAAAGTTTGCTACAACCCAAGCTTCAGTATTATTAATAATATAAAATAAAGATTGTCCCGGCTGAACCAATTGCCCTGGCTGAATATCAACTTTAGATACTTGTCCATCAATTGCTGCAGTTACCACAGTATAAGTAAGATTTAATTTAGCAACATCAAGCATAGTTTTTGCTTTTTTGATGTTTGCAGAAGCTACTTCTGTTTGTTTGTCAGAAACTTTAGATTTAGATTCAATTACCGATTTTTGGTAAGAACTTGCTCTTTGTTGCTGCTCTAAAACACGAACTTGGTTTTCTGCTTCATCTTTTGCAGTTTGTGCCTGCTCAAATTGCTGTTTTGTAATGGTGTGAGTTTTATACAAATTGTCATAACGATTAAAGTCGTTTGTCAATTGTCTTAGTCTGATTTTTGCACTTTCGATAGAACCACCGGCAGATTTTACATTAGCATCAGAAACTGAGATGCTTGCATATGCACTTCCGATATCTGCTTTTGCAGCTTCGTATTGTCCTTCAGCACCTAACAATGCAGCATTTGCTTCATCAATTTTTAACTGGTAATCTCTTTTGTCGATTGTAAATAAAGTATCTCCTTTTTTTACAAAATCATTATCTTTTACATAAACCTTACTAATATATCCAGAAACTCTTGGGATAATCGGATTCATTTTTTTCTCGATTTGAGCATCATCCGTTTCTTCGTGAGCTTGTGAGTGCAGGTATTTTGTTATTCCGTATGTTCCGCCCACTAAAATCAAAACGGTTAGTATAATGATGAATTTTTTATTTGTTTTTTTCTTTTCCATGAGAGCTAAAGATTATATTTTAGAAAGATTGAATGATTGTGATAATTGTCCTGATACTGAAAGTAATTCGTAATATTTTTGAATAATGGCTGCTTTAGACAAAGCGGTATTTATTTTGGCATTAAGATGTTCTACATCTGCTTCAACTAAATCATTTGTATCAGACAAACCATTGTCAAATTTGTCTTTTACAAGTCTGTAGTTTTCTGCAGCCTGTTGTAATGCTTCGTCGTAAACCACACTTTGATTGATTGCAAGATCATAATCCTCGATAGATTTCTGAACTTCAACCTTAATGCGATCTGTCATGATAGCTTCTGTATTTTTAACTTCCAAAGCTCTGCTTTCTGCCTCACGCACATGAGCATTGTTTTTTATAATACCAGATAAATCATAAGACAACCCTACTCCAAAATTCATTGCATACTTAACTGTAATAAAATCTTTTAGGTCCAACGCTGTGTAGCCACCCAACAGAGCAAGCGAAGGATAATATCCTGCTTTTGCCACTCTAATATTTGCCTCACTGGCTTTTTGCTGGAAACGAATTGCTTCTAAGTCTTTTCTGCTTTCCAGTGCCAAAGCATCAGATGTTGGTGCATTGGTAGTTTTTAAACTAAAGAAATTACCTTCATTAACTTCAATTTTTACACTCGGATCAAGTTTTAATAAAGTTACGAGATAAAAATTAATGTTGTTAATATTATTATTGGCTTCATCAATAGATAATTGCGTTTTAGAAACCAACAACTGCGCTTTCAATAAATCATTTCTCGGAATAATTCCGTTTTTCTCTAATTCCGTAAAATCCGTTACACGCTGTTTTGCTTGTTTCTGATTTTCGTTTAAAAGATCTAATGTTTTTTGAGCTTTATACAAAGCAGTGTAATAAGTAATTACACGAAGTGCAACATCTTCTTTAGTTTTTGCTGCATTTGCTGTTTCAGCTTCGTAAAGATTGTCATAAGCATCAATACTGCTTTGAATTTTAAATCCGGAGAAAATA
This sequence comes from Flavobacterium reichenbachii, assembly GCF_002217435.1. Lineage (GTDB taxonomy): Bacteria > Bacteroidota > Bacteroidia > Flavobacteriales > Flavobacteriaceae > Flavobacterium > Flavobacterium reichenbachii. The sequence continues at coordinate 78,090 of NZ_MUHF01000017.1, forward strand.
GGAAGGCTTAAATTTGCCATACCAAACATAGCGCGATCCGGAGAAGCTGTTGGTTCTGCGTTTGCCTCGTCATTATGCATGTCGATTGAAGCTTTCCCTAAGCGTTGGTATTGACCTTGAATTTTAAGATCCGGATATTGGTTATTTTTAACCGTTTGAAGTTCGTATTTCTTTGAGTTTACCTTAGTATTGGCAAGCGTAACTTCGTTACTCTTTTCCCAAGCCATTTTTACGGCTTCATCTAAGGTTAAACTTGTTTTTTCTTGTGCTTCTATTGAAGAGATTCCGATAAAGAAAACTCCAAAGAGCATTAATTGACTAATTTTCATAAACAAGTAGCGCTTTTATAGTTTGTTGAATGTGCTTTGTGAGACTGTTTTTAATATAATCGTTGTACAACGATTCGGTATTTAAATTTAATATTTCCTGAAAAAAGGGTTTATTCATGTGAAAGTGAAAATAAGTTCCCATAATCGTAGGCGTGATCAACGGGATTATTACATCTTTTCTAAAAATGCCTTTAGATTGGCCGTCCTTAATAATAGTTTCCAGAGATTTCAGATTTCCTTTTTTTAGTTCTGTAAAAACTGCCTGGCTGTCTTCTCTTTTTTTAGAAGAAAGTTCGAAGTGTAAAACTCTGAAAATTCCTCTGTTACAATTAATTCGGTTAATATAAATTTCGACCAATTTATTTACTTTATCAAGAGGTTCCAGATTTTCGTGCTGTAAACTTTCGATTTGGAATTTTAAATCAGCAGTTTTATAAATAATTAAAGATTCAAGAAGTTTTTCTTTAGAACCAAAATAGTACGAAACCATGGCAATATTAATTTTCGCCTCTTTTGAGATGTCTCGTATAGATGTTCCTTCAAATCCTTTGTCAGAAAAAAGTTTTTCTGCAACTTCCAGAATTTTAATTTTTTTATCGTTTAATTCGATCTGTGACATGGTATTATTTTGAAATCGAATACAAAATTAAACACTTGTTTAATTTAAACACTTGTTTAATTTTATTTTAACGTAATATTAACATAAAACGGTGTAGTTGATTTTGAGAAATAAAAAAAGCTGAAACACTTAGTATTTCAGCTTTGCTATTTTGTTTTGTCATCGCATATGTTTATCGGATCTCTCCAATAATTTCTTTGATTATCAGTTTAAGTTTAGATAGATCTACTCAATCTTTCTCCTTATTTTAACCTCTTTGAAAATTCCCACATTAGAAAAATTCCTGATATCAGTTTTATTCTGAGGAGTTAAATCATATCTAATATTTGAAATAATCTCATTTTTTGGTGATAATTTTAAATCTTCAATTGATATGTTAGAAATAAGATTTTGACTTTTGGTTCTGATGTAAATATTTGTTTTTTTAAATTTTAAAACATCTAAATGTTCTGGTTCCAGACTTTCTACATCATTTAAATTATAAAAGAAGAGACTGTCTTTAGATTCTTTAAAAGTTTCAAATTGATATCTTTTATAACCTTGATTTCTACTTACAAAACCTTCGTTTTGAAAAATTTTAGTTTTGATTTTAATTCCCTGTTCTTTATTATCTTTAATTTCTAGAGGCATAAAGATTTTGTTTGAAGCTTTTTTGTCGTCAAGTTTTTCACAAATAACGCCGGAAATATTTCGTTTCGTTGGAATGTTTTCAAAATATTGAAAAGGTAATGGTTTGACATTATCGATATCAAACACATCTGTTGAATCTAGAATAGCATAACCAAAAATATGAGAATCTCGACCTCCCCAAGCATCATATTTATAGATGACTTTTGAAGAATTTTCTATCTTTTGGATATATAACTCAGATAAATGCCAACTCCTGTCACAGCTTATGAAAATTAAGACAATAAAAGAATATAATAAAGATTTAAAAAGTTTCATCTTTTAATTATCGAATTTCTCCAACAAATTCCTCAATTTTTTCACTGCCGTTTTCACTCAAATGTTTAATAAAAGCACTTCCGATAATAGCGCCTTTAGCAAATTTTGTTGCCTGAGTAAAAGTTTCTTTATTCGAAATTCCGAAACCAATAATCTGTGGATTTTTCAAATTCATATTGGAGATTCTCTCAAAATAATCTTCTTGAACATTTCCAAAACCAGACTGAGAACCCGTAACACTTGCCGAGCTTACCATATAGATAAATCCGTTTGAAACACTGTCGATAAAACGGATACGTTCGTCTGATGTCTGTGGCGTAATCAGAAATACATTTATTAATCCGTATTTTTCGAAAATCGCTTTGTATTCGTCTGCATAAACATCCACGGGAAGATCCGGAATAATTAAACCATCGATGCCAATTTCGGCACATTTTGCACAAAAAGCTTCAACACCGTATTGCAGCATCGGATTAAAATATCCCATAATAATCAACGGAATTTTTACGCTTTCGCGAATGTTCTGCAGCTGATCAAAAAGAATTTGAGTCGTCATTCCGTTTTGAAGCGCTGTTGTAGAACTTGCCTGAATGGTCGGACCATCGGCCAAAGGATCGCTGAAGGGAAGCCCGATTTCAATTAAATCAACACCGTTTTTTTCTAAATCCTGAATAATCTGAACGGTATCATTTAAACTTGGATATCCTGCAGAAAAATAGATTGAAAGTATCTTTTTATCTTCTTGTAATTTTTGAGTTATTCTGTTCATTTTAATATCTTTTTATCCTAAAAGGTTTTTAAAACCTGTTAGGTATGTTATTTTTAGTAATCTATTTACACCTGCAAGGTTTTATCCGGAAGCTTCCGGAGTTGCGTAATGTTAATCGATAATAATCTGGCTTGTCCAATTATTATTTTGATTTTCGACCAATAATAATCCCGAATCAGAATCGTTCATTTGGTCTATTAATTCGCCTTTATTATTCCAAAAAGCACTTTTTCCTCCAGAAGGATAACCCCAGGATTCGCCGCTAAAATTAGACATCAAAACATTCATTTGATGTTTCTCAGCATAACTTTGCAAATCTCTATACGCATTCGGAATTCCGTTTGGAGAAAAGAATATACTTGCGATGTAAATATCAGTTTCTCTTTTGGCTGCATTTTCCGGATGAAGCGGATTATCAATATCGGCACAAATGGCAAACGATATTTTTTGATTTTCAATTTTAACCATCGGATTATAATCAAAAGAAGATTGAAAGAATTCATCTTCGCCTTGATGTAAAAACTGTTTGGTGTAAACTGAAATGGATTGGTCTGGATAAAGTATAAATTCGCCAATAAACAATTCTGATTCTGTCTGAATTGGAGCGCCTGCCGCAATAATAATATTATATTCGACTGCCAATTGTCTTAAACCATTTATTCTTGAATCGTCTTTTGTAAAAGCTAAATCTGCTGCATTTTCTCTTTCATACCCCGTAATTGATAGTTCAGGAAAAGCAATTAACTGCGCGCCGTTATTTGCGGCCAATTTTATAAGACGATAATGGTCTAATAAATTAGCTTCGATATTTCCTCGGGTTGGTTTTGTTTGTGCTGCAGCGAGAATCATTTTTTTATTTAGAATTAATTTTCCATATAAATCCAAGCCTCTATTCCAGACTTTAGTACAACACGAACTCTTTTATACGAATTGGATTCGAATACATCTACTTTTGCCAAATCTGTATTTGAAATAGTAAAAACAACACCATGTATAGTGTCCGAAAGATCATCGCTGGGAACTACTACTACGTAATCTGCCATTCCAAATTCTTCTTCTATCTGCAGGCTTTTTAGTTTGTGGCCAAGAAGCTGATCTTGTTTTCCTGTTAAGATTTTATTGAAAAGTCGCATTTGAACTTCTTTTGATCGTAATGTTCCGTATGAAAATAACTGTTCCATAAATTATTATTTTTCTCGTTATTGCTGCGTTAGGGATGGGAGCGGTATCTCGCGATTTAGAAAAACAAGGCTTTTTAGCCGTAGTTTTTGTTAATCGGGAATATAGCAGACAGCCCGACCCTTGGGGAACGCCCAAATTATACTTTTATTATAATTTAAAATACTCAATATAATTATCTAAATCTTTATCGCCGCGTCCAGAAAGGCTGATGACAACAATATCTGTAGGCTTGAACTTTTTTTGATCTAACACTGCAAAAGCGTGAGCACTTTCTATTGCGGGTATAATTCCTTCTAATTTTGTCAATTGTAATCCTGCGTTCATGGCATCATCATCGGTTACAGAAAAAAATTCGCCTCGCCCTGTTTGTGCCAAATGCGCGTGCATCGGGCCAACTCCAGGATAATCTAATCCGGCAGAAATAGAGTAAGGTTCTGTAATTTGTCCGTCTGGTGTTTGCATTAAAAGGGTTTTGCAGCCGTGAATCACGCCCACTTTTCCTAATTTGCTCGTTGCTGCACTATGACCGCTGTCGACACCTTTTCCTGCAGCTTCAACAGCGATAATTCCAACTTCCGGCTCGTGCAAAAAGTGATAATACGTTCCTGCTGCGTTGCTTCCTCCGCCGATGCAAGCTACTACATAATCAGGATTTTCGCGTCCTTCTTTTTCTTTTAACTGCCATTTTATTTCTTCGGAAATTATGCTTTGAAAACGCGTTACCATATCCGGATAAGGATGTGGTCCAATAGCAGAGCCAATAATATAATGAGTATCTACCGGATTGTTGATCCAGTCCCGAATGGCTTCGTTTGTAGCATCTTTTAAAGTTCTTGAACCAGAAAGCGCCGGACGAACTTCTGCACCAAGCATCTTCATACGAGCTACGTTTGGGGCCTGGCGTGCAATGTCAATTTCGCCCATATAGACGATACATTCTATGCCCATTAAGGCACAAACTGTAGCTGTTGCCACACCGTGCTGTCCCGCGCCCGTTTCGGCAATAATTCTTTTTTTACCCAAACGTTTGGCAACTAAAATCTGGCCAATAGTATTGTTTACTTTATGTGCTCCGGTATGATTTAAGTCTTCTCGTTTTAAATAAACTTTTGTATTGTATTTTTCTGATAATCGGCTGGCAAAATAAAGCGGACTTGGTCTGCCAACGTAATCTTTTAGTAATTGGTTAAACTCTGCTTTAAAATCTGGTTCAGCTATGATTTTTAAATATTGCTGACGTAATTCTTCTACATTCGGATACAGCATTTCTGGGATATAAGCTCCTCCAAATTCTCCGTAATATCCTTTTTCGTCTACGTTAAAATTCATTTTTTGAAATTTAAAAGTTTGCAATTTCAAATTTTCGTTTGAAATTAGTTAATAGGTTTTTGTTTTTAAGCCCAGGTTCGATTTCAAATTTACTATTTATATCGACAGCATAAATAGGTAAATTGCTTTTTGAAATTTCTTCTAGTGCTTTTAATTCATTTATTCCGATGCCGCCACTTAAAAAGAAGGGTTTATCCGAATTGTATTTTTTTAATATTTTCCAGTCAAAAGTGGTTCCGTTACCGCCGGGTAATTTTCCTTTGGTATCAAAAAGGAAATAATCGCAAACTGATTCAAAAGGCTTTATAACATTAAAATCAAAATCTTCGTCAGCAGAAAATACTTTTATGATTTCGATTTTCTTTGGCAGTTGTTTTTTTAATTCTGATAAAAATTCTACAGATTCATTTCCATGAAGCTGAACGGCTTGCAAATCGTATGTTTTTACTTTTTCAACAATTTCTTCCAGACTCTGATTGACAAAAACACCTGTTTTTTTAATTGTTCCTATAAGTTCCGGAATGGTTCCGTTAAAATATCGAGCGGATTTTTCCCAGAAAATAAATCCCATATAATCGGGCAGGAGTGCACCTACTTCGAGTATGTTTTCCGGATGTTTCATGCCGCATATTTTGAGTTTCATTGTTATTGTGTTTTTTTACCGCAAAGGCGCTAAGTTTTTTATTTTGATTGTGCTTAAAAACGCAAAGTCCGCAAAGTTTTGTGTTTATTTTTTTGCCACTAATTTCGCGAATTTTCACTAATTCAATTCGTGCCAATTTGTGAAATTCGTGGCAAACTTTAAATTACAGCTGACTAATAAAGTCAATAGCTGCTTGTCCGGCGTTGTCGGTTTTCATGAAGTTTTCTCCGATTAAAAAACCTTTGTAACCGTAAGGTTTTAGTTCTTGAATAGCTTCAATTGATGAAATACCGCTTTCGGATACTTTTACAAAATCGTCCGGAATCTGCGATGCCAGTTGTTTGCTGAAATCCAGACTTACTTCAAACGTTTTTAGGTTTCTGTTGTTCACGCCAATCATATCTAAACTCGGCATAATCGATTTCTCTAATTCTTCCTGATTGTGGACTTCCAGTAAAACTTCTAGACCTAATTTTTTAGCAAATTCAGATAATGATTTAATTTCTTCACGAGTTAAAACTGCTGCAATTAGCAAAATCAAATCGGCTCCGTGTGCTTTGGCTTCTAATATTTGGTATTCATCAACTATGAATTCTTTTCGTAAAAGCGGAATATTTACACTCGCTCTTGCTAAAAGTAAATCATCTAAAGAACCTCCAAAATACTTTCCGTCTGTTAAAACTGAAATTCCGCAGGCACCAGCATTTTCATACCCTTTTACTACTTCTTCAACTGTAAAATTGTGATTGATAACCGATTTTGATGGAGAACGACGTTTGTGTTCTGCAATTATTCCTGTTGAGCTTGTTCGGAGTTTTTGACTTAAAGAAATCGTTTCTCTTCCAAAAAACACTGAACTTTCCAATTGCGTAACCGGAATGATCGATTTTTTGAGAACGACTTCCCTTTGTTTGTCAAATATTATTTTATCTAAGATGTTCATGTTTTTGTTTGTTTCAGGTTTCAGGTTTCAAGTTTCAGGTTACGTTCCAACAATTTGAAACCTGAAACAAAGAAAACGTGAAACTATTTTTTACTTACTTAAATCTTTCAATTTATTCAATGATTCTAATCCCTTTCCAGACAACAAACTCTCTTTTGCCAATTCAAATCCTTCTAATGGAGAGCATTTTGTAACCGTTGCAATTGCCATTGCAGCATTGGCTAAAACGACATTGTTCTGTGCTTCTGTTCCTTTTCCGGAAAGAATATTGATGAAGATTTCTGCCGATTCTTCGATGGTTTTTCCACCTTCAATTTCGGTTTGAGATAAGAGGCGAACTCCAAAATCTTCCGGATTTAACATTCCTTCCATGTGTGACGTTATCGTTTTGGTTGGACCGGTTAAAGAGATTTCGTCATATCCGTCAAGCGAATGTAAAATGGTAAAATTGATATTGGTGTTTTGATATAAATAGGCATACATTCTGGCCAATTCTAAATTAAAAACACCAACCAATTGGTTTTGTGGAAACGATGGATTTACCATTGGTCCCAGCATATTGAAGAATGTTTTTACTGCTAATTCTTTTCTGATTGGGCCGACATTTTTCATTGCCGGATGAAATAGGGGAGCGTGCAAAATGCAAATTCCAGCATGATCGATGCATTTTTCTAAAAATGAAGCATCATTGCTGAATTTAATTCCCATTTTCTCCATAACATTACTCGACCCAGAAATAGATGAAACACCATAATTTCCGTGTTTTGCAACTTTTATTCCGGCTCCAGCCGAAACAAAAGAAGCTAAGGTTGAGATATTGAAAGTATCTTTTCCGTCACCGCCCGTTCCACACAAATCGATAGTGTTGTAAGCTGATAAATCAACGCGAATACATAATTCTAGTAAAGCTTCGCGAAAGCCGGAAAGTTCGTCAATTGTAATGCTTCGCATCATAAATACGGTCAAAAATGCCGAAATCTGACTAGGATTGTATTGACCGCTTGAAATATTAATCAATACGTTTTTGGCTTCTTCTTTTGAAAGCACTTCGTGATTGATTAGTTTGTTTAATATTGTTTTCATTTTTTTATTTTTAGTTTTTTTGTTTCACGTTTCAGGTTTCAGGTTTTGTGCAAACTTGAAACTTAGAACTTGAAACCTGAAACTTTTTTAGTGTTCATTCCCTTGATAAATCCACATAGGTTCTGTTTTCCCGGCGCGTTCAAATCCGTTTTTTTTATAAAAGTCGACTGATTTTCCGTCTGCGGTTAGCATTTGCATATGAAAGTGACTGTATTTCTCCTGCATTTTATCGACAATTAACTTCCCAATTCCTTTTCCCTGATAATCTGGAAGCACTAATAAATGTGGATAATAAACAGTTAAGAATCCATCAGAAATTGCATTTCCGAGCCCAACTAACTTTTTCCCCTCCCAGGCAGTTATTAAGGTTTCGGAGTTTAAAAGGCCATTATACAATTCATTTGGCTTATTAGCCGAACTCCATTCATTTGCTTTGTATAAAGTTAGAATGTCTTCAATATTGATTTTTCTGGTTTCTGAAAGTGTAATTTCCATTGATATTGTTTTTTTGTTTCAAGTTTCAAGTTTCAGGTTCCAACAACTTGAAACCTGAAACTTGAAACAAAAAGTAACTAACTTCTAATCCAATTCTCTAAAATCCTTTTTCCTTTTGGAGTCAAAACACTTTCCGGATGAAATTGTACGCCTCTTACATCAAATGTTTTGTGTCTTAGTGACATAATTTGCCCATTTTCATCTACTGAAGTCGCTTCTAAAACATCTGGTAAATTGCTGTCCACAACCCAAGAATGATATCTTCCCACTTCAAATTCATTTCCTAAACCTTCAAACAGCATTTCGTCCGAAACCACTGTTTTTACGTTTGTAGCAACGCCGTGATATACTTTGTCAAGGTTTGAAAGCGTCCCGCCGAAAACTTCACCAATCGCTTGTTGTCCCAAACAAACGCCAAGAATACTTTTTGTCGGACTGTATTTTTCGATTACGGCCTTTAGTAAACCTGCCTCATCTGGAACTCCAGGTCCTGGCGAAAGTAATATTTTATCAAAAGAAGCGATTTCATCAATTTCGAATTCGTCATTTCTGTAAACGGTAACTTCACAGTTTAAATCTTCTAAATAGTGCACCAAATTATAAGTGAAACTATCGTAATTGTCTATAACTAATATTTTTTTCATTTTTTATTTTTGTTTCAGGTTTCAAGTTTTTTTGGTTTCACGTTCCAACAACTTGAAACCTAAAACTTGAAATTAAAATTTTAACTATATTTTTTCCGCCATTTCCAAGGCCGTATTCAACGCTCTTAATTTATTGTAAACTTCCTGCATTTCGCTCTCTTCGTCAGAACTTGCTACGATTCCGGCGCCGGCTTGGCAGTGCAGCTGATGATTTTTAGAAAGGAAAGTTCGAATCATAATGGCATGGTTAAAGTTTCCATCAAAATCCATAACGCCAATTGCTCCGCCGTAAAAATTACGATTTGTTTTTTCGTAGTCTTCAATTAACTGCATCGCTCTGTGTTTTGGTGCGCCGCTTAGAGTTCCCGCCGGAAAAGTATCTGCAACAACCTGCATCGTAGTCGCTTTATCGTGTAAATGTCCTGTAACTTTTGAGACTAAGTGAATAACGTGAGAGAAAAACTGAACTTCTCTGTATTTCTCTACATTTACGTTGTGACCGTTTCTGCTTAAATCATTTCTGGCCAAATCGACCAGCATTACGTGTTCGCTGTTTTCTTTTTTATCCTCAGAAAGTTCTTTGGCTAACAGCGCGTCACGTTCGTCATTTCCAGTTCTTTTAAAAGTTCCTGCAATTGGGTGAATTTCAGCTTTTCTGTTTTTTACGATAATTTGTGCTTCAGGCGAAGATCCAAATATTTTAAAGTCGCCATAATCAAAAAAGAATAAGTAAGGCGAAGGATTAATGCTTCGTAAAGCTCGATAAACATTGAACTCGTCACCTTTGAAACCTTGCGTAAAACGGCGCGATAAAACCAATTGAAAAACGTCTCCTCTAAAACAGTGTTTTTTTGCTAATGCCACATTGTGTTTAAACTCCTCATCGGTTAGATTTGAGAAACCTTCGCCTTCTTTGGTAAATTTATACAAGGCAATATTTCTGGATTGTAATAATTGCTCGATTTCAGAAATATTGTTTCTTCCGTCAACACTGTGGCAAAAAATATACGCTTCGTTTTTAAAGTGATTGATTGCAATAATGTTTTGATAAACTGCATAAAAGACATCCGGAATCGAAGTTGTATCGTCTTTTTTGGCAATCGAAACTTTCTCAAAATAACGAACGGCATCATAAGAAATGTATCCAAATAAGCCATTATTGATGAATTTGAAATCGTTTTTCTCCGATTTAAACTGACTTGAAAATTCCTGAATCACTTCTGGAATATTGGTCGAAGAATCGATTTTTGTTTGTTCCGTTGTTCCGTCTGGGAAAGTCTTAGAAATAACTTCATTTTCGATTTTTATTGTTGCAATCGGATTGCAGCAAACGTACGAGAAACTGTTGTCATTTCCGTGATAATCACTACTTTCTAATAATAAACTATTAGGGAATTTATCTCTTATTTTAAAATAAATACTTACCGGCGTAATTGTGTCTGCCAGAATTTGTTTGTAGTGTGTGTTGAGTATAAAAGGTTTCAATGTATATAGATTTTAATTTTTATATATTTTTTGTGTTTCGCTTTGAACCAAAAAAAAAGGCTTGTCGTGATGACAAGCCTTTTTATATTTATAGTTTTTTTACAATACCATAGGAAGCTTTGTTCACGACGTCTGACGTAAATTGCTCCACCACCAAGTATTGTTTAAAATTGTGTTCATTTCTTTTTTTATTGTGACAAAGATATAAATGTAAATTGAATTAGAATACATAAAATCTCAAAAAAAAATTTTCAAAATATATAATTTTGTTAAATTGTAGAAAGAAAAATACTTTTTTTAATGCCTAATTTCCAATTGCAATTGTATTGTTTACATTTAGTCTAAAGTCTGGATTCCCTTTGATATTAGGCGTTGTAAACAATTCAACGTTTTTCATTTTAGTGTATTGGATACCAAAATCCGAATTGCTGTACCATTTTTTAAAGCTTGGATCATTGCTTGCAGATTCACTTGTTATTTCGCCCACACAATTGTTAACAATCATATTTTTGAAAGTAATTTTTGATAAATTAGCTTCTGCATTTGTGATGTTACCTTCTAATAAAACAAAAGGTGTAAATCCTGAAACAACGCTGTTACTTAAATTAAAGAATGTATTTTCTTTTACATAAACAGATTCTCTAACTAAACCTTGATTGTTTTCTTCCAGATTAACAAGGGTAATATTGCTTGCATTTATTTTGGTCATTTTTTTGCTCATATCAGTATTTGCAATCTTTTCATAAGAGTCTACTTCAAAACATCTTGATCCCGAAACATCAGACGAAAAAGGATGGCGAATCGCAATACTGTTGCTCAAGTTGATCTGAGCACCTTGTGTAAAATCGAAATCATCATCTGTAGTTCTGTACGAAATTAAATTGCTCATGTTCAAATCTCCGCCATAACACTCAAAAGAATCATCATTAGAGAAACTGATCTGAATATTATTTACAGTTGTTTTTCTTCCCACGCCAGCCAAAGAAAGTCCGTTAAGCTCTTTCTGAGCGCTTAGTTTTCTGCCCGCATATTCAATTCGAATATATTTTAATATTCCAGAATTATCTTCTGCATCTTGTCCTCCATAATGATTTAATAAAGGTTCCAAATCAAAAGGCAGCGTATTCAGACCTCCAAGAGTATTTATAGGAGCTTTTCCTAAAATAATAATACCGCCCCAGTCGCCAGGTTTTCTTTCTGTTTTTTCTTTATTAGAAGTAAAAACAATTGGATCAGTTTCTATTCCTTCGGCTACAATTTTTGCTCCATTAGTAATAACGAGCGTACCGCAGGTTTTGTCGTCTCCGCGAATTACAGTTCCCGGCTCTATAGTCAAAGTTGCATTGTTTGTAACGTATACTACACCAACCAATTGGTACGTATTGCGTTTAAGTAGTTTGGTATCCTTTTCGATTGTTCCGGCAATTATATTGGTTGCTTCGTTATATTCGTTCGCTGCAGGCTTAAAATTGGTCCAGTTGTTCATCCAGTTATTAGTTCCAATAATTCCTTTTGATTGTTGCTGTGCCTGAAGAAAAAAAGTGCTGATAAGAGTAATAATGACAAGTTTTGCTTTTGTTTTCATAACTATAATTTGATTTCTAGTTTTTGACATTTTTTATTTACCTCAAAATTAAAAGCCATATGTTAATCAAACCCCTGATCGATATTACCAAAGTGTTATGTAAATATTAAGAACGTTATTTTTTTGAAAACTTCGCAAAAAAGAAACCCCAATAGTGTAAACTATTGGGGTTTCTTGAATATATGAACTCGTAAGTCGCTAATATTAGAATTTTAAAGCTACAGCTAATTCAAATTCGTCGTTGATAGTTTTATCTCCTAAACCTTCGAAGAAATTACCTGAACCGTATTTGATATCATATTTAGTTCTGTCAACTTTGAATGCAGTAGTTGCAGTGTTTCCAGCTACAGCGATATCAAAAGTTACTGGTTTAGTGATTCCTTTGATAGTTAAATCAGCAGTTACAGTATAAACGTCAGTTGATTTAGCACCAATAGTTTTGAAAACTAATTTTGCAGTTGGGAATTTGTCAGTTCCGAAGAAATCGTCAGCTTTTAAGTGACCGTTTAATTTTCCTTGGTATTCTCCAGTTAAATCTGTTGCAGTTAATGAAGTCATATCAACTGTAAAGCTTCCTCCAGTTAATTTTTTTCCTTTGAAAACTACCGCTCCGTCTTTGAAGTTTACAGTTCCAGAGTGCTCTCCAGTTACTTTTTTACCTACCCATTTAATAGTAGATGCTTTTACGTCGATTTTTTTAGTTTGAGCATTTACTGAAATACTAGCCGCTGCTACGAATAATGCTATTGCAATTGTTTTTAAATTTTTCATGTTGTTAAAATTGATTTTGGATTAATAATAATTATAGAGTGATAAATAATTCTTCGTGAGATTTTCTAACTTTTTTGTGGTGCTGAGCGTCGTCCTCATCATGTCTGTAACCCACCGCTGCGATAACAACCGCGTTTAGACCTAACTTATCGAAACCTAAAATTTCGTTGAAAGCTGCTGCATTAAAACCTTCCATTGGTGTAGCGTCGATTTTTAATTCGGCAGCTGCTCCTAATAAGTTTCCTAAAGCGATGTAAGTTTGTTTTGCAGTCCAGATGTTTTTTGCATCGCTGGATAAATTACCCACTACATTTTTCATCATATCGCTGAAACCTCCCAGAGCTTCTGCAGGAACGTTTCTGGTTTCGCTGATGTTGTTGATGTATTGATCAACAGAAGATGCGTCAAGAGTAACATCGCTTGCAAAAATAAACAGGTGAGAAGCATCTGTAATTTGAGTCTGCCCGTAAGCAGCGCCTTTTAATTGTTCTCTTAATTCAGGATTTTCTACAATAACCACTTTATATGGCTGTAATCCGTATGAAGAAGCGCTTAATCTAACGGCTTCTTTTAAAGTTTTTAAATCAGCATCAGAGATTTTTTTTGCTGCATCATATTTTTTTGCTGCATATCTCCAATTTTGACCTTCTAAAAATGTGCTCATAATATTAATTTTGTTGGGTTCGGTATTTTTCTAACAATTTGTTTAATAATTCTAACTCTTCTGGAGTTATATTTTCTGCAAATAAACGCTCATGTGCATCTACTTTTGGATCTAATTCGTTTAAGACATCTAATCCTTTTTGCGTAATTAGAACTTCTATTTTTCGACGATTGTCAGGACAGACATTTCTGGTAACGAATTCTTTCAGTAATAATTTATCAACTAATCGCGTTGTGTTACTTGTTTTTGCTAACATACGTTCTTGTATCACACACATATTAGCAGGATTTCCTTTTTGTCCTCTTAATATGCGCAGCACATTATATTGTTCTCCAGATAAATCATACGGCTTCATCAATTCGCTAAAATTATCCTGAATTACATTTTGTGTGTACATAATGTTTAGAATAACTTTTTTCGCATTATCCATCTTAACTGTACTCTTAATAACCTCTTCAATTGTCATAGTCGTAAGTGTATAATTTGTATATACAAATGTATATCTTTTAATAGTTGTATATACAAGTGTTTTGTTAAATTTTTGTTAATACGTGTGGATAGGAATTAGCAAGAATAAAATTAAAATTTTTAATGCTATAAAAATAATCAATTTTTAGGTTATAATGTATTGATATTTTGTTGTTTAACCTTTTGTTTAAATTGAAAAAGATTAAGGTCGCTGACTGCCTTTAAAAATAAATTTTGTAAGATGATTAAAAATAAGATTTTGATATTTACTTAAATTTTATGGTTTATTGATATTCAGAAAGCAGAAAACCTTTAGAAATTTCTCTAAAATTTATAATTTCCTGCGCTACCCATGCATCATTATGACCCAATTCTCTGGCAATTATTCTGGCTGTTTTCTCCGAAACCTCAATTGCAGCTCTGGCGTCCAGAAATAATAAACGAACGCGTCTTGCCAGAATATCATCCACTGTTCGTGCCATTTCGAAGCGAATAGCCCAAACAACTTCTGCTAATGTAAATTCGTGATCAGGATGTAGTTTTTCTTTTAATTCTGGTTCGTTTTCCTGCAGCTGGGTGATTTTTGAAATATCAGAACCATATATATATAAATGGTTTTCTCTGTCAAGATTTGTAGTGGTTTTATTTCCATAAATGGGAAGATGTTCTGTACGACACGCTTTGTGTGGCAATTTGCCTGTTTTGATCGCTTTGTCAATAATATCTTCTGCTATCTTTCGGTACGTAGTCCATTTTCCCCCGGTGATCGTTATTAGTCCTGTTTCTGAAACTATAATTTTATGACTTCTGGAAACTTCTTTAGTGCTTTTACCTTCTTCTTTTGGTGCTGCTAACGGACGTAAACCTGCAAAAACCGACAATACATCTGCTCTTGTTGGTTTTTTTGACAGGAAAAGTTGTGCCGTTTCTAACACAAATTGAATTTCGCTTTCTAAAGCAATTGGTTCTAGACTTTGTTTTTTTATTAAAGTATCGGTTGTTCCTACTACAATACGATTATGCCACGGCACAGCAAATAAAACCCTCCCGTCTTTTGTTTTCGGAATCATCAGGGCATTTTCGCCAACAAGGAAAGATTTGTCAAAAACCAAATGAATTCCCTGACTCGGCACTATATATTTTTTATAAACGTTGTCGTTTAGTTTCATTATAGCGTTTGTAAAAACACCTGTAGCATTTATAATCGCCGCACCTTTTATGTTATATTTATTTCCAGTTTCCTGATCTTGTATCTCAACGCCGGTAATTTGGTTTTTATCATCTTTTATTAAATTAACCACTTTTGCGTAGTTTAAAAGACAGGCTCCATTTTCTATAGCGGTCTGCGCAATATTAATCGCCAGACGAGAATCGTCAAATTGTCCATCTTGATAGATAACGCCGTTGACTAAGCCGTTTTGTTCTACATTAGGAAGCATTTCAATAGTTTTTTTCTTTGAAATATATTTGGAACTCCCTAAACTGAGTCGACCAGACAATAAATCGTAAATCTTTAATCCGAAAGTATAAAAATAACCGCTCCACCAATTGTAGTTTGGAATGACGAATGATTGGTTTTTGACTAAATGTCCTGCATTTTTTGCTAATAATCCTCTTTCCTTTAATGCTTCTCGAACCAAATGAATATTTCCCTGTTCTAAATAACGTACGCCGCCATGAACTAATTTTGTACTTCTGCTCGAAGTTCCTTTTGCAAAATCTACTGCTTCAAGCAATATGGTTTTATAACCTCGACTTGCAGCATCGAGTGCCGTTCCCAGACCGCTTGCTCCTCCGCCAATTATTATAACGTCCCATTTTTCGGTATTTTGTAGTTGAGATAGCTGTTCAGAACGTTTCATATGGTATTTTGAGGCTTATTTGTTTAAAAGCAAACTTAACAAAAGGAAATTAGATTTAGGTGAAGAAGTTTCTTTTGAGGTATTATTTTGTTTAAACTTTCAAAGTTTATAAACGTACCTATTATTTTTCTTTTAAATATTTTTCAATCGAATTAATCAATACTTTTCGCTCCTCACTTGTGGCATCATTATCCATGTCACTATGCTTTATTAATGTATATTGAACTGTTATTCCATATTTTTCCTGTTCCTTTTGGTTGGGCAGTACGCCTTCATCTGCATTATAATTAATAGAACGCAAACTATATATTTTAGGTTTATGAACTCTCGGAAGCGGCATTCTTCTGTTGTCCATTGTTATAATCTTGTTTACCAAATCAGGATATTTGGTTGCAAATAAGGCAGTCATGTCACCGCCATTTGAATGGCCAATTAATGCTAAATGTTTGAAATCTAAGTCAGGATTTGTTTTTTTGAATTCATTCAAGACAAATAAAATGTTTTCAACACCTCTTTCCCAATTTGGCATTCTTGTAACCTTAAGATCGCCCTCCATAGCAAGCAGATCATCAGTTGGTAATTCATGCTGAATACTTATAACATAATATCCTTTTGAAGCTAAATTTTCGGTTAAGTAAGAATAGATTTTATTATCCCCGCCTTTATTTTCCCCATATCCATGGCTGAAAATTATTATTTGCTGGTTTTTTATTTTCTGATCTGTTTTTGCATAATATAAAGCAGCCGGGATTTTACGATTTCTCGATTTGTCAAACAATTCTACACTATCAATCTTCACGTCGAAAGTAGTATTGGATACTTGTGTGTTAGTTTTCTGAAGTCCAGAACAGCTTATTAAAAGGAATAGAAATAAAATTTGAGAAACTATTTTGTTCATTTTTTGATGATTTGTTTTATGAAATAAATCATATAAATCTAAGGAGATACATTAGACTTTGAGCTTAATTTTTTAAATTTTAAAATAAATCTTTAACAAAGATTCTAAAGATTTGATAAAGAAATATTTAAGTTTCAGTTGGGTAAGATAATTGGTTTTGAGAGAATGTAAATTTTTATTACCAGGGCGTGCCACCATCCCGATAAGAGGGCAAAAATACTTTGCGCTTATACGCCCTCTTATCGTGATGCTGTCGGGCTTTCACTGCTACTTCGGTAGCTTAGTTCTATCCCTCACGCGAACACAGTATACCAGAAACCCGACAGATTTTTAAAACCTGTCGGGTTTGATATGATTTGTATTTTGCTAAAGTCTCGTATTAAGTTTGTCGAGCAACTTGAACCTGAAACCTGAAACAAAAAAACTTGAAACAAAAAATCTTGAAACAAATATTAATGAGGAAGTTTATCCTTAATTAATCCATAAAACCACGTTCCGGCAATGGCACTTAATAAAGTTACAACAATTACGGTTGCGCCTGTACCAATTTGCGCAAAAAGCGGACCAGGACAAGCTCCGGTAATTGCCCATCCAAAACCAAACATTAAGCCCCCATAGATTTGTCCTTTGCTGAACGTTTTAGGCTGGATTTCTATTTTCTCGCCTTGCAGGGTTTTGATATTGAATTTTTTTATCAGAAATACGGAGATTACACCAACTGCAACGGCACTTCCGATTACGCCATACATAAAAAACGACTGGAGATTGAACATTTCCTGAATGCGGAACCAGCTGATGATTTCTGCTTTTACGAATACGATTCCGAAAAATAGGCCTACGATTAAATATTTAAGGTTTGAGAATCCTGAATCTTTTATCTGGCTCGCATTAATTCTTTCTGTATCGGTATTTTTATTTTCTAAATTATTCATTTTTGAAATTTTAAAGTGAAAGAATATAAGGCAAAATTAAAAGTGCCATAACAAAACCGCCAATCATAAAGCAAATTGTTGCTACTAATGATGGCCATTGCAGATTTGATAATCCCATAATCGCGTGTCCGCTGGTGCATCCGCCCGCATAACGCGTTCCGAAACCTACTAAAAACCCGCCGACTACAATCATAATAAAGCCGCGAAGTGTAAATAAACTTTCCCACGAAAATAGCTGTGAAGGTACTAAACCAGTGTGATCTGTAATTCCGTAACCCGCTAATTGCTCTGATAATTCGGGAGCAATTGTAACTGCATTTGGATTTGATAAAAAGTATGCAGCGATTACACCGCCAAGAAATATTCCGAAAACAAAAAATAAATTCCAGCTTTCTTTTTTCCAATCGTATTTAAAAAACGGAATATTTGCCGGAATACACATTGCGCAAATATGTCGCAATGACGAACTGATTCCGAAAGATTTGTTTCCGATAATTAATAAAATTGGAACTGTTAATCCGATCAGCGGACCTGCAACATACCAAGGCCATGGTTCTTTAATAATTTCTAGTAAGCTCATATATGATTTAAAGATTAAGTTTTTTTTTCACCATATAAGTAATATAAGTTTATTTTAGTTTTTGTGATAAAATGCTAACTTCTAATCTTATATATTATAAATGATGAAAAACTTATATTTCTATGTTCAACTTCAATAGAAGTAAATATAAGTCAAAAATTAAATGAACTTATATTACTTATATGGTGAAAATTTATGCTTTTAAAACCTTGCTTTGACAAACAAAATCTGATTTTGGAATATTAGTTTTTGCAATTGCTCCAAAACCACCTTCAACTTCAGAAAAATTTCTGAAACCGCGAGCCTGCAAAATCGAAGCGGCAATCATACTGCGATAACCTCCTGCACAATGCAGATAAAAATGCTCATTTGGGTTAATATCTTTTACCCAGTCATTAATATACGCCAATGGTTTGCTGTAAGCATTATCAATATGTTCTGCTTCGTATTCTGTTTCTTTGCGAATATCTACAACTTTATCTTCGCCAAATTTAAAATCATTTGCAAATTGGTCTGCTGTAATTCTATTTACAGTATCCGTTTCAAAACCTGCTTTTTGCCAAGCTTCAAAGCCGCCTTCCAGGTGTCCGATAATAGAATCGAAACCAACACGGCTTAAGCGGGTTACAGTTTCTTCTTCAAGACCATTTTCCGTAACTAATATAATAGGTTGTTTTACATTGGCAATCAAAGTTCCAACCCACGGCGCAAAATCACCGTTTATTCCGATATTAATTGATTGCGGAATAAATCCTTTGCTAAAATCGGCAGCACTTCTTGTGTCAAGAATCAAAGCGTCGGTTTCTTCTGCAGCGGCTTCAAATTCTGCTGCTTTTATTGTTTTCATTCCGTTATGCAAAACCGTTTCAAAACTTTCATAACCTTGTTTGTTCATGGCTACGTTCATGCTAAAGTAGGCTGGAGGAGGCAGTAGACCATCTGTAACTTCTTCTATAAATTCAGCTTCTGTCATATTAGCACGTAAAGCGTAATTTGTAGCTTTCTGATTTCCGATAGTCGAAACTGTTTCTTTGCTCATGTTTTTTCCGCATGCGCTTCCTGCACCGTGCGCAGGATAAACAACTACATCATCTGCCAGAGTCATAATCTTATCTCTAAGTGAATGATATAAAATTCCAGCCAATTGATCTTGTGTCATTCCGGCTGCTTTTTGAGCTAAATCAGGACGTCCGACATCGCCAATAAATAAAGTATCTCCAGAGAAAATGGCGTGATCTTTTCCGTTTTCATCAATCAATAAAAAAGTAGTACTTTCCATAGTATGTCCAGGAGTGTGCAGTACTTTTATTGTGATATTTCCAATTTTAAATTCCTGTCCGTCTTTTGCAGAAATACAGTCAAATTCGCAGGCAGCATTGGGTCCGTAAACAATTGGCGCTCCGGTTTCTTTGCTTAAATCTACGTGCCCAGAAACGAAATCAGCGTGGAAATGCGTTTCAAAAATATATTTTAATTTAACAGTATCGCGTTCTAAACGATCAAGATAAGGCTGAATTTCTCTAAGCGGATCAATAATGGCCGCTTCGCCATTTGAAGTGATATAATATGCACCTTGCGCGAGACATCCGGTGTAAATTTGTTCTATTTTCATAATAGGTATTGTAAAATGATGGGTTACAAAGGTAGCTTTGTTTTTGATTAAAATGGGTGACTAATGTTACAGAAATTAGGTTTTTGTGTAAAAAAATATAGATTTTGCCATATATATAGATATAAATTAATTTAAAGTGGAGCAATTAAGCTTTAACTTCTAATTTTGTATATGACGAATGTCATTTCAAAACAAAATAAAAATGAACACACAAGACTTATTAAATCAAATTGCTTTTATAAAAGAGATTGATAAAGTAAAATACATTCAGCGAAAAACAAAGCTTTTTAACAGCGACAGAAATGAAAATGATGCAGAACACAGCTGGCATCTGGCTTTAATGGCAATTGTTTTGGCAGAACATTCAGATGCGCCAATTGATATTCTGAAAGTTGTAAAAATGGTTTTAATTCATGATATCGTAGAAATTGATTCTGGAGATGTTTTTATGTATGACACCTTAAAAAATCATTTGAATTCTGATGAAGAGCGAATAGCAGCGAATAGAATTTTTGGTCTACTGCCTCAAAAACAAGCTGAAGAATTTATTGCTGTTTGGGAAGAATTTGAAGCAGGAGAAACCAACGAAGCAAAATTTGCAAAATCGATGGACAGATTAGAACCGTTGCTTCAAAATACTTCTAACAACGGTGGAACCTGGAAAGAGTTTGATGTGAAGTATGAAAAGGTCTACGAGAAAAAAAGCGTTATAAAAAATGGTTCGGCAACTTTATGGAATTACGCTGAAGGTTTGATTAATGAAAGTATTGAAAAGGGGATTCTAAAAAAATAGATCAAACATAGCCCGCGATTTCAATCGTGGGACGTAATGTAAAATCCCGATCTGTTTTTCGATCCGTATCCCGCGTTTGAAACCGCGGGCTATGTTTAAATACACACGGCTATGTGTGGAAACTAGTTTCTTTTATCTTCTTTAATAAAGAAAAAAATCTATGTTTCTGTGTGTTTAAATTTCATACGTAAACTTTGTCAAAGTTTCAAACTTTGACAAAGTTGCTTGTGTTGAAAAGTTTAACAAATATCAGTCGATAAACTTTTTTTTAAGGACATGAATTCGGGTTGTAATGGTTAAATTTGTGGAACTTCATAAAACAAATACCACCTTATGGAAGAAATGCTCTTTTATGACCGAATGCAATTTGCCTTCACCATTACTTTTCATTATCTTTTTCCACAGCTTACAATGGGTCTCTCGCTCATTATTGTGTACTTCAAGTGGAAATACTTAAAAACTAACGACGAACAATACAATCACGCTACCCATTTCTGGATGAAAATTTTTGCCCTGAATTTTGCGATGGGCGTTGTAACCGGAATTCCGATGGAGTTTCAGTTTGGAACCAATTGGGCAAAATTCTCCGAATTAACAGGAGGAATTATTGGGCAGACGCTGGCAATGGAAGGTATGTTTTCTTTCTTTCTCGAATCTTCTTTTCTCGGAATATTTTTATTTGGAGAAAAACTCCTTGGTCACAAATTGCATTTTGTTACCGGATTATTAATCTGTATAGGTTCATGGGCCAGCGGTTTTTTAATTATTGCGACACATTCCTGGATGCAGAATCCGGTTGGGTATGAAATCCTTGAAAACGGAAAATTTGTGCTGACCAATTTTCAGGCTTTATTCCTTAATCCTTGGCTTTGGCCTTCGTTTTTACACAATCAGGCAGCTTCTCTGGTTACAAGTTCTTTTGTTGTTGCCGGAATTGGAGCTTTTTATATTTTAAGTCAGAAGAATGTTGCTTTTGGGAAATTGTTTCTAAAAACAGGAGTAATCTTTGGTTTAATTTCGAGTGTTATCGTTGCAGTTCCGACAGGCGATTTACTGGCTAAAAATGTTGTAAAATACCAGCCTGTAACATTTGCCGGAATGGAAGGAATTTTTCATACCGAGAAAAAAGGTTCTGAAATTGTCTTAATCGGGCAGCCCGATGTAAAAGACAAAAAACTAGATAATAAAATTGCGGTTCCAAATATTTTGAGTTTCCTGACTTACGGAAATTGGGACCAGGAAATTAAAGGTTTAGATCAGTTTGAAGAAGATCTGCATCCGACAAATATCTCCGGATTGTATTATGCCTATCATATTATGGTCGGACTCGGAACGGTATTTATAGGCTTAATGGTCCTGTCTCTTTTTCAGTTGATAAGAGGGAAATTATTCCAAACCAAATGGATTTTATGGTCGCTCATGTTTATGATGCCTTTTCCGTATATCGCCAATACAACGGGCTGGTACACGGCAGAACTGGGAAGACAGCCTTGGCTTGTTTACAATTTAATGCGAACTTCTGCAGGAGCTTCGCCAACAGTTTCTTCGGGAAATACCTTGTTTACTTTGCTGGGTTTTATTGGTTTATACCTTTTACTCGGAATGTTGTTTTTGCTTTTGATTGGGAAAATTATCAATAAAGGGCCTCATCATGTGGAACTTTCAACAGAAAAAATATAAATATGGAATTCTTTTGGTACGTAGTTTTAATGGGAATTTTGGCTGTTTATCTGGTTTTAGACGGTTACGATTTTGGAGCAGGAATTATTCATTTGTTTTTTGCCGATACAGAAAGAGATAAAAAAGTAATAACCAATTCAATTGGTCCGTTTTGGGATGCTAACGAAGTTTGGCTTATCGCAGCCGGAGGTGTTTTGTTTTTTGCTTTTCCAACCTTATACGCTTCCTCTTTTAGCGGTTTTTATCTGCCTTTGATTATGATTTTGTGGCTTTTAATTTTCCGCGCCATCGGATTAGAAATGCGCGGGCAGGTACATCATCCGATGTGGGAAAGTATTTGGGATAAAGCTTTCGGAATCGCGAGTTTGCTTTTGGCTTTATTTTTCGGAATTGCTTTAGGAAATATTGTTCGCGGTGTTAATCTCGGAATGGTACAAAACGGCGTTTCGACGCAAGAAGCACATTATTTCTTTCTGCCTTTATGGAATCCGACTTTTAGTCCGCAGGCAAATGAATTGGGAATTATAGATTGGTTTACGCTTTTTCTCGGGATTGTAAGTACAGTCGCTTTAACGATTCATGGTGCGAATTGGATTATTTATAAAACAAATTCAGCTTTGATTCCGAAACTTAAAAGTGTAATTTTTAAACTGAACATTGTTTTGCTGATTTTGGTTTTTATTTCGCTTGGAATCTGGCATTTTATAGAACCTGAACCGTTTCATAATTTCGTTGAAAATCCAATTTTATGGTTTTTTCCGATTTTGACTTTCGTTGGAATTTTAGGATTGTTCAAAGTTCGTTCGTTCAAAAAAGACGGTCACGGATTTCTATTTTCGACCTTGTTTTTAGTTGGAGGATTTGCTTCAACAGCTGTTTCAATTTTTCCTAATGTTCTGCCTTCAACCAATAAAGTAAATCCGTCCTTAACCATTTACAACACTGCTGCTGGAGAATACGGTCTGAATGCCGGACTGAGCTGGTTTTTTATCGCTTTATTTTTGGTGATTGTTTATTTTATTATTCAATACAGAGTTTTTAGCGGGAAAATGGATGATATTGGGTATGGAGAACATTGAGGTTTTATGCCGCGAATTGAACTAATTTTTATGAATTAATTATAGGAACAGCCGTTGGTTTCAACCAGCGGTTTTTTTAGTTTGGGCAAAGTCTTTTTTACATATATTTGATTATCTCCATCTAAATTTGGATGCAATCAAAAAAACAAACTCCTTTAAAAATAATTTTACCTATGTTTTTTAAAAAGAAAAAGAAAATATTGACACAACAAGAGTTTCTTGGCATGATTAAGGAAAAATTGCCTTTAAGTGTTGATAAACTAAAAGTCAGCTATTACTCTGCGGATAGTTTACTGATGGAATATAAAAATAATGAGTTTGTTTTTAACTACGTTAATGAGTATAACAATTATGTAACTGATTCTCTTTCAATTGATGTAATATTTGCAATTATTAGATCTAATTTTCTCACTTATATAGAGCTCCCAAAAGTGAACAGTGAAAAAATTTTTCCGCGCATTGAAAATCAGCAATTCATAAAAGAGAGCGTTAAAAATATTTTTGCTTTTGACAATGTTGTATATAATAAACTTAATGAAGAGTTATATGTTCTTTTTGTTCATGAATATAAAGGTAAAGTTATCCCTGTTCAAAAAAGTGACTTGGTAGATTTGAATTATTCATTAGATGAATTATGGCAGAAGGCAACACTAAATCTCAACAATCTTCCCAATATTCAAAGTCATGACACAGAAGGACTTTTTAGAATTACTGCCGGCGGATTATATGAAAGTAGTTTCATACTTCTGGATTTATTGCTTAAAAGAGAATTCGCTGTTTCTGGAGATATTGTTGTTGCACTTCCTACTCGGGATACCCTTTTTATTACAGGAAGTGAAGATCAGGAGAATCTCTCTAAACTTCGTGATACGATAGATAATATGAAAAAGGAAGGGTGTTCAATAATTTCGGAAAAGTTATTTGTCCTAAACGACTATAATAAATTTGTAATTTTTGAACAAAATGGTACTGTAGACGGACTGTTGTCAGAAAATGAATTTGCGGAACTAATTATAAAAAAGTTAGGTGAAAGAATTGAGGGGTTAAAAGTTATTTCTCAAGATAGATTGCAGATTATTACGGAGTATAGAAATCAGGAACTTAGTTATAAATACAATAAATGTTATGAAGAATATACGAATCATCCTCAGGCACTAGAGCAGATTATGAATTCGTATCTTAATGTAACTTATGATACACATATGTATATAGGAGTTTCTGTAGAATCTTCAAAAATATTTCCAATTATCAGAAATAAGAAATTTTTGGATGTAGTTTCAGAATCCGAGCAAAATTTTGAAAAAATTATTTATGATAGTTACAACGAAGAATTACTTGTTTTTTATATAGAAAACAGAGAAAATTCAATCTATTTTATTAGACGTCCGGATATGATCCATCTGAGCTATTCATTGGAGGATTTAAAAGCTAAAGCACTAGAAAACTTCACTGCTGATTGGAATGTGGAAATTGCTGGAGATGAACACCTTTATGAGGTCACTTCGAAGGGAAAAGAAGCTTCAAGTTTGATTCTGTTAGAAATTTGGAAACAGGATTATTTCTCGTTAATAGGAGATATTGTTATTGCAATTCCTTATCCAAATAAAGTATATGTTACAGGAAGCGAGGATCAGACTAATTTACTTAAAATTTCAGATTTAATAAATGAAATGAAAAAAGATTGGTATCCTATAATTTCCGATAAATTATTAGTATACAGAGGAAAACATTTTGAAGTATTAGAATAAATTTTAATGTTTTTTGTTGAAACAGGAGAGCAAATGTTCTGCCTTCAACCAATAAAGTAAATCCGTCCTTAACCATTTACAACACTGCTGCCGGAGAATACGGTCTGAATGCCGGATTGAGCTGGTTTTTTATCGCTTTATTTTTAGTGATTGTTTATTTTATTATTCAATACAGAGTTTTTAGCGGGAAAATGGATGATATTGGGTATGGAGAACATTGAGTTTGTTTGTCGCGAATTCACGAATTTAATTATAAGAATAGCCGCTGGTTTTAATCAGCGGTTTTTTTTGATTTCGCTAATATCGGGCTTTAGCAAAATGTTTGTTATATTTGGCTAAAGCCGAAAGAGATTTTCAATAGTTTCGTTGGTTAAAACCAACGGCTATTCAAAGCAGATAAGAAAGAGTGAGTAATGAATAATTTATGATTTAATTTTAATTCTATGATGATAAAAATATTTCAGCGAAAGACAAAAGTTAAAGACATTCAATTATTTGAATTTAAAGCGGCAGAGTTATTATCACGGGAATTTCCGGAAATAAAGGAATGTTTAGGGAAAGGAAAATTGAAAATTTATTTTTCAAAAACAGGTATTCTGCTATTAAGACAATCTACAACTGGCGAAATTAGAAGAACCGGTAAAATTATATTTTTTGAACTTTCCGGAATATATTTACTTGAAAAGAAAACTCAAGAAGAAAAAGAAATCAAATTGTTTTATCAGAATAATGTTTTACATCAAATTAAAGTTGATCAGCCTGAAACATTTTATAAAGATTATGATTTGAATTTGATAACAAAGAAAGAGGTGTCAATTAGAAACATATCAATTCAAAATCCAGATTTAAAAATTGTTTCTAAAATATTGTCTTCTTTAAATAAAGAACAATTACAGTTATTAGATTTAGAAGATACGTTTGAAATTGAAGTCAACGAAAAGTTATATTATCCGATTCTGGATTTTGAGAATGGAAATTATATTGCAGTTGATAAAAAAGGAAAAATCTACAGATTAAATCATGACCACGAAGAAAATATAAAAGAAATTTTTAAGAATGTTCATGAATTTTTAGAAGTTTATAAAGGCGTAAAATCTGATTTAGAAATTTATTTTGAATAGACGGGGGGGATTTTTTTTAAAATATTAGGTAACAAAAGGTTCGCTAAAATTGTTGTTTGGCTAAATCTTTTTTGTATATATTTGATTATCCCTAGCCAAAATTGGAGGAAATTCAAAAAACAACCTACTTAAAATTTTTATATCTATGTTTTTTAAAAAGAAAAAGAAATTATTTTCACAAGATGAATTTGCTAAAATTCTTATTGAAAAATTGACTTTAGGTATTGATGGTTTAAAAGTGAATTCTAAAACTAATTTGGAATTTTTTACCGAATATAAAAATAATAAGTATCTATTTAACTATAATGAATTTTACGAAATATACTTAAGCGATCCTAATTCAATTGATGCAATTATAAACGGAGTTATAAAATCTGCTTTTGATGTTCATGCAGGTACTGTAAAAGTGAATATTGAAAAAATTTTCCCGTATATTAAAAACAAAGAATTTGTAAAGGAATATTCCGAAGATTGTTATGAAGGCGATAATTTAATTCGTACACAACTTAATGAAGAAATTTCTGTATTTTTTATTGAAGAACGCGGAGATGAATTTTATCCTATTCAAAAAAGAGATTTGGTAGATTTGAATTATTCATTTGAGGATTTAAGGCAAAATGCAGCAAAAAATCTCACTAATCTTCCAAATATTGAAAAGCATAACACAGAAGGACTTTATAGAATAGTTGCTGGTGGATTTTTTGAATCGAGTTTTATAATTCTGGATTTATTTCTCAGAAGGGAATTCTCTGTCATAGGAGATATTGTTATTGCAATTCCTACTAGCGATACACTTTTTGTTACTGGCAGTGAAGATGAAAAAAATCTCTCTGAACTTCGTGACATTATTGAGAAATTAAAAAATGAAGGACATTCTATTATTTCTAATAAACTATTTGTCTTGAATGACGATAATCAATTAGTAGTTTTAGAAAAGCATTTAGAGGAGCGCTTAATGTATCAGGATTTACAGGAACTCAAGCAAAAAAATGAAATATTATTTGAAAAAGAGTTGTTGACAGCAAATAAATTTGCTGAATTAATTATAAAAAAGTTAAGTAAGAGAATTGAAGGGATAAAAATTATTTCGCGATCTAGATTAAGTATCAATACAGAATACATAGATAGAAAGTATGGTTATACTTATACTAAATGCTATAAGGATTATTTAAAACAACCTCATTTGATTGATGCTACAATTGATAAATATCTTGATCTGCCTTTTGATTTTTTTATGCGAAAAGATATTGTAGAAACTAAAAATATTTTTCCAATATTTAAGGGTAAAGAAGCTGTAAAAATCCTTTCCCAAGATCTTCGGGATTTTGAAAAATTGATTTTCGAACGCTACAATGAAGAATTGTTTATTTATTACATAGAAAATGCAGATAAAGTACATCGTTTTATTCGAAAAAGCGACATGGAAAATCTGAATTATTCAATAGAAGATTTAAGGGCTAAAGCATTAGAAAATCTTACAGCTGTTCCAGAAGTTAGTATTGAAAAGGGCGACGGTTTGTATTCTGTAAAATATAAAGGAGAATTAGCGTCGAGTTTGATTTTAGTACAACTACTTTGGAATAAAGAAAATTTTCCGGTAAGAGGCGATATTGTAGTAGCAATTCCCAATCCAAAAGCGGTGTATGTTACAGGCAGTATAGATCAAAATAATATATTCACAATTAATGAACACATAAAAGAACTCAAAGATAAAGAAGTGGATATTGTTTCTGATAAGTTGTTTGTTTTTAGAGAAAATCGTTTTGAAGTTTTAGAATAAATTTTAATGTTTTTTGTTGAAACAGGAGAGCAAATGTTTTTCCATCAATTAATAATGTAAATCCATCGTTAACGATTTGCAACTCAGCTGCGGGAGAATACGGTCTTAATGCTGGATTGTGTGGGTTTTTATTGCTTTGTTTTTGGTGATTTTTTTATTAGCCGCTAATTACACTAATTTTCACGAATTAATGATATGAATAACCGTTGGTTTCAACCAATGGTTATTATAGAGATAATAAATTTAAAGAATTGGCAAATTATGTTTTTCAAAAATAAACCATCAATCGAAACTGAGTTTTCGGAAAAATTAGATAAAAAAAATGGAATTTGATCCCACATATGATTACAGTCAAACAGATTTGACGGACAGTAAAAATTTAGCTTATTTGAATTTTTACCAGTTGATAATTACATTAATAACGCTTTCGAGCAGTGCAGAAAAACAAACAGAAATTATTGGTTATGGAGCAGTTTGTGATGAAATGGCAATCGATTTTGAATCCTATTTTACCTTAACTGTAAATGAATATAAAAACTTTGATTTATTAAACAATCTACAGCTTGAAAAGCTTAATGAATTAGATTTGTTTCTTGATAATAGAAGCGGAGAGAAATCCCCAGACTTTTGGGATGATTTTTTACTTGAGACAAATCGAGAATGGGAAGTTGTGAGACAAATGGCAAAAGATATTTTAAAATTATTAGAAATGGAAGATTTGAAACTTGAATTCAAAAGAGAAGAAAGATTTGTAGAAACCAATGAAGGGAAAAAATTGGTCATGCAATCGACAAAAACCTTTCTTGTAAGGTAACATGCTAAAATTCGGAATGTTCTAATTACCCAAGTCTGCGTTAGGGATAGAAGCGATATCCTTTTTCTTGCTCCTTTAGCAAGGAAAAGATAAAAGCGAATAGCCCGACCGTAGGGAACGCCCAAAAAATACAAATCCGTTAAGAATAAACGGATTTTTTAGTTTCACCTTTGTCAAAGTTTGAAACTTTGACAAAGATTACTCTACAAGTGAACTAAATTGAAAATATTTAAAAATCTACACAAATCTGCCTCCCGATAGCTATCGGGACTGCGTGATGCGGTAAACTCTAAAATAAAACTTCTTTCGTAATAATATAAAATCCCATTACGAGAACAAACCATCCAAAAAGCGGTTTTAGTTTTGTGCCGTCGATTTTTTTAGAAAGCTGACTTCCTATTAACATTCCGAGAAGTGCCATGCCGGAAACGCCTAATAAAAACGGGTAATTTATGGGAGTTCCTATATATAAATCGCCTCCAAAACCAATGGATGAATTTATGGTGATAATTAATAATGATGTTCCAACGGCTTGTTTCATTGGTAATTTTGCAAAAAATAAGAGTGCAGGAATAATTAGAAATCCGCCGCCGGCACCGAGAAATCCTGTTACAATTCCGACTAGAAACCCGATTGCGCTCAATTGCGGATAATTGGTTTCGCAATTTTTAATTTCAGGCAGGTTTTTTCGAATCATCGATAAAGCTGCAGTGATCATTAAAACTGAAAAAACAATCATGATCAGGAAATCTTTTGAAACAGAATATGAAGCTACCGAAAATAGGGTAGAAGCAATTTGAGGAAATATAACTTCGCGGATTATCAGAATCGAAATTACAGAAGGAATCGCAAAATACAACGCCGATTTTAGTTTTAGATTTCCCATTTTGTAATGGCTGTAGCTTCCAAATAATGCGGTTACTCCAACAATAAAAAGAGAATAAGAAGTTGCCTGATCGGGGTTTACATTAAATAAATACACAAGAATAGGAATGGTCAAGATCGACCCGCCGCCGCCAATTAAGCCAAGCGAAATTCCGATAATGATTGAAGCAAAATAGCCAAAATATTCCATTGTATTTGTTTTGATGCAAAGTTGCTTTGGAAATTATAAATCTACAGTAACATTTATCACAGAAGGATGTTTTTGTTTTGCCACGAATTTCACGAATTTCACGAATTTATATGTGTGCATAAATTTTAAACACATAGACGCATAGATTTTTTTCTTAGTGAGAGCTTTAAATAAATAATATATTATTTACACATAGCTATGTGTATTGGGGTAAGTGAAACGCCTTTTATAGACTTATTAAAGCTATCCCGTCCCGAAGTTTCGGGATCGGGACTATGTGTTTAGATAATTAGTGTTAATTCGTGAAATTCGTGTTCAGTAATTCAATTTGGTTTCGGTTGAGTTTGACCAAACCGCGCTGTTCCATTTTTTTTAATAATCTGGAAACAACTTCTCGCGAAGTGTTTAATTCGGTTGCGATTTCCTGATGCGAAAGTTTTACTTCAGAACAGCCGCAGGCATCAGAATGTCTTTTTAGGTAAAATTCTAAACGCTCATCCATAGAACGGAAAGCGATATTGTCCACCACTTCTAAGACTTCTTCAAATCGGCTTCGATATGTTTCGATTACAAATTCGTACCAGGAACGGTGCTCCATCATCCATTTGTCCATCATTTGCAGCGGAATCATCATGACAGAAACGTCTTCGACTACTTTTGCCATGATTTGGCTTTTTTCGCTTTTGGTAGTGCAGATCATCGAGATAGCACAGGCTTGTCCCGGCTGTAAATAATACATTAAAAACTCGCCGCCGTCTTCGCCTTCACGATAAATTTTGATTTTTCCTTTTGTAATCAGAACAGTATTTTTTATGTATTGTCCGGTACGCATTAAAATTGTTCCGGATTTAAAATCCTGATGACTTCCATTTTCTTCAATAGTGGCAATAAGTTCGCTGGAGAAATTAGGAAAGATGGCTTTTAATGAATTTTGCATGTATTGTATTGTTTTCTTGCCACGAATTACACGAATTTACACAAATCAATTCGTGAAAATTCGTGGCAAATATTTTTAATCATAATAATCTTTTAATCTGTGGCAAAACAAATTTCAGCATGAATAATTCGTGTGATTCGTGGTGAACACTTTTATTAAAAAGAGATTAAAAATTATAATTTTCTACAAAGATAACAGATTGAATTGGGATTAATTATCAGAAAACTATATTTAAGACCAATTTTATGTAAATGAAAAAATCCTATTTTCTATCGATTTTATAGACTGAAATTTTAAAAATAGTGAGTAAATTTGTAATTCATTGATTATAATACTTTCTCTAAAACGTTTTCTGAGAATAATAATCGAAATCGCATTTGGCACGTTTTTAATTAATAGAAACGTCGTAATTTTACAAAAAACACATATTATGAATTTATCACAAGAAGATTGGGTTAATCAGCTTGCTGCTGACGAGAATGCAGTTATACTGGACGTAAGAACTGAAGACGAATTTAATGACGGCTATATTGAAAATGCTTTAAACATTGATATCAATAAAGGTCAGGGTTTTATTTATGAAATCGAAGAATTAGATAAAAATAAAAACTATTATGTGTATTGTCGTTCTGGAGCCAGAAGCGCTAAGGCATGCCAGGTTATGAATGAGTTAGGTATTAACAATGCCTACAATTTACTTGGCGGGATACTGGATTGGGAAGGCGAAACCGTACAACCATAAAAAAGAAGAAGAGGCATAAAAGCCTCTTTTTTCTTTAAAATGCTATTAATAACCAAAAAAATTACCAAAGATGAGTTTAATACCGGAAGAGTTTGAAATTAAAACCCTTATAAATCAAGATACTTACCTTGTAAATGGAGAGTTGAAACAATGGACTGGGCAGACTACGCCCGTTTTTTCGACTATTTCTTCTACAGAAAAATATACGCCTACTTTATTGGGATCTATTCCTTTTATGGCAGAAAAAGAAGCAGCAGAAGTTGTTGAAGCTGCAAATGCTGCTTATGACAAAGGGCAGGGTTTATGGCCGACTATGAAAGTGGCCGACCGCATAAAATGCATGGAGAATTTTGTTAGGCAAATGAAAGAAACCCGCGAAGAAGTGGTGAAACTTTTGATGTGGGAAATTGGAAAAAACCTTGGTGATTCGCAAAAAGAATTTGACAGAACGGTAGAATATATTTACGATACAATCGCCAGTTATAAAGAATTAAACGGACGCAGTTCGCATTTTGAAAAAGTACAAGGTGTAAACGCCATGATTCGCCGCGGACCTCTTGGAGTGGTTTTGTGTCTTGGACCTTACAATTATCCATTAAATGAAACATTTTCTTTGTTGATTCCGGCTTTGATTATGGGTAATACTGTTATTTTTAAACCTGCTAAACATGGGGTTTTATGTATTTCTCCACTTTTAGAAGCATTTAGAAGCAGTTTTCCAAAAGGTGTTATCAATATTGTTTACGGAAGAGGCCGCGAAGTAGCATCACCAATTATGAAATCTGGTAAAATTGATGTTTTGGCATTAATTGGAAATAGTAAATCGGCGATTGCTTTGCAGGATCAGCATCCGAATAAAAACAGACTTCGTTTGATTTTAGGTCTTGAAGCTAAAAACCCGGCAATTATTCTTCCGGATGCCGATTTAGATCTGGCTATTCAGGAATGTATTACGGGAACTTTATCTTTTAACGGACAACGTTGTACGGCCTTAAAAGTACTATACGTTCACGAATCAATTATAGAAGAATTCAATAAAAGATTCTCTGAAAAAGTTGATGCTTTGCAATTTGGAAATCCGTGGGAAAAAGGAGTGTCTTTAACACCGCTTCCAGAAACAGATAAACCAGATTATATTCAGGGATTAATTGACGATGCAACAAGCAAAGGCGCAAAAATCCTGAATGAAAAGGGAGGAAAACATACAGACAATTTTATTTTCCCGGCTGTTTTATATCCGGTAAACAGCAAAATGCGTGTGTATCACGAAGAGCAGTTTGGTCCTGTAGTTCCAGTTATTTCTTTTAAAGATATTCAGGAACCATTAGAAGATATGGCAGAATCTAATTATGGACAGCAGGTAAGTTTGTTCGGAAAAGACATTAAAACTCTGGCGCCGCTTATCGATGCTTTAGTAAACTTAGTTTGCCGTGTAAACCTGAACAGTTCTTGCCAAAGAGGACCAGATGCGTTTCCGTTTACAGGACGTAAAGATTCTGCTGTAGGAACTTTGAGTATTCCAGATGCTTTGCGTTCTTTCTCAATTCGTACGTTTGTCGCTTCAAAAGATATCGCTTATAACAATGAAATTCTGCAGGAATTGCTAAACAGCAAAGAATCAAATTTCATTAATACCGATTATATTTTGTAGCATCAAGGTTATATATTAATTATAGAAGCCGTCTTTTTCTTTAGAATTAGACGGTTTTTCTTTTTTTGAATAAAAAATTTAAGGATAAGTTTTTTTAGAATTTTGAAGCTTTAATATTTTTTTGTGTAAAAAGTATATTTTATGGAGATTTGTAACATTGTTTAAAAAACGAAGTCCTATATAAAAGAATTTAAAATCAGAAGTACCAAAAACAGGCTTATGAAAAAACTATCATTTCATTTTTTATTAATTGCCTTTTTGTTTTTAGCACAAACAAGCTTTGCACAAGAGTTGTATATGCCTAGAAATATAAAAGAAGCGTTTACAAAAGGAACGCGTTCTCTGGACGGAAAACCAGGAAAAAACTATTGGCAGAATCATGGCATTTATACTATGGAAATTGCTGTTGAACCTAAAACAAGACTTGTAACCGGATCTGAAACTATAGTTTACCAAAATAACAGCAAAGACACTTTAAAAACTTTGGCTGTCAGATTTGTAAATAATCTTCATAAACCTTCTTCGCCTCGCGGATCGGCTGTCAGCAGTGATTTTTTAAGCGAAGGATTAACCATAACTTCTTTAAAAATAGAAAACGAAGTTTATAAAGAAGATGCAAGAAGCTGGGGAACAGTTGGTACAGTGAAATTAAAAAAACCGTTGCTGCCAAATTCTAAAACAACAATCAATATAGACTGGAATTATCCTTTATCGATAGAGAGCGGGAGAGAAGGGCAGATAGACGAAACTACTTTTTTTGCAGCGTATAGTTATCCTCGTATTTCTGTTTACGATGATTATAACGGATGGGATTTACTGCCTCATACAGATCGCCAGGAGTTTTATAATGATTTTAATGATTATAAATTTTCAGTAAAAGCTCCAAAAAATTATGTGGTATACGCAACAGGAGACCTGCTTAATCCAGATGAGGTGTTGCAGCCAGAATTTGCTTCTCGTTTAAAAAAATCTTACACGACAGACGAAATTTTGCACATTGCAAATGAGCAGGAAATGAAAAATGGAGTAGTTACCAAACAATATGAATGGAATGTATGGAAATTTGAAGCAAGAAACATTTCTGATGTCTGTTTTGGTTTAAGTGATCATTATTTGTGGGATGCAAGCAGTGTGATAGTTGATAAAAAAACAAAACGACGCGCGAGTGTTCAGGCAGCGTATGATATAAAAGGAACTGATTTTGTAAATTCGGTAAAAAACAACCAATATGCTTTAGACTATTTTTCTCATAATTGGCCAGGAGTTCCGTATCCGTTTTCTAAAATGACCGCTTTTCAGGGTTTTGCCGATATGGAATATCCAATGATGTGTAACGATTCGCAAATGGGCGAAGCCGTTTTTGCGCAATTGGTGCAAGATCATGAAGTTGCGCATACTTATTTCCCTTTTTACATGGGAATCAACGAAACGCGTTATGCTTTTATGGACGAGGGCTGGGCAACAACTTTTGAATATCTGATAGGAATTGCAGAACATGGCAAAGAGGCGGCAGATAAATTCTACAAAAACTTTAGAGTAAAAAAATACATCAGTGATCGTTCTGCAGAACAAGATCAGCCTATTATAACCATGTCAACGCAGGTTTCTGGCGCGGGATACGGAAATAATTCATACGGAAAAGCTTCTCTGTCGTATCTTGCCTTAAAAGATATGCTGGGCGATGATTTATTTAAAAAAGCACTTCATGAATACATGGACACCTGGAACGGAAAACATCCGATTCCGTGGGATTATTTTAATTCTATTAATACCGCTTCTGGCAAAAATCTGAATTGGTTTTTTAATAATTGGTTTTTTACCAACAACTATATCGACGTTGCAGTCAAAAATGTTTCTGCAGATAATAAAACAATTACGATAGAAAATGTCGGAGGATTTGCAATTCCGTTTGACGTAAATGTAGTATATGCAGATAACTCAAAAGAAACCTTGCATCAAACACCTGCAGTTTGGGAAAAGAATGAAAAAACAGCAAAAATTGCTTTAAAAGGAACAAAAAAAATCAAGCAGATCGATTTGGATGGCGGTATTTTTATGGATGCTTCTCCTAGAAATAATATCTGGAAAGCAAAATAAATTACTAAATACGATATTTAAAACGTCTTTTTCTACCCGGAAAAAGGCGTTTTTTATTTGTAATGAAAAATGTGTTAAAAAAACATATGTTTATCTAAGATTAAAAAAGTATGTTTGCTGAATCCCCAAACCTATTAATTTAATTATAATGAGAGTACTTTTTATTACATTATTGATTACTTTTCAAACTTTTGCTCAAAACGATTCTAAAACTTCATTTCAGAAGGGCAGATATGAACTGGCTGTTTCCTACTACAAAAAAGCCGATTTCGTTAAAGCTATTGATTTGTTTTCTATCGCCTCCAAAATTAAACCTGAAACCGAGATTGGTCAGGAAGCTGCTAAAAAAGTAGATACCTTAAAAGAAATTTTGAGGAAAGATATTTTAGAAAAAGCAGTTGGAACATGGAAAGATGCCGGCGATAAACCAGTCTGGTCAAGCGATGCGGTTAATACTGCTGACGAAAAAACTTTTGATGAAACAATTGAAATTACACAGACGCAGATTTTATTTTCTCAAATAGATAAAAAGTCACACGCAAAAAAACTTATCAAAACAGAGAATATAGTGTATAACGATACTAATAATTCAGGATCTCTATATTCTGAAATCGTTCTCTCAGATGGAAGTATTTGGAATTGTATGATCAATGAAAAAGGAGATATTCTCCGCGTTATTAATGTTGCGAAGAAAACCGAAAATGGTATTGAAAAAATACAGACCAACAATTTGGAACATTACTTTATGAAAATCTAGTATAAAAGGAATCTAATTTTTAGATTCCTTTTTTTTATTTCAGTTTTTAAATTAGTTAGTTTTGTCTAAAGTAAATTAAAATGGAAATAAAAGCAATCGAAGCTTCAGAAACCTGGATGATACGGCATGAAGTAATGTGGCCGGAGCATCCTATAGCATTTGTAAAATTAGAAGAAGATAAATTAGGATTGCATTTTGGAGCATTTGATAATGGAAAGTTAATCTCGATAGTTTCGTGTTTTATTACTGAAGATGAAATGCAATTTAGAAAACTAGCCACTCTAGAAGCGTATCAGGGAAAAGGAATTGCATCAGAATTATTGCAGTATATTTTTCAGATTGCAAAACAAAAACAACTCAGGAAAATTTGGTGTAACGCCAGAATGAATAAAAAATCATTTTATGAGAAGTTCGGAATGGTAGATACGCATAAAAATTTTATGAAATCAGGCAAGGAATTTACAATTATGGAAATTTTAATTTAACAGAAAATCTTTAAAATTTTTAAAGCTATATGTTAAGTTATTGATTTTTTCTTTTCTAGTTTTTATTATTGGTGAATTTTCTGCATTATTTTATATTTTATTAATCTAATAAACCGGCATGAAAACGTTTTCGTTAATATCTCCGTGTTAAGACTTTCTTATTTTATTTTTTTTATTCCAATCTTTTATTACTTTCGCACCCAAATGAGAAAGTTAATAGTATTTTTAACATTTATGAATTTGCTTCTGCTTGGCGGAGGCCAATATCTTAATGCCAATACGCTAAACAATTCTCACCATCATCTTGAGCATAAGCACCGCGTAAAATTTACGAATCAGGATCGAGGAACTTCTATCATAGAAGATGCCGATTTGGATCTTGAAGAGGATTTAGTGGGAAATGATGATGGCGGACTTACAAATAAATTCTACGCTGTAAATTACAGCATACTAGACAGCTGGTATCTGACATTCTCTGGTCAGTCTGCTGTAAATGATTACAATCGTTTTAAAATCTTCGAGCCGCTTTATGGCCAGTCAAATCCTATCTACATTACACTTCGTGTTTTAAGAATTTGATTTACAAGTATACATCGGTTGCCTAAGCTGCGATCCTGAATATCTTGTTGATGTATTTTTTCTACTTCTTCTTATATGAAATTTAAGGTCAGACTTACGGTCTTCTGGTGCATTTTTTCATCTCAGGGAATCTCTGTATTCCAAGCAAATCCAATCGCTTAAATTTCTATTAAATCATGAAAAGAATTATCTTGTTCACGGGCTTATTTGCCCTAGTGTGCCTAACTAGCTGTACATCTAAAAAAGAAGAAAAAGAAGAAGTGGAAACATTTACGGTAACAAATCCGGTAAAAATTGACACTTCATTTACAAAAGAATACGTTTCGCAGATCAAATCGGTCCGAAACATCGAGCTGCGTGCCCAGGAAAAAGGGTTTTTACAAAACATTTATGTTGACGAAGGGCAGTTTGTAAAAGCTGGACAGCTGTTATTTAAAATAATGCCCAATATGTATCAGGCAGAATTATTAAAAGCTCAGGCAGAACAAAAATCGGCAGAAATTGAACTTCAAAATGCTAAATTATTAGCAGATAAAAATATCGTTTCTATAAACGAATTGAGCGTGGCTCAGGCAAAATTGCAATCTGCAAAAGCTGAAGTTTCACTTGCAAAACTTCATTTATCCTTCACAGAAATCAGAGCTCCATTTGATGGAACAATTGATAGAATTCCTTTAAAATTAGGAAGTCTGATTGATGAAGGCGAATTAATGACAAGCCTTTCAGACAACAGTCAGATGTTTGCTTATTTCAATGTTTCAGAACCAGAATACTTACAATATCAAACAGATGTAAAAGACCGTGCAGAAACTAAAGTTAATTTGGTTTTGGCAAACGGACAGATTTTTAAAGAAAAAGGAAATGTAGAAGTTATAGAAAGTGAGTTTAACAACGAAACAGGAAATATTGCTTTTAGAGCAAGATTCCCAAACTCCGGAAAATTACTTAGAAACGGCGAAACAGGACAAGTACAAATGCTTGTACCTCTTAAAAATGCTATTGTAATTCCGCAAAAAGCAACTTACGAAATTCAGGATAAAAAATATGTTTTCCTTATAGATAAAAATAATAAAGTAAGCTCAAAAGAAATCAGCATAACTGGAGAAATTCCAGATTTGTATGTAATCAGCACCGGACTTACAGAAAATGATAAAATATTACTGGAAGGAGTTCAAAAAGTTAAAGATGGAGACAAAATTAAGTTTGAATTTAAATCTCCTAAAACGGTATTGAATAATTTACGCTTAAAAGCAGAATAGGTTAATAGGTTTAATCATTAAAAAAATATAAAAATGTTTAATAAATTTATTCAAAGACCTGTACTGTCGATTGTTATATCGCTTGTGATTGTCTTTTTAGGGATCTTGTCCGTGATGAGTCTGCCTATTACACAGTTTCCTTCTATTTCGCCTCCAATGGTAAATGTTACGGCAGATTACCCTGGTTCTAATGGTGAATTGATGATCAAATCGGTTGTTATTCCGTTAGAAAGAGCGCTAAATGGTGTTCCCGGAATGAAATATATGACTTCTGATGCAGGAAATGATGGTGAAGCAAGTATACAAGTAGTATTTAATTTAGGTACAGATCCAAATCAGGCTGCCATTAACGTGCAGAACCGTGTGGCTTCTGTTACCAATAAGCTACCGCCATTGGTAGTTAGAGAAGGTGTTAAGATTACTCGTGAAGTTCCGAGTATGTTAATGTATGTGAATCTTTACAGTACGGATAAAAATACCGACATGAAGTTCTTATACAACTATGCAGATATCAATGTATTATCAGAATTGAAAAGGGTAAATGGTGTAGGTTCCGGAGATATTTTAGGAACGCGTGAATATGCAATGCGTATTTGGTTGAAACCAGATCGTATGCTGGCGTACAAAATATCTGCAGATGAAGTAATGGAAGCACTATCCAGCCAAAGTTTGGAAGCTTCTCCTGGTAAAACCGGAGAAAGTTCTGGTAAACGTTCTCAGGCATTTGAATACGTGTTGAAATATTCTGGACGTTTTACAACCAAAGAGCAATATGAGAATATTGTGGTAAGATCTAATAGCAGCGGAGAACTTTTGCGTTTGAAAGATATTGCCAAAGTTGAATTTGGAAGTTCGATGTATGATATTTATTCTAATTTGAATGGAAGACCATCTGCAGCAATTGTATTGAAACAATCTTTTGGAAGTAACGCCAATCAGGTTATTGAAGATGTTAAAGCCAAATTAGAAAAAATCAAAACTAAATTTCCAAAAGGAATGGATTATGAAATTTCTTATGACGTTTCTAAATTCCTTGATGCTTCTATCGAAAAAGTAATTCACACTTTGATCGAAGCTTTTATTCTGGTAGGATTAGTAGTGTTTTTGTTCTTAGGAGACTGGCGCTCTACGATTATTCCGGCAATTGCCGTACCAGTTTCATTGGTTGGAACTTTTGTATTTATGACTTTCTTTGATATTTCATTAAACTTAATCACCTTATTTGCTTTGGTATTGGCAATTGGAGTAGTAGTCGATGATGCGATTGTAGTTATTGAAGCAGTTCACGCCAAGATGGAAGAAGAACATCTGTCGCCATTTAAAGCAACCAAAAAAGCAATGCATGAGATTGCAGGAGCTATTATTGCGATTACATTCTTAATGGCCGCGGTATTTATTCCTGTTGCATTTATGTCTGGTCCTGTTGGAGTTTTCTACAGACAGTTTTCTATTACGATGGCAACAGCGATTATTCTTTCTGGTATTGTGGCTTTGACATTAACACCGGCACTTTGTGCAATGATGTTAAAAAACAATCACGGTACGCCTAAAAAGAGAACGCCTGTAAATAGATTTATAGATAGATTTAATAACAAGTTTAACCTTGCCCAAGGAAAATACCAAAATGTATTAGCTAAAATTGTAGACAGACGAGTAGTTACTTTTGTTGCTCTTATAGGATTTTGTTTAGGTACATGGTTAATCAGCAGTACGGTTCCTTCTGGATTTATTCCAAATGAAGATCAGGGAATGTTTTATGCCATTATTCAGACGCCTCCGGGTTCATCATTAGAAAGAACAAACAATATTGCAGAAAAACTGCAAAAAATAGCCGAAGGAGTAGAAGGTGTAAAATCAGTTTCATCTCTTGCAGGTTATGAGATTTTGACAGAAGGTACAGGATCTAACGCTGGTACTTGTTTGATCAACCTTAAGGATTGGAACGACAGAAAGCAGTCTGTGCAGGAAATTATGACAGAACTGGAAGAAAAGTCTAAAGATATTGCGGGAGCAAATATTGAATTTTTCCAACCGCCGGCAGTACCGGGATATGGAGCTGCAGGAGGATTTGAGCTTCGTCTGCTTGATAAAACTGGTTCGGGTGATTTCAAAAAAATGGAAGAGGTTAACAATGATTTTGTAAAAGAATTAAATAAACGTCCGGAGTTATCTAACGTATTTAGTTTTTTTAGCGCCAGTTTCCCTCAATACATGATGAAAGTCGATAATGATCTGGCACAGCAAAAAGGAGTTTCTATCGAAAATGCAATGAACACGCTTTCAACACTTGTAGGTAGTAACTACGAAATCAGTTTCATTAAATACGGAATTAATTATAAAGTAATCGTTCAGGCCGCTCCGGAATACCGCGCACAGCCAGATGATATTTTAAAATTGTATGTAAAAAATAATCGTGACGAAATGGTGCCTTTTTCTGCCTTTATGAGATTAGAAAAAGTATACGGACTTTCTGAAATCACGCGTCACAACATGTACACTTCTACAGAAATTAGTGGTGGTGCTGCTCCAGGATACAGTTCTGGTACAGCTATTAAAACAATTCAGGAAGTTGCGGCAAAAAAACTGCCAAGAGGATATGATATTGACTGGGCAGGTATTTCTGCCGATGAGGTTGCACAAGGAAATCAGGCTATTTGGGTATTCTTAATTTGTTTAGGATTTGTTTATTTGGTATTGGCGGCACAGTACGAAAGTTTTATTCTTCCGTTATCTGTAATTCTTTCTTTACCAGCAGGTATTTTTGGAGCTTTCCTTTTATTAAAAATAACAGGATTAGAAAACAATATTTATGCTCAGGTTGCTATGGTAATGCTTATTGGTTTATTGGGTAAAAATGCTGTATTAATTGTAGAGTTTGCCATACAAAGACACGCTGCAGGAAAATCAGTTTTTGATGCTGCTATGGAAGGTGCAAAAGCACGTTTCCGTCCGATCTTGATGACTTCATTTGCCTTTATTGCAGGATTATTACCGCTTGCTTTTGCAACCGGACCAGGTAAAATTGGTAACCGAACTATCGGTACTGCAGCAGCAGGAG
Source organism: Flavobacterium reichenbachii (assembly GCF_002217435.1). GTDB lineage: Bacteria > Bacteroidota > Bacteroidia > Flavobacteriales > Flavobacteriaceae > Flavobacterium > Flavobacterium reichenbachii. The sequence continues at coordinate 119,583 of NZ_MUHF01000017.1, forward strand.
GTATGTTGATCGGAACTATTTGCGGTGTATTTGTGATTCCGGGATTGTACTACATATTCGGAAAAATTGCAGAAAAGCACAAATTGGTAAAACATGAAGAAGAAAATCCATTAACAGAAGAAATTGATGACAACCATGTATAAATTTAAAACATATCAATATAGTATAGCCTTAGGTATTTGTCTGGCTGCAGCGAGCTGTAAAGCTCCTGCAGCAGAGACAGCCTCTGCAAGTACGCCGGTTCCGGAGTTGTTTGGAGCCGCTAAAAATCAGGATACAACAAATACCTCTAATCTTAAGTGGAAAGATTTTTTTAAAGATCAAAATCTTGTTGACTTAATTGAGACGGCACTAAAAAATAATCAAGAGCTAAACATCACGCTGCAAGAAATTGAAATTGCAAAAAATGATGTTCGTGTTCGAAAAGGATTATTACTTCCGTCGGCAGGCATTCGTGCTGGCGCCGGAGTAGAAAAAGTCGGAAGATATACAAGTCAGGGTGCTGGTGATGCTTCTACAGAAATAAAACCCGGAGTAGAAACACCAGATCCGCTGGGCGATTTTACAATTGCAGCGTATGCAAACTGGGAAGTAGATATCTGGAAAAAACTACGCAATTCTAAAAAAGCAGCTGTAAGCAGATATTTGGCAACTGTCGAAGGAAAAAACTTTGTAATTACCAATCTTATAGCTGAAGTAGCAGATTCGTATTATGAATTATTAGCTTTAGACAGCCAGCTGGAAATTGTAAAACAGACTATTGCTTTACAATCAAATGCTTTAGAAATTGTAAAAGTTCAGAAACAAGCAGCGAGAGCTACCGAACTTGGTGTAAAGAAGTTTGAAGCTGAGGTTTTGACCTCAAAAAGTTTAGAGTTTGATATTCTTCAAAAAATAAAAGAAAATGAGAATAAAATCAATTTCTTATTAGGAAGATATCCGCAGGAAATTAAAAGAACAAATACAAACTTCCTGACGCTTTTACCTGCTGCCGTTAATTCTGGAATTCCATCTCAATTATTGATGAACCGTCCCGATGTTAAACAAGCAGAATTAGAATTGGTTGCTGCAAAATTAGATGTAAAAGTGGCGCGTGCAGAGTTTTATCCTTCATTAGATATTTCTGCAGCATTTGGAGTACAGGCATTTAAGCCATCTTATTTGTTTACATTTCCAGAATCTCTTTTATATTCTTTAGCCGGAGATGTTGTAGCACCTTTGATTAATAGAAATGCGATCAAAGCAGAATTCTCCAGTGCCAATGCAAGACAGCTTCAGGCATTATATAATTATGATAAAACGATTTTGAATGCTTATTTAGAAGTGTCCAATCAGCTTTCTAAAATTGAGAATCTGCAAAAAAGTTATGATCTAAAATCACAACAGGTTGATGCATTAAATACTTCTATAGATGTTTCTAATGATTTATTTAAATCGGCAAGAGTAGATTATTTCGAAGTTTTGATGACACAGCGTGACGCTTTAGAAGCAAAATTAGAATTGATAGATACAAAAAAAGAACAGCTGAATGCAGCAGTTTATGTTTACAGAGATTTGGGCGGCGGTTGGAAATAGTTTTTTGCCTTTTTATTTGTAGATAAAAAGCCTTTCGGAAGAAATTCTGAAAGGCTTTTGAATTTTACAGAAGTATTAATTTTCTTAATCTTCCCATCCGCAAATGGTTAAACCACTGTTTTTTGCTTTTGTAATTGAAGTCTGTACTATTTCCTGTTTACACGATGACAAACCGCGGCAGTTGTCTTTAAGATGATATTTTTTTGCTCCGCCAGATCCACATATAAAAACCATAGTTTCTGTGGGAATAAAAGAGGTTAAAAAGATGAATAGTACTATTGCAGTATATTTCATGTTTATGTTTTAAGTTTAAAGAAGTTATTTTACAATCAGATAGAATTCATTTCCTTGATTATCTGTAGCTTTAAGTTTTCCGTAAGAAATCCATTCTGTTTTAATTTCGACATCTGCAATAGTGTCAGAAATTAGAATTCCGGCTCCAAATTTTCCTTTTGTATTGATGTTTCCAAAAACCGAATCACCATTTATGCTGATTCCTTTTACATCATAATTATACTTGTATTCGCCCGGATTTCCTGTGCGGTATTCGTATTTACGTTTTGTATCGATATGATACGTTTTTGCTTCTTCGGGCGTTATGACTTTACGATCGTCAGATGCAATTACTTCCTTTAGAAATGTGTTTATTTTGGGCTGCGGTAATTCTTTTTTACAGCCTGTTATTCCTAAAAGTAAGACTAGGAATAGTATTTTGTATTTAGAAAACATGGTTGGTAGTTTTGTTTCGATAATTTTATTTTTAATTATAATTAGCTGTTAATTCCGGATCAAAAATCTGGTTTTTTTAGTTTTAAAATTACTAAGAATCAAATTATTAGTTGCGCGTATTTATACCTGAATTGTGCCCTCATAAGCATCAACAGTATCTAGTAATTCTTTTTCAAATTGATAGATTTCATCAATTGATGTAATCGCTGTTTTAGATTCTGTTTTATTATCGTTAAAAAGGCTGATATATTTTTTTCCTCCGTTAAGATGAAGCCTGCAAAGTGGTTTTCTATTATTGTCATCAAGAAGAATTCCGAAATAAGATTGAGTGTCGCGATGTACAATTCGGCTTGTTGGCAGTTTTCTTCGCAAAATAGCAACAACAATTCGGTAAGCTTCCAATTCTTCTTCAGTTGTATTGACTTTGTTTTCGTCTTCCACAATTAAAACTGCTTCGTCCTGCTGCTTAATGGTTTCTTTAGTCAGTGCGGCATTAAGGCGGTCGTTAATTTTTTCATTAATATATTGGCTCACAGATTTCTGAACCAAATCTTTAAATTCATCTACAACTTTCTCTGTCAGTCTGCCAGTGTAAACTTTATTCGCAAAAAGCTTCGTAAATTCATTTGACGGATTTTCTAATTCGTCATTGATCTGCTTTTTAATTTCTTTGATATATTTTAAAGAACTCGCATTGTTTACAATATTATCAACATTAAAATTTGACTTATGAAACTTAGTAATTTCATTGATTGTATTTTCTTTAAGATTGGTAATATCAAACTCCAGAAATGGCTTTTCGTCCATTTTGTTCTGCGCATCCAAATCAGTAAAAAACTGATATGAGATTCCGTTTGTCAAAAGAGCAAATCGTGTTTTTGTAACATGAAAATACCGAAACAACTGCGAATTATGAACTGTCAGTTTTTCTTTCCATCCTTTACATTCTACAATAAGAATAGGTTCGCCATTCTGAAAAATAGCGTAATCTACTTTTTCTCCTTTTTTTAATCCCAAATCAGCAGTAAATTCCGGAACAACTTCCAAAGGATTAAAGGCATCATATCCTAAAATATGTATAAACGGCAGTACAAAAGCATGTTTAGCAGACTCTTCTGTTTCGATTTTATTTTTTAACTGATTGATTTTATCAGCCAATGATTTAAGTTGAATATTAATTTCCATTGTTTTTAGGTTTAAATTATTTACTCAAATGTAAAACCAATAGAAACCAGTATTTTACGGAAATCCATAACTATTATAAAAATAAGCTTTAATGGTAAAAAGGTGTTTCTACTGTTGGCATAAACCATTTTAAAAAATGTTCAAAAATAGTTATTAAGGAAAGAGCAAATGATATTAATAAAATTGCCTTTATCAAAAAATAACCAATATTTTCTTTTTCAATTTCAATGTCATCTGATCGCTTACCAAATGTGAACTGTAAAATTTTATCAACCAAGAAGTATGATGTAAAAGTGAAGAAAAATGTGAAGCCAGTAAAAATTATGACTTTTTGCATAACTGTGATAAATGTATTTTCAATCGTTTTGGAATAAATAATAATTTCAATTGAATTTTCGATTAATTCAGAAGCAACTTTAAGAAATAAGAAGAAACAAATCAAAATGGAAATGTACCAAATAGAATATGAAATTTTTAGAGGTTTTTCAAATTCGCTTTTTATATTTAATTTCTTTGCAAGAAACTGAATTGCTAATAACATTAATAAGGTTGAGACGATTACAACAATACATGTAAAAAATAAACTTTGTTTGTCCATATTATTTTGATTTTAAGGATATTCTCCAGTTGTTTAAATTTGAAATTTCATTTGGAATATTTCCAGGTTTAGCATTTGGAACAGTAGTTTCCCAAAGTACATAATGCTGATTATCATAAATGTAAGTAATGCCAGTAATTGGCAGATTAATTCCTATTACAGAATGCCCGTAAAATTCACTACTCATAATGGCAACATCATAATTATAATGATTTAAAATGCTATAAAGAAGTAATGTACGTGTATCGCAATCTCCTTTTAAATTTACTAAAAATTCGACTGGCGTGTTGATTCCGAATCTTTGGTTTCCACTACAGTCTCCTTTATTACTCAAAAGATAATTTTTTGTAAATTGATCACTATATAAACTTGCATTACATTCTTTATCCAAAACTAAAGCGTAAGGTATATCTTGAACAAATGATACAATCATTTCAGCAAATTTTATTTTGTCTAATTTTTTTGCATTACCAATACTATCAAAAAGTTTATAAATACTCGGGATTTTATCTTTGTCAAATTCTTTAAGATTAAAAATTATACGATCATATTCATTTATAGAATTTTGATCTGTTTTAATACTTGTTTTAAATAGATGTGCTTTTTTATAGTCACTTAATTTAATTTGATATTTCCCTTCGTATTTGTTTCCAGCATAATCTTTCCAAGATCTATATCTGGTTAGTATACTATCATTTTCCGTGTTTTCAGTATTATCAGTAACAATATCTTTTACAGGTTCTATAATAGGACTTATTTCTCTTGGAGAATCAACAATTAATGGTTTTGGATTATAAGTATGGGATTGCTGATTAAAGGAATTAATAAGCGAAGCAATAAATCCTAATAAGAATAGTATTCCAATTATTCTAAAAACTAGTTTTAAATGGGGACCTAGATACCCTAAAATGAGAATAATAGAAAAATATGCAATTATGTATAATATACCAGGTAATAGGAAAATAAGAAATGCTAAACCAAGTAAAACACCCAATATTCCAAATACTTGATTGAAACAACCAGTATTTGTATTACTATAAAAATTTGAATTCGAGCCTTTATTTTCATATTCCCAATTGCCCCAAACATTATCCTTATGATTTTTGCATTTGTATTCTCTTCGTATGTAATTATTTCTAGTTTCTATTTTTCCAGTTTCTATACTACTAGCTAAACAAGTAACAATGGGCTCAGGTTGAAGTGTTTCTTCACTTTCAACCAATATAATCTCTTCTTTAATTTCTGTTGTATAATCAATAATGTATCCTGTAATGTAAGCATTAAAGGATCCAAAAATTTCATCTCCCTCAATTTGATGAAGTTTCCTAATTATTTCAAATTCGAATAATTGTGGCTCCAAAACATTTACTCCAAATGATTTTTCATTTGCAATAATTAAGACCGGAAGATCTTGTGGTAATTTTTCTTTTGGAAATTTCTCGCCTTTTATTTTTTTTCTTTTAAATACGCTTTCAAAGTCTGTAGCAAAAACAAAAGGTTTGTCTGCCCTAAAATCATCCCGACTTTCACTTATTACATTTGCTTCATAAATTTCAAAATCAAATAAATCTGCAAAATCATCTTCAATTTTAATGCCTCTATATTTTCCAGAAATTACTCCTTTCAAATACGTCTTTCTTGGAGTTTTAATTTCATACGTTACTTTCTTATACGTCAAATTATCTTCTCCTACGAAAGTTTCTTCATTGATAATATTTATAGTTTTATCAAGCATATTTTAATCGTTGGTTTCCAAGTTTTGATTATATATAAAATCTAATAATTCCTTTTCCTCATTTAAAGTTTTTGTGATTGATCTCATTTTAGTTCTGAATGGAGAATCTAACCAATATTCATATTTAATTATTTCCTCGTCTACGAATTCTTTAGATATACTTATTAAGATTTCATTGTACTTTTTAATATTGTATTGTTTTAGTTTTTCTAATAAAGGCGTTAATTTTACCAATGATGCTCTATTAAATAATGAAATGTTATGGGTTAGTTTTTTTTTAAATAATTTTTTAGTTTCGTCGTATTCTTCTAAGATAATTCTGTGCTCAATAAGCATTCTCTGAAAATAATAATCAGAGGTTTTAACATTAGTAATGTTGATCGATTTAATTTTATTTTCTAACCAATTAAAATTTGTTGTATTAATTAATTCCTCTCTCAGTTTAATAATCTCCGATTCATTTTTTTCTTCAGTTTTGAAAACCTTAGAACATAAATTACGAGCTTTATATTTGAAATAAATTGGTAATAGAAATATTGAACAAACAGCTAATGTCAGTAACCATGAAAACGGACTTTCAATAAATAATAGCTGAATAGTTTTTATATAAAAATTACTCTTGTTTAAAAGAATATTTAGAGAATTATAGTTTTCAATTTTATCATTAACCAATTTGGTTAAGGTTATTTTGAAATCATCAAAATCTTTCTTTAAAGAACCTGCAATTGATATGGAATTGATGTTAGTTATAAAATCATTATCCGAAATCAATTCGTTGTTTAATAAATTATCGAGATCATTTAAAATCTTGATTTTTTTTAACTCATCTTCATTAGTTGAGCTGAAATTTTCATCGATTTTGTTAAACTGAGTTAGTTTCTTTGTGGCATTTATTACAAATAAACTGTCCGTTGTAATTTTTGAATTTATGATATTCAGATGTTTTGTAATTATTCGTACTTCAGCTAAATTTAAGCGAGTGATTATTTTATCATTAAACTCTTTCTGATTAATGAACTCTTCTTTAATTAATTGCTTATTTGTTAATGAATACAGTTTAATCCTCTCACAAATTTTGTGTTTATCAATGCTGTTTTTTACTGATGAAGAAAACATAAACACATTCAGAGGCTGTGCAATTATTACCGCTAATAGCATCATGAAACCAATCCGTAAATTCATGGATAACGTTAAAAACTTACTCTCATTTTGCTTTGAATCTGAGTTAACATTAGAATTTTTGTTTTTCTTTCTTTTAGAAGATAATGGAATAATTGCGGGAGAAATAGTGTGCAGTAATAACAAATACATATTTACGATTACAGTCCCCCATATTATTCCCATTGGGAAACTGACCCATTTGGCTCCATCAAATAAAGAGATAATGAAAAATGTAGCACTAAAAAAACATCCTATAAATATTAGGAAAACAAAAAAACCTAGAAGAGCAAATCTTCTTTGAATTTTTGCACTGCATCTTTTTAGAATATAATTGTCTTCTCCTGAACACGTAAATAGAAAAAGCCGAATTTCATTAACTGCCTTGTTCATTCTTTTCGATTGAATTAATGTAGTTGTCAAGATTCTCGTCTATCTTTTTCATTTCTCTTTCTTTGTATTTTTTGACAGCATATTCAGTGAGCTCTTTTTGAATTTCTGTAACTTTCATTTTTTCAAAAATTAGTTTTTCAGCTTCATGATTTATTACTAAATGCTTTTCTACTCCTTGTTTATCTTTGTAATAATCATATTTAACTTCAATTCCGTATTCAGCTTTAATTAGTTCATCTCGATTTTCTGCGAGATAATCATAAGTGGTTTTTGTCAACATCAATTTGAAAAATATTGGTGTTAATTCAATAGCCATGAATAATAAGGTTATAAATAAGGAAATCCAAAATCCTGCAACTTCATGAGCGATTTTAATTCTTTCTAATAAACCATCTAAGCCATTGGCTATTTTAGTATTATCAGATCTTGCTTTGTCTTTTTCTATTCGTAAGAAATCTTTTCTTTTATTTAATTCAGCTAAATCTTTTCCATTTTGATTATCAAAAGTTTTTAATTGATTAGATAAATCATCCAATTGTGATTTTAACGCCTTAGATAGTGGTCCGTTACCTGCAGGAACTTTTTCTCCTTTACCCATTAAATTATCAGTATATGCCTGTTCAGCCACTTTAATTCTTTCATTGAGAGCATTTCTGTCTTTTGCAATATTTCCAAATTCTGCTGTCAGTAGTTTTTCTCTATCTGCATAAGTTTTATCTACTTTTTTCTGATATTCAGCTTGTTGTTCAAGTTGCTTTTCTCGTAATTTTATATCAATTTCAGTTTTAAACATTCTAATTTCGACAGGTTTTGATATTGTCATTGCGATTATCATTCCCATCAAAATTCTTGGGAGAGCACTTTTTAATTCGCCTATCGTTATAGCTTCAGTTCCATCTCCTTTTCCAGTACTAGTAACAATGAATCTGTCAATATTAAATATCATTAGTCCCCAAACAATTCCAAAGAACAATGCTATGCAAATTGTTTGTAAATCTATTGGATTCTCAATTGCTGATCCTCTAGGCTCAAATATGGTATAAAAAGCATAACCTCCTGCAATACCTGCTAATGCACCAGTTGCAAAAACAATTCCGCCAAGACACATATATTTTATTTGATCAGAATAGGTTGCTCTTTCAAGTAAATAGCGATCTCCACCAGCGCATTTCCATAGAAATCGCATCACTGCACTTGATTCTGGTAATTTGTAATATTCTCGTATCATATAAAATCGTTTTGGTTATAATTATTATGTTTGATATTGAATGGTTGATCTTCTATTCTAATTTTTGATATTTTTATTGCTGGTTTTTTAGTAGAAATCTCAATCAAAGAGTGAGTTAATTGTGGAATTGAATTTCTTTTTAGATTTAAAGAAAGATTTGAAAAATTCGTTTTAAAACTTTGATTTTCAATTTTTAATGTAGGTTCAAATTTTAATGAATATTTCTTTTTTCTAAAAAAGCCATAGACTTCAATATCTATCTTTGAAGGTATATTTTCAAGGTTGAAAATTTTGATACTTTTTTCTAAAGTTTTTCTATTGTTAAATGAATACCATAGTGCATTATTGAATTGATAATCTATGATGATAAAACTATTTTTGAAAAGATGATTGGCGTTGTAATTTAATTTTAATAGTATAATATCTTTATTTCTTCTAAAAAGTATAATAAAGAATCTGGCCAATACTGTTTTTGTAAAGGCGCTTTTTTTAAGTAAATATTTTAAATATTTTGAAAACAAATTATAGGATATTAAATTTCAGATATTTTTTAAATGTAAATAGAATTGATTCTCTTAAAATGCGTAATTATACCTGATTTTATTCTGGCTTTTAATTGATTAGTCGATCCGCAATTTCCTTCCTCTCAATTATTATTTGAGAGGGAAGAATCATTTGGATTTTATTATTTATTGGATTCTCAAAAATTACAAAGTTCCCTCTGCAATTTTTATATCGAAATTGGAATGCTTTTATTCCCTTTAAAAATCCTTCCTTTTGAGTTATTTCAAAAACATGATTAGAACAGGATTTTTTAAAAATGCATTTTTTCCTTTTAGACGCAGGAATAGCTTTCCAATATATTTGAATAGCAAATAAGATGAAATATTTCATTTATTTTTTAAAAACAATCATTTGACGAGTTGTTGTATATCCTGGTTTAGCTCCCAAACCAAAACACCCAGTTTCTGGTTGAATAAATGTTGATACGCTTTCTAATCGCACATATTCCCAACCTCTATTTGTGAAATTTTTTATTAAGTCTTCAAGTTGTTCCGCAACATGATTAGAATTTCCTTTTTTGGGATCAATTGAAGCTACAAATGGTACTACTTTATATTCCATGATTTTTTAGGTTTTAATTATTATTTAATTATTCAAATGTAAACTCAATCAAAACCAGTATTTTACGGAAATCCATAATCCTAAAAATTTTAAATTCAGGAATAAAAAAAGCCCCCGAAGGAGCTTTGTAAAATTATAAACAGCAGGCTTTAAATAATTCCCATGTCTTTTGTAATAGAAACCAAATGAACCGTATTATTTGCTTTAAAAAAGTCTTTCAGTTTAGAAAGTCTCTTTTCAACGGCGCTTTTACTGTTGGGTTTGATATCTGAATTTTTAAAGATTTCGATAATTTCGTCTTGCGAAGTTCCTGCCGATAAATGTTTTAAGATTTTGATGTCGATATCATCAATTTCATAATTATTTTTTTCCTGCAATGCCGAAGCAACTTCGGGAGAAATAAATTTTTGATCGGAATTCAAAAGAATGTTAATTGCTTTTTTTAATTCTTCAATACTATTTAAACCCTTTAAAACAAAAGCATTAATTCCGGCATTATCAAATAGCGATTTGATTCGGAAACTTTTGTCTTCTACAGAATAGGCAATAATTTTAATGTCAGGCTGTAATTCACGAACTTTTTGAACCAATTCATCTCCACTCGCAATTGTCACCGCGCGATGATCTGTTTTAAAAGAAAGATCGCTGATTAATAAATCGTAAGGCTCATTTTGATTGATTGCAGCACGTATTTTTAGAAATGCATCATCACAATATTTTGAATGTTGAGAATTGTTGATGTTTAAATCTTTTAAGACTTGTTGAATTCCTAAATTCATAGCATCAAGATCTTCGGCAATTATAACTTTTTTAAACATAGGCTTTTATTTAGGCAGTGTTATTTTTACTTTGAAACCTTTATCAGGCTCAGTGTCAAAAGTAATAGTTCCTTTTATGGCCAGAATACGGTTTTCCATATTTTGAAGACCATTTTTTATAATTTGTTTTTTTTCGCAGCCTTTTCCGTTATCACTGTAATCAATCAATAAAGATTTTGAGTTGGTGTCAAATTTTAAAACAACGAGAGAAGATGCACTGTGTTTTTTCATATTTACCATTAATTCCTGCAGTACGCGCTGCAGTGCAACTTTTTTTTCATCTTCAATATTGTCCCAGTTTATCTTTTCTATATTATTTATAATGACGTTTGTATTGGTGGAATTATAAGTAGAAAGCATTTCTTTTAAACTAGCAGCATAATTTGGCCCGGTATCAATATTACTGTTCTCTCGAGAAATACCCCGAACGCGTGAATAGATATGATCAAGGTTTTGTAATAATGTTTTTTTACTATTTTCTGTAGTTAAAGGTTGCGTTTGCGTAAAAGTTATGGCATTAAAAACATCATTTGCAAGTCCATCGTGTATGTCTTTGGCAATTCTCGTTTCGGTTGCATAAGCCGTTTGTATCTCTACAAGACGGGTTTTTGTTTTATGACGTTTTATCAGATAAGCGACCAAAGAGAAAAGCGAAATAATTCCTAATATTAAAAAGATTCTTTGATATTTAGCTGTTTGAATCACCAGTAAATTTTCTGCTTTTTCTAAACGCAGTTTCTGATTTTCGTCTTTTTCTTTTTTTGAATCATATTTAATTTTGGCAAACTTATTTTTATAGTTATTTCGAATCTTAATTATGCTGTCGTTTAACGTAATATATTTTTGTGCATATTTTGTACCTTGATTATTGAAATTGTTTGAAATTAAAAATTTTAATGCCTTCAATCTTTCATCAATACTATTTAGTTTTGTGGCTGTATTATACGCTTCTAAAGCATGTTGATTAGATTTCTTAGAATCTGTTGCTGCATGATAGTCAGATAAGTGAAGGTTGCTTTCAATACTTCCATACACATCATCAATTTGATTTCTTATGGACAGACTTTCGTTCATTAATAAAAGCCCTCTTTGGTTCAGGCCTTTTTTAAAATAAGCGTAACCCAAATTATCTTGAATCCTTGCTTTAGTAGCAGCAAGTGATTTGTCATTTAATGTTTTCTGATTAAGAAGAGAATCTAAAATAACAATTGCTTTGTCGTATTTCTTTTGATTGATATATACAGCAGCAATATTATTTAAAGGATTTTGTTTTGAAATAATATCTGTGCAGTCTTTTAGAGCTTCTTTGTAATAATAAATTGCATCGTCATAAATTGAAAGTTCTTTATCTGCAATGCCAAAAAAGTTATTAATAGAAGCACTGTAAACATTTTTTTTTGTGATATAAGGCAGGGCTTCTGTCAGAGTTTCTTTACTGCCGTAATAATCTCCATTGATCTGCTGGATGTAAGCCATTTGAATAAGATTATAAACAACATTAGCACTATCTTTTAAAACATCAAAAGTTATTTTCGATTTATTGAAGTTGTAAAAAGCAACATTAAATTTTTTATTTTCTATACTTAAGATTCCTTTTTCACGAAAGTTAAGGGCTTCTTTTTTAAGAGCTTTTTTATTTACAATAACAGCTGGCTCTTCTTTGCAGGAAAGCATAGAAAGAAAAATAAAGAAACAAAAAAACGGGGATCGTAACATAAAGTTTACTTTCCCCGAATTTAGTGAATTTTAATATTTATTTATAAACTTTATTTAATCCTTAACTGGTGGAGGTGGTACTGTTATAGGTCCATCCCCAGGACCGTCTGCAACTGTATTAGAAGGTTTTTTAATTTCATTTTTTGGCTGTGTTTCATATTCATCAGCAGTGCAAGAAAATAACGTTGTACACAATAGTGCAAATACTCCCATTAAAAATAGATTTTTCATCTTGATTATTTTTTAAGATTTGAAATGGCTGTTGCTGTCCGGAACTTTTCCGGATCTTTTCAAAGCCATATGATTTTGGGAAGTAGAGTGCGTAGAACTATAAAATTTTCATTTATACTTCCCGGATAAAGTCCGTTTTACGGTTTTCCGCACTTTTAATTGAACTAGTTTTGTACTTTTGTTTTAGACCTGCAGATCAAAGCGGTAACTAATTCTGAGGACAAAGTTATATCGCTTACAAGCCTGCATTCATACGGAATTCCGGGACTTCCGAAATACTTTTTTAGAATCCTAAAAATTCCTATGAAGTCCTGAAAATTCCTAAAAAATAAAATTGACGCTTATGCCAAACATTACTATAGAAGATTATATAAAAGCTGTTCGGGAAAAATATGAAGAGGTGAAAAATGGAGAGAACAGCCGTTTTTTAGAAAATCCATCTCAGGCAAAACTTCGAAAACTATGCTGGGAAGTATTTCAAATAAATCAGAATTCAGATGACTTGAAAGCTTTCAGTTCTTTATTTGAATTTTGTTTTGATATTTCTAAAAAGAATGCTCTTCAGGCAAAGACAGATAAGTTTAAATCTATTGGAGCTTATTATAGAGGAAAAACGGAAAACCCAACTGAAGAAATAATTGAACTCGCAGCGGTTTTAGTAGATTTTGAACTTAGACCTTATAATAAGTTTAGAAGATTTAAGGAAGAAGGAATAGTTCTGGACGATAAAAGTGATGTTACAATATCAACTTTAAACGAAGGAAAAAAACTTTCAGATGAAAGCTTTGAAAAAATTGATGAAGAGGATAAAGTACTCATTGAAGATTTAAGAGTACCTGTAAATTTGGTAGAAAAAGAAATTGTGGAAGGAACAAATGTAAATATACCTACTGGCTTTGTTGAAACTCCGAAAAAAGGTTTTGTCGAAAGAATGATAAAAAAATCAAAACGAACTATAGCAGCAACAACTATTATTTTTTGCTTAGTTGGAGCTGTAGTTTATTTTGCTTTCTTTAAAATGAATTGTATGCAGTGGTCAGACGATCACTACGAAATTGTAGATTGTGGTGTAGGAATAAAAGGTAATCCTAATATAATTATTCCAAAAGATGATACTCTTCTGGATTTTAGAAAAGTATTTGTATGTGATACCACTACTTGTTTTAGAGAAGATGGAACACCGATTGTTTGGTATAGTAAAACAGCCAACGGTGTTGATTTTTTTAACACACACGGATTGCATCCCGAAACAAGAAAGGCTCTAAGAGCTTTAACTCCTTATATGTTTGATAAGTATGGAAAAAAAAGCTGTGATAAAATTGCAATCTCAAGATAAAAAACTGCTGTACCATAATCCAGATTGTTTAATAGTGCGTTCCTGAGTTTCAAAATCAACATAAACTAATCCGAAGCGGGCGTTGTAACCTTCGGCCCATTCAAAATTATCAGTAAGACTCCACACAAAATAACCATCGACTTTGTAGCCTTCATTTTTGAGTTTAAGAATTTGTTCTAAATGATCCTGAATATAATGTGTACGTTTTATATCATAAACTTTTCCGTTGGTCAGTTTGTCTGGAAAAGCGGCACCATTTTCGGTTATGATAATTTTCTTGATGTTGTATTCGTTAAATTTCTTTAGAACATGATATAAGGCAGGAGGATAAACTTCCCAGCCCATATCGGTCGAAATAACATTTCTTTTTTCGGCGCTGACCAATTCGGCTCCAATATACGGAATGAGGATAGAAGATTTTACCACTTCGCGAGTGTAACATTGCAGCCCTATAAAATCAAATTCAAAAGCCAGATTATTTAAATCGTCACCTATAATGTAGTTATTCAGTTTTTTAAGAACAGGAAGATCGTTCTGCGGATATCCGAGACCTAAAATTGGTTCTATAAAAGTTCTGTTAAGAAGTGTATCAACACGTTTTGCGGCTTGTACATCAGACGGTTTTTCAGAAGCAGGTTCAATATGAGTACAGGAAAACGTAGTTCCAATATTAGCATCCTGAACAAGATTTCTAAGTATTTTGGCACCCGCAGCAGTAGAAAGAGTTACATGATGCATGGCTTTTAGATAATTGGTAATGCCTTTTTTTCCCGGCGCATGAATACCCAGAAAATATCCTGCACCCGTAAAAACAGACGGCTCATTTATAACCATCCAGTTTTTTACACGGTCTCCAAAATGTTCAGCACATATTTTTACATAGTCAGAAAACCAGGTTACGCACTCTCTGTTGGTCCAGCCGCCTTTTACTTCAAGAGCATGCGGCAGATCCCAGTGGTAAAGAGTTACCCAAGGTTCTATGTTTGACTCCAGCAGACAATCTATAATTTTATTGTAATAATCGATTCCTGCCTGGTTAACTGAGCCAGTTCCGGAAGGCATAATTCTGGACCAGCTGATAGAAAATCTAAAATTCGGAATATTTAATTCCTTTATTAATTGAATATCGTTTTGATAGGAATTATAAAAATCGCAGGCAGTAATGGCATGATGGCCATTTTTAATTTTTCCTTTTTGTGAAGTAAAGACGTCCCAGATTGAGCTTCCTTTTCCGTCGGCATCGTGTGCGCCTTCTATTTGAAAGGCAGCTGTAGAAACGCCCCATAAAAAATCCTGACCAAATTGGTCTTTATGCAAAAATGAGCTTTCAATTTTATTCATTCAAAAAATCTTTCCTTATATATTAATGTAAAAAAGAAGATTGCATAGCTCTTAAAAAAAGCCATTCTTTGAAAGAAACTAGAAATTTTAGACTGAAGAATTTCATAACGATTAGTTTTATTCAAATTAAAAAAATAATCTTAATTATAACGTAATCATAAGGTTATGAAATAGTTAACTGTTTAGTAGGAATTTCTGTAATAAGCTAATAGAATGAGAATCAGTTTTTTTAGTTTTTTGATTATAATACGATTTTGTATCTATATGATGAGATTTATGTAAAATTTATCTAAAATTATAAAACAAAACTTACTTATTGATAAAGTAATTTAGCCTATATAATTTTAAACAAAATCAAACATTAAATTTAAAAACAAATCAGACATGAAAAATAGAAACTTTTTATTCGTATTAGCCTTAAGTGTGGGAATGTTTGCAACGTCTTGCAGCAACGATGATAATGAAGGAGAAACAATTATTCCTCTACAAGGAACTTACAACTTAAGCAAATCAGGTATTGTGGTTAACGGAACAGAACAATTAACTGACGATATTAGAAATACACCTGGATGTAACAGAGATTTTTTAGAACTTAAATTGAGTAATACAGCTGTTGTTGGTGATTACAGCGGTTCTAACTGTGCTTTGGTACAAACTGAAGGAACTTACGTAAGATCTCATAATGATTTAACACTTACTGTTGGCGGAGTTACTACAACTAGCGACATTATGAACCTTACTAACAAAGAATTAAAATTAAAAGATAAAGCAACAGGTGTAATCACAGTTTATACTAGATAATACTTTTAATTAGATTTTTGATATTTTTGGAATTGGAAATGAAAACGGAAATGACTTTTAGTTATTTCCGTTTTTTGCTTTTGTATTTTAATTTATCGGAATGTAAATGTCAAAAACGGCACCTTCGTTTTGTTCTCCAGAAGCTGTAATGACTCCGTTATGATTATCGACAATTTTTTTTACGATTGCCAGACCAATTCCTGTTCCTTTGTATTGATCTCGTCCGTGAAGACGCTGAAAAACTTCGAATATTTTTTTGCTGTACTGCTCTTCAAACCCAATTCCGTTATCTGCAACACTAATGTGGCAATAATTTAGTTCCTTATTCAAAGTGTTGTTTCCTAAATCTTCTCCTTTTTTAACTTCGCTTTTAATTTTTACAACAGCCGGGATATCTGGTTTAGAAAACTTTAGAGAATTACTAACCAGATTGTAAAGTAATTGTCTAAACTGAAACGGAATAATTTTTAGTTCGCAGGATTCGCCAATTTCTATAACTGCATCTTTTTGAGTGAGTTCTTCTTTAAGATCTTCTTTTACTTCATTAATAATTTTAGAAAGATCTGTTTTTTTAAAGATCCGTTCCTCGACATTGGTTCTGGAATATGCCAGCAAATCGTTTATTAAAGTCTGCATTCGCTGCGCCGCATTTTGCATTCGCTTAAATTTGTCTTTGCCCGTTTCGGATAGATTTATAGATTCTTTCTCCATAATCTGTGTTGCAAAAGTCTGAATTTTTCTGAGCGGTTCCTGCAGATCATGACTAGAGATGTAAGCAAAAGACTGGAGTTCCTGGTTCATCAGTTCCAGTTCTATATTTTTTTGTTTAAGTTCTAAAGCATTCAGTTTTAATTTATCATCGGCTTTTTTCTTTTCTGTTAAATCATGCGTCACTTTAGAAAATCCGATGATCTCATTTTTTTTATTATGGACTGCAGTAATCACTACGCTGGACCAGAAAAGCTTTCCATTTTTTTTAACGCGCCATCCTTCTTGTACTGCTTTTCCTTTTTCCCGGGCCAATTGCAGTAAAGTTTGAGGCAGTTTATTTTTTTTATCTTCTTCGGTATAAAAAACCTGAAAATTCTTGCCGATAATTTCTTCCGATTTGTACCCTTTTATTTTCTCGGCACCAATGTTCCAGTTTTCAATGATTCCATCCTGATTCAAATACAAAATGGCGTAATCCTGCACTTCTTCGACCATTAAATGATAGCGTTCTTCGCTTTTTTTCAGCGATTCATTCATCAAAAGCAGTTCTCTGGTTCTTGCTGCAACCTGCTGTTCCAATTCCTGAGAAAAAGCCTTTTCGGTATGAATATCAGAAAAAGCGCCAACCCATTTTACAATTTTATTATTTTCATCCAGAACAGGTTCGCCAATTGCGGTATGCCATCTGTAAGCACCATCTTTTCTTAAAATCCTTACATCAGACCTGTAAGCTTCGCCGGTTTTTAAGGAGTGTTTCCATATTGCTGTATTTCCTTTGAGATCATCAGGATGTATTATAATGTTCCAGGATTCTTTTCCTTCAGGATGAATTCCAGAATATTTTACCCATTTTCCTGATGCAAACAAGTAATTTCCTTTTTCATCGGTTTCCCAAATTAACTGCGGAATACTTTCGGTGAGAGAGCGGAATCTCTTTTCACTTTCTTCTATTTTTTTTCTCGTTTCTACTTTTTCAGTAACATCAATAAGGGTTATTTTAATGCCGGAAATAGAATTATCGTTTTCCAGCAGCGGTGCAAATTCAAAATCTACATAAAAAGAATTGCTTTCAATAATAAGCAAAGATTCAGATTCTGCAATTACATTTCCGTTGCTGTATACTTCCTGCAGCAGTTTTGCATATTTTTGTTCTTGAAGTTCAGGAAATACGTCCAGAATTCTTTTTCCCTGAACATCGCTTTCATTTTTTTTCCAGATGTTTTTTAGCAGCACAAAATTGGCCATTTCTATTTTCATATCGGTTCCCCGCAAAATAGCTTTTGGCACTGGCGACTGCATGACGAGGTTTCTAAAACGAATAGCATTTTCTTCAATTTGCTGCTGATGTGTTTTTTCTCTGGTAATATCTCTGGCAGTTCCTATTAATTTCTCAGGTTTGTTATTTTCATCATAAAAAACTTTCCCTTTTCCCTCAACCCAATGAATCGATTTGTCGCTCCAGATTGTTCGGGTTTCGTAATTTAAAACACCTGAAACAAGCGCATCCTGAAGTGCTTTATTTCTAATTGGCATATCATCAGGATGAATATGCTGCACTAATTGTTCATGAGTTAAGTCTGTATTTTCAGTATAACCGCCCACGATTTCAAGATATCTGGGAGAGTAGATGAGTTCTCCAATTTTTACATTCAGCTCCCAGGTTCCCAGTTCGCTGGCTTCTAAAACAATGTTCAGACGTTCTTCGTTTTGTTCTGTTTTTTTTCTGGCTTCTACTTTATCACTTACTTCAGTCACGGTAACAATGATTCCGGAAATTTCCCCGTCTTCTTCTTTTAAAGGATAATAAAGGAAATCAAAATACGAAATATCAATTTTTCCGAATCGTTTTAACGGAATCGGGAGTTCATTTCCATGAAAGGGAATTCCAGTTGTCAAAACACTTTCTAACAAGCTGTTTACAGATTCTTTTACTTCTGGAAGCGATTCAAACAAAGGTCTGCCTACAAAGGAGCTTTCTTCTCGATCTACTATTTGCAGATAAGCTTCATTTGCCATTTCTACAAAATAATCCGGACCACGCAAAATTGAAATCCCAACTGGAGCTTGTTTAAGCGTATCTCGAAAACGTTTGTTGCTTTCTTCTATTTTTTTTGCAGAATCTTTCTCTTTTACAGTGCGTTTTATGGTTGTATCTAAAAGTTTTTTATTTTCAACGGCCGTGATTAAAACACCGCCTATCTCTCCATTTTCTAGTTTTATTGGGCTGTACAAAAAGTTATAGCAGCTTTTTTCTTCATCTCCATTTCTATCAACAGAAATTATAAAATCATCTAAAGAACCACTTTTTCCTTTCATTGCATCCGTAAACTTAGGTTCGATAATCTTCCAGATTTCCGAAAAAGTTTCTTTGGCGCTGCTTCCTAAAGCTTCATTCTGTTGGGGCGATGCAAGGATAAGACGAAAGGCATCATTATAAATTTGTGTAAAATCATTTCCCCAGGCAATGCACATTGCCAAAGGATTATTAAGCACCACAGCCGTCATCGTGCAAAGACTTTTTGGCCATTGTTCAGGATCACCTAAGTATGTTCTGCTCCAGTCTTTGGTGCGGCTTAATTTACCCATTTCTCCGCCATCGGCTAGAAAATAATGGTCCTTTTTGTTGTGGTTCATTCCAAAAAATGATTTATGGCTGGAGTATAAAATTTGCTCTGCTTGGTCGCTGAAAGTTATTTTCAGATGCTGTAATAAGTGCTTTTTCTATAACATTTTTTAATTTAGAAAAATCACCAGGTTTTCGAATGTAATAATTTGCACCTTTTTCGTACATTATATCCACAATACCACAATCCAAAGACGTGGAAATAATGATTACAGGAAGATTTTTTAATGCATCAATTGTCCTGATTTCTTTTAGGCATTCATGACCGTTTTTACGAGGCATGTTTACATCAAGAAAAACAATGTCTGGTAAATTTACCAAAGAGTCTGTCTTTAAATATTCCATTAGCTGTACACCGTCATGAACCATTTTTACTGTGGTTTCAAGCGAAATGTCTTCTAATGCTTCTTTAAAAAAATCACAGTCATCTTCGTCATCATCCGCTAGTAAAAGATTGTAAATATGCTTGTTCATTTTTATAAAAAGTAAAATTCTTTAATTTTAAAAGTACTGTAATGAGGTTTATTGCAGCAATTTTAATCGATGTTGTATCGCTAAATTTAATTCTTTTTAATAATAATTTAAAATTTTAATCTAATTCTTTTCTCGAATAAATTATCACCAGCAGTTGTAATTTATCGTTATAAATTGTTTTTTAGTACTTTACACAGATCTGTAGTATCAATTTAATTTTAAATAAGTAAAGAATTCAAAAAAAACGCCTGATACAATTTTTTGACAAATGCTGCGTTTTAATTTATTCTTGGATCTTCTTTAAATACTATTTTTTTTTAAAGTCGCATCGCCTTATTTTACGCTGCTTTCCACTTCACAACTTCTATAAAAACTGTATACATTTTGTACAAAGTGTATACAAATTACACACTCAAAGTATGTCTCAAATCAGCTAAAATGCTCTGCATCAATCAAAATTGATATTGGCACAGCGCTTGTAAATTGTGATAGTATCAATTTCTTGTTTCTTTAATTTTAGTTTGAATGCTAAAATCATTAGAAGTAAAGAAATTTTCTAAAAGCCTCACAATACGAATCAATAGAAAATACAAGCATGGAAAGCGAAACAATCTTAGCAAAACAATTTTATTCTAATAACGATGCCGTTATAAACGAAAGTTCATTAAATAGTTCCCTTTTTGGAACAAAAAACAAATCATCAAAAGCAATTGTAGAAAGACCTTCGAGCGGGTTTGGTTTAATGGTGCTGATTGGTACTTTTATTCTAATGCTGGCCGGAGCTTTTTTTGTGTATCAATTTCAACCCGATTTTGAGCAGTTCCAGATCGACAGAGTAAATTCTTCGTGGGGACTTCCTTTTCTAATAATTACAGGAATATTATTCTTTTTTCAGGCAGGAGTTTTTCTTTATAATTCTTATTTGTATTTGCGTTACAAAGCGATTCCTTCAGTTTCAGACGAGGAGCTTCCAACAATTACAGTAATTGTGCCCGCTTACAATGAAGGAAAATTGGTTTGGGATACTTTGATGAGTTTAGCAGCAAGTGATTTTCCAGCCCATAAATTAGAAATTCTGGCTGTAGATGACGGAAGTAAAGATGATACATGGTATTGGATGCAGGAAGCAAAAAAGAAACTTGGTGATCGTTTGTCTATCTATCAGCAGGAAAAAAACCAAGGAAAACGTCACGCCTTATACCGTGGATTTAATCTTGGAACCGGAGAAATTTTCGTAACAGTAGACAGTGATTCTATTGTTAAAAAAGATACTTTAAGAAATTTGGTTAGTCCGTTTGTAACCAACGAAAAATGTGGTGCAGTTGCAGGAAATGTTCATGTTCTAAACAATAAAACGGCTATTCTTCCTAAAATGCTGAATGTTAGTTTTGTAATGAGTTTCGAATTTCAACGTTCTGCAGAAAGCATGTTAGGTTCTGTATTATGTACTCCGGGAGCATTAGCAGCTTACAGAAGTACTGCAGTATTTGCCTGTCTTCCAGAATGGATCAATCAGACTTTTATGGGACAGCCGTCAGACATTGGAGAAGACCGCGCGATGACCAATATGATTTTAAAACAAGGGCAGCATGTTTTGTTTCAGAGAAATGCTGTTGTTTTAACCAATGTTCCGGAAGAATATACAGGTTTGTACAAAATGTTTATCAGATGGAGCAGAAGTAATGTGCGTGAAAATCTGGCTATGGCAAAATATGTGTTTACAGATTTTAGAAAAGAATCTAAATTTGGACCAAGATTATTGTTTGCAAATCAGTTCTTTAAAATCGTAATGACGTATCCGTTTTTATTGTTTATGCTGTTCTTTATTGCAATACATCCTTTATTGTTTTTAAGCTCAACATTTTTAGGAATTCTTATATTGTCAAGCTTCTCTGCATTGTTTTATGCAAAAAGATATAGTGTTTCAGAATCGTTTTGGGCTTACACTTACAGTATCTTTTACACATTCAGTTTATTCTGGATTGCTCCTTATGCCATTGCAACGGCAAATAAAAAAGGATGGCTTACCAGAGGCTTAGTAGTAGCTAAATAACCACGAGATTAGTTCTCAATCTATTATATTCAATTCTCAACAAAAAACTCCTGTTCGTTATGAACAGGAGTTTTTTAATATTTTTAAGTAAAGAAAATTACCAGCCTTTAATAACACCTTCTTTAAATTGTTCTTTTGCCACTTTTTCTACTGCAGCAGATTGAAAAGCTTTTACAAACTGTTTTACTTTTTCTTCGTTTTTATTGTCTTCTCTTGAAACTACTAAGTTTACATAAGGAGAATCTGCTCCTTCTACAAAAAGAGCATCACGAGACGGAACTAAACCAGCCTGCGCAGAAAATGTATTGTTGATAATAGCAACAGCAACTTTCTCGTCATCTAAAACTCTTGGCAGCTGCGGCGCTTCCAATTCTATTATAACAAGTTTTTTAGGATTCTCAACAATATCAATCACTTTAGGAAGTAATCCTGTTCCGGCTTTTAATTTTAGAAGTCCGTTTTTTTGCAATAACAATAAAGAACGCCCGCCGTTTGTAGGATCGTTCGGAATAGCAATTGTACTTCCGTCTTTTAAATCAGCAATTGATTTTATTTTTTTTGAATACGCTGCGATTGGGTATAAAAAAGTTTTTCCGACAACTGCCAGTTTATAACCTCTTTGCTTAGATTGTTCTTCTAAATACGGAAGATGCTGAAAAGCATTTACATCGATATCTCCCTGATTTAACGCTTCGTTTGGAACTACATAATCATTAAATGGAATTAACTCTACTTCCAGACCGTATTTTTCTTTGGCTTCTTTTTGTGCTGCCTGTGCTACTGTAAATTCAGGTCCAGAAGAAACTCCAACAGAAATATGATGAGGATCATTCTTTTTTGGACCGCCGCAACTTGTTAAAACAGCCAAAGCAATTACGAAAACTGCCGTTATATTATTTTTTGATTTCATTTTTTTAGTATTAAAATTATTATCTATGGTCAAAATATTTTGAAAGTCTGTCTCCTGCAAATTGTATGATAAATACCAGAATGACAAGCAGAATAAGAACAGTATTCATAATCGTACTGTCATAACCAATATAACCGTATTGATATCCTATTTGTCCTAATCCGCCAGCTCCAACAGCACCGCCCATTGCAGAATAACCTACAAGTGTAATAAAAGTGATGGCTGCAGCATTGATCAGAGAAGGAAGTGCTTCTGGCATTAATACCTTAAAAATAATCTGCAAAGGTGTTGCACCCAGCGCCCTTGCTGCTTCTATTAATCCCTGCGGTAAAGCTAAAAGACTATTTTCTACCAAACGTGCAATAAATGGCGCTGCTCCAATACTTAACGGAACTAAAGCGGCGCTTACACCAATCGAAGTGCCAATAAGAGCTCTTGTAAAAGGAATCATCCAGACAATTAAAATGATAAAAGGAATCGAACGAAAAACGTTTACCGTTATAGAAAGGATGCGATTAAGAGTAGTATGTTCTAATAATTGTCCTTTTCTGGTAAGGAACAAAAATATTCCGGCAGGCAGACCCAGAACAAAACCGAAAAATCCCGATACAAATGTCATGACTATCGTTTCCCAGGTTCCTTGTATTAGTAAATTTATAACAGATTCAGACATGGCCTAAAATTTGAGTTTTAATATGATTTTCTTTAAAATATTCGATGGCTAGTTTTTGATTTTCTGTCGTTCCCGAAAGATCAACCAAAAGAATTCCTAAACGTGTTGTACCTGCATAGGTAGTCTGCGCGCTGACAATACTGGCATTGATTCCGAATCGTGTTGCGGCTTGTGTCAATAAAGGTTCGTCGGTGCTTTTTCCTGTAAATTCTAATTGCAGTAACGTATTGCTGTCTGCCGTCCAATTGGTTTTTAACTTATCGGCATAAAACTGAGGCAGATCAACATGAAGGGCAGAAGCGATAAATTTTTGTGTAATCGGATCTTTTGCGCTCGTAAAAATTTCGCTCAAAGTTCCGTGTTCAATAACTTCACCGTGACTGATTACGGCAACAGTATCGCAGATCGCTCTTACAACTTCCATTTGGTGTGTAATCAGCAAAATGGTAATATTGAGTTTATTATTTATATTTTTTATAAGATTTAAAATAGATCTTGTAGTTGCAGGATCGAGCGCACTTGTAGCTTCATCACAAAGCAAAACTTTAGGATTGTTGGCAAGCGTTCTTGCAATGGCGACACGTTGTTTTTGTCCGCCTGATAAACTTGCAGGATAATCATTTCTCTTTTCTGTTAATCCAACTAATTCTAAAAGTTCTTCTACACGATGCTTAATTTCTTTTTTTGAAATGCCTGCTAATTCTAATGAAAAAGCAACATTGTCGTAAACTGTGCGGGAAGAAAGCAGATTAAAATGCTGAAAGATCATTCCGATTTCTCTTCTTTTCAGCGTTAATTCTTTTGCAGATAATTCTAAAAGATTAATGTCGTCTACAATAACTTGTCCGGAATCAGGTCTTTCTAAAAGATTTACACAGCGAATAAGGGTGCTTTTTCCGGCACCAGAAGTTCCGATAATGCCAAAAATAGCACCTTGCGGAATTTGAAGCGAGACGTTTTTTAAAGCGTGAAAAGTGCCGCGCGGTGTCTTAAAAGATTTACTTATATTTTTTAATTCAATCATTTTATTTTGATGGGTAATAAATACGGTATGTTTTTAATGAAAATGAAATATGCGGCAAAGGTAAGGCTAAAAACCTGCAATTTCATTCAATCGCAGCCAACTTGTACTGAATCTGACTCGGTTTATGCACTTTATTCATTGCCAAAAAAGTGTCTAAAAACACATAAAATTACGCAGTTGGTAATAACTTGACAGGTTTTGTAGAATTAAGATACAAAACAGCTGTAAAAAGCGGCATTATAATAATAATACCGCACGTCAAATTATCGGGTGTTTTTTATTCACCTATTTTACAATCAACTGATTAAAAACTCTTTTAGCCTTTTATTAAATTCTGCCGGCTGTTCCATCATTGGTGCGTGTCCGCAATGATTAATTAAATGCAGATAGGCATTAGGAAGTAAATAAAAGAATTCTTCTGCAACGCTGAGCGGCGTTACGATATCCTGCATTCCCCAGATTAATAAAACAGGAAGTGCTATAGAAGTAAGATCATCTTTAAGATTTTGATTTCGTGCCGCTTTGGCCGTGCGTACAACCGATAAAGCTTTTTCTTTATCCTGAATGGTATTGTAAACATTCTCGATTAAGGAATCAGAAATAATTTCCTGATTATAAAAAACCTCGCGAACTTTTTCGGCTATAAATTCAAAATCATTTATGCGCGGAAAAGACATGTCTAAAGTACTTTCGTATAATCCAGAACTGCCCGTAAGAACGAGTTTTTCAACTTCATTCGGATATTCTAAAGCATATAAAAGAGCAATATGTCCGCCTAATGAATTACCAATTAAAATGGGTTTTTCTATTTGATTTTCAGTAATGTATTCACATAAAAATTTTACATAATGCTTTAGTGTAGCGTCTTTTTCGCTTTTTTTATATAATGGTAATTTTGGAATGAAAATATTATGATCTGCCGAAAAATTATCTTTCACAGCATTCCAATTACTTAAATCTCCAAATAACCCGTGAAGCAGGATTAAGCTTTCTCTTTTTACTTTTACAGATTCTGATGTTATGATCGTATTTTCCATGTTTCAATAGGTTTGGATTGAATACAAATGTAAGGTTTTATATTTAATATACAAATTCTATGTAATTAGTAGAATATAAAAATAACATTTCTCTTTTTCTTTAAAATGCGGCTGCTTTTAGGTACTATTTTCTGTGAAGTTATTGCTGAACTAATTCTAATTCTTCAATAATCAATTTTTTCATTTTGGTATGAATATAATCTAAAGCTTCAGCATAAGAGATGTCATATTTGCGTTTGATGTTCTGCAGATGCAAAGGAAATCCGGAAACAATCTTGTCGTAATAAACGTTGAGTTGATTCTCAGAAGGCATTTCGTATTTTAAACGCAGTTGAAATCTTCTAAGCAATGCAGTATCAATAATCTCGTAATGGTTTGTAGCGCAGATTAATAAGCTGTCTGAGGGGAAATAATCAAAAAGCTGAATGATTGTATTGACCAAACGACGCATTTCGCCGACATCTTTATCATCACTGTCACGGCTTTTTCCGATCTGGTCAAATTCATCCAGAAACAGAACCGCTCTTTCCCGAATTGCTTTGTCAAAAATGGCTTTTAAATTCTTAGAAGTCTCGCCGATTCTGGCATCGATAACAGTACTGAGATTTACAATAATGATCTTTTTGTTGAGCGTATTGGCAATGGCTTTTGCAGTAGTTGTTTTACCGCAGCCCGAACTTCCGTGCAGTAAAATCTTGTTGTCTACTTTAAGATTGTATTTTTTTAATTCTTCAATATATTGATGTTCTTTAATGATCTGAAGCAAAGCAGATTTGTTTTCGTCGCTAAAGAATAAATCATCCAAAGCAATTTTCTCGGTATCGTTTACAGTAAGATCATTAAGATTCATGTCATTGTATTTTTTTGCAAAATTAAGGTTTTATTCTGCATTATTTTCGTTCCAGATTTCTTTTCCCAAAAAGCGGTTTCCAAATATCGATGTTCCAATTCTAACCATATTAGAACCTTCGGCAATAGCGAGTTCTAAATCCTGAGACATTCCCATAGAGAGTTTTAGATTCGTTAAACCGTCTATTTTGGCATCGTAAATTTTGTCCCGAATTTCTCTTAATAATCTTAAAGAAGGTAGCATTTTTTCTTTGTCAACATCCAGCAGGCCAATTGTCATTAATCCCTTAATTTGGAGTGTTGGATATTCTTTTATTTTTTTAATGAAAGCTAAAACTTCATCGGGCGGAAGACCAAATTTACTTTCTTCATAAGAAGTATTTACCTGCACAAAAACATCAAGGGTTCGGTGCTGTTTTTCTAATTGTGTATGCAGTTCTTTGGCCAGATTTAAGCGATCCAGAGACTGAATGCAGGAAACATATTTTAGCACGTCTTTTACTTTGTTGGTTTGCAGATGCCCAATAAAGTGGCGCTCGATAACCAGATCTTTTAATCCTGAATCTTTGTCGCGAAGTTCCTGCATTTTGTTTTCACCAATTAAGGTTTCTCCGGCTTCTACTGCAATTCGAATATTTTCTGGAGCAACAGTTTTTACGGCCAGCAAAAGTGCAACATCTGCTGGATTTCTCCCTGCCAGAAGACACGCATCTGTTATTCGTTGGTGAACTTCTTTCAGGTTTAAAATAATTTCGTCTTTCATGCTGTAAAATTATAGGTTTTCAGGATGGTGGTTTTGATCCAGTTTTGAATATTAAAAGTAGTCCAGATTTGTTATGAAAACGAGAGCCATAGCCCAGACAGCAGCGGCATCCTTTCTGTGCCTTCTTTAGGCAGAGAAAGATACAGCGGATGGCTGGAATAAGCTCCTGATTATTATTTTAATGAATGATCTGGACCAGTTAGAGCTGATTATTAAAAAAACTGGATCATTTTAGAATTTTAGATCTGCTGTAAATTTGTCTTATAAAAATCAATGTTTTAGGAAAGATTTTTTAGATATTAATTTTAATAAAGATTTTATGAAAATAGCGGTATGGGATACTTATGTAACCCGAAAAGACGGCAAAATTATGCATTTTGATATTTTGGTAGATGAAGATACAAAAAATGCAGAAGAGGTTTTTGAATATGGAAAAAAATACCTGAAAAGTGTGGCGCAGGAAGGGCAGGAGTTAAGCTCAAAAGAATGCAGATTCTGTCATATTGATAAGGCGCCAATTGAAATTGAAAACCAGGTACGGGAAAATGGTTTTTCTATTATTGAAATGGAAAACTGTAATTAGTTTTATTTTAGAATGGTTGATTGTGAGACTGAAAGTATAGCGGCTTTCAGTCTTTTTTTGTTTCTAAAAGTGCAGCAAGCGCAAGAATTCCTTCTTCCATTTGTGTTTCTGTTAATGAAGCGTAGCCTAAACGAAAACCAGAAATAGTTTCGCCAAAACTAAAGTTTTCCGGATTTATAATCTTGATTCCTTTTGCTAAAAGCTGGTGGTAAACGAGTTGTACATTTGTTTGGGATTTTGGCACAATCCAAAAAGCCAAACCGCCTTCTGGTCTTATAAAAGCTGCTTTATCTTTTAAATATTGACTGCAAAGATTTTCAAAATAATCTCTTTTTGCTTTATAAAGAACATTTGTTTTTTTGAGGTGACGCTTGATTTTACCTTCGTTTATAAGACTTAAAACTGCTTCTTCCATGATGTTGTCGCCTTGTACGTCTATAATTTTCCTGTGTCGGCTTATTTTCTCAATATTTTCGAGAGAACTTGTCAGGTAGCCAATACGCAGTGCCGGTGCCACAATCTTACTTAATGTGCCAATATAAATATAGTTCTGCAGCGAATCGTAACTGGAAATGGGTAATATTGGCCGTTGTCCAAAATGAAATTCGTTATCATAATCGTCTTCTATAATTGTAAAACCATATTGATTGGATAATTCGATAAGTCTTAATCTTTTTTTGAGCGATAATGTTACGGTAGTCGGAAACTGATGATGAGGTGTAACGTAAATGGCTTTTATGTTGGGATATTTTTTAAGATATTCTTCGGCTTGGCCGATATCAATCCCGTCTTTGTTGATGTTAAGAGGAAGTAATACTGCGCCTGCATTTTCAAAAGCTTCCCATGCGGGTTTATATCCTGGATTTTCGATCATGACATAATCGCCTTTTTCAAATAAGCAGTGTGCGGCAAGGTACATCGCCATCTGACTCCCTCGTGTAATGCAGATTTGTTCTGGAGCAATACTCATTCCTCTTTTAAAATTGAGCATCTGCGCAATTGCTTTTCTAAATTCGGGATGCCCCAATTCGCTGCTGTAACCCATAATCTGCCATCTCGATTTTCTGCTGAATATTTCGCGATAAGCTCTCGCCAGATCATTCATAGGAGCGAGACGGCTGTCGGGAAGACCATCATCAAAAATAAGATGCGGTTTTGGTTCTTCTTTATCGATTTTTATTTTTTGGCTGCTGGTTTTAAGCGTTTTATTTTCAGGAAGTATAGCTGCAGCAAAAGTTCCTTTTCGGTCTATTGTAATCAGCCAGCCTTCTGCAATTAGAACGTCAAGTGCGGCCACAATCGTATTTCTATTTACCTGCAGCAGTCCGGCAAGCTGTCGGCTTCCCGGCAGCGCATTACCGCTTGTAAGTTTTCCTGTTTTTATCGCATTGATAACCGCATCTGCAATCTGCAGATAAAGGGCTTTTCCTGAATTTTTGTCAAGCTGAATCTCTAATGACCACGGTCGTAACATCTGGACTGTTTGTTTTGTAAAATTGAAAATGATCTAATAGTCCAAAATTACATTATTTTTTTGTGGATTTGTTTATAATTCAAAAATTCTGGTAGATTTTAGGCTGTAAAAGTAAAGATAAAAATAAGTCTTATTGTTTTGTAATTCAGTCTTTTAAAGGTTGTTTGCATCCTCTTCTTGGTGGTAAATTTGCATGTCTTTATTTCTAAGGACTTTAAAATTAAAATACCACATATCATGAAACTATTCAATCTGCTATTTTTTATTACAGCCAGTTTTTTTACTGCTCCAAAATCTGATAAAATAGAAACGCTGTCTGAAGCGGAAATGATTCGATTTAATAATCAGGTAACAGCAGTAAAAGCTCAAATTAGTTCTAACGGAATGTATAATACCAAAATTGCTTTTTTTGTTGATATGAAAATCAAATCGGGCAAAAATCGATTTTTTGTCTACGATCTTGAGAACGACAAAATCTTATATCAGGGATTGACTGCCAATGGTTCCGGTTCTGAAACCGGAGTTAGCGGCGAACTGAAATTTAGTAACGAACCCAATTCCAACAGTACTTCATTAGGAAATTATGCAATAGGAAAATCATACTATGGCAAGTTCGGAAAATCATATAAATTATGCGGTCTTGATGCGACAAACAATAATGCCTCAAAAAGAGCCATTGTACTACATTCTTATTCTGCTGTGCCAGAAGCAGAACAAGATTATTATATTGCTTTAAGCCACGGCTGTCCTATGGTAAATGAAGTTTTCTTTAAGAAACTGGAGAAAATAATAGATGCTTCAAAATCGACTATTGTCTTAGATATTTATTACTAAATAGACTATTCAGAAAGATTTAGTTATTAAAGGAACTGTAAGTCAGTTTTCTCCAAAGCCATTCGAGAGGACCATGTTTATGAAATCTTAGCCACACGGTTGTCAGCAGAATCTGAATCACCCAAATAATGATCACTATCGGAATTAATTCAAATCTGGAGAATTGATTAAACTGTCCGAAACCGTAACCGTAAAAAATAATTCCGGCAATAATGCTCTGAAAAATATAGTTAGATAAAGCAGTGCGGCCAATATTTGAAATTATTTTTAATTTGATGTTTTTTAGGAATCGCTGATAAATGCCATTTAGAATTAAAACATATCCTACGCCCAAAGTTTCTCTTGGAAAAGTATAGAGCAGATTTTCCCAAAAGCTCACTACGGGTTTCTGATCTTCAAAAGTCCAATGGTAATATCTGTAGTAATTAATGATTAAGGCGATTGCTAAAACCAAAATACTAATCAGCCAATAATTTTTCCAAACGCTGTAATCTACAAAAATGCCGGTGCGGTACAGCATCATTCCGAGCAGCATAATAATTAATGTCGGAAATAGTATCGATTGATAGTACAGTTCTCCTTCGTGTACTTTTGCGTGTTCAAAAGATTTTTTTAAACCTTCAAAATAAGTTGGTTTTGGATTTTCGACTTCTTCTTTTTCGACTTTTTTAGTTGATTTTACCGCAAATCTTTTTTTCCATTCACTGATGGTTTTAGCTTGTTCCTCAGTTCTTTGAGATTCTTTTATTTGTAAAGCAGCCAGATAATCGTTTTGTTTTTTTTGCGAATTTAGTGTAGTAGTGTAAGCTTTGAATATGATAATGGAAACTAAAAGTAAAAGAACTAAAATTATACTTTTGGTTTTAAAAGAGCGAAACGGAATTAAAAGTAAACCACAAATTGAATAGTGATAAAGTACATCGCCGTCCCAGATAAAATAAGCATGAATGACCCCAATTATAAACAGCCAAAACAATCTGCGACCATAAATATCCATTGCTTTAAGACCGATATTTTTTGCTTCTAAACGTTCTAAAAAAATTACAAAACCAACTCCAAACAACATGGCAAACATATTGTAAAATTTACCCTGAGTTAAAAAATAAACCCAAAATCTGGTGTTGAAATCTATCGCACTTTCATAACCGCATTTCCAGGAACTCCAAGGGCTTTCGTAAGCAAAATTTTCAATATTAATAAACAATATTCCCAAGATGGCAATTCCTCTTAAAAAGTCAAGAGACGATATTCTTTCTGAAAGTACAGTGGGCTGTAATTGATTATCCATATTGCTTTAGTTATTAATTAGACATTTCCGAAACCAAAAAACATTTTGCGAAATTCTGTCGGATTTACACCTCTGTGTTTTTTAAACATATTATTAAAATGACTTTTATCTGTAAAGCCAAATTCTGCAGCAATTTCCGTAATCCTCATATTGGTATTTACTAAGCGGTTTTCTATTAGTTTAAGCTTATAATTGGTTTGATATTCCTGTAATGTTTCATTAGTATGTTTTCTGAAAAACCTCCCGAGATAGGTTTCAGAAATTCCGAATTTATTGCTGATGTGCTGTCCTTTTAGTTTTTCAGGATGATAAATATTTGCCTGCACATATTGCAATATTGCCACGATTTTTTTATCACTTTGATCGTTGATCTTTTCCGGAAGTTTTACCATGATATTCCGTGCGATAATAATCAGTAAAGTGTTAATGTATTGAGAAATAAGTTCTTTGTGGTACAAGCCTCCTTTTTCATGTTCTTTAATTATGGCTTCAATGATCGGGCGAACAATAATTTTATCGTCTTCATTTTGTATGATACAGCCAGATTGCTGTGGAGCATTTTTAAGGATTATTTCTATTTGCTGCAATAATTGCTGGTCATAGACTCCGTTTAGATAGAAGTTATTAAATCGAATGAAAAACAATTGTGTAGGCGCAGCAAAATCAAAATAGTTTTGATGATCAGGAGTCAAAAGAAACAAGTTTCCAGTTTCGTAATTAAAAGTAGTATTGTTTACAGACTGTGTGCCGTTCCCTTCAACAATGTACGCTACTTCAAAAATACTGTGCATGTACCCGGGTTTAGGGCATTCTTCTGTCAATTTGGTAAGAACCAATTCAAAAGGTTCTTCTAACATAATTTCTACCATATTAAAAATGTACACTTTAGAACACGAATATAACAACCTGTAATCAAATATAGCAGCATTTTGTAAGATATATTTAAAAGTAATTTATATACTAATTGGTATTAAAAATTCTGAGACTGTTCACTTTTTTTAAATTTGAAGAAAGTACGAGGGCTTTTAAATCATAAAAAATTGTATTTTAGTTGATCACAAAACCTAAATTTTGAATTAATTTAATCAAAACAATTTATTATGATTTCAAAAAACACAGACTTTGGATTACTTTTATTACGTATAAGTGTTGGAGGTTTAATGCTTTTTCATGGCGTATCAAAAATACTTCATGGTATTTCTTTCCTTCTGGAAAATATGGGACCTGTAGGTTATGCTGTTTATATTGGTGAAGTTTTGGCTCCGCTTGCCATTTTATTAGGATGGCGTACTAGAATTGCAGCAGTTGTTTTTGCAGTTAATTGTATTGTAGCAATTGCAGTTGCACATGCGCAGGATCTTTTTTCTATCAGCGAGCACGGAGGTTATGCAAACGAATTATTAATGCTTTATTTATTAGGAGCTGTGGCTTTATTTTTTACGGGCGCAGGAAAATATTCTATTTCTCATACTAATAAATGGGATTAATTTAGCGAAAATAAATAAAAGAAAACCGCACAGAATCAATAGAGACTGTGCGGTTTTTATATTTATAATTATTGAAAAGAGTATTAAATCAAAACAATTCTAATTGATTTCCGGGATTTGAAGGTTTAGTCTTTGGCGGTTTTGCATCTCCAAAAACTGTTTTTCCCTGATATTTATAAGATTCGTTTCTTTCTTTTTGAATTAATGCGTCAAAGTTATTATTTGGTGTAAAACCTTCTTCTGCTTTTCTTGAGATTTCTGATAATTTTCTAATAGCATCAATTTTATCATTCTGGCCAATTTTTGCTCTTTGAATTGCTTTTTGCAGTGTATTAATTGTTTCGTCATAAATGGTAATCGGAACTGGAAACGGATGCCCGTCTTTACCGCCGTGTGCAAAAGAAAAACGCGCTGGATCTTCAAATCGGGTTGGAGTTCCGTAGATTATTTCGCTTACCAAAGCCAGCGATTGCAGTGCTCTGGGTCCCATTCCTTTTAAGAGTAAAAGCTCTTCAAAATCTTCTGGTTTGTTTTCGTGCGTTGCCCAAAGCATTGCGCCAAGGCGTTTCATGTTTACATCTTCCATACGTACATCATGGTGTGCCGGCATAGAAAGATATTGCATTTCTTTCATTATTTTTGTTGGAGATTCTTTTGCCAGTTCTAATATTCCTGCTCTCGATTCCTCTGCAGACTGGGCAGTCAGATTTAAAATTGAACCCTGATTTTCTCCGTAAATAAAAGTATGAGGCTCATTTACAAAAGATTTCAAATCCTTTGAATGCCAGTGATATCTTCTGGCGGTTTTAGAATCTGGATTCATTCCCTGCTGAATAACAGCCCATTGTCCTTTATTGTCTACAATAAAATTATGCTGATACAACTGAAATCCGTCCTGAATAGCCGTGTTGTCTACTTTGGCTGTAATTCGGCTGCAATTGGCAAGATCCAGACCGTCCAGACCTGTTTTTTCTCCTACGTATAAAAGTTCTTGAGGTGTCTGCGTAGAATGTTTTCCTTTGCCGCCGCAGATGTAAATTCCTAATTCTTTAGAATGCGGATTTACCGATTTTTTTAAAGCGCCAAGTACAGAAGTTGTAATTCCCGACGAATGCCAATCCATACCCATAACGGCACCAAAACTCTGAAACCAAAAAGGATTACTCAATTTTGTAATTACTTCTGAAGTAGAAAATTCTAAGGCAATCGTTTCTACAATTGCAAAACCAAGTTTAGACATACGTTCGGCCAGCCATAAAGGGACATGGCCATAATGCAACGGAAGATCTGCTGTACCGGAACGTTTCATAAGAAGATTTGGATGTTGCAAATTTAAGTAAAAATAAGGCTGTCAGCTGTTAATAATATTTTTGCGTTTAACCTTAAAATCAAAAAAAAAGCAGAATAGTGTTAAAACCATTCTGCTTTTATATTTAAAATAGACTACATACTTATTTCAAAGTTGATTTGATGATTACTGCAGCTTGTTTTACAGCTGTTTGTACTGCAGGAACAGTAGCAATTGGATTTAAAAGTCCGTAATCGTGAATTAATCCGCTGTATCTGGTTAAGGTAACAGGAACTCCGGCT
Organism: Flavobacterium reichenbachii; assembly: GCF_002217435.1. Classification (GTDB taxonomy): domain Bacteria; phylum Bacteroidota; class Bacteroidia; order Flavobacteriales; family Flavobacteriaceae; genus Flavobacterium; species Flavobacterium reichenbachii. The sequence continues at coordinate 153,925 of NZ_MUHF01000017.1, forward strand.
TCGTTAAGTTTTCTTGCGTATGCTTCACCTTCGTCTCTCAAAACATCATTCTCGGCAGTTTGTACCAAAGCAGGAGGTAAGTCTTTTAGTTGATCTAAACTTGCTTGTAATGGAGAAGCATAAATTTCTTTTCTTTTGCTGGTGTCTGGCAAGTAGTTATTCCAAAACCATTTCATCATATTTTTAGTTAGAAATCTTCCATTTGCAAAAGAATTATAAGATTCAGTTTCAAAATTGGCATCGGTTACCGGCCATAATAAAACTTGTAATTTAATATGTGGTCCTTTTTTATCTTTGGCCATTAAGGTAATTGCAGCCGTCATGTTTCCTCCAACGCTGTTTCCTACTACTGCAAGGTTTTTTCCGTTTACACCAATTTCTTTTCCGTTTTCAGAAACCCATTCTGTTGCGGCGTAAATTTCATTTATAGCAACTGGATATTGCGCTTCCGGAGAAGGAGTATAATCTGGGAAAACTGCAACAGCGCCGCTTTCTACAACCAAATCTCGAACTAATCTTCTATGAGTAGGATAATCTCCCAAAACCCATCCACCGCCGTGAATGAAGATAAATACAGGAGCATTTGCTTTTGCGTCTTTAGGTTTTGTAATATGAATTTTTACTTTAAGTCCGTTTTGAGAAATTACTTTTTCAGACTCTTCAATTCCTGAATAGTCAACTTCTACAGATTTTTGAGCACCTACTAATACGCCGCGTGCATCTGCAACGCTTAATTGTTCCAGAGGTTTACCATCACCAGAATTTAATGCTTTCAAAAAACTGCGTACCTCTGTAAAAACCTGCGGATCATTTTCGCCTTTGTATTGTCTTTCTTGTGCCATAACTATTGTATTAAGAGTTAAGAATGCGATTATAAAGAAACTTTGTTGTATTGATTTTATAGTTTTCATGATATTATTTTTAAAATTAAGAAAAAAGTTTTGCCTAACGTGTTGTTTCTTTTTAAGTAAAACACTGAATAGCAAAGTGTTTAAATGGAGTTGTAAATGGAATAGAGATTTAATTTAAGTCGGAACTGTTGTAGTTAATTGGTCCGCTTTTGTTTTTTACGCTGCCTTTTGATGCGGCTTTTAATTTGTGTTTCATATCTTAAAGTGTTTATCAGTTATTTTGATAGGACAAAGATATGGCGGTAGTAAAGCTGTAAAAATAGATAAAAGTCTATTCTAATTGTACATTTTTCCCTTGAAGGTATTTTTTCTTAAAATTAGCAGGAGTGTCTCCAACTTTATTGGTAAAAAGGCGGTTAAAATAAGCCGGATCTTCGTAACCAAGCTGATAAGCAATTTCTTTTACACTCAAGGCAGAATATCCCAAAAGCCTTTTTGCTTCCAGAATAATTCGGTCTTTGATAATATCGTTGGGCTGAGATAGCTCCAGACGATTAAATTTATTGGATAAAGTTTTTGGAGCAACGCCAAGAATGTCGGCATAATCTGCTACAGTATGTTTGGTTCTAAAATGAATTTCGACAAGACGGCTGAAATTCCTGAAGAAATCCATTTCTTTAGAGGATTCAGTATTCAATGCACCCAGCTGCTGTATTTTCCAGATTCGGGTAGCTTTTATGATTAATTGTTTTAGATACGTTCGAATCATTTCTTCCTGCGAAGAATCTGGAGAATCAAACTCTTGCTGGATCTGATCGTAAATGCTTTCTACAAATAAAACTTCCTTTTCAGGAAGCGCAGTCATAGGCATTTCAAAAATATTATTAAACAACAAACCGTCGCATGCTACTTCTGCATCGTGAATTTGTACGCAGTAAAAATCACGATTATAGTACATAAAGTAACCTTGCCCTTTTCCTTCTTTATCAATCTGCAGATATTGATTGCTGTTTATAAAAAACAAGGAAGGCGTTTTGGTGGTATATTGTTTAAAGTCAATAGTTACCAAATAATTCTCAGGCAGATAAAGAACTTTAATATACGTTTTGAAAGCATCACTATTAATTTCGTCTATAGAACTCTGGTTTAGTACAACAAACCCAAGTTTTTTATAATTAGATTCAAAAAAATTATGATTGCTCATCATATAAAGATTATTGTGCAGCGATGGTCAAAATTGTTTTAGGAATTTCCTCAAAAGCTTCAAAAGAATATGGCTTTGTCAAATAGGCTTTTACGCCAAGATTATCACATTTTTCTTTATAAGCAGGATTTATACTTGTTGAATATACAAAGCAGGGAATATTTTTGAAGTCAGCATCGGTCAAAATTTCCTGCAGTGCTTCGATGCCGTCAAGAATAGGCATGTTAATATCAGTAAGGATAATGTCGGGAATGTGATTGGAAGTATCTTTTAAATAATTTAAAAGTTCTTCTCCATTATTTACAATACTTACTTTTGAAAAATTTGGATTATTTGTAAAAGTTTGCAGCATTATATCAGCATCGTCGTAATCATCTTCTGCTATTATAATATGTAAGTTGTCTAATTGTGGCATTTTATGTTACTGGAAAAAAGAGGTTAAATATGGTTCCCTCATGCAGTTGACTTTCTACAGTTATGTCACCTGAATGGTTTTCCATAATTTTTTTACAAATTGCAAGCCCAATACCATTTCCTGAATATTCATTTTTGGCGTGCAATCGCTGAAAGATAGTAAAAATTTTGTTAAGATGACCTTGTTCCATTCCAATACCATTGTCTTTGATTTCAATTTTCACAAATTTACCGGCCTCCTCAAGCACTTCAGATTTGAAATTTTCTATTTCGGAAATCTGAATTAAAGGCGCAATATCTGGTTTGCTGTATTTTACAGCATTTGAAATAAGATTAGAAAAAAGCTGGCGCATTTGCACGCGTGAAGCACGTATTGTAGGTAAATTCCCGATTTCGATACTGGCATTTTTATCATTTATAATGATTTCCAGATCATCCTTCACTTCTGCAATTACTTCGGCTAAGTTTACAGCTGTTCGATCTTCTTGCGCTGTGTGCGAAGAATATTGAACTAAATCATCAATGAGTGAATTCAATCGCAGTACAGAAGATTTCATTACATTCATTGATTTAGCATCTGTTTCTGTTAGATTCGAACCATCAATTCTTCCATTATACATTACAATTTTTCTGAGCGGTTCTTTAAGATCATGCGAGATTACATGTATAAATTCCTCCAGATTTTTATTGATTCTGTTTAACTCATTAATTTTTTCCTCCAGCTTTTTTTGATGATGCAGCAGTGCTTGTTCATGTTTTTTCTTTTCAGTCAGATCGGTAACTACAACTCCAATTCCTTGAACTGCTGGTTCCAAATCTGTTAAAGCGATATAAGCGGGAAAGGTTTTATCTCCCTGAGTTTTAAATGTGATCTCATGCGTATTTACGCCATACTTCTGTGCCTCAATTAATGCCGTGAAATTGTCAGGATTATCAAAATACTCATAGATATAATTTCCAATTATTTTTTCGGAAGGTAAATCTATAAGTTTTGAGAAATAATCATTACAATATAAGATCAGTCCGTTTTTTGCGATACTTAAAGCTCCCTGACCAAATTTTTCAATTAAAAGTCTAAAGGTATAATCGGCAGTTTCCAGCGAATAAAGTTCCGGCACGCCGTTATTGTGCAGTACCAAAGCATCTACATCGCCGTGTTTGATAGCCTCAATTATGCTGTTAGAATCATAAAGCTGTTCTTTAAGCAGGTTTATCTCTTCTAATAAAGATTCAATATTTTTATTGGTAGACTCCAAATTATTAACTGATATTTAGTATCCTTAAAACCTTTTCCTTGTCTGATAAATCTCCAAGTATAATTCTTTCCGGTATAGGATGTGTTTTAATTAATGTAGGTATTGCTATAATTTGGTGAATCACCGCTTGTTCTTTATCACGACTAATGTCTATAATCTCTATTTCGTAATTGCCTGTGAGATATTTATCGCAAATGAGACGTAGATTTTCTATTGCACGTCCTGATTTAACAGACATACCTGAGACAAAAAGCAAAAATTTATGTTTGGCCGTACTGGAACTGTCTGAGGAATCATCCATTACAAAGTTTTTAAAGGTTTTATGTTAAGGCCAACAAGTACTCTTTCCTCGTTAGAAAGATCGCCGATTATTTTACGAATAGGTTCAGGAAATTTTCTCACCAAAGTAGGTACCGCCAGAATTTGATCGCCTTCTGCCAATTGCGGATTTTTGAGCAAGTCGATAATTTCTATACTGTATTTTCCAGTAAGATGTTCTTCTGCATATTTTTTTATGTTTTCAAGTGCTTTTATCGACTTTGGCGTCTGTCCCGCTATATAAAGCAGTAATTGCCATTCTGCTGCCTCTTCTTTTTTTTTCATCCTGCTGCTATTTTTTTTTGGAAGACAGTCCTGCCTGTAATTCTTCTGTTGCTTTAAGGATACTTAGTTCCTCTTGTGCTGATTCAAACTCTGTTCTGAGCGATTCTATATTAGATTCCAAGACTTTACGTTTACGTTCGATTTCTCTGTCTTTCCTGCTGATCTCATTCTGAAGTTTGATTTCATGAATAGTTCTCTTCAGTTGATGAGATTGTCTCGCTGTTCCGGTAAGTATTCCTTGTGGACCCAATTCTACATCGAGTAATTCGATACCTTTATCTGTAATTACAAATTCTCTAACTTGATTTGAATGTCCCATTCCTCGGGCTTTTACAATAAAAATACCGCGGTTTCTTTCTCCAATTCCTTCCATGTCACGCACGGTTATCCAGGTATCTACCAATGAAGAAACTGATTCTTCTGCAAGATCAGGTCTAAAACTATCTGTTTGTTTATTTAAAGAAGTAAATAAAGCTGTAATATTATTGGCTTTAAGCATATCGATCAATCGTACAAGCATCGAGCGAACTTCGTGCTCGCTTCCTACCGAAATAAGATTGCTTATTGGATCAATAATGATGGTTGTAGGTTTAAAATCTCTAATTAATTTCCTAAGTGTAAGTAAATGCAGTTCAAGACCATTTAATGACGGACGTGAAGAATGTATCTGTAACAAACCTTTTTTAATGTGTTTGTCAAGATCAATACCAATCGATTTCATATTTCGAATCAGCTGTTGCGGTGATTCTTCAAATGCAAAATAAATTGTTCTTTCTTTATTTTCGCATTGTTCGTTTGCAAAGTAACATGCGATTGTTGTTTTGGCTGTTCCGGCTGTTCCTGATACTAGTATATTACTGCCGCGATAGAATCCGCCTCCATAAAACATATCATTAAGTCCGGGAACACCTGTCAAAACAACTTCTGAGGAAACTTCATTATCTAATTTTAAAGAAGTAATCGGAAGTACAGAAATTCCATCAGAGTCTATAAGAAAAGGATATTCGTTTGTACCGTGTGTAGATCCTCTGTATTTTACAATTCGAAGTCTTCTGGTAGAAACCTGCTCAATAACACGATGATCCAAAACAATCACACAATCAGAAACATATTCTTCAAGTCCTTGTCTGGTAAGTGTTGCTTCACCGCGTTCTCCTGTAATAATTGCTGTGACACCTTTTTCTTTAAGCCAGTGAAATAATCTTCGCAGTTCGGCTCTTAGAATCGCTTGGTTATCAAGGCCGGAAAATAAAGATTCTATAGTATCTAATACAACACGTTTTGCTTTTATGGAATCGATAGCATGTCCAAGTCTGATAAATAAGCCATCCAGATCATATTCTCCTGCTTCTTCTATTTCAGCTCTTTCAACCCTTACATAATCTACAGCGAGTTTTTTTTCAGCTTTAAGTTTTTCCAGGTCAAAACCCAGTGACTTAACATTTAAAGTAATGTCTGCAGAAGGTTCTTCAAATGACATGAAGACTCCTGGTTCGTTATATTCTGTAATACCTTTAATAAGGAATTGCATCGATAACAATGTTTTTCCGCATCCGGCTCCTCCACAGATTAAGGTTGGTCGTCCCTTAGGAAAACCTCCATCAGTAATCTCATCGAGACCGTCAACTCCCGTAGGAGTTTTTGGAAATATAAAACTATGTGATTTTGATTCTTTTTGCACGCTATTTAGTATTCTATTTATCCAAATATACGTTTTCTTTGAGAATTTAACATTAATATTTATTAAAGATTTAACAGCTGTTTGGTTAAATTTTTAAGCAAAAATTGCATTATTGAATCAAATTAAGCGAAAAAAAATACAAACAAAAAAAGGGCAGGCTCCAATTTTTTTATTGCTTCATTTTAAAATGAAGTTCTGCTATATTTTTACGAATGATATTCTTGTCAGAGTCTGTTTTAGCGAGGTATAGAGCTGTTTCAAATTGCTGTAATGCTTTCTGAATATCAAGTTCTGAATATAAATTTCCTAGTAAAGAATAATAAAAATGATTGTCGGTCAAATTGAGTTTTTCAGCTTCTATGATCGCCTCTTTATTACTTTTTACTTTTGAGAGTGCGTACGTTCTGTTCAACGCCGCAATTGGAGAATATTCCAGAATGATTAAATTGTTGTACAATTCGAGAATATGCTCCCATTTTGCTGCAGTATCTTCTTTGATAGTATGCCAGTAAGCAATTCCGGCTTCAAGATGGTATTTAGAAAGTGTAGTTCCGGTAGAAGATCTGCTCAAAAAATAAGTTCCTTTGTCTATTAATTCCTGATTCCAAAGCGATTGATCCTGATCTTCGTATAAAATAATTTCTCCGTCGTCGGCGGTCCGGGCTTCAAATCTTGAAGAATGAAAACACATTAAAGCCATAAGAGCATTGGTTTCCGGAAGATTTGTGCTTTCGTTCTGAATCAATAAAAAAGTAAGACGCATGGCTTCTGCGCAAAGGTCTTTTCTTAAAGTAGTGTTTTGTGAGGCAGAGTAATATCCTTCAGAATAAAGCAGATAAATGGTTTTTAGAACCGTTTTTATTCTATCCTTAACTTCGATACTATTCGGATTCTGAATCTTTATATTTTCTTCTTTGAGTTTTTCTTTGGCACGATTAATTCTTTTATAAATGACTTCTTTGTTTGAAAGAAAAGCATCAGAGATTTCGCTTATTCCAAAACCACACAATAGATTAAGAGCCAAAGCAATTTGAGCTTCATCTGAATTACACGGATTACAAACCGTAAAAATCATCGCCAGCTGACTGTCTGCAATATTTTGATCAGATAAATTAATATCAATCTCGGGATTGTTTATTGGAGTATTGTATTTTATTTCGGTTACTATTTTGGTTTCAAAAAGAGTATGCCGTTTCAGATAGTTTTTGGTTTTATTTTTGGCTACAGTATAAAGCCAGGCAGCAGGATTTTCGGGAGTTCCCTTTATCGCCCAGGTTTCTGAAGCAGACAAGAAAGTATCACTCACAATATCTTCTGCAATTTCGATATGTTGAATGCCGAAAAGATGGCAAAGAACTGAAACTATTTTTTGATATTCGGTTCTAAAAAGATTTGGTATCAGTTCTTTGTTCTCCATATTTTTTTTTGATTAAGGCTTCACAATTGTTAAAATGCCATTCTAATTTCTACATTGCCGCCAAGATTTAGAACCGGACATTCCTGCGCAATTGCTGCAGCTTCATCATAATCTTTGGCTTTTATAATAATCATGCCGCCAATAGATTCTTTGATTTCAACAAAAGGGCCATCTGTAATTCCTTTATTAGAAGTTACCAATTTTCCCTGTCCGTCCCAGCGCTGCAAAGGTCTGGCCAGTTTATCCTGCGCAGCCAGACTGCCAAACCAGTTTTGCCATTGCTGTAAATGCTGCTGCAATTCTTCTGGTGAAGGCTGTGATTCTTTAGAAATAAAATCTCTTCTGAAAATCAATAAAAATTCATTCATTTTTTTATGTTTTTTGGTTATCAAACTTCATTTTAAGAAAAGGCTGTTTTTATTTAAAGTATAAATTTAGTGCTTTGCAAATAAAAACAGCCGATTTTTATTTATCCAAATTGTCCGACTCTGTAGCTTCCCGGAGTATTAGGAAAAGCTAAATTAAAACGATTCCATGTGTTAATTGTTGTAATTACAAGCGTAAGGTCAATTAATTCTTCATCAGAAAATTCAACTTTAGCAGCAGCGTAAATTTCATCAGGAACATCACAAGCTGTTACCGCTTCTGCCCAGGCCAATGCCGCTCTTTCTCTTTGTGTATAAAAAGGTGTTTCTTTCCAGGCACTTAAACCAAAAAGACGTTGAGGTGTTTCTCCGGCTGCCAGAGCTTCTTTGGAGTGCATGTCTAAACAATAAGCACAACTGTTAATTTGTGATACTCTAAAATCTACTAAATCTACTAATGATTTTTCAAGTCCTGATTTTTTCAAATAACCAGTAATTCCAAATAAAGTGGCAATTGCTTTCTGACCTTTTTCGAATACATTAATTCTAGTTTCCATGTTGTATAATTTTTAATGTTATACCCTAATGACAACTGAACTTTCAGAATTGGACAAATAAATTAAAAAAAAATAATTTTTTTTAAAATAATTATAAAACTATCAACGTTTACAAGGCTTTAGGAGAAAAATAAAAAATAACTAATTTAGAATTAAATCTATATTTTCTGATAATCGATCTGCAAGTTCGGGTGTGTTTTTCAAACTATTGTTCATAATCCACGGAGTAAGTTTTCCTTTTTCGATGATTTCTTTTTTTGAATAAACCAAACTAAAATATAGATTAAGGTCGAGTGTATGAGCGGGCAGAGGCTGATTTTTTTGTTCCTTTTCAATATCTTCATAATAATATCTGGACTTTTTTAAATCAGGATATTTTTCGATTAAATAATCATTTAAAGCAAAAGACGGACCTTCACCTTTGTATAAATCCTCCTTTATAATAGGAGTAACTAAAAGGTTTTGAACCGTTTTTTTAAATTCTTTATAATGGGCTGAAGTGGTAGAAAAGTTACCTTCAGAAATCTTATTTTTTTCGGACAATCTTCTAATTACAGAAAGGCGTACAAAATCACCATTGATTTCTATTACTTTAAAAACAAAATAATTCGTTTTAAAACTCTGGCTTCCGTTTGAGCCTCTTTGTCTGCTGAAGATAAAACTTCCCAGCTGCAGTTTGTGTTCTTCACTGCTAATCGCTTTTTTCCACATAAACGGTTTGTAAACCATTTGTCTTAAAATAAAAAATGCTGCAATAGTGATTATCAGGATAGCTAAAATGCTTTTGTTCATTTGTTTTGAAAGTAAAATTGAAAGTTACTATACAAATATCAATAAATTTAAATGATTGTAAAGAGTTCTTTTCCATAAAAAAAGCCTCCATATTCTGAAGGCTCTTTGCATTTATTTTTTGTTTGAATATATAAAGAATGAAAACAAATTTGAAACTAAACCTGCAACCATCCACGAACGCATCCAAAAAAATAAAAAATTGGAGCGGTCTGCGCAATTAATGCCGGCTAAGGTAAACGTGATAAAAAATGTTGTGAGGCAGTTTTGCAGGAATTGAGTCAAATATTTTTTCCGGCTTATCTTGGCAGTCTTCACTTTAATTCAAATTAATCAGCTGTGGTCCAAATTCTTCGTAAAAAATATTTTTCTCACTTACATTCAGATTAATCAAGGTTTCGTACTGCGCCTTAATAAACATTTCGGGACCACAGATATAAAATTTTGCTTCTTCTAATAATATTGCGTCTTTACATTTATGCAGATCCACTCTTCCTTGTATAATTTGATTGGAGGTTTCGTCATCATTTTCTACAGTATCATAAAACGTAAAAGTTTCGAGATGTCCTGCATCTTTTTTGATTTCCATAATCTGATTTTTAAAAGCATGAACCGATTCGTTTCTGCAGCCGTGAATCCAGATTGTTTTTTTGTTTTGAATAGAATTGAGATTGGTTTCCAGCATACTCAGCATTGGCGTAAGTCCAACGCCGCCGCTAATTAAAACCAGCGGATTTTTAGAATCTTTTTCTAAGTGAAATATTCCCGCAGGTGACGAAATGGAAACTACATCTCCTTCTGATTTTGAATGCAGTGTATTCGAAACCATTCCAGATGGATTGGGTGCAATTCCGGTTTCTTTTTTTACCGAAATTCTGTAATATTCCGGATTAAAAGCGCTCGACAAACTGTATTGTCTGGGCTGTAAAAGGTCTAATTCCGGAACAAAAACCTGAATACTGATAAATTGGCCTGCATGGTATTCTGTAATTTCTTTTCCGTCTTCAGGATAAAGATAAAACGATTTGATTTCGGTCGATTCTTGTATGATTTTTTTTATTACAAATTTTCTCCAGCCGTTCCAGCTTCCAGATTTTGCTTTGTTTTCCTGATACATTTCTTTTTCAAGATTAATCATAATTTCTGCAAGCTGATAAAAAGCTGCTGTCCAGGCATCCAGAATTTCCTGAGTGGCCGCTTCGCCTACAACTTCGCCTATAGAAGCGATGAGATGTGTACCTACGATTTTATATTGTTCGGGCTGAATGTTTAAACTTCTGTGTTTGGTGCCGATTCCTTTTAAAACACTAATTAAAACGCTGGGATTTTCTATGTTTTCGGCGTAAGCTAAAACAGCATTTGCCAAAGCCGATTTTTGTCTTCCGTTGGCCTGATTTCCCATATTAAACATGTTTCTCAATTCGGGATGCGCCTTAAACATTCTGGCATAAAAATAATTGGTCAGGACTTCACCGCTTTCTCTTAATATTGGAATTGTTGCTTTGATAAGCTCTTTTTGATAGGTATTCATTTTGTGATATTTAGGATAGGATTAAATATTTCATGTAAACTGCCAAAGCGCTTTAGAGTTTACTTTTACAAATGTAGAGCAGGACCAAAACTTCATTTTATGACTCAAATCATAAGAAGCAAAAAAATAGTTTACAAAATCTAATTCTAAAGTTATTATCTCCGTAACATCTCAGCCTTAATGTTACGTTTTTGTTTCGAATTCTGAACGTTTTATTAATGTAAACGTAACCTTTTAAACCTACCCTCGTTTCTAATTTTGAAGACATACTATAAGAACCCAATACTTGTATATATGTCATTTTTTAGAGTAAGAATACATCTCAAAAAAACATTCAGAAAAAGTGTTTTACAAAATATTATCTGCCTCATAATTTTTCCAAAAGCGATGTATTATGTATAAAAAATATACTGACGAAGAACTTGTTGAATTATTAAAACAAGGAAAAGACAGAGCTTTTGATGAATTGTATTTTAGGTATAGAGATCTTCTTGTGCGATTTGTATACGTGAGAATGAAATCTATTGCAATTTCTGAAGAGATTGTTCAGGAAGTTTTTACCACGATTTGGGAACGCCGAAAGACTTTGGTTATTCAAAAAAACTTTTCGGCATATATGTACAGTTCAGTGCGTTATGTGACTCTCGACTATATAAAGGCAAATATGATTACCGACCAGTATGTAAAAGAAGTTACGGATCGGAATACTATTATAGAGAGCAGCAACAATGCTACAGAAGAATCTATCTATCACGACGAACTTCAGCAAAGGGTTGATAAAGCTGCTTCGTTGCTTCCTAAAAAATCCAAAGAGGTTTTTATTCTCAGCCGCATTAAACAATATACAAATAAGGAAATAGCAGAGGAACTTAATGTGTCGCACGAAACGGTAAAATATCACATTACGTACGCACTCAAATTTATGCGGACTTATCTTGGAGAATTTAACTAAAGCAGATTGGAGCGGGGAATAGTGTTTTTTTTCTTAACGCAACCGTAACATGACCCGCCTACCCAAAATCTGAATTCTTAAGACATACTATTAAAGCGATAAAAAAATTATAATGCCTGAAAAAATACAGAACGATATAAAACTTTTTTTAGAAGGTAAAACTTCTTTAAAAGGTCAGGAAATGTGGAACAACTGGTACGACAATCCAGAAAAAATATATGCAGATGCACTTTTGCCGGCATCAAATATTTCGAAACTAAAAAAAGAAATTAAAAATATTAAAAAGACTAAGAATGTCATTTTTCTAAACAGCAGAAATTGGATGATGGCAGCTTCTATTGTATTAGCAGCAGGATTATTTAGCTTTTTTTATCTGACAGCTGAAACTATTACTACCAAAGAATATGCTGCAGGATTAGGAGAACAAACAAAAATTACATTGAGTGACGGAACTAAAATATGGCTGAATGCAGGAAGTCTTTTAAAATATCCAAGCAAATTTAAAGGAGATACCCGCGAAGTATATTTAACCGGAGAAGCTTTTTTTGATGTAGTAAAAGACAAAAAACATCCTTTTATCATTCATACCGATAAAATGGATACCAAAGTATTAGGCACCAGTTTTAATGTACAGGCTTATCCGGGACAGACAACTCAGGAAGTTTCTGTACTGACGGGAAGAGTAAACGTAAAGTCTACGGTAACAGACGAAAATGTATATGTAACACCGGGTCAGAAAGTGGTTTTTAAAGCAAAAAACAGCAGTCTGCATGCTTTTAGTAATATTCCGATGAACTCTATTTCGCTATGGCGAAAAAATATTATTGTTTTTGAAGAAACACCGCTTCCAGAAGTTATTGCCACAATTAAACGCAATTATAATGTTACGGTTGCTGTAGAAAACAAAAGTTTAAACGCGCTAAAGATCAACGCTTACTTTAAGGAACTTCCGGCAGATCAGGTTATTGGTTTAGTATGCAATATTATTAATGCCAATTATAAACTCGAATCGGGAGTTTATAAAATCGAATAAATCTTAAAACTCCAAACCATACAAAACTCCAAAAACAAGAACAAAAACAAAAAACAATCAAAACTAAAAATTATGGATGAAAAACAAATGCGGTATGCCGCAAAGTGTCAAAGTTTTAAAAAAAGCCTTTCGGCTCAATTGATTCTCTTCACTGTTTTATTTTTAATCGGATTAACAGCAAATGCTGCTAACATTAACTTTGGTAAAAGAATCACCTTAAAAGTAGAAAATGAAAATATAAAAAATATTCTTCAAAAAATTGAAAATCAGGTTGATGTGCATTTTATGTATGAAGCCAATCAGATCAATACCAATCAAAAAATCAGTTTAAAACTTAATAATGTAACCTTAGAGCAGGCGCTTGATCAGATTTGTTCTAGTTTTTTTCTGAAGTACGAGATTATCAGTAATAATATCGTAATCAAAAAAAATCAGAAAATCAGCGATGCCGGACAGAATAAAATAATAGTATCGGGAACTGTTTTTGGCGGCGATGACGGAATGCCGTTACCGGGTGTTGGTATTAAAGATAAAACTTCTAATGCGACTGGAACAACAGATTTTGACGGAACTTTTTCTATGGAAATCAATGCAGCAGAAGCTAATCTTGTATTTTCTTATGTGGGATATCTGACACAGGAAATTAAAGTTACCGAAACGCAGCGAAATCTAAATATCAAATTAGCAGCAGACGTAAAACAACTGCAGGAAGTTGTAGTAATGGGATACGGAAGTGTAAAAAAGAATGAAGTTTTGGGAGCTGTAGGAGCTGTTTCTATGAAAGAAACGTCAAGCAGAACTTATAACTCTGCAGCAGAATTATTGCAGGGAACTGTTTCTGGTGTTACCGTAATTAATAATGGAGGAGACCCAACGGGAGAACCTACAATTAATATTCGTGGTATCGGATCTTTGAATGCTGAGACACCTTTGATTGTTTTAGACGGAATTATTTACAGCGGTTCATTAAATACAATTAACCCAAATGATATTGCTTCTATAAGTGTTCTTAAAGACGCGGCTTCGGCAGCTATTTATGGAGCGAGAGCTTCTGGAGGAGTAATTTTAATTACTTCTAAAAAAGGAACTTCGGAGCGTATGAATGTAAATGTAAATTATCAGGGAGGTTTTCAGAGTGTAGCTAAAAAATTGGGAGTTCTAAATGCTGCAGAATACGCAGACGCTATGAATACTGCAAGAGATAATGCGGGATTACCAAGAATTCCTGCTTTTGATCCAGCTTTTGAACCTACTGCAAGAACGACAAAAACAAACTGGATGGATGAAATTTTTCAGACAGGAGAAATTCAGGATTTGTCTCTTTCTATAAACGGAAAAACAGAAAAATCAAATTACTTTCTTTCTGGTAGTTACCGTAAAAACGAAGGGATATTGCTAAATACTTACGGAAGCCGTTATACTGCAAGAGCAAACTCTTCTTTTAAACTGGCTCCGAATTTTACTATTGGAGAAAATTTAACCTATTCGCTTACCAACGGACAAAGTGCTAATACTACAAATGCTTACACAGGAGCAATTTTAGGAGCAATTTTTTATCCTCCGAACGCATCAATTTACAGAGAAGACGGTTCTGGACAATTTGGCGGTGTTCCGGAGAAATATATCGGTTCTTACGGAGACGTTATTAATCCGGTTGCTTACTTAAAAAGACTGGATAACAGTAATCCGGTTTCTACCATTTTAATCAATCCTTATGCAGAATGGGAAATTATAAAGGGATTAAAAATTAAATCAAACTGGGGTTATACCAGAATTCAAAGCGACTCAAAAGATTTCACGGTAAAAATTACAGAACCTGGAAAAATATTTGATTTCAACAGACTTACACAATCAACTTCTACAACAACCGATTTATTGAGCGAGCAGACGCTTTCTTATACAAAATCACTTGGAAAACATAACTTCAGTGCTTTGGCAGGATATACTTTTCAGGATACAAAAAGAGAATATTACACGGTAGAAGGAACAGGTTTTGACAACGAAGATCCATCACAGCGTTATTTATTAAACGCCAAATTAATTCAGCAGACCGGTGCAGGATTATCAGAAGAAATTATCTCTTCTTACGTTGGAAGGTTAAATTATGATTTTAATCAAAAATATTTATTCTCAGGAATTGTCCGCCGCGACGGAACTTCAAAACTGACTTCTGCAAACCGCTGGAGAGTTTATCCTTCTGTTTCTGCAGGATGGCTGATTTCTGAAGAAGGTTTTATGAAAGGCATCAGCTCTACGGTAAATAATTTAAAATTACGCGCGAGCTGGGGACAGATTGGAAACTTAGGAAATCTTGGACCATACCAATTTAGTGTGCCGTTGAACCAGACTACTGCGCTAATCGGTTCTTCTCCGGTTATCAATTACGGATATTCTGAAAGCGAATTATCAAATCCTTCTTTAAAATGGGAAAGTTCAGAACAAACCAACGTAGGTTTAGATTTTACTCTTTTTGATAATCACATTACAGGATCTGTAGATGCTTACATCAAGAAAAACAAAGACATGCTGGTTCGAGATCAATTGCCTGGAGTTTCAGGAACACCGCTGGGCCGAATTGTAAATTCTGGAGATGTTGAAAATAAAGGTATCGAAGCGAGTCTTACCTACCAAAAAACACGTGGTGATTTTAAGTTTGATGTAACAGCAAATGCAGCCTTTTTAGACAACAGAATTGTTTCTATAAAAGATGATTTAACTTCTTTGGAACCGCTTAATCTAAGCAGAGTAAGAAGTTTGCCTTTGGCTAATATTTATCAGGTAGGAAGTCCTGTTGGTGCATTTTACGGATACGCAACAGACGGATTATTTCAAAGTAATGCAGAAGCGCAGGCGTATGTAAACGGTTCTGGTGTTGTCTATCAGCCAAATGCTGTTGCCGGAGATATTAAATTTAAAGATGTAAACGGAGATGGTGTCATTAATAACAGTGATAGAGTGGTACTTGGAAATCCTTTTCCTAAAACAACATACAGCTTAAATACCAATTTTAGATACAAAGGATTTGATATGAATATCTTCCTGAGCGGTGCAGCTGGAAATAGTGTTTTTAATGCAGTAAAATATACAGGTTTAAATGCTTCTTTTCCCGGATATAATTTATTAGCAGAATCTAAAGATGCATGGTCGCCTCAAAATACAGGATCTAATATTCCGGTTCTTTCTGCAACAGACAATAATAACAACTTTGGAAGAATCTCTGATTTTTATATTGAAAATGCTTCTTATTTAAGATTGAAAAATCTTTCGATTGGTTACACAGTAAAAGACAGCTGGTTAAACGGAAAAGCGAATTTAAGATTCTTTATTTCGGGACAAAACCTTTTCACTATTACAAAATACTCTGGAATGGATCCTGAAGTAGGTCTTAATAATTTTGGTTTGGACTTAGGTAAATATCCGCTTTCCAGAATTTATATGACGGGTGTAAATGCAACTTTTTAAAAAATATAAAACAAACAAAATGAAAAAAATAAGTATTTTATTATTGAGTTTAGCAATGCTGATTGGTTTTTCGGCTTGTGAAAGTGAACTTGATCTGGTACCTCAGGGAGCTCCTTCGAGTGGGAATTTCTGGAAAACACCTGCAGATGCAAAAGCGGGAGTAAATGCTGTTTACGCCTTATATTCTGATGATAATATGTACGGGCGCGGTTTTTTCTGGCTCAATAATGCAAGTGATGATATCGGAACCAAAACCAGACAAAATGCAGAACGTATTAAAAACTTTATCGTAGACGGATCTGAATCTGATACTAAAGATATCTGGAGACTTCATTACGAAGTTATGAAACGCTGTAACGATGTGATTCGTAATATTCCGAATATTCCATTAGACGAGAAAACAAGAAACATGATGCTTGGAGAAGCTTATTTTAATCACGCAGTAATGCATTTAGAATTAGCATACCACTATGGAGACGATCGTGCCGGAATTCCGATTCAGGACAGAAACGATCCAACAAATGTATACGTGCCTCGTACTAAAAATGTGGCAGAAAATTATGCATACATCGCAGCCGATTTAGTTAAAGCAGCCGATTTGCTGCCTTATTTTAATGAACTTACAACAGACAACTATGGTCGTGCGCACAAAACTGCTGCCTGGGCCTATTTGGTGCGTACCTATTTGTATGCAAAAGACTGGGACAATGCCATAAAATATGCAGATATGATCGTAGCAAGTGGTAAACATAAACTGCTTGATAATTTTGAAGATGTATTTACAATCAAAAATAACTGGTCTACAGAATACATTTGGTCGGTAACTTCTAGTGCAGAAAACACATCGCTGGGTTCTATTTTTCCAGGAGTTTGTCTGGAAGATAAGGGCTGGGGAGTTTATAATGGCTGGGGAAATTTTTACCCAACCAAAGAATTATTTGATGCTTACGATCCTGCTGACAAAAGACGCAGTGCTACAATTTTGCAAAAAGGAGATCAGTTTATGTATTTTGGTGAACTGGCAACTTTTAACGAAGGGAAATATGTTGTAAGCTCAAGTAACAGAACGGGATATCAATTTAAAAAATATATGGAGCCTTTCGGTTATCCAAAAACTACCTCTGGCGGTATCGATATTCGTTATGTAAATGCAAATGGAGATAAACCTTCAACAGCTTTAAATGTACCGCTTTTACGTTATGCAGATTTAATCCTGATGCTTGCTGAAGCAAAATTAATGAAAGGACAAAATGCAGATACCGAAATCAATATGATTCGTCATCGTGCTGGTTTAGCCAATATTACAGGAGCAACTATGACAGATCTTAAAAGAGAAAGACGTTGTGAGTTAGCCGGAGAATGGACAGATCGTCATTTTGATTTAGTACGCTGGGGCGATGCAAAAGCGGTTTATGCACAACCGCTGCATCATTATAACGGAACCGTAATTTATCCTGCACGTAATTTTAATCCTGCAATTCACCATGTTTGGCCAATACCGCCAGATGAGATTGCAGTAAGCAAAGGAGCTTTGTTTCAAAACCAAGGCTGGTAATAGTAATTTCAGTTAGTTTGTGTTTTTTTTTACGCTGCAGACTTTTAGAAGTCTGCAGTTGTAACAAAAAATAAACTATTTACAAATACATCAAAACCAGCCTTCTAAATAAAGAGGCTGGTTTACATTTTTTAAAAGCAACAACAAAAAATACATTCTCAAAAGTTACCTACGGCTTTACGAATGCATAAAATTTATTTTCGATGAAAAAAACGATCCTCCTTTTCTGCCTCCATTTAGGCCTGCTGGCACAAGCACAGGAATACAGTTCTGCCAATATCCATTCGCATAATGATTATGCAAGTCCGCTTCCTTTTTACGAAGCTTATGCTAATGAAACCGGTGTTATAGAAGCAGATGTTTTTTTAGTAAAAAACGATTTGCTTGTTTCTCATACTTCAGAAGAAATTAAACCAGAAAACACACTCAAAAATCTTTATCTGGAACCTCTTTTATTAAAATTTAAAGCCCTTGGCGGAAAAGCATACAAAAGCGGTAAACCCTTAATTTTAATGATCGATATCAAGTCGGATGCAGAAACTACGCTGAAAGCAATTGCAGATCAGTTAAAAATGTACCCGGATTTAATTTCGAATAAAAACTTAAAAGTAGTCATTTCGGGAAACAGGCCTTCGCCGTCTAAATGGAATGAATATCCAGCATTTATCTTTTTTGACGGAAGGCTTAATGAAAATTACAATGCTCAGGAATTGTCACGTGTAGAAATGATCAGCGAAGATTTGAAAGAGATCACGGTTTGGAACGGTAAAGGTGTTTTGACTCAGGGTGATTCAGAAAAAATACAATCGATTATTAAAAAAGTACACGATCAGAATAAAAAAATCAGGTTTTGGTCTACGCAGGATAATGTAAATACCTGGATGACTTTAATGAATCTGCATGTAGATTATATTGCTACCGATAATACATCGGCACTGACACAATTCATTAAAAATATAAAATCGACTTTTTATCAAAATACCGAGTTTCACGAAACATATGTTCCTAAAAATGGTTCGGTATTTCCTAAAAACAAGAAGCCAAAAAACGTAATACTTCTTATTGGCGATGGTATGGGACTGGCTCAGATTTATGCAGGATATACCGCCAATAAAGGCAAATTAAATATGTTTAATATTCCGACTCAGGGATTTTCAATTACAAAAGCTTCTGACAGTTACATTACAGATTCTGCTGCAGGAGCAACTGCAATGGCGACGGGACATAAAACCAACAACCGATTTATAAGTGTTGATGAAAAAGGAAAACCTTTAGAATTGATAACACAGCAACTGGCTAAAAAGAATTATAAAACAGCTATAATTTCTGCAGGAAATATTACAGATGCTACGCCTGCAGCTTTTTATGCACATCAGCCGGAAAGAAGTTATAATGAAGCCATAGCGGCAGACTTTTTAAACAATCCATCTGATATTTTAATTGGAGGAGGAGCAAATGAATTTAAATCTCGAAAAGACGGTAAAAATCTAGCCGCTTTACTGCAGACAAAAGGTTATACATTTTCAGATAAATTTAGTTCTCTGGATACCATCAGTAATTCTCGTTTTATAGTTTTAGACAATGCCTCGGTAGTTTCCAGAAAAGATGGCAGAGGTGATTTTTTAGCTAAATCTTTATTAAAAGCCACTACGGTTTTTTCAAAATCAAAAAATCCATTTTTTATTATGGCCGAAGGTGCTCAAATCGATTATGGCGGACACAGTAATAATGTAGAATATGTAGTGCGCGAATTATTAGATTTTGATCGTTTGGTAGGACAAGCGATGGAATTTGTAGATAAAAATCCAGATACGATATTGATCGTAACAGCTGATCACGAAACAGGCGGACTTTCGCTTATTGACGGAAGCATAGAAAAAGGATATGTACACGGAAGTTTCAGTACAAACGATCATACCTCTATCACTGTTCCGGTTTTTGCATATGGTCCGGGTGCTCAGGAATTTATGGGTGTTTATCAGAATACAGAAATTTACAACAAAATAATGCAGTTACTTGCTGTAAAATAATTTTTAAGACCAAAAAACTGCAGTTTTACAATGAAAATTTTAAAGCTGCAGTTTTTTTGATTTATAATCTCAAGATAGATAAATGTCATGTGTAAAATAATTACAAATTTAGTTTTATTGTTAAGCTGTATCTTTTGTTTTAGTCAGTCAAAAAGCAAACTTTCGGGAATTGTTTTTGTTGATGCTAATCACAATAGTTTTTTTGATAAAGATGAAAAAGTCCTTTCGGATGTTTTAATCTCTAACGGAAAAGAGATCGTAAAAACAGATTCAAAAGGGAAATACAGCATTACTAAAATAGAAGGGAATACCGTTTTTGTAATTAAACCCACATTATATATTTCTAAGAAAAATAAACAAAACAGCGTACAGTTTTATGTTCCTTTTGAAGAAATAAAAGAAGTTAAGAATTATAATTTTCCGCTGATTCCTAATGTAGAAAATAAAGAGTTAAAAATTATTTTATTAGGTGACACGCAGGTTGATGTTATGGACGATATTCATCACGTTGGCAAATTGGTGACAGAAGAATTAATGGACAAAGAAATTGATTTTATTGTGCCGCTTGGAGATCTTTCTTTTGATAATCTCAATATTTTTAAACCTTTATCAGAAACTTTAGGACTTATCGGAGCTCCGGTTTTTTATACCATCGGAAACCATGATTTGAATTTTAAAGAAACTGCTTTTGAAGACAGAGACAAAAGTTTTGAAAGTGTTTTTGGTCCGTCTTATTATGCTTTTGAATACGGAAGCGAAGTATTTCTAGTGCTAAATAATATTTATCCAACAAAAGAAAAAGGATATACAGGGCGTATAGACAATACACAGAGAGAATTTATTAAAAATTTAATTGAAGTAAAAAAAGCCAATTTCAGTTCTATACATTTATTTATGCACATTCCGCTAGAAGAAATGGAAGATAAGGATTGGGTTATAAATACATTAGAGCCTTTTGATAATGTGCTCATCAGTGCCGGACATACGCACACACAATACCATAAATATTTTGAAAGAGCAGGAAAGCAGCCCATACACGAATTAGTTGCCGGTGCCGTTTGCGGTTCCTGGTGGGAAGGTCCGCACGACGCAGATCAAATTCCGTTTGCAATAATGTACGACGGAACGCCAAAAGGATATTGGAAACTGGGAATTAACAAAGACAATTATACCTACGATTATAAAGTTTCCGGCGCATCGGAAAGTAAACAAATGGACATTACTGTTCCCAAAATAAACGAATGGGATACTACACTCAATATCTTAAATGATAATTTTATTTATGCAAATGTATTTTCAGCCGATGATGAAACTAAAGTATACATTAGTTTTGATAAAGGAAATTGGATCGAAATGACTAAATATGATGGTATTTCTCCTAATATACAAAAGCAGTATTATTTGCAGACCCAAGGGAAATACGAAAGTATGAAAATTTCAAAATTTCCAAAACCAGAAACCATAAGCACTCATTTATGGAGAATAGAAAAACCAAATACTTTACTTCCAGGCGCTCATGGAGTAAGAGTTAAGGCTTTAAATAAAAGAATAAATCTAGAAGTTTTTGGAAATGCAGTTTTATGGGCTCATTAAAAATATTTTTTTATCCTTTACTGTTGCCATTTGTATAAAAATTAATCTTATCCCAAATAATTTTAATGGACCAAAGCTTGAATTATTTAATGTTTTATATACGATGTAAGAAAAATTGGCCTTACAAAGTCTTCTGTAAATAAATTTTTTAAGTTAGATAAGAAGGTGTGTAAATAATTGATAAAGAGTAATTTATATTCTTATTTAAAAATCCTGTTTCCAATATTTTAAGTTTAAAATCATTTTTTTTGAAAAAAAGTAATTTTAAACTATACTAATTTGGTAGAACTTATGTATATTTGCAGGACTTATCCAGAAAGACTGAGGGAAGAGGCCCTGTGATGTCTTAGCAACCTGTTACCAAATAAGGTGCTAAATCCTTCCACTACGGTGGACAGATAAGATATTCCGTCTCGGAAATTCTGAATAAGCTTAAATTTAATAACCCTTTTAATTATTAAAATGAAAACTAAGCTATTCTTTTTACATGCCAGTCACAGACAATCTATCCACCGTTTCGAAGAAAACCAAGATTTAGTTTTTCGAATGCGCAGAAGCTAGCTTTTCTCCACATTTCCTGTTCAACACAGCATTAAGCTAAAGACCATTTTTCAATCGGTCCGGGAATTATTATGTCTAATTCAAATCCAAACTTAAACCAATTATGAACAAAATTGTACTACACTTAATTTTCCTGCTTTGCATAGTTTCGGGCGTAAACGCTCAGGAACGAACAATAAGCGGTACTATAAAAGATTCGGAAACGAATGAACCTTTACCAGGCGTTGCTATTACGGCTGTACAAAGCGGTAAATCGACAGTCAGCAACGAAAACGGTCAGTTCTCTATTGCTGTAACATCTGAAGATAAAGCTTTAACGATAAATTATATCGGATACGAAACGATAGAAAAAAGCGTCGGATCTTCTTTTAAAACTATTACACTAAAACCGTCAAACACAACATTAAAAGAAGTTTTAGTTGTAGGTTACGGAACTCAGAGTAAAAAAGAATTTACAGGTGCTGCAGCTCGCGTTACTTCAAAAACCATTAAGGATATTCCGGTTCAGAGTTTTGAGCAGGCACTTATTGGTAAAGCTTCGGGAGTAAATGTTTCCAATCCGAGCGGCGTTTTAAATGATGCTCCGGTAATCAGAATTCGCGGGGTAAATTCTATTTCGTTAAGCACTTCTCCTTTGGTTGTTATCGACGGAATTCCAGTAAATACAGGAGATGTTTCTACAACAAACTCAGTAGCCAATAATCCGCTTGCAGACATCAATCCATCTGATATTGAATCAATTGATATTTTAAAAGATGCCGCTTCGACTTCTATTTACGGTTCTCGTGCTGCGGGAGGTGTTATTTTAGTAACCACTAAAAAAGGAAAACAAGGAAAAGCAAAAGTTACCTACGATACTTGGGTTGGAATCACAAAAGCCACACGTCTTCCGGATCTTTTAAACAACACACAATTTGAACAAATTAAAAATGAAGCTGTTTTAAACAGTAAAATATTAAGCGGTAACGAAAATAATGCAGCTGTAGCATCGGCACTTTTCTTTCCTTCTTTTAATGCAGACGGCTCTCGTGTAAACACAAATTGGCAGGATCAGGTATATCGTGATGCGGTTTCTCAAAATCATAATATCAGTATTTCTGGAGGAACAGACAAAACGAGATATTTTTTCTCAACCAATTATTCTAAACAGGAAGGAATCACAAAAGACAATAATTTCGAGAGAAAAGGAGCAAGATTTAATATCGATCACGATGTAAACCGCTGGTTAAAATTAGGTGGTAATTTGTCCTATAATAATACAGAAAATCAGGCACAGAATACGGGTTCATTAAGCAGCAGCGGTTTGTTGTTAATCGGTGCGGCGCGTTTGGCTTTGGTACTGCCTCCAAACGTTTCTCCTTATAAAGAAGACGGTTCTTATAATTTAAGTTCAACAGGAACAGCAAGTCCGGGAAATAATTTGTTTACCAATACTTTATGGCATCCGGGAGCTTTGTTTGAAAATAGTAAATACACAAGTTCTAACGATCATTTTGTTGGAAATGTACACGCAACAATTACCTTTTTTGAAGGATTAAAATTTGATAGTAATTACGGAATCGACAGATTAAGATCGGAAAATATTACCTATTTAAGTCCAAACTTAGGATCTTCGGCATATGCTACAGGTGGTTCTTCTACGAATATTTCGGCTCTGAGAAACAATTACAATTTTACAAACAGTTTATCTTTTGACAGACGTTTTGGAGAAAACCATCATATTGCAGCGTTGGCAGGATATGATGTTCAGAGATTTGAAAACTCTTCTTGGGGTGCGAATCAAACCAATGTTTCAGATCCTTTCTTTGAAAATTATCAGGGAACCTGGGGAACAATCAGATCGTCTGGAAATAGTTTGTCAGAAAGACTTTTTCTTTCTTCTTTCTTCAGAGTATCTTATGATTACGCAGGAAAATATTTCATTACAGGAAATTTTAGAAAAGACGGAAATTCTGCTTTAGGTGTAAATAACAAATACGGAAACTTTGGCGGTATCTCTGCGGGATGGTCTATAAGCGAAGAATCTTTCTTTAAAAACAGCGGTATTACAGATACTTTTAGTTCACTTAAATTAAAAGGAAGCTGGGGAAGAGTTGGTAACGGAAACCTTTCGTCGGCATATGCCTCACAAAATCTGTATGGCGCATCAATCTACGGAACGGCGTCTACATGGGCGTTATCTCAGGCAGGAAATCAAGATCTGGGATGGGAAACCAGTGATCAGACTAACATTGGTCTTGAAGCAGGTTTCTTTAAAGACAGATTACAACTGACAGCCGATTATTTTAATAATAATGTAAACGGATTGATTTTAAGTACGCCTCAAGCACCTTCAAAAGGAATTCCCGGAGATGCTATTCTTTCTAATGTTGGTTCGATGTACAATAGAGGTATCGAATTGGGATTGAATGCAACAATAGCAAATTCTGAAGATTTTCAATGGAAAGCGTCCTTCAATTACACACACGTAAAAAATAAAGTTACGGCCCTTGCCGAAGGAAATACAGATATTATTGGGTATACGCAGGTTACGACAGAAGCAAATAATATTACAAGAGTTGGTTATTCTGCCGGAAGTTTGTACGGTGCTGTAACTGCGGGTGTAAATCCGGAAAACGGACGTAGAATTTTCCTTAATAAAGCAGGCGAAAAAGTACAATACAGCGCTGCAGTTCCTTCGGGGCAAAGCAACTGGACGTATTTAGACGGAACAACAGCAGCAGCAATTACAGTTGCAGATTATCAGGTTTTGGGTAACGCACTTCCGGTTTGGTACGGAGGTTTAACGAATAACTTTCAATACAAAGCGTTTGATTTTACTGTAGGTTTCACGTATTCAGGTGGAAATAAAGTAATGAATAATACGAGAGGAACTCTTTTAGATCAGCGTTTTTATAATAACTCAACCGAGGTTTTAAATCGTTGGACAACGCCAGGTCAGGTTACAGATATTCCGAGAGTGGTTTACAACGACGTTATTTCGAATGGATCAAGTGGTTTTGCAATTTCGGATAATGCAGAAAAAGCAGATTTCTTAAGATTACAGCAATTGGCAGTTGGTTTTTCTCTTCCGAAAAATATTTTAGAGAAAGCAGAATTATCATCGGTTCGATTTTATGTGCAGGCAACCAATCTTTTCCTGATTACATCTTACTCAGGATCAGATCCGGAAACTTCTTCAAACGGAGCTTCAACAACTTCTATGGGAGTAGAAAAAAACTCAGTAGGACAGGGACGAACTTTTACATTTGGTCTAAACGTCGGTTTTTAATCACTAATAAAAAATTACAATGAAAATATATTTTAAATCACACAGAAAATCAATTGCAGCAGTATTACTGCTTTCTGGAATATTATTTACTTCGTGTGAAAATAACGAAGATTTAAGCATAGCCCCAGAAACGACGGTTTCTGACAAAGATATTTTTAAAACTCCGGCAAGAATCGAAGGTTTGGTAAACGGAATTTACAAAGCTTTTAAGGGTGCGAGTTTATATGGAGGACGTATTCTTTTGTACCAGGATCAGCGTGGTGAGGATTTTATCAATATCACGGCAAATAACTTTACAGGTTATGAAAGCTGGAATAACTCGTACAGTTCAGGTTCCAATGACATCAATAATCTTTGGTCGGCGGCTTATACCTCCATCAATAATGCGAATATTTTGATTGAAGGACTTGCTGTAAATCAGGGTGTAATTACGGAGCAAAAAGCAAAAGAATATATTGCCGAAGCTAAATTGGTAAGAGCGTTAGCCTATTACAGTTTGATTATCAATTTTGGACAGCCTTATAATAAAGATGCCGGAGCCTCAAAAGGAGTGCCGCTGCGCTTAAAAGCAGAAACGGGTGCGGCCAACAACGATTTGGCAAGAAGTTCTGTAGCAGAAATTTATACGCAGATCTTAAAAGATTTAAACGAAGCAGAAGCTGGATTACCACAGAGTTATACAAGTGCAGATCTTAATACAACAAGAGCTCATGTCAGCACCGCAATTGCGGCAAAAACGAGAGTATATCTTTCTATGAACAATTGGGCAAAAGTTATTGAAGAAGCTGTAAAACTGGCACCGCAGACTCAAGCGCCCTTTTCTACAACTGCCAGCGATGTAAAACATGCTTTACAGTCGGATATTACAGTGATATTTTCGTCAAATTATGCTACTACAGAATCTATTTTTAGTATCCCGATGAGTTCTTTGGATTCTTATACAGGTCAATCTTCTATCGCTTACATCTACAACACGAATTTAGAATATTATTTAAATCCAACAGGTATTTTGGGTGATGCGCAATGGAGAACAGCCGATAAAAGACGCGACTTAACAAGAACAGTTTCTGGAAAACAATACTTTAAAAAGTTTGCAAAACCATCTCCATTCCTGGATTATATTCCGGTAATCCGATATTCAGAAGTATTATTGAATTATGCAGAAGCTGCAGCAAAAACAGGAAATCTAACATTAGCCGCCAATCTTTTAACTGCGGTTCACCAGCGTTCTGATGCAGGTTATACTTTTGCCGCATCAATTACGTCAGATCAAACACAATTAATAGATGCAATCTGGAAAGAACGAAGAATTGAATTATTAGGTGAAGGTTTCCGCGGACCGGATT
This sequence comes from Flavobacterium reichenbachii, assembly GCF_002217435.1. Classification (GTDB taxonomy): domain Bacteria; phylum Bacteroidota; class Bacteroidia; order Flavobacteriales; family Flavobacteriaceae; genus Flavobacterium; species Flavobacterium reichenbachii. The sequence continues at coordinate 180,396 of NZ_MUHF01000017.1, forward strand.
TGCTTAGAAATCTTCAGACGCTTCCTTCAAAAGGAGATAACAAATTGCAGACACCAGCAGTTTTGGTTTCAGATGCTAATTATATATTTCCGCCTGCAAACACAGAATTAGCAGCCAATAAATTATACTAAAGTTTAAAAACTCAACTAAAAAAATTAAATAAGATGAAAAAGATACTTTTTATTATAGCGCTTTGTTTAGGTACATTTAGCGCTCAGGCACAACAAGAAAGCAATTTACAATTAAAAGGAACAGTTACAGACTCTGTTGCTCAATATGTATATCTGCAAAAATTTCATAATAAAATGTTCACGACAATAGATTCTGTAAAAGTTGTCGATGGAAATTTCAGTTTTAAAACAAAAGTAAAACTTCCAGAACTTTATGGTTTAAGTGTAAATACAGCAAATAATCCGTTGTATATATTTTTAGAAAAAGCACCAATTACAGTAAAATTAAGTCCCGTAAAATATTACAGCAATTCGGTTGTAGAAGGTTCTGCGTCTCAGCAATTATTCGATACATACAGAAAAACCAAAGATGTAGAAATCAGCAAATTCATAACAGAAAACCCAAAATCTATTGTTTCAGCTTATGTTTTGTACAGAAACTGGTCGTATAGATTGACTCCTGCGCAAATAACAGAAAACATAGGTTTATTAGATAAAAGTCTTCAAAGTTCCACTTACGTGAAAGAACTAAAAGAACTGGTAAAAGTATTAGATGGACTTGCAATTGGTAAGAAAGCTCCAGATTTTACATCAAAAGATCCTGCAGGAAAATCAATTAAGTTTTCAGAAAATCTAAAAGGATATACGTTAGTCGATTTTTGGGCTTCATGGTGCGCGCCTTGCCGAAAAGAAAACCCAAATATCGTAGCAGCTTACAAAGAATTTCACGATAAAGGATTTAATATAATCGGTATTTCTTTAGACAAAAAGAAAGAAAACTGGATAAAAGGCATCAACGACGATCATCTGGATTGGCTGCAAGTTTCTGAACTTATTTATTGGAACAGTGAAATCGCTAAATTATATGGTGTAAGAGCAATTCCGGCTAATTATTTAGTAGATTCTAAAGGAATAATCGTTGCCAGAAATCTTCGAGGAGAGGAACTTCAAACGACTCTTAAATCACTTTTGGATAAAAAATAAATTATGTCTCCTGCAAGGTTTTCAAAACCTTGCAGGTTTAAAAAATGGCAATGGTGAATTTATTTAACACAGAGAAAAATAGATTAAAATTTATAAGAAAGTGTATTTTAAAAAACAAGTTTTTTCACAAAGCTATGTTGGTTTAAACAAATGAAAATGCCTTTATAAACAAAGAAAAATTATGATTCTATGTGTTTAAAAGAATCCTATTTTGCTTTATATAAAAAAAGAAAAATGAAAACTAAATTATTTTTTGCAGTAGCTGCAGTACTTTCACTTTCATCAAACGCTCAAGTCAAAAGTACTTTTAAGGGCCAGGATCCTATTACGGCAGTTTCTACCGTAACACGCCCTGTGGAAAAACAATGGAAAGGAGTTTTTGATAAAACAGGCGATGAGGTTTTCTTCGGAAATGATTTTGCCGGAGCGCGATTAAACGGCGTTGTCAAAATTGATGAGAATACGTTCAGCGTTTTGATTACTCCTGAGAATTCGCCCATAAACGGAAGTCCGTGGTATGCCTTTAAAGTGTGGTCAAAAACAGATAAGGAAATTCAAATCAGGTTTGATTATCCTCAAAATGTAAAACACCGCTATAATGCCAAAATTAGTGCTGACGGAAAAAAATGGACGGCTTCTGAAAACGGAACTTTCGTAAAAAGAGAAAAAGATTCTAATTATGTTTTGAAAGTAAAAGTAAGTAAAGACACGACTTGGATTGCTGCACAGGAACTTAAAACCTCAAAAGATATAGCACAATGGATTTCATCATTAAAAAATAAAAACAATACTGCCGAAGCTTCTGTTGGATTAACTGCCGAAGGACGCAAGATTCCGGTTTTTAGTATTGGAAATCCTTCTTCTAAAAATAAAATTCTGATTTCGGGCAGAAACCATCCGCCGGAAGTTACGGGACATTATGCCTTAGAAGCTTTTGTTGAAAGTTTAACGGCCGATACGCCATTGGCAAAAAAGTTCAGAAAGAAATTTGAAGTGTACGTCATTCCTCTTCTGAATCCCGATGGCGTTGACGGCGGTTTTTGGAGACATAATTCGGGCGGAATCGATTTAAACCGGGATTATAATGAATTCAATCAGCCGGAAACCAGAGCGGTTCGTGATTTCTTAAAAAATGAAATTAAAGGCGAAAATAAATTGTTGTTTTCAATTGATTTTCATTCGACTCACGATGATATTTATTATACCGTTGATCCCAATCTAAAAGGAAATATTCCGGGTTTTGTGCCAAATTGGCTCAACAAAGTAAAAGATGGAATTCCGGGTTATACACCGCATGTTAAACCTTTGTATTTTAAACCGCCTACATTTACCTTATTTAGTTATTTGTTTGAAACTTATAAAACTGAGGCTTTGGTTTTTGAAATTGGAGACAATGCACCAAAAGATTTCATTAAAAAGAAAGGCGAAGTTTCTGGAGAAGAATTCATGAAATTGATATTAGAAAGCAGTAAAAACTAAAAGAATTGAGATGAACAAAATCAAAAATAAAATTTGCATCCTTCTGGCGCTGATCGCTTCGGTCTGTTGTTTCAGTCAGCAGCAAAAAGAATTAATTCAGGTTACCGATCTTTTAAAAATTAGAACCCTTGGTGATGTAGAATTGAGTAAAGATGGTCAGAATGCGGTTTTTACTATAAAAAGTATCATTAAAAGTGCTGAAAACCCACAAGATTACGATTATGATACACAGCTTTGGATTACTAAGACTTCAAAAAATAGTACGCCAAGACAGTTAACTTTCGGAAAAGAAGGATCAGGTTCTCCGGTTTTTAGTCCAGATGGCAGACAAATTGCTTTTACGAGAAACATTAAAGGAAAATCTCAAATATTCCTTTTTAAGGTTGATGAAGGCGGAGAAGCAATTCAATTAACCGAATCAAAATACGGAGCAGGAAATCCAAAATGGAGTCCGGACGGAAAACAGCTTTTGTTTACAGCGTCGCTTCAAATCAATGAATTGGTCAAAGATTCTATTTTAAATCCGAAGAAAGAATTACCCGTTTGGAGTTTCGAAAAACCAGGATTTGCTGCGAATGAAAATTTGAAAATCAATAAAACAAAAGCAGATCCAAACGGAAATTTAGAAGCTATCAGAGCTTATTTGGACAACAACGAAAAAGACAAAAAAGCAAAAGTGGTTGATAAACTGCAGTTTCAAACCGAAACAGGAATCAGCAGTGAGCTTCGTTTTTCGCATATCTTTATAATAGATGCAAAACCGGGATCTAAGGAACACGCTATTACAAAAGGATTTTATTCGTACTCGAATCCGTCTTTCGTTGGCAGCGACAAAATTGCTTTTACCGGAAATATCAATGAAAAAAGACATCCCGACAGAGTTTTAGAATCTAAAATTTACACTATTAATACTGACGGAACGAATGTAACCGAGTTACTGGGTGCAGAAAATCTGGTTTTTCAGCTTTTAGCCGTTTCTCCTTCTGGAAAGCAACTGGCTTATCAGGAAAGCATCGCTAATAATTTATCGGTTCCGGTGTTGAAAATCTTCAGCTTAGAAAATCCTTCGGCGAAAAGCCAAACAATAGAATACGACAGAAATAACAATAATGTTCGATTTTCTAAAGATGAAAAGCAACTTTATTTTACTTCATCAAGCAATGGAGGATCAGCGATTTGCAGTGTCCCATTAAATACTTTAAAAGTTACAGCACTTACTTCTTTTGATCAGGGAATTACAGATTATGACATCCAAAATGGAGTTGTAGTTTTCGCTAAAACAGATGTCAAAAATCCATCAGAATTATACGTTTCAGATCTAAAATTAAAAGAACCAAGATTAGCGTCTGATTTCAATACCAATTGGTTAAAAAACAAAGCAATCAGCTTGCCGGAAAAAGACACTTTTATCAACGAAAAAGGTCTTGAAATTGAATATTGGGTAATGAAACCAACTCAATTCGAACAAGGAAAAAAATATCCATTACTTACTGAAATTCACGGCGGACCAGCGTCAATGTTTGGCCCTGGCGACGGAAGTATGTGGCTGGAATATCAGTTTTTTACTGCTCAGGGTTATGGCGTAGTTTACAGTAATCCCAGAGGTTCTTCGGGTTATGGAGAAAAATTCCTGAGATCAAATATCAACGATTGGGGAACTGGACCTGCGAGCGACGTTTTAACGGCATTAGACAAAACCGTTGTACAAGGCTGGGCAGATCAAAGCCGACTTTTTATTACGGGCGGTTCGTATGCAGGCTATTTAACCACCTGGATCATCAGCCACGATCAAAGATTCAAAGCAGCTTCAAGTCAGCGTGGAGTTTATGATTTTAGTACTTTTTTTGGAGAAGCAAACGTATGGAGAATGGTTCCGAGATATTTTGGAGGTTATCCTTGGGAAGAAAAGACCAAAGCAATTTTACAACGGGAATCACCTATTAATTATGTAGAAAATATTAATACTCCATTCTTGATTTTTCACGGAGATAATGATAATCGTACCGGAGTTACACAAAGTCAGATGTTGTACAAAAGTCTTAAAGTTTTAGGCAAGCCTGTAGAATATGTGAGACAGCCCGGTGCAAGCCACGAATTGACGAGAAGCGGCGATAATCGCCAGAGAATCGATCAGCTGTTAAGAACTTACGAGTTTTTTGAAAGATTTAATCACTAATTCTTTCAGATAGATTAAGAGAATAAAGTTACATTAAAAGAGATACGGAAATGAATGCAATTGAGAACAAAACGGAACAAAGTCAGTTAGAGAAATATTTTTCAAAATTTAGAAAAAATACATTGGGAGTCAATCACAGTTTTGAATCTGTTTACGGAAAACAAAACCTATTATATGCAGATTGGGTAGCCAGCGGAAGATTATATATTCCGATTGAAGATATTATGCTTAACAAAATTGGACCGATGATTGCCAATACACATTCATTTTCAAGTCAAACCGGAAAAGCCTCTACATATGCTTATCTGCATGCCAGAGATATAATCAAAAAACATGTCAATGCAGACGAATCAGATTGTTTGGTTACTACAGGATCAGGTATGACAGCAGCATTGTCCAAACTGCAGCGCTTTATTGGTCTGCGTACAGATGTACCTTTTGCAAAAGATAAAAATAATCGTCCGGTCGTTTTTATTACACACATGGAGCATCATTCTAATCAGGTTTCTTGGTATGAAACAATTGCAGATGTTGTGGTTTTACCGCCTGGCGAGAACAATTTGGTAAGTCCTCAAATATTAGAAGAAACAATTAGTAAATATGCAGATCGAACTATAAAGATTGGTTCTTTTACAGCATGTTCCAATGTTACGGGAATTATTACGCCTTATCATGAATTAGCAAGAATTATGCATCAACACGGCGGATTCTGTTTTGTCGATTTTGCTGCTTCGGCGCCATATGTTACAATAAATATGCATCCGGCAAATCCAGAAGAGCGTTTAGATGCTATTTTCTTTTCTCCTCATAAATTTTTAGGAGGCCCGGGAACATGTGGTGTTTTAATTTTTAATGAAAAATTGTATCAATCAAATATTCCTGATAATCCGGGAGGCGGTAATGTAAAATATACAAATCCGTGGGGCGGATATCAATACAGTGATATTATTGAGGTTAAGGAAGATGGAGGAACTCCAGGTTTTCTCCAGGTAATGAGAACTGCTTTGTCTTTAGAATTGAAAAATCAAATGGGAGTTTCGAACATTCATAATAGAGAAAAGGAACTATTGGAACTTTGTTATTCTGAACTTCAAAAAATAAGCGGTTTAACTTTATTAGGAGATTTAGAAGTTGATCGAATTGGATGTGTTTCTTTTATAATTAAAGATATTCATTATAATTTGATTGTGAGACTTTTAAACGACCGTTTCGGAATTCAGGTCAGAGGCGGATGGTCTTGTGCGAGTACTTATGCACATTATTTATTTGATATAGACAATAAAACATCAACTAAAATTACAGACGAATTATTACAAAGAAACCAAACCAACAAGCCCGGCTGGGTTCGGTTATCACTTCACCCCATAATGACAGATGATGAAGTTTTGTTTTTTTGTGAGGCAGTGCAAAAAATAGCGGCAAATTATAAAGAATGGCAAAAAGATTATCAATATAATTCTTCTTCTAATGAATTTGAATCTCAATTAAAAGAAGAAAATATTCAGGAAGAAGTAAAAGATTGGTTTCAAATAATTTAAAAGAAAAAATACTTGTAAATGAAATAACTGCATCGGGTTTTCAAATAAAAATTTATGTAATTCAAACAAATTTTGGTCATTTTTGAGTATATTTAAGCAATAGATGTTGCAATTTCTACTGTTGAAATAAACAACTAAAAAGAGATAAATATAAAATTTGCTTATAATGAATGACGTAAAAAGCCTTAAGGCAGTATCTTACGGCGAGGTACTTTGGGATGTTTTTGATAACGAAAAGAAAATAGGAGGAGCACCGCTTAATGTGGCCCTTCGTATGAAATCTTTAGGATGCGAAGTTGGAATGATAAGTTGTGTAGGAAATGATGCAGACGGAAAAGCGATTATTGAAAAGATTAAAAATCTGGGACTAGAAACCAATTCTATTATTGAATCAGAAGAATTTGCAACAGGTTTGGTTCAGGTTACTTTAAATGAAAGCGGATCGGCAAGTTATCAAATTAACTATCCTTCGGCCTGGGACAAAATTGTTTTAAACGAAACTGCAAAACGAATAGTTTCAGAAGCAGATGTTCTTATTTATGGAAGTCTGGTCTGTCGGGATGCTGTGTCGAGAAGTGCATTAGAACAACTTTTATCATATAAAGTATATAAAGTTTTTGATGTGAATTTAAGAAAACCACACTATTCTTATGATGTTATCGACAGTTTGATGCTTACCGCAGATTTTATTAAATTTAATGATGAAGAGTTATTGGAAATTGCCCAAGCATTCAATTCACCCGACACAAGTTTAGCAGAGAATATAAAGTTTATTGCTGAAAAAACAGATACTAAAACAATTTGCGTAACAAAAGGCGGAGACGGAGCGGTTTTGTTTGTAAATGGAAAACTTTATTACAATAACGGATATCCTATAACCGTAATAGATACTGTAGGCGCAGGAGATTCTTTTCTGGCTGCATTAATAACATCATTGCTGAGAGATAAAGATCCGCAAGAAGCAATTGACTTTGCATCTGCAGTAGGTGCTCTAGTTGCTGGATCACCTGGAGCCAATCCAAGTATTTCTTTAGATGAAGTGAAGAAATTTAGGACAGAGAACAGTTAGAGTAATGAATTGTTTACAAACGAGGAAAAGAAATTCAAATTTTCCTTTAATTAGCATTTCCATAGATGAGAATGTAGATTGAACCTATTTCTCTATATAAATTTTGAAGCTGTTTTAATTTACTACTATATAGTATAGCCAGTAAATTAAAACAGCTTTCAGATTTAGTACCGCTTAGGTTTTCTTCCTGTAAGGTTGTTACAAATAATTACAGATATCACTTAAATTATATTTTAGGTGTATTTTTAAGACATATGACATTGCACATATTATTATATTAATATGAATAGTTGCTGTGATATGAAATATAAAGATATGTAATCCGTAAAATAACCACTTCTTAAAAAGGTATAATTGATAAAAAACAAACTATGCAGGAAAATTCCGTAATAATTTAAAATAATTTAAAAGTGTAAGTTTTGTGTTATCAGAAGGTTATGATAAAATTCAAAAAAACTTTCAAAATAGTTTAAAAAAAAGCTTGCAGAAGTCAATAAAGGTTGTACTTTTGCACCCGCTTTGA
>NZ_MUHF01000018.1 GCF_002217435.1 Flavobacterium reichenbachii
CTTTAGAATTTTCTTTTTTTTCTCCTTTAGAGTTACAAGAAACAACAGTAAAAACAATAACAATCGCAGCAATTGCAGACCAAATTTTCATAAAAATTTTTTGAATAAAATTATAAAAGTTTTTATAATATCAAAGTTTTAGTAAAAAAAATAAATATCATTTTAAGACAATATTTTTTGTTAAAAAAAAGCGTTTAAAAACATCAGTGAATAAAATAAAAAAAACTCCAGACACATTACATGCTTGGAGTTTTGCGATATAACCAACCTATTAAAATTCTTAGATAACTGTTCCTTTTAGAGTAAGGATTTTTGGTGCTGTTTCTGCACTTGTTGTAACGGTAACAGTTTTAGTAAAACCGCCTTTGTTTGCTGCATTGTAAGTTGCTGTAACTTTGGCAGTTTTTCCCGGCTGTACAGGTTCTTTTGTATAATCTGTTGCAGTACAACCGCAAGATCCCTGAACATTTGTAATTACTACAGCTGTTTTTCCTGTGTTTTTAAATTCGTACACAATTGCTTTTGGAGTTCCTTGTGGAATTTCTCCAACATCAATTGTTTCTGATTTCCAAAGAATTGAAGAAGCTGTAACATTGCTTTCTACATGATAAATTACTGCTTTTACTGGTGCAATTGCTGAAAAAGACATTAATCCTAACGCTAATGCCAGCATAGAAAATTTGATTACTTTCATAATGATATATATTAAATGGTTTATAGTTCTAATTTTACATTACAAAGGTATTCCAGATCTTTTTTAATGGCTGTTAACTGGTTTCAAATCTTTGTTAATGACTTGTTAATCGCATGTTTTCAGCTAAAATTTCATTAATATTACACTTTAAAAACAGCTTTTTCCTTGAAAATAAATAAACTTAATAGTATCATAATTTTAGGATTAATTGCCATTATCAGTATATTACTGGCGCAGTTACTCTGGACTAAAGAAGCTTTTACGCTCGAGCAGAAAAAGCTGAGCCAAAAAGCACATATCGCTCTTCTTGAAGTGGCAAAAAAATTATATGAAGGAACAAATCATGAACTTCCGGCTCAAAATCCGGTTCAGAAAATTGCCAATGATTATTATATCGTAAATATTGATAATGATTTTGAACCCGAAATTTTGGAGTTTTATCTGAAAACGGAATTCAAGAAAATGAATATTACCACAGATTTTGAGTACGCAATGTACAACTGTCAAAGTGATGAAATGATCTATGGAGATTATATTTCTTTATCTAAAAAAGGAAAAGAAAATAAGACGGTATATTTTCCTAAACACAAAAATCTTGTGTATTATTTTGCAGTACGTTTCCCTAATGAAACTACATATTTATTTAGTTCGATGCGTTTTTGGTTTGTACTTTCTACGGCTTTGATTCTTATTTTATTGATTTATGTCTATTCTATTTTTAAACTTTTACAGCAAAAAAAATATTCGGAATTACAGCGTGATTTTATCAATAATATGACGCATGAGTTTAAAACGCCGCTGTCTTCTATTTTAATTGCTTCTAAATATTTGATTGAACAAAATCCAATTAAAGAAGATAAAAAACTGCATACGTATACCGATATTATTATTAAGCAAAGCAACAAACTTAATAGTCATATTGAGAAAATTTTAAGCATTGCAAAATCTGATTATACGCCTTTAGAATTAAAAAAGGAAAATGTTGCCATTGTGCCGCTTATCGAAGAAACAATAACGAACATTCAATTAAAATATCCTGATGCTGTTATTACTATTGAAGCAAATTCTACTGAATATCAAATAGAAACTGATGTTTTTCATTTTTCTAATCTGGTTTATAATTTATTAGATAATGCTGTAAAATACTGCAATAAAAAACCAGAAATTACAATAAGAATTACGGAGGAAAATAATGTTCTCAAATTAGAATTTACAGATAACGGAATCGGAATTACACCTAAAAAAATACCTTTTATATTTGATAAATTTTACCGTTGCCCAAATGAAAAAAGCAACGAAGTAAACGGTTTTGGTCTTGGTTTATATTACGTAAAAGAAATCTGCATATTGCAAAACTGGAAAATAAAAGCTGAAAATAATTTAGAAAACGGCATTACAATAACCTTGTCTATTCCTCACAAAAAATGAAACAATTCAAGATACTTTATACTGAAGACGATGAAACTTTAGCTTTTTTAACCAAAGATAATCTGGAACAAAGCAACTATGAGGTAACGCATTGTCTTGACGGAAAATCAGGTTTTGAAACCTTTAAAAAAGAAGATTTTGATATTTGTATTTTTGATATTATGATGCCAAAAATGGATGGTTTTGAATTGGCTGAGGCGATTAGACAAATGAATACCAATATTCCGATTATTTTTCTTTCGGCTAAAACTTTAAAAGAAGACCGCATAAAAGGACTGCGTCTTGGGGCTGATGATTATTTGGTAAAACCTTTCAGCATTGAAGAGTTATTGTTGAAGATCGAAATTTTCTTAAAACGCTCTCAAAAAAATAACCTTGCTGATAAATTTGTTTACGAAATCGGAAAATATCAGTTTGATACTAAAAATTTTATTCTTTTTAATGAAAATGAAAAAATTGGACTGACACAGCGTGAAGCCGAATTGCTGAAGTTATTTCTTGACAATAAAAATTCGGTTTTAAAAAGAGAACAGATTTTAACCTCGCTTTGGGGAACCGATGATTATTTTATGGGAAGAAGTCTGGATGTTTTTATTTCACGTCTGCGTAAAATTCTAGTAAACGAAGAAGGAATTTCTATAGAAAATCTTCACGGAATTGGTTTTAGATTTACTATGTAATTTATACACTTAAATTTATAAAATTTTGTATTTTTAATATCAAATTATTCCAGATATGAAATTGCATCATTTACGTAACGCCACTTTAGTCATTGAAACGGAAAAGCATGTCATTTTAATTGACCCAATGCTAGGTAAAAGAAAAACTATTCCGCCTTTTACTTTATTTCGTTACAATCCTAAAAGAAATCCGCTTACAGCACTGCCCAAAAACAGCAGAGAAATCTTGAGTAAAGTTACGCATTGTCTTATAACGCATTTACATTCAGATCATTTAGATAAAGCGGGCGAAGTTTTTTTAAGACGAAAATCAATTCCGGTAATCTGCAGCACAAAAGATGAGAAAAAACTACTTCAAAGAGGACTGACTGTGGTGCAGACTTTAGAATATTGGAAACCTCAGGATTTCTTAGACGGAAAAATTACAGGAATTCCTGCTGTTCACGGTTATGGCTTTATTGCAAAACTAATGGGAAATGTGATGGGTTTTCATATCGAACTTCTTAATGAAAAATCGGTTTACATTAGTTCTGATACTATTTTTACAGAAGATGTAGAAAAGGTTTTGACTGAATTGAAACCGGACATTGCAACCGTTGCCTGCGGCACTGCCAGATTAGATATTGGCCAGCCTTTATTAATGCGAATGAATGATATTTTGAAATTTGCTGTTCTTGCTCCGGGAAAAGTTTTTGCAAATCATTTAGAAGCTTTAAATCATTGCCCTACAACGAGAGAGAAATTAAAACAAGCTATAATTGAACATAATCTCTTGTCTAAAACTGTGATTCCCAGTGACGGCGAATGTGTAGAATATTAACTTTATCTAATTATTTTAACACATAGAATCATAGTCCCGAAGCTTCGGGATTGTAAAGTTATAAAAGGCGTTTCACTGATATTAACAAACATAGCTATGTGTAAAGAAACTAGTTTCTTTTTTAAACTTCTTTTTACACCTCTAAAAACTATGTTTCTATGTGTTAAAATGCTTTCTTTTAAATTACAATCAACTGGTCATTAAATACTTTTTATTTACTACTATTTTTCAATTATAATATTATATTTGGTCTCTAAATCAAACCAAATAAATGAGCGATTTTTTAAGAAAAATTCAATTAATTAAAGACATTACTATACAGCTGCCAGTTTCAAAAATAGATTTTATTCAAAAATTTAGAAACAATGTGGATCAGTCTGATTTAAGCTATGTTCCTTTTGAAGTTTTTCAATCAAGTACAAATGAATATAAAGGCAGTATCTCTAATAACGAATTTGAACTTAAAAAACGCAAAAAATTATTTGACACCAATTATTCATTTGCAAAAGTAACAGGCCGCATATCCGAAAATAATAACGTGCTCAATATAAATGCTGAAATTAATGGTTTTAAAAAAAGAATGATTTTTATTTTAGGAATAATGATTATTTTCTATTCTATCTTTATTATGGGAGCTTTTCTTTCTGCTGATAATAATCCGATTCCATTGTTTGTTATTCCTTTCATTCTAATTCACATGTTTTTTATGTTAGGAGTTCCTTATTTTATTATTCGAAGAAGTGTAAAAAGAATGGTTTATGATTTAGAAAGAGATCTTCATTATTGGGTAACAAAAAATTAATCGTATTTTTAAAGAACCAACAATCCAAACTCTCGCAATGTATTTACAGGTTTTGAATACCAAAATAATTCAAAATCTTCAAGAGAAGTTTCGAAATCATTTTTCACTTCCTGAAAAGTATAATTCTTCGTGTTAGAAATAGAAATTTTATTTAAAATTTCTACAAGCCATTCGCCTTCGTCTTTACTGGTCTGAATATTAAAACTTTGCTTTTTGTCGTGAAAAGTAAGAGACATCATTTCCCAGCTTCTTCCTTTTTTAGATTTTGTAAAGGTTTCTGCTGCTGCTTTTCCTCCAAGCCAAACTACTTTTGCATTTGGTTTTGTATTAAAATCATTTTGCTCTTCTAAAGCATTGAAAATAAAGTCGGCATGAATTTTTGTTTTCGGAATTTTAAAATCGAACCAATCCTGCAATTCATAATCAAAACAGATTCCGTGCATGAAATTAAAAAGTGATTTCTTTAATCCGAAGCTGAATTTATCATGATTAATTCCTGTTGAATCAACGTATTCAATATCATTATTTGCAAAAGCACCAATAGTTTCTGTTTTTTTGGTTACACCAAATTTTTCAGGATATAATCCAACCGGGCTATGTGCTGTGAGTGCAAACTGATGCCAGAATCCGGATTGCAAAACTCCAGCTTCAAACAATTGGCGCACCATTTCGAGACTATCTACAGTTTCCTGAATAGTTTGCGTCGGATATCCGTACATCAAATAGGCGTGCACCATAACACCGGCTTCGGTAAAATTTCGGGTCACTTTTGCAACCTGCTCGACCGTAACGCCTTTATCTATTAATTTTAACAATCGGTCTGAAGCAACTTCCAGACCTCCAGAAACTGCAATACAGCCGGAAGCTTTTAATAGCAAACATAAATCTTTAGAAAAACTCTTTTCGAATCGAATGTTTGTCCACCAGGTTACGGCCAGTTTTCTTTTTAAGATTTCAAGCGCCAAAGCCCGCATTAAAGCCGGAGGTGCGGCTTCATCTACAAAATGAAATCCGTTTTGTCCGGTCTGCTCAATTAATTCTTCTATGCGGTCGCAAAGCAGACTTGCTGCAACAGGTTCATAAACTTTTATATAATCTAATGAAATATCACAGAAAGTACATTTTCCCCAATAACAGCCGTGTGCCATTGTTAGTTTATTCCATCGTCCGTCACTCCACATTCTGTGCATCGGATTTACGATTTCGATAACAGAAATGTATTTATCTAAAGGAAGATCTGAATAATCTGGTGTTCCTACATAGGCTTGTTTATAATCGTGTTTTAACGAATTATTTTTATAAACAACTTCTCCGTTTTCTAATAAGAAGGTTCTTTTATACGAATTGAGATTTGGATTTTCTAAATTGGATATTAATTCTTCAATTGGCACTTCGCCATCGTCTAAGGTAATAAAATCAAAAAACTCAAAAACACGTTTGTCTGAAAGTGAACGCAATTCTGTATTTGGAAAACCGCCTCCCATCGAAATTTTAATTTCGGGATAATTTTGCTTTACCCATTGCGCACATCTAAAAGCGCTGTATAAATTTCCCGGAAAGGGAACAGAAATTAAAAATAATGTAGGTTTTATGTCTTCGATTTTAACTCTCAAAAGAGAAATTAAAATGGAGTCGATGTAAGTTGGCGACTGCTGTAAGGCTTGATATAATTCATCAAAAGAATTGGCACTTCGGCCCAAACGTTCGGCATATCGGCTGAAACCAAAATTTTCATCGACACATTCTACAATAAAATCCGAAATGTCTTCAAGATATAAAGTCGCGAGATGTTTTGCTTTATCCTGCGTTCCCATTGTTCCAAAAGCCCAGTCCAATTCTTCAAGCTGTGCAAAACGAGAAGCTTCTGGCAGAAAATCTTCTTGACAAATCTGTAAAGCCAAAGTTGGATTTTTTCCCTGCAGAAACTGAATTACGGGATCTATGGTTTTAATGTATTCATCTTGTAAAGCAAAAATACGTTTGGAATTATCCGACACTTCAGAACCTGAAACCTGAAACCTGAAACTTGAAATATTAAACAAGTCAACAAGACCTTTTTTTGAAAACAATTCTAAAATTACATCAATACCCAGGTCTGCCTGAACAGACTCAATATTTTTGGTATTTAGAAATCCTTTTATATAAGCGGTTGCCGGATACGGAGTATTCAGTTGCGTAAATGGCGGTGTTATTACAAAAAGTTTAGTTTTCAAGGCACTATTATTTTTTTGCAAAAATACGGGATATTGGGGACTTTTCGGGAAAAGATTTTATTTGTGAAAGCGGCGTGTTTTTTAATTTTATTTTGTAGATATTTAATTACATTTGTCATAACACCAAATACCACATATGAAGAGAACTTTACTTTTTCTATTCTTACTATTTTCAATTTTTACATATTCTCAGGAAATCTGCAACAATGCCGTTGATGATGACGGAGATGGGAAAATAGACTTAAATGACGAAGATTGTATTTGCACTAAAAGTCCAATTACTTCTATTATCCCCAATCCTTCTTTTGAAACAAAATCGGGCTGTCCGAGTTCTTTTTCAGAATTAAAATATGCTACTCCCTGGATTCAGGCTACGACTGCTACCACAGATTATTTTAATACGTGCGGATTTATCGCTAATTCGATTAAAGACTTGGGATTAAACACTTTCCCTGACGGAAATGGAATTGCCGGAGCTTTATTTTTAAGAAACTGGAATGAATATTTGGGTGCGACACTATCATCACCAATGGTAGCCGGAACAAATTATCAGTTAACTTTTAACATTGCAGGTTTAAAAATATACAATAACGGCGAATTGTCTTCGGGCAGTAATGTAGATTCTCTCGAACCCGTCAACGTTACCTTGTATGGTTGCGCCAATGGGCAAAATTTACCATTAAACACAACCTTTAGCCCCAATGTAGTAGATCCGACTTGGGTCGAAATTGGGCATGCACTCTATACGCCGGCTTCTGTGTGGGGAGAAATTACAATTTCGTTTACACCAACAGTCAATATAAATGCGATAATGTTAGGTTCGCCGCCGGTTCTTCCGGCATCTTATCCTAATAACAACGCCGTAGATTTTCCTTATTTTTTGTTTGATAATTTATTATTAAATACTTCTGAGTCTTTTGGAGTAAACATTACACAGCAAGGTATATTTTGCGATGGCAATTTAGTTTTAACTGCAGAAATAACTAAATCTTTAAGCTCTGAAAAAACGTTTCAATGGTATCAAAACGGAATTGCGATTATAGGTGCTACAGATGAAACTTATAAAGTTCCTGCATTTGTAACAAGTTTAGGGCAGTATTCTGTAAAAGTTACGGATAAAAACACATGTTTTATAAGTACCAAAGCTACAATAAACAACAGTATTCCCGGACCTGCTTTTACAACTGTTCAACCCAATTGTATTGTTACATCAGGTATCATAAAAATAACAACTCAGGCTGCAGAATACAGTTTTGACAACGGAAAAACCTGGCAGGAAAGTTCGACTAAAGCATTGCTTCCTGTTGGTACTCACTTTGTAAAAATAAAAACGCTTACTGGTTGTGTTTCTTCGGCTACGGGAGTTAATATTGTTGCTCCTCAATTACTAGCCAATTCAGATTTGACTATTAAACAGCCTACAACTTGTGACGGAAAAGGTTCGATTACAATAAATGCTCCAAATGCTGCACAATACAGCTTTGATGACGGAGCAACGTGGACGACAAATTCCACTGCAAGTGATTTAACTCCGGGAAGTTATTTAATAAAAATTAAAGATGCAGCGGGCTGTCAATCTTCATCACAGTTTGCTACTATAAATAGAATATACTTAAAAGCTCCAACTTTAAGTACTGTTCAGCCGGTATGCGGAAAAGGCGGACAGATATCTGTAAACACCACCGCAGACGAATATAGTTTTGATGACGGAAAAACGTGGACTACTGAGCCTGTTGCAACTGATTTGAAACCGGGTATGTATTTAATTAAAATTAGAACTAATAATGGCTGTGAATCTAATACGACCTATGCCAATATTGAACAATTTTATTTAAAATCTTATCCTAGCTTTACCAAAATTCAGCCAAAATGCGGTACAGGAGGAACAATAAAAATTACTTCTGAAGCTTATGAATACAGCTTTGATGGAGGAAAAACCTGGACTACAAATCCTGTAGCAAATGATCTTCTTCCGGGAAGTTATCAAATTATATTTAGAAATGAATTGGGCTGTATATCTTATTCTCAGTATGTATATCTGGATTATTTTTATTTACCAAATCCAGAATTTACGTTTACTAAACCAACCTGCGAAAAGGGCGGCAGTATTACCATAACAACACCGGCACATGAATACAGCTTTGACAATGGTAATACCTGGACGACAAACGCAACTGCTTCTAACTTAAAAGCAGGAACCTATTATATTATGATTAAAAATGAAATTGGATGTATTTCTTCTACTTTTCATTATGTTAATCTGGATCAATTTTACCTTCCAAATCCAACTTATGTTGCTGTTAACCCGAGTTGTGGTAATATAGGAAGCATTGAGATTACTGCAAAAGCCGACTTTTTTAGTTTTGACGGCGGCGGTACTTGGTCATCAAATCCTAAGAAAACAAATTTGACCAGCGGTTATTATTACATAAAAGTTAAAAATAATCTGGGCTGCGAATCTAATACTGTGGGTATATATCTGGATTCTAATTATCTGGCTAATCCCAACTATATTTTAACTGAGGCCGCTTGTGAGCAAAACGCAAGTATTACTATTACAACTGTTTCAGATTTTTATAGTTTTGATAATGGAACCAACTGGACTACAAACCCAACTCTATCCAATCTAAACACGAACAGCTATTATTATATAAAAATTAAAAATAGTTCTGGTTGTGTTTCTAATTATCTTCAAATATTTATAAAACCATTTTATTTAGACAAACCGGTATTTACAGTAGTACAGCCTAGTTGCGGGAATAATGGAAATATAACTATATCTACTCCGTCGGATTTTTATAGTTTTGATAATGGAAGTACTTGGACCACAAATCCAGTTCTTTCCAGCTTAACTCCAAATAATTATTATTATATTAAAATTAAAAATAAGGCTGGGTGTACTTCTGAGGGACATTATGTTTATATACAGCCTTTTTACCTTGATAATCCAGAATATACAATGGTACAGCCTGCTTGCGGAGTACCTGGAAGCATCACGATTACTACGAAATCAGATTTCTATAGTTTTGACAATGGTAATACCTGGACGACAAATCCTATTTTATCCAGTCCAAAACCTGGAAATTATTATTATATTTTAATTAAAAATAATTTGGGCTGTAAGTCTAACTATCTTTATGTATATGTGCCTCCTTTTTATCTGGACAATCCAGAATTTAAAGTAGAACAGCCGACTTGCGGTAAAGCAGGAACTATCGCTATTACAACAGTTGCAGATCAATACAGTTTTGATAGTGGAAATACTTGGACGACAAATCCTATCGCATCCAATTTAACTTCTGGTTATTATTATATAATGATTAAAAATAAATTAGGATGTACTTCAAATTATCAAAATGCTTACATTCAGCCTTTTTATCTGGATTATCCAACATACGATGTTGTACAGCCTACTTGCGAAACAAAAGGAAAAATAACCATAACCACAACTGCAGATCAATACAGCTTTGACAATGGAAGCACATGGACCACAAATCCTGTTCTTGATAATCCTTCTACAAGCTATGTTTACATAAAAATTAAAAGTAATAAAGGATGTGAATCAAACGGTCAGTATGTTTACATTAATACTAATTTATATTTATCTCCAAAACCAAATGTTACAACGGTTATGCCAAGTAATTGCGGGGTTAAGGACGGAAGTATAACGGTAAAAAATTATGCTTCATCTTATAGTTACGACAATGGTATTACCTGGACTACAAACGCAACTTCAGGACTTTTGGCCCCTGGGACTTATGCTGTAAAAATAAAAGAAAACAGTTATAGCTGTCCTTCAGAAGCAACTATTGTTGTTTTAAATTCAAAAAATACTATAGAAGCTCCAACATTTACAACAGTTCAGCCTACTTGCTTAACTCCAACGGGCAGTATTACTATAAGTACTGCTGCAGCTGCTTATAGTTTTGATAATGGTCTGACATGGCAGACTGCAAATTCAAAAAGCAGTATGCCTCCAGCAGATTATTTAATTAAAATAAAAAATACCAATGGATGTATTTCTGAAGCGGCTCAGGTAAAAATTTCTCCATATACTTCTTACAAAATAACTTCATACGGTTCAGAACAACCATTGTGCGAAGGCGGATCTGCAACAGGTATTGTAATTAAAATTGAAACTCCTGCTGCTGCATACAGTTTTGATAATGGAATTACTTGGACAACAAATCCTGTGGCAACTAATTTAAACGGAAACACAGAATATTGTTTAAGAATCAAAAATGCTGAAGGATGTATATCTGAACCTAGCTGTATGAAAACAATTACTCAAATCCCAGTTCCAAAAGCACCACAAATAACGACCAAACAACCAGTTGGCTGTGATAATTACGGATCAATTGTAGTAAACACTGTTAAAGGAGAATACAGCTTTGATAATGGAAAAACTTGGGGCAAAAGTCAAACTTCAGCATCATTAGCTCCGGGAACTTATTATGTTCGAACAAAAGAAATTGGAAGCGAATGTATTTCAGATGCTGCAGAAACGATAATTAATCCTCCAGCAAGTGCACCAAAGTCACCTGAAACTCTGATTGTTCAGCCTTCTACTTGCGCTGATCCTTTTGGTTCTATTGAAATTACAACTCTGGAGAATGCTTACAGTTTTGATGGAGGAACTACTTGGACCAGTAATCCTAAATCTGGCAAATTAGCTTTTGGCAGTTATTCTATCAAAACCAAAAATGCTGCAGGCTGCGAGTCAAATGCAGTAACTATTAAAATTGAAAAGCCTTTAGATTATCCTATTGCACCATTAACGGACTTATTGCAGCCTGATTGTTCAAATCCAAAAGGAAAAATAACGATAAATACAAGTGCTTCGGCATATAGCTTTGATAATGGATTAACATGGACAACATCTAATGTCTCAGAATTTCTAACGCCGGGAGATTATTTCACTAAAATTAAAAATTCGAATGGCTGTGTTTCTGAAGCTTCAAAAGTGGTCTTAATTCCGTTTACAGATTTTACTGCTAATCCAACTGGTGCAAGTGTGCAGACTTTTTGTATTCAGCAGAATACCTTAATCAAAGACATTATAATTAACGGGCAAAATATAAAATGGTACGACAGCCCATCTTCAGAAAATTTTTTAACTTCTGGCATTTCATTAACAGAGCGTACTTACTATGCAACGCAAACCATAAACAACTGTGAGAGTAAAAGATTAGCAGTAACGATAAAGATTCAGGATACGCAAGATCCAATTGGGGATGCTAATCAACGTTTTTGTATTCAGCAAAATGCTGCAATTAAAAACATTAAAATCAGCGGACAAAATATAAAATGGTACAGCGAAATAATGGGCGGAATAAATTTATCCGAATCTACTCCACTGGAAAACGGCATTACCTATTACGCTACACAAACTATAATTGGCTGTGAAAGTGAACGAGTTCCAGTAACAGTTCAGATTCTTGAAGCTCTAACTTCGGAGTGTATAAATTACGTAGATGAACTTCCGTTTCCTAAATTCTTTACACCAAATAATGACGGCTATAATGATACCTGGACAATTGATTTTGCTTATCTGGCACCAAATTCCGGAATTAGAATATTTGACCGTTATGGTAAATTTATTAAAGAAATAACCGTAAATACTGCGTGGGACGGCACTTACATTGGCCAAGACGAACCTGCTACAGATTATTGGTTTGTAGTGACACGCTTAAATGGAGTTGAATTCAAAAGTCATTTTAGCTTAAAGAGATAAATTAAAAAGGCCTTCTATAATTAGAAGGCCTTTTTTTGAGATAAAACTTTATTAGAACTTATGTTGTTTTTTGCTAATAACCAATAAAGAAAATAACGAAATACAAGCTGCTATTGTCAGATAAAAACCAACGTACGTTAAACTATAAGTACTTGCGAGCCAAATTGCAATCATTGGAGCAAAAGCTGCTCCAAGAATTCCAGCCATATTAAAGGTTAATGACGCACCTGAATAACGAACAGCAGTTGGAAATAACTCGGATAAAAATGTCCCCAAAGGTCCGTAGGTAAATCCCATTAAGGACATTCCTAGACATACAAACAAGGTAACCAAAACCGAGCTTCCAGAATTTAAAAAATACGAAAAGAAAAACCCAAATACAGCAATTGCAGTCGTAGTTATAATTAATATTTTACGTCGGCCGATTTTATCTGCAACCAAGGCTGAAACAGGAATAAAAGCAGCAAAAAATAAAACTGAAAACATCTGAATCAATAAGAAATCTCTTTTAGCAAAACCCAAATCAGAAGTAGCCCAGCTTAATGTAAAAACAGTCATCAAATAAAACACTAAAAATGTTGTAACTGCAGCTAATGTTCCAAAAATAAGCTGGTTCTGATAGGATTTTATTAAAGTGAAGAATGGTATTTTTATTTCTTCCTGCTCTTTTTTTGAATTTTCAAAAGAAGGAGTTTCGGTAATTTTAGTTCGAATATAAAACCCTACAATAACAAGAAGAGAACTGGCAATAAAAGGAATTCTCCAACCATACTTCATAAAATCTTCACTATTCATAGAATCTGTTAATAACAAGAAAGTACCTCCTGAAAGCAATAATCCGATTGGCGCACCCAATTGCGGAAACATTCCATACCACGCACGTTTATGCGGCGGTGCATTTTCTATAGCTAACAAAACCGCTCCTCCCCACTCGCCTCCTAAACCAACTCCTTGTCCAAATCGGCATAACATCAATAAAAGCGGAGCAGCAACACCAATACTGGCGTAACTTGGTAAAAAACCAATAGTTACAGTCGAAATTCCCATGGTTAATAAAGCAGCAACCAACGTAAACTTACGTCCGATTTTATCTCCATAATGACCAAAAAATGCCGAACCTAATGGGCGCGACAAAAAAGCAATTGAGAAAGTTGCCAGTGATTCCAGAGTTGCCATAGTCGAATCGGAACTCGGAAAAAATAATTGAGGAAATACAAGCACTGCAGCATTTGCATAGATATAAAAATCAAAAAATTCGATTGTAGTGCCAATTAAGCTTCCAAAAAGAACATGTTTTAACGAGTTCTTTTTATTTGAGATGTCTTTCATTAGATCTTGATATAGTTTTTTTTTTTATGAAAATAGGATATAAAAATGAATCTATTTTCTGAAAGTAACAAATATTTATCTGTTAAAATAGAAAATCATTGTGAAAATCACACTCGCTTAAAACATTAAAATTCTCTTCAATTACTTAATATAAAAATGTGTTTAATGTCTAAAAAAGCAAAAATATACTACTAATAACCAACAACTTAATATTTAAAATAAAAATCGAATCATAAGCAATCGTTAAAAAACTTTTTAACTGTATATTTTGCTTAAATTTACAGCTATCAAAAATAAATCTAAAATTATGCCTACCGACTGTATCAGCTACCAAAACTCAGGATATTTCTCGACTTTGATACATGATTATTTAGACCAAAAGCCGGATTTAAATCCGCTGTATAATAATTTTCCAACACTGGAAAACTTTGAAAAACAAATAATTGAAAAACAGCAGAATTTTAATAATTCAAATCGAATTCCGTTAGTTTCAGTTCTTAAAGAACAATATGCATCTATTGAAATTTCAGATTTAACCAAACAAAATATTGAGCTTTTAGCGCACGAAAATACATTTACTGTTACAACGGGACATCAATTAAATCTTTTTAGCGGTCCGCTGTATTTCCTTTATAAAATCATCTCAACCATTAATCTTACTAAAGAATTAAAATCAAAATATCCTGCTTATAATTTTGTTCCAATTTACTGGATGGCAACAGAAGATCATGATTTTGAAGAGATTAATTATTTTAATTTTAAAGGAAAAAAATTCCGATGGAATACAGAAAGCAATGGTCCTGTGGGAAGACTTTCAACAGAAGGTTTAGCGGAGTTTTTTGAGATTTATGCTTTAGAATTAGGATCAAGCACAAATGCTAATACTTTAAAGAAGTTATTTGAAGAAGCATATTTAAAACACAATAATCTCGCCGATGCAACCCGCTTTCTTGCCAACAATTTGTTTGCTCCGCAGGGATTAGTAATTGTAGATGCTGATCATGCCGATTTAAAACGTGCTTTTATTCCGTATGCAAAAGAAGAATTATTAGAACAGAAATCTTTCAAATTGGTTCAGGAAACTATCGAAAAGCTAAAAGATTATACTGTTCAGGTCAATCCTCGTGAAATCAATTTGTTTTATATTGAAGATAATCTGCGCGAGCGTATTGTTTTTGAGAATGATAAATTCGTCATTAACAACACGAAAACTTCATTTACAAAAGAAGAAATTCTAACACTATTAGAAAGTAATCCTGAAAAATTCAGTCCAAATGTAATTATGCGTCCATTATATCAGGAAATCATTCTGCCCAATTTATGCTACATTGGCGGAGGAGGTGAAATTGCCTATTGGCTGGAATTAAAATCTTTCTTTGATGCTGTAAATGTCACGTTTCCTGTCATTTTAGTGAGAAATTCTGTCCTTCTGGCCACTGAAAAACAAGTTAAAAAAGCAGATCAGTTAGGCTTAAGCTGGAAAGACTTATTTACCAAATCTGCCGATCTGGTAAATGCGATAACACATAAAATTTCAGAATTCCCGATTGACCTAACTCCTCAAAAAGAAATTCTCGAAAAACAGTTTCAATTTCTATATGAGCTTGCTCAAAAAACTGACAAATCTTTTAGCGGCGCAGTAAAAGCACAAGAAGTAAAACAGAAAAAAGGTTTAGAAAACTTAGAGAAACGGTTGTTGAAAGCACAAAAAAGAAAACTGCACGATCAACTCAATCGTGTTGCAGATTTACAATTCGAATTGTTCCCAAATAACAGCTTACAAGAACGTCAGGCTAATTTCTCTGAATTTTATTTGGAAAAAGGAGATCAATTAATTCCATTATTAACTCAAAAATTAAGACCTTTAGAAAGTAATTTCTCAATTATAACATTATAATTATTTAAAAAATACCGCAATAATTCAAGGCAAAATAACCACTCGGTCTTGAATTATTGTTTCAAACCAAATAGCGGATTTTAAAATTATTAACTAACTATTTACCCAAAACCAATGGTAAAAGAACGCTTAATTTCGCTAGATGTCTTTCGTGGACTCACCATTTTATTAATGACAATTGTCAACAACCCCGGAGATTGGGGTCATGTATTTCCTCCTCTTTTACATTCTGAATGGCATGGCTGTACGCTTACCGATTTAGTATTTCCTTTTTTCATTTTTATTATGGGAGTTGCTGTTCCTCTTGCAATGCCGGATAAAATTTACGACGATACCACTTTCAACAAAATTCTGGTACGTTCGCTGCGCATGTTCTGCTTGGGAATTTTCTTCAATTATTTCGGAAAAATTCAGCTTTTCAATCTCGACGGAATTCTACTTCTTGTCGGACGATTACTTATAACTATCGCAGTGGGATATGCTTTAATGGGTAACTTCAGTTCAAAATTAAAAAACATCCTTGCCGTTTCTATTTTACTTATTTATCTAATTTTAGCTTACAGTGGTATCGAAGCTTATCAGGATGTACGCCTTCCGGGAGTTCTGCAAAGAATTGCAATTGTGTATTTTGTTATTTCTCTTTTATATTTAAAAACATCTCAAAGAACGCAAATCATAACCGGAATTGCATTATTATTGGGGTATTGGGCAATAATGACATTGATACCCGTTCCCGGAATAGGAGAACCTAATCTTGACAAAGCAACCAATTTAGCTTCTTGGCTTGATAGTATTTTATTAAAAGGACATATGTATCACGGCACTGTAACCTGGGATCCAGAAGGAATTTTAAGTACAATACCGTCTATTGTAAACGGAATTATTGGTTTACTGATCGGGCAGTTATTACAATTGAAAATTAACAAAAATAATATCGTCTTAAAAATGGCAGGGGCCGGAATAGCACTAATTATTGGCGGTTTGGTTTGGAATCTTGTTTTCCCAATCAATAAATCCCTTTGGACCAGCAGTTACGTTTTATACACTACAGGTTTAGCCACAACTTTTTTTTCAATTTTATATTATGTAATTGACATTACAGATTATAAAAAAGGATTCAAATTATTTTTAATTTGGGGCGTAAACCCAATGATTGTATTTTTTGCTTCACAGATTATTCCGCAGGCGTTAGTAATGATTCAGTTTCAAAATCCTAAAAATCCAGAAAAGCAGATTAATCTTTTAAGTTATCTATATGAATTTGGAATTGCTCCGTTTTTCAGTAATCCAATGACAGCTTCGTTGGCGGGTGCGCTCACATATGTTACAATCTGGACCCTTATTTTGTGGGTGTTTTATAAAAACAAATTGATTTTTAAGGTTTAAAATTTCAGGCTTCAATAGTTGAGAATCTATATTTTATAAAAATCTACAAATTAGAGTAATAAAAGAACTATAATTATGAATTTATTAAAATCAATTAATAAAAAAAGTATACTTTTGCACAAAATTTAATAAATACAAAAAATGGCAACAAATAGAACTTTTACAATGATTAAACCAGATGCTGTTGCAAACGGACACATCGGGAATATCTTAGCAATGATTACTAATGGCGGTTTCAAAATCGTTTCATTAAAATTAACTCAATTAACTGTAGCAGATGCTAAAGCATTTTACGCAGTACACGCAGAAAGACCTTTCTACGGAGAATTAGTTGAATTTATGTCACGCGGACCAATTGTTGCTGCTATTTTAGAAAAAGATAACGCAGTAGAAGATTTCAGAACTTTAATTGGAGCAACAAATCCTGCTGAAGCTGCTGAAGGAACTATTCGTAAAGCATACGCAACTTCTATTGGAGAAAATGCAGTTCACGGTTCAGACAGCGATGAAAATGCTGCTATCGAAGGTGCATTCCATTTTGCCGGAAGAGAGCAGTTTTAATTTAGACTTCTTAGAATAACAAAAACCCACTTCAATGAAGTGGGTTTTATTTTTATTATTAATATTCAGAATCTAAGAAGTCTAACGCAAAACGACATCTTTAACCACATCACGTCTCAGTTCTTCATTAATCATCTTAATTATTTTAGACTTTCCGTGACTTAACTCATCGCGCAGAACAGAAGAACCAAGTTCAACATAAAGTGTACTTCCTTTAAGCACGACATTTTTTGTATACGTATTCACGCCATTTCCCATCAATTGACGCCAAGCTTCCTTAACATCAATTTGATCCATTCCGGGTTGTAATTTATTTGTTTGAATAATCTGCTGTAAAACAGCTCCAACAGTACTTTCGTTATTTAGTCTCTTTGCCATCGTTCAAAAGATTTATTGGTCCAGTTTTTTTATAATGATATTCTTTGTTCTCCGTATTTTTAACAACCAACTCTTCATCAGAAAGCGAAATTAATTCCTCACTCCATTTCGCATAATCTGTCTTATAATCCAAGTAAATTTTTTCGCCGGCAAAACGCACCGAAACATCTTCATAAGTATCCGTTGTCAAAAAAGTTCCATCAAGCTGCGCCATAACTTTAGTACGCGTTCCTTTATTTCCTTTTATTTTAAAAAAATCAAAGTTTTCATTCATTCCGTAATCCTTCTCTTCACCTTTATCAAAAACTACTTTCGTAATTTCCCAATATCCATTAAGTTTTGCTATATCCGCTGGTTTAATTTCATGTTTGCATCCAACAAACAAAAGAGACAAAACCAAAATCATAAAAGTGTTTTTCATGCTGTAAATTATTAAATTTATTTTATTCTTATCCGATCCCAATATTATCAAGAATAAGAAGTTTTTTCCTTCTGTCTGATTATATCTTTTATGATATCTAGAGTGGTCGAAACCATAAAGATCAGGTTTCCTTTTTCTAAAGAAAATTTAGTTGCTGCAAAGTTAAGCTTATATATTTTATAAGAGATAATTTTTGCAGCTCCATTAAACTATTTTTTATATTTTTAGTCCAACTCAAAACCAAAAACCAAAAAACATGACCAAAACAATTTTTAAGTTTCTGATAATCTTATGTTTCATCAGTTGCAGTAAAGAATCTTCTATTGATGAATCGACTTCCGGTCAAACTATGTATTTCCCACCATTAACTGGAACCACTTGGGAAACACAATCCATTTCGGATCTAAAATGGAATCAAAACGCAGTGCAGCCACTTTTAGCATACTTAGAGCTAAAACATTCTAAATCTTTTATTATTCTAGTAAATGGAAGGATTGTTTTAGAAAATTATTTTAACAATCATACAGTATCTACAAATTGGTATTGGGCAAGTGCCGGAAAGACGCTAACATCTACCCTAACCGGAATTGCACAACAAGAAGGCTTATTAAATATAAACAGCAAAGTTTCTCAGTATATTGGTACAGGCTGGACAAGTGAAACTCTAACTCAGGAAAATTTAATTACCCCTAAGCATTTACTAACAATGACATCGGGTCTAGATGACAGTACAGACGATGTAAATCCAGAAAACCTAATCTACAAAGCTGATGCTGGAAAGCGATGGGCATACCACAATGTTTATGTAAAACTGCAAAACGTAGTTGCAAAAGCAAGCGGACAAACATGGGAGAACTATTTCAATGCAAAATTAAGAGATAAAATCGGAATGAATGGCGCTTGGGTCCAGCTTGGCGTTAATAGCGTTTACACGAGTACGTCAAGAAGTATGGCGCGTTTTGGACTTTTAATGCTGAATAAAGGAAAATGGGGAAATGAAATTATCCTGAATGAAAATTACTTTAATGAAGCAACAAATACTTCTCAAAATATTAATTTAGGATATGGGTATTTATGGTGGCTAAACGGGAAAGCAAATTATCATCTGCCACAATCACAGCTGACTTTTCCAGGAAGCATAATTCCGACAGCACCAAATGACATGTTTATGGCACTGGGTAAAAATGACCAAAAAATATATATTGTCCCAAGCAAAAAAATGGTAATCATCAGAATGGGTGATGCTGCTGATGATGAAAACTTAGCATTATCTGATTTCGATAAGACTTTATGGGAAAAAATTAATGCCTTATATCAATAATTATTTTTTAGTACGAGATCTTTTAAGCATTCCTACAAAAAAGAATGCCAAACCTAAAATCAATAAAATGTAATAAAAAGACAAACTCGTATCTTTTAAAACATTTGCAAATACAAGACTTATAACGCTTGCAAAATAAAAAGAAGCAGGCGTTATATTTTTTAAAGAAGAAAAACTCATTTTGATATTATTTAAAAAAGCTGTCTACAAATTCATATTTATTAAAGACTTGTAGATCTTCAATTCCTTCACCAATTCCAATATATTTTACAGGAATCTGAAACTGATCCGAGATACCTATTACAACTCCGCCTTTGGCAGTTCCGTCTAATTTTGTCACAGCCAATGATGTAACCTCCGTAGCGGCAGTAAACTGTTTTGCCTGCTCAAAAGCATTCTGTCCTGTAGAACCGTCCAAAACCAAAAGTACATCATGTGGAGCATCGGCAACTACTTTCTGCATTACACGTTTTACTTTTGTCAATTCGTTCATCAAATTGATTTTATTATGCAGACGTCCAGCAGTATCAATAATTACAATGTCAGCATTTTGAGCTACAGCAGACTGCAAAGTATCAAAAGCTACAGAAGCGGGATCACTTCCCATGTTCTGTCTTACAATCGGAACATCTACGCGATCAGCCCAAACTTGCAACTGATCAATAGCAGCGGCACGAAATGTATCTGCAGCTCCTAAAACAACTTTATAACCTGCTTTTTTAAATTGATAAGCGAGTTTACCAATAGTAGTAGTTTTTCCAACTCCATTAACTCCAACCACCATCAAAACATATGGTTTCTTATCTTTTGGAATTTCAAATTCAGTAGCTTCACCTCTATTAGTTTCAGATAATAAAGCACCAATTTCTTCACGAAGAATCTGGTTTAGCTCCTCGGTTCCTAAATATTTATCTTCAGCAACACGTTTTTCAATTCTTGAAATAATTTTTAATGTTGTATCTACGCCAACATCTGAAGCAACAAGAATTTCTTCCAGATTATCTAATACATCGTCATCGACTTTAGATTTTCCGGCAACGGCTTTGCTTAACTTTGAAAAAAAAGTAGTTTTTGATTTTTCAAGACCTTTGTCTAAAGTCTCTTTTTTGTCTGTAGAGAATAATTTTTTGAAAAAACTCATTATTTTTTTGTTGTTAGTTTTTTTGATTATGATTTTAGGAAAATCGATAATCTCGGTTTTATAGTGTAATTTTTTAATTTATATACAATGCAAAAGACTAAATTACTGATTTTAATTGATGTAAGAAAAATCAGAGACAGTTTTTATAAAACGTATATTATTTACTTCTATAAATTTTAGACAAATATAAAAAATAAAAAAGCTACTTCCGAATGAAAGCAGCTTTTCTATATAATGTGATTGTTATTATTTCTTTTTCAAGAACTCATCAACTTCTTCAGGAGCCATAATAGATTCTACGAATGTATATGCACCACTCTTAGGAGACTTAACCATTTTAATGGCTTTTGATAATCTCTTAGAAGATGTCTGTAACGATGCTACGGTTTTCTTTGCCATGACTTAATTATTTAATTTCTTTATGAACAGTTACACGTTTCAAGATTGGATTAAATTTTTTAATCTCAAGTCTATCTGGAGTATTTTTTTTGTTCTTAGTTGTTATATATCTAGAAGTTCCTGCAACACCAGAAGTCTTGTGTTCAGTACATTCTAAAATTACCTGGATTCTATTACCTTTCTTTGCCA
This sequence comes from Flavobacterium reichenbachii, assembly GCF_002217435.1. GTDB lineage: Bacteria > Bacteroidota > Bacteroidia > Flavobacteriales > Flavobacteriaceae > Flavobacterium > Flavobacterium reichenbachii. The sequence goes on from NZ_MUHF01000018.1 coordinate 21,394, forward strand.
TCTTGCTATATATTTATTTAGGAAAAGATTATTTGATAAATCCTTCTGACTGCGCTTTTTTCAAAACAGCAGTGATTCCATTTTTATTAATTGTTTTTATCGTAGATGCTGCTACTCTAAGAGTAATCCATCTATCTTCTTCTGGAAGATAAAAACGCTTTTTAACTAAGTTTACAGAAAACTTTCTCTTAGTTTTGTTCATAGCGTGAGAAACGTTATTTCCTACCATCGCTCTTTTACCTGTAAGGTCACAAACTCTTGACATTATACTTATCTTTTATCGTTATTCAAAATCAGGGTGCAAAGAAAAGAAAAATAAACCATTGTAGCAAAAAATTATTGCACAATTTTCAAAATTTCTTTCTGTAATATTTCTAAACTCTTAATGGTCGCTCTATCTATCACTTTTTCACGAGGTTGACCAAAGTTAAACTCTTCTACAATTATATCAGTTGGAGTTGCCAAAGCGATAAAAACAGTGCCGATTTCAGCATCTGAATCACCTTTTGATGGTCCGGCGTTGCCAGTTGTCGCAATTGCGTAGTCTGTTTTAAGTATATCTTTCACATTCAAAGCCATAGCCGATGCAACCTGCGCACTTACTACAGAATATTGATCTACTAACTCCTGCGAGACACCAAGAACATTAACCTTGGCCTCGGTAGCATAAGAAACTATACTACCTTTAAAATAACCTGAAGCACCTGGAACAGCTGATAAAATCGAAGCAATTTTTCCTCCGGTAAAACTTTCAGCTGTCGAAATGGTCTTATTTTGTTTTGCCAAAAGTTTTCCAACCACAGACTCTATTGTTTCATTTTCTTCGTAACCTACTATAATATCATGAATTATAGCATCTAATGATTTTATATTATCTTCAAGAGCCTCTTCCAGCAATTCCTTATTTGTACCGCGGGCAGATAATCTCAATCTTACTCTTCCAGGATTTGGCAGATAAGCCAGTTTAATAAAATCAGGAAGATTATTCTCCCAATTTTCTATACGTTCAGCGACTAGACTCTCGCCTTGCCCGTATGTTAAAATCGTTTTATGAATAATATAAGGACGCTTATATTCACGGACAATTTTCGGAATAATTTCCTCCTCAACTAAATATTTCATTTCATAAGGTACACCTGGAAGAGAAATAAATACTGTATTTTCTTTCTTCATCCACATTCCGGGTGCCGTACCAACTTTATTTGGAAGTACCGTACAAGTTGAAGGAACTAATGCCTGATCTTTGTTCATTTGAGAAATCGGTCTTTTGTAAAAACCCTCTATCAACTCTGTAACATGAGCCAATACTTCTGGATTCACAACTAGCTCATCATCAAAATATTCGCAGAATGTTTTTTTAGTAACATCGTCTTTTGTAGGTCCCAAACCACCTGTTACAATTACCAGATCTACTTTGTTCTGCAACTGCGCAAAAGTGTCTAATATATGCTTCTTGTCATCGCTGATCGAAATCATTTCTGTAATTTCAACACCAATTCTGTCCAATGATTTTGCAATAAAACCTGAATTAGTGTCAACGATTTGACCAATTAAAATCTCGTCTCCAATAGTTATTATGGTTGCCTTCATATAAATGCTTTTTTTCTTACTTAGTGTAAGTTATTATCATAATGCAGGTTATTGTCTCAGCGATTTTCGTAAGGGGTAAACGTAAAGTCTTTTGCAGCAAAAGACGCGCGCTGAATTATTTTAAGGAATAACAGTTTATAGACACGATTAAACTTTATTTTTAATTAAATAAAAAAAAAAGAAAAAACCAAGTATAATCAAATTCTACAAATCAAAGTCTTTCTTAATTTCTTTGACTGCGTCTTTTACCTGTTCTCTAATGCTTTTAAAAGTTTCTATGATTTCTTTTTTCTTACCTTCAGCTTTGGTCCATGCTTCAACTTGCAGAATTTCTTCAAACGCGACATTTAACCCCATTAAATCTAATGTTGGTTTTATTTTGTGAGCGTAAGAATAAGCATATTTATGATCTTTTTTCTTAATTCCTTCTTTGATTTGCTTTAAATCTTCTGGAACTTCGGTAACAAATAATTTTAGAATTTCGTTTACAAATTCAGGGTCGTTATCTGAAAGTGCGTATACTTTTGAAAGGTTATATTTTAAAGCCATTATTTTACTTGTATTCTGAATAATTTTTTATCTTCTAAAAAGCCTTCTAAAACATCATTTGGCTTCACTGCTGCCACACCTTCAGGAGTACCTGTAAAAATGATATCTCCAATTTTTAACGTAAAAAATTGAGAAACATAAGACACAAGTTCATCTATCTGCCACAACATAAGACTGGTATTGCCTTTTTGAACTGTTTTAGAATTATTTGTCAATTCAAAAGTAAGATTTTCAAGAGAAACAAAATCACTTTTCGGTAAAAAATCTCCGATAACAGCAGAACCATCAAATGCTTTTGCTTTTTCCCAAGGCAAACCTTTTTCTTTTAGTTTACTTTGCAAATCTCTAGCTGTAAAATCGATACCAACACTTATTTCGTCGTAATATTTATGCGCAAACTTGGGCTCAATATACTTCCCTACTTTACTAATTTTAACAATTACTTCAATTTCGTGATGAACGTCTTCAGAAAATTCAGGAATTACAAACGGATGCTGTTTTAACAAAACAGCAGAATCCGGCTTCATAAAAACAACAGGCTCTGTTGGTTTTTCGTTTTTTAATTCTGCGATATGATTGGCGTAATTTCTGCCTACACAAATTATTTTCATTTTTTTATGTTGCTAAATTGATAAGTAAGATATTGAGAAACTATGCAAAAAACTTAGCATCTAAGAACCTCAGCTTCTTACCCACCTTATTTTGTATTTAATTTTCTTAATTTAATAGCCGTAAGAACTTTTTTGGTATATAATGGAAAGTCTGCATTTTGAATCCAGCTAAAATAACCAGGTTCTGCTTCCAGTACTTTTTCAACTTTTGCTCCTTTGTGTTTTCCGAAAGTAAAAACTTCTTCATCATCTTTATCAAAAGCAATCATTCCTGCAAAATCAGCTATTTTTTTACGAGTTGTAAATTCAGACAATGATTTCATATCATTCTCCAAATCCGGATAACGATCTAATTGCGCTTTTAGAATTTCGTACGTCGCCATTGTATCTGCTTCTGCAGAATGCGCATTTTCAAGACTTTTCCCACAGTAAAACTTCAAGGCAGCACTCAAAGTACGCTCTTCCATTTTATGAAAAATAGTCTGCACATCAACAGAAACCTTATTTTTCATATCAAAATCTACTCCTGCGCGAAGTAATTCTTCTGCCAATAACGGAATATCAAAACGATCCGAATTAAACCCACCCAAATCACTATCCTTTATCATATTATGAATCATCGGAGCAAGTTCATTAAAAGTAGGTTCGTTTGCTACTTTTTCATCTGTGATGCCATGCACCGCGGTAGTTTGTGGAGGAATTGGAATTGTAGGATTCACCAACCAAGTTTTACTTTCTTTATTTCCGTTTGGAAAAACTTTAAATATTGAAATTTCTACTATTCGGTCTTTTCCAATATCAATACCGGTGGTTTCAAGATCGAAAAAGCAAATTGGTTTGTTGAGTTTGAGTTCCATTTTTGTATTTTATAAGTTTACAAATATAATTTTTAAAGCCGAATTTTCCTCGTTTTTTTTATAAAGTTGAGGAATTCCATCCTAAACTGAAGCAGAAAACAAAAAGAAAACCCCTTTAACATTTTACATGTAAAAGGGGTTAACTATCTATTAAACAAAGAGTTTAAAAATCTCTTTCTACATCAAAAGCTTCCAAATATTCAGCTACTCTTTTTACAAAACTTCCTCCCAATGCACCATCTACCACTCTATGATCATAAGAATGCGATAAGAACATTTTTTGACGGATTCCGATAAAATCTCCTTCCGGAGTCTCTATAACCGCAGGAACTTTACGAATTGCACCCAAAGCTAAAATACCAACTTGAGGCTGATTAATAATTGGGGTACCAAATACACTTCCAAAAGTACCAACGTTTGTCACCGTATAAGTTCCACCTTGCGTATCATCCGGCTTAAGTTTTCCAGTTTTTGCACGATTTCCTAAATCGTTAACCGCTTTTGCCATTCCAACAAGATTTAATTGATCTGCATTTTTAATTACAGGAACAATTAAATTTCCGTTTGGTAAAGCTGCCGCCATTCCTAAATTAATATTCTTCTTTTTAATGATATAATCTCCGTCAACAGAAATATTCATTCCCGGGAAATCTTTCAAAGCTTTCGCTACTGCTTCCATCATAATGGGTGTAAAAGTAAGTTTCTCGCCTTCTCTTTTCTCGAAAGCAGTTTTAACCTTATCTCTCCATTTTACAATATTAGTAACATCAACTTCAATAAACGATTGTACGTGAGCTGAAGTCTGAACCGAAGCCGTCATATAACCTGAAATCAATTTACGCATTCTATCCATTTCGATGATTTCGTCACCTCCATTTACAGAAACAGGAACAGCTTGAGGAGTTTTTTGAACTGCCGGCTCTACTGCTTTTTGAACTACAGTTTCTTGTTTTACAGGCTCGGCTATTTTTTCTTTTACAGTTTCCTGAACAGCTTTAGGAGCTTCTACGACTCCTGCCTTGCGATCTTCAACATATTTTAAAATATCTTCTTTTGTAACACGTCCGTCTTTTCCTGTACCCTGAATACTTTCTAATTCAGCAACAGAAACAGCCTCTTCTTTCGCAATATTCTTAACTAAAGGAGAAAAGAATTTCTCTGATACTGAGGCTTGAGCAGAAAAATCTTGAGATGCAGTCACAGTTTCCTGAACAGACTCAATGGTTTTTTCGATTTCTGCAGCTTCTGCAGGAGCCGGCTCATCGTCAGCAACTTTATCGATTAAAAATGATGATGACACCTCAGCAGGAGCACCGCCTTCTGTTTCGATAATTGCAATGGTTTGACCAACCTGAACTAAATCATCCTTGCCAAATAATTTTTCAATCAAAATCCCAGAGACTTCGCTTGGTACTTCGCTGTCAACTTTATCTGTTGCAATTTCCAGTACAGCTTCATCAGCTTCAATTTTGTCTCCAACTTCTTTCAACCAATTAGTAATAGTTGCTTCAGCTACACTTTCTCCCATTTTGGGAAGTTTTAATTCAAATCTTGCCATATTGTTAACCTCAAAGGTGATTTTGATTTTCCGATTGCGAAATTACTGAATATTTTAAATATAAATTACATTTAATATAATTTTTTACTCAATTTTTATAATTTGACCCCTGTCATTTTTCGAATTGCTTCCAATAATAAAATTTGCGTTTTTGGGGAAAATTTTAAAAGTAATCCTCTTATCTTTAAGAGTTTCTATGATATTGATACATTTTTTGAATGAAACATAACGATTATCTAAAATAACCTCTACACTTTTACCCTGAAAAATAAGGCACGAATTTACCATTTTTTCTTTTTTGAAATCATAATTGATCACTTTATTTTTTAAAACAATTGACAATTTTTTAGACAATTTTAGATCTGAAGAGTATAAAACGTAAGTTTCTGGTATTCGGTTTTCTTTTGGTTTTCCCTGAAACATTTTAACCAGTGAAAAAAAGACAATTCCAATTTTAATGAAAACAGAAAAAAACAGCGACTTTTTAAAATGTTTTTTATAAAAATAATCCATCGCTTCCTGAAAGCGTCTCATATATTTTTGATCTTTGACTGTGCTTTCTCCCTTATAATGCAAAACTGTGGTTTCATGAAAATAATAATTTGTTTTTTGTATCTGTAATGCACGATAAGACAGATCAATATCATCAGCATACATAAAGCAATTTTCGTCGAAACCATTTAATTGCAAATACAAATCACGTTTTAGAAGCATAAAAGCTCCAACTAAAATATCGACTTTTCCAGTTTCATTTTCATCTATATCCTGTGCGTAATATTGATTGAAAAAAATGTTTTTAGGGAAAATTTTATACAAACCAAAAATCTTTGTAAAAGCTACCCAAGGTGTCGGAATGCCGCGTTTACTTTCGGGCAGGAAACTTCCTGTTCCATCAATTAATTTGCAGCCTGTAATTCCCAAATTAGTCTGCCTTTCGGCGAAAGCCAGAATCTTGAAAAATGTATCTTCAGCAACAATTGTATCTGGATTAAGAATGCAGATATATTCTCCTTGTGCCTCTGCTGCTCCAATGTTATTGCCTTTAGGAAAACCAAAATTTTCATGATTTTGAATTAGTTTTACTTCTGGAAATCGTTTTTTCATCATTAAACAACTGCCGTCGGAAGAATTATTATCTACGACAATAATTTCACCATCAATTGAAGAAAGAGATTCCTGAACACTTAAAACACATTGTTCCAGAAATTCGCAAACATTATAATTAAGGATAATTACTGATAACTGCATGAGAAATTAAGCTCTTGATTTTTGGGGAAGTTAAAAATTTTCTGCTAATACTGAATCGTTTTATTAAAATTGGATAAATCTTACTGAGCTAATTTTAAACTTAGCCTTTTTACAAATGCATTTGAATCCTATATTTATTAGCTATTTTCATTGCCAGCAGCATTGTAACTGCAAATAATAGCGACCATAATATTCCCGGAATGCCTTCGCGAAAATAATCTGGAACAAGATGAAGATTAAATGTAAGATTGAAATAATAAATAACTCCCGGCAAAATATAGATCAATAATGGATTTCCTGCTGCGGGCATAAAAAAATCACTCCATTTAGTCTGCTTTTTAATCTCCATAAGCCAATATAAAAAATAAAACAAAATCGTGCAGATCGCTGCTGAATACATAGTCCAAGAGGGAGTTCCTTTTATTTTTGAAATTCCAAAATAGGGACGAAGCAAATATCCGGTTACAAAAAAAAGTGCTGTAAAACAAATTACAGCCCAATTGATTTTTGATGAAATTTTTCTATCAAAAAATAATAATGAAATAATTATTCCTGCTGTTACAACTGCAGAATGTGTTAAATGTCCAGCTGTAAAACTAAACCACGGATGTTTGATTATTCCTTCGGATAGATTTATTGAATTAGCCAAAACGCAGCTGATCAAAAATAAAATCATTGCCCATAATCTTCCTGAAACAAGCCAATAAAAAATAACAGTAAAAAGATATGCCCAGCCAATTAAACCAAGAATCCCCCACCATTTTGGAGTCATTCCTATTTTGCCTGTTTCCTGGACGTATAAAAAATAAAGTGCAATTAGTACCATAATACCTCCATATTGTAAAGTATTTTTAAACCATGAAGAAAAATCTTTAGGATATTTATTCCAAATCAGAATTGGCATTGCATATGCCAAAAGTCCCCAAAGTGCAGGAGTTATAATCATCTTATATCCATCATAACCATACTCTGCATTTACCATAAAGACTCCAATTATAATTAATGCCAAAGCTCTTTTTAATGTATGACTCCAAATTGTTTGAAAACCATCTCCTTTAATTAAACGTGTATTAAATGCAAAAGGAACTGACATACCTACGATAAATAAAAAAGCCGGAAAAACAAGATCCACAAAAGTCATTGCATCTGCATCTGCGGGCATGTGTTTCATCCATTGAGGTACATTTTTGACGCTTGCAAGCTCATTTACAAAAATCATGACAAAAATGGTAATTCCGCGTAAAGCATCTATCGAAATAATCCTGTTATTATATAAATTCTCTTTAATTTTCATAAATATTTGCTTTATACATTCCATCAAATATAGAATAATAGGAAGAATATTAACATAATTCATATGAAATAATGAAACAATCTGGCGAGAAACAAATTCATTGATTTGTATTACAAATACTATCAATTTTTATTTACATTTGCTGCCATGCTATCATTTTTTAAATCAAAACCTTATTTAAAAGATCTCCTTTCTGGAGACTTTATTGACATTCACTCCCACCTATTACCAGGAATAGACGATGGAGCTAGATCAATTCAAGATACAATTAGACTTGTCAGAGCATTTAAAGAATTAGGTATTTCGCAATTTATAACTACACCACACATAAGCCATTACATTTGGAATAATTCGCCAGAAGCTGTAATTACGAAACATAAGGAAACACAAATTTCACTGAATGCTCAAAACATTACAATGCCTTTTCGACCTGCAGCAGAATATTTTATGGATGATTGGTTTGAAAATCATTTTAAGTCTGAAAAACTTTTGACGCTAAAAGACAATTATGTTTTAGTAGAGATGTCTTATATGAATGCACCAGTGCAATTATATAAAATACTTTTTGACATACAGATTGCAGGATATATCCCCGTACTAGCACATCCTGAGAGATATTTATTTTATCATAAAAATTTAATTGAATATGACAGATTAAAGAAAGCAGGCTGTTTGTTTCAACTGAATTTATTATCTACTGTGGGATATTATGGCAGTAGAATTACTAAAATTACCGAATATCTGTTAAAGAAAGGAATGTACGATTTTGCGGGTACAGATGTACATCACAGAAAACATATTGCTTCTTTTAATGAAAAAATAAAAATAAACAGCATAGATTCTATGAAAGAAGTCATCAAAAACAATCAATTTTTTAAGTTTTAGAATTTAAGTAAATGCCATAAAAAAACCGGTTTAAAATTATTTTAAACCGGTTTTTTTTATGTCTCTATTATAATCAGGAAATCAGTCTATTCCACCATGATTTTTTCTCAGTAACCCCATAGCCATAACCGTAACCATAACCTTTTGCAGAATCTGTATCATTAAGAACCATACACATATTTGGCAATTTGTTTTCCTTATAGAACATATTGGCAATAGCCAGCAGTCGTTTTTCTAAAAAATTTGCTCGGACTACATACACAAATGTATCTGCATTTTTAGCTATTAATAATGTATCTGTCACTACACTGACTGGCGCGGTATCGACAAGGATATAATCATATTTATTTTTAAGATCTTCAAAAAGCTGTTTTATTTTATCTCCAATTAGTAATTCCGCTGGGTTTGGAGGGATAATACCGGCAGGAAGTATGTAAAAATTTTCATATGCTCTATTTTTAATTATATAATCATCTATATTAACATCATTAGATAATAAATAATTAGTTAGTCCGAAATTTGGAACATCAATATATTCATCGAATTTTGGATTTCTAATATCCATACCTACCAACAAAACTTTTTTTCCAGACAAAGCAAAAGTCGCCGCTAGATTTACTGCAATAAAAGTTTTTCCTTCAGATGGAAATGTAGAGGTAACAAAGATTGTTTTTGCCAAGCCTTCTGGAACTTTATTCAGCATAAATTCCAAATTAGTTCTAACAATTCGTATTGCCTCTGCAGAGCTGGATCTACTATCTGATTTTATCATTTCAGCAATATCTTCAGAAGTTGGAACGTCGCCAATAAAAGGAATTTGAGTTTTTCCTTCAAGATCAAGCCTGCTTTTAATCCTTGTATCCAGAATATTGGCAACATAAATAATTCCAAATGGCACTAATAATCCTAATAACAATCCTGCTAAGTAGACAATTTTTTTCTTAGGACTCATCGGTTTTTTTTCTGCCTTGGCTGCATCTATAATACGTGCGTTTGGTTCTGTCGCAGCCAAAGAAATTGCAGTTTCTTCTCTTTTTTGTAACAAGTACAGGTACAGCTCTTCTTTAACTTTTTGCTGTCTTGCAATTACTCTAAATTGACGTTCCTGAACTGGAATTTTACCAATTTTACTCTTAAACATTCCTCCTTGATCTTTTATATCATGATTTTGAATTTTAAGATTTGACTGCATGCGTTTTAAACTTTCTGCAATACTGGCTTTTATGGAATTAATTTGTTGATCTAATTTAACAACTGAAGGATTTTCAGTAGTGGCCGACTTTAAAATTCTATTACGATCTAAAACTAACTGGTTGTACGATGCAATTAGCGGACCTGCATCGCCTTTATCAGAAATCATATTATTAGGAAGAAGGTCAGAATTGGCACTTTTTTTTATAAAATCTAATAAAGAAGAAACTACATTCAATTGAATATCGGTTTCTACTCCTTTCTTATCATATTCATTAGAATTTTGAACAAACTGTTTAGCATCAGATTCAATATCTGTTAATTGATTTAATTTTTTAAAACTTTCTACATTTTGTTCTACACCATCTAATTCCTGAGCTATCAATGTTAAACGACTAGCAATAAATTTTGATGTATTATCAGAAATAAAATTTCTGTCTTCTGCAGCATCTTTATTATAAATCTCAATCAAATTATTCAAAAAAACTTCGGCTTTTTCAGGCACGGCATCAGAAATAGAAATATTGACAATACTGCTGGTTTTGCTAATAGGCTCAACTTTTAGCTTATCTCTAAATTTCTCTGCCAAATCACTTAAAGGTTCAACAACAATTTGGATTGTTTCATATTGATCTTTAGTATTATTTTTATAAAATGAGGTCTTTTCAAAAACTAAAGTTCCAATTGCAGTAGCAATTTTTTCACCGTACTTAAATTGTTTTTTACCAGATAAAATAAACCTCTCATTATCTTCCATATCATTATCTAATGAAAATGTGTTTGAATCTAAAAGTTTACATTTTAAAACGATCTTTGCCTCATTAAACAGATCAGATTTATTTATAAAATAAGCAGTAATTGGAGCTTCGGCATAAATGTCATTATTAATAACTTTTCCCTCAACAAACAACAATACATTAAGATTCAATTTTTTAATCGTACTCTCTATTAATGTTCGCGATTTTAATATTTCGATTTCATTATCAACATTGCTTTTCATATTTGCACCAAAGCCTAAGTCTGAAAACGCTGACAGCTCTGAAAGCATACCTCCTTTTTTCTCATCCTTAACCAATATCGTTGCAGTTGCTTCATAACTAGGGGTTGTGTAACGCAGGTATAAAAAAGCAAAAATCAATGCACAAATTATACTTAATAAAAACCATTTCCAATGAATTACATATTTACTAATTTGCTCTCTAATATTTGTATTTTCGATTTCGTCATCTATAAAATCATTATATAAATCTTGCTTTTGCATTTCTTCTTTCAACTTATTTAAAAATTAATACAGATAGCGATACTAAAATAGAAATCGCAGAAATAATTACTGAAGTATTTGGTCCAACAGCAGAGGAGTTAACCCGGGTTTTATTGGGCTCAACATAAACAACATCATTTTGAGCTAGATAGTAAAACGGAGAATTTATAAAATCAGATTTTGTTATATCGACTCTATTGCACGATTTCATACCGTTTATTTCTCTGATTATAAGAACATTATCTCTCTTTCCGTAAATTGTTAAATCCTTTGCCATACTTAAAGCTTCAATTAATGTGATTCTTTCTGAAGTAACAGAATAAGTACCAGGTAAATTAACTTCACCTTGCAAGGAAATTTTAAAGTTTGTAATTCGAAGATTAATAATTGGATTTTTAATATAATTCCCAATTTTATTCTTTAACAATTGAAGCACTTCTGTACGTGTTAATCCACCGACTTTAATTTTTCCCAAAACTGGGAATTCAATACTTCCATCTTGATCTACTAAATAAAGCTGGACTGTTTCCTGACCTCTGGTAAGATCTAATTTATTGCTCGATGCATTATAAGTTTTTAAATTGAATGGCAGTGCGGCTTCTGGATCATCAGCAGAAACAATAATCATTAATAAATCATCAGGCTGGATTTTAACTTCGTAAGAAATTGATTTTTGCATTCCTTGAAGAGAATCAATGTTTTGATAATAAACCACATCTTTCTTAGATGCACAGGATAAAAAAAGCAATAAGAATGATAAAAAACTGACGGTTTTTATCATAAAAATAATTTTAGATTTCATTAAGTTTGAATTAAAATCGCATTTAAAAGCGAGCAGAACACTTGCTTTGAAACGATTGTATTTGAAGAATTAGCTGGTGATTTTATCGATTGCCCTCCTATTAATAGGCATTTTTTTCTCCTCGAAAAACATTCACAACTGTCTTTATTATAATTTTTATATCAAGTAGTAAACTCCAATTTTCAATGTACCAAATATCGAATTCTACTCTATTTTCCATGTCAATAAGTTTCTTGGTTTCTCCCCTGTAACCATTAACTTGAGCCCACCCTGTTATGCCTGGCTTAGCATATTGACGAACTAAATAATTGTTAATTAATTCGGTATATTCAAGTGTATGAAATATCATATGAGGTCTTGGTCCAACTACAGACATGTTACCAAAAAAGACATTAAAAAACTGAGGTAATTCATCAATGCTTGTTTTTCGCATAAAAGCGCCGAATTTAGTAATACGAATATCCCCTTTTTGAGCTTGTTTTTTATGCGAAATATCATTAACACGCATGCTTCTAAATTTTAAACATGCAAATGATTTATTATCTCTCCCTGATCTGTCTTGTTTAAAAAAAATCGGACCTGGCGATTCAATTTTTATGATCATAATAATAATTGGAAATAACCATGGAAAAATCAATATTATAACTAATGAGGAAAAACAAATGTCAAATATTTTTTTTAGAAGCCTGTTAACAGTGTTTTCTAATGGTTCTCTGCGAGACATTAAAACGGGAGTGTTTTCATAAAAAGAAATCTCAACCCTGCTTGATTTAGTATACAGCTGAAAATCGGGAATAAACTTAATACGAACCATGTGATGCTCGCAGATTTGAATTAATTTATTTATAACCTCAATATTATCTATATGAAGAGCAACGTACATTTCATCAATATTTTCTTTGATTATAAAATTCTGAATATCATCAAATCCACCTAAAATATTCCCAAAAAAAGGATCAGAAATATTTTGATTTTCGTCAAAAAAACCTAAAAATCTATAACCAAAAGTTAAATTTTTAGAAAGGATCTTGCGAAGTCGTTTTCCTGTATCATTTGCACCTACAATAATGACATTTCTAAAATTATATCCTTTTGATCGTATATATTTGAGAGCTTTCATCGATAAGAATCGAGACAACATTAAAAAAGAAAAGAAAAAAATATAAAAATAAAATAATTGAAATCTAGAAATATCCGAATAATGTAGTGAAACAACAAAAACAGCAATAATTGCTGCGTGAATTATGACCTTTTTTATTGTTCTGGACAATATAGACTCTATAGTTTCGACTCTAATAATTCGATAGGAATCTTTATATAATAAAAGACCAATCCAAATTAAATTACCAAGCAATGAAATAGTCTGGCTCTCTTTTAAAAACAATCTGTCAAGGCTTTCTAATTTTACTAGTCCTGAAATAATTATTGCTATATTCAGCAAAACTATATCCCAAAGAATGAATAGAATTTGAAAATACCGGGAAAACCGATAATTAGATAGTTTTTGTAAAATTTTCATGTTTTTTTAATCTTCCTTTTTTAATCTCAACAAAATGATTGACATACTGATCAATAATTATTTCCCAATCATAAACATTAAGTATCTTTTTTCTGTTTTCTTCTAACATTAATTGATATTTTTCATCATCATAATTTACATGGATCAAATGATCTAAAATTTCATTTTCATCTTTAAAATAGATAGCATCATTTCCCAAAATATATCGATTAAAATCATTATCATTCGCACAAACTAAACTATTAGAGGCCATTGCCTCAAGCAATGAAGGATTAGTTCCCCCGACAGTATGGCCATGAAAGTAAATATTTGAGTAGTAGCGAAGATTATTTAAAATTTCAATATTATAAATACCACCTATAAATTGAATTTGTTTGTGATCATTGTATTTTTCCTTTAAATAAAAACCATAAGGTGTCTGGTGATTTCCAATGACTAAAAATGGTCGGAATAGGTTTGCCTTTTTGACACCGTCTAAAATGATTTCTATACTATTTTCTGGTTCTAATCTTGCTATCAGCATATCATACTGATTTGCAATCAACTCATAATCTTTCAATACACTAGCATTATTATTTTCAAAAAGAGTTGCTCCGTAGGCTATGTATGTTGAATCAACATTGTAAGCAGCTTTAAGATAGTTTTTTATACCTATTGAATCTGAAATAAGATGATCACTATATTTGACGCCTAAAGACTCTGCGTATTGAAGAAATTTTTTAACCCATTTTGAATATTTTGTTCTTTTCCATTCGAGACCATCCATATTCGTCGTGATTATTGCATTCTTTGGCATCAACCATCCCCAAACAGAACTACTTGTGTAACCTAATTGCAGTACAATATCACAATTCTGTTTTCTTAAATCCAGAATACAATTCAAGTCATATATAAACTGACCTGCTGTACCTAATTTATCTTCAGGATCATAGCAATGTTTAATTTGAACACCATTCCACTCTTTTTTTTTGTAAGGATGATTATGAGAATTATATACAGTAACTTCAAAGCCTCGTTGTACTAAGCCGGCAGCTAAATATTCGGCGCATTGTTCAAAACCTCCGTAATGATTAGGAATTCCCCTTGTCCCTATTATTGAGATTTTCATTTGCAAAAATTAAATTAATATTTTGTTTCATTCGAAACGTAGGATGAGATATAAGTAGTTTTAAATTCTATTCTACAAAAACAACAGTTATCTATACAGAATTAGATTGTATTAATTTATAAAATGTTTTTGTTGAGTTTCCAATTTTAATCCAATCATAATTTTGACGGACTAAATTATTTGCATTATCACTGACATTTTTCAATTGAATTTTGTCTGCAATAATTTCCTGAATTTTTGAAGCTAAATCATCGGCATTTTGACTTTCAAATAAAAAACCATTTTCATTATGTTCAATAATTTCTTTAAAAGGCTTTAAATCAGAACATATAACAGGTTTTCCATAGCTCAGGGTCAAAAGCAGAACACCGCTTTGGTAAATATTTTTGTATGGCAAGACAACCAAATCTGCTTTATGATAAAAATCTGAAACTTCATTATCTGGAATATATCGAAAATCAGTAACTACAGTATCTTCAATTTGAAGTTCTTCAATCATTTTTTTGTATTCGTTTAAATCGCTTTTCCATGCTTTTCCAGCGATTGTTAACTCAACGTTACATTTTCTCTTCTTTAGGATACTAATAGCAGATAGTAAAATATCAAGTCCTTTTACCTTTTTTATCTGGCCGAAAAATAACAGAGAAAACCTGTCTGTTTTTTTATATTCAGAATGTGAATGATTTATAAAAGGCAGGTAATTTCCGTGAGGAATAATTATCTTAGGGATCGACAAATTAAATTTTTCATCTAGGGCATTAAGTGAACTTAAATTATGAACAATTATGCCGTCAATATATTTAAAACATTTTTTCTCAATAAAACTTTTTGCTTGTTTATCAAAAGAATTAATATCGTGAATAGTAACTACTTTTTTAATTTTATTTAATTCTGCATACCACAGTATAAGTAAATCAATACTTCTAAAAGTAAAAAAATGAAGATGTATAATTACAATATTGCGCTTTTTAATGTCTGAAATTGCAGCATAATGTCCATATAAATATTTAAAAGTTTTTAAAACAAAATTACTGCTCCACATTTTTTTAAAATATATGAGCGTTTTAACGTTTTTATAATTTCGCACTTTAGTTTCACTGCTTGTATACAAAACTACTTTAACGTTGTGGGAGCCTAATCCCATTGCTAATCCATAATCATAGTAATCCATTCCACCATGCCCTCCAATTGGTTCTATAATTCCAATTGAGGTTTTAGTCTCTTCCATTTTCTAATCGATTATTTAATATATTTTACCAATACACTTTGAATTTCTTCTTTAACTCGGTCTAAATTATTTTTCTGGAGATTTTGAAAATCAGCAATGTGCTTATTAATATTATAACGACAAATCAATCTTGCTTGCTCATTTACTTCTTCTACAAATTTTTTGTTCTTATCGGAATAATTATAAAGAGAGTACGGAATATTCAAATTTTGAGCAATGACGGCAGGATGAAGCCTTGAGGTGATTACAAACTTCGAATTCTTAATTGCAATTAAGGATTTATCAATCTCAGATCCGTAAATAGTGTCTACATCTATACCATTTTGCAAAAACACAGTTATTGCTTTTTTACCTTGATCTTCATCTATCTCAGCATCGCAAATCAAATTGACAATTTTATTAAACCCCAGCTGCTTACAAATTTTAACTGCCAAAAGGGCAAGATCATGATTGACTTTTTCGTTATTTAACTTAGGATATGCTGCCAAATCACGACAACAAAAAATAATATAATTATCCGAGATTATTTCGTCTTGAATTTCTTTGATGTTTGCAATGTCTGGCACATACCTAATCTTAGTATCAAACATACCAAAACTTAATTTATTGGCAGCTTCTATAGATTTTAAATCCCTAAAATAAAGCGATTTAGATACAAATACAGACAAAAAAACCAACAGCTTTGTTTTTAATTTAAAATGCGAATCAATACCTATTCCTAAATACAAAACAGGTATTTTAAAGAAATTAGCTCCTAACATAAATTTTACTCCTCCAGTTCCGCCTTGATCCATAAAACAGGTTCCTCCTCCCCAAATGAGATATTTCGATCCTTTTAGTGATTTTATAAATTGTGCATAGTTTATTTTATCTCGCCCAGATAATCCAAATATTTTTATTTTATTTAAATGTGTATTTGATAAAAAAGAATTGTACAAATTATCAAAATTGCCATATGTGTAGATATTTATTTGACCATAATATTCAGTGTAATAATCTATTAGTGCATTTAGCATTAATAAATCCCCAAAATTACTTCCATAATAACCTATAAATGAAATTTTCATTTTATCTATTTATTTTTAAAATATCTTAAAAAAATGAGAGTGTAAAGAATTGCAGTTAGAACTTCGCTAATTACAAAAGATATTGATATCGATGTTTCTCCTATTTTTTGCAGAAAAAACATTAACATAGCTTGAAAAACTACGGATATTGATGATGCTGAGACTTTATACTTTATACATCTCTCATTTAGAAGTGCGGCACCTATTGCTGTTGAATAAAATCGAAAAGGCAGACTAATCGCTAAAATATTAAGCAATTGTGTTGAATTCTTAAAACTATCAGGATATATTAATTTAATGACGTCTCCCGATAATACACTTATGGCAATAAAAAAAACAATACCACCTAAAAATGCTAAACCTCCATGTTTTAAACTTATAGTTTTTAAAACTGCATTGTCTAATTTATGGTATTTTGGAAGTAAATATGTTCCAAATGTTATGTTTGGAAGAATGTAACATGCTGTAAGAAGTATTATTGCAGAAGAGTAAAGCCCTGCTGAATTAGAACCAAAAAGACACATAGCCATAATGATAGAGAATTGAATCTGGATAACATTAATAGTTCCATTAAAAGAATAGAAGAATGATTCCTTTAAAAACCTAAAAAAAAATTCTTTAGATTGCTTTAGAAATATTAATCTAAACGAAAGCTTTTTATCAATAAGCCTCAACATTATTATAAATGACACACTATTAGCAACACAAAGTAAAATAACCGTGTTTGTAAGAGATGGTATCAATACAACCAAAAATAAAACCACAAAAACCCTCAATAGTGGATTTATTATTTGCGCTATAGAAACTGTAGTAAAGTTTTCTAATGATTGGGCTTGAGATATAACTAAATATTGAAATGCAATGGGTAAACAATAAGATGATAAACATAAAGCCTGTAGAATATTAAGTCCAGTATTATAAAAAATAAACTGACTTGCTGTAAAGGCAATAAGTATATTTATCAAAATACATTTTAAAGCTATCGAAAAATATTCCTGAGAATGAGTGTGGTCAATACATGCTTTACGCAAAAACAATCCTCCAATACCCATTCCTGCAAAAGGTCCGATCATTGAAATCGATGAATTTGCCGTTGCATAAATTCCATAATCATTAAGCGATAACTTGTGACTTAACAAAATCTGCAAAAGAAAAGTCGCCCCTGCAGCACCAACACCAGAGCAAATAAGTTTAAATAATTTAAGCATTCCTAATTAATCTTATTTTTATTAGATTAACTGGCCTTTTTGCATATAAAATTGAATTTACAAACTTATAAATTATAACAAAAACCAATAACCAAACAATACTAACAGATTGAGCAGACAGTCCTGAAGTAATTATTTTGGATCCAATCTCTAAAGCAATAGTATATAAAAAGATATCGAAAAGTGATTTCTTATTTACAATCAAATGATTATATAATTTTCTAATTATAAAACCGAATAAGAAACACCCTCCGACAATACCTGCGTATCCAAAATTAACGTAAAAGTCTCCCATAATAGTTGGCGGTATGCCAAAACCTTCAAATTCTAGCTGTGTTACTTCTTTCAGCCATGATTGATAGTCAACCTGCTTGCCCGGCAGCGCAGTTACTAAATCCATGAAAAAAGTTCCTCCATATTCAAAAGAATCTTTTTTTATAAAAGCAGATATAACTTTTTCTAAATTTGATATGTAAACTACAAATCTGTAAATAAAAGTTGTTTTCAAATCTACCGTAGTCATACTTTCAGGATTTCTAAACATTTCGAACACATTAATAAATAATAGTCCAATTATAGAAAAACCGAACATTTTTTTAATTGGTATTGAAGCATACAAAAAATGTCTCGCCATGAATACATATATGCATAACCAAAGAAAATATCTGCGAGAGCCGGTACCTGTCATAACAAGAGCAACAATAAACGTCAAAACAAATAATGATTTAATATTTTCATTATACAAATAGCTATAAAGTGCTAATAGCGCTATTCCGTACATTGCAATAGTCATTAAATAAAGGAAATATCCGTTTCCTGCTATACTTAATGCCATTACGCGTGCAGATTCTTTATTTGCAGCCAAAATTGGTATACTTCCTGCCCTAAAAAAGAAAATTACTGCTGCCGCCAAACCCATGAAAATAAAAAAATATCCCGATTTTTTAAATTTCCAACTGCTTTTCTGTAATTTAATTTTATAAATTATAAAATCATTACTTTCTACTGCTAACCGCTTTGTTGATGAGGCTGCATAATATCCTAAATTAATAAATATATAGCCTAATAGTACAATATATGATACCTGTTGGTATTGAGGAGAATTAAAAAGTTCTGACGAAAAAAAGTAAAGTGCAATTGGACCAATTCCGATTAATACAATAAAATATAAATTGAGAAAAATTTCCGGCTGAAAAAAATCCTTGTTTTTTTTATTGTAAATTGTAAAGAAGTAAACTATAAAACTTATAATAAAAAAAATCATTGTTCTGAATCTAAAAACTTATTAATAACGTCTTCTCCCCATATTTCAAGCCATGCGGGTTTAATTTCTGAAGCTTTGAATAACATTTTTTCGAAATTGACATTTGTACTTTTAATAGAATAAATTTTTATTGACTGAAGTACTATATCTTTAGAAGGTAATTTTAATACTAAATCAGCATATTGATTACCTCTATTAAACCACTCTTCTTCGGTAAAAGCATATGCGGCAATTTTTATTCTTTGGGTGTATTTTAAATTACAATAATTTATAAGTTCATTTGCCGACTCTTGGCTTCGCTGAGACCCAAAAGAATCATGTATTGCTAATGTTAAAATGATATTAGGAAACAGTTTAGAAAAATTATCAATAATTTTTTTCCAATTATTAGTATACTTTAAAAAATTAAATTCAACTCTTTTCAATTCATCGTCGGAACAAATAAAATTTGTCTCAATTCCATTTGTATTGCTCCCTCCTGTAATTTCAATTGCATTAAAGGTTTTTTGATTGACATCAACTATTTCTTTTAATTTCACTAAAAATGTTTCAAAATATTGGCAAAAATTTTTGTCCCATGGTATAGGTGCTTTAGATTCTTCAATATTTCCTTTTTCTACATAATCATCAAAATGATTCCAATATAAATATTTAACTTTATTATTCTCAAGCCATTTTGGAGACCACCGCCCAGTTAGAACTCCTAAATTTACTTTCTTATTATATTTCTCTGCCAACGTCAAAATCTTGGTTAATGAGGAAAAATCATAATTGTTTTTTTGAGGATTCAGTTTTGACCATCCCACATAATAGGTAACACCTTTTATCGCAGAATTTTTAAAGATTTGATTTAAATTTGCATCAGAAATATTACCTCTAATAATGGCATAAATAGGAATTTCTAATGCAGATGAAATTTTATAACCACTATTACTACTTGTTGCTAGAAAAAACAAAAAAAAATGTAAGAACCTATACACAATCAATAAAACTTACTTTACCTTACTCAACTCCCTCACCGCCACTTCTTTCCTAAGTCCGCTGCTAGAAAAACGATGATCTCGTGCATTAAAATGGAGTTTTATTCCTTTATTCTCACAATATGCCCTTCCAGTAAAGTTTTGATCTTTGTATTCATCCCCCAGAATACGAACATCTATTTTAAAAGAACGAAGTATATCGTCTAAATCTTGCTCAGTAGAATATGGAACGATTTCATCCACAAACTTGCATCCTTTAAGCTGAATGTATCTTTCGACTACTGTTTGGGTTGGACTGTTTTTATCCGGACGATCTAATGTTGGATCAATTTGCAATCCCACAATTAAATAATCACACTGAAACTTAGCTTCTTCTAACATTTTTATATGCCCTGCATGAAGTAAATCAAAAGCACTAAAAGTGATACCTATTTTCATAATCTTAACTAAAATTAATCTGCGTTATTTTTATACTTAACATAGCTTCGCTTTTCCAACTCCCATATAAGTGTTAGAAATAAATTGACGAATTAAAAAAAACAGATTTACAGATACAGAGAGAAAAAATAAAATCTAAAAATCAAGCATTTAACAAAAACATTTTGATTAAGCTTTATTTTTTCATCAATAATAATTCTGAAATTTTTTGCAAAAGTAGTGCTTCATGATCCACTAGAGATATCAAAAAGTAAGAAATAACCTATTTTGATACATTTAAAACATATTGGCCCTACTTTGCAGGGCTATATCCTGAAAAATATTATCTCCTTAATTATCGTTAGAATTAGATAGTAGAAATTAAATTTGCAGTACAACTTAAAACCTTAATTTTGAATTATGAAAATCCATAACTTCAAGAAAAATAAATCTATACTCTTCTTGTTATTTTTATTTAACGTTTCTTACGGGCAGCTCTCTGGCTGTAGAGATTCTCTCTCTAAAAATTATAATGCAAAAGCTGAAGTTAATGACGGAAGTTGTGTCTATAAATCTTTAAAAATAAAGCCGGAATATTCAATAATATTAAGCGATTCTGTTAAGGGAACTTCAGGATTAATCACTTTTGATAATCTACTATGGACGCATAACGATGATCATGACACTACTCTTTATGGGCTTGATTCTCTTGGAAAAATTAGAAAGAAAATAATTCTGAGTACTTTGACAAATAATAACTGGGAAGAAATTTCTCAGGACGATACACATTTATACATTGGTGATTTTGGAAATAATAACAGCGGAAACAGAACTGATTTACAGATTCTTAAAATTGAAAAAAAATCTCTCTTAACAGAAAATCCTATTATAGAGAGGATTTCGTATTCTTATTCAGATCAAAGAAATTTTTCGGCACAAAAACCAAATACAACAAATTTTGACTGCGAAGCTTTTGTCGTTTCTAAAGACAGTATTTATTTGTTTACCAAACAATGGAAATCATCTCAAACAAATATTTATGTATTACCAAATCTACCCGGAAATCATATTGCACAATTTAAAAATACTTTAAACACAAAAGGTTTAGTTACAGGTGCATGTTATCTTGAAGATAAAAAAATAATCGCTCTTTGCGGTTATTCAAAAACAGGGAAAACATTTTTATATCTTTTATATGATTTCAAAAATAACGATTTTACATCAGGTAATAAACGAAAAATCAATCTTAAACTTCCGTTTCATCAAGTAGAAGGAATTACAACAAAAGACGGATCACACTATTTTATTACCAATGAATCTTTGATTCGAAAACCCATTTTAAATGTACCGCAGCAAATACATTATTTTGATTTGAGTTCTCTATTGAATTTCTATCTTAATAAATAATTCGTAAATCGCAGGATAAAAGTTTACTTTTGCAAAAAGTTATGTTTTGAAAAACATTCCTAACTTATAACTTATAACTCATACTTACAAAGTGAATTACTTATCTGTAGAAAATATATCGAAGTCATTTGGGGAAAGAACCTTATTTGACAATATCTCATTTGGAATCAATAAAGATCAAAAAATTGCTTTTATTGCCAAAAATGGTTCTGGAAAAACAACTATTATGAGCATTATTAATGGCTTGGATGAACCAGATACAGGACAAGTTGTTTTAAGAAAAGGAATTAGAATGGCGTTTCTTTCGCAAGACAACAACCTGCAGGAAGAGCTGACGATAGAAGAAAGTATTTTTGCTTCTGACAACGAAACGTTGAAAGTTATTGAAGCCTATGAAAAAGCATTAGAAAATCCTGATGATGAAGAAGCCTATCAAAAAGCCTTTGATGGAATGGATCAGCATAATGCGTGGGATTTTGAAACTCAATACAAACAAATTTTATTTAAGTTAAAACTGGAAGATTTTAAACTTAAAGTAAAAAATCTTTCGGGTGGACAAAAAAAACGTCTTTCATTGGCCATAATTCTGATCAATCGTCCTGATTTATTGATTCTGGATGAGCCAACCAATCACTTGGATTTAGAAATGATCGAATGGCTTGAAAGCTATTTTGCCAAAGAAAATATTACGCTGTTTATGGTTACGCACGACCGTTTCTTTCTGGAGCGTGTGTGTAACGAAATTATCGAATTAGACAACGGAAAATTATACCAATATAAAGGAAATTATTCTTATTACTTAGAAAAAAAAGAAGAACGAATTACCTCTGAAAACGCAAGTGTTGACAAAGCAAAAAATCTTTTTACAAAAGAACTAGAATGGATGCGCCGTCAGCCAAAAGCGAGAACTACAAAATCTAAATCACGTCAGGATGATTTTTATGTAATTAAGGAAAAAGCACAGAGCCGAAGAAAAGAAAACAAGGTCGAGCTTGAAATTAATATGGAACGTATGGGAAGCAAGATTATTGAGCTTCACAAAATTTCTAAAAAATTTAAAGATCACGTGATTCTTGATAATTTCAGTTTTGATTTTCAGCGCGGGGAACGTATCGGAATAATTGGTAAAAACGGAACAGGAAAATCTACTTTCCTTAATCTCCTAACAGGAGCCTTACCTCTTGACAGCGGGCGCGTTGTAAAAGGAGAAACCATAAAAGTAGGCTACTATACACAGAGTGGTATTAATCCGAAGCCTGGACAGCGCGTTATTGATATCATTAAAGAATATGGCGAATATATTCCGCTTGCAAAAGGCAGAATGATTTCGGCTTCCCAATTGTTAGAACGTTTTCTTTTTGATGCTAAAAAACAATATGATTTTGTAGAAAAATTAAGTGGAGGAGAATTAAAACGTTTGTATTTATGTACCGTTTTGATTCAGAATCCTAACTTTTTGATTTTGGATGAGCCAACAAACGATTTGGATATTGTAACTCTGAATGTTTTAGAAAGCTTCCTTTTAGATTATCCAGGATGTTTATTGGTAGTTTCTCACGACCGTTATTTTATGGATAAGATTGTCGATCATCTTTTCATTTTCAGAGGAAAAGGCGAAATTGAAAACTTTCCAGGAAATTACTCTGATTTTAGAGCATATGAAGACAGTGCTGATATTGCACAAAAAGAAGAAAATAAGGCTGAGAAGAAAGATTGGAAACAAAACAATCCAACCGGAAATCTAACTTTTAACGAGCAGAAAGAATATCAGAAATTAGAACGAGAAATTAAAGATTTAGAAATCGACAAAACTAAAATCGAACAATTATTTTCTGACGGAAAAGTGGCAGATACTGACATTGAGAAAAAAGCCAGCGAATTACAAAACATTATCAATAAAATAGACCAAAAAGAAGAACGCTGGTTTGAACTTTCTGCAAAAATTGAAGGTTAATTTCGTCCAAAGATTCTTCATTAAACAAAAAAAACAAATTTCATATATTAGCAATCTAATAAAATACCACATAATTATGAAAAAGCTATTAGCAGTGTTATTTACACTAACACTTTTTACATCTTGTTCTATTGACGGAGGAACTAATCCTGAAAACATTACCCCAAAAGATTATTCTGCAGAGAATGAAAAACAAATTACAGAATATTTAGCCAAAAACAATCTTACTTCAAAAGCGCAGGCAACTGGAACTGGATTATATTTTATTATTAATGAACAAGGAACTGGAAAACAGGCGACAACTTCGTCAACTGTAACCGTTTCTTACAAAGGATCTCTTATTTCTGGATCTGTTTTTGACCAAAGCACTGCTGATGGATCAACTTTTGTGCTTAGTAATTTAATTGAAGGCTGGAAAGAAGGTATTCCTTATTTTAAAGAAGGCGGCAGCGGTCTGCTTATAATTCCGGCACATTTAGGCTACGGAAGCTATAATAAAAATGGAATTCCAGCTGGTTCGGTACTTATTTTTGAGATTAAATTAGTATCTGTAACCAACTAAAATTGATTCTGAAAAGTTAACAAAATGCTGTTTCAAATAAAATCGTATCTAAAATTTCTCTGGAAATCTAAAAATGAACATGGTGTTCATTCTCCATTTGTTTTTAGTTTACTGACTAAATGTTTTTACGATAAGAAATCAAAACCAGAATATCAAATTCTAAAAAACTATAGAAAGTCACTTCTTGATAATAAAAATTTCATTGAAGTGACTGATTTTGGAGCAGGTTCAAGAGTTTTTAAATCTAATAAAAGACAGATTTCTAAAATTGCCAAAACAGCTGGAATTTCTCCAAAACGAGCAGAACTTTTATTTCGCGTAACACAGTATTTTAAACCTGAAAATATTCTAGAGATAGGAACTTCTTTAGGTTTAGCCACTTCTGCCCTTGCCTTAGGATCTCAAAGCCTTAAGAAAAATTCAAAAGTAATTACGTTAGAAGGATGTCCACAAACGGCAGATGTCGCTAAAAATCAACTAAATAAATTTGATTGCAAGAATGTTGAAAATGTAATTTCAGAATTTGAATCTTTTTTAATTTCCGAAAATCTATCCCGAAACTTTGATACTGTAATCTACGATCTAATATATTTTGACGGTAATCATTCTAAAAAAGCAACTTTGGCCTATTTCGAACTTTTACTGCCAACAATTAACAACGATTCTGTGTGGATATTTGATGATATACATTGGTCTCCAGAAATGGAAGAAGCTTGGGAAATCATTAAAAAACATTCAAAAGTAAAAGTAACAATTGATACTTTTCAATGGGGTTTTGTATTTTTCAGATATGAGCAGGAGAAAGAACATTTTACAATTAGAAGTTAATTAAATACATCTTTCGGTATCGCTTTAGAAAATAACCTTTGGTATTGCTTCATTGCACCATTATCATTTATAGGATAATTAAATAATAAAAAACTATTTTGAGGTGATCGTTGTTCATAAATTACTAAATATCTTATAATAGTATCTGGTTTTATGTCCGGAATTTCAACAAAATCATTTTCTGAAACATTATTCGATATCAATTCATCTTTTATTAAATACTCAAACTCCACTTCGCCTAAAGCTTTTCCCCTTCCTGATTTGTAGTACATTATTTTTCCCTCAGTCAGACCGTAATCCTCTTTTAATCTTTTAAAATGATAAATACCATATAAAGTTTTAAGAGACATATAAACAGCAATAAACATTAAAGAAAGAATTGCCGCCAAATTTGAAATCGGAAATTTAGAAAATCCTTCAAAGAAATAACATAACCGAAAAAGCAGCAGTGTTACAACTATTATTATTAAAAGATTTATGATGGGATTGAGATTAAATAGGAAATTCATACAGATACTTGTTATAGGCTAAAATATTTTTTTAAAAACAATTATCCAAAATATTAAAATAAAAAAAATGACAACCATTTCTGATTGCCATTTCTTCAACTTTACAATTTTTATTTTTTATTTTTTAGCGTCTTTATTTTCCTCAGATTTAGCTCCCATTCTGTTTACAGTATACATTGGAGCAAATTTTACTTTTAAACCTGCAATTTTTCTGTTATCTTCAGAACTAAGACCTTCTTTTTCAACTGTATTTTTACGGCTGTCAAGAGCTTCATACATTAATTTAATTTCATCCCAGTCTTCACGAGAATAGCTGTCTTTATTATCCTCAACTGTATGAACAAATTGTTGGTATACATTATGAATATTTTGAGCATTAACCCATGCAAAACTCATATCGTCACCAATTTTTCCTTCACCAAACAAAGCATTACGCAATTGTTGTTTAGGAGTAACTTTTGGGGCAAAAACGGTGGTCATTTCATTTTTAAATTCTTCGTATTTCGTTTTACTTGCATTTATTTTTTCTGTCTCGACAGTATTATCTTTAAGATCTGCAAGTGCTAATTGAGCATTTTCTGCTCTTCTATTATACTCAGCATCGACATCTTTCCAATTGGCTTTCAATTCGTCTGCTGTTACATTCTTAACTGAATCGACGTAGGTTACATATGAGTCGATTGTTTTCTTTGCATTTTCTTGTTTTTCATCTTTACATGAAGTAAAACTTAAACCTATTAATGCGATTCCTGCTAAAATTTTTATGCTTTTCATAATTCTGATTATTTAATATTAGATAACAAATATAGCTAAATTTTTAAATAATTCTAAATAATTAATAATTTTTTATCATTTATAATAAATATTATTCAGTTAAATTTAAAAAATATGATAATTATGTAAATAACAAAAAAAATACTATAACAACTTTTTTATTTTTTGAATTATAATCTTTAGTGATATTTAAGTTTTTAAAACATTTACCATAAACTAACTCCTTTCTTATATCTGAAACTTGAAGATTTGAAATACAAAAAACATGTAACAAAAATCAATATATCTCTACTTATCAAATTATTGAAAAGTGTTTTGTACTTTTAAATCCAAATTATAAGAACCAAATGGCAAATCCATTAATTAAAATAACTGACATAAAACGAAATTTTGTACTGGGTAACGAAATTGTTTATGTTTTAAAAGGAATTAATTTAGAAATAAATAAAGGTGAATATGTTGCTTTAATGGGACCTTCGGGCTCAGGAAAATCAACTTTAATGAATCTGCTCGGATGTCTGGACACGCCAACCTCTGGACAATATGTATTAAACGGAAAAGACGTTAGTCAAATGAGGGATGACGAACTTGCCGAAATTAGAAATAAAGAAATTGGTTTTGTTTTTCAGACCTTCAATCTTTTACCAAGAACCACAGCTCTTGACAATGTTGCACTGCCAATGATTTATGCAGGTTATGGAAAATCAGACAGAATTGCGCGCGCCACCGAAGTCTTAAAACAAGTAAACTTAGCAGACCGAATGGATCACCAGCCCAATCAGCTTTCTGGAGGACAGCGTCAACGTGTTGCCATTGCCCGCGCTTTAGTCAACAAACCTTCGATTATTTTGGCAGATGAACCAACAGGAAATCTAGACAGTAAAACTTCTGTAGAAATCATGAAACTTTTTGGAGACATTCATGCGCAGGGAAATACTGTAATTCTTGTTACACACGAAGAAGATATTGCGGCTTATGCACATCGGGTTATTCGTTTAAGAGACGGATTAATTGAAAGTGACACGACAAAATAAGTTAAACCGTTTATTTGGTTAATCGTTTAATCGCAATGAAAACAAAATATAACACCAGTACCTTAAAACTTTACGCCTTAAAATTAAAAACTGATCTAAAAAACATCAAATGCGAATCATAAAATATTTTTTACTAGCGTTTTTGATTTTGGCATCATGTAAAAATGTTTCAAAAAAAGAGGTTCATTATACTGAGATACCACCTAAACCACCCAGAACAAAAATATTTTGGCTTAAGGATAAAACTGTCAACATTCAAATAGATCATACTTTATCCTATTCTAAGGATATTAAATGTGACTCTGTGATCGGAGTAAACTACATAGGTTTTGCGGGCGAACATTTTTTTAATCCTATTAATGAAAAAGGACAATATATAAATACGATTATTCAAACAAAAAAACTAAATCAGAAACAGATTTCAAGATTAAGCACAATCATTGGAAATAAAAAAACCTATAAAGACCCTAACATAGCAGCTTGTTACGAACCAAGACTTGCATTTATATATTTTAAAAACGACACCGTTATCTGCCAAACGCAAATTTGTTTAAGCTGTAACCAGCTTCATTCTTCTGCACATATTGCTGATGGAGCCGACGGCAATCTCAATAAAGAAGCTGTTAAAAAATTAACCGAACTACACGACGAACTCGGTTTCAAAGAAAACTAAAAAACTAAACAACTGAGCACCTCAGTCCCGAAGCTTCGGGATAGCATCTTAAAAAAAATGAAAGTATATACCAAAACCGGAGATAAAGGCACAACTGCTCTTTTTGGCGGAACTCGTGTACCAAAAGATCATATTAGAATTGACAGTTACGGAACTGTTGATGAATTGAACTCTTATATAGGACTGATTCGTGATCAGGAAATTGATTCGCATTATAAAAGTATTTTAATAGAAATTCAAGATCGTCTTTTTACGGTAGGTGCTATTCTGGCAACTCCTCAAGAAAAAGAGGTTTTGAAAAATGGAGAGCTGAGATTAAAAAATCTCGGTATTATCGATTCTGATATCGAATTATTAGAAAACGAAATCGACTCAATGGAAGAAAGCCTTCCGCAAATGACTCATTTTGTTTTGCCAGGCGGTCATCAAACAGTGTCATATTGTCATATTGCACGTTGTGTCTGCAGACGAGCAGAACGACTGGCAGTGCATTTAAGTCATAACGAACACGTTCCGGAAATCGCAATCATGTATCTAAACCGACTTTCTGACTACCTTTTTGTCTTGGCACGGAAGTTGTCCTCTGACTTAAAAGCGGAGGAAGTAAAATGGATTCCTAGAAAATAAATTTTCTACTAATTCCAAATTTTATAAATCCTAAATTCCAACACATAAAAATTCTTTGAATTTTAAAGCATTTGGATTAAATATTGGGATTTTATATTCCATTTTTGGAATTTAACAAGAGACGTTCTTAAATTTTATTAAAATAAATCAAAATTTACTTGTCTTTTTCAGTAAAAAATTTATTTTTGCACAAACTAAACAGATAACAGATGTATTGGACATTAGAATTAGCATCTTATTTAAGTGATGCGCCATGGCCTGCTAACAAAGACGAACTTATAGACTACGCTATTAGAGCTGGTGCTCCATTAGAAGTAGTAGAAAACCTTCAGTCAATTGAAGATGAAGGTGAGATATATGAATCAATGGAAGAAATTTGGCCTGATTATCCAACAGACGAAGATTATCTTTGGAATGAGGATGAATATTAAAAAATAAACCAAAGAAAAAGTCTCTCGTTAAGGAGGCTTTTTTTTTGGTACAAAATACACATTTACATAAAATAGAAATACGATAGATCATGAGTTTCATAAACAGTATTATTAAAGTCTTTGTAGGTGACAAGTCACAAAAAGATGTCAAAGCTTTACAACCTTACTTAAACAAAATTAAAACATTCGAAACCAGCTTAATGAGTTTGTCTCACGACGAATTGAGAGCTAGAACCGTTTATTTTAAAGAAAGAATAAAAGAAGCCAGAGCAGATAAAGATGCTAAAATAGCTTCGCTTAAAGCAGAAGTTGAAAACATCGAAGACATTGACAAAAGAGAAGATCTTTATGATGCGATTGATGCTCTTGAAAAAGAAGCATATGAAATTTCAGAAAAAACTTTATTAGAAATTCTTCCCGAAGCATTTTCGGTTGTTAAAGAAACGGCTCGTCGTTTTAAAGACAATTCTCACATTGAAGTTACTGCAACTCCAAAAGACCGCGAATTCTCAGCTGCAAAATCATACATCACAATTGATGGTGACAAAGCAGTTTGGGCAAATAAATGGAATGCTGCAGGTAAAGAAATTACCTGGGACATGATTCATTATGATGTTCAGTTAATTGGTGGAATGGTTTTGCACGAAGGTAAAGTTGCCGAAATGCAGACTGGTGAAGGTAAAACTCTTGTTGCTACGCTTCCACTTTACTTAAATGCTTTGACTGGAAACGGTGTGCACTTAGTGACTGTGAATGATTATTTGGCAAAACGTGATAGTACATGGAAAGCTCCTTTGTTTGAATTTCACGGTTTATCTGTAGATTGTATCGATAATCACCAGCCAAGTACAGAACAAAGAAAAAAAGCATACGACGCAGATATCACTTACGGAACCAATAATGAATTTGGATTTGACTATTTAAGAGATAACATGGCGCACTCACCAGCCGATTTAGTGCAGAGAAAACATAACTACGCTATTGTCGATGAGGTCGATTCTGTATTAATTGATGACGCAAGAACGCCGCTTATTATTTCTGGACCAGTTCCGCAAGGAGATCGTCATGAATTTAATGAGTTGAAACCAAAAATCGAAAACTTAGTAAGTCAGCAGCGTCAGTTAGCAAATGGGTTCTTAGCCGAAGCTAAAAAATTAATCAAAGAAGGAAATACTAAAGAAGGCGGATTCTTATTGTTAAGAGCTTACAGAAGTTTACCTAAAAATAAAGCATTAATTAAATTTTTGAGTGAAGAAGGAATTAAACAATTGCTTCAAAAAACTGAAAATCAATACATGCAGGATAACAATCGCGAAATGCATAAAGTTGATGAAGCTTTATATTTTGTCATTGAAGAAAAAAATAATCAGGTTGAATTGACAGACAATGGTATTCAATACCTTTCTGGAGATACCGATTCTGACTTTTTCGTACTTCCAGACATTGGAACTGAAATCGCTGCTATCGAAAGACAAAAACTAGATAAAGATTCTGAAGCAGAAGCTAAAGAAAGATTATTTCAGGATTTTGGAGTTAAAAGCGAACGTATCCACACCCTTACACAGCTTTTAAAAGCGTATGCTCTTTTTGAAAAAGATGTAGAATACGTTATTATGGAAAACAAAATTATGATTGTCGATGAGCAGACAGGTCGTATCATGGATGGCCGTCGTTATTCTGACGGATTACACCAGGCGATCGAAGCTAAAGAAAATGTAAAAATCGAAGCTGCTACACAAACTTTCGCAACCGTTACATTACAGAATTATTTCAGAATGTACAGCAAATTAGGAGGTATGACCGGTACAGCTGTTACTGAAGCTGGCGAGTTATGGCAGATTTATAAATTGGACGTTGTTGAAATTCCAACCAACCGTGCCATTTCAAGACAAGACAAAGAAGATTATATATACAAAACTACACGTGAAAAATTCAACGCTGTAATTGAAGATGTTACTGAATTATCAAACGCAGGAAGACCAGTACTTATTGGAACAACTTCTGTAGAGATTTCAGAATTATTAAGCCGAATGTTGAAAATGAGAGGCGTTACCCATAACGTTTTGAATGCTAAAATGCACAAACAAGAGGCACAGATTGTTGAAGAAGCAGGTAAAGCCGGAGTGGTAACTATTGCAACAAATATGGCTGGTCGTGGTACCGATATTAAATTATCTCCAGAAGTAAAAGCTGCCGGAGGTTTGGCAATCGTGGGTACAGAACGCCATGATTCTCGTCGTGTAGACAGACAGTTACGTGGTCGTGCAGGACGTCAGGGAGATCCGGGAAGTTCTCAATTCTACGTTTCTCTTGAAGATAACTTAATGCGTTTATTTGGTTCTGAAAGAGTGGCAAAAGTAATGGACAGAATGGGACTTCAGGAAGGCGAAGTGATTCAGCATTCTATGATGACTAAATCTATCGAACGTGCTCAGAAAAAAGTAGAAGAAAACAACTTTGGTGTTCGTAAACGTTTATTAGAATATGATGACGTAATGAACTCACAACGTGAAGTTGTTTACAAACGTCGTCGTCACGCTTTATTTGGAGAACGTTTGAAACTGGATATTGCCAATATGTTATATGATACTTGCGAATTAATCGTAAGCAATAATAAAGCTGCAAATGATTTCAAAACTTTTGAATTTGATTTGATCCGTTATTTCGGAACTACTTCTCCAATTTCAGAAGCTGATTTTACAAAATTATCAGACATTGAAATCACTGGAAAAATATACAAAGAAACTTTAGCTTTCTATACTGAAAAAACAGAAAGAAGCGCTAGAGAAGCTTTCCCAATTATTAGAGGAGTTTACGAAGAGCCAAACAATCATTTTGAAAGAATCGTTGTTCCTTTTACTGACGGAATCAAAACTTTGAATGTGGTTACTGATTTGAAAAAAGCGTACGACAGCGAAGGTGCTCAGTTAATTGCTGATTTCGAGAAAAACATCACACTTTCTATTGTTGATGAAGCCTGGAAAAAACATTTACGTAAAATGGACGAATTGAAACAATCTGTTCAATTAGCAGTTCACGAACAAAAAGACCCATTGCTTATTTACAAATTAGAAGCTTTTAATTTGTTTAGAGGAATGTTAGACAACGTTAATAAAGAAGTAATTTCATTCTTATTCAAAGGTGATTTACCAGCTCAAAACGTTCCTGAAATTCACGAAGCAAGAGAAGTTCGTCAAAAAGAAAACTTTAAATTAAGTAAAGACGAAATCGTAAACAGCGAAGATATTAATCGTGAAGCTGGAGAAACACAACAACGTCAGGTTACTGAAACAATTGTGAGAGATATGCCAAAAATCAACCGTAATGACACTGTAACAGTTCAGGAAGTTGCAACAGGTAAAACTGAAGAAATGAAATTTAAAAAAGCTGAAACTTTGATCACTTCTGGAGAATGGGTTTTGGTTAAATAATAATTTAGATTTGACCGGCAGTTTACAATTTCAACTGTTGTAGAAAATACTAACTTTTAAATCCCCAATTATTTTTAATTGGGGATTTTTTTTATTTAATAATCACATTATCCCCAACTTTAAAATCAATATTCTGAAATCTTATTCTTACTTTTGAACTGTAATTATTTTTATTTAAATTGAAACAACATCTAAAATCTGCTTTACCGGTAATTATCACTTTTATTTTTTGTTATTTCTTTGTATTGATGGCCCAAATCACATTCCATTATCTTCCATTAAGGAAAAATGCGGCTTTTCTTCAAATAAAGCAGACAGAAGTTTCAGAAATACCTTTTTACATTTTCTTATTTTATTTACACGTTTATTCTGCAATATTTGTTTTGTTTACCGGATTCACACAGTTCAATTCTGTCATATTAAAGAAGCAACCTATTATTCATAGAAATATTGGTAAGCTATATGTTTTTACAGTTCTCTTCTTAAGTGCTCCATCAGGTTTTTTTATTGGTATTTTTGCCAATGGAGGTTTTTATTCACAAATCTCTTTTGTCTCCTTATCACTTTTATGGTTTTATTTTACTTTGAAAGGCTTTTTAGCCATCAAAAGTAAAAATATTGTACTTCACAAAACATTTATGTTAAGAAGTTTTGCCCTAACATTTTCCGCTGTCACTCTCCGATTATGGAAGGTAGTTCTTGTATATTTGTTTCAACCTTCACCAATGGATTTGTATCAAATTATTGCCTGGCTGGGATGGATTCCAAATTTATTAATCATTGAGTATTATATTTATAACAAATCTAAAAAATGAAAAATCTATTTTATTTATTATTTGCCATTTCACTTTTTTCATGTAATTCAAAAGAGAAGAAAACGTTAGAAAATCAACCACAAAAACTACAAGAACAGGAACTAATGACTGAACTTTATGGTTCATGGGTTGGCGATTTCGTTGCAGAAGAAAGGGATCCTAATGGTCAAGAATCCGAAATGCACATCAATAAAATTAATATTTCAATTAAAAAAATAACTTCGTCAGAAGTTACAGGAAGAAGTATCGTTGCTGGAAATAACAGACCGCTTACCGGCAGAATGACAAAAAAAGGCAATACTATTCATTTTATCCTTAATGAACCGGGAGATGATAAAAATGATGGCTTTTTT
This sequence comes from Flavobacterium reichenbachii, assembly GCF_002217435.1. Lineage (GTDB taxonomy): Bacteria > Bacteroidota > Bacteroidia > Flavobacteriales > Flavobacteriaceae > Flavobacterium > Flavobacterium reichenbachii. The sequence continues at coordinate 55,429 of NZ_MUHF01000018.1, forward strand.
GATTTTGAAATAAAAAACGACACTCTTCTTGTGGGAACCTGGACAGCAAATAACCCTAAAAAAGAAGTAAGTAAAAGAAGTTTTCAACTTACTCGAAAAGAGTTCAGATATAACCCTTATTTAATGCTTCCTGAAGAAGGAATGTATGTAGATTATCAAAATCCAAAAATAGAAAATATAAAAATTAAAGCAGAAGAAGAACCAGAAATAACAGAAGAAAAAGAAGAAGAATATGAAACTAGTTCTTTATACAGAATTGCTTCTGAGAGTATTATCACACTTAATTCGTCGACACAAAAATTAACCGAATCAGATTTAAAAAATCTAAAGAAAATAGATTTACAAATTCTCAGAAACACAATTTTTGCCAGACATGGCTTTACTTTTAAAACAAAAACAATACGCCAGTTTTTTGATCAGGTCGAATGGTATATTCCGATTTCGAGCAATGTAAATGCGAAATTAACATCGATAGAAAAAGGAAATATTGCTATTTTAAAGCGCTTCGAAAAATATGCAGAAGATAATTATGATTCTTTTGGACGATAATTTCACTTAAATAAAAATGCCCTCAACTAGTCTTTAACTTTTTGGGGGCAGTTTTATTTTTTGAGTTTAATTGGAGTTTTTTATTAGGACAATCATCTAGGATTCTCCTCGTAATAACGTGCCTCAATTCGTTTTATATCTTTAATTGAATTTTTAGCCCAAGCCAATCGTTTTTCCAGAATTTCTTCTTCTGATAATGGCCAGTTAATATCTGAATTGCGTAATCTACTGGTAAGATTTTGAATGATAATTGCTGCCGAAACAGAAATATTTAGACTTTCAGTAAAACCAACCATCGGAATTTTTAGAAAACCATCTGCCTTTTCTAATATTTCCTCCGAAAGACCGTCACGTTCTGTCCCAAAAAACAAAGCACTTGGTTTTGTAATATCAAAGTCTTCCAGCAGGCAGTCATTTTCATGCGGTGTAGTTGCAATAATTTGGTAACCCTGATTTTTTAAAGTCGAAACACAATTTGTAATCGAATCAAATTGATTGATGTCAACCCATTTCTGAGCTCCCATTGCAATTTCTTTATCGATACGTTTTCCATAACGCTGTTCAATAATATTCAATTCCTGAATTCCGAAAACTTCGCAGCTGCGCATTACCGCACTTGTATTGTGCATCTGAAAAACATCTTCTACCGCAATCGTAAAATGTTTAGTACGAGTTGACAGAACTTTGAGAAATTTTTCTTTACGGTTATCGGTCAAAATATTTTCCAGGAATGCGAGGTAATCTAAATCAATCATTATTATAATTTATTTCTGAGTATGTTATTAATTACTTCATACAAAACAAAGGTATTCCAATCTTCTTTATAGGAATATCCGCGATTAAATTCTATAGCATTTTCATTAGAATAAATAGAAATATAGGTAGTATACTTTTTAATTCTAACATCATTCCAAAGGATCATTTTTTTTTCTTGTTTTAAAAGTTTCGAAATGGAAATAATTACTCCTTCCGGATTAATATTAACTTCTCCAATATTAAAAGATTCACCTGCTTCAAAATCTTTAATAAAAGAAACTACTTGCTGCTTAAAACAAAAATCCCAAAGAGTATTAATTATTTTAGCGTAAAGTTGATGATGTTCATGCTTTTTTATTCCTAAATAACTTTTAAAATTAATTTTCAATATTTCATTATTGAAAATTTTAATATACAGTTGATATTCACGTCCAAAAACAATATCATATTGATATAAAGTTACTCCATAACGAAATTCTTTAATTTCATTTATTTTAAATCTTGTAACTCCTTTTCCAGCTAAATCTTTATCTTCAAAACTAATAAAATCAGGATGAAGATGTAATTCTCTCCTATAATTATCTAAAATCCCTCTTTTAATCTTTAATTTAAGTTCGACTCCCAATTTGTTTAAATTTAATACACCGCTAAAATAACTATTTCATTTCAAAATTTTCTGTTTTGACTATCTTTGAATTAGGAATCAAAATCTCAACAAAAAATGAAAAAGAAATTAGTAGTGCTGACAGGAGCCGGAATTAGTGCTGAAAGCGGCATTAAAACGTTTCGCGACAGCGACGGCTTATGGGAAGGACATGATGTTATGGAAGTTGCAACTCCCGAAGGCTGGCAAAAAAACCAGGAATTGGTTCTGGACTTTTATAATAAAAGAAGACAACAGCTTAAGGAAGTACAGCCAAATTTAGGACATCAGATTTTGGCTCATCTGGAAAAAGATTTTGATGTATACATTATTACTCAAAATGTAGACGATTTACACGAGCGTGCCGGAAGTACAAACGTTTTGCATTTGCATGGAGAATTACTAAAAGTTAGAAGCACTCAAAATAAAAATCTAATTCTCGACTGGACAGAAGATCTATTTACTGGAAGTTTTGACGAAAACGGACATCAATTACGACCTCATATTGTTTGGTTTGGCGAAGAAGTTCCTGCGCTTGAAGAAGCTATTGAAATAACAGAAACTGCAGATTATTTTGCCGTAATCGGAACTTCCCTGCAAGTTTATCCTGCTGCTGGACTTATTTCTTACACACCAAGTACAACCCCGATTTTTTATATTGATCCGAAACCAATTGCGATTCCTAATATTCGAAATAAAGTAGAAACAATTGCTCAGTTTGCCTCTACAGGTGTTGCAGAATTTAGAGAAAGATTACTGGAGCTGGAAAAGAGCAAATGATTTTAATTTTACTATTTTAAGATAAAATCCTTAAAACCAAAATTTAAATAACAGAATTGATTATAATAACTTACAACTAATTTTCAGAAGTTTTAGCAATACGTTATATTTGCACCTTTCGAAAAAACAACATAACAATGACTACTCTAAACGAATTGAACGCTATATCGCCAATTGACGGAAGATATAGAAATAAAACTCAAAACCTGGCTCCTTTTTTCTCTGAAGAAGCACTGATAAAATACCGTGTATTGGTTGAAGTTGAATACTTTATTGCATTATGCGAAGTACCATTACCACAACTTGCAGACGTTAACCCTAATTTGTTTGACAGCCTGCGCAGCATCTACAAAAATTTCTCTACTGAAGATGCTCTTTGGATCAAAGAAACAGAGAAAGTAACAAATCACGATGTAAAAGCTGTAGAATATTTTATTAAAGATGCTTTTGAAAAACTTGGGTTATCCCAATACAAAGAGTTTATTCACTTCGGTTTAACTTCTCAGGATATTAATAATACTGCCATTCCACTTTCTACAAAAGATGCTTTTGAGCAGGTTTATATGCCTTCTTTAATTTCTTTAATTTCAAAACTAAAAGAATTAAGTGTAGAATGGGCAGCTATTCCAATGTTGGCTCGTACCCACGGCCAGCCGGCTTCTCCTACTCGTTTAGGAAAAGAAATCCTGGTTTTTGTTGAGCGTTTAGAAGAGCAGATGCGTTTGTTGTTCAACATTCCGTTTGCAGCCAAATTTGGCGGTGCGACAGGAAACTATAATGCACATCATGTAGCATATCCTCAAATTGACTGGAAAAAATTCGGAAATAAATTTGTTGAAACTGACTTAGGTTTACATCATTCATTTCCAACAACACAAATAGAACATTATGACCATTTTGCTGCCTTTTTTGACGGTTTAAAAAGAATCAATACAATCATTATCGACCTAGATCGTGATATCTGGACGTATGTATCGATGGATTATTTTAAACAAAAAATCAAAGAGGGAGAAATTGGATCCTCTGCAATGCCTCATAAAGTAAATCCGATAGACTTTGAAAACTCTGAAGGAAACTTAGGTATCGCAAATGCTATTTTTGAACATTTAGCAGCCAAACTGCCTGTTTCCAGATTACAGCGTGATTTAACAGACAGCACTGTTTTACGTAATATTGGAGTCCCGATAGGACACACGATCATTGCTTTTGAAGCTTCTTTGAAAGGTTTGAATAAACTTCTATTAAATGAAGCTAAATTTGCTGAAGATTTAGAGCGAAACTGGGCGGTTGTAGCCGAGGCAATCCAGACAATTCTTCGTCGTGAAGCGTATCCTAATCCTTATGAAGCGTTGAAAGGTTTAACAAGAACAAATGAAGCGATTGATAAAAATGCAATTCATAATTTTATTGCGACTTTAGAAGTTTCTGATGCTGTAAGAGCAGAATTATTGCAAATAACTCCTAGTAATTACACAGGAATTTAAATAAAACCTAAAATATTTTGTCAAAAAAAGCTATCTTTATCGAGATAGCTTTTTTTATTGAATTTGATTGAAAACTAGCTCATGCTGAAATAGAAAGCTTTTTATAAAAAACTTTTTTTAATTAAAAGCTGAAAAATATAAGCTGGAAATAGCTGCTTAAAAATACCACTTATTATATGTTTGCATTAAACGCCGCTGCAGAAACTACACATCATTTACAACCTTTGATCAGCGACCTTGGATTAATTCTGATGACCGCCGGAATTGCCGTGCTCCTATTTAAGAAAATGAAACAGCCCCTCGTGCTGGGATATTTGATCGCTGGATTTTTAGCTGGAAATCATTTTGATTTTTTTCCTTCTATTACAGACATGAAAAGTGTAGAAGTATGGGCAGAAATCGGCGTTATCTTTTTGTTATTTAGTTTGGGGCTCGAATTTAGTTTTAAAAAATTAATGAAAGTCGGAGGAACTTCTTCCATAACCGCCATTACCCAAATCCTTTTTATGACACTGATTGGTTATTGTGTGGGACAATGGATGGGATGGGGAAAAATGGACAGTATTTTTCTCGGAGCAACACTTTCTATTTCTTCTACAACTATCATTATTCGTGCTTTTGACGAATTAGGAGTAAAAGGAAAAAAGTTTGTTGGAATTGTATTTGGCGCTCTAATTGTAGAAGATATTGTGGCTATTTTAATGCTGGTTTTGTTATCGACAATTGCGGTAAGCGATCAGGTTTCGGGAACTGAATTATTACAATCAGTTTTAAAATTAATTTTCTTTTTGATTATATGGTTTTTAGGCGGAATTTTTATTATCCCAACCATCTTAAAAAAAGCCAAACATCTTTTGACTGATGAAATGCTTTTGATTATTTCTCTTGCACTTTGTCTGATGATGGTAATTTTTGCTGCCAATGTTGGTTTTTCGCCTGCTCTCGGTGCTTTTATTATGGGTTCTATTATTGCTGAAACCACTCAGGCAGAAAAAATTGAACATTTAATTCAGCCGGTAAAAGATTTATTTGGTGCTGTTTTCTTTGTATCAGTTGGTATGTTAATCAATCCGGAGACTTTGGTAACCTATGCATTACCAGTAGCGATTATAACACTTTTAACTATTTTCGGAAAAGCATTTAGTTCTTCTATAGGAGCTTTATTATCAGGACAACCGCTCAAACAATCTGTTCAAACTGGAATGAGCTTGGCGCAAATTGGAGAGTTTTCTTTTATCATCGCAACATTAGGAATGACATTAAAAGTTACCAGTGATTTTCTATACCCAATAATTGTTGCCGTGTCTGCGATTACAACTTTTACAACTCCGTTTTTAATTAAATATTCTGAATCTTTTGCTCAGTTTTTAGAACAAAAAATGCCAAAAAAATGGGCTAAAAACATTAACCGATATAGTGTAAATGCCCAAGCGATTAAATCGGTCAGTACCTGGCAGATTGTATTGCGATCTTCAATAACACAAATTATACTGCATACCATAATTATCACAGCGATCATTTTGTTATCATCAAAATTTGTGGCGCCTTTGGTAGAAGATACCCGATTCGGAAACACTTTAGCAGCACTTATCACTCTAGTTATTATTGCGCCATTTTTATGGGCTCTTTCATTGCGACGCGTTAAGGTTGAAGAAGTAGAATCTTTGTGGGAAGAACGTAAATACAGAGGTGCACTTTTGATGCTGATTTTAATCAGAATGAGTCTCGGATTATTTTTCGTTGGTTTTTTATTGAATATTTTCTTTTCTCCTTTGATCGCTTTTATAGCATTAATTATTGCTATCGCCGCCTATCAGATATTCCCTAAGAAATTAAATGATCAATATCATAAAATCGAAAGTCACTTTTTGAAAAATCTGAACGATCGCGAAAACAAAAAATTAGACCGAAGATATGCAAATTTAATGCCTTGGGATGGCCACATGTCTATTTTTGATATTGGAAAAGAATCGAATCTTGCCGGAAAAACTTTAGAAGAATTAAAAATTCGGGAACTTCTGGGAATTAATATTGCATATATCAGACGTGGGGAAGTTACGATTCCGATTCCATCAAAAAATGAGCGCTTGTTTCCTGGAGACGAGATTTCTGTAATTGGCACTGATGCCCAGATTGCAGAATTTACCAAATACTTAACTCAAAACGAAAATGAAGCCAGAAAAATCGAAGAATCTGAAATTGTTTTACGTCAGTTAGAAATTTCTCAGGAAGAATTTACACAAAAAAGCATTGGACAATTTAGAGGAAAAACAGGTGGAATGGTAGTAGGAATTGAAAGAAATGGTAATCGTATCTTAAACCCTGAATCTAGTTTACTTTTACAGCCAAATGATATTATCTGGGTTGTTGGTGACAGAAAAAAAATAGCTGATTTGATTAGAGCAAATAGATAGTTTTTTTTTAAAGGAATTAAGATACTGAGTTTCTGAGGCACTAAGAGTTTATCTCTTTGGGTAATCTAGAAATTTAGCTTTTTGCTTTTTTTCAAAAGATACTAAGGCGCTAAGTTGGAAAGTTTCCAAGAGTTTTATTCTCTTAAATTCTTACCAACTTAGCACCTTAGAAATTTAGCAGCTTTAAAAAAAACTACTTATTGGGCTGCGGTGTCAAACGCAGGTAAGGTTTTATAGGTGTATGCCCTTTTGGAAATTTTGCCGGAATATCACTGTCTGGAACTGCAGGCGAAATCACCACATCTTCTCCGTCTTTCCAGTTTGCAGGAGTTGCCACACTGTAATTTGCAGTCAATTGTAAACTGTCTATTACACGTAATAATTCGTCAAAATTTCTTCCTGTAGAAGCTGGATAAGTCAGGGTTAATTTGATTTTTTTATCGGCGCCAATTACAAAAACAGAACGTACAGTAAACTTATCACTCGCATTTGGGTGAAGCATATCATACAAATTAGCTATTTTTTTATCTTCATCTGCGATAATCGGGAAGTTAACTTCTGTGTTTTGAGTTTCATTAATATCTTTAATCCACTCTAAGTGCGAAGCTAAACCATCTACACTCAGTGCGATAACCTTAGTATTTCTTTTGACAAATTCCGGAACATAGTTCGCAACAGTTCCCAATTCTGTTGTACAAACAGGAGTAAAATCTGCCGGATGTGAGAATAAAACACCCCAAGAATCTCCCAACCATTCGTGGAAATTAATTGGTCCTTGTGTTGTTTCTGCCTGAAAATCTGGAGCTATATCGCCTAATCTTAATGTTGACATAATTTATAGTTTTTAGTTCCTCTAAAATTAACTAAAAAATGCAACGAGAAAACAATCAATATTTAAAATATTGTTAAAGTTCTACTTTACCTATATAATTAGTAATTACAATTAAATAAAGCTCAATACAAAATACCAAACAGCCAGCGTTACAAAAGAAATTGGTATTCCAAACCCAATCATCATACTGCTTAATTTAGGTTTTAATCCGTAAGTAGAAGCTAAAATTGCCCCTGTGATCATTGGCGCCATTGCCATTTCCATAATGGTAATTTTAATTTCTTCAGAATTCTGTTTAAATACAAAAACATATAAAACAAAAATTATAAGCGGTGCAAAAATCAAACGATAAAAAAGTCCAAGTTTCAAAAACTTCCAATGCTGGCTTTTCCTGTCAAAAGTAAGTTGTAATCCTACGGACAATAAAGCTAGAGGCGTAACCAAACTACCGATTTTTAATAAAACAGATTGAAGACTATCATTCAAATTATATTCAAAAATATTTAACAGACAAGCAGTTATAAAAGTTAGAAACGGAGGAAATAGTATTATTTTTTTTATAATTCCAAAAGTATCCGGAGTTCCTTTTGAATAAAAAGCCGCTACAAAAACTCCCAATGTAGAAACAACAACAAATGTTCCCGGCTGATCTACCAAAACTGCAGTTTCTAAACCTCGTTTTCCAAACAAAGCTTCGATAATTGGATAACCAAGAAAGGAAGAATTACTCAATCCTGCCGTAAGAATTAAACAGCCTGTAAGTTTTTTAGACCAGCCCAATCGTTTTCCGAGAAAATGAAAAAAGAAAAAAGCAAGAACAAAAGTAATCCACCCCGCTCCTATCGGAAACAATAAATCGTTACTCCATTTTATTTTCGGAATATGATATAAGGTAATGGCAGGAAGGCAAAAATAAATGACAATTTTATTTAAAACCTTATAGATATGGGTCGGAAAACGTTTTACTCTTTGCAAAAGTAAACCCAAAAACAAGAAGAAGAATATTAGAATAAAATTGTTCATAGCTTAGAATCATCACAAAAATAAGGTTTTATAAAACAACGGAGAAGTTTAATTTTTAGTTAAAATTATTTTTTAACCAATAAAACATCTTATATTTGTAACATATTTTATTACAGTATGATTTCAGGTAAGTTTGCCATAACGATTCACATTCTAACGCTACTCACTAAATTCCCTAATGACTTTTTGTCTTCTGAATTTATTGCGGGAAGTATCAATCTGAATCCTGTTTTGGTGAGAAAAGAGATTGCCAACCTAAAAGCAAATCATATTGTAGAAAGTAAAGAAGGTAAAAATGGAGGTACAAAGCTAGCGGTTGATTCTTCTAAACTGACTTTAAAAGAAATTTTTGAAATGACTTTTGAAACAATAGGTTTGGGGTACGCTAAAAACCAGCCGAATCCAGATTGTCCGGTAGGAAAAAAAATCAATCAGAATCTAGACGCTTTGTACAGTGAAATGAATCAAAAAGTCAGCGCACAGCTGGAAGGAATTTCTTTAGAAGATTTTTCGAATCAGTTCTAAACTATTTTTTTAACCAAAACTGTAACATTTTTTATTACTAAATAAATTTATATATTATGAAAATCGCAATTATTGGAGCAACAGGATTTGTTGGCTCAGCCATCTTAAACGAATTAGCAGACAGAAAGCATGAAATAACTGCTATTGCAAGAACTCCAAAAGACAGTACAAACGCAGCGTGGGTTGCTGCAGATATTTTTAATACTGAGGCTTTGGCAGAAATTCTAAAAGGTCACGACACTGTAATTAATGCATATAATCCTGGCTGGACAAACCCGAACATATATGATAATTTTCTTGCAGGTTCTAAAGCGATACAGGAAGCGGTTAAAAAATCGGGTGTTAAACGTTTTATCACAATTGGCGGTGCAGGAAGTTTATTTGTTGCTCCAGACTTACAAGCTGTTGACACTCCAGATTTTCCTAAAGAAATCTATCCTGGTGCCAATGCTGCAAGACATTATTTAAATATTATTAAAGAAGAAAAAGATTTAGACTGGGCATTCTTTAGTCCTGCTTTTGAAATGCACGCCGGAACTACGACAGGAAGAACAGGAAAATATCGTTTAGGACTTGAAAATCCAGTTTTTAATGATGAGCAAAGAAGCATTTTATCTGTTGAAGATTTAGCAGTGGTTATTGCTGATGAAACAGAAAATCCAAAGCATCATCAAGTTCGTTTTACGGCTGGCTACTAAGACTTTTGTTAGCCAAGAATTACACAAATTTCCAACAATTATTTTTTATTAATGTCCGTTTTGTGCATAACAAATTAGTGGAAATTCGTGTAATTCGCGGCAAACTAACTTTTTGAAACTGTTTTTGTTTTCTGTACTTTTACAATACCAAAAAGTACATTTTGCCGACTTCAAAAAAACAATCAAGCAGTTTACAAGAAAAACCTGGAATTTCGTCTCCCGAAATCACCAATATTGCAGCTATTAATCAAATTAAAAACAAGCGCAGAAAACAACCTTCTTCTCAAGAATTGATTAAAGGCATTTTAGAAGGAAACAGAACTTCATTGAGCCGAGCTATTACTTTAATCGAAAGCACAAATCCCGAACATGCTGCAAAGGCAAACGAAATTGTAAACGGCTGTTTAGCTCACGCAAACAAATCGGTTAGGATTGGAATCACGGGAGTTCCGGGAGTTGGAAAGAGTACTTTTATTGAAGTCTTTGGTAAGTTTTTAACCGCTTTGAATAAAAAAGTGGCCGTATTGGCAGTTGATCCAAGCAGTTCCCTTTCGCACGGAAGTATTTTAGGAGACAAAACGCGCATGGAAGAATTAGTCAAAGACGAAAATGCTTTTATTAGACCAAGTGCCTCTGGTGATACTTTGGGCGGTGTGGCGAGAAAAACACGCGAAACAATTATTTTATGCGAAGCAGCAGGTTTTGATACAATAATTATTGAAACAGTTGGAGTTGGGCAAAGTGAAACAGCCGTTCACAGTATGGTTGATTTTTTTCTTTTATTAAAAATTTCCGGCGCCGGCGATGAACTTCAAGGCATTAAACGCGGGATTATGGAAATGGCAGACGCAATAGTAATTAACAAAGCAGATGGTGACAACATCAAAAAAGCAAATTTGGCGAAATTAGAGTTTAATAGAGCTTTACATTTATTTCCTGCTAAAAAATCTGCATGGACTCCAAAAGTTAGTACTTGCAGTGCGATTACTAAAGATGGAATTTCAGATATATGGAAAACGATTTCTGATTATTTTGAGATGACAAATGAAAGTGGATTTTTTCAGGAAAAAAGAAAAGAGCAAAATCAGTTTTGGCTGATGGAAACAATAAACGAACAATTAAAATCAAACTTTTATAATCAGCCTGAAATTATTTTACAATTAGAAGAAAACAAAAAAGCAGTTCAAAATGATGAAATGTCCCCTTTTGCAGCAGCTCAGGAGTTATTGAAATTGTATTTTAAATAAAAGGTTCAAAGCATCAAAGGTTCAGAGGTACAAAGGTTTTCGTCATTAAGCGAAGAAATAATCCTTCTAAAACTTCAAAAAAAAAGAAAAGGTTCAAAGCATCAAAGGTTCAAAGCGACAAAGTTTATATACTCTGTTTCTTTGAACCTTTTTTCCTTTGTTCCTCTGAACCTTTGTCCCTCTAAACCTATTTTCTGAGTTTATACTTTTTTTCCTGATACAAATTTCCTGCTGTTATAACGTGTGCTAAAGCATCTTTGGCTAATTCTTCGTTTAATTTTACAGGAATTAGAGTAGTATCATTTTTAATTTGGAATTGCAGTGGTTTTAGATTAGGCTGCATAATGACAACTTGATCTTCGACTCTAAATGCATTAATATCATTAAACTGCATAATCGATCTTCCTTGTATATCCGAATTTAATTTATTCAAATTTCTTCCTACCATCGGAGTCTCAAAAGGAAGTCCTAAATAACCCAATAATGTTGGTGGAATATCAATCTGACTGGCCAATTTATTATAAACAGAACCTTTTTGAACTCCAGGTCCGATGATTAATGCCGGAATATGAAACTTATTAATCGGAACTAAATTTTTACCGTAAGTTCTGGTATTATGGTCTGCAATTACAATAAATATTGTGTTTTTAAAATACGCTTCTTTTTTAGCCATCTCGAAGAATTTTCCAATAGAAAAATCTGCATATTTCATAGCATTGTTTACCGTTGCAGGTTTTTTATCGTACGTTTTTATTCTTCCTGTCGGATATTCAAAAGGTTCATGATTTGAGGTTGAAAACATTAAAGAAAAGAAAGGTTTATCTCCTTTTGACTTAAAATAATTATTAGCCTTTGTTACTAAATCTTCATCAGAATATCCCCAAGTTCCTTTAAAAGCGTATTTATTTCCGTCAGATTCAAAATCTTCCTGATCTACAATATCCTGAAAACCATTCCCGTTAAAAAACGAAGCCATATTATCAAAATTGGCCATTCCTCCATAAATAAAACTAGTATCGTAGCCTTTTTGTTTTAAAGCATCTGCCAAAGTAAAAAAACCTTGCTGCGAATTTCCTAGTTTCACCACGCTTTCAGACGGCGATGGCAAAAATCCTGTCACAACAGCTTCAATACCACGTACACTTCTTGTTCCGGTACAATATAAATTGGTAAATAATAAACCTTCTTTTGATAATTTATCAAATTCTGGTGTTAATGGCTTTCCTCCTAAAATCCCAACATACTCTGCCCCTAAACTTTCCTGTAGAAAAATTACCAAATTATACGGTTTCTTTACTACTGTATCCGGTTGTTGTACATGAAGAAACGGAATCTCTGCATTTGTAAAATCATTTGGACCAGCGATCATGTATTTTTTTACACGAGCCACAGCTTCGGCTTCGTCCATTTTTCCGTACATTTTGGTGTTGCCTTCATTTTTAATAGAATAAGCAGCAAAAGCAACAGTATAAAATGAATTTAAACCCAGAGTATTTGTTAACTGATCTGTAGAAAAAACAGCGTTACTGGCATTAATAGGACGTTTTGAAGTTAAACTCGAACGTGCTCCAAAAAACAATAAAAATGCTGTTAATGGAAAAACCATCAATTTGAATTTATATTCGGCAGTAGTGGTATGAAAAAGTTTTTTTCCTTTTTTAAATGCAAAATACAATACTAATCCCAGAATTAAGAATGTGATAATTATTGAAGTCAGGTAACTTTTAAGCAGCATTCCGACAACTTCTTTTGGGTAAATAAGATAATCTAAGAAAATCTTATTAGGACGCGTATCATATTGTTTTACAAAATCCGGCGAAGCTAATTCTACAAAAAGAATCAAAAACAAAAATAAAAAACTGTAAATAACCAGAAAATTATTGGTGAATTTAATTGCTTTATTAGGTAGAAAAGTAATCAGAACCGCAGGAAGAAAAGACAAATAGCATAGTAAAATTAAATCCATTCGCAGACCGATTGGAAAAATGTACCAGAAATTTGGCGTTTCGGCCACTCTTTCTTTAAAAAGAAAAAATAAAAATATGCGGCTTAACGTAGTGATAAGCAATCCGATTGCTATGAAATTTAAAACAGGTTTTAAAAAACTAAATTTTTTCATTAATAAGAATTAAAGCTTAAAAATCAGAACTAAAATTACTCTTCGTAACGGTTTATTTCTCTATCATAAAATTCATTTGCCAAAACAATTAAGCCTTCCATTTCAGCATTCAGTTCAGCTTCATCAAGATCTTCTGCTTCTTCCATAAACTCAACCTCATCATCTTTAAGATTAATGATAAATCTTGGATAATCAAGGTGAATGATAAAGATATCATCTGGAAAGTCAGTATTATCTCCAAGTAAAAATTTAGGTAATTCCATATTATTATAGTTTTAAATATTTCAAATTTAGGTATTTGAAAATGAATTATTGATTAATTTTTTTGTTAAGTAATGAAAGCGAAGATACAAGAAAACTGCAGCAAAAGTCAATCCTGCCAAAAGTCCGATCCAAACGCCCTGCGCTTTCCATTCTGTATATTCTCCCAGATAATAAGAAATTGGAAAACCTATTACCCAATAGGCAGTAAAGGTAATATACATCGGGATTTTAACATCCTGTAAACCGCGAAGTGCTCCTAACACCACAACTTGAATTCCGTCAGAAATCTGGAATACAGCAGCTATCAACAGTAATTTTGATGCAATACTTACCACTTCAGTATTATCCAGAATCTGGCCGGTGTTTTCCATATTCAAAAAGATATGCGGTAAGAAGCTGTGAAAAGCTATAAACAGTAAAGCAAAAATAGTTTCCAAAATTATGGCAAGTAAAAATATTGAACGAGCAACAACTACCAATTTCTTAAAATCGCCCAATCCTCTTTGATTGCTCACTCTTATCATAGAAGTTACACTTAACCCCATGGCAAACATAAAAGTAAGAGAAGATAAACTTAGAGCAACTTGGTTGGCAGCCTGACTTGTTTTACCAATATTCCCGCAAAGCCAGATTGACGCCGTAAAAAGAACTACCTCAAAAAGCATCTGCATAGCAGACGGAAATCCTATATTGATTATCTTTTTTATGGTTGTACTTTTTATTTCATCAAAACTGAAATTTTTGAAAAATCGTTTTAAATCGTTTCTTCTGGACAACATAATATGCATGAACATCACCAAAAATATTCTTGAAATCACAGTTCCAAGCGCGGCGCCGATAATTCCCATTTTTGGAAAAAACCAGATTCCATATATTAATACATAATTCATACCCACATGAAGTACGTTTGCCATAACCATAGCATACATAGAATATTTTGTGAATGACAATCCATCAGCAAATTGCTTATATCCCTGATACATTATTAATGGAATCAAAGAGAATGCAACCCATCCTAGATAAGGTTTTGCCAATGCAATTACATCTGCGGGCTGATCTAACAATTCCATTATTGGTTTTGCGAACATAATTAAGGTAAAAAGCACTACTCCTAAAATTGTACAAAGAAATAAGCCGTGATGAAATGCAGAACGAATTTTAGTATCATTTTTCTCTGCATCGCCTTCTGCAACGATTGGTGTAATAGCCGTTGAGAATCCAATTCCTAAGGACATTGCGATAAAAATCATACTGTTACCCAATGAAACCGCTGCTAATTCTGTACTTCCCAGTTTTCCCACCATGATATTATCGACAATACCTATTAAGGTATGTCCTACCATTCCTAATATTATAGGATATGCTAGTCTAAAATTATACGAAAACTCTTTTGTGTATTGTTTAAGATTCAATTTGCATTCTTTTTAATCGGCAAAGATAATCAGAAGCTTTGAATTCTCTTCTATTATTAAAAATATAAGCTAATATTAAGAATATCCTTTATAAAACCAATATTATATAACAATTCCTAAAAATTATATAACAACGCCTTTAAGGCTAGATTTTACTTTTACATTATTAATAATTCAAAATGAAATTGTCATGAGAAAATCAAGAAATCTAAAAATTTTATGCCTGGCAGCTTTTGCCTTTTTATACGCCAATACAACTTTCGCTCAAGACAGTGAAATTAAAAATTACGATCAAGGTTTTAGATTAGGATTTGGAATTAATGGCGGTATACCAACTGACAAAGATTACGATTGGTCACTTGGAGGAGATGTTCGTTTACAATACGATTTAACAAAGAGAGCATCATTGACACTTACAACGGGTTTTACAAACTTGTTTCAAAAAGGAGACGCTAAAGATTTAGGTTTTATACCTGCAAAAGCTGGTTTTAAAGCGTTTATCTGGGAAGATCAATTTTATGTTTTAGGAGAAGTAGGTGCAGGTTTTGCTGTAACTAATGGCTACGATAAAACTACTTTTTTATGGGCTCCAGGAATTGGATATGCCAATAAATATATTGACTTAAGCGTTCGTTACGAAGATTATAAAGATTTTAGAACCAATCAGGTAGCACTGCGTGTTGCTTATGGTTTTGACTTATAAAAATTAAATTAGGTTTATTTTATTTTTTTGTTTTTGGGAAAATTCCGGCAGATCTCTCTTAGTCTGCCGGTTTTTTTATTTTATGCACCCAGTGCTTTTTTATAGCTTTCAAAATTTGCCAGTATCTTATCATCCAATTCTGGCTCCTTAATATCGGTATGTGTTTTCATTTCTTCCCAGATAATTTTAGCAACAATATATCGTGCCATTTCTTTATCATCTGCAGGAACAACGTACCAAGGCGCATGCTCTTTAGAAGTTTCATTGATCGCTTCTTCGTAATATTTCTGGTATTCATCCCAGTGTTCGCGCTCTTTTAAATCTCCGGGAGAAAATTTCCAGTTATGTTTTCCTTCTTCCAAACGGCGTAATAATCTTTCTCTCTGCTCGTCTTTGCTTAAGTGAAGATAAAATTTCAAAATAATCGTTCCGTTATCGGCAATATGTTTTTCGAAGTTATTGATCTGCTCAATTCTATTTTTCCAAAATTTAGGTTTAATATCCTCGACTGAATTTATATCAGGCAGATTTTCATTCAAAATATATTCCGGATGCACGCGCGTTACCAAAACATTTTCATAATGCGTTCTGTTAAAAATTGCAAACTTACCTTTCTCTGGCAGTGCAATATAATGTCTCCACAAATAATCATGGCTCAGTTCTGTAGAATTTGGAGTTTTAAAACTGTGAACTACTACCCCACGCGGATTAAATTCTTTAAAAACTTCCCTGATTAAACTATCTTTTCCGGAAGTATCCATTCCCTGCAGGCAGATTAAAACCGAATACTTGTTGTGCGCATACATTGTGTCCTGTAAATCACTTAGTTTTGCCTGTACTTTATCTAGCTTTTCTTCTTTTTCTTCATCATCGGCTTTTATATCGAGCAGCGTAGGAATTTTTTTCAGTTTAATTTCCTTAGTAACTTTAAAATCATTCGGATTTATTGATTTCATATTTTTTCAAATTTAATATCATAAATATACTACTTTTACGAATTCCGATAACTATCGGAACTCCCATTCATTGCAATACTTTTTCAAAACAACATTAATGGAAAAATTCACATTAGAAATATTATTTCAAATCATCGGAATAGGTTCTGCATCAGGATTATTTTATAATAATGATGCGCTTTACGTAATTGGCGATAACAGCGGCTTTTTGTACGAATACAATATGCAGAATCAGCAGTTAAATCAGCATGCATTAATTGATAATCCAACACAGAATATTCCGAAAAATCTAAAACCTGATTTTGAATCTTTAACATATCATAACGATACACTTTATGTTTTTGGTTCTGGTTCAACCGAAAACAGAAACAAAATGATCGAGTTCGATCTTAAAAATAAAACCATTTTACAGAAAAATAATTTGGTGGATTTATATGGTTTAATGCAAAGTTTTGGCGAAATAAAACCAGAAGATTTTAATCTGGAAGGTGCTATTTTTGACGGCGAAAACTGGTATTTATTCAATCGCGGAAACGGAGTTTCTAACAAAAACGCCATTTTTACCATTCATGCCAAAAATCTTGGAGAAGAATTTGCCTTGATTTCTGTTAATTATAAACTGCCAAAAATAAAAGGAGTACGTTCTAGTTTTACCGACGCCGTTTTGGTCGAAGATAAAATTTATTTTCTTTCTACTGCAGAAGACACAAAATCAACTTACGACGACGGAGAAATCTTAGGAAGTTTTATAGGCAGAATTGATCTTAAAACCATGAAAATTGATTTTACACAAAAAATTACTTCCACTAATAAATTTGAAGGCTTGACTTTTTATAAAAAGGAAAACAATAAAATCGAATTTTTGCTTTGCGAAGATAATGACACAGACGTTTTAGAAACTAAGATTTTTAAATTGACTTTGCCACTAAAATAAGCAACTTTACTTTGCGAGCCTTTGCGTAATTCTTTGCGAATCTTTGCGGTAAAACTATAACGCAAAGATTCGCAAAGTCAGCTCAGAGATTCACAAAGGTTATTCTTTTCACTAAAACAAACCTATAACCAACTAAATGCTCAACAATACAAACTCTAGTAAGAAATCGGCATTAATTATCGGGATTTTACTTTCTGTACTTCTTCCTTTTCTAGCCATTTTTTTTTCTTTACTTTTCAAAAAAATAGGCATTAGCAACGAAATTCAATTTTACATTTCGAGATTTGCAATTTGGTTTTCTCTACTGCTGCTATTCTTTTATTCTTTAAAAATAGAAAAACAGCCATTCCTGCTTTGGAAAGAAACCGAATATTCTTTTTCTTTTTTTGCTAAAGCCCTATTCATTACATTCCTAAAATTATTCATAGCGGTATTCATTACCGGGGTTTTGTTTATATTATTTAAGATAACAGGAGAAAGTGCTGTATTAAATAAAGCTTTGGCTCTTTTTAAAAAGAGTTATTTTTTATTGTTTTTTACTTGTGTCACGGCTGGTATTACCGAGGAATTAATTTTTAGAGGTTATTTACTCCCAAGGTTAGAACTGCTGCTAAAAAATAAAAAACTGGCTGTAATTATTTCCAGCATTATTTTTGGATTCCTGCATATTGGTTACGGAACTTTGATAAATGTTGTTGGTCCAATTGTAATCGGATTGGTATTTGCCGTACAATACGACAAATACAGAAACATAAAAATCCTGATTATGTGTCATTTTTTATGGGATCTGCTTCTTTTAATCGCCAAAACACGATAAAATTAAATTTAAATAAAGTCCACAAAAACAGATGTTTACAAAATAATTTAAATTATTTTTATATTTATTTCATCTTCGTCCCAACCTTTTTAGCTTATTAGTGCTCTTTATAATAAAGACCAAACTTGTGATAAACGAAACTCAAATTTCTAACTGCAAAAAAATGAACCGTGATGCCCAGCGTCAGGTTTATGAGCATATGGCTCCAAAATTGTATCGCGTCTGCAAACGATACCTTAAGAAAGAAGAAGAAATTGAAGAAGCTCTGGCTGATGCTTTCTATACCATATTTACAAAATTAGAACAGCTCAAAGAAGATAAGGCTTTTGAAGCCTGGGCCAGAAAAATTACTGTTAATCACTGCTTGGCCTCCATCAAGAAGAACACTAATTTTAATATGTATCTTGATGATGTAAAGATGCTTTCGCAGCCTTTTACAGAAGAAATGAGTGAGTTAGAAGAAGAAGATTTACTCAATTTATTAAACCATATTCCGGATGGCTGTAAAACCGTTTTTAATCTTTTTGTGATTGAAGGTTTCGGTCATAAGGAAATAGCGGCAATGCTGAACATTTCAGAAGGCACTTCTAAATCACAACTGAATGCCGCTAAAACCAAACTAAAAGATCTGGTTAATAAATTGTATTATCAAAAAGCAAAATAGTCATGGACAATCAAGATAAAATATTCAATAGATTTAAGGAAGCTGCAGAAAACGAAACAGCTAAAGATTTTCCGGGAATGGAAAAAGTCTGGTCGCGTGTTGAAGAAAAACTCGACAAAAAGGAAGATAAAAAAGCAATTTCGATGTGGAAAAAAGTTTCAATTGCTGCATCTCTTTTATTAATAATTTCTTTAGGCTCTCAGTTTTTTAAAACCGATAAAACTCCAAGTATTGAAAATACCGATAAAGTAGTAATCAACGAAGCTGGGAAAGAATCAATTCAGAACTCAGAATCAAGAAAAGGTAAAGTTGCAGCTTCAGATGATTCTGTAATTATTCCAGAAGACGAAGCAGAAAAAATTATAAATAAACTTCAAAAACCTACAGTTGTTTTCAATGAAGCTGTAATTGTAGATAATGCGCCTTTGATTACAGAAGCGGCGTCTCCAATAGCTGCTGACGAAGTTTTTGCTCCCGCTCCTGCAATCGTTTCCGGCTATATAAGTCAGCGAGATTCTATTGCCAGAGATAAAGCGAGAGATTACGAATCTGAAAAATCAAGTAAAAGAAATTCATATGCCCTTGCAGATTCTGAAAAAGAAACTCAAATGGCTAAAAAAAGTGCACCACTCGTTATTATGAACGGAAGACCGATCTCTCACAGCAACGATCAGAAAAGAGATAAAATGATGCAGGAAGAACTTCCTAATATGAATCCCGAAAATTTAGATTCGCTGGTAATATTAGATGAACCTTTGTACATTATTGATGGTATTTATTATTCTGAAAATGATTTATTTGGTAAAAATCCAACGAGTCCTTATGCTCCTTTAAACAAACAGGAAATAAAAACAATTACGATTCTGCAAGATCTGGAAGCCACAGAAAAATATGGCGATAAAGGAAAAAAAGGAGTTGTAATAATTACTACTAAAACAGGGAAACCAACTCCCTTAAAATAACTAAAATTCATTCTAAACTTTGTCAAAGTACGGCACTTTGACAAAGTAAACACACCAACATTAATTCTAAAACTTATTATTATGAAAAGTCTAAAACTTATTTCATCAGCCATTGCTATGCTTATATGTTTCGTTACTATGGCACAAGAAAAAACGATTACCGGAATCATTTCTGATGAAAGCGGCGCACCTGTTCCAGGAGCAAGTGTTACTATTCAGTATACAAAAAAAGGAACTATGGCCGATTTTGACGGTAAATACAGCATTCAGGCTCAAAAAGGAGATATGCTCGTTT
Organism: Flavobacterium reichenbachii; assembly: GCF_002217435.1. GTDB lineage: Bacteria > Bacteroidota > Bacteroidia > Flavobacteriales > Flavobacteriaceae > Flavobacterium > Flavobacterium reichenbachii. Next base: position 75,506 of record NZ_MUHF01000018.1, read on the forward strand.
TTAGTTTTATTGGATATCAAACTCAAAGACAAAGAGTAGAAAACACAGAAAAAATCAATATACAACTGCATTATGATAACCAAACTTTAAGTGAAGTTGTTGTTGTAGGATATGGAAGCAGTGATTCGGAATCTGAAGATCGAAGTTATGCACGTGCTGAAAGAAAAAGAGAAAAAAGAGATATTTCTAAGGCACTAAAAGGAAAGACAGCTGGACTTCAAATTCAAAATAATGTTGGATATGTTCCGAATCCAAGCCCAAATGTTGTGATACGCTCAACAGCATCTGTATCTCCAAAAAGTGAACCGATTTATATCGTTGACGGAGTTGCCATTAATGCCAATCAAATGGCAAAAATTAATCCTAATGATATCGATAATGTATCAGTTTTAAAAGATAAAGCCGCAACTTCTGTTTATGGAACAAGAGCTTCAAATGGTGTTGTTGTTATCTCAACCAAAAATGAACTTTACAAAAACCTTTCTGAAAAAGAAATCGATAAAAAATTAAACATCATTACACCTGTTCCTGCAGAACCAACTCAGGAAGATTATAATGCTTTTGTCGAAAATGCTTTTGAAAGTCCAAAAACGGCGCCGCTTTCTACATTTTCTATAGATGTTGATAATGCTTCTTACACCAATATCAGACGTTTTTTAAATAACGGACAGCAGGTTCCCAAAGATGCCGTGCGTGTAGAAGAAATGGTTAATTTTTTCAAATACACTTATCCACAGCCAAAAAACGAAAATCCGTTTTCTATCAATACAGAAGTAAGCGATTCACCTTGGAATTCAAACACCAAAATTTTAAAAATTGGTTTACAGGGAAAAAACATTCCAACAGAAGATTTACCAGCATCCAATCTTGTTTTCCTTATTGATGTTTCGGGTTCTATGAGCCAAATGAATAAGCTGCCATTATTAAAACAATCCTTAAAAATATTGGTAAACGAATTGCGTCCAAAAGACAAAGTAGCCATTGTGGTTTATGCCGGAGCTGCAGGAATGGTTTTGGCTCCAACTTCTGGGGATGAGAAAAAAACAATTATTGACGCTTTGGATAAATTACAATCTGGAGGAAGTACAGCGGGCGGTGCAGGAATTGAACTGGCGTACAATATTGCGGCAGAAAATTATATCAAAAGCGGTAATAACCGTGTGATTCTGGCAACAGACGGAGATTTTAATGTGGGAAGTTCTTCTAATTCTGATATGGAAAAATTAATTGAAGAGAAAAGAAAAACGGGAGTTTTCCTAACTTGTTTAGGATACGGAATGGGAAATTATAAAGACAGTAAAATGGAAATTCTTGCCGACAAAGGAAATGGAAATTATGCTTACATTGATAATATTCAGGAAGCCAATCGTTTTTTAGGAAAAGAATTTAAAGGTTCTATGTTTGCTATCGCGAAAGATGTAAAAATTCAGATTGAATTCAACCCAAAACAGGTTCAGGCGTATCGTTTGATTGGTTATGAAAACAGAAAACTTCGCGCAGAAGATTTTAAAAATGATGCGATCGATGCTGGAGAATTAGGAAGCAATCATACCGTTACAGCTTTGTACGAAATTATTCCCGCCGGCGCAAAAAGTAATTATTTAGCAGAACAGCCAGATGATTTAAAATATACTAAAACAGAAACAAGTTCAAGTAATTACAATAATGAATTGGCTACAATAAAATTCCGTTACAAAAAACCTGACGGCGATAAAAGTATCGAAATAGTTCAGGTTATTGAGAACAAATCGGCAGCTTTAGAAAAAGCGAGTGATGATATGAAATTTAGTTCGGCGGTAGCTTGGTTCGGATTAAAATTAAGAGATTCAAAATTGATCGCTGCTAAATCTTCTGAAGAAATTGTAAAATTGGCTAAACAAGGAAATTCAAACGACGCTGAGGGCTATAAAGCAGAATTTATTCGTCTGGTTGAAACATCAAAACAGTATAATTAATAAATATTTATTTACATTTGAGCTTTATTCAAACATTAATTTTTATACTCATATGAATTCCATTTTAAGCCAAAATCTATTTTTAGTAAAAGAACATGTCGGAATGTTTAAAGCTGCAAACAATTACGATATATACAATCCGGAAACGAATCAGATTATCATGAACTGTCGAGAAAATAATCTTGGTTTTTTTACTAAAATACTTCGTTTTACAGATTATAAAAGAGCAACACCTTTTAACATTGAAATTACAACCGCTTCTGGCGAAAAGTTAATTACCGTAAGAAGAGGCGTTGCCATATTTAGATCGACTGTTGAAGTTTTGGATGAAAATGATCGTTTGGTTGGAACTTTCAAACAAAAATTCTTTTCTATTGGAGGAAAATTCGAAATTCTGGATAAAAATGTAAAACCGGTTGCAACTCTTCAGGGTAAATGGACCGGCTGGGATTTTACATTCTCGCATGAAAATAAACAACTGGCTCAGGTAACTAAAAAGTGGGCCGGAATGGGGAAAGAGCTTTTTACAAGTGCAGATAATTATGTCCTCAATATAGAAGAAACTGTCCCAGCTGACAGCTCATTGAGACAATTAATTTTGGGAGCTGTAATGTGCATCGATATGGTTCTGAAAGAATAATAAAAAAGTTGTTAAACTTAGTTTAACAAAACATTTAAAAGCATTATTTTAGTTCGCAAAAGCTTATTTTTGTTAGACTAAAATAATGCTTTTTACATTTATAAAATACTAAAATGACAGATCTAAAAAATAAAAATGCCCTAATTACTGGAGCTGGAAAAGGAATTGGCAAAGCAGTAGCTATTGCCTTGGCCAAAGAAGGCGTAAACGTAATTTTAGTTTCAAGAACACAATCTGATGTGGAACAACTGGCACAAGAAACTTCAAAATTAGGAGTAAAATCTCTAGCATTATCTGCTGATGTTTCTGACATTAACTCCATAAATAGTGCGGTAGAAAAAGCTCTTTCCGAATTCAAAAATATTGATATTTTAATCAACAGCGCAGGAATTGCTTCTTTTGGAAAATTCTTAGAATTGGAGCCAGAAGCTTGGGAAAGAATTATTCAGGTAAATTTAATGGGAACATACTACACGACTCGCGCCATTATCCCGAATATGATCGAAAGACAAACTGGAGATATTATTAATATTTCATCTACTGCAGGTTTAAACGGAAATGCGCTTACAAGTGCATACAGCGCTTCTAAATTTGCTGTTTTAGGTTTGACCGATTCTTTGATGCAGGAAATGAGAAAACATAACATTCGTGTAACGGCCTTAACACCAAGCACAGTTGCTACAGATATGGCAAAGGACTTAAATTTAACAGATGGAAATCCAGAAAAAGTGATGCAGTCTGAAGATATGGCAGATTTAATCATCGCACAATTAAAGTTAAACCGAAGAGTGTTTATTAAAAACAGCAGTATCTGGTCTACAAATCCTTAAAAAAATAAAGTTCTAATTCCAAGTGTAATACTTCGGCATTTGAATTTCAAAAACTATAAATATGGAACAATATTTAAGACAATTAATAGAAATTGAATTTTTGGATAAAAAAGAAATTTTTACCGGATTTCTTATTGATTATTCAGATGACTGGATTTTACTTCGCAATAATCCGGTAGATTTTATTCTGGATGGCTTTCTGATTCTTAAAAACAAAAATATACAAGCGGTAAACAGAGATCATGATCTGGCTTTTACAGAAAAGGTAATCCGTTTAAAAGGCTTAAAAACTAATTCTGAAGATATTATTCCGATTCGGGATCTGGCTTCAATTATAAATTATGTAAACAACAAATACGGTATCTTTCAGATTGCCAAAAAATCTGCAAAATCTGCCTATTTAGGAAAACTTCTCGAGTTGAATGATGAAGAACTTATCATAGATTTTCTAGACACAAAAGGCCAATTTGGCGGTGAATTGAGTTTTAATCCAGAAAAAATTCGGGTTATTGAATTTGATACGGATTATATTAATTCTTTGAAGTTGGTTATTCCGGAAGATCAAAAATAAAAATATGTACAAAAAGATTATCATTATTATACCAGCATTATGCTTCTTGATTTCCTGCTCTCAAAAAAGCAAAACTGAGAATAGTAATTCCGAAATTTTAAAAAACGATTCTGTTACTTTAAAAGCTAAAACCAAAACTCCCCTGCCAGAAAAAGCAGATAGAATTTTGGTTGGTGCAAAAATTGAAGGTGATTTTGATGGTGACGGAAAAAATGAATTTGCAATTGTAACAAAAACAAAAACAGGAGAAGGAAATCCAGTAGAAGATGGAACTCCAGATGAATATACTATTTCTTTTAGCAATACATCCCTGAAACCAATTGTTATTGGTTGTTGTGAAGCCCAACTTATAAATGAGGGAGATTTAAACGAAGATGGGAAAGATGAATTTTCAGTTTTTCAGGCACCAATGAATGGATGTACTTATTCTATGACTACATATTCGTTACAGAATTCAAATTGGAAACAGGTTATAGAACCATTTTTAATTTCAACAGGTTGTGACGGATTTACATATGATGAATTGCAAAATAGAATTTTTATCGAAAACAAAACAGTTTATAAACTGGAAACAGACCCTAATGATGAAAGTTTAAAATTATTTAGAAAAAAAATCGATTTGAAATAAGATTAGAATCCTAAAAATTCGGATTATAGAATTTGATACGAATTATATTAACTTTTGAAGTTGGTTATTCCGGAAGACCAGAAGTAAAATTCCTTTTATAAAAGCAAGAAAGCCCTTTAAACAAAGGGCTTTCTTGCTTTTTATCTACACTGATAATATTACTCCCTTTTTTAATTTTTATAAATTCCCTCATCTCTTAAAATAATAGCTTAAAATGATATTATTAAGTCTTTTAGAGGCGTTAATACCCTAGCTTAAATCTGACTTTTGCACTCGCTAAGCAACAACAGTTTTTATTGTTTAAATACTGGAAATGAAGGTGTAATCTTTTTTGAAGTCAAAATATTAAAAAGAAGAGGTTGTAAAGCGTTGAATCTTTTATCCAAAAACTCAAAAGCAATGATATCCTACTGGCTTCTCTTATTTTTCATTATAATTTTTTCAAGTTTATTAGTTGTAATTCTAGTATTCGTTTTTCGCATTAGTTCTTTCGCAGAATACAAACGTACTATTGTTCTAACATTTCTAATTCCTGCAATCGGCCTTTTTCTTTATATAACATTTGGATGTCTTAATATAGCTGTTGTTAAAAATGATGAAACCGTAAGCAGGTACATACTGGTATATGATACAACCTACAAACTTGAAAACGGAATTGTATTAACTGTCAGCTTCCAAAACGAAAAATCTACCTCTATCATAATTAACGACACAGCAACTCCCATATTTTTTGATTTAATCGGCTACAGCAAAAAAGGAAATAACTCTATAGAATATGGTCATAAAGACATTCTGCCCTACAGCATGAATTCTGTGACGCAATATCCGGATTATTTATTTTCAGACCCGCCTCAGGAAGTAACAGTCTCCGGATCAAATTATGCCGCAACTGATTTAGTAGTAAAAGGATGGCTGCATAAGAATTAATTGCTGTAACTATATAAACCACGCCTTTGCAATTTTTTTTTAAAACTAAAACAATACTTAAAATAAATTAAAAGTTAATCATGGAAACAAAATCATTACAATTCCCAAACAAAATCTATATAAATAAAGAAAAAGCAAGAAAAGAATCTATCCTTTTTGGCGTCCTTACATTATGCTGCTTATTCGGATTTTGGTATGGAACCGGCAAATTTTTTACTGAAGATTTCTACTATCCTAAATTGGTTATTTTTATGCCAATATGTTTTGTAATACTATTAATTGAAACCATAAAAAAACATAAAACTGCATCAAATAATGATGTGATATTGTCACTTACAGAAAAAGGCATCCAGTTTTTTAATAAAGATTATACTGGAGTAAGTATCGTTCCGTGGAGCGAAATTACTGGTTCTACTGAAATAGAAACAGGAAGTTCTTACTTTGGTTCTGCTAAAGTAAAAATGCTATGTGTAAATGTTAAAACCCCGTCAATTTACTTAGACAAAATAGGAAATAACAGCAAAAAGAAATTAATCAAATTTAATACTAAAAATAACATTAAATCTATTTTTACCATTGAATCAGCTACGTTGGCTGTAGATATGATAGCATTGAAAAAAACAATTTATCAAATGGTTGAAAAATCAGTATCTAATTAATCAATAAAAATTATGTTTTACTTTTACAGTATTGTCACAAAGCCTTTAACTTCAGTTGTATTACAAAACGAAATCTGTCCGGTTTGCTCAAAAAAAGGAACTATCGAAGTGGTATTATACATGAAATTTGCAACCGCACTGATTCCGATGTTTGGATTAGGAAGACCAACCAGTGTGCATTGCACAGAATGCGGTCACGAAATTAAATCGGTAAATACGCCTCTTTTTGCTCAAAATAATTATTCACCAGGAATAATTAATGGGATAAAAACAATTAAAGCTAACCACAAGCGCACACTGTGGCAATTGCTTTATCCGTGGTCAATATTAATTTTGCTGGGCTTATTGTGCATTTTTGGTTTGTTAACACAATATTCCGTTTCCCGTACGAATTCACAAACCAGTGAAATGCTTGCAAACCCAAAAATTGGAGACGTTTACAAAGTAAATATTGATTCCATGTATTTATTAAATGCAAATACCATGGGAAGTAAAAGATCACAAACCCTATTTAAAATTATAGATATAAAAAGTGATACTCTTTTAATGGTTCGTAATAAACAAAAAACAGAAGGAATTGGTGTTAAAGAAAGTGACTGGAATTCTTTATCCCGAGAAGATAATACTTTTGAAACTGCTCCTCATAAAATTAGTCTCAAAGGAATTACCGAAAGAAAGGAAGTATTCGAATTCTTCAATCAAAAGAAGATTGATTCGATAAACAAAACAGATCGAGTAAAATCAATAGATCCTCTTCACTTTTCTAAATCAATTGGCCAAATCCCAAATTATAACGGAATTGAAATTGTAGAACGAAAATAAGAACACTATGTTTTACATTATTAGCATTGTTACCAAGCCTCTAGCATCAATACGATTAAAGGATGAGACTTGTCCGGTTTGTTTAAAAAAGGGCTGCTTGGAAGTTACTTTGTATGTGAGGTATGGCAAGTTGATAATTCCCCTTCTTTACATGGACAGGCCAACTAGCGTTCATTGTACTGAATGTGGTCATGAAATAAAATCAATCAATTCTTCTTTATCCAATAAAAAAGAATATACGACTGGAATAATTAATGCTGTTAAAGACATTCAGGCCAATCACAAACGTTCTCTTTTGCGATTTATTAATCCTTGGACTGTTTTTATTTTATTCGGATTAGGTCTTATTTATGGCCTTTTCACGGCTTGGAATTCTAAAAACACGAATACACAAAATATTGAATTGCTTAAAGATCCTAAAGTTGGAGATATTTACAAAGTTAACATTGATTCAATGTTTTTAACACCCGACGGAAAAGCTGCCGAAAATAAGATTTCTCAAACCTTATTTAAAGTTATCAATATAAAAAATGATACTCTTTTAATGGTTCGCAATAAGCATAAAAAGGAAGGAATGGGCGTTTATGAAAGCGATTGGAATGCTCTATCGAGAGAAGATAATGCTTTCGAAATTATAACTCATAAAATAAGCCTAAAAGGAATTACCGAAAGAAAGGAAGTATTTGAATTCTTCGATCAAAAGAAAATCGATTCAATAAATAAGGCTGACGAAGTAAAATCAACAAATCCTTTTCATTTCTCTAAATCAATTGGCCGAATCCCCAATTATAATGAAATTAGAATGGTAGAACGAAAATAAAAATAGCATTAAAAACACAAAAGCCCTTTATAAAAAGGGTTTTTGTGTTTTTAATTAACAGCGAGAACAGCAATAAATCAAGCCTCTGCTAACTTATTTAAAAATTCCAAACGAACGCTTCCGTCTTCGTCTATTTTTGTCAGGTTAATTGCTTGTAAAGTATTTACCAATTCTGGATTCCAGGGCGTTTTTACTTTTACGTAATTTTCGGTAAAACCGTGAATATATCCTTCTTTATTTTCACTTTCAAATAAAACCGTTCTGCTCGTTCCTAATTGACTTTCATAAAAAGCACGACGTTTTTTAACTGATAATCCACGTAACATCTTGCTTCGTTTTGCTCTTACATTTGCAGGAACAATTCCCGACATAGCTGCAGCTTCTGTATTATCTCTTTCTGAATACGTAAAAACGTGTAAATACGAAATGTCCATTTCGTTTAAGAAATGATACGTTTCTAAAAAGTGTTCGTCTGTTTCACCTGGAAAACCCACAATAACATCTACACCAATACAAGCATGAGGCATGACTTCACGAATTTTGTTTACGCGTTCTGTATACACTTCGCGCAAATAACGGCGTTTCATTAATTTTAAAATATCATTACTTCCAGATTGCAGCGGAATATGAAAATGAGGTACAAAAGTTCTGCTTTTTGAAACAAAATCTATAGTTTCATTTTTCAATAAATTGGGTTCAATAGATGAGATTCTCAAACGTTCAATTCCTTCTACCTTGTCTAAAGCCTGAACTAAATCCAGAAAAGTATGTTCGTGTTTTTTATTGCCAAACTCCCCTTTTCCGTAATCTCCAATATTTACTCCGGTTAATACGATTTCTCGAATATTCTGAGCAGAAATTTCTTTGGCATTCTGTAAAACATTTTCAAGGGCATCACTTCTTGAAATTCCTCTCGCTAACGGAATTGTACAATACGTACATTTATAATCGCAGCCGTCCTGAACTTTTAAAAAAGCACGTGTACGATCTCCGATTGAATAACTTCCCACATAAAAATCAGCCTCAGCAATTTCGCACGAGTGAACTTCACCCATATCATTTTTGCTCAAGTCATTAATATAATCGGTAATTTTAAATTTTTCGGTCGCACCCAAAACCAAATCAACACCGTCTACGGCTGCCAATTCTTCTGGTTTTAGTTGTGCATAACAGCCGACAGCTGCAACAAAAGCTTTTTCGTTAAGCTTCATTGCTTTTTTTACTACCTGCTTAAACTGCTTATCTGCATTTTCTGTTACAGAGCAAGTATTAATTACATAAATATCTGCTATTTCTTCAAAATCAACGCGGTCAAAACCTTCGTCATTAAAATTTCTGGCGATTGTAGAAGTTTCTGAAAAATTCAGCTTACAACCCAGAGTATAAAAGGCAACTTTTTTTCTGTTTTCCATAATGCATCTTAAATTAATGAAATCGTTGTCAAAAAATTTAAGGCTGCAAAATTACAAACAATTTTCTGCAAAAGAAAGCTATTAAGAGACTTCGCATTAATATTTTGAGCGGAATAAATTTTTTGTGCGGAAAAAAAAATTGTATTTTTAGCTAAAATTTAAACAACTTAATCATTTAAAGTTACATTTGAAAGCAATAGAATAAGAATAAATTGACAAAATAATCGATTAAGTGCAAATTTCATCGATTAAATACGTTTTTTTGGAATTTAAATTGAAAAAAACTTACATTTACCTTTGTTTAAATTCTTCAACAATAAATTCAGATTTTCAGAATTTTAGACAGCTTTGGTTAATTAAATAATAATTCGAACATAACAATTTTGAATTTTACTCGTTATGTTGTTGTTTTGTGTTACAAAATGAAATGGGAAAGCCGAAAACCAAAGAGAGTAGGCAAAATTATAATACAAATACCACTTTATGAAAGCATTTTTACCCACAATCTGCTTGATGTTCTTAACCATTTTTACTTCGCAAGCGCAGACTAATGCTCCAGCTACAAATCCATTTCCTTCTATCAGCACATTAACGAATTGGGCAAGTTTAAACTCGCAGCAGCAATTTGATGTTGCAATTCGTGCAGTTGGTTTTAAATTTGAAGTAAAGGAACCAAGCGAAGGATCTACTGCTTATACTTATATTCGTAAAGTAACGGTAAATGAAGTAAATTATACTGATAGAATTGTATACAGAATTTCTAGTAATAATTCAGCTAGTATTATTTCTTTGGTAACAGCTTCTACAGATTTAGTGAGCTTGTACACTCCTCAGTTGGCAACTTTCAAAAACAACAACTGTAAAACAGAAATGTCTAAAGATAAAAACACAACTTGCAGCTGTTACGAAAGTGCAAATTTTGTAATTGATCTTTGCGACGAACGCGTAAAATTGACAATGGGTGACGGAAATAAATATTTTGTTTCTGTAGCTAAAAAATAATATTTCAAGATTTCCTTTCTTGAATAATCTGGGGTAATTTCCAAATCTTTATATTTCAACTTTTGGTTTATAAAGATTTGGATTTTATGTCTAGTATATATTTGGATTTTTGAGTTCGTACCAAACTTCCAATTCCTCTTCATATTCAAAAGAATTTATGTAGCGTAAACCGAGTTTTTCAAGAATTTTTCTTGAGTTTTCGTTTCCTTCATCTGCATAAGCATACAGTGCTTCAACTTTCATTTCATTAAAAGCATACGTTATAAAAGCTTTTCCGGCTTCAGTGGCATATCCTTTTCCCCAGTGTTTTTCGATAAAACGATATCCAATTTCATAGAAATTTTGATGATTATTGATTTCGTTCGAAATTAATTTTATTCCGGACCAGCCAATAAATTCATTCGTTTCTTTTAGAATAACGGCCCAGCGGCCAATTCCGTTTTTTTTATACTGCTCCTGGATTTTTTTAATCTGATCAAGGCTTTCATCAATATGTGTTAAAGGTTTTTTCCCCACAAAGCGATGTACGTTTGGGTTAGAATCCATTTCAAACATGCCGTCAACATCTGAAAGAAGCAGTTCTCTCAAAATCAATCGCTCCGTTTCTATTGATGTTTTCATAAAAGATTAATTTAAAATATAACGCTGCACTACTTCGGCAACGCCATCATTATTATTTGAGGCTACAATAACATCTGCTCTATCGCGCAGTTCTGGTGTCACATTGTCAACCCAAACACCCAATCCCGCATATTCTATCATTGTCAAGTCATTTCCAGCGTTTCCAACAGCAATAATCTCACTCTGATGAATGTTTAACTTCGCCGCTAAAAGTTTTAAACTAGCAGCTTTATCAATTCCGTTTTGAGCAGCTTCCAGGAAAAAAGGTTTAGACATTGCAATGCTCAAATGAGGCATCGCAACCTTTAAATCTTTTTCTACTTCTTTTAAATAAGCTGGATTTTCTAACAAAATGCATTTTACAGCTGGTTTATCAACCGCTTCTTTAAAATTTGGCACTTTACGATGTGTTAACCCTGTAATTTCTTTTTCGATTTCGATATATTCCGAATCGGTTTCGCTGATAATTTCTTCATTCAAATACGTTATAATGTGCGTCTTCATCTTCACACTGTAATCGTACAATTCATGAATCTGCTCTACAGTAAGCTTTTGCTCAAACAGCACAAGATTATCTTTTACAGTACTTATTATGGCTCCATTATAAGAAAGAATATAAGAATCATTCAGATCCAATTCTAATTCTTTAGCATATGCAGTCATGGCAGATGTTGGTCGTCCTGAAGCCAAAACCACGTAAACACCTTTGGCCTGGGCTTCTAAAATAACTTTTTTATTTAAATCTGAAATTTTATGATCATCCGTCAACAAGGTATCATCCATGTCGAGTACCAGCATTTTATATTGCATTATTGTGTGTTCTAATTTAAAGACCGAAATTTATATGCTCATTCTAAAATCCTCAATAACTGGATTTGCTTTTGCAAAATCTGTTTCCTGAATAAAAACCTCAACAGCCAAATCTGTCTGTCCAAAACCACCCAGTCTCGCTGATTGGATATTATCTTTTTTAACCGTTTCTACTCCTGCTTCTTGTAATCTTTCCTGCAAAGCAATTGCTAAAATTTCACTTCCCGAAAATACCTTCATTAATCCCATAACATTTATTGTTTTATTATTATTCTTTATTCTAATATTGTTTTTAACCGGTCTTGGAATTCTTCATTCTCATTCATTCCAATATGGTCCTGACCTTTCAACGCATAAAAATGCCCTTTAAAATCGAGTAATTTATTTAATCGGACCGAATTCGAGCACGATATTAATTGATCATCTACACCGTGAAAAATATAAATTGGTGCTTTTACTTTTGTAATATATCTAAAAGTTTCGAGATGAAACTTTTTCATGAAATTGGGAAAGAATGGCACTCTGCTGCCCGATAATTCTGTAAAACTAAAATAGGGCGACTGCAGCAACAGCGCTTTAGGCTTATTTTCAGAAGCCAATAAAGCAGCCAATCCCGAACCGATAGAATAACCCGCAATGATTATTTTATTTTCAGGATATCTTATACTTAATGTTTTATAAGCTGTGGCAACATCTTTGTTTAATTGATCTTCATTTTCAATTTCACCTTCACTTTTTCCAAAGCCTCTGTAATCCAAAATGAAAATATCATATCCCAGATTGGTGTATATTTTTGAAATTTTACCCCAAGTATCTAGAGTTCCTGCATTACCGTGAAGATAAAAAACCAAACCTTTAGAATTTTCTGCTTTAAACAGTAATCCGTTTAGGTTTACTCCATCATAAGATTTAATGTTTAATTCTTCAAATTTGGATTCATAAACAAATTGATGATCTTTTGGAAGCGCCGTACTTTGAAAAATCATTCCAACCTGATTAAAATAAACATAGGAAATAAGCAGCACATAAATAACAACAAAAAAAGCTAAAAGTACGATTGTCAAAAATTTAAGTGTTTTAAATATTTCCATGCAAATTTTACAATTATAGTTTTATTCCTCTTCGATTTGGTCTTCTTCTTCATCAAGTTCGTCTTCTCCATCTTCGTCCATATCAAAAAGATAAGGCTCCAACAACATTTTGTCTGCCAAAATTTCGATACGCTCTGTTAATTGCTCGGCAAAAATAATTCGCTGCACTTTGGCAATACTGTTAGAAATACGCATTATTTTGGTTTCGTGGCGTAATTTTAAGATAGGATCTGCATCATCTAGGATAAACATTTTTAGACGGTTTACATTGTATCCAGCAGTACTAAACATATCATTTAGTTTTGTTGCTGTCCCAATTAAAACATCTATTCCTGTAGAAATATAGTTTTTATCGTAATCCATATCGCCTTTTTCATGAACACCGTAAATTTCCAGATTGGTATATTTTCCGTATTTCGCAAAAAGCTCTACCATCTCCAATACTTTAGGTTTATCTTCTACAATAATTAAAGCACGCGGAGATTCCTCTGTCTGACCCGCCAGCTGCTGAATTACATTTAATACAATTGTAGTCGTTTTTCCGCTTCCTTCCGGAGAGAGAATAATGCAGTCTGAACCGCTTTTTATAGTCGAAAAAGTTTCAAGCTGCAATGCATTTGCCTCTGTAAGACCATTTTCTATTAAAGCGTCTTGCAGCTTCTCGTTTATTTTTTTTAGTTTCATCTTTTTTATGCTTTAAGCTTTAAGCATTAAGCTATAAGCTAAAATAATTTATTTTTAAAAAGCTAAAGCCTAAAGCTTAAAGCCTATTGCGCAAAGCATCTATTTGCTTGCAAACATTTTCACATCTGTTTCTGAGATTTCATTTCCTCCTAAGATAATTAATCTCTCTACTACATTTCGAAGTTCACGAATATTTCCGGTCCAATCGTATTCCTGCAATAATTTTATGGCTTGCGCCGAAAATGCTTTAACGGCATTCCCTTGTTCTGATGCAATTTTTTCTGTAAAATGAGTTATTAAAGCCGGAATATCGTCACGTCTTTCGTTTAATGGCGGTACTTTAATTAAAATAACTGCCAATCTATGATATAAATCTTCACGGAAACGGCCTTCTGCAATTTCTATTTTCAAGTCTTTGTTGGTTGCTGCTACAACGCGAACATCAACTTTTATATCTTTTTCTGCTCCAACTCTTGTAATCATGCTTTCCTGCAAAGCACGCAATACTTTGGCTTGCGCCGAAAGACTCATGTCTCCGATTTCATCTAAGAAAATAGTCCCTTTATCTGCTGCTTCAAATTTTCCTGCACGGTCTTTTACAGCAGAAGTAAAGGCGCCTTTTACATGTCCGAACAATTCACTTTCGATCAATTCACTTGGAATAGCGGCACAGTTTACTTCAATTAAAGGAAAATTAGAACGTTCGCTTTTTTCATGCAATTGATGTGCTACCAATTCTTTTCCTGTTCCGTTTGGACCTGTAATCAAAACTCGGGCCTCGGTTTGAGCTACTTTATCAATCATTACTTTAATATGATTGATGGCTTCGCTCTCTCCTACCATTTCGTAATTTTTGCTGACTTTTTTCTTTAGAATTTTATTCTCAACAACCAATTGCTTTTTATCCAAAGCATTACGAACTGTGTTCAACAAACGATTCAAATCTGGTGGTTTCGAGATATAATCAAAAGCTCCCAGACGCATCGTATGAATCGCTGTTTCCATATCGCCATGACCCGAGATCATAACCATCGGAATTTCAGGTTTTATTTTTTTTGCCTCTTCTAAAACCTCAACTCCATCCATTTTTGGCATTTTGATATCACACAAAACCAAATCGTAATCGTTGTTTTTTATTTTTTCAAGACCCACAGCTCCATCTTCTGCTTCATCTACTTGATACGAATCATTTTCTTCTGATAAAATTTTCACCAAAACTCTTCTGATCGCTGCTTCGTCTTCTATAATTAGTATTTTACTCATTCTTTTTAAAGGTTCAAAGTTGCAAAGGTTCAGAGGCACAAAGCTTAAAATCTTTGTCACTTTTCGTTTGCAATATTTGTTATTATTTTTTATACTATTTTGGGAAGATTTTAAAGTTATTTCAGACTACAAAGAAAAACCTTTGCAGCTTTGCACCTCTGAACCTTTGCCACTATACAAACTAATATTTAAGCCACTTATACAATTCTTTCCAGGTCGGTTTTTTGCCATACATTAAAATTCCTACGCGGTAAATTTTTGCTGCAAACCAAACGACAATGAAAAAAGTAGCAAACAATAATGATACCGAAATTGCGATTTGCCACCACGGTACTCCAAACGGAATACGCATTAACATGACTATAGGCGATGTAAGCGGAATCATCGAAAACAAAACAGCAACAGTTCCGTGTGGATCATTTACAACCGTAAAAAAACCAATGTAAACGCTCAAAATAAGCGGCATAATAATAGGCAGAAGAAATTGCTGCGAATCGGTTTGGTTATCAACTGCTGCACCAATTGCTGCGTAGAAAGAGCTATACAAAAAATAACCTCCAACAAAATACACAACAAAACCAATTATAATACTTGCAATAGGAAGATTCCATAATTCTGCAATATACATTTGAGCAGTGCCTGATAATTCGTGTTGTGCAGACTGCATCATTTCTGGGGAAATTCTGGCTGTTGGACTAACATCTACTCCAAAAAATGCCGAAGCAGCAAACATTAAACTCAAACCAATTATTGCCCAGATTGTAAACTGCAATAATCCTGCAAGTGAAGTCCCGACAATTTTACCTATCATTAATTGAAAAGGTTTTACCGACGAAATTATAATTTCAATAATTCTATTGGTTTTTTCTTCGATTACGCTTCTCATTACCATGTTTCCATAAATGATAATAAACATCATAATCAGATATCCAAATGCGCCGCCGATTCCAATTTTTATTTCGTTTAGACCCTTCAGACTTTCTTCACCCGATGCTTTTGCCAAATGAATATTCACTGCTGCCTGAGCTTTCTGAATTGCCAAAGTGTCCAGTTTAGCTTTTTCGAGATTGATTTTAGTAATCTTTGACGCTATAACATCTTGTGTGTTTTCGATAAACGAAATACTAGGACTATTGTTTGAAATAAAATCAATTTTTGATTCTAAATCTTTCTCATTGTTTGTTTTTGGAATTACCAATAATCCGCTGAAATTTTCTTTTGCAATACTGTCTTTTAAGGCTGCAATATTAATTTCAGATAAATTAATATATTTATATTCTGCGTCTTTTTTATTCTGTTTTACAAAATCATCAGCAAACAAACCTGTCTCATCATGTATAGCAATTCGTTTGGTTTCTGCTTTCATTGAACTCAAATAACCAATAAATCCAGCTACCGCAACAAACAATAATGGACTTAAAAAAGTCATAACAACAAAAGACTTATTGCGGACTTTTGCTATAAATTCTCTTTTTATAATTAATGAAATTATACTCATTTTTTAGATTAGTTAGATTTTTTAGACTTCTTAGATTGTTAGATTTTTTAGATTTCCAGATTTAATCTCAAAATCAAAGAAGTCTAACGATCTAAAGATCTATCCAGTTACTGTTTGAATAAAAATATCGTTTATACTTGGAATTTTCTCTACAAAATGCGTCACCTGTCCTCGCTGCGTCAGGATGTTCAGTAATTCATTTGGAGTCGCATTTCCTATATCAATATTTAATTTTAAATCATCATTAAGAGATTTGAAACGAGCAGGCGAAACAGTAAATTTTTGTGTTATATCATACATCAACCCTTCTACATTACTTGTAAGAATTCCAACTTCAAAACTATTGGTTCTGAATTTTCGCTTTACATCTCCAACTTTTCCCTCAATCAATTTATTCGATTTATGAATCAAGGCAATATGATCACAGAGTTCTTCTACACTTTCCATTCGGTGCGTCGAAAAAATAATAGTTGCACCTTGTTCTCTTAATGCTAAAATTTCGTCTTTAATTACATTTGCATTTACCGGATCAAATCCAGAGAACGGCTCATCAAAAATCAACAGTTTTGGCTTGTGCAAAACACAAACTACAAACTGAATTTTTTGTGCCATTCCTTTAGAAAGTTCCTGAATTTTCTTGTTCCACCAACCCTGAATCCCCAATCGGTCAAACCAATATTCTAACTGCATTTTTGCTTCTGCTTTAGACAGTCCTTTCATTTGTGCCAGATACAAACATTGTTCCCCCACTTTCATTGAGTTGTACAAGCCTCGTTCTTCTGGAAGATAACCAATAGTCTGTACGTGTTTGGGCTGTAATTTTTCTCCGTCTAAAATCACCTCGCCGCTGTCCGGCAGTGTAATTTGATTTATAATTCTTATCAGAGATGTTTTTCCTGCTCCATTTGGACCTAATAATCCGTAAATACTGCCTTTGGGCACATTTAATGAAACTTCGTTTAGCGCTACATAATCACCATATTTTTTTACGACTTTATGTACTTCGAGTAAGTTGCTCATGCTGTTTTTTGAATTTCTGCGACATTTTGACCTTTTGCAGTCTGCGAGTGTAAAAGTAAATAATTAGTAGCGAAACTTTTTATTATTCAACAAAAAACCCATCCTAATATTTACACTAGAATGGGTTTTTATATTTATTAAGTCTTTTAAAAAAGTTCAGCTTATGAAAACATGTCTTTAACTTTCTCAAAAAATGATTTTTCTGACTTTTCCGGATTCGGAATAAAGTGCTCATCGTTTAAAGCATTTTCAAAAAATTGCTTTTGTTCTTTGTTTAATGTTTTTGGAGTCCAAACATTTACGTGAACTAGAAGATCTCCGCTTCCGTAACCGTTTATACTCGGAATTCCTTTTCCTTTTAATCTTAAAATTTTTCCAGACTGAATTCCTTCTTCTAGTTTTATACGAACTTTTCCGTTGATTGCTTCAATATCTTTAGAAACGCCTAAAACTGCTTCAGGAAAACTGATATACAAATCAAAGTGAACATTCTCTCCCTCACGTTTCAGGAATTCGTGCTCCAATTCTTCAATAGCTACAATCAAATCACCTGGAATACTGTTTCCTGGAGCATCGTTTCCTTTTCCGGAAACTTTAAGCTGCATTCCGTCAACAACTCCAGCAGGAATTTTGATTGATACCGTTTCGTCTTCCTGGACCATTCCTTGAGAATCTGCCTCAGAAGGTTTTTTATCTAAAATTTGTCCCGAACCGCCACAAGTTGGACAGGTAGATGCAGATTGCATTCTTCCTAAAATTGTGTTGGTTACACGCATTACCTGACCCTGACCATTACAAGTCGTACAAGTTTTGTATGTAGCACCTTTGGCCTGAACTTTACGTTTAACTTTTACTTTTTTCTCTACTCCATTTGCAATCTCTTCCAAAGTCAATTTAACTTTAATTCTAAGATTACTTCCTTTAGCGCGGCGAGGACCACCTCCGCCTCCGCCAAATCCGCCAAATCCACCTCCAAAAATGTCACCAAACTGGCTGAAAATGTCATCCATATTCATACCGCCATGACCACCTCCGCCAAATCCGCCAGAACCATCAAATGCCTGATGTCCGTATTGATCGTATTTTGCTTTTTTGTTCGGATCACTTAAAACTTCATAAGCTTCTGCAGCCAATTTAAAGTTTTCTTCTGCCTCTTTGTCGCCCGGATTTTTATCAGGGTGATATTTTAGCGCACTTTTTCTGTATGCTTTTTTAATTTCAGCAGCATCGGCACTTTTTGAAATGCCAAGTATTTCGTAAAAATCTTTTTTCATAGTTTAGGTTAAATTCCAATCCCAATAGCTATCGGGATAAATTCCAAAATCCAATTTTTAAAAAACTGATTTTCAGAATCTAATTTGTTTTTTAGTTTCCGATAACCACTTTAGGGAAACGAATAATTTTGTCTCCTAATTTGTATCCTTTTTCAATAACGTCAACAATTTTCCCTTTTAATTTATCAGACGGAGCTGGAATTTGGGTAATTGCCTCAGCAAAATCAGCATTAAAAGCATCACCTGCTCTTACTTCAACTTGCTCTAAACCTTTAGAAACCAAAGTGCTTTTTAATTTTTCGTGAATCAACTCAACACCTTTTTTCAAATTTTCATCCTCAGATTTGTTGATTTCTACAGCCGCTCTGTCAAAATCATCCAAAACAGGAAGCATTGCTAACAAAACTTCTTGGTTTGCTGTTTTAAACAAATCCATGCGCTCTTTTGAAGTTCTTTTTTTGTAATTTTCAAATTCGGCAAATAATCTCAAAAACTTATCTTTTTCTTTTGCCAAGTCTTGAGCCAATTGCTCTTCAACACTTAATTCTTCAACAATTAACTGCTCACCGTTGGCATTGTTCTCTAACGTTACATCATCTAATTCCTGATCGAACTCTGTATTTTCCGTAGTCATATTACTTTTATTTTTAAAAATATTTTTAAACTTCATTTTTATTCTTTCTTTTGGATTGCAAAAGTACTGCCAAATCTTTTAAAATGTCAAATTGTCACTATCTCAAAAGTATAAGTTGTTTCTGAGGTTTTATAATCGTAAAAAATTTAGTATAATTTTAAGACTATTACGTTTTAGTTTGAACTATATTTGAACTTAATTAAAAACAAAATTAATTACCTATCAAAATTGAATTTAAGGGTTAGCCTCGGCTTTATAAATAATTATTAATTCAAGTTTACCTTATATTAAAAAAAGCTTCGTCTCATTCAGTCGAAGCTTTTTTTTATGCTTTTTGGTAAAAATTTACTACAAAGAATGCAAGATTTTTATTCTTGGCTTTCAAAAAAAAGAAAAAGTTCGCAAAGNNCTTTGCGAACTTTTTCTTTTAAAGATATCCTTGGATAAAATCTTTGCGTTCTTTACGGTAAAAAACATTGCACGGGCGGAGGGATTCGAACCCCCATCAACGGTTTTGGAGACCGCTATTCTACCCTTGAACTACGCCCGTAACTTAAGGTCGGCAAATTAAAAGTTTTTTTTCTTGTCCGGCAACTATTTCAGGCAGATTTTAAAAAAGATTTAGGCTTTTATGACTAATAATTCATCAACACAATCACTACCAAAGCTTTGCGAAATAACCGCAAAGTGCGCTAAGATTTTTAAAGGCCTGGTTTTATAAACACAAAGTTCGCAAAGCTTTGTGTTCATCTAGCTTTGCGAACTTTGTGTTTTATATGCGTGAAGTAAAATTAAATCTTAGCGCACTTTGCGGTTAAATTCTTATGCCAATAAAGCCGCTTTCAAACCTTCAAAATCAACAGAAACCTGTTCTCCTGTCACTAAATTTTTAAGCGAATAAGTATTCGAAGCGATTTCCTGATCACCAGCAATTACCGCAAACGGAATAAAACGTTTATCTGCGTATTGAAATTGTTTTCCCACTTTTACATTATCTGGATACAATTCTACTTTTATATTTTCTTTTCTCAGTTTCTGAATTGCCTGCGATGCGTATAAAGCTTCGCTATTACCATAATTGATAAATATTGCTTTTGAAGTCGCGGCAATAGTTTCTGGAAACAATTCTAATTTCTCTAAAACCAAATAAATACGATCTAAACCAAAAGAGATTCCGACACCACTCATATCCTTTAAACCAAAAATACCTGTTAAGTCATCGTATCTTCCGCCTCCTCCAATAGAACCCATTGTAACCGTTTTTGGCGCTGCTACTTCAAAAATAGCTCCCGTGTAATAATTTAATCCACGAGCAAGGGTCACATCAAGATCTAAAATTGCTGTCGACAAACCTAAAGCTGCCACATTGTCACAAATAAATTTAAGTTCTTCAACTCCTTTTATTCCTTCTTCTGATGAAATCAGTAATTCAGAAAGCTGGGCGATTTTGTCTGCAAAAGTCCCTGTAAAACTAAAAAGTGGCTGTACCTTAACCAAAGCTTCTTCAGAAATACCTTTTTCGATCATTTCTTTTTTCACGCCGTCTTCTCCGATTTTATCAAGCTTATCTAAGGCAACCGTAAAATCAATCAATTTGTCTGAAGCACCGATAACTTCTGCAATTCCAGATAAAATTTTTCTATTATTGATTTTTATAGTCACTCCTTCTAAACCTAAAGAAGTAAAAACAGTATCATACAATTGTACCAATTCTACTTCCTGCCATAATGATTTTGATCCTACAACATCTGCATCACATTGGTAAAATTCTCTATAACGTCCATTTTGTGGATTATCTGCTCTCCAGACAGGCTGAATTTGATATCTTTTGAAAGGAAATACAATATCATTTTGGTGCTGTACCACGTATCTTGCAAACGGAACAGTTAAATCGTAACGTAATGCTTTTTCTGAAATTTTTCCTGTAAACTTATTCAACTCAATTCTTTGATTCAGATCTATTGTTTCTGCAGAATTAACCTGAAGGGCTTCTATAGATTCTGGCAATTCAATTTTAGCTCTTTTATCATAGAAAAAATTACCCGAATTCAATATTTTAAAAATCAAACGATCCCCTTCTTCACCATATTTCCCCATTAAAGTATCGGAGTTTTCAAATGAAGGTGTTTCTATTGGCTGGAAACCAAATTTCTCAAAATTACTTTTTATGGTCTGAATAATATATTGACGTTTTGACACCTCTGCAGGCGAAAAATCTCTTGTCCCTTTTGGTACGCTTGGTTTTGAAGCCATTTTTCTTTTTATTTTAGATTTCTGATTGTAGATTTTAGATTTGGCTTAAAGCCGAAAAATGAAAGTTTGCTTGTATTTTCATTATTTTAAATCGACTGCAAATATCTCACTTTTTAAAATAAATATTATCAGTTCGAAAACAAACTTGTAACAAAAAACGTATTTTCGTGTCAAATTGGTCATGATGCTAAAATTATTCAAAGAAAATATCCGAATTGCGTTTGGTTCTATCAAAACACAATTACTGCGTACCATTCTTACCGTCTTAATAATCGCCATTGGAATCACTGCTTTGGTTGGAATCCTGACTGTTGTAACGGCATTAGAAAACACCATTTCTAAAAATTTTGCATCGATGGGAGCCAATACTTTCAACATAAATCAATACGAGAATACTGTTAGAAACCGCGGTGGTAAGGAACGTGAAATCATTAATCCGATTATTTCTTATCCTGAGGCAGTTGCTTTTAAAAACAAATACAAATATCCTTTTACAGAAACTTCTCTTTCTTTTACTGCAACTTCAAAAGCAGAAGTTAAATATTTAGACAAAAAAACAGATCCGGAAATCACAATTGTTGGCGTCGACGAACATTTTATAAGCAACTCTGGTCTTGAGGTCAATTTAGGCAGAAGTTTTAATCAATTCGACATTGACAACAATACATATTCATGCGTTGTAGGTTCAGATTTCGAAAAAGGTTTGTTAAAAGATATTAATCCAATTGATAAAATCATTTCTATTCGAGGCGCTCGTTTTAAAGTAATCGGGGTTTTAAAAGAAAAAGGTTCTACTTTTGGAAACAGCCAGGATTTACGTGTTCTGATTCCGATTCAGGTAGCGCGATCTTTATTCACAGCTCCCAACATTAATTATACGATGAGTATAATGGTTTCGAAAAAAGAACTTTTAGACGAAGCTGTAGACAATGCAACAAGTACAATGAGAAGAGTTCGTAAATTAAGTCCTGTGCGTGACAATAATTTTGGAATTGGACGCAGTGACGATTTAATAAACAGGATCTTAGGAATTACTCAATATTTGGACTGGGCTTCTGCAATAATCAGTATTATTACAATATTAGGATCATCAATAGCTTTAATGAATATTATGATTGTTTCTGTTACCGAGCGTACACGTGAAATAGGAGTCAGAAAAGCTTTAGGTGCAAAAAGATCTACAGTAGCTTTTCAATTTTTTATTGAAACATTATTAATTGGCCAGCTTGGCGGCATTGTTGGTATTATTTTAGGAATGCTTATTGGTTTTGGTATATCTACAGCAATGGGTTTTGCTTTTGTAATTCCGTGGTTTGCAATTTTAATTGCCTTTGCTACTAGTTTTATGGTGGCTATTGTATCTGGATTGTATCCAGCAATCAAAGCTTCAAAACTAGATCCTATTGAAGCTTTGCGTTACGAGTAATTTTTTAGTTTTCAGTTCAGTCAAAGTCTCACTGTAAACTGAATACAGCGAAACTGAAATTAAGAAGCAGCTATAACAATTTCAAAAAAACCACTTGTCCCGCTATCCGTTTCAATCTTTTGTGCCTCCCAAAGCCTCACCGGCACAAAAGGATTTCCACTTCTATCGGGGCTAGATTAGGCGAATCTTTTTTTTAAGAACTTCTCCTGTAAGGTTTACAAAACCATCTAGATAGACACTATTTAATTAAACGATTTTACCTGCCTAGAAAACTTCTTGTTATTTTTTGATTGATTTTGGCGGTATAATGTATTGCAAAGTTGTTTCAAAAATCAAGCTATCAGTGCTTTGTAATTTTTGTTTCGCAGCAATATTTTTAAACCAATATAAAATATCTAAATCCTGTTTTGTCATTTTTCCTGTGTTTTCGGCAAACCTTGTTTTATGTTTTCGAAAACCATCGTGAATAAAAAATTCTACGTCAGGATGATCTGTTTTTTTATATTCTGTAGTGTCAATACCCTTAACTATAAATTTATCAAAACGAACTTGAATACTATCCCAAATTTCTTTTGAAACTTTTCCTTTAAAATAACCGTTTTTGTACGCCCCCTCGCCACCATAAAATGACACATTCAAATTATTATCTACGCTATATACTTCAAACGGACAGTTGCTTTCGCAGCCATAACCCGAAAAGGCTACAGTTACTTTAGATATAGTACCTTTATTTTCAGATTTTGTATCTCTACAGCCAATAAAAACCAGTAAAACTGCAAGTAATATTAGCTTTGTTATTGTTTTCATTTATAAATATTATTACTGCTTTTTAGAAACCTTGCAGGATATCATTCTGTAGTTATCGTAAATGTCTTTTCTTAAATCAATATTCTCAAAATTCATTTCTTCCAGTAAATTTGTCATTTCTTTACCCAGATATTGATTAATTTCAAAATACAATTGTCCGTTTGGCAATAGATTTTTTTTGGCCAGACCCGCAATTTTTTTATAAAATATCAGAGCATCATTATCTTTAACAAAAAGAGCCAGATGCGGTTCATAATCCAGAACATTCTTTTTAATTTCTTCTTTTTCTAATTCTCTAACATATGGAGGATTTGAAACTATGATATCATAATCATATTTCAGTATCTCTAGATCCAGAATATTCTTAAACATAAAGGTAATTTCGACCTTGTTGTTTATGGCATTTCTTTTGGCTGTTTCGAGTGCTTTTTTAGAAACATCTATCGCATAAACATCTGAGTTAGGCAGGTTTTTTGCCAACGATACTGCAATACAGCCGCTTCCTGTCCCGATGTCTAAAATTTTAAGCTTTTTAGTTTTATCCAGTGCAGCATTATCATTAATAATCCATTCTACCAATTCTTCGGTTTCCGGTCTGGGAATCAAGACATTTTCATTTACTTCAAAATCTAAACCATAAAAACTGGTTTTTCCGAGAAGGTACTGAATTGGGATTTCTTTCTTGAGTTGTTCTAAAATTGAATCTAAAAGAACAAAATCTTTATCAGTAAATGTTAATTCATGATTTAAAGCCAAATCAATCTGTCTAAGTCTAAACTTATCTTCTAAAATTAAATAGAAAAAACTCTCCGCCTCATATGCATCGTAAAATGGTGCCAGTTCCTGTATAAATTGAGTTCTATATTGTTTAATTTTCATTTTATCTCTTATTAAAACAGATTAATTAGCAGTCAAATTGTACTGCAATTTCTGCAGTTTTCTTCATAGCATCGCCATTCTGAGCTTTTGAAGAAAGAAATAAAATTACTCTTTCTTCTTCATAATCCCTATTTGCGCGAAAAATAAGGTCTAATTTCCCGTCTCCGTCAATATCACCCGCAAAAAGTAATTCAACAAATGTATCATGAAAGTTTTCCTGCTCTAAAATAAGTTTTTCCGGATTGTTTTCTACAGTCAAATAAAGTTTATAATTTTTTACTTCTTTAAAAAAATCTTCTTTACCGTCTTCTGTTTCAATTTTTTGAGAAGATAATACTTTTCCTTCTGCTCTAAAAGTATATTTTAGATTATTAAGCACAAGCGACATCTTTTCATTCGGCCAGATTTTATCTTTAGTAATTTTTACAGCATTTATTTTTCCCATTTTCAGCTCAGGATAATCCATAAAAATCAAAGATTTATTTTTAGGATTAATAGATTTCAAAGAATCTCCAGAGCATTCATCAAATCCTTTTTCTATTTCATAATTTGCTTTTGCTAAAAAATACGATCCATTTTCTTCGTATAAATCAGTCCAATTCTGATTTAAGGAATCTACTGGGTTTTTATTTTCCCAAGTTCGATACGATCTCGGTATTAAAACTTTAAAATCACTTTTAAAATCCTCGTATGCAACAGCTATTTCGTCTTGAGTACTATCTGCAACGACATCATTTTCTACATTCTTTTTGATCACCATTTTATATTTTGGTTCTTTAGAATTATTACAAGAAAACAAAACCAGAGCTAAAACAGCTGTAACAATAAAATTTTTCATAGGCTTATAAATTTTTCAACATCCAGACAGGGCAAGAACTGTGCCCAGTATTTCCCATTGGGGAATTTAAATACTCAAATCCTGATTTTTTATACAGTTTTTGAGCTGCAAGCATAAAAGGCATTGTTTCGATATAACATTTCTCAAAACCAAAATCTTTTGCCTGCTGTAAACATTTTTCCATCATTTCGGCTCCAATTCCTAACCCCCTCGTTTCTGGCAGGAAATACATTTTTTGCAATTCTGCAATTTGTACATCTCCATTTTCTAAAGGTGCAATTCCCGCACATCCCACAATTTCACCCTCGTTTTCGACTACAAAATATACCGATCTTGGCTTATTGTATTCTTCAAACATTAAATCTAAATAGGGATCCTCATATGCAGTTCCCACTTTAGGAATGTTCATTTCATCAAAAACTGATCTTATTAACCGGGCAACTGCCTCATTGTCTTCTTTTTTTATTTTTCTGATGATCCTGTTTTTCATGTTCTTTTGTACAAAATAGTATTACAAAAATAAAAATACTTTTTCGATAGTTTCATAACAATTCGGAATGTTTCACAACTATATGAATATCCGCCGGCATAAAACTCAAAATTAATTACTTTTGTACTGTGAATATACATGAGAAATACATAAAACGCTGTGTGGAACTGGCCAAAAATGGCTTCGGAACGACGTATCCTAATCCAATGGTCGGGAGCGTAATTGTTTATAAAGATGAAATCATTGGTGAAGGCTGGCATAAAAAAGCAGGAGAACCGCATGCAGAGGTAAACGCCATTAGATCTGTAAAAGACAAATCGCTCTTAAAAAAAGCCACTATATATGTAAGTTTAGAACCTTGCAGCCATTTTGGAAAAACACCTCCGTGCTGTGATTTGATAATTGAGCATAAAATCCCGAATGTGGTAGTAGGAACTGTAGATCCTAACGAAAAAGTTGCCGGCAGGGGAATAAAAAAAATAATAGAATCTGGAGCCAATGTTGTTGTTGGTATTTTAGAAGAAGAATGCAATGATCTTAATAAGCGCTTTTTTACTTTTCATCAAAAAAAGAGACCTTATATTATATTAAAGTGGGCCGAAAGTCAGGATGGCTTTTTAGCACCAGAAAAACAAATCAATCAGGAAAGAAAACCAGTTTGGATTACCAATAGTTATTCGCGCCAATTGGTTCATAAATGGCGAAGCGAAGAACAAGCAATTTTAGCAGGAACACAAACTGTTATTGATGATAATCCGAAATTAAATGTTCGCGATTGGAGCGGTAATAATCCCGTTCGGGTTATTTTAGATCAAAACAGCAGAATTTCAAAAGACAGTTTTATTTTTGATAATAGTGTTAAAACAATTGTTTTTACAAAGTCTGAAATCACTTCAAAAAAAGAAAACGTTACCTTTGAAGTAATAAATTTTAATCAAGATATAATCCCGCAGATTCTAGAAGTTCTACATCAAAACCAAATACAATCTATTATTATAGAAGGCGGACTAAAAACGCTGCAAACTTTTATAGATCAAAATATTTGGGATGAAGCCCGTATATTTAAAGGAAATGTTTTTTTTGAAAAAGGAACAAAAGCTCCGTTTTTATCTGGAAAATCTGCCACGAGAATCAATATTGGAGGTGACGAATTAATAAAAATTGCAAATCATGATTGATACTATAATTTTTGACTTTGGAGATATTTTTATCAATTTAGACAAACAAGCTACTATTTCTGGATTGCAAAAATTAGGCATGAAAGAATGGAATTCAGAACTAGATCGTTTAAATCTTTTGTTTGAAACCGGAGATATTTCTTATGATGAATTTATTGCGGGTTTTCAGAAAGAACTTCCTAATGCTTCAAAAGAAGAAATTCTAGAAGCCTGGAATGCTGTTTTGGCCGATTTTCCTTTATATAGATTAGAATTCCTGCAGCTGCTTTCGAGAAAATACAGACTCTTTTTATTGAGCAATACAGACTCGATACATATTGCAACTTTTGAATACAGAAGCGGTATTTCTTTCTACAGCGATTTTTATCGTTGTTTTGAAAAAGTATATTTTTCATTTGAAATTGGGAAAAGAAAACCAAATGCCGATGCATTTCAATATTTAATTAACAAACATGAACTATCTCCAAAAAGAACTCTGTTTGTAGACGATAAAAAAGAAAACACAGACAGCGCAGCATCTTTGGGCTTTAATGTTTGGAATCTACAAGTTGGAAAAGAAGACGTGATAGATTTATTTGATAAAAAAATACTTTAGATAATTACTTTTGGAATATCCCGATACTTTTCAAACTATTGCTTCGGCTTCTGAAGAAATTCTGCTAAAAGAAAAAGGCAGTAAATTTTTTGGATATGCCTTTCCGATTGCACATGAGGATGAAGTAAAACCAATTATTGAAAATTTAAAAAAACAGCATCCGCACGCTGTTCACTTCTGCTATGCTTATCAGCTTGGTACGGCTCCAAAAATATCATATCGCGCCAATGACGACGGCGAACCCAGTAATACGGCAGGCGCACCAATTTACGGTCAAATACAATCTTTTGGAGTGACTAACGTTCTTCTGGTTGTTGTCAGGATTTTTGGAGGCACAAAATTGGGTGTCGGCGGTTTAATTGCAGCTTATAAAACAACCGCTCAATTAACACTTGAAGTCTGCGAAATTATCGAAAAGACAATTGATGTTCACTTTCTAATCACTTTTGATTACAAAAACATGAATAAAGTGATGCGTGTTATTAAAGAAAAAAAGCTTGACATTGTATCTCAGGAAATGGAAATAAATGAAGATTCTGGTCTTCCTTTTGGTAAAATTGAGCTCAAAACAAGAAAAAAAAATGCCGAAATAGTATTCGCCATTTTTGATTTAATGTTTGAAATCGACATCAAAACTATATGATTTTTTGCAAAATCTATTGCCATTTTAACAATTATTCCAACGTTTTGAACAACTCTAAAATATAATCTGGAGGAGCTGTTGGGCGGCCTGTTTTTAACGAAATAAATACTAAAATAAATACCGCAGTTGTTAATAACTCATTTGCTTCATTATAAATCTCACAGTCAAATTCTATCTTAACAGAAGATTGACTTTTGAAAGTAGTATGAATCGTCAGGAGCTCATCATAACGCGCAGATTTTTTATAATTAATCTGCATGGACACAATTGGTAGTCCAATTCCGCTTTCTTCCATATTTTTATACGAAATCCCTTTATTTCTAAGCCATTCCACGCGTCCTATCTCAAAATAAGGGACATAATTTCCGTGATATACGACTCCCATTTGGTCGGTTTCAGAGTAACGAACACGCACTTGCGTTTGATGATTTTTCATTATATACAGATTAAAAAAAATTAGTTTTTAAAAGTTGCTTACAACATTTTTTTATAAAATTAGAGGCCAAATTATTTTTTTTTACAGAAATTTGTTCACATATTTGTTATCCCGAAATTCGGAATAAAATTGCTCCTTTTTTATTAGGAGAATCTTTATCAATAATAAAAAAATTTATTTGAATCTATGACTAAAACTGCTCAATCGGTATGGGAAAACTGTTTGTCCTTTATAAAAGACAATATTCAAGATCAAGCATACAAAACTTGGTTTGAACCAATCAAGTCAGTTGAGCTAACCGATAACGCATTATATATTCAAGTACCTAGTAAATTTTTTTACGAATGGCTGGAAGAACATTACGTTAAATTACTCAAAGTTGCGCTTACCAAAGAACTGGGAAAAAACGCAAAGTTACTCTATAAAATTAAAATGGAAAACACTTATGGTAATAAACAGCCGTTTACAGAACAGCTGCCAAGTGCCAATAGAGTGCCAATGAAACCTCAAGAGGTTGATGCTCCGTTTAAAAACTTAAATCCTGAACTTAAAAATCCGTTTGTAATTCCTGGAATTAGAAATTTAAAAATTGAGTCGCAGTTAAATGCCAACTACAGTTTTGACAATTTCCTTGAAGGAGATTCTAACCGTTTGGCCCGTTCTGCAGGTATGGCTGTTGCCAATAAGCCTGGAGGAACATCATTTAATCCGTTATTGATTTTTGGAGGAGTTGGTTTAGGAAAAACACACTTAGCACACGCTATAGGTGTTGAAGTAAAAGATAAATATCCAGAAAAAACGGTTTTATACATTTCTGCCGAAATTTTCACACAACAATATATTGATTCGGTTAAAAAGAATAATCGTAATGATTTCATTCATTTTTACCAATTGATCGATGTTTTAATTATTGATGACGTTCAGTTTTTATCTGGAAAATCTGGAACACAGGACGTTTTCTTCCATATTTTTAATTATTTACATCAAAATGGAAAGCAGGTAATTTTAACTTCTGACAAAGCTCCTGTAGACATGCAGGATATTGAGCAGCGTTTATTATCTCGTTTCAAATGGGGATTGTCTGCAGAATTACATCAGCCGGATTACGAAACTCGTATCTCAATCTTAAAAAATATCCTGTATCGCGATGGTGTTGAAATGCCGGAAGATATTTTAGAATATGTTGCCCGTAACATCAAATCAAATGTTAGAGAATTAGAAGGTGCCATTATTTCGTTAATCGCCCAATCTTCTTTTAACAAAAAAGAAGTTACTATTGAACTGGCTAAAAGCGTTGTAGAGAAATTTGTTAAAAACGTAAAGAGAGAAATCTCAATCGATTATATTCAAAAAATTGTTTCAGATTATTTTCAATTAGATATTGAAACACTACAATCTAAAACAAGAAAAAGACACGTTGTACAAGCAAGACAACTCGCTATGTTTTTTGCAAAGAAATTTACTAAAGCTTCTTTGGCAAACATTGGTTCACAAATAGGAGACCGTGATCATGCTACTGTATTACATGCTTGTAAAACAGTTGATAATTTAGTTTCTACAGACAAACAATTCAAAAAATTTGTCGAAGATATCAATAAAAAACTAACGCTGTAAACGCGAATCATGCCAGTAAAAATTTTAATGGTTTGTTTGGGAAATATTTGCAGATCACCTTTAGCCGAAGGAATTCTTGCTTCAAAATTACCTCAAGACAAATTCTTTGTTGATTCTGCCGGTACAGGCTCTTGGCATATTGGGCATTGTCCTGACAAACGCTCAATAGACACTGCCAAAAAAAACGGAATAAACATAAGCAGTCAAAAAGGAAGACAATTTACCACTTCTGATTTTGAAGAGTTTGATTACATTTTTGTAATGGACAATTCTAATTTTCGCGATGTTATTCATCTTGCACAAACTTCTGAACATAAAGCAAAAGTCAGCCTGATCTTAAACGAATTATTTCCAGAAGAAAACGTTGACGTGCCAGATCCTTATTATGGCACTACAAATGGTTTTGACAATGTCTACCAAATGCTAGATGAAGTAACCGACCTTATTGCAGACAAGCTTATTCAAAAACACCGATAATTCTTTCGAATTATAATTTAAATAAACGCACCATGAAAGTTCTAGGAAAACTATACTTAATTCCAACGACAATGGGCGAAAGCGATCCTCTGGATGTTTTGCCGCAAACTGTAAAAAGAAGTATCGAACTTATAGATCATTATATTGTTGAGAACGACAAAACAGCCAGAAAATCTATAAAAGCAGTTTACCCAGAAAAAAAACAATCTGAATTGGTTCTTTTTACACTTAACAAGCGAACAGAACCAAGCGAACATTTAGACTTTATAAAACCTTTGTTAGAAGGGAAAAATATGGGTTTAATGAGCGAAGCAGGTTGCCCGGGTGTAGCTGATCCTGGTGCTGTAATTGTAAAATTAGCGCACGAAAAAGGAATTCAGGTAGTGCCTTTAGTGGGACCTTCTTCTATTTTATTGGCCATGATGGCTTCTGGAATGAACGGACAGAGTTTTACCTTTAATGGTTATTTACCAATTGATAAAGACGAAAAAAAGTCTGCATTAAAGTATTTTGAAAAATTATCGCAGGATAAAAATCAATCACAGCTTTTTATAGAAACTCCCTATAGAAATAATAAACTAGTCGAAGATATTTTGCAAATCCTAAATCCTTCAACGCATTTATGCATTGCAACAGATATCACGCTGCCAACAGAATTCATTAAAACAATGAAAATTTCTGATTGGAAAAAATTAAAAGTTGATTTACATAACAGACCAACTATTTTTATAATTCATAAAATGTAAAAGCAACTCATAAAACTTCATTTATGAAAAAACTGTCAATCCTGATTTTGATTTGTTTCACAAATTGCATTTCTTCTCCAAATATCAACAGTGTTTCAGGAACAAAAGTTTCTAAAACCCAAAATACGAAACCAGTTAATATTCAAAAAAAACAATCTAAACCTAGTATTTTAGAAGAAGATAATATTACTGATTCGCGCGAAGAGATCACAAAGATTGACAATAAAATTTATAATATTGAAGACATAGAAGTTGCACCTGAATTCCCAGGAGGAATTAATAAATTTTATAAATTCATGAATTTTAACACTAAATATCCCGACGAAGAGCTTAATGTGAAGGGAGAAGTTTTTGTTACTTTCGTAATTGAAAAAGATGGTTTATTAACCGAAATTGAAGTTTTAAGCGATGCGGGTTACGGAACAGGAACCGAAGCCATTCGGGTTTTAAAAAAATGTCCCAGATGGAATCCTGGTAAAAAAGATAATGAAGATGTCAGGGTTTTCTATGCAGCAACACTACCTATAAACTAATTTAAAGCATAAATTGTTTTATATTGTACTCACAAGTTTTTTACTAATCAAACTTTACAATGAGTAAACTTCCAAACGTAACAACAAGCATTTTTACCGTAATGTCTAAAATGGCAGCTGAATATAATGCTATAAATCTTTCGCAGGGATTTCCAAATTTTCCTGTTGATGAAAGATTAACAGATATCTTGGCAAAATTAGCGAAGGAAAATGTACATCAATATACGCCAATGGCAGGTTATCCGCCTTTGATGAACCAGATAGCAAAATTAATTCAGAGTTCTTACAACAGAACGATTAATCCTGAA
The DNA here is from genome assembly GCF_002217435.1 of Flavobacterium reichenbachii. GTDB lineage: Bacteria > Bacteroidota > Bacteroidia > Flavobacteriales > Flavobacteriaceae > Flavobacterium > Flavobacterium reichenbachii. Next base: position 107,890 of record NZ_MUHF01000018.1, read on the forward strand.
TTAGAACTTTTAGTTACAGCTGGCGCCACTCAGGGAATTTTTACTTCTATTTTGGCTTTGGTCAAAGAAAAAGACGAAGTAATTATTCTGGATCCGAGTTATGATTCTTATGAATCTCCGGTTTTATTATGTAATGCAAAACCAATTAGAGTGGCGCTGAACGACGATTACACACCAAATTGGGAGACAATCGAAAAAGCGTGTTCGGCAAAAAGCCGAATGATTATCATTAATAATCCGCATAATCCAACAGGAAAAATATTGACCGAATCTGATTTTCTTGAATTAGAAAAAATACTTTCAAAATATCCTGATCTTTTGGTTTTATCTGATGAAGTTTACGAATATATCACTTTTGAAGAAAAACATATTTCTGCACATACCAAAAACTTTCTTTTAGAGCGCTGTATTATGGTTTCTTCTTTTGGAAAATCATTTCACATTACTGGATGGAAAATTGGCTACACTGCAGCACCAGAACATTTGATGAAGGAAATTAAAAAAGTACATCAGTTTTTGGTTTTCAGCGTAAACAGCATTTCACAATTTGCGATCAGCGAATATTTAGATGTTGTTGATGTAAACCTTTTAGGAAAATTCTATCAGGAAAAACGAGATTATTTTCAGAAACTGCTTCAAAACAGCCGTTTCGAATTAAAACCTTGTGAAGGGACCTATTTTCAAGTGGCTTCTTATGCTAATATTTCGCAGGATGATGATGTTACTTTTTGCAAAAAATTAATTACGGATCACGGCGTTGCAGCAATTCCAATTTCGACTTTTTATTCCGATCACAAAGATCAAAAACTAATACGCTTTTGCTTTGCTAAAGATGACTTCACTTTAGAGTCTGCAGCAAAAAAAATATGTAATATTTAAAGTTTATTAAAATTTTATAACATTATTATGCACGCATCCTATTTTATTTAATTAATATTGTAAAAAGAAAAAGTATGAGCTATACAGATAAAATGTTACGTGACGACGCTTTGAAAGGTAAAGTGATTGTTGTTACAGGCGGTGGAAGTGGTTTAGGAAAAGCAATGACTAAATATTTCTTAGAATTAGGAGCTCAAGTAGCGATTACTTCCAGAGATTTAGAAAAACTGAAAGCAACTGCAACAGAGCTGGAAAGCGAAACCGGCGGAAAATGTCTTCCACTTCAATGTGACGTTCGTCATTATGAAGAAGTAGAAAATATGCTTCAGGAAGTTTTAAAAGCTTTTGGTAAAGTCGATGTTCTTTTGAACAATGCAGCCGGAAATTTTATTTCGCCAACTGAGCGTTTATCTGCAAATGCATTTGATACTGTTATAGATATTGTACTTAAAGGTTCTAAAAACTGTACGCTGGCTTTTGGAAAACACTGGATCGATACGAAACAAACATCGGCAACGATTTTAAATATTGTAACTACTTATGCCTGGACAGGTTCTGCTTACGTGGTACCAAGTGCGACTGCAAAAGCGGGAGTTTTGGCAATGACAAGAAGTCTTGCTGTAGAATGGGCTAAATACGGAATTCGCTCTAATGCAATTGCACCAGGTCCTTTTCCAACAAAAGGCGCTTGGGATCGATTACTTCCTGGAGATTTAGCCGAAAAATTTGATATGGCAAAAAAAGTACCATTAAAACGCGTGGGCGATCATCAGGAATTAGCCAATTTGGCTGCTTATTTAGTTTCTGATTTTTCAGCTTATGTAAATGGAGATGTCATTACGATTGATGGTGGAGAATGGTTAAAAGGTGCCGGACAATTTAATTTGTTAGAAGCAATTCCAGAAGAACTTTGGGATCAGCTCGAAATGATGATAAAAGCAAAAAAGAATAAATAATTACAAGTGCTTACTAAATTCAGAATATTTTATTAAAACTATACTGATTGCACGAAATCCCGGAGGTTTACTTTCGGGATTTTTTTATGCTTTTCACCACATAAGTAATAATCTTTTAACCATATAAGTAATATTAATTCATTCAAGCAACGTTTTGCTTAAATATCTGTTTGCTTAAATTTACTTACATTACTTATATGGTTAAATTATATTATATGCTTAACAATTCACTTAAATTATTATTTTTGCAAAACAAATTATAACATCAAATTTATGCTCATTATTGGACTTGCAGGAGGAACAGGAAGTGGAAAAACAACAGTAGTACACCAAATCATGACCGAATTACCAGACACTGAAGTTGGGGTAATTTCTCAGGATTCGTACTATAAAGAGACAACTAATTTGTCTTTTGACGAAAGAGCATTAATCAATTTTGACCATCCAAGATCTATTGATTTTGATTTGTTAGTAAAACACTTAAAAGCACTAAAAGCAGGTGAAACAATAGATCAGCCTGTATATTCTTTTATACAGCACAATAGAACAGATGATACCGTTTCTACACATCCTAGAAAAGTTATGATTGTTGAGGGAATTTTAATTCTGACAAATCCTGAACTTCGTGAGCTTTTTGACATCAAAATCTTTGTTCATGCCGATTCTGACGAAAGATTAGTTCGTCGTTTAAAAAGAGATATTTCAGAACGAGGACGTGATATCGACGAGGTTTTAAACCGTTACCAAAACACCTTAAAACCTATGCATGAGCAATTTATAGAACCTTCTAAAGCTTTTGCTGATATTATTATTCCTAATGATAAATACAACACTGTAGCAATTGATGTTGTTCGTGCCGTAATTAATCAGAGAATTTCATAATTTTTATTGTAAATTTATTCCATAAAAATTTAGGAGCTGTTTCCTGATTTCGTCTTTGTTTAGACCAAAGAGATGAATCAAAATATTAAAGATAAAAATCGTTTAAATTGAAAATTAAAATAAAAAACCCATACAAAGACAAATCCTGGTTTAAATATCTGGGCAATAAATACGTTTGGGTTCTACTATTTTTTGTCATTTGGATGTTATTTTTAGATAACTATTCTTATTTTGATCATCGCTTTCTAGACGGTCAGATCAACGAACTGCAGGATAATAAAAAATATTATCAGGAAGAGATCCGAAAAGATCAGGAACAGATAAAACAGCTTAAAAATCCAGAACAAATAGAAAAATATGCTCGCGAAAAATATTTCATGAAAAAAGACAGCGAAGATATTTACATCATTCAATTTGAAGGAGATACTATTCAAGACAATAAAGAATAATCAGAAAAAATCAATGGCTACTACTCTATTCGACGATTTTAATCCACTTTCATCCAAACAATGGAAACAAAAAATTCAGTTTGAATTGGATGGAGCCGATTATAACGAAACTGTAATCTGGAATTCTCCAGAAGATATCCAGGTAAAACCTTTTTATCATATTGATGAGTTTTCTAAAGCAGCGCTAGTAGAAACAAAAGCAGCCGATTTTAAAATCTGCCAGAATATTTTTGTTTACGATGTGGATAAATCTATTCAAAGAGCCTTAAACACTCTCGAAAGAGGTGCAGAAAGTTTGCGTTTTACTATTCAAAACGAAAAAACTGACATCCAAAAATTACTAGAAAATCTTCCTTTAGAAAATAGAATCGTTTACTTTAATTTGAATTTTATTTCAATCGATTTCGTAAAATTATTAGACTCATTATCAATTCAAAAAAAGAGTGTTTTTTACTGCAATTTAGACCCGATCGGTTATTTTGCACGTGAAGGAAACTGGTTTACAACTTCGGATAAAAATAATTTCGACACTATAGATTTAATATCCAAATCAACGACAAATCTCTCTCTGCTCAGCGTAGATTTAGGATTATATCAGAATGCAGGCGCTACTATTACACAGCAAATTGCTTATAGTCTCGCGCATGCAAACGAATATTTAAATCGTGTGCCAAAAATCCCTAAACAAATTGTTTTTCAGATTTCAGTTGGGAGCAATTATTTCTTTGAAATTGCAAAACTTCGTGCACTGAGAATGCTTTTTAAGTTAATTGCTGCCGAATACAATACAGATTTAGAATGTCATCTATTGGCAACACCTACTAAACGCAATAAAACTATTTACGATTATAATGTCAATATGCTCCGTACTACAACCGAATGCATGTCTGCTATTCTTGGCGGTGCAGATGCTGTAGCTAATCTGCCTTATGATTCTCTATATCATAAAGACAACGAATTTGGAGACCGCATTGCAAGAAATCAATTGTTGATTTTAAAACATGAAAGTTATTTTGACAAAGTAAACAATCCTGCTGACGGAAGTTATTATATTGAAAGTTTAACAATGCAGCTGGCCGAAAAAAGTCTGGCTTTATTTAAAGATATTGAGTCAAATGGAGGATTTTTAAAACTTTTGAACGACGGAACAATCAAAAAGAAAATTCAGGAAAGTGCTGCTAAAGAACAAGATTTATTTGACAGTAAAAAAGAGGTTTTATTAGGCACAAATAAATACCCAAATAAAGAAGACAAAATGAAACACGATTTAGAATTGTTTCCTTTTGTAAAAATCAAACCGAGAAAAACATTAATTACGCCGATTATAGAAAAAAGATTAGCTGAAAAGCTGGAACAGGAACGACTAGAATTAGAATAATCATTTTTTAAGTAATTAATAATCTGCTCAAAAGAGTATTTACATGATAAGAAAAGATCTTAAACATATTAATATTGAAAGTCAAAATTCAAAAGTTGAAAGTCAAAAGCCAGAAACGCTGACTGAAAGCTTTTTTACAGCTGAAGGGATTGAACTTAAAAAAAACTATTCTGAGAAAGATCTTTCAGCTTTAGAGTTTCTTGATTTCGGAGCTGGCTTTGCTCCCAATCTGCGTGGACCATACGCTACAATGTATGTGAGACGGCCGTGGACTATTCGTCAATATGCCGGATTTTCGACTGCTGAAGAAAGTAATGCTTTTTATAAAAGAAATTTGGCTGCAGGACAAAAAGGTCTTTCTATTGCTTTTGATTTACCTACGCACCGCGGCTATGACTCTGATCACGAAAGAGTGGTTGGTGATGTTGGAAAAGCTGGGGTTGCAATAGATTCTGTTGAAGATATGAAAGTGCTTTTTGATCAGATTCCATTAGATGAAATGTCGGTTTCTATGACTATGAATGGTGCGGTTTTACCTATTATGGCATTTTATATTGTAGCCGCAGAAGAGCAAGGAGTTGCTATCGAAAAACTTTCCGGAACCATTCAAAACGATATTCTAAAAGAGTTTATGGTTCGTAATACTTATATTTATCCGCCAGCGCCATCGATGAAAATCATAGCTGATATTTTTGAATTTACGAGCAAAAAAATGCCGAAATTTAATTCTATATCTATATCTGGTTATCATATGCAGGAAGCTGGTGCAACAGCTGACATTGAACTTGCCTACACTCTCGCTGATGGTTTAGAATACATAAGAACTGGATTATCAACCGGAATGACGATAGATGAGTTTGCTCCGAGATTATCTTTTTTCTGGGCAATTGGCATGAATCATTTTATGGAAATTGCCAAAATGAGAGCCGGCCGATTGATTTGGGCTAAATTATTAAAGGAGTTTAATCCTAAAAGTGACAAATCTTTAGTTTTAAGAACCCATTGCCAAACCAGCGGCTGGAGTCTGACAGAGCAAGATCCTTTTAATAATGTAGCGCGAACTTGTATCGAAGCAACGGCAGCAGCTTTTGGAGGAACACAATCTTTACACACCAATGCATTAGACGAAGCAATTGCACTCCCAACAGATTTTTCTGCGAGAATTGCACGCAATACCCAGATTTATTTGCAGGAAGAAACAAAAATAACCAAAACTGTTGATCCTTGGGCAGGTAGCTATTATGTAGAAAGTTTGACAAATGAAATTACAGAAAGTACTTGGAAACTCATTCAAGAGGTGGAAGAATTGGGCGGTATGACAAAAGCAATTGAAGCCGGAATTCCAAAACTAAGAATTGAAGAAGCTGCCGCACGAAAACAAGCCAGAATAGACAGCTCACAGGATATAATTGTTGGTGTTAATAAGTTTAGATTAGAAAAAGAAGATCCACTGCATATTTTAGATGTTGATAATCAAATGGTACGCAGGCAGCAAATAGATCGACTTGATGAGATAAAAGCAAAACGAGATACTGAAAAAGTAAATCGATCACTAGAAAAATTAATACTTTGTGCAAAAACCGGCGAAGGCAACTTACTTGAAATCGCAATTGAAGCAGCTCGAAACCGAGCAACTTTAGGGGAGATAAGCAATGCTTTAGAAAGTATATTTGGCAGGTTTAAAGCGCAAATAAAATCATTTAGCGGTGTGTACAGTGCAGCAATAAAAAACGACGAGAATTTTGAAAAAGCAAAAAAACTAGCCGATGACTTTGCCAGAAAAGAAGGTCGTCGCCCTAGAATTATGATTGCCAAGATGGGACAAGACGGACATGACCGCGGTGCAAAAGTAGTAGCAACTGGTTATGCAGATGTTGGTTTTGATGTAGATATAGGTCCTCTCTTTCAAACTCCTGCCGAAGCTGCCAAACAAGCAGTAGAAAACGACGTGCACATTTTAGGTGTTTCTTCTCTAGCTGCTGGACATAAAACATTGGTACCACAAGTAATTGAAGAACTAAAAAAACACAATCGAGAAGACATTATGGTCATTGTAGGCGGTGTGATTCCGGCGCAGGACTATCAATTTCTATTTGATGCCGGTGCAATTGCTGTTTTTGGCCCTGGAACCAAAATCAGCGAAGCTGCGATTAAAATACTTGAAATCTTAATTGATTAAATAAAAAATCCCGAAGTTATCGGGATTTTTATTTTTCTTTTATTTCTTAATAACGGCATCATTATCTGCCTCTATATAAGAAAGATCATAACCTCCAAAGTCTCTCATGTAACTTCTTAACGAAGTACCAAAAGCATCTCTAAAATGTTTATTTCCTTTGTTTTTAAAGAAATTCTTTACTGAACCTGCACCTCCTAAATGAGCTGCAGCTAAAATTCCAGATTCAGTAATTTCGATACCATTGATAATTTTCCCTTCGTACTTTTGAATTTCATATCGCAAAATCCATTTGTTTTTGGATAACAATGCGACAAATGCTTTTTCTTGTAAAGCGGGATCTTTTAAAAAGGCTTTATCATCCTTAATTCCAATTGCTCTTAGAGCTTTAGAACCAAATTGATATTTACCCATGTATCCTAGAGAATTGACTAACCGGTATTTTCCTTGAGATTCTTTAAAAGCTACCGCTTCTTTAAAACCTATAAAATGATTTCCGGTGTATGGGAAGTTTAAATTAGGATAATCATCCTTTTCTTGTGATGGAAATATATATTCAGATCCATCTGTTGTTTCGATTAAAAACCAAGGTTTGGTTTTTTCATTTGAGGGAATAAAACCCAAACTTAAAAATGTAATAATAACGATCAAACTCGCATAAAAATACCACTTCTTTATCATAAATTGTTTTTCTTCAAAACGCTGTCCCATTTTGAAATTTCTACGGTGCAAAGATAACAATTTAAAAAATATGTTGAAAATCAGCAATTTAACTTTTAAAATAATCTTACTAAAACTACTTTCAGCCCAGTATTGACGCCTGATAAGAAAGCAACAGCAAAACTTTAATTTAACTACAAAAGCTCAAAATATTTTTCAAAAAAAATTAAATTTTATATTAATTTTAAGCAAATTTATGCAAAAAGAAAGAAATAACCTACAATAAATTTTATTTTTTTGACCAGTTTTTCAAAATCGGTCTTAATCATTCTACATTTTAAAATTCAATTTCTTGATGATTTTATATTTACGTCAATTAAAATTATTCTTAAAATAAATATTCATCAATTTTAAAAGTTTGATGATTTTTATTTCAATTTGAATTCAAAAATAAAAATCCGAAGCTGATTAAACAACTTCGGATTTTATTTAAAATTTATGCTTATTTAATTATCTGGTTACTCCCTGTTTTACAATCCAATCAGAATATTTTTTTGCATTTATTGTATGTTCTGCATAAGTAGATGCAAATTCGTGATATCCGAAACGTTCAATGCTGGCACAGAAGTAAATATAATCGTGTTTTTCAGGATTCAAAACAGCTTCGACAGCTGTAATATCAGGCATCGCAACAGGCCCCGGAGGAAGTCCCGTATGCACGTATGTATTATATGGTGATTTTATAAGCAAATCATTGTAGAATACTTTTTTTATTACCTGATCAAAGTTATTGTCTCTTAATTTTAAAGAATAGATAACCGTTGGATCTGCCTGCAATGGCATTTCTAAGCGCAGGCGATTTAAATATACTCCTGCGATTCTTGGTCTTTCATCTTTTTTTACTGATTCTTTATGCACAATTGAAGCCAGAATTGTAGCTTCGACCGGAGTTAATCCTTGTGCTTTTGCCTTAGCAATTCTTTCCTCTGTCCAGAAATTACGATATTCTTTAATCATTTTATCGCGAAACTTTTCTGCAGAGGTGTTCCAATAAACTTCATAAGTATTTGGAATAAACATAGCAAAAACGTTTTCTTCATTAAAGTCATTTTCTTTCAAGAAATTAGGATCTCTAAAAGCTTTAAGTAATGATAAACTATCGGCTTCGATTTCTGAGCCTACTCTGCCAGCAAAATTTTCTAAACGTTCCTGATTATTAAAAGATAGTTTTACAGGAACATTAGAACGCATTGCACGCACTAAATCTATGTTATTCATATCTTTTTTAAGTAAAAAACGTCCTGATTTTACATTTTCAGGATAACTTCTTTTACTAGCAACCATTTCAAAATTATCGAAATTTTTAATATAAGGTTCTAATATTTTTTTTACGTCGCTGTAATCAGCTCCTGTCGGAACATAAACATAAAGTTCTTTTTCTTCGAATTTAGTATTTGCACTAAAAATTCTACTAATTAAAATAAATCCGTAAATCATTAATACCGAAATTACGGCTACGGCGGTCAGCGTGATAATTTTTTTTATACTCAAAACAGTCTAAATTTAAATTTGTTTATTGATTAACTGAAAAATTGCTTCATCATGATAGTGACCATTTAGCAAAATCCAGTCTTTTTTAATTCCAATTTTCTCGAAACCAAATTTAGTAAAAAGACCTATACTGGCAGCATTTTTTGTACTAATATTTGCATATAACTGATGCAGATTTAAGTTGTAAAAAGCGTAATCAATTAAAAGTTCCAACGCTTCCGATCCTATTTTTTGATTTTTATTTTCATCTTGCTGAATTACAATACCTACGCCTGCTCTGTTGTTTTTTGGATCAAATTCGAATAAGTCAATCAACCCAATTGCAGGAAAATCTTCATCTTTGCAAATGGCCAATCGCAATTGCTTTGCTTCATAAATATCCTGATGTGCATTCTCAAGATATTGTCGAACCAAAAAACGACTGTAAGGTGTCTGTGTGTTGCTGACTTCCCAAATTTTCTGATCATTTTCCATCGCATACACGAACTCTAAATCATTAGGTTCTAACGCTCGAAGGTATATATTGTCGCCTTTCAGTGTTATCATTATAGATTTTAAATAACTTAAAGTTAAATTTCTATTGTTCCTTTAAAAACAAATTTTGCGGGGCCATTTAGAAATACGTTAGTAAAGCGATCACCATTTTTATCAAAAGTAACTACTAATTTCCCGCCTTCTACATTTAGATTTATTGAAGTCTTATCTGTTTCTCCAATAGCATTCATAGCAATTGCAACAGCTGTAGCGCCAGTTCCACAGGCTAAAGTTTCATCTTCGACACCTCTTTCATAAGTGCGAAGAGAGAATGTATCGTCATTTATTTTTTGAACAAAATTGATGTTGCTTCCTTTTTCTCCATATAAGTCACCATAACGAATTGCTGCACCATTATCTTTTACATTATAATGTTTTAAATCGTCAACAATCTGAACATGGTGAGGTGAACCTGTGTTTAAAAATGTATAAGAATCTTTCTTTTGGACTTCGTCAACATCAATCATTCCTAATGAAACAATTGCATCTTCACCAAAAGAAGCATGATGCAGACCATCTGTTGCAATAAAAATAGTTTTATCATTAATAACACCCAATTGATTGGCAAAAGCAACCAGACAACGACCGCCATTACCGCACATCGAACTTTGGTTTCCGTCGGAGTTATAATAAACCATTCTAAAGTCGGTATCCTTATCATTTTCAAGCAAAATAAGTCCGTCTGCTCCAATACCAAAACGTCTGTCACATAAGCGTTCAATCAGTTTAACATCTTCTTTAGGAAAGAAATCTGAACGATTATCAATCATTACAAAATCGTTTCCTGTACCTTGATATTTATAAAATTCTATTTGCATTTTTTATCAGTTAGAAATACAAAAGTACGAACTATTAATTAATGAAATGTTAATCAATGTTAAAGAGAGTTAAAGCATTTTTCTGAATAATTTTTTCAATTAATTTTACTCAAAATAACTTAAAAAACAAATTCTAAAATGAAAAGATTTTCAGCCTTATTTTTAGTGTCATTATTAAGCGGCGCTATTACCCTTGGTGCGTACAAGTTATTATTTGAAAACAGTAATTCTCTTTTTGGAAATGGAAATTCTGTTGTAACTCTTGCCCCAAATTCATTCGGTAAAAATGTTGGCCTTCCAGCAGAAACTGTAGATTTTACAGCTGCAGCCGATAAAACAGTTCATACTGTTGTTCACGTTAAAAATGTATCGAGAAGAACGATAAGTAATCCTATGATGGAATTTTTCTATGGCTATGGCGGTCAGCAGCAACAAGAACAGGTTGGAACCGGTTCTGGTGTTATTATTTCTGAAGACGGTTATATTGTTACCAATAACCACGTCATCAAAGATGCATCGGAAATTGAAATTACTTTGAATAATAAAAAATCATATAAAGCAAAGCTTATCGGTACAGATTCAAAAATGGATATTGCCTTATTGAAAATTAATGCCGATGAAAAGCTGCCTTATACAGCTTTTGCTAATTCTGATAGTGTAAAAATTGGTGAATGGGTTTTGGCAGTTGGAAATCCTTATAATCTAACTTCTACAGTGACTGCGGGAATTGTTTCGGCGAAAGCCAGAAATTTAGATACAAACGGCATTCAGTCTTTTATTCAAACTGATGCTGCTGTAAATCCAGGAAACAGCGGTGGTGCACTAGTAAATACTCGCGGTGAACTTATAGGAATTAATACAATGATTTCGTCAATGACAGGATCATATGTTGGATATTCTTTTGCTGTTCCTTCTAATATCGCTCGAAAAATAATAGAAGATATTATGGAGTTTGGAAATGTTCAAAGAGGAATTTTGGGCGTTGAAGGCGGTGAACTTAACAGCTCTGTTTCTAAAGAATTAGGAGTTTCTGAAACACAAGGTTTTTACATCAGTAAAGTATCGAAAAATTCGGGAGCTGAAAAAGCTGGTCTTACAAAAGGTGACATTATTGTTAAACTTGATGATCAAAATATTTCTACTTATGCAGATCTTTCTGGCTACATTAATACCAAACGTCCTAATGATGTAGTTAAAGTGACCTTTCTTAAAGATGGCAAAACGAAAACAGTTCCTGTAACTTTAAATAAAAATGAATTTTTTAATACTGAATTTAAAGGAATAGAATTGGAAAACATTGATGCTGCAGACAAGAAGAAATTCAGAATTGATTATGGAGTTAAAATTAGAAACATAACTAATGAAAGTTTAATGCAATATCAAAGCGAACTTCAAGGCAATATTATTCTGAGTATAGATAACGTAAAAGCAACGAATGTTGAAACGGTTTCTAAACTATTAAATAAAAAAGATGAAGGTCAAAGTGTACGAATTGAAATGATAAACAAAAACGGAGAAATCTTTAGAATTATAATATAGCGAATATAAAATTTGAAAAAAAATAAGCCATCTTAGAAATAAGGTGGCTTTTTATTTTAAAAAAAATAAATCACAAAATAGCTTACGAAATCGATTGAAATGGATACTTTTGCGCAAAATTTTAAAATAGTGAGCATTTTATTTTTTTAATCTAGTCAATTATGAGCAAAAAATCTTTGTACCAAAAAGAGGTATCATTACAAGTCGACCGAAGAAGAGCGGGTGTCGAATTAATTAAAGTAATAAGTGATTTATGGTATGACAAATCCATTGAAATGGTTTTATTCAAAAATCAGTTATTGGATAAAAATGTCAGCGATATAATGAATCTGCATCAATATGCTGGTGAATTTGTGGGTAAGCCCATCACCATTTTTGATTCGGTTGAAATCGCAAAAGTGGTTTTATCTTTAGATCTTCCGCCTGCAAAAATCGATCTTGGAAAATTAACTTACGAATATCGATTGGAAGACGACAAATATCCTGACGCCAGATATTTTGTAATGGAAAAATTAAAAAAGGCAAAATCTTCAGAAGAAATTCTACCTAAAGATGTTGTTTTATACGGATTTGGAAGAATTGGACGTTTACTCGCAAGAGAGTTAATGTCGAAAACTGGCAAAGGAAACCAATTGCGTCTGAGAGCAATTGTAACCAGAGACAAAAATGATGAAATAAGTTTAGAGAAAAGAGCTTCTTTATTACGTTATGATTCTATTCATGGAGATTTTCAAGGTTCGGTAAAAGCTGATTCAAAGAATAATGCATTAATTATTAACGGAACTACAGTACATGTTATAACAGCAAATTCTCCTGAAGAGATTGATTATACACTATACGGAATCAACGACGCACTAGTCATTGATAATACAGGAGCTTTTACAACTGATGCAGCTCTAAAAAGACATTTAGCATCAAAGGGAATCAGCAAAGTTTTGCTAACTGCTCCAGGCAAAGGAGTTCCAAATATTGTACATGGCGTAAACCATACTGAATATAACCCGGATGAGATTGATATTTTCTCTGCCGCATCTTGTACTACCAATGCTATCACTCCAATTCTAAAAGTTGTCGAAGAAACTTTGGGAGTTGTTAAAGGACATTTAGAAACTATTCATGCGTATACAAACGATCAAAATTTGGTCGATAATATGCATAAAAAATATCGCAGAGGAAGAGCAGCCGCATTAAATATGGTAATTACAGAAACTGGTGCCGGAAGTGCAGTTGCAAAAGCATTACCGTCATTAGAAGGAAAATTAACATCTAATGCTATCAGAGTACCAGTTCCTAACGGATCATTGGTTATCTTAAATCTCGAAATTAAAAAAGCGACTTCAATCTTAGCAATTAATAAAATAATGAAAAAAAATGCTCTTGAAGGAGAGCTTGTAGAGCAGATAAAATATTCATTGAATAATGAATTGGTTTCTTCTGACATTGTTGGGACTTCAGCTCCTTCAATTTATGACAGTAATGCTACTATTGTATCTAAAGATGGAAAAAACATTGTGCTTTATATTTGGTACGACAATGAATATGGTTATAGTCAACAAGTAATTCGTCTCGCAAAATATATTGCCAAAGTAAGACGTTATACTTATTATTAATTCAACCCAGCTAACTTAATTAAAAACCATCAGGCTCGCTTGGTGGTTTTTTACTTCATTAAATGGGTAAAACAGTGGTGCTTTTTACTTCTGATATTACAAAAACTGTATTTATCAAAGAAACTTCAGGAAGAACAGATAATTTTTTTTGATGAAAATGATGATAACTTTCCATATCTGGAATAATAATCTTAAGCATATAATCAAAATTTCCAGATACATAATTACATTCGACAACTTCCGGCAAATCTAAAATTGATTGATTAAAACCTTCTGAAGTATCGTATGTCTGTTTCGTCAGTGTGACTTGACAGTAAACCGTAAGATTGTTTCCGAGTTTTTTCTTATTCAAAATCGAAACGTATTTCTCTATAACACCCTCTTTTTCAAGGCGTTTAACCCTGTCATGAACAGGCGTAAGTGATAAATTTATTTTATTTGCAATGTCTTTAAGTGTATAGTGCGCATTCTCCTGTAAAAGACGTAAGATTTTTTTGTCAATTTCATCTAAAATCATAACGAAAACGTTTTCTTAAATTAATAAAATTTAGTTGTTTTTTCTTTTTTAATAAAGTCAAAGGCTATTAAACAGAAAAAATTTCTGTAAAAGTATAAAATAAAATAATATTTTCTTATTTATGAGTTGTTAATCAATAATATATTCTCTATCAGTAGCTTTGTAAAACAAATTCAATAAAAACAAAAAAATACAACAATATGATAATAGGTGTTCCAAAAGAAATTAAAAACAACGAAAATCGTGTAGCATTAACTCCAGCAGGTGTTTCTGAAATGAAAAAACATGGACATGTTGTTTATGTACAATCAACTGCAGGTTTAGGAAGCGGATTTGGTGATGATGAGTATACAAATGCTGGTGCAGTAGTTTTAGGAACTATTGAAGAAGTTTATGCAATTGCAGAAATGATCATTAAAGTTAAAGAGCCAATTGCTTCAGAATATCCTTTAATCAAAAAAGATCAATTACTTTTCACCTATTTTCACTTTGCTTCATCAGAAGAATTAACACATGCAATGCTGGAAAAAGGTGCAGTATGTTTAGCCTATGAAACAGTTGAAAAAGCAGACCGCAGTTTACCGTTATTAGTTCCAATGTCTGAAGTTGCAGGACGTATGGCAATTCAACAAGGAGCAAAATATCTTGAAAAACCATTAAAAGGAAGAGGGATTCTTTTAGGAGGTGTTCCAGGTGTGCCACCAGCAAAAGTATTAGTTTTAGGAGGAGGAATTGTTGGAACTCAAGCAGCAAAAATGGCTGCGGGTCTAGGAGCTCAAGTAACTATCATGGATTTAAGTTTGCCTCGTTTACGTCAATTAGATGACATTATGCCAGCAAATGTAAATACAGAAATGTCTAATCATTATAATATTACAAGAGCAATTAAAGATGCTGACTTAATTGTTGGTGCTGTTTTGATTCCAGGAGCAAAAGCACCTCACTTAATTACTCGCGATATGCTTAAATTAATGCGCCCAGGAACTGTTGTTGTCGATGTTGCTGTAGATCAAGGTGGTTGTATCGAAACTTGTACTCCAACAACTCACGAAAACCCAACTTTTATTATTGATGACATTGTTCACTACTGTGTAGCTAATATGCCAGGTGCTGTTCCTTATACTTCTACTTTAGCGTTGACTAATGCTACTTTGCCATATGCACTACAATTAGCAAACAAAGGATGGGAAAAAGCTTGTAATGAAAATGAAGAATTGAAAAAAGGACTAAATGTAGCTAATGGAAAAATCCTTTATAAAGGAGTTGCTGAAGCTTGGAATCTTCCTTTTAATGAAGAAGTAACTTTAGCAAACGCATAATCCAAAGCTGATATTAAATTAAGTTCTAAATAAATAAAAAGGCTTTTCTTAATTGAAAAGCCTTTTTTTATGCAATAAAAAAACCTGTCTTTATAAAGACAGGTTTTTAATTTTTACTAGAATATTATTTTCCATCCAAAACTTCCTGCATAACTTTTGCTTCAGTTCCATTAGGGAAAGCAACTTTGATTTTTTGAGCAATTGTTGGAGCGATTTCAGTAATTGCTTTCTTATCATATGATTCTCCCTTTTTAATATGCCACCCATAAAAAATAGCAGGTACATGAGTATCATAACTGTATGGTGTTCCATGTGATGTTCCTGTAGTCGAGTATTCCATATCACCCGGTTTATTTATTATAACCATATCCCCATCTTGAGTAACATCATATCCTTTCGCAACAAAATTTAAATAGTAGTCATTTCCGGAATTAGCAAGAATTTCTTCCTCAGTATACACTTTTTTAATTTGTGGCAGTGAAATCAAAAACTCTTTAAATGCTTGTTTTACTTTTGGTAACTCTAACCCTTTATCTTTAATAACAGTTTTATTGAAGAAAATATTGAAATTAGAATAATTTAAGAGTAAATCAACTCCAAATGTTTTGATTGAGAAATCTTGCAAGCTTTTTCTAAAATCTTTTGCTGGATAATTATCCACATTATATTTTCGATCTTTTAAATAAATTACATTTTCAGCACCTGCATGATCAGCTGTTAAAAAAAGCAAATAATTATCTTTTCCAACCGTTTTATCCAAGTAAGCTAAAAAGTCAGCAATAGTCTGATCCAGTCTCAAGTAAGTATCTTGTAGTTCCATTGAACGCGGTCCAAGTAAATGACCAACATAATCAGTAGAAGAAAAACTTACTGTTAAAAAATCAGTAATATTATCTTTACCTAATTCTTCCTTTTCAATTGCTTTTTTGGCAAATTCAGCCAATAAATCATTTCCATAAGGAGTAGCTCTTAAAATTCCAGCATCATTTTTTTCATACATTGTTTTCAAATCATATGGAAAAACAGGTGCTGAACTTCCATACAATTTACCTTCATACGGATTATTATCTGGCAAACTTTCATTATATGTAGAGGCTGGTTTGTACAAATCCCATCCTTTATTAATATAAGTCATATAATGTTTTTCATTATTAAACTGAGAAACCCATTCTGGTAATTTTTCACCATAAAAACTACTTGAAATAAAAGATCCTGTTTTACTATACCAAAAAGCCCAATTTGCAAAATGCCCGGCAGGTAGAATCGCACCACGATCTTTTAGACTCATTCCGATGACTTTTCCAGCAAAATTAGTTGCCATTCTAACTTCATCAGTTATAGTAGTAGTTTGCAAATTTTTAGGAGACATAGCGCCTTCTTCTGCTGTACCATCTCCCACTGTTTTTACACCAGCATCATCAGTACAATACATTTCTTTTCCAAGAGTTCTGCTGTACCATTCATTCCCAACAATTCCATGAGTAGCAGGTGTAGTACCAGTATATATGGAAGCGTGTCCTGGTGCAGTATAAGTTGGCATATAATTATAATGCATGTTCTGAAAAGTAAATCCATCATTCATCAATCTTTTAAAGCCATTTTGAGTAAAATCATCAGAAAAGCGATATAAATATTCCATTTTCATCTGATCAACAACAATACCAACAACTAACTTAGGGCGCTGCTGTGCATTCAAATTTGCAATAGCAAACAATGCCAACAATACAATAGTTTTTTTCATACTTAAATTATAATATTTAAAAAAACAAAAATACATATTAGCGATTAAATAGGCTAACCTGCCATAATTTAAAACCTAAAATTGACTTTAATTTAACAGAATTACTAATTAGATAAGTAACTCTTTTCAATTATAACTTAAAATGTAACGAAAAATAATTTGGGCGTTTCCCTTCGGGCCGTGCTGTCCGCTGTATCTTTTGCGGGAGAAGTTTCAGTACAATGGAGATGTTCATGTTCCCACAAAAGGATGCCGCTCCCAT
>NZ_MUHF01000019.1 GCF_002217435.1 Flavobacterium reichenbachii
AAAATTAATTTATGAAAGCCGATTTTAATCTAATAAATTTATAGTTTTATAAATAATAATAGAAAATATAAATAATAAAAAAAGCGCTTATAAAAAGCGCTTTTCAATCAATTTTATTTATTTAAATTTTTACCATTTCAGATAAAATGTCTTTTTCTCTATCCGATACATTTTTCGGCGGATTAGAATATAATTTTAAAATTTCATCATCATATTGATTTCTCAAACTTTCGTTTTCTAAATCTCTTAAATTCAAAAGTGCTTTTGATCGAACGTAAGTTGATTCACTTTTCAAAGACATCGAATATAATTTTTTAATATCATCTTCTTCAAAATCCGGAGATTTCCAATTAGAATATTTCAAAATAAATTGAGCAAATAAAAGCGATGCTTTATTATTGTTGATATTCTTCTTTAACGAATTTTGTATGAGTGAAAAACTAGTAACATTTTTTATGTTCTCCCCTATTGCACTTTCAATCGCAATTCGCTCTGGTTTAGATTCAACTTTAAAATATTTGTTGATTTCTTTTAAAGAATTATTAATGCTGTTTTCTTCTTTTTTACCTTTTTCTTCCCAAGCATCTTTCAATCCAACCGTTTTGTTAAACACTAATTTTGAAGGAGTTGAGTCTTTATCAACCGTAAAATAACCTAAACGCTGAAACTGAAATTTATCTTCGTTTTGAGCGGTTGCTAAACTTGGTTCCACAAATCCTTTTACAATTTCTAATGAATTTGGATTCACAAAATCTAAGAAATTTTTCTCTTTATAACTATCCGGCGCTTCGTCAGTAAACAAACGATCGTACAAACGAACTTCTGCTTCTACTGCATGAGAAATAGAAACCCAATGTAAGGTTCCAGACACTTTTCTCTGACTTGCTTCTGTCCCGCTTCCGCTCAAAGAATCGGTATCGTAAGTAACATGAATTTCTGTAATATTCCCTTCTGAATCTTTTATAACACTTTCTCCTTTAATGATATACGCATTTTTAAGACGTACTTCTTTTCCTAAAGTCAAACGGAAATATTTTGCCGGAGCATCTTCTAAAAAGTCTTCTCTTTCTATATATAATTCACGTGAAAAAGGTACTTTTCTAAAACCTGCATTCTCATCTTCCTGATTATTTTCGGCTTCCAGCCACTCTTCTTTTCCTTCTGGATAATTAGTAATAACCAATTTTATAGGATCTAAAACGGCCATCACACGAGGTGCAATTTTGTTCAAATCTTCACGAATACAAAACTCTAAAACCGATACATTTATCAAGTTATCACGTTTTGCAATACCAATTGTATTAGCAAAATTACGTAAAGATGCTGCTGTATAACCACGTCTTCTTAAACCTGAAATGGTTGACATTCTTGGATCATCCCAACCGTTAACATGCTTTTCCTTAACGAGTTGCTGTAATTTTCTTTTACTAACAACCGTATGTGATAAATTACGTCTTGCAAATTCTCTTTGCTTCGGGCGCAGTTTATTATCTTCTAAAATCTGGTCTAAAAACCAATCGTATAATTCGCGGTGAGGCAAGAATTCGAGTGTACAAAATGAGTGTGAGATTTCTTCTAAATAATCACTTTGACCGTGTGCCCAATCATACATCGGATAAATTTTCCAATCGTCTCCGGTTCTATGATGATGTCTGTGTAAAATCCTGTACATAATAGGATCACGCATCAGCATATTGGTTGATTTCATGTCTATTTTGGCGCGAAGAATATGAGTTCCAGCCTCAAATTCACCGTTTTTCATTCTTTCGAATAAATCTAAATTTTCTTCAACAGAACGATTTCTAAATGGACTATCTGTTCCAACTGTAGACGGAGTTCCTTTTTGAATCGCCATATCTTCAGAAGACTGACTGTCAACATAGGCTTTATCTTTTTTAATTAATAAAACAGCCCAATCGTATAATTGCTGGAAATAATCAGATGCATAACGTTCTTCTGCCCAGGTATAACCCAGCCATTCCACATCTTTTTTAATGGCGTCAACAAATTCCTGCTCTTCTTTCTCAGGGTTTGTATCATCAAAACGCAAATTTACAGGAGATTGATAATCAATTCCTAAACCAAAATTTAATGC
The DNA here is from genome assembly GCF_002217435.1 of Flavobacterium reichenbachii. Taxonomy (GTDB): domain Bacteria; phylum Bacteroidota; class Bacteroidia; order Flavobacteriales; family Flavobacteriaceae; genus Flavobacterium; species Flavobacterium reichenbachii. The sequence goes on from NZ_MUHF01000019.1 coordinate 2,096, forward strand.
AATAGAACTTGCATGACCAATGTGCAAATAACCATTTGGTTCTGGTGGAAAACGAAAATGAAGTTTAGTTTGGGAAAGACCTGATTTAAGATCTTCCTCTATGATTTGTTCAATAAAATTGAGTGATTTATCTTCTGATGCCATTATTTTATAGTAATTTTAGCAAAGATAAAAAAAAGGTTTCAGGTTTCAGGTTTAAAGTTATTTAAGTGGCGTATAACCTGAAACTTTAAACTTTAAACAACAAGAAAATGGGAGTTATTAAACTAAAAAACATCCGCACTTTTTCGTACCACGGATGTTTAATTGAAGAAGGAAAAATAGGATCTGACTACACTGTAGATCTAAAAATTAAAACTAATTTACAGAAATCAGCACAAACAGATCATCTTGCAGATACGGTCGATTATGTTCATTTAAACAAAATTGTAACCGAAGAAATGGCTATTCGTTCGCATTTATTAGAGCATGTGGCTAAAAGAATCAATATTCGCGTCCTTGAAGAAATTAATACAATAGAAAAAACTACAGTTTGGGTTTCTAAAATAAATCCTCCTATTGGTGGTGATGTTGAATCTGTTACGATTAAAATGACAGAAGTTAGAAAGTAATTTTTTTACTTTAAAAACTAATTTTTTAAAATACTTCATTTTAATCTTTTGAATTTTAAAGATTTTAGTTACTTTTGCCATCCGTTCAAGCAATGGCGTCGTGGCCGAGCGGCTAGGCTGGGCTCTGCAAAAGCTCCTACTCCGGTTCGAATCCGGACGATGCCTCAAAAACCTTCAAGGAAACTTGGAGGTTTTTTTTATGATTAATTTTTAGAAAAAAATTATATAAACATTAGGTTCGAATCCGCACGATGCCTCAAAAACCTTCAAGGAAACTTGGAGGTTTTTTTATGATTAATTTTTAGAAAAAATTATATAAACATTAGGTTCGAATCCGCACGATGCCTCAAAAACCTTCAAGGAAACTTGGAGGTTTTTTTATGACTAATTTTTAGAAAAATTATATAAACATTAGGTTCGAATCCACACGATGCCTTTATACTTTCAAGGAAACTTGGAGGTTTTTTATGATTAATTTTTAGAAAAAATTATATAAACATTAGGTTAGAATCCGCACGATGCCTCTAAAAGAGATGCAGAAATGTGTCTCTTTTTTTGTGCTTAATTTTTCTTTTTTGTCTTTGAGAGCAACTAAGCAATCTCATTTAGTATATCCATTTTGTAAACTTATGCTAGTGAGATTGCTTAGTTCCTCGCAAAGACAATTGGAGTCAACTTTGTCAAAGTTTTAAACTTTGACAAAGTTTATACGCATAAAAAAACCTCTCAAATTGAGAGGTTTTAAATTATAAAAGTAAAAGTTTATATCACATATTTTTTTTAAAGTTAGACTACTCTTTTTCAATTCTTTCAAAGGCATTTTTTACCATTTCTTTTTCTTTAGGAAACCAACCTTGCACAATTAAAGCGATTCCAAAAACCATTAAAACAATACTAATAACTTTCTTTATTTTTAGAATATTAGTTGGTGTCATTTTAGTTTTTAATTGTTTTGCTAATAGAATTTTAAGACAATCAACAAGTAAATAAGTAATGATTACTGAAGTAAAAAATGTAAACATTCTTGAGTTCTGCATTTCTAATTTTGGTCCGACAGAAATAATAACGGCCAACCAAAAACCTAATACACCAATGTTAATAACGTTGAGTAAAAAACCTTTAATAAACAGACTTCCGTAGTTTCTTTTTATTATATCACGGTCAATTTCTTCGTCGTCAATTTTTTCTTCATTTCGTAATCGTACAAAAGAAATTACTCCATAAGCCAGCATAATTATGCCCCCAAAAATAAAGAGTGCAGGTTTATCTTTTAAACTCTGAATCAGTCTATAGCTTCCTAAATAGGCAATTCCTATAAAAAAAATATCACCTAATACTACACCAAAATCAAAAACTATTGCAGCTCTGAATCCTTTTGTAATACTGGTTTCTAATAGTATAAAAAATACTGGGCCTACCATAAAACTTAGGAAAAGTCCCCATGGCAGCCCAGCTAAAATATCATTTATCATTCAAATAGAATTAATTACTTTACTTCTTCGATTTTTCCTCCCAAAACGGTTTTCTGATTAATTTGTTTTGGTTTTCCATAAATGTAAATAGAGCCTCCTGCGCTTACTTTTGCATCTACAAGTACCGAAGCATTCACATCTGCTTTTCCTCCCGCAGAAACGCTTACTTTGGTTTGTGAGGTAGCTAATTTACTTGCAAGCAAATATCCGCCTGCTCCTAAACCTGCATCTAAGTTTGCCGCCTTACCAGAAAGCGTAATTTCTCCTCCGGATACTGAACTTACATTTAGTTTATCAACATCCAAATTTATATTAATTTTTCCGCCTTCCTGCGCACTAACTTTAAAAGCTGTAGATTTTATTGTCTCTTTACTAGAAACTATTGCACCTTCATTAACATCAATTAGTTCTAAACGTTTGTAATACACAGTAATATCAAGATCATCTCCAGATAATAATTTAGGAAAAGGCATTCTTAATTTTAGTAAACCTTTTTTGTTAACAACTTCTACTTCTGCTTCACGAGCTCCTTTTATAACAATTTTGTTTTCTGATGACTGTACTAATTTTATACTTAGTTTATCAAAAACTTTAACCGAATCAAAATCTCCTAATTCTTTGGTAACCTGACCAAAAGATAATTGTGCAACCAATATTGCAGCGCCTATAATCAATTTTTTCATGTTTCTTCTTTTTTAAATTTAACAACTATTCTGCTCTTCGTAAAAAATGAAAATCCAATTGTTTTTTAACCAAATCTGCATTTTTTACTTTAACGTAAATTTCATCTCCTAATTGTAAAATACTGTTTGATGTTGCACCAACTAAGGCATATTGTTTTTCATCAAAAGTATAATAATCGTCTTTTATCTCGCGTATTCTAACCATACCTTCGCATTTGTTAGATACGATTTCTACATAAATTCCCCATTCAGTAACACCAGAAATAACTCCAAGAAATTCTTCGTCCTGATGATCCTGCATGTATTTAACCTGCATGTATTTAATACTATCTCGTTCAGCATTTGTTGCTAAACTTTCCATATTTGAACAATGAAGACATTTTGTTTCATAAACTTCTTCATCTACAGAAGCTCCATTATCTAAATAATATTGCAGCAATCTGTGTACCATAACGTCTGGATAACGACGAATTGGAGAAGTAAAATGACTGTAATAATCAAAAGCTAAACCGTAATGACCAATATTTTCTGTAGAATATTTGGCTTTACTCATACTTCTAATCGCCAGTGTATCAATCAAATTCTGTTCTTTCTTACCGTTTACTTCTTCCATCAAAGCATTCAGTGATTTCGAGATATCTCCTTTGTTTCTAAAATCAATTTTATAACCAAACTTTGCAATTACAGTTTGCATCGCAATTAATTTATCTTCATTTGGTTCATCGTGAATTCTGTAAACAAATGTTTTCTTTTGTTTTCCGATATACTCGGCTACTTTTCTGTTTGCCAAAAGCATAAATTCTTCAATCAGATGATTGGCATCTTTAGAAACTTTAAAATAAACGCCTTCTGGTTCACCTTCTGCATCCAGATTAAATTTTACTTCGACTTTATCAAAAGAAATAGCACCATTCTGCATTCTTTTCTTTCTTAAAATCTTTGCTAATTCATCTAATTTTAAAGTCGCATTTGTTATTTCATCTGAAACTTTATAAGATTCTCCTGTAATTGAAACATCCAACGGAATCGTATTATCTTTTGTTTCAATAATATACTGTGCTTCTTCGTAAGCAAATCGCTGATCTGAATAAATTACAGTTCTACCAAACCATTGGTTAATAACTTGTGCGCTTTCTGAAACTTCAAAAATGGCAGAGAATGTATACTTCTCTTCATTTGGACGAAGAGAACAGGCAAAATTAGATAAAACTTCAGGAAGCATTGGCACTACTCTATCTACCAAATAAACCGAAGTTGCTCTTTGATACGCTTCATCATCCAGGATTGTTCCTTCTTCCAGATAATAAGAAACATCGGCAATGTGAATTCCTATTTCGTAATTTCCGTTTTCTAACTTTTTGAAAGACAAGGCATCATCAAAATCTTTTGCATCTTTTGGATCTATCGTAAACGTAAGTGTATCACGCATATCACGTCGTTTTGCAATTTCGGCTTCCTGAATTGAGGTATCGATTTTTTGAGCATACACCTCTACTTCTACCGGAAAATCCGATGGTAAACCGTACTCTGCTAAAATGGCGTGAATTTCTGTATTGTGTTCTCCGGGTTTTCCTAAAACTTTAATCACAGATCCAAACGGACTGTCGGCTCTTTTTGGCCAGTCTTCAATCGTAACCAAAACAACATCACCGTTTTCTGCTTCTCCTATTTTATCTTTTGGGATAAAAATATCGGTATACATTTTAGGATTTGCAGTAGAAACAAATGCAAAATTTGCCTGAATGTCAATAACTCCTACAAACTCTGTTTTATTTCTTTCTACAACTTCAATTACTTCACCTTCAGGTCTTTTTCCTTTTCTTCTGTTGTAAACATACACTTTGACTTTGTCTTTATCCAGCGCACGATTCAAATTATTGGTCGGAATAAAAACATCTTCTGCAAAATCAGGACAAATAAAATAAGCTGTTTTACGGCTCGTCATATCAATTGTTCCTTCGTAATAATCCTGACTTTCAGCTTTTACTAAATATTTTCCAGGTTCTGTTTCTATAATTTTTTTTGAAGCAGCCAGAATTTTTAAGTCTTTTATAATTTGGTTTCTGCTTTTTGTATCGTCAAGTTCAAGCTTTGCTCCTATTTGTTTGTAATTGAATGCTTTGTTAGGGCTTTGCGATAAAATTTTTATTATTTTACTAGAGAAATCCTTCTCATTTTTTATCGGCTTTCTAATTTTCTTACTCATATATCTTTTCTTATAAAGTTTAAAATTACAAATAAGATATCAGATAAAAGATTTTAACAAATAGAATTATTAAAATTATAACTTTCGTATCTTTATAAAAAGACCTTTTATGGAAAGCTTTAAAACGATTGCCATATTCAATTACGACCACGAAACGGTCATTCTTAAACATTTATTACAACAGGAAGCGATACCCTATTTTTTTGAAAACGAAAACACTTTATCAGTAATTCCTATGTACTCTGCGGCACTTGGCGGAATCAAACTCAAAGTTCATCCCAACGATTTCGATCAGGTTCAGGAAATTCTGGACAATCTCAAGAATCCTCTTAAAATTGTCTGATTCCAGTTCAAATTCAATTCAAAATATTTTTTTTTCGATTTTCAACTTTAATAGTTTTCAACATATATTAAATACAACAAAAAAAGAATTTTAAATTTAATTAAATTTTGTTGGTTATTATAGTGTGTTAATATGTCGAATAAGTTTATTTTTAAAAGTATTGAATTGAAGTTTTACTTAGTTATTGGGAGTTATCAACATAGTTATATTTGGTTAAATGATTAATTTTAAACTCTTTTCTTATTTTAATTAACAATGGTTGACAACCAAAAACAGATTCATTTTGTAGATAAGTTCATATGTTGATATTTGTTGAAAATGGTATTTTTAGTATTGATAACTTTTCCAAAAATTCCTTAAACTTTATTAGGTTTTTTAATCTCAGTTTTGGATTAGGTTTTTTTTTGACACAACCAAAAAAAACTTCTAATTTTCTATTCCAACTTATTAACAAATAATGTTAATTTAAAGTTAACTGAATATCAAGGCTTTAAGTTTTGATATTAACACCTCAAAAATTTAACAAAAAAAATGTCTATTATTTATTGATTATCAGTGTATTATATACTTATCAAAATTGTTAATAACTGATAAGTTTTTGACAGTAAGATAGTTGTAAATAAAGGTTTTTGGGCACACATTACATCATGTACACTAATTAATATTGTAATGTTTAGATTGTGTTTATAAAGAAAAGAATTTGTGAAAATTAGAGAAATTCATGGCAAACATTCATTAATTGAGTAAATTTGCGTAACACAACTTAATAGTATAAAAAATGAAAATTTCGATAGGAAACGACCACGCCGGACCAGAATATAAAAAAGCAATTGTAGAAATGCTTAAAGCAAAAGGATATGAAGTAACCAATTATGGAACTGACTCTGAAGATTCTGTAGATTATCCTGATTATGGACATCCGGTGGCTAATGATATATCTGAGGGAAAAGCAGATTTTGGTATTGTAATCTGCGGCAGCGGAAACGGAATCGCCATGACGGTTAATAAACACCCAAAAGTAAGAGCAGGATTGTGTTGGACAAAAGAAATTGCATATTTGACACGTTTACATAACGATGCCAATATTGTGAGTATTCCGGCACGTTTTACTTCGATTCATCAAGCCGTAGAAATTGTCGAAACTTTCTTGACAACAGCTTTTGAAGGCGGAAGACACCAAAACAGAGTAAACAAAATAGCCTGTTCGTAAAAAGTCAAAAAAAATCGGGTGCTGCGCACCAAAAAAATAAACACACCGGGCGGATTTTTTTAAATTCATCCGGTGTATTTATTTAAAACACTATATATCAGTTTGTTAAATGTATTTTTTAAGTTATTAACATTGTTTATATCTATTATTTGTAAGTAAATATCAAATAACCGATTGCTATTTGAAAAAGAATAATTCCTGCAAATTTTAAAATAAAGGAAATTTTACTCGTTTTGTGAGTAAATAGAAACATTGCTGTTAATAAACCTATCGAACCTCCAATAAATGCGAGGAAAAACAGTGTATTTTCCGGGATTCGTCTTTTTTGCTTAATGGCCATAGATTTATCATAACCAGCAATACCGAACTCTAGAACATTTATAACTAAAAAATATATTAATAAAACTTTCATTGGCTAAAAATTAGAAACAAAGATATTATTTTAGCTCCGCGAATGATGAACTGTTTAAGGTTTTAAACAAACAGATTAAGTCATTTTATAATCAAGAAATTATCTCATTTAAAGCTATGACTAATATTCAATTTATTGCAAAGTCTGTTCAAACAGCAGCGATTAACATTCAAAACACGGTAAAATTATTAGAGGAAGATTGTACAATTCCGTTTATCTCACGTTACCGAAAAGATACAACCGGAAATCTGGATGAAGTTCAAATTGAGCAGATTGCCAAGCTTCAAAAAGAGTATGAAACGATTGTAAAACGTAAAGAAGCAGTTCTAAAATCTATTGAAGAACAAAAAGCGCTTACACCAGATTTGAAGCAAAAAATCGAACAAAGTTTTGATTTACAGGAAATTGAAGATTTTTACCTTCCCTACAAAAAGAAGAAAAAAACAAAAGCAGATGTTGCCCGCGAATTTGGTCTGGAGCCTTTGGCAAAAATAATTATTTCAGAAAATGATGTTGATGTTGATTTCATTTCGACGCAATACATTAATGAAAATGTTATAAACGAAGAAGCAGCAATGCAGGGCGCGCGCGATATTGTTGCCGAATGGATTAACGAAAATATTTATGTTCGTAAACAGCTTCGTAGATTGTTTCAGCGAAAAGCAACGATTGGAACCAAAGTGGTAAAAAAGAAAGCTGAAGAAGAAGGCGCACAAAAATTCAGTCAGTATTTTGATTGGGAAGAACCGCTGACAAAAGCACCTTCTCACCGATTATTAGCCATGCTTCGTGCTGAAAATGAAGGATTTGTTAAAATGAAAATTGACGTCGATATCGACGATGCATACGATGTGATTGATGAAATCATTATAAAAAAACAAAATAACACAACAGCACATTTGCAATTAGCAATTGAAGACAGTTATAAACGTTTGTTGAATCCTGCGATTGGAAACGAAAGTCTTCAGGAAGCAAAAGCAAAAGCCGATGCCAATTCTATTCAGGTTTTTGCAAATAATTTAGGACAGCTTTTATTGGCACCGCCTTTGGGCGAAAAACGAATTTTGGCAATCGATCCAGGATTTAGAAGCGGTTGTAAAGTAGTTTGCTTAGACGAAAAAGGAGATCTATTATATAATGAAACAATTTATCCGCATGCGCCTCAAAATGAGGAAACCATGGCGATCAAGAAAATCCGTTCGATGGTAAACGCATACCAGATTGATGCAATTTCCATCGGAAACGGAACTGCTTCTCGTGAAACCGAATTTTTCATTAAAAAAATCGCGTTCGATAAACCGCTGCAAGTTTTTATTGTTTCAGAAGCTGGAGCTTCGGTATATTCGGCTTCAAAAATTGCGCGAGAAGAATTTCCTAATTATGATGTAACCGTTCGTGGTTCAGTTTCAATTGGACGCAGACTTTCAGATCCTTTGGCCGAATTAGTAAAAATAGATCCAAAAGCAATCGGCGTAGGCCAATATCAGCACGACGTTGATCAGACTAAACTAAAAGAAGAACTAGACAATACCGTAATTCGCTGCGTAAACTCAGTTGGAATCAATATCAATACGGCAAGTAAACATTTGCTGAGTTATGTGAGTGGAATAGGAGAAAAACTGGCCGAAAACATTGTGCAGTACCGTTCAGAAAACGGTCCGTTTGAGGACAGAAAGCAACTTAAAAAAGTGCCTCGTCTGGGCGATAAAGCATATCAGCAGGGGGCGGCGTTTATTAGAATTTCGAATGCAAAAAATCCGCTGGATAATTCGGCTGTGCATCCGGAAGCATATCCCGTTGTAGAGAAAATGGCGAAAGATTTGAAATTATCAGTAAACGACTTAATTGCCAACAAAGAGAAAACAGCCTTAATCAAGGCCGAAAACTATATTACACCCGAAATTGGTTTATTAACGCTGAAAGATATCATAAAAGAGCTTGAAAAGCCTGGATTAGACCCAAGAAAGTCGGCCAAGGTTTTTGAATTTGATGCAAATGTAAAATCGATTAAAGATTTGAAAACCGGAATGATTCTGCCAGGAATTGTTAACAATATTACCAATTTTGGCTGTTTTGTTGATATCGGAATCAAGGAAAGCGGACTGGTTCACATTTCGCAGTTAAAAGCCGGATTTGTAAGCGACGTAAACGAAGTGGTAAAACTACACCAGCATGTTGATGTGAAGGTTACCGAAGTTGATGAAGACAGAAAGCGAATTCAGCTGACAATGGTACTTTAAAAGTATAAAAACAGTATTATAAAAAAACTCCCAAATTACAGATGCAATTTGGGAGTTTCTATTTGTACTTAATTCAGAATTACTTTTTTGGTAATGCTCTTAAAATCATCGTTGGCTATTTTTACAAAATAAACTCCAGAAGCCTGATTGGCAAGATTTATTTCGGTTGTTTCTGAAGTTGATTTTTGCTGGTGAATAATACTTCCAGAAGCAGAAATTACATAAATAGTTGATCGCTCAGGTGCGTTAACTGTAATTCGATCAGCGCTCGGATTTGGAAAAAGCGTAACAGTAGATTTTTCAATATCAAAATTATCATTAGATAGAGTAGCATTTGATGGTAAATAGAAATTACCTGTTAACAAAAAAGTATATAATGTTTTCAGTGTTTGGTTAAAGTAGCTGTTGGGCTCGTTTAGATTTTTAAGATCGGTATAAGATTCATTCAAATGTATTTGATTATCTCCTCCCATTGCTGCACACGCAAAAGCTCCAACAAAAGTTGCATTATGCCATTGCCCGACCAAACTTCCGTCCTGACTATATCCATCTTTAATATTTGAAGTACCGCCAAGATTTACACGTACAAAATCAGATGATTTTTTAACATAAGTCTTTGCATCAGCAGTTCCGTACCAAACATAATCTACCGCGATGCGCCAAGGCGTTCTTACAGCATCGTAATTATATGTCTTACCGTCATATTTATAAATTCCCGCTTCAGAAGAATAAGTTCCCGCAGCAGTACACCAGTCAGAAACCAAACCACCTACTGCATTGTTTACTGTCAGATTGTTGTTAATAATGGTATATGATTTTGCCGCAACAGAATTCCAAAAAGAAACATCATTAGTAAAGGCTCCAAAAGCTCTGTAATATGCTGGCGAAAAATAAGAAGGATTTGTAATTTGGCTTCCGCCGAATTGATCTCCCGGTTTCAGTACAAATGTATTAGCTTCAATTTCATGAAGTTTAATCGTTGTGATCAAGCTTTTAGCATCATTTTTATAATTGATACTTCCAGTGCTTCCCCATTGAAAATCGGCGACGATAAGCGCAAAAGCAACATCCAGTTCGGCATCGGTTGCACCGTTAGGGCTATGAGTTCCAGAACATCCGTTGATTTTCCAGTTCATAACACCATTAGAATTGACATTATCTTTATAATAAAGCCAGAATCCGTCAAAAAGTTCTTTGTCTGTTGCGTAAACTGCAAGGAGCATTCCGTATCCAATTCCTTCAGAAACGGTCTCAGACGGAGTATCAAATTTTACCCGGTACCGCGCGTTATTACATTTTTCAACAAAATTGCTTTTCCAAAGCTGGTAGTTGGTTACAGCATCCTGGCTGTTTTTTGTTCCGGCCATAATGCCATAAGAATAGACAGTACTGGCTGGAAAGGATTGCTTTTGCGAATAACTTTCGAGACACAAAAAAGCAATACTAAATAGAAGTAGGTTTTTCATATTTATTATTGATAAGATTTGGGACTCTAAAAATAAGATTTTTTTGATATAAAAAAAATCCCAAACAAAAATCGTATGATTTTTGTTTGGGATTTAATAAGTTAAAAATTAATTATTTAATTTCTTCTTCTTCTTTTTTAGCTGAAGGAGCAGGCTGATCGTCTTTAGCAGCGTTTTTAAATTCTTTAATTCCGCTTCCTAAACCTTTCATTAATTCTGGAATTTTTTTCCCTCCAAAAAGTAATATAACAATACCTACTATTACGAGGATTTCTGTAAGACCTAATCTTCCCATGGCTGTTTATATTTAATGCCGAAGCAAATTGTTTTGTAATTTTATGCAAATGTATATAGAAATATACGAACAAAAAGAGTTTTTGGATTAAAATCTTAGTTTTTAGATGCGTTAAATATTTTATAAAATGATAAATTTAGTATATTCATAAATTTTCTACAAGCATCAACAATATGATTAATCACTATATTTGCTTCTATTAATAAGCATATGACGAAGAAAAAGAAACAAAATTTCAGAAGAAGATTATTTATCAAAAGCCGGTTGATAATTTTGAATGAAGATACTTTTGAAGAGCGGTTTTCGTTCAAACTTAACATGATGAATGTTTTTGTAACATTTACTCTGGGCGGTATTTTTTTAATTGCAATTACTACTTTTATCATTGCTTTTACTCCTTTACGCGAATTTATTCCAGGATATTCTTCTACAGCCCTAAAGCGTAATGCGACCGAATTAGCTATAAAATCAGATTCTCTAGAAACCGCTTTAAGAAAAAATGAAGCCTATATAAAAGGAATTCAGAAAGTTTTGAAAGGCGAACTGGATTACGCAAAATTTAATAAGGATTCGATCATATCAGAAACAGAAGAAAGTCCCGATGTAAATATGAAAGCCGGTGAAGAAGAACTAAAATTAAGGGAAGAAGTAGCCAAAGAAGATGCCCAGCCAACCGAAAAAGCTCGAAATAAAAATAAAAAAGACAAGAAATAATCTCGTAAAAGATGTCTATTAAATCAGTAGCGGCAAAATTATTTGCCAAAAGAATATACCACAAAACGCTGGCTTGGGCCAATAAACCAATCGAAACGCAGGAGACTGTATTTAAGAGTTTAATTAAAAATGCTAAAGAAACCCAGTTTGGAAAAGATCATCATTTTGATTCTATAAAAACAGTTCTTGATTTTCAGAAGCATGTTCCGATTCGTGATTATGAGGATTTAAAACCTTATATTGATAAGATTAAAACAGGAGAAGAAAATATTCTCTGGAAAGGAAAACCACTTTATTTTGCTAAAACTTCCGGAACTACATCCGGTGCAAAATATATTCCGTTAACCAAAGAATCAATGCCGTTTCATATAGAAGCTGCGCGAAATGCAATTTTGCATTACATTCACGAAACGCGAAACGCAGATTTTGTCGATGGAAAAATGATTTTCCTGCAGGGAAGTCCAATTTTGACAGAAAAACACGGAATCAACTTTGGAAGACTTTCCGGTATTGTGGCGCATTTTGTTCCGAAATATTTACAAAAAAACCGAATGCCTTCCTGGGAAACCAATTGTATAGAAGACTGGGACACTAAAGTAAATGCTATTGTAGGCGAAACGATTAAAGAAGATATGTCTGTAATTTCGGGAATTCCGTCCTGGGTTCAGATGTATTTTGAGCGTTTACAGGAAAAAAGCGGCGGCAAAAAAATAGGTGAGATATTCAAAAACTTCAATTTGTTTATTTATGGAGGCGTAAACTACGAACCATACCGCGCCAAATTTGAGCAGATGATTGGCAGGAAAGTAGACAGCATTGAGTTGTTTCCGGCTTCTGAAGGTTTTTTTGCTTACCAAGATTCTCAGAAAGAAAAAGGAATGCTTTTATTATTGAATTCGGGAATTTTCTACGAATTTATAAAAGCCGATGAATTCTTTATAGAAAACCCAAAACGATATACTATTGGCGAAGTAGAAAAGGGCGTAAATTATGCTTTAATTATTTCTACTAATGCCGGACTTTGGGGTTATAATATTGGTGATACGGTTCAGTTTACATCTTTAGCTCCGTATCGTCTTATAGTTTCCGGGCGTATCAAACATTATATTTCTGCTTTTGGAGAACACGTTATTGCAAACGAAGTAGAAAAAGCCATGAAAGAAGCAACGGCAGACACAAACATTGTAATAAACGAATTTACTGTTGCGCCGCAAATTACGCCGTCAAGCGGATTGCCGTATCACGAATGGCTGATAGAATTTGAAAATGAGCCTGAAAATTTCGACGCTTTCGCGGAAGCGATAGACAATGCCATGCGAAAACAAAACATTTATTACGACGATTTAATTACTGGAAATGTTTTAAGAAAAGTAGTCGTGACCAAAGTTTCAAAAAACGGATTTCAGGAATACATGAAATCGCAGGGAAAATTGGGCGGACAGAATAAAATTCCGAGATTATCGAATGATAGAAAGATTGCAGATAATTTGAAATAAGTTAGATAATAATAGTAGGGACAGGGCATGCTCTGTCTTCTATTATTATCAACATGAATAAGATGCAGAGGTGAATTAAAAATGAATCAGGGAAAATTTCAAAATAAATATCGTATTTCTTCAATAAGAGCACAATGGTGGGATTATGGTTGGAATGGCGCCTATTTTATAACAATTTGCACACAAGAAAGAGAACATTATTTTGGAAAAATTCAAAATAGTAAAATGGTTTTGTCAGAGGCAGGTATTATTGCCGATATATTGTGGTATCAAATTCCCATACATCATAAAAACGTTGAATTGGGCGATTTTGTGGTCATGCCAAATCATATTCACGGAATTTTGATTATTGATAAACAATCGACCAATATTGATATAGTTGAGGCAGGGCATGCCCTGTCTCAACAAAAACCAGGTTCTCAACGTTTTCAAAACATTGGAAAAAACACCATTTCGTCAATTGTTGGATCCTACAAATCTGCGGTAACAAAACATGCTAACAGATTAGGATATCCACATCAATGGCAAAAATTATTTTATGACAACATCATTAGAAACAATATTGCCTATCAAAAAATTTCTGATTACATTGTTTCAAATCCGGAAAATTGGGAAAAGGATAAATTTAAAACAGAAAATAAATCAAAATCAAAATGATATTTAAAAAATGATATTGTAGATACAAGGCATGCTTTGTATTTTCCTACATTTGAGTTTTAAAATAAAAATACATGAAAGAAACCAAACATATATCAAGATCAAGAGCGCAGGAATCATCTGCAGCAATAGAAAAAATGTACATCACAATGCGCCATTTATTCAACCGTGGTTTTTATAAACCTATGGGAGTTTCTGGCGATAGTTTAAGAGAATCATTATTAGCATTACGTCCTGAAATCTACGGAAATATAGCCGAAGAAAAAGTAGAACTAAACGGACTTTTGTACGTTATAGAGCGTCTTCCGATAGGAATTGAACAATGCCGATTTATCAATTTAACTTCGGACGAAGGATATTCTAAATCACATTTTAAAGCGATTGTTCCTCCAAAAAGAAGAAGAAACTGTTACAGAATAGACGAGGAGCAGATGAATGTCGAAATTACTCGCGGCCGTTCTGATATTTATGATATTCTTACGCATTTGACTTTTATTTTCATCGAATCTCATAAAATAAAAAACAGAGTTTTAGTAGACGATGGAGGAGAAGTTTCTCGCGACTGGATGAAATTAGAGCAGGCAGTGATGCAGACAAAAAAACTGCCACAGATAGAAAAAGAAAAAGCAATATCGCATGTTGCCAATATCTTAGCAAGAACTTTTGAAGAAGTTCTGGACATTTATGATGCTTTTGGTTCTGAAAATGAACCGGATCGTTTCTTAAATGTTATTTACTGGTTAGGAAAACTGGCCATAGAAGAAGTAGTAGATAATAATAAACGTACTATAACTTTTAGTCCGGTTTTAAGAGAACGTTTAGGACACCACATTCATGGAGAGATTTGGGCAACCAACATCAAAGAAGTTTTAAAAGAAAATAATCTTTTAAAACGCCCTATTCACGTAATAAGTGCAAACATGCACAGTGTAATGAATTCTATTTTTGCTACACCATTACTAAAACCAAAATTCAAAGACAAGACAGATTTCTTTATTTATGAAGAGCTGAGCAAATCTGGAGCAAAAGACACGAGAAATATTGTTGAAGAATTGGCTTTAAAAAACGGAATGATTTCACTTCCAGATACATCTGGAACTAATATTGATGTTCAGATTTTTGATACGGCGAAAATTGACTGGTCTAAAACAGCTTTTTCATACGGGAATATAGACGAAGAAAAACCCGTTATCATTGTAATGGATTATGCGTTTGGCGAGCAGGCTTACGAAACCATCGACGAACTTTTAAAACCCTATAAAAAAGAGACTTTACTAAATGTAAGATCGGTTTCTATAATGGGGAAAGCGGGAATTCTGGAAGGCGGAAAAGGAGATATCATGATTCCGACCGCACACATTAATGAAGGAACGGCAGATAATTATTTCTTCGAAAATGAATTAACAGGCGCCATGTTTGAAGGAAATGACATCGCTGTTTTTGAAGGTGCAATGGTAACCGTTTTAGGAACATCACTTCAAAATAGAGATTTATTAAAATTCTTTCACGAGTCGACTTGGGGTGTAATCGGACTAGAAATGGAAGGTTCTTATTATCAAAAAGCAATACAATCTGCCTCAAAAATCAGAAAAAGTGTGCCTCATGATGTTAAGGTTCGTTATGCCTATTATGCATCGGATAATCCTCTGGAAACCGGAAGTACATTGGCTTCGGGCGGATTGGGAACTACGGGTGTAAAACCAACTTATTTGATTACCATTAAAATTTTAGAACAAATTTTTAACGTAAAATAACCTTTAAAAATGAGTACAAATTTACCCCAAAATCATGAAAATCAGGAAATTGATATTTTTCAGCTTTCAAAAAGCATCGGAAGCTTTTTTGATAGAGTAAGTTTCTCGATTTTTAAAGCGATCCAGTTTTTTATCAGAAATTGGATTATAGTTCTTGTTCTGGTTATTCTGGGATTTGGATTGGGCTGGTATTTAGATTCAAACAAAAAAACGTTTAAAAATCAGATTATAGTAACACCAAATTTTGGAAGCGTAGATTATTTGTACACAAAAATTGATTTAATTCAGGCAAAAATTGCTTCTGGAGATACTGTTTTCTTAAAAAACACTATTGGTATTTCCCGTCCAGAAGCCCTGAAAAAAATCGAAATTAAACCCCTTGCCGACGTTTATAAGTTTATTCAGGACAGAGAACAAAATCTGGAACTGATAAAAATAATGGCTGAGGTTGGAGATGTCAAAAAAATTTTAGAAGACAATGTTACCAGCAAAAATTATACGTTTCATACTATAAATTTTGTTTCTAATACAGAAACAGACGAAAAGGACATTGAGAAACCGTTATTAAAATATTTGAATAATTCTGCTTATTTCGCAGAAGTTCAGAAAGCAGAATTTGAAAACCTGCAGAAACAGATTACTCAAAACGATACTATAATTTCGCAGATTAATACTGTTTTGAATGGTTTTTCTAATACTGTAAAAAATACAGCCAAGAATGATAAACTCGTGTATTATAACGAAAACACACAGCTAAACGATATTATTAAAACAAAACAAAATTTAATAATCGACCAGGGAAAAAACAGATTAAAATTGATTAGTTATGACAAAACGATAAAAGATATAAATGCTGCACTTAACATCAATGATACTAAATTCACCAACGGTATTTTTAAATTTGTAATTCCTTTTATTTTTATTTTTATTTTCGTTTGTATCAGCTTATTTCAAGGCTTTTATAGAAAACAGCTTTTAAAAACGCAGACAAGATAAAGTTTAAAAAACACATTTTTATTCTTTCACCCATCATAAAACTCAATTGAAAACAAATAACATATTTGAGAAAATCTCTAGAAATCCATTTTTAAAGCAAAGTCTCAGCACTTTGTTTTTAAGGGTTTTTGGAGTTCTTTTGTTATTTGGCTTTACTATTTTTTTAACCAAATCGTACAGTCCGAAATTAGTAGGACAGTATGATTTTGCACGCTCTTTTCTGCTGGCGGTAAGCAGTATCTGCATGCTGGGTTTTGATCAGTCAATATTATATTTTAAAGGACGATTAGCAAGTCTCAATGCTCTCGATGAACTCAAAAATATTTATATCAAAATGGCTGTTATGGTTTTTGCCGCTTCTATAACCGCTTTATTAATAGTTTTAATTATCGATAAAAAATTAATAAACAGCTATTTTTCAGATCAGGAAGTATATTCCATATTTTTAAAAGGAGCCGCAGCGTTGTTTTTTTACGGAATATCAACAATAAATACAGAAGTTTTTAGAGCTCTGGATAAATTGTATGTAGCTGAATTATTTCGAAATATAATAAAATATGTTCCTTTGATTGTTGGCTCTGTAGTTCTGTTTTATTGGCATCAGGAAAATTATTTGGTAGATGTTTTTTTGAGCGGTTATGTTTTCCTGTCTTTAATAAGCTCTTTATTGGTTTACAAATATTTTAAAAACACGGCTGAAAACACAGTTATAGAAAAAATTTCGCATAAAGAAGTATTTCTAAAATCTTATCCAATTGCGATCAGCGGTATGGCAATGTTTTTACTAATGTGTTTTGATATTATGTTTTTAAAGAAATACCGAAACGACGAGACAGTAGCTTTTTATTCGGTTGGAGTTAAAATAATGACCATTGTTACGGTAATCGTTTTGACAATAAACATCACGGTTTCGACCAAAATAGCAGAGTCTTTTTTTAATTCAAAAATCGCCGATTTGCAAAAAGTAGTTCGAAACAGCGTTCGGTTAATCTTCGGAATTACATTTCCGGTGATCGTTTTATTGTGTATTTTTTCAGAATATGTACTGGCTTCTTTTGGGAGTCAATATATTGCGGCCAAAGATGCTTTCTTGATTTTGATCATCGGTCAGGGAATTTGTTCTGCATTTGGTTCTGTTCCTGTTTATCTAAATATGACTGGGAGACAGCATATATTTCAGGTGATTTTAGTTTTGGCAGTCATTCTTAATTTTGTTTTAAATCGATTTTTAATTCCGGTTTATGGTATGACCGGCGCAGCGATTGCTTTTGTTTCAAGTACCTTTTTCTGGAATTTTGTCTCAGCGGTAATCGTTTTCAAAAAAGATAAAGTAAAAGTTTTTTTGCATTAAGCAATTCAAAATAATATGCAATACCTGATAAAAAAAAATACAGCAGCATTTTTACTGATTGCGGCCGCCAATTTGGTCGTTGCATTTGCGGCGTATTTTGTTTTACCGCCAAAGTTTTTTTATGATGCTGCGATTATTGTTTATGATAACGGAAACGAAATTGGTTTTTTTGGAAGTTATCCCGTAACGATCTTATTATATAAAATTTCGGGACTTCGTTATTTACCTTATCCCGTAATTGCATTGATCCAATTTCCTATTCTCTTATTTATTTTATACAAAATAGGAGTTCCTGATAATTTCGAAAAAATAAATGTCAAGAACATTTTGGTGTATTTAGGAATCGTAATGATTGCTATTTTTACTTCTATGCCATCAAAAGAATTCATTACTTTCTTGTACGTTTCTCCAATTGTTTTTATGTGTTTAAACAACCAGATTTCGTTAAAAAAAACAATATTATACACTGTACTCCTATTACTAGTTTTTGGAGTGTTTTATCGCCCTTATTACGCCTTGATTCCCATTATCGGAGGTGGTATGTATTTGATTAGTCTGGTAAGTTTTAAAAACAAAACCATAAAGACCATTTTTTACGGACTGTTAATTGCTGTTTTTTTGTCTTTCAGCCACGGAATTCTAAAAGGAAAATATCTTTCAGAAATCAGCAGAGAATTGGTAAACAGCGATAGAATGGGTTCTTCAGATGCAAATTCTATCATAATTTCACCTGTAAAAACAGATACTTGGTACGGAGAAGCAGTTGGTATTTTTTATGGTTTTTTTACAGTAAATATTCCGGTAAATGGTTTAAAACATATTTTTTCTCCGCAGATTATAGTATTTATTATTTGGCAGCTTTTATTGTTTTATATCTTGATTGTTCGGTTTTCTAAATGTTTGAGAGAAAGAAAAAAATATCCAAAAGAACTTTTGATTTTATTAATAATCTTTTCGTTCTTTATCGTACAGGGCGTTTTTGAGCCCGATTTAGGTACCGCTGTCCGTCATAAAATAGGCATTTTTCCTTTAATTTATTTTGCATTGTACTATGAATCTTTCAGAAAAGAACTTCAATAAAATCTTCACTGTTTTCCTGTGTCTCATAGCGATCCTGATGATCTTCAGAAAGCCGTGTTCTATCCTCATTATTGTTTTTGGAGTCTTTAATTTAATATTCATTAGAAAATTAAAATTTACCAAAACAGCACTAATTTTAATGGTCTGTATCTCATCTCCAATTTTGCTGGAAATACTACTTTTCTGGAATAATGATTCGTATTTAAAAGGATTAAAAGCACTCGAAAAAAGTACCTCTTTAGTATTGTTCCCAATTTTTATAATAGGAAATTATCAACGAATTGATTTTTTAAAAATAACTCAGATTTATTATAGTATAACAACAGTTGTAATGCTGTTTTTCCTGATTCGGTTTAACCTCATTTATCCCGAATTAATCAGCAAATACGCTGGCGGAATTGACTTGTTTGAAATAGGCTATAAATTTTCAGACAGTGTTGGCATGCATGCTCCTGCACTTAATATGCATTTGGCTTTTGTATCTGTGTGTGCGCTTTATTTTGTTTTTTATAGTTTTATGAAGAATGAAAAACCAATTCTTAAAATGCTTCGGTTTGTTGTATTTCTGCTTTCCTTCTTTTTCGTGCTTTTTGTCAATACAAGAATAGCTTTAATAGGCGCTTTTATCGGTTTTATAGTAGTTCTTTATTTTGCTGTAGAAAGTAAATTTAATATTAAGCAAATAGCAATTACATCTGTAACTATTTTGGTTTTAATGGGAGGAATTTTGTTTTTATTCGTTCAGAAAAACCCTTATATGAAAGAGAAATACTCCACAGTAACTTTTGCTTACATGGATAAAGTTGGAAAACTGGATGAAATTGATCATCCCGAAATAAAAGTCTTCAATTCGTTAGTAACCAGAGTTTCCATCTGGAAATCGGCTTGGGAATTGTCTCTAAAAAATCTTCCGTTTGGAGTTGGAGCTTCTAACGGGAAACCAGCATTAAACAAATATTATGCAGCAACCAATCAGCATTTTTTAGCCAAATATGAATTTCCGACGCACAATCAGTTTCTTGATTTTTTATTAAAGTTTGGAATTTTAGGGCCTATTGTCGCTCTTCTTTATATGTTTACAATTGCGTATTTGGGTTATGATTTAAAAAACGGAATAATACTTTCGTTTTTTATAATCTTTTTCATTTCAAATCTGACAGATGATTTTCTGCTTCGTTTTGACGGAATAGCTTTTAGCGGTTTTTGGTCCTCTGTCTTTGCCGGCTTCTGGCTGCAGCAAAAAGCTATTCTTTATAAAGATCAAGGAGCTGGTTAAAACTTTTATTTTTATCGAATAATTCCTGAGTTCTTCTAAAAGCATTTTGACCCAAAGAAATTCTCGTTTGATGATCCTTTAAGATTTCAAAATAAGAATTTAATTCTTCTATTTTATCAAATAAATAGCCAGTCTGATTTTGCAGCACGAGATCTTTATTTCCTATAATGTTGGTTGCAACAACTGGTTTTTCTAAAACCATAGCTTCTAAAACGGCAATTGGCAAACCTTCCCAAAGTGAGGTTTGCAGGTAGATATCAATGGCGTTTAATTCTTCAAAAACCTTTTTTTTATCTAAAATCCAGCCGGTTATTTTTATGTTTGGAGCAGTAATTAGTGCATTTAATTCGCCGTTTCCGATCCAGACAAAGTCGAATTCCGGAAAACGTAAAGCAATATCATTAAAGAGCTTAGGATTTCGTGCAGCTGTAATTCGACCCAGAATTCCGACAGTTAATTTTGAATTATGATGAGGTAAAAAGTACTGGCGGATCTCTGAGATATCAACTCCGTTTCGGACTAATTTTGAAGGCCCTATTTTTTTAGCGATTTCAAATTCGGTATCGCCGCAAGCAATTATTGTTCCGCCAAAAATCTGCTGAAAACGATTCTCAATTATAGAATATAATCTGCGTGAATTTTTAGAAATATCGGTTCTCAAAAAAGCATAACCGTGCGGTGTATAAAAAAGCTTCTTTTTTTTGAATAAAAAAAAACAAGCAATTCTGCCCAATACTCCGGCTTTTGAGGAATGAAGATGAACGATATCCGGATTGATTTTTTTAAGTTCTTGAATTAGCTTAATTGTAGATTTTAAGTCTTTTAACGGCGAAATTTCCCGAACCATACTTAAATGTATCAATCTGACTCCTGTAGAAAACTCAGCATTTACTTTTTCAGGACTAACACCATTTCTATGTCCGCTGTAAAGGATAGTGGTTTCTACAGCATTGCTTATTTCTTTGTCTCCAAAGAAAGTCGACAAATCTTTAAAGTAAGTATACACACCACCTTCTAGCGCTTCAACAACATGTACAACTTTCAAAACAAATTAATTTAGTTGCGTAAAAATAGGATAAACCAATCGATAATGAATCAAAAATTAATCTAACATTTTAGTAAAAATATTACATAATTTAAAAGTCTAATATTTTATTACATTTGTGCTTATTTACAGATATTACCAAAAATAAAGGTTCAACATAATAATTATGAAAAGAGTACTCATTACCGGAGCAGCAGGTTTTTTAGGATCACATTTATGCGATCGGTTTATCAAAGAAGGATATTATGTTATCGGAATGGATAATTTGATAACAGGAGATCTTAAAAACATTGAACATTTATTCAAATTGGAGCATTTTGAATTTTACCATCACGATATCACGAAGTTTGTTCATATTCCGGGCGATTTAGATTATATTTTACATTTTGCATCTCCGGCAAGTCCTATAGATTATTTAAAAATTCCGATTCAGACTTTAAAAGTAGGATCACTAGGAACACATAATTTATTAGGTTTGGCAAGAGTCAAAAAAGCCAGAATTTTGATTGCTTCGACTTCAGAAGTTTATGGAGATCCTTTGGTACATCCTCAGACAGAAGAATATTACGGAAACGTAAATACAATTGGACCGAGAGGCGTTTATGACGAAGCCAAACGTTTTCAGGAATCTATTACAATGGCTTATCATACTTTTCATGGTGTAGAAACCAGGATTGTGCGTATTTTTAATACTTACGGACCAAGAATGCGATTAAATGACGGTCGTGTTATTCCGGCATTTATCGGACAGGCACTTCGCGGTGAGGATTTAACTATTTTTGGTGACGGCATGCAGACGCGTTCTTTCTGTTATGTTGACGATCAGGTAGAAGGAATTTTTAGATTATTGCATTCTGATTATGTATATCCGGTAAATATTGGAAATCCTGATGAAATTACGATCAAAGATTTTGCTGAAGAAATTATAAAACTCACAGGAACAAATCAAAAAGTGGTTTATCATCCGCTGCCAATTAACGATCCTTTACAGCGCCAGCCCGACACTACAAAAGCAAAACAATTACTAGGCTGGGAAGCAAAAGTAAGCCGTTCGGAGGGAATGAAGATTACATACGATTATTTTAGATCACTTTCTAAAGAAGAACTTTCTAAAGAAGAGCATAAAGACTTTTCAAATTATATAAAATAAAAGTTTACAGAGAAAATTCATAGTATAAACTAAGGTATGAAAGTGTTTCAGAAAGGAAGATACTCAAAGTATATCAGGCCGATTAGTATTGTAATCGATTTGATTCTCATTGCTGCTGTAAGCTTTTTTGTTTTTAAGACACAGGTTTCTAATATCTTATTTTACATATTATACCAATTTACAGGATGGGGTTTAATCGCATTTTCTATAAAGTTTTACGATATATACAGGTTTACAACGCCTTTAGAAATCGTTTCAAAAATATTTAGACAGGCAATTCTTTTTCTGTTAGTGGCAATTTCTTTTTTTCCGTTTTCAAAA
This sequence comes from Flavobacterium reichenbachii, assembly GCF_002217435.1. Classification (GTDB taxonomy): domain Bacteria; phylum Bacteroidota; class Bacteroidia; order Flavobacteriales; family Flavobacteriaceae; genus Flavobacterium; species Flavobacterium reichenbachii. The sequence continues at coordinate 24,874 of NZ_MUHF01000019.1, forward strand.
CAGGCTTTATTTAGCGAATCTGATATTGCAATTTTTATATTTTTAATAGTATTATTGGTAACGAGTTTTAAATTTTCGCTGTTTTTTTATTTAAAAGAATATAGAATTTTAACAGGTAGTAATTACAGAACGGCCGTTATTATTGGTTATACGCCAGAAGCAATTCGGCTGAAAGATTTTTTTGAAACCAGAAAAAATTACGGATATCGATTTCTGGGATTTTTTTCTGATAAAAAAGTAAATCAAGCGATTACAGGAAAATTATCTACTTTAAAACCTTTTGTAATTGATAATCTGGTCGATGAAATCTATTGTTCTTTAAACGAAGTTTCTAATAGTTACCTAAAAGATTTAATTGATTTTGCAGACGAGAATAATAAAACCATAAAATTTATTCCAGACACCAAAGAGATTTTTTCAAAGAATTTAAAAATAGATTATTACGAGTTTTTTCCGGTATTATCCTTAAAAAAGACCATGCTGAATGAACCGGCAATAAAACTTCTTAAGCGTTCTTTTGATGTTTTTTTTGCTGTTTTTGTAATAGTTTTTCTATTATCCTGGTTGTATCCGCTGCTGGCGATTTTAATAAAATTAGAATCTAAAGGACCTGTTTTTTTTAAACAGGGAAGACCTGGAATTGACGAAAATGAATTTGTCTGTTATAAATTTCGTTCTATGAAAATGAACATGACAACCGAGAAAGAAGCGTCTAAAAACGATCCGAGGGTAACAGCAATTGGCAGGTTTATGAGAAAAACCAGCATAGATGAGCTGCCTCAATTTTATAATGTTTTATTAGGCGATATGTCTGTTGTTGGTCCAAGACCGCATCTTTGGTCGCAGAATAAAGAATATGGAAACAGGGTTAAGAAATATATGATAAGACATTGTGTTAAGCCCGGAATTACAGGATTGGCACAAGTAAGCGGATTTAGGGGCGAAATTACAATGGAAAGAGACATGATCAATCGAATCAAATTTGATGTTTTTTATATCGAAAACTGGTCGCTTTTTCTGGATTTTAAAATAATTTCCCAAACAATAATCAATATTTTTAAAGGCGATAAAAAAGCATATTAATGAACGAATTAGTTTCTATTATAATACCAGCCTATAATACTGAAAAGTTCATTAGAGCAACCCTTGTTTCAGTTCAAAATCAAACTTATAACAACTGGGAAATGATTTTGGCTGATGATGCTTCAACAGATCAAACGGTTTCTATAATTGAGGAATTTGCCCAAAAGGACTCCAGAATAAAACTCTTTAAACTAGAAAAAAACTCCGGAAATGGAGTAGCAAGAAATACTGCTTTAGAAAAAGCTTCGGGAAAATATATTGCCTATCTTGATGCTGATGATGTATGGTTTCCTGAGAAATTAGAAAAACAAATACAATTTTTAAAAACAAATAATTTAAGATTCACTTTTAGCTTTTATGATTGTATTGATGAAGAAGGAAATGAATTAAAAAAAAGGGTAGAAGCCCCATTAAAGCTAACGTACAAACAATTATTTTTCTGTAATTACGTAGGAAACTTAACTGCGATTTACGATGCAGATTTTTTCGGAAAAATCGCTTTACCAGATTCCCAAAAAAGGCAGGACTGGCGATTGTGGCTGACAATTTTAAAACAAATTAGAGAAACGAAACCTGTGCCGGAACCTCTTGCTTTTTACAGAATAAGAAAAGATTCTATATCGTCTTCAAAATTCAAATTAATTAAACACAATTTTGGTGTTTACAGAGAATTTCACAAATTTAATTTTGTGTTTTCTGTTTTATTGATGATGAGGTTTTTGTTTACACAGCTGATTATAAAACCTCGTTATATAAAGAAGATTTAAAATTCAGCTTGATGCCGAAAATTTAGACTTCAAGTTTCAAGGTCACAATTTGTGACCTTGAAGAATTAAAGAACTATTTTTTATAACCAATTTTTATCCTTTCAGACTCATTTTCTTTCTTCTCAGTCAATTCATCCAAATAAGAAAATACTAATTCAATGTTTTTATCGTGATTCTCTAACTTCTTCTGTATGTGAAGTATATCCACTTTAATTTCAGTCGTATCTAAAAGCATTTGTCTCACTTTCGTGAAAATTCGCATAATTTGAATATTGGTTTGAATTGCTTTATCGCTTTTTAAAATGCTTGAAAGCATTAGAACTCCGTGTTCTGTAAATGCCATAGGTGCATGCCGCAAACCCATCTTTTCAGAATTGGAGGTCGCAAATTGCGACCTCCAATTTTCAAATTCTATTTTGGTAAGTTCGAACATAAAATCTTCAGGAAAACGATTTATATTTCTTTTTACTTGTTCTTTTAATCGTTTTGTTTCTATTCCGTAAAGTAATGCCAGACCCCTGTCTAACAACACTTTTTGATTGCGGATGTACTATATTTTATTAGAAATTGTTTCCTCAGAAAGAAAAGATTGATCGGTCATAAGTTTTTAGTCAAAAAAGCAAACGTAAGATTTTATCTATAAATAAGATTTAAACTGTTTCAATTTGCCGCTTTTTGCTCGTTCCAGTTTTTCTCTTCGAATGAAAATGTATTTTAAATTAGGTTCCAGATAGTTAGAAAACTCTTTTTCTATATTTTTTATTTCAGAATTACTTAGTTCATTTTCACTTGTATATTCTATTTCAAAAACGTCTATTTTGGTTTGTTTTATTATAAATTCTTTTACATTTCCCTCGTCTCCAAATAGTTTTTTGGTAATAGAATAAAAAGTCATTCCGGGAGATTTTTTACCGCTTGGTAAAATGGCGACATCATTAGTTCTGCCGATTAGTTTTTTTAAGATAGGTTTTTTAGGAGTGCTTTTTTCGTCTAAAATTCCGTAATCGCCAACTTCATATCTAATAAAAGGATGTGCTTTATTGTGTAAACTCGTAATCACAATTTTGCCTTCTTTTCCGTAAGGGACCGGCTGGTTGTTTTCATCCAGGATTTCAACAAAAAGTGTTTCAGCATTTACGAGCCATTCTCCATCGGTATTTTCAAAAGCAATAATACCTATTTCTGATGATCCGTATTCATTAACTACAGGAACGCCCAATTGTCTTTCTATTAAGGTTCTGTCTTCTTCAAAAAGCATTTCGGACGTTACCACGCACACTTTTAATGAAGGGCAGATTTGAGCAAGGATTTTATTGTTTTTTTGTAAATATTTTGCCAGCAAAACAATATTGCTTGTATAGCCGTTTATATAATCAAATTTCTTTTTTTGAAATTGTGCTGTAATTTTTTCTAATCCTTTATCAGATAAATCAAAGATGTTAAAACGGTATCGACGGCTTAAAAAATCTTTGAAGCGTAATTTTTTGTTCTCTAAAAAACTTAGAGGCATTCCGTAAAACCGAGCTTGAAAAGAATGGTTAAAATCGATCTTGAACCATGAAAACCTACGGATATTATCTTCCCATGTTAAGGCATGAGCAAACTTGTCTTTTGCAAAAACCATGGGATCTCCGCTGGAACCAGAAGTTTTATTTGTGTAAATATTTTTTAGCGAATATCCCGTTGAAAGTCTTTCAATTAAAGGTTTTTGAAGATTTCTTTTACTCAAAATTGGTAAATCTGACCAATTTTCATAAGAGTCCAGATTAGATAATTCTTTATAAAAAGTATTATTTTTTAAATGAAAATTGACAATTTCTTTTTTTTTAAGCTCCACAAAATCATTATAATTTTCTTCTGGAACTGCAATTATTTTTTGCAGTTCAGCTTTGGCTTCCTTCATCGGAAAACCATTTAGATATAGAGCTAAGTCAAAAATTTTAAACATTTGAAAGAGTAAATTTCACCAAAAATAATATTTAGCAATTACTATTACAGATTAAAAGTTAACTTTTTAAGATTTAATTATTTTTTAAGTTCAAAAGCAATTATTTTTGCACCACAACTAAAATACAACAACACATGACAATTTTATTATTGGGATCAGGCGGAAGAGAGCACGCATTTGCATGGAAAATGATTCAGAGTCCACTATGCGAAAAACTTTTTGTTGCACCTGGAAATGCAGGAACAGCTTCAATCGCTGAAAACGTGGCAATAGCTCCAACTGATTTTGAAGCAGTAAAAGCACTTGTACTTAAAGAAAATATAAGCTTAGTAGTCGTTGGACCCGAAGATCCATTGGTAAAAGGTATTTACGATTATTTTAAAAATGACGAAAGTTTAAAACACATACCTGTTATTGGACCATCAAAATTAGGTGCTCAATTAGAAGGAAGTAAAGAATTTGCAAAAGAATTCTTGATGAAACACAACATTCCGACTGCAGCATACGACAGTTTTACGGCTGAAACAGTTGAACAAGGATGTTCGTTTCTTGAAACATTGCAGCCTCCTTACGTTTTAAAAGCAGATGGATTGGCGGCAGGAAAAGGAGTTTTGATTATTCAGGATCTTGAAGAAGCAAAAACAGAATTGAGAAATATGCTGGTTCATGAAAAATTTGGCGCAGCAAGTTCAAAAGTTGTGATCGAAGAATTTTTGGATGGAATCGAATTGAGCTGTTTCGTTTTAACAGACGGAAAAAGCTATAAAATCCTTCCAACAGCAAAAGATTATAAAAGAATTGGAGAAGGAGATACAGGATTAAACACAGGCGGAATGGGAGCGGTTTCTCCAGTTCCTTATGTTGATGCTGTTTTGATGGAGAAAATTGAAACCCGTATTGTAAAACCAACAATTGAAGGTTTCCAGAAAGACGGAATCGAATATAAAGGATTTGTATTTATTGGTTTGATTAATGTAAAAAATGAACCAATTGTTATTGAATACAATGTAAGAATGGGTGATCCTGAAACCGAAGTTGTGGTGCCAAGATTAAAATCTGATTTGGTTGAATTATTCTTGTCTGTTGCAGATCAAAAATTAGATTCTTTCGAATTGGAAATTGATCCTAGAAGTGCAACAACAATTATGGTGGTTTCTGGAGGATATCCTGAAGATTTTGAAAAAGGAAAAGTAATTACAGGTTTGGAAAACATTACGGATTCTATTGTGTTTCATGCCGGAACAAAATTAGAAGGCGGCGCTGTTTTAAGTAATGGAGGACGTGTGTTAACAATTACTTCTTACGGAGATGATTTCCAACAAGCCATAAAAAAATCTTACCAAAATATAGATAAACTAAATTTTGATAAGATGTATTTTAGAAAAGATATCGGCTTCGACTTACTTTAAAAAAGAGTGAGCAGTAGTATCTTGGTTTTCTGTTCCTGCATCATCAAAAATGCGTAATTGTTTAATCCAATAAACGATTGCACATGCACAAATAATCATAAAAATCCAGTTGATTGTATTTGCACCAAACCAAGTAATAAGTTCTAAATGACGTAATCCATCAAGTGGTTTAAATAAAAAATCAACAAAAAGTGATTGTATTCCTTCAAAAAAAGCTTTCATAATTTATAAAATTATATGTTATTTATTGTTTTGTAACCGTTGAAGTCAAAAATGAAAGAATAGAATCTTTTTTCAACTTGATGGTTTTCGTTTTAAACAAGTTATATTTACAATCACAAAAGTATAAAATATCCTTATGATAACAAGTGTTTTTAAAAAATCTACACCATTAAATTATTCATTGGTTGTAATTTTAATACTGGTTTTCTTTTTTCTGTCTCAATTTCAAGAAACTGCCTGGGAAGGTTCTAATTTTTTGCTGTTTCAAAAAGTGAGTTCATTGTGTTTTATTTTGGCTTCCTTTTTTATGATTAATTTTATTGTAAAAAAGAATGGTCTCAGTAAAGACAACGGCTACGCGATATTTTTCTACTTATTGTTTATAATGTTCTTCCCGAGCATTTTTAATAATCTGAATGTTATTTATGCCAATTTTTTCATTTTATTGGCACTTCGAAGATTGATTTCATTACAATCTCTAAAAGCTTCAAAAGAAAAAATATTCGATGCTTCTTTTTGGATTTTTGTAGCTTCTTTATTTCAATTCTGGTGCGTTCTCTTCTTGATTTTGGTTTTTATATCCATAATTTTCCACGTTTCGAGAGATTATAGAAATTGGATTCTGCCTTTTATAGCTCTTTTGGCAGTTGCAGTTGTTTTCTTAATGACATCGTTTATCTTTCATATAGATGCTGTAGAATTTTTCCAGAAGCGTGCAGTTGTAGATTTTAGAATTGATTATTTTAAGAATAATTACGAAAACGGCGCACTTTCTATTTACACCGCAGTAGCTTTATTTTTTGTGTTTTCAATGCTGACTACCTTATCAAACAGACCACAACTGGTACATGCTTCTTATAAAAAGATTGTAGCCTATTTTTTTATAGCTGTTTTTGTTTACGTGCTTTCTCCTGATAAAAGTAACGACATACTTTTTTTTAGTATTGCACCGTTAACCATTATGGCCGCAAGCCATGTGGAGTATATGCAGCAAAAACTAAATAACGAAATTGTTTTTTACGTCCTTATTTTGTGCAGTTTATTTACTTTTTTCAGCCAATTATAATTTACTTCCGTAAGCAAGATCGCCGGCGTCTCCAAGTCCCGGAATAATATATTTTTTATCGTTTAATTTTTCATCCAGTGACGCAACCCATAAATGACAATTTTCGGGCAGCGTCTTTTGTAGATATTCAATTCCCTCAGGAGCAGCGATAACAACCACAATATGAATAGCTGCCGGAACTGCATTTTCTATTAATTTTTCATGCACTGCTGCTATAGAATATCCTGTTGCAAGCATTGGGTCAAGAAGTAAAACCGTTTTATTATTTAAGTTTGAAAGTGCCTGATATTCTACTAAAATTTCAAAATCATCATCATTATTTGGATGATATCTGCAAGCCGAAACAAAACTGTTTTCTGCCTGATCAAAATAGTTTAAAAAACCATTATGAAGCGGTAATCCAGCTCGTAAAATAGAACAGAGTACGAGATCATTTTCTATTTCGGTAGTATGTTTAATGCCAAGAGGAGTTTGAATTTCGACATTTTTATACGTCAGATCTTTGCTTAATTCATACGCCATAATTTCACCAATCCGCTCGATATTTCTTCTAAAACGCATGCTGTCTTTCTGAATATTTACATTTCTGATCTGTCCAAGAAAATGGTTTAGGACACTGTTGCTTTCTGATATATAATGAATTTGCATAATGAATTGTTATGAATTTTTTAGTCAATTTTATTAATAACGAAAAAAATAAGGATTTTTTCGGACTACTAAAGTATAAAAAGTATCTTTGTCTATATAAAAATTAAAGACATGTTTTCAAAATTAGCATATTCGGTTTTCGAACAAAGCATAAATGATTATCATCAATTTGATAATGTAGATCAGCCTATAAGTAATCCTTATCCAAAAGATAAATTTGAACATTTATTATATCTAAAAAACTGGATAGATACCGTTCAGTGGCACTTTGAAGATATTATTCGTGATCCGCAGATTGATCCTGTTGCAGCTTTGACTTTAAAAAGAAGAATTGATGCTTCAAACCAGGAACGTACAGATATGGTTGAATATATAGACAGCTATTTTTTGCAAAAATACAGTAATGTACAAGCAAAAGACGGTGCAAAAATCAACTCAGAAAGTCCTGCCTGGGCATTTGACAGATTGTCTATTTTAGCTCTAAAAATTTATCACATGCAGGAAGAAGCCAATCGTGCAGAGGCATCACAAGAGCATAGAGATAAATGTCAGGAAAAACTAAATATTCTTTTAGAGCAGAGAAGTGATTTATCTACAGCAATTGATGATTTATTAGCTGACATCGAGAATGGAGAAAAATTCATGAAAGTGTACAAACAAATGAAAATGTACAATGACGATGATTTGAACCCGGTTTTATATCAGAATAAAAAATAGTTTGGCAGTAAAGTTGTCCAAAACTATTCAACATATAGCCGTCATGAGACTTTCCGCAATGGGAGATGTTGCCATGACGGTTCCTGTTTTACGTTCTTTTGTAAAACAATATCCCACAGTAAAAATTACGGTAATTTCTCGTCCGTTTTTTAAGCCGTTTTTTGATGGAATTCCAAATCTTGATTTTTTTGCTTTTGATGAAAAAAAACGCCACAAAGGTTTTCTTGGACTTTTGCGATTGTTTAGAGATGTTAAAAAATTAAAGATAGATGGTTTTGCAGATCTGCATAACGTTTTAAGATCTAAAGTGGTGAGTTTATTATTCGCTTTAAGCGGAAAAAAAACAGCAACTGTTGACAAAGGCCGTGAAGGTAAAAAAGAATTAACACGAGCCGAAAATAAAATTTTAAAACCGCTGCCTACAATGTTCGCCAGACATGCAAAAGTGTTTGAAGAACTTGGTTTTCGACTTAATTTATCCAATCCTGAATTTCCTAAAAAAGCAGTTCTGGGTGCAGAAATTACAGATTTGATAGGAGAAAATTATCAAAAACTAATAGGAATAGCGCCATTTGCACAATACGATTCTAAGGTTTATCCCATAGATTTAATGCAGGAAGTAATTGAAAAACTGGCAGATAATAAAGATCATACCATTGTACTTTTTGGAGGAGGAGCAAAAGAAATCGAGATTTTAGAATCACTTTCTAAACCCTTTAAAAATGTAATAAATGCAGCCGGAAAAATAAAATTTCAGCAGGAATTAAAGCTGATCAGTAATCTGAATGTAATGCTTTCTATGGATTCTGGAAATGCACATATTGCAGCAATGCTGGGCGTAAAAGTAATTACACTTTGGGGCGCAACACATCCTTATGCAGGATTTTCTCCTTTTAATCAAAGTCTGGAAAATGCTTTAATTTCAGACCGAAATCAATATCCACTGCTGCCGACCTCTGTTTATGGAAATAAAATAGTTGAAGGTTATGAAGATGCAATGAGGACTATTTCTCCTAAAAAAGTAGTGAAGAGTATTGAGAAATTATTGTAAAATTCAATAATGTTAATAAAACAAGGGCAAGATTTAATTAAAAATCCTGCCCCTTGTATTAAAACTTATAATTGATTAATTATGGTAATGCATAAAATTCAACCCCTTCTGATATATAATTTCTAGGTATCTGATTTGATTTGGTGTAATAATGATCACTATCTTTTCCACTATAATACATGTATATTTGAACAGCACCATTTAAACTTAATGTGGCATTTGGATATGCATAAAATGCGATACCTTCTGAAACATAATTTATTGGTATCTGACTAGATCTAGAATAATAATGATCGCTATCTTTTCCGCTATAATACATATATATTGGAACTGTATTTACTGCTGGATAATTAAATGCTTTAAAAAACACTCCTTCTGAAATATAATTATTAGGAATAGTGTTATTTTGATTATAGTAATGATCACTATCTCTACCACTATAAAAGCAATAAATATCTACTGGTATATCTTGTATTTTTACAGTATTATTGATTATGTATTGATCTACATATTGTTTAATTTGTGATTTTTTTACTGGATCATTAATAAGATCATATATGTAAATTAATCCATTAGGTGCAATATCCATCAATACAGAATTTGAAACATCAACACTATTTTGCCAATCTGAAATATTCAAGGTTTGAACTGGAGATTTTTCCAAATTGATTGTTCCAATTAATGATTTTGAAGGGTTTCCACCTCGTGTGTTATAGAATATTTTTCTATTATAGTTTTGAGATGCATAAGAAGTATTTACATCGTTATTTACATCCATACTAAAAACATTTTCAACACTTGATTTAACACCAGCTCTTGCCGCAAGTGCTCTATCGAGGTTTTTTGTTTCAGATTGATAAAGAACATTTAATTTTGCACCAGTATAAATATCTGTTAAAATATGTGTTCCATAATCTTGCACGATTTGTTGCGGTGTTTTAGAATTTAAATCAGCTATAAACTCAGGAGTAAGATAATTTTTAAGCAAGTCTATTGTACTGTTAAATCTTAATCGTTTATATTTCACTTCTAAAGAATAGCTTCCGTAGATGTATTTTCCTTCAAATTTGTTTGTGTCAGTTGTGTTTTGTGTAAATGCAGATGAAAGAGTTTTGCCATAAACAACTTGTGAAGAAGTACTTTCTGTTTTTTGTGAAAGGACTTTAGAATATGTTAGAGCATTTTCACCGTAAACTTCTTTATATTCACTAGAATATGTAAATTCCTCACTTAATCTTGAAGCTTGTTCTGCTTTAAATCTTGCTATGTCAATTACTTGAAAACCAGCAGAATTAGAATTTGCAAATTCTTTTGTAACATCATAACCATATCCTAATGCATCATAACCTCCGTCTCCAGGTCTTTGAGTTGATTTAGAACTTATTTGTTGTGTTTGAGCATTAATAATTTGCTCTTGATTTTCTTCATCAGAACATGAAGCAGTAAATAATAACATAAATGTTAGTGGTAAAACAAATAGTTTTTTTTTCATTTGTAAATAAGATTAAAATTTTAACAAATGTAAGAAAAAAACACAAAAGAAAGAAATAGCTTTCAAAATTAATAATAATAATAATAAAATTTTTATAAAAATTTAAGTATTAACATTTTAAACCGTTAATTTATCAAAGCCAGATTAAATTTTTGCAGCATTAATACATCCAAATTTTCTCCTCACGGCATCTGATGTAAATATATCTTTTAGATCACAGTAGACTTATAATCGGGATCATTATAACCAAAGCGTTAGTGTTCCTTTTGTTCTTTTTCCAAAACTTCACAGCCTTTTATAACTTCTAGGATCATATCAATTAGAGCGAGTTCCTTATTATCAGTTTTCTGAAATCTTAATTCGACATTTCATCTTGTAATTCATCGCAATAATCGGCAAGTTTTTGTACTTCTGGTTCTTCCAAAAGATGTTCTTTATTTCTAAATATTTCGTGCATTGATCTCATAACAAATTAAATTCCAATTTTTAAATTCAAAATTCCAAAGCTAATTTTATAAAAAAGATTCACATAAAAAAAATTCCAAATTCCTATAGTTATATCGGAATTTGGAATTTTATATTTGTTGGATTTTAATAATTAAACATCATCAAAATCTACATAAATTGTTTCTGAAGTTGGATGCGCCTGACAGGTTAAAACTAAACCAGAAGCAATTTCTTTATCTGTTAAAATTGAGTTTTTTGTCATTTCTGCCGTTCCTGCCGTAATGCGTGCTAAACAACTGCTGCAGATACCGCCCTGACAAGAATAAGGTGCATCAATTCCCTTTTTTAATGCTGCATCTAGGATGGTTTGTTTTTGAGACATTTCAAAAGAAACTTCTTCATCATCAACCAAAACAGTAATTTTTGTATGCCCTTCTAATGAAGTCGAAATTTCGTGTACTTCTGTAGATGAAGTAAAAAGCTCAAACTTAATAGCAGATTCTTTTACGTTTTTTTCTTTTAATACATCCGAAACCGTATTGATCATTTCTTCTGGACCACACAAGAAAAATTTATCAAACTGCAATTCTTTATGCTTATTATTCAAAACAAAATTTACAGAAGATTTCTCAATTCTGCCAAATAAAGCATTTTCGGCTTTAGCCTGACTAAATACGTAATGTACAAAAAAACGTCCTACATATTGTAATTGAAGATCGTGAAGTTCTTGGTAAAAAATAGTTTCTTCTGGATTTCTGTTTCCGTAAACTAATACAAATGAGCTTTTTGGTTCGCTTTTTAGAACAGATTTTATAATAGAAAGTACAGGAGTGATTCCGCTTCCTGCCACAAAAGCTGCGTAGTTTTTTTGTCTTTCAGCTTCAGGTTCAAATGTAAATTTTCCTTCAGGATGTCCTACTTCCAGAACATCGCCGGCTTTTAGTTTGGTATTTGCAAACTGAGAAAACATCCCATTTTTTACTGCTTTTACAGCTATTCGTAATTCACCGCTTTCTGGAGCAGAACAAATAGAATATGCACGTCTAATTTCTTGGTTATCAAGAGTTAGTTTTAAATTAATGTATTGTCCAGCTATAAATTTATAGTCAAGTTTTAGTTCTTCGGGAACATTAAAAAGCACAGAAACAGCATCTTTTGTTTCTCGTTTTACCTCTTTAATTATAAGTTTTAAGAATGAAGGCATGGTTGTAATTTTTATGCAAAAGTAGCAAACGGTGGTAAATGATATGCACGAAATCAATTTTTTTAACTTTTTTTGTAACGTTTACTTACATTTGATCTCTTACTATCAAAATCAAAATTAATTGACCATGATTAAAAAGTTTATTTATCTCGAATGGAAAGCCTTTACCAGATCTGCTTCGTTTGGTGCCAACCTGGCAATGAAAATTTTAGTAGGTTTTTTGATGATCTATTTTTCATTAATTTTTATAGGAGGCGGTATAGGAGTATTTTATATTCTAAAAAAAATGAATCTCGAACCCTTGCAAACCGTCAACAGGTTTCTGATTTATTACTTTTTGTTTGATCTCGTTATACGATTGTTAGTGCAGGCTATTCCGGTGCTCAATATAAAACCTTTACTTATTCTTCCTTTTAAGAAACCTACGATAGTTCATTTTTCTTTAGGCAAAACGGTTTTGTCATTTTTCAATTGGATCCATGCACTTTTCTTCGTTCCTTTTTCTATTGTGTTAGTTCTGGAAGGTTATAGTATTACTGGAATTATTTTGTGGCATCTTGCTATTATATCCTTAGTATACATCAACAATTTTGTAAATATCATTTTAAGCAATATTGATAAATTGTTTGTTGTTTTTATAGGATTAATTCTTGCTTTGGCAGGAGCACAATATTATAAGTTATTTGATATTACAATTTTCACAGCGCCTTTTTTTAACGGATTGTACCAATCAAAATGGCTGTTTTTAATTCCGATTGTATTTTTAATCGGATTGTATTTATTTACATTTCAGTATTTTAAAAACAACTTATATCTGGACGCCGGACTTTCTAAAAAAGAAGATGTTGCTGCAACAGAAAATCTTTCCTGGCTTAATCAATTCGGTACTTTAGGCACGTTTCTTAAAAATGATATTAAACTAATCAAAAGAAACAAAAGATCTAAAACGACGATTTTTATGAGCGTTATCTTTTTGTTTTACGGACTTATATTTTTTGGAAATTCTCACCAGCCGGCTGTGATGCATATTTTTGCGGGCATATTTGTTTCAGGTGGATTTTTATTTGTATTTGGACAATTTGTACCAAGCTGGGACAGTTCTTATTATCAATTAATGATGACACAAAACATTCCATATCGAGGTTACATTACCTCAAAATGGTGGCTTGTGGTTATTGCTACTTTTGTCTCGACGATTATAGCTTCATTTTATCTTTTTTACGGATGGGAAGTTTACTTAACAATCGTTGTCGGAGCGATTTACAATATAGGAGTAAATTCACACTTGGTACTTTTGGGCGGTGCGTTTACCAAAACTCCAATCGATTTAAGTAGTTCAAGCGGTGCTTTTGGCGACAAAAAAGCTTTTAATGTGAGTGCGATGTTACTAACCCTTCCGAAATTATTACTGCCTTTAGGTTTGTATGGACTTGGACTTTATTTGGGAGATAAAACACTCGGATTATTATTAGTTTCAGGAGCGGGAGTTTTAGGTTTTGTTTTAAGAAACAAGGTTTTTTCGTTAATCGAAAAAAGATACAAAATCGAAAAATACAGTACTATAAGTGCTTATAAACAAAAGAATTAAATAATATGCCAATTAGAAAATTAAATCTATTGGCAGCCAATTAAACAAACCAAAGACAGATTTTATAATCAACTCATAAATCCAAATTATTATGATACAAGTTAATCAGCTTTCAAAAAAATATAACGACACAACAGTTTTAAATATTAGTAATCTTGAAATCCCTAAAGGACAAAGTTTTGGATTAGTAGGAAATAATGGAGCCGGAAAAACCACTTTTTTTAGTTTACTGTTAGATTTGATTCAGCCTTCAACGGGGAATATTAAAAACAATGATATTCAGGTAAATACTAGTGAAAACTGGAAATCTTTTACAGGTTCATTTTTAGACGAAAGTTTCTTAATTGGTTACCTTACTCCCGAAGAATATTTTTATTTTGTTGGAGATTTACGCCATCAAAATAAAGCAGATATTGATGCTTTATTGGCGCAGCATGCAGAGTTTTTTAATGGAGAAATTTTAAATAATAAAAAATACCTTCGAGATTTATCAAAAGGAAATCAGAAAAAGGTCGGAATAATAGCGACACTTATTGGGAATCCCGAAGTTGTTATTTTAGACGAACCTTTTGCAAATTTGGACCCGACAACAGTAAGCAGATTAAAAAAAATAATTAAAGAACTTGCTGAAAATCCAAATGTTACAGTATTAGTTTCCAGTCATGATTTACAACATACAGTTGAGGTTTGCGATAGAATTGTTGCACTTAATAAAGGAGAAATCGTAAAAGATATTGTGACATCAAAAGAAACCCTGCAGGAACTAGAATTGTTTTTTGCGGTATAAGCCCTAATATTTCAAAAAGAAGCGTATTTTTACGAGCCTTTATACTAAAACTTCTTTTTGGAAGTTATTGATTAAAAATCTTTTCTATTGAAAAAGAATACTCTAAAATATTGTTTTTTTGTCGTGTTTTTCTTTTTGTTGATAGCTTGTTCTACCAAAAAAGACACGTTTTTATCAAGAAACTCTCATGCCTTAAGTACAAAATATAATATTTTGTATAATGGTGGTATTGGTCTTGAGAAGGGATTATTGTCTGTACAAGGTAACGATCAGGATAATTTTTGGAAGATGCTGCCTATTGAAAAAATGCAGATTGAAGAAAATTTTTCGGAAGAAGAAAAAGCTAAAAATCCGGATTTTGAGCGTGCAGAAACCAAAGCAACAAAGGCCATCCAGAAACACTCAATGAATATTGGAGGAAGAGAAAAAAATTCTCAAATCGATGAAGCTTATCTGATGCTTGGTAAAGCAAGATATTACGATCAGCGTTTTATTCCGGCGCTTGAGGCATTCAACTATATTTTATACAAATACCCAAACAGCAGTAATATTTATACAGCAAAAATCTGGCGCGAAAAAACCAATATGCGTTTAGGAAACGATGCAATTGTAATCACGAACATTAACAGATTATTAAAAAGAACGGATTTAAACAAACAGACTTTTTCTGACGCAAATGCTTTGCTTGCAGAAGCATTCTTAAATTTAGAAGAAAAAGACAGTGCTGTAACCAAATTAAAAATTGCAGAAGAATTTAGCAGAATAAACGAAGAGAAAGCTAGATACCGTTTTATTCTTGGACAAATGTATCAGGAAGCAGGAAAAAAAGACAGTGCAATTTACTTTTACGACGGTGTTATAAAAATGAATAGAAAAGCCGATCGAAAATACATGATGCATGCTTATGCAAAAAAAGCAGAGCTTTATGATTATGAAAAAGGCAATGATACTCTGTTCTTAAAAAAATACAATAAACTGACAAAGGATCGTGAAAACAGACCCTACTACGACATCTTGTTTTACGAAATGGGTCTGTTTTATGACACCAGAAAAAATCAGGACGAAGCATTAAAATTCTATAATAAATCTTTACGCAGAAAATCTAAAGATTCCTATTTAGCAGCTTCTGCTTACAGAAACATCGGAAACATGTATTTTAAAAGTACAAACTATACCATGGCAGCTAAATATTATGACAGCACCCTGGTAAAATTAAATCCGAAGAGCAGAGAATATGCATTCATTAAAAAGAACAGAAAAAATCTTGATGATGTAATTAAATATGAAGGAATTGCAAAACGAAATGATAGTATCATCAAAGTATATGGTTTACCTCCTGCAGATAGAAAAATTTATTTTGAAAATTATATTGCCGAGCTTAAAAAGAAAGACGAAGCAAAACGTATTTTATTAGAGAAGCAAAACGAAAAATTAGCCAATATAGATCGTAATTCTCAAGCTCAGATTCCTGGAAATGGAGCTGTTAATCCGCAATCTTTAGGTAAACAAGTCGAACCTGATGGTGTTGGTCTGCCTCCGGGAAGCAATGATGTTGTAAGTACTTTTTACTTTTACAACCCGACAACTGTTGCCTATGGAAAATTGCAATTTAAAAAAATGTGGGGTAACAGAACGCTTGGCGGCAACTGGAGATTAGCTTCTATTAAAGCGGCGAATAGTGCTGCAATGAATGACAGTATTACGAATCAAGCAGACAATAATAATATAGTGAAGGATTCTGTCGTAATAGAAAAATATACAACAGAGTTTTATCAGAAACAGCTTCCAACCAAACAAGCTTCAATAGACAGTATTGGAGTTGAGCGTAATTTTGCCTACTATCAATTAGGACTTATATATAAAGAGAAATTTAAAGAATATAATCTGGCCAGTGATAAGCTAGAGCAATTGCTGCGTAATAATCCGGAAGAGAAATTGATATTGCCATCAATGTATAATTTGTATAAAATATATCAAATTACAAATCCTGCCAAAGCAGAAGCTATAAAAGCAAATATTACAGCAACATATCCAAACTCTAGATATGCGCAGATTTTGAATAATACAAACGAAGCCGATAATTTGTCGCCTGAAAAAGAATATCAGAAATGGTATAAATTATATCAAAACGAAGAATTTAATACCGTACTGGATAATATTGATAATTTGATTAATCAATACGCTGGTGAAGACATAGTTTCTAAGTATGAATTGCTTAAAGCAAATACCTTAGGAAAAGTAGATGGTTTGGAGGCGTATAAAAATGGTTTAGAATCGGTTGCAGACAATTACCCGAATAGTGAAGAGGGCAAAAATGCAAGAGAAATTCTGGAAAAACAAATTCCAAGTCTCGAAAAACTTGCTTTTACAACTGCAGATAACAAAAACTGGAAAATCATTTATCCAATTTTAAGTAATGATACAAAATCAGCCAAACAAATAGAAGATGCAATTAAGAAATTTTTAGATTATGAAAATTTTATGAGACTGACAACTTCTTTGGATAAATATAATAAAACGCAAAGTTTTGTAGTTATTCATGGTTTAAAATCAGAGTCTTATGCTAGAGACGTATCAGATGTTTTAGCAGAAGATAAAAAATATAAAATTTTGCAGCCTTCAATTATTATCTCAAGTGATAATTATAAGGTGATTCAAATTAAAAAAAATCTTGAAGAATACAAAGCCCCAAAAAACCCTTAATCATGTTTGACAAAGTAAAAAAACCCGGAACAGAACTTTTAGGTAAAACCAATAGAATAGTAGAAGGAACATCAATAATAGGAGATATTGTTTCTAAAGCTGATTTTAGACTAGATGGAGAATTGATAGGAAATTTTACTTCACAGGGGAAAATAGTAATTGGAGCTAAGGGAGTTGTAAAAGGAGAAATTATTTGTAATAATGCTGATATTGAAGGACTGTTTCATGGAAAAATAAAAGTTCTCGAAATCCTTAATATTAAATCTACTGCCCAAATACACGGAGAAGTAGCAGTAGGAAAACTTTCGATAGAACCGGGAGCAGATTTTACGGCAACCTGTACTATGCTTGCAAATTCTAATCAGGTAATCATGTTAGAAGATGGAAAAGGAACCGAATAAAAATAGAAGAAATAAATGGCTGGCATTTATTAATATCCCTTTTCAAATGGGGGTAATAATATTTTTATTCTCTTATTTTGGAACCTGGCTGGATGAAAATCATCCGAGTCCTAAAGTTTATTACAATACCATTTTTGTATTGGCAGGTGTAGGTCTTGCTTTATATAATGTTATCCGTCAGGTTAATGATATTAATAAAACAAAGTAAAATTTTTCATTTGTAACAGCGTAGATAAAAGTTGCATCTTTGCAAAAAATTTTACGTGAAATGTTATTAAAAAATTACAAACCCTTTTTTTATTTATTTTGTTTTGCAGTTGTCGCATGTATACTGCACAGCACAGCATTTTTTTTACTGGAAATTAATTTTCAAAAATTTCATTATAGTATCGGATTAATTTATTTGATTTTTTTCGGATTATCTGCTTTGTTGTACACTATCTTATTGATGGTAAAAAAGAAGAATTTTGAAATCGTTGGAATGGTTTTCTTATTTGGAACTTTTACACAAATGTTATTAGGATATTTAATATTGCAGCCAATTTTGGAAAACAAAACTGAAACAGCAGATGTTGAAAAAGTTAGTTTTTTTATAACATTTATTTTGTTTTTGTTATTTGAGACGCTTTTAACTGTCCGATTATTAAATGAAAAGCGTTAAATTAGCGATTCTGTAAAACAAGGTTCAAAAATAATTTTTCATATCCTTTTGAATATTAATAAAAAATGTACCTTTGCACCAAATTTTAGAAACGTAAAAAAATAAGATTTTCCACGATATGGTGATTTCAAACAAACCGCTCAGCTTTATTCTTGCCGCTTTTGTAGCTTCTCTACCAATTATGGGTTTTGCAAATCCAGAGAATGACTCAACGCATGTTCAAACTGAAACAGCTCACGAAGAACAAATAGTTTCACACAATGCTCCTGTGGAAGGAGAGCACGCAGCTCTTGATCCAAAAGCAAAAGTGGATGCTTTTATTGATCATCACTTACAAGATTCTCATGATTTTATTTTCTTTTCAGATGAAAAGGAAAATAAACATTATGGTTTTCCTTTACCAGTTATTCTTATCGATGGAGGTTTGAAAGTTTTCTCTTCTTCAAAATTACACCACGGTGAAGAAGTTGCAGAAGTAGATGGAAGTTTCTACAAATTAGTTCACGGTAAAATTTATAAGACAGATGCAGCCGGAACAATTAAATTAGATGAACACGGTCATCCTTCAAACGAAAAACCTTTAGATTTTTCTATTACAAAAAATGTTGTATCAATGCTTTTTGTTTCATTACTATTATTCTTAATGTTTACTGGTTTAGCAAGATCATATAAAAAAGGACCAATCCCAACAGGATTTGGAAGAGTTTTGGAGCCGCTAATTATTTTTATCAGAGACGAAATCGCTGTTCCTAATATTGGAGAGAAAAAATACAGAAAATATATGGGTTACTTATTAACCGTATTTTTCTTTGTGTGGTTGTTAAACTTATTAGGTATGACACCACTAGGAATTAACGTTACAGGAAATATTGCTATTACAGTTTGCTTAGCAGCATTTACTTTCATCATTACGCAATTTAGTGCAAACAAAGATTATTGGGGACATATTTTCTGGATGCCAGGAGTACCAGTTCCAATGAAAATAATTTTAGCACCAATTGAGGTGTTAGGAACATTAACAAAACCATTTGCATTATTAATTCGTTTGTACGCAAATATTACTGCAGGTCACGTAGTAATTATGAGTTTAATTGCAATGATTTTTGTTGGAAAAAATTTAGCTGCAGATTTGCCAATCTCTATGGGATTAACATTATTTATTTCGGTTATCGAAGTTTTAGTTGCATTTTTACAGGCTTTCATTTTCACAATGTTATCATCATTATTTATTGGTATGGCTGTTCAGGATCATGATCACGCTCACCACCATGAAGATGAAACAGCAATTATTTAATTTAGAAGTTTAATTTTATATATATAAATAGTTATGGGAACAATTCCAACTTTAGTAGGTGCTGGATTAGTAGTAATCGGAGCAGGTTTAGGTTTAGGTAAAATCGGTGGATCTGCTATGGACGCTATTGCTCGTCAGCCAGAAGCTGCTGGTAAAATTCAAACTGCGATGATTATTATCGCGGCTTTATTAGAAGGTTTAGCATTTGCTGCTTTAATCTTAGGAAAATAATAAAGAAAGAAATAACAACATCTTTAACGGTTGGTTAAAGGTGTTGTTACTTTAAAAAAGAAATTAAATATTTAATATAGTTATAAAATGGATAAGTTAATTAACGATTTTTCATTCGGTTTATTCTTTTGGCAAGCTTTAATCTTGTTAGTATTGATTTTACTTTTAGTGAAATTTGCATGGAAACCAATTATGGAATCTATTACTGCAAGAGAAGAAGGTATTAAAAACGCATTGCTTTCTGCTGAAAATGCAAAGAGAGAAATGGAAAATTTACAAGCTGATAATCAAAGAATTTTGAATGAAGCTCGTGCAGAACGTGACGCGATGCTAAAAGAAGCTCGTGAAATGAAAGAGAAAATGATTGCTGATTCTAAAAACGAAGCACAATTGCAAGGTCAAAAAATGATCGAGCAGGCTAAGGCAGCTATCGAAAGTGAAAAAAATGCAGCTATGGCTGAATTGAAATTACAAGTTTCAACTTTATCATTGAGCATTGCTGAAAAATTATTGAAAGAAGAATTATCTAACAAAGAATCTCAAACTAAATTAGTAGAGAAAATGTTAGGTGACGTAAAGTTAAACTAAGATTATTATGGCAAGTACAAGAGCAGCAATTCGTTATGCAAAAGCAATTCTAGACTTAGCAAACTCTAAAGGTGTTGCCGAAGCTGTTAATAACGATATGAAATCTATTGCTGATGCGATAGATACCAATTTAGAATTGAGTACCTTTATTCAGAACCCAACAGCAAAAGTTGAAGTTAAGGAAAGTGCTCTTCTTGAAGTTTTTGCAAATGTAAATGGAGTAACAAAAGGTTTGTTTCATTTATTGTTTGAAAACAAAAGATTTGAAATTCTTGAAGCAATTGCTTTAGAATATAAAAAATTATTTGATGAAAGTAATGGTGTTGAAGTAGCAAAAGTTACTACTGCTATTCCTTTAGATGCAGCTTTGGAAGCTAAAGTTTTAGCAAAAGTTGCAACTTTATCAGATAAAAAAATAACAATTGAGAATATAGTAGATCCATCAATTATTGGAGGATTTATTTTAAGAATAGGTGACAAGCAATACAATGCTTCTGTTGCAAACAGATTACAAGTATTAAAAAGAGAGTTAAGTAATTAGTTTTTATAACACAAAAAGTGTCTAAATTATAAATTAAGATGGCGGAAATCAAACCTGCTGAAATTTCAGCAATATTAAGAAAGCAAGTAGAAGGTTTTGAATCTGGTGCTACGCTGGAGGAAGTAGGAACAGTACTTCAAGTTGGAGATGGTATTGCTCGTGTTTACGGGCTATCTAATGTACAATATGGTGAGTTAGTAGAATTTGATAACGGTATGGAAGGTATCGTATTGAATCTTGAAGAAGATAATGTTGGGGTTGTACTTTTAGGACCATCAACTGGACTTAAAGAAGGATCTACTGCAAAAAGAACTCAACGTATTGCTTCTCTTAAAGTAGGTGAACAAATGGTAGGACGTGTAGTAAACACTCTTGGTTTTCCAATTGATGGAAAAGGACCAATCGGTGGAGACTTATACGAAATGCCTTTAGAAAGAAAAGCTCCTGGAGTTATCTTCCGTCAACCAGTTACTGAGCCATTACAAACAGGTGTAAAAGCAGTAGATGCTATGATCCCGGTTGGACGTGGACAACGTGAGCTTGTAATTGGTGACCGTCAAACAGGTAAATCAACTGTTTGTATCGATACCATCTTAAATCAAAAAGAATTTTACGATGCAGGAAAACCTGTATTCTGTATATATGTTGCAATTGGGCAAAAAGCTTCAACTGTAGCAGGAATCGCTAAAATGTTAGAAGAAAAAGGTGCAATGGCTTATACAGTTATTGTTGCTGCTAATGCTTCTGATCCAGCTCCAATGCAAGTTTATGCTCCTTTCGCAGGTGCTGCAATTGGAGAATATTTTAGAGATTCAGGTCGTCCTGCACTTATTGTGTATGATGATTTATCTAAACAAGCTGTTGCTTACCGTGAGGTTTCTCTTTTATTAAGAAGACCACCGGGACGTGAGGCATATCCTGGAGACGTTTTCTACTTACACTCTCGTTTATTAGAGCGTGCTTGTAAAGTAATTGCTGATGACGGAATTGCTAAAAACATGAACGATTTACCAGATTCTATTAAGTCTATCGTAAAAGGTGGTGGTTCATTAACTGCATTGCCAATTATCGAAACTCAGGCTGGTGACGTTTCTGCATATATTCCAACAAACGTAATTTCGATTACAGACGGTCAGATTTTCCTTGATGGAGATTTGTTCAACTCTGGAGTTCGTCCTGCAATCAACGTAGGTATTTCTGTATCTCGTGTTGGAGGTAATGCACAGATTAAATCAATGAAAAAAGTTTCTGGAACTTTAAAATTAGACCAGGCTCAATTCCGTGAATTAGAAGCTTTCGCTAAATTTGGTTCTGACTTGGATTCTGTTACATTAAACGTAATTGAAAAAGGAAGAAGAAACGTTGAAATCTTGAAACAAGGTTTAAATGATCCTTATCCTGTTGAAAATCAAGTTGCAATTATTTACGCTGGTTCTAAAAACTTATTAAGAAACGTTCCTGTAAATAAAGTAAAAGAATTTGAAGCAGATTTCTTAGCTTACTTAAACAGCAAACATAAAGATACGCTTAACGCGTTGAAAGCTGGTAAGTTAGATGATAATATTACAGATGTTATCGAAAAAGCAGCAAAAGAAATTTCAGCAAAATATATTTAATTAGATAATTCGTTAATTAGATAATTAGAAAATGTCTTCAAAGACTTTCTAATTATCTAATTTTCAAATTGTCGCATTTTTTAATCGACAAATGGCAAATTTAAAGGAAATCCGTAATAGAATTACTTCCGTTTCATCGACGATGCAAATTACATCGGCTATGAAAATGGTTTCTGCAGCAAAGCTTAAGAAAGCACAAGATGCAATCACTGCAATGCGCCCTTATGCCGAGAAATTAACGGAGTTGCTTCAAAATCTTTCTGCTACACTTGAGGGTGAAGTTGGAGGAGATTATACAACTCAACGTGAAGTAAAAAAAGTATTACTTGTTGCAATTACTTCAAACAGAGGTTTATGTGGTGCATTTAATACAAACGTAATTAAAGAAATTAAAAACCGTACTCAGTTTTACGCCGGAAAACAAGTTGATGTTTTTCCTATTGGGAAAAAAGGAAATGATGTTTTGGCAAAAACTCATAAAGTTCACGGTCATCATAATGCAATTTTTGATCACTTAACTTTTGATAACGTTGCTGGAATTGCAGATAATCTGACTCAAAAATTCTTATCTGGAGAGTACGATAGAATTGAATTGATTTACAATCAGTTTAAAAATGCTGCAACTCAAATTGTTCAGACTGAGCAGTTTTTGCCATTAGCTCCAATTAAATCTGATGCAGCAGTAGCTGCTGGAGATTATATTTTTGAGCCTTCAAAAGAAGAAATCGTGTTGACTTTGATTCCAAAATCATTAAAAACACAATTATATAAAGGTATTCGCGATTCATTTGCTTCTGAACACGGAGCACGTATGACAGCAATGCATAAAGCAACTGACAACGCAACTGAATTAAGAAACCAGTTGAAATTGACTTATAACAAAGCACGTCAGGCAGCAATTACAAACGAAATCTTAGAGATCGTTGGTGGTGCAGAAGCTTTGAATGGATAAACAATCCATAAGTAAGAATAAAAAAAGAGCCGATTATCATAAATAATCGGCTCTTTTTTTATTCAAATATTTTGCTTCTTTTTAATTCTTATAAAATGGTGATTCTCAATTTATTTAAAATTGAGAATCAATACCATTTTATAAAATTTTGTTACAGATTTTATATATCTGTTGTGCTTTGTCTTTAATGGGAACAAACTAGCTTTATTAATCCCAATGCTCTGTATTTTTAAGGGTTACATTTCAGCAGAATCAATCCCTGTGCTTTGTCTTTTATGGGAACAAACAAGCTTTATCAGTCCCAGTGCTTAGTTTTTTTAAGGGTTACATTTTAGCTAACTTCAATCCCTGTGCTTTGTCTTTTATGGGAACAAACAAGCTTTATTAGTCCCAGTGCTTAGTTTTTTTTAAAGGGTTACATTCTAGCTATCCTCAATCCCTATATAGCAAATTTAAGAAGAGTTTAAGAAAAAAATCTTACATAATTTTTATCGATATTTTATATATTTCACATGTTTTGAATAATTTTATCGGTTAAAAGCTCAAAACCATGCACTTAAAGGAATTTTTTTCTTGTATTGCTCTTTAATTTAAGTAAGTTTTTTCTTTGTTTTATTAGAATATGCAGCAATAATTTTAGTTAAGTCAATCCTTTTTAGTTACATTTGAGATCTATTTTTTGTCAAATGAAATTACAAGAACTTACTACTATAAAAGAGATGCTTGATCAAATTGAGACCATGAGGTTTCTGTATCCAAATCTTTCTATCGAAAAGTACGAGTCCTATCTTTCTGAAATGGTCCCGAATAATTATATTCAGATTGCTGTTTTTGACGGCAGTATTTGTCTAGGAATTACGGGATGCTGGTCTGCAACTAAATTATGGACTGGAAAGTATCTTGAAATAGACAATTTTGTAGTAAATCCTGAATTTCGCTCAAAAGGAATAGGAAAACTTTTGACAGATTATATTGAGCAAAAAGCCTTAAACTTAGGTTGCAGCAGTATTGTTTTGGATGCCTTTACAGGAAATTTTGCAGCACATCGTTTTTATTACAATCAGGGTTATGTGCCCAAAGGATTTCATTTTGTAAAAGTTTTAGATGAGAGCAAACTTACTTTATAATAAATAGTTACCTCTTTATTATAAAAACACTTGAATTTTAATTTTTATATTTAGTAACTTTTTAACACTTCTTACGTATAACATTTAACAACCAAAGAAGTATTAAAAAAATAGATCAACTAAAAAACAATGGCAAAAGAAAATTTTAATTGGAAGAGCCTCTTTATTAATGATGAAGCTAACAAGGCCGAAGAATCGGCTGAAGTTAAACCAGCAGCACCAGTTTTATCAGCTCCTGAAAATAAATTTCCAACTCAAGTTACAGATTCATTTCCTGGTAATGCAGTGACAAATCCTTTTTTAAATGAAATTTTTGAAGTTTATAATAAAGGTTTTGAGTCATTGAATGCTGAAGGTTTTGATTTTTTCGAAATGTATAAGTCGGTAATGGCTGTCGGAGTAACAAATCCGCAGAGTTATCAGATGGCTTTTACGATGGGAAAAACCATCAAATCTGATTTGAACAAAGAGTTTCTTTTAGAAAAATCGGGTTTTTATATTAGTGAAATTGAGAAAGTTTATGCAAAATATGATACTGTCGGAAAAACTAAAAAAGCCGAATTAGATAATAATATTACAAAAGAAAAATACAATCTTTCTAAAAGCATTTCTGATTTAGAAGCTAAGGTCATTGAACTTCAAAAAGAGCTGGAAACTAAAAAAATGGAACTTCAAAAAATTGATCCGAAAAATATGGAACAGCTTTCTGAAATTCAGTTAAAAATGGAAGCCAACGATTTAGCAAAACAAAAACTATTAAACTCAATCAATACTGTAATAACAGGAATTAATCAATATTTATAATGGACAAATTCGAACAAGAGAAAAGCACTCTTTTATCATTACCAATTTTAAAACATTTTGATGAATCTAAAGGAGAAATTGCTTTAAAATCTGGAGTACTTAAAAAAGGCGAAAAGTCATTATTTTGGGCTTTAGCGTTAGGTTTGTTAGGAGTTGGAGGATATTTAGTGTGGACCTATATTATTCCGCCATTATTTACAATGCTTGGACAGGCTATAGCATTATCTGCAACAGGTGTTTTCCTGGTTTTTTTGGTAATGATGTTTCCTGTTATAATGAAAGCCCTTCGTTTTGCAACAAAAAACATTCACAAAGCACTAATTCAAAGTAATCCATTTAATGAATTGGAAGAGCAAAAGCAAAAGATGATTAAAAACCGTGAAGTTTTTAAAAACACAAAAGCGAAGCTTAAAGGATTGAAAGGTGAAATGGAAATTGAAGCAAATAAGGCTGAAAAGGAAGCAAAATCATTTCAGGAGCAAGTCTTAAGTTTACAGCGTCAGTCTGAAAGATTAAAATCTGCCATGGATGAAATGGTAAAAGTAAATGGAGTTGCTGCAAAAGATACTGATGAATATGTAGCCCTGCAAAGTGAGCTGGCTAGAAAATTAAGTGACTCGCAAAGAATTTCAACTCAATATGAGCAGAGCAAAAGTTTTATTCAGAAATATGGTGTTCGTGCCAATGTTTTAGGAAAAATGGATAGAAAACTGACTTTAGCAGGAACAGCAATCGATATTAAAATTGCCGATTTTGATGCTACAGTTACGATGCTTCAGAAAGAATATGAGTTTGCAAGAAATGCAAAAGAAGCCACAGAAAGTGCAAAAAGCGCTATGATGTTTACAAAAGACTGGGAATTAGAATATGCCCTTGAAGTTGTAACTTCTACAATTGCTCAGGATATTGCTAAAACTTCTGAAAATCTTATAGATATTGATGCTTTAACTTCTAAATATTCTGTTGATAATGACGAGTTGTATTCTAGATTAGATTCATTGGCTGATGAAATTAAAACGGGAGACAATACAATTCCAGATTCAACAAAGTATACAAGTCCGAATTATAAAATGACCAAAGAAGATAAATTATCAAGCGGCGGTTTTGGAGATATTTTTTAATAAATAAATTTAATTTTAAATATAAAATGGGAAAAATTTTAAGAACAGAAAAGTTAACCACATTTTCTGAATTATTAATTGTTATTGTAGCAATTGGAGTAATTTTAGGAGGAGTTTATTACCTGTCTCCAGGAATTAAAACAGCAGTTTCAAAACAACTCGATGGAATAGATCTTAACCAAACTGACGTTAATAACGTTACAAATGCTCAAAAAATAGCACTTCCGAGCACAGAATTATCTTCTGAAGTTTCTGGAAAACCATTAGTAAGAATTGCGGCATATGCTTGGAATGCACAATCTGGAATCATTGTTTCTAATGGAGGACCTAAAACAACAAAAGGTTCTTTGATGGAAAAAAATGGAGTTAATCTTGAAATTATTCGTCAAGACTGGCTTTCAGAATTACGTAACATGCAAATGAAATTTATAGAAGAGTTTGACAAAGGTGAAGCTTTTCCTAGTTCAGATAAAAGTGCTTTTGCTGTAATAATTATGGGAGATGGTGCACCATTTTACATTAGTTCTGTTCAGAAAGCTTTAAACGAAAAGTACGGAAAAGATAAATACCATCTTCAGGTTATGGGAGCAGTTGGTATGAGTTACGGAGAAGATAAATTGATTGGACCTCCAAGCTGGAAATCTGATCCAAAAACTATGAAAGGATCTGTTATCTCTGCAGTTTTAGGAGATGGAGACTGGGTTACAACAGTAAACTATTGTTTTGCAAATGGTTTAAAAGTAAATCCAGATCCAGCAACTTATGATGCAGATGCGGTTAATATTTATCCTTCTGAAAATGATGATTATATTAAATCTGCAGAGGAATTGATAAAATCTCAAACAACAGGATGGACAGTTACATTAAAAGAAGTTGTTGATGGTAAATTAACAGGTAAATCTGTAAACAGAAAAATCGATGGTTGTGCAACTTGGACACCTGGTGATAAAACAGTTTTTGATAAGCTTACTGGTTTTGTTGATATTGTATCGACAAAAGAATTTAACAACCAGATGCCAACTACTATTATTGGTGTAAAAGAATGGGCAGAAAAAAATCCGGACATTGTTTCTAATATTTTAAAATCTGCGCTTACAGCTTCTAATCAAATGAAAAATTATGAAGACTGGAAAGTAAGAGCATCTCAGGCAGTTGCCGATACTTATAAATTGGAAACTCCAGAATATTGGTATAAAATGTTTAAAGGACAACAAGGAACTAAAGGCGGTTTAACCTATAATATGGGTGGTTCTAAAGTTTTCAACTACGCAGACGCAATGCAGTATTATGGTTTGTCTGACGGTGTAAACAGATATAAATCGGTTTACAATCAAGTTTCTGGATATTTGACAGAGTTAAATCCTTTTGGATTCAATGAAAATGTTGGAGCGGTTGTTCCTTACGAGCAAGCGGTAAATTTATTTTTCTTAAAAAACATTAATGATATTGAGTCAAGTTCTGCAGACAAGGCAGATTATTCTAATCAAGCAACAGAAGTTGTAGCATCTGGAGAATGGAAAATTAATTTCAATACAGGAAGTGCAGATATTTCTAATAGTTCAAGCAAAGAGGTTGAAAAAATCTATAATCTTTTGGTTCAGGCAGAAAACACAAAATTAACTGTTGTGGGTCATACTGATAATATCGGAAATCCTGCTTCTAATTTGGCTTTATCAAAAAGCAGAGCAGAGGCTGTTGTAAGTTATTTGAAGCAAAAAGGAATTCCTGCAAACCGTTTCCAATTGGTTGACGGAAAAGGTCAAAATGATCCAATCGGTGACAATAATACAGCTTCTGGAAAAGCACTTAACAGACGTGTAGTGATTACTTTCTTGAAATAATAATTTAAAAATAAGAAGGCTGTCTTTAGGGACAGCCTTTATTATAACTATGATAAAATTTTTAACGCCCTTTGAAAAAATATCAAAAACCAACAGAACCTTAATTTTAACGGGCTGGTTGGTTCTTTTGATTGCTATTTGGTTTATTGCAACTTCAGGCGAAAAACATTTATTTCCTTCTCCAAGTCAGGTTTTAACTGGTTTTCAGGAATTATATAAAGAAGGATTGGTAGTACATATTTTTAATTCCTTAAAATTATGTTTTATCTCGATTTTTTTAGCCACAATTATTTCGCTGGTGCTGGCTTACTCGTGGCCAATTCCGTTATTAAAGTCAGTCTCAGAATTTGTAACCAAATTTAGATTTCTGCCTTTTACCGGACTTTCATTTTACATCACTATGGTTGTTCATGAAGCCAGAATGATGCAGGTTTGGATTTTAGTAATTTTCCTGACTACATTTCTGACTACATCATTAATTGCTGTAATCAAAGATATTCCGCAGGAAGAATTTGATCACGCCAAAATGCTGAAATGTACACGACTAGAAGTACTTTGGCAGGTAATTATTTTAGGAAGAATAGATTATGTAATTGATGTAATCAGACAAAATCTTGCCATAACATGGATGATGCTTGTTACTGTAGAATCTATAGTTGTAGCAACAGGAGGTTTAGGATTTTTAATAAAAAACTCTGATAAATTTATGAATACCGGACGTATAATTGCGTTGCAGATTATCATATTATTAATAGGTCTTGGCTTAGACGCAGGAATAAACTATTTAAGAAAGTCCATTTTCAGATATTCAAAGATATAATCATGACATACGAATTTAAAGAAACGCTTTTATATGTAGAAAATCTCAGCGTTGCCTATGATGATACTATAATTATCAAAGATATAAACGTAATAGAGAAAGATGTTGTTCGTCCAAATGTAGATTGCACAGGTCAGGTTATTGCTTTTTTAGGAAGATCGGGCAGAGGAAAATCGACATTTTTTAAAGCATTGACCGGGTTGATTCCTTCAAACACTGGTAAAGTATTAATTAGAGATTTTGAAAATAGCGAACCCAATGCAGCCAAACCCGTTAAGGAAGGCGATATTGGTTTAGTAGATCAGAAGTATACTTTATTCAGACATAAAACCGTTACCGAAGCTTTAAAATTTTCACTAAGAAAAACAAAGCTTTCAGAATCAGAAAAAAACGAAAAAATAAAACAATATTTAAAAGAATGGGGATTAGATAATTGTGCAGACAAATATCCTAACGAACTTTCTGGAGGACAAAGACAAAGAACCGCCATTATTGAGCAGTTGTTTTCGTCCGATCAATTTATTGTTTTAGATGAACCTTTTTCCGGACTGGATGTCGGCAATATTCAGGAAGTAAAAAAAGCTTTTGATTTGCTCGGAAAATCTTCTGAAGTAAACACGGTAATTTTTTCTACGCATGATATTGAATTAGCTTTAGAGTTGGCTCAGACAATTTACGTTATCGGGTATCCAACTATCGACGGAAAATTACAGAGTTACGGAACCATTGTTGCTAAATATGATTTGCGAGAAATGGGATTAGCATGGAAAGATTATTGTGGAGATCATTTAACATTATCAAAAGAAATCATACATCAAATGATGATTTCTTAAGCATTTTATATGGCAAAAAAAAATCCAATATCGATTATTGAAGAATCGTTTTTGTCTCTAAAAAAATATTTAGACACAAACACAAATCAAAATGAAGCCGTTTTTACGGCTTCATTTATTAATGATTTGCACAAAGAAACTGCTGCAATACTTGAAACTTGCAAGGAGTTAAATCAAGACGCTGCGTTTATTCAAAAAATAAACGGACGGGTTTCTAATTCTTCTGGTTTATTATTTAAAACAGAACATTTTTTCCTTTCGGATATAATAGAACTTTTTGATCAAGTACTAGAAACAAAAAACGAAAAAGCGCAATTTGTTCTAGCGTATTATTACGATGCTTTGAGAAATAAACATTTTGCAGATTCAAATTCTGCGGGTGAATTAAATCAGCTGGTTTTTACAAATGAATTTAAAAATCATTTATCAAAAATTAGAAAAGAGAACAAAATAGAAGTAAAAAGCGACCAGCCGGACAAGTATTTATTAACAGCAGTTTTATCAGAAAACAACAATAAAAAACTTGAAGAGGTTCTAATTAAATATCAAAATTTTATTGCTTTTGCTTTTGATAAGAAATTTGAAAATCCAGATGCACTTAATAATTTCTTAGGCTTAAATAAAATTAAAAAAGAGGACAAAAAAACATCAGATCTTCCAGAAGAAGATACACTGGAAAAAGTGCTCGAAGAACTCCATTTATTAGTTGGTTTAAAAGAAGTAAAACAAGATGTTGCCGAGCTGATTAATTTATTAGAAATCCAAAAAAAGAGATCAAAACAAGGATTAAAAAATGTTGAGATTACCTTACATACCGTCTTTTTAGGACCTCCGGGAACTGGGAAAACCTCTGTTGCAAGATTATTGGGCCGAATTTTTAAACATTTAGGATTTTTATCGAAAGGCCAGATGTTTGAGACTGACAGAGAAGGTTTGGTTGCAGGATATGTCGGGCAGACAGCAGCAAAAGTAAACAGTGCGGTAGAAGCAAGTCTTGGCGGAGTGTTATTCGTTGACGAAGCGTACGCTCTGACGCAAAATCTAACAGGAAATGATTACGGTACAGAAGCCGTAAATACACTGATCAAAAGAATGGAAGATCATCGTGATGATCTGGCAGTTGTAGTTGCGGGATATACAGAACCGATGCAGATTTTTATTGAATCAAATCCTGGTTTGAGATCCCGATTTAATAGATTTTTTCACTTTAAACATTTTACTCCCGAAGAACTATTACAAATTTTTCAATCGTTTTGTAAAAAATCTGATTTTATTGTTTCTGAAGAAGCAAAAGAAAAACTCACAGATACTTTCGAATTATTATGTTCTGATAAAGATGAAAGTTTTGGAAATGCCAGAGTAGTGAGAAATTTGTTTGAGAAATGTGTTCAAAATCAGGCAAACAGAATTGTAAAATTAAAAAAACTGAATCAAAAAATTCTAAAAACATTTTCAGAAGAGGATATTCCGGAACCTAAAGAAACTCAGAAAAATGTAAAATTTACTGCAGCAGACCAAACTTCATAAATCGTAACAATCCTTTAATACCTTGTAGAATTAGGCAATTATCTCAAAGAAATGGTTATTTTTGCTTTATAAACTTTATAAAAATTATTTTGGGATTATATAAAAATCTGTTCAGACAAACTGCTATTTACGGACTTGCAACGGTTTTACCGAGAATGCTGAGTTTTTTTTTAGTTAGATTGTATACTGGTATTCTGCCAACTGCAGAATACGGTGAAGTTTCTATCGTTTTGTCTTGGATGGTTTTCTTTAACGTAGTACTTTCTTACGGAATGGAAACCGCATTTTTTAGGTTTTACAGCGCAGAAGAAGACAAGAAAAATGTTATCGCAACTTCTACAATATCTATTTTTTGGTCTTCTATAATTTTTCTTTTTATAGCTTTAATTTTTAGAAATACCTTAGCCAGCCTGGCCGAAGTAGATGTGCAGTATGTCACGTATACGGTATGGATATTGGTTCTGGACGCCTTGGTTTTAGTACCTTTTTCTAAATTAAGAGCCAACCAGAGACCAATTATGTATGCGGCAATTAAAATAGGAAACGTAATAATCAACCTATTGCTGAATATATTTTTCTTAATGTATTTACCAAAACTTGCAGCTTCACATCCTAATTCGGTTTGGGAAAATCTATATGTTGAAAATTTCCAGATTGCTTATATTTTCATAGCAAATTTATTAGCAAGTTTAGCGACATTTATTGTGCTTTCGCCAAATTATCTTGGACTGGGACGAAAATTTGATCCTGTTCTTTGGAGGAAAATGATGAAGTACGGACTGCCAATTTTGGTTGCCGGACTTGCATTTGCGGTTAATGAACATTTTGACAAAATTCTTTTAGGATACTTACTTCCCGAAAATATTGCAAAATCTGAGGTAGGAGCCTATTCGGCCTGTTACAAATTAGGATTGTTTATGGTGCTGTTTGCAACAGCTTTTAGACTAGGAATAGAACCGTTCTTTTTTAGTCATGCTAAAAACGAAAACGCACCGCAGACGTATGCAGTTATTACTAAATATTTTGTAATTCTTGGATCGCTGATTCTTTTAGGAGTTATTGTTTTTGCAGATATTTTAAAACTTCTTCTTCTGGACAATAAATCGTATTGGGAAGCAATGAAAGTGGTGCCGCTGATTATCCTGGCCAATTTCTTTCTAGGAATTTACAACAACTTATCGGTTTGGTATAAACTGACGGATAAAACAAAAATCGGAGCGTACATTTCTATTGTTGGTGCGATAATTACTTTGGTTTTAAATTATTTTTTAATACCAAGATACAGTTACTACGGTTCTGCGATTGCAACAATATCCGCTTACGGAAGCATGATGTTGATCTCCTATATTTTAGGAAATAAATATTACCCAATACCTTACGATATGAAAAGAATTGGTGCCTATTTAGGCGTTTCAATTTTATTTTCTATAATCTCATTTTACGGATTTAGAGAAAAATATTATATCGGAATTCCACTGCTTATCGCATTTATGTATTTGGTATATCACTACGAACAAGACACAATAAAAGGAATACTGAAAAGAAAGCAATAGTACTTTTTGATCAATTTTAAATGTAAAAATGAAAATACAAATTATAAATAAATCACAGCACGATTTACCAAATTACGAAACAATTGCTTCTGCAGGAATGGACTTACGTGCAAATTTGACAGAATCAATAACCCTAAAACCATTAGAAAGAACCATTGTAAAAACGGGACTTTTTATAGAATTACCAATTGGTTACGAAGCACAGGTAAGACCTAGAAGTGGTCTTGCAGCAAAAAAAGGAGTGACAGTTCTTAATTCTCCAGGAACAGTAGATGCAGATTATAGAGGAGAAATAGGGGTAATTTTAGTAAATTTATCTAATGAGGATTTTGTAATCGAAAACGGAGAAAGAATTGCACAATTGATTATTGCCAAACACGAAAGAGCAGAATGGATTCAGGTAGAAGAACTTTCTGAAACTTCTAGAGGAGAAGGCGGCTTTGGAAGTACTGGAGTGAAATAATTTGCGTTAATACTTTCAGTAGTCGACTTAAAATAAAATGACCAAACCCAATGAAGGTTTTTTAAATCTTCGATAAAAATTAAAAATAATGAAAATAATTGTTCCAATGGCGGGTCGCGGATCGAGACTTAGACCACATACTTTAACTGTTCCCAAACCATTAATTCCAGTTGCTGGAAAATCAATCGTTCATCGTTTAGTAGAAGATATTGCAAAAATATTAAAAGAACCAATTGAAGAAGTTGCTTTTATTTTGGGAGATCCTGCATTTTTTGGTGATGATCTTGTAGCAAGTTTAGAAGAACTGGCAAAAGGTTTAGGAGCAAAAGCATCTATTTACCGTCAGGATTTACCATTAGGAACAGGTCATGCTATTATGTGTGCCAAAGATTCTTTGTCAGGACCGGCAGTAATTGCTTATGCAGATACTTTGATTAGAGCAGATTTTGAATTAGATCCAGAAGCAGATGCTGTAATTTGGGTAAAACAAGTAGAACAACCTGAAGCTTTTGGTGTTGTAAAATTGAATCAAAATAATGAAATCATAGAATTGGTAGAAAAACCAAAAGAGTTTGTAAGTGATTTGGCAGTTATTGGAATTTACTATTTTAAAGAAGTTGGAGTTTTAAGAAATGAACTTCAAACAGTCTTGGATAATAATATTCAGAACGGTGGAGAATATCAGATTAATGACGGAATTAAAGCCATGATGGCCAACGGAAAAGTTTTTAAAACCGGAAGCGTTGACGAATGGATGGATTGCGGCAATAAAGATGTTACCGTTGAAACCAATACCAGAATGTTGGGATTTTTGCACAATGACGGCGAACATTTAGTAGATTATGATGTGAAGCTGGAAAATTCAACAATTATTCCTCCTTGTTATATTGGAGAAAATGTAGTGTTGAAAAATGCAACTGTTGGACCAAATGTTTCTTTAGGAAAAGGAACTCATGTTTCAGACAGTACAATTAAAAATAGTTTAGTACAGACGTATTCTCAGATAAAAAATGCTAACTTAGATAATGCAATGATTGGAAACCACGTTAGTTATGACGGAAAGTTTACAAGCGTGAGTATTGGCGATTATTCTGTTTTAGAATAAGAAATAATTAAAAAGCTTCTTTTTTGTTTAAAGATGAAATTTTAAAAATGATAAAAAAAAGAGTTCTGATAATTTTGTTTTTCGTTTTGCTAGGCAATACTGCTTCGGTAATGGCTCAAACCGAACCGGAAGATATTGCTTTGGCTGCCGATGAATATCAAGACTCATTTTACGAATCATTAAAACAAAAAGGAATCGAAAATTACGATAAAGCGATCGTGTCCTTAGAGAAATGTATTAAACTGAAACCTAATGATGCGGTAGCTTATTTCGAGCTTGGAAAAAATTATTTAGCTTTAAAAGAATATAGAAATGCACAGGATGCATTTGAAAAAGCAACACAATTAGATCCTAAAAATAAATGGTATTGGCTGGGAATTTACGATGTAAGTTTTGAAACCAAAAACTTTCCTCTGGCAATAGAAACAATTCAGAAAATTATTGTTTTTGACGAAGAGTATAAAGACGACTTGATTTCGATATATATGATCACCAACCAATTCGATAAAGCACTTGTGGCTATTAACGAAATGGATGAAAAGTTTGGGAAATCGTCTGAACGTGAAGTTTATAAAAACCAGATTTTATCTCAGGGAAAATATCAAAGTGTAGGAATTGATAATTTGATTGATCAAATTAAAAAGAATCCGAAAGAAGAATCGAATTATGTAAATCTGATTTTTTTATATTCAAAATCAGATCAGACAGATAAAGCCTTAGAAGTTGCAAAACAATTGGCAAAAGAAATTCCGGCTTCAGAGTGGGCGCAGGTAAGTTTGTTCAAAGTTTATTTGGATGCAAACCAAGCAGATAAAGCCATTAAGTCGATGAATGTGATTTTATCCAGTTCAAAAATTGATTCAAAAATCAAACATCGCACCTTAAATGAATTCTTGATTTATGTGAATAAAAATCCGCAGTACGCTCCGGATTTAGAAAAAGCAATTACCTACTTTGATACTGATAAAGAAGTGGACGTTGCAAAAGAAATTGGCAAATTTTATCACAGCAAAAATCAATTTGAAAATGCCATTAAATATTACGAAAAAGATTTAAAAGCAAATTCTGACACAGACCGCGAAACCAATTTACTTTTGCTTGAAGCATATACACAGGCAAAACAATTTGAGCCGTTAACAAAAAGAGCGATGTATATGATAGAAGTTTATCCGAGCCAGCCACAGTTTTATTACTATGCCGGTCTTGGAAATAATCAGTTAAAGCAATTTAAAAATGCAAAAACTGTTCTGGAAATGGGACTTGATTATGTGGTCGATGATAAAAAACTTGAGGCAAATTTTAACATTCAATTAGGAGAAGCTTATGATGGTTTGGGAGACGCAAAGAAAAAAGAGGAATACTTTTTGAAGGCAAATGAGATAATAAAGAAAAAAAAGTAAAGACTAAAAAGAATGAAAAAATATATAGCAATAGTAGTAATGGCCATTTTTATGATTTCATGTAAATCTAAAGCTGTTGCAGTACAAAACAATAGCAATCAGGTTACTGAGGTAAAAGAAGATAAAAAAGTTATAGAAAAACACTATGACAATAAATTGGATTTTAAAACATTATACATTAAAGCGAATGCCAGATACGTTGACGAAAAACAGAGTCAAAATGTTACGGCAGAAATAAAAATAGAAAAAGACAAACAAATTTTAATCAGTGTTCGTTTCTTAGGAATTACAATGGCAAAAGCTTTGATTACGCCAAACGCAGTAAGTTATTACGAAAAAATAAACAGTACCTATTACGAGGGTGATTTTACAAGTTTAAGCACATGGCTTGGAACTGAATTAGATTACACTAAGGTTCAAAATTTATTGATAGGTGAAGCATTTGACGACTTAAGAAAAGGAAAATATACGCAGACCATTGTTGAAAATCTATTTCGTTTAGAAGATGAAAAAGATGCAAATATTAAGAAAGCATTTTATTTAGATTCAGAAAAATATTTAGTGCAAAGAGAAGAGATTTCGCAGCCGGCAGAAAATAGAAAACTGCAGATTTCATACGGCGATGCCAAAGTTTTTGATCAGGGAATAATGCCTGCAGCAATCGAAATAAATGCAGTGCAGCCAAAAGGGAC
The DNA here is from genome assembly GCF_002217435.1 of Flavobacterium reichenbachii. Classification (GTDB taxonomy): domain Bacteria; phylum Bacteroidota; class Bacteroidia; order Flavobacteriales; family Flavobacteriaceae; genus Flavobacterium; species Flavobacterium reichenbachii. Next base: position 61,576 of record NZ_MUHF01000019.1, read on the forward strand.
TACCAATATTAATTTGAATTACAACAATATTTCATTTAATGAAGAACTTTCTTTTCCATATAGTGTACCAAGCGGCTATAAGAAAATTATAATTAAGTAAATTTGTAAAAAGAAAACAGAAAAATGCCAAAATTTCTCCTAAGCCTAATTTTTATATGCGCCACGACACTAATGTGGGCACAGGATTCGCAACAAGAAAAACTTGAACAGCGAAAAGCTCAAATTCAGCAGGAAATTAAAGACAACGAAAAAATGCTGCAATCTGTACGAAAAAAAGAAAAATCGGCAGTAAACGAATATTTAATTCAGGCTAATAAAATTAAGCTGAAGGAAAAATTAATTAATACAACAGCAAAACAAGAAAAGCTTCTTAGTAATGATATGTACATTAACCAGATTCAGGTTAATAAGCTAAAAAGAGAACTGAAAGTTCTCAAAGAAGATTATGCCAAGATGATTTTAAAATCATACAAAAGCCGTTCTGAGCAAAGTCGTGCAATGTTTATTTTGTCTTCAGAAAGTTTTTTGCAAGCTTATAAAAGAGCACAATATTTAAAACAATATACCAATTTCAGAAAAAACCAAGGATTAGAAATTCAAACTAAAACAGGTCAATTAGTCGATTTTAACGCAAAATTAGACGGTCAAAGACAGGTTAAGAAAAAGATCATTGTTGAAAACCAAAAAGAAAGAGTTGCTTTAGAAGAAGAAAAGAAAGAGCAGCAAAAATTGGTAAATGCCCTTAAAAAAGATAAAAACAAAATTGCTTCTGATATAAAATCAAAACAAAGCGAATCAAAAAGAATTGACAGACAAATTGATCGTTTGATTCGTGAAGCCATTGCCGAAGCAAATAGAAAAGCGGCACTTGAAAAAGCAAAAGAAAATCCAGGATCTACAGCTGTAAAAGCCCCAGTTTCTTCTTCTAAAATTGTATTAACTCCAGAAGATAAAGTTTTAGCTGCAGATTTTAAAGCCAACAGAGGAAGACTGCCTTGGCCGGTAGAAAAAGGATTTATTTCGTTAGGTTATGGAGACCAGCCTCACCCATTGTACCCTTCAATTTCTGTTCATAATTCTGGAGTTGAGATTACTACAGAAGACGGAGCAAATGCAAGATCAGTTTTTGCTGGAGAAGTTTTTAGTATAATGGTCTTATCGCCTGTAAATACAGTAGTTATGATTCAGCATGGAGATTATTTCAGCGTTTATCAAAACTTAAGTAAAGTGTATGTAAGCAAAGGGGAGAAAGTAACTATCAAACAAAATATTGGAAAAGTAAGAACAAGCGGTGATACCGGAAAAACAATTATTAAGTTTTTGATTCTTCAAAATACAACAAACAACAATCCGGAAGGATGGCTGCAAAATAGATAAAAAAAAGGGAGCTTAACGCTCCCTTTTTTATAGGTTAATATACTAATCATATTGCTCTAAAAAATACCTCAAAACATCTGTTGTTGTAACAATTCCTTTAAGCTGTGAGTTTTCAACAACTGGCAAAGCATGAAATTCTTCTTTCACAAAAACAGCCGCAACATCTCTTATAATAGCATCTGATGCAATTGTCTTAGGCTTCGATGTCATTACTTGAGAAATTGTCAGCATATCCAATATGGCTTCGTCAGCGCCTTCTTGTCCTTCAAACAAAGCACCAAAAGTCAGGCGGTTAATATCACTACGACTTATTATGCCCACAACTTCCTTCCCGTTAACAACAGGAATATGTCGAATTGAATTTAATTTAAGCATTTCGACAACTTTTTTTAAATCATCATTTTGATTTACTGTAACTACTGTTTTAGTCATAATATGACTAATTGGTTCTCTCTTTTTCATAATTGACGGGTTGTTATATTTATATCAAATATGTAAAATTATTCCGATAAAAATCATGATTTTTGTCATGTCAACGATTTAATTATTAAGGGATTATTATATGTAGTTTTCACGTCTTTAATCTAAAAACGGTTATAAAAACAGTACAAGAATGTAAAAATTATTCTTTGTTTAATTGAAATCGTATTGATTGAAATTTAAAATAGTATTTTTGCAGTATGGAAACAAATAGACAGAAAAAAATAGGCGGTGTCATCCAAAAAGATTTGGTCGATATTCTGCAAGGTGAAGTGAGAAAAAACGGAATTAGTAATTTGGTAATTTCAGTATCCAAAGTTAGTGTTACTACAGATCTGTCAGTAGCTACAGTATATTTAAGTATTTTTCCTCAAGAAAAAGCTCAGGAAACTTTAGACGGTATAAAATCAAATTCTACTTTAATTAAGCATGATTTATCGCAGCGTGTGCGTTTGCAATTGCGCCGTGTGCCAAACCTGGTATTTTTTATTGATGACTCATTAGATTACATCGAAAAAATCGACAACGCTTTATCGAACAGAGAGAACCCAATCGAGAACCGTGATCTTTTAGAAAAAAGAAGAAAATCATAAATTGAATTTTCCATTTTACATAGCCAAACGATATATTTTTAGCAGAAGTAAAAACAATGCTATTAATATCATCAATTATATTGCTGCCACAGGAATTATTGTTGGTACAATGGCTTTGTTTGTAGTATTGTCTGTCTTTAGCGGACTAAAAGTTTTCAGTCTTTCGTTTACAAACGAAATTGATCCTGATTTAAAAATGACCACTACATTAGGAAAATCATTTTTTATTACACCCGATCAGGATAACAAAATTAAAGAAATTGAAGGTGTAGCCTCGTACACCAAAATTATCGAAGAACGCGTTTTGTTTTTGTTTAAAGACAAGCAAAAGGTAACGTATCTAAAAGGTGTTGACAGTGTTTACCCAGTTGTAAATGATATCAAAAAAAAGCTATTTAATGGTCAGTGGTTAAAACCAGATACTTTTCAGGTCGTTATTGGATACGGAATCGCTCAGGATTTTTCAATGGGAATTTTAGATTTCGAAAATCCTTTACAAGTTTTTGCTCCAAAACCAGGCAAAGGAGCTTTGGATAATCCCGAAGATGCCTTTAATAAAACAGATGTTCTGCCTGTTGCAATTTATTCTATAAGTGAAGATTTAGATTCTAAATATGTGTTTGCCGATTTGGGCTTAACACAAGAATTACTCATGTATAAACCAAATCAGATTTCTGGAATCGAGTTTAAACTTAAACCTAATGCCGATGAAAATCTGATTAAATCTAAGCTGCAAACCATTTTTAAAAATAAGGTCACATTAAAGAATAGAGCACAGCTTAATGAGTCTTTGTATAAAATGCTTAATACAGAAAATATTGTGGTTTACCTGATTTTTACTTTGGTAATTATGGTAGCTCTTTTTAATTTGATTGGCGCTTTGATCATGATGATTTTAGAAAAAAAGGGAAATCTTAAAACCCTTTTTAATCTGGGAACTGATATAAAACATCTTCGAAAAATATTCTTGCTTCAAGGAACATTGTTAAGCGTTTTGGGAGGAATTGCAGGTATGATATTAGGAATAATACTAGTTGTATTACAACAGCACTATCAGCTGATTATGCTTACGCCAACTTTGGCTTATCCAGTCGTTTTCACATTAGAAAATGTCCTGATTGTCTTTGCTACAATTTTCTCACTTGGATTCATCGCTTCTTTAATTGCCAGCAGCCGTGTAAATAAAACGCTGATTGATTAAGATCTTCATAAAGAATAATTCCTATATTTGGCGTTTAAAAACCTTTAGCCATATGATTGTTTCTGCCTAATCCTATTTTATTTTTTTGAATAATTAGGATACTTACGACTTCTATTTAGTTCAGATTTTAAAATCTGGACTCATTTTTAATTTATTCTAATTAATATCATGACAGAAACAACTATAAAAAAAAGTTTATTTTCTCAAATTTTCAATACTTTAAAACAAGCCATAAAAGGCGACGAATCTTTTGATTATACTTCTGGAAGTATAAAAAAAGCAGTCATTCTATTGTCCATTCCTATGGTTTTAGAAATGATGATGGAGTCTGTTTTTGCTTTAGTCGACTTGTATTTTGTCGGGCATCTGGAACACAGCAGCTTTGCCATACAAACGGTTGGATTAACAGAATCCGTAATTACAATTGTATATTCAGTCGCTATCGGAATGAGTATGGCGGCGACGGCTGTAGTAGCACGTCGTGTAGGAGAAAAAGATCCCGTTGCTGCTGCAAAAGCTGGAATGCAGGCTATAAATATTGCATTTGTAATTAACAGCATAATGAGCATTTTTGGTTTTATTTATGCCAAAGATATTCTGCTTCTTATGGGAGCATCAGAAGATGCGGCGCAGCATGGTTTTAGATTTACGCAGATCATGATTGGCGGAAGTTTGTGTATCATGCTTTTATTTTTGATCAACGGAATTTTTCGCGGTGCCGGAAACGCTGCAATCGCCATGAAAAGTCTTTGGTTAGCAAACATCTGCAATATTATTTTATGTCCGGTTTTAATAAATGGTTTTGGACCAATTCCGGCTTTTGGATTAACAGGTGCAGCCATTGCAACAACATTAGGAAGAAGTATTGGAGTTTTATATCAGCTTTATCATTTGTTTTTTGGTAAAGGCGTTTTAAAAATTTTCGTATCTTATTTTAAACCCGATTTTAAACAGATAAAAGCATTGGTTAAAATTGCTTCGCCTGGTATATTACAGTTTGTAATTGCATCTTGCAGCTGGATTTTTCTGGCGCAATTAGTTGCAACAACGGGCGGAGATCACGGTTCTGCCGGATACCAGACAGCATTGCGTATCATGATGTTTTTTATCCTTCCTGCTTGGGGATTAAGTAATGCCGCAGCGACTTTGGTAGGACAGAATTTAGGTGCTAAACGAATTGACAGAGCCGAAAAATCGGTCCTGACAACAGCAAAATATAATGTTATTTTTATGGCATCTATCATGATAATTACATTGTGCTTTGGGCAGTATATTATTTCCTTTTTTACCAATGATGAAATGGTGAAGGTTATTGCAGTAGAAGCTTTGCAGATTATGAGTATTGGTTTTGTTTTCTACGGAATCGGAATGGTTTTGATTAATACATTTAATGGAGCAGGAGATACCTGGACTCCAACCGGAATTAACTTTTTCGGATTTTGGCTCTTTCAAATTCCATTAGCATATGTTTTGGCCAAACATTTTAATATGGGGCCGACAGGAGTATTTATTGCGATTCCGGTTGCAGAAACAGCTATAACACTGGCAGGAATATTCTTTTATAAAAAAGGAAAGTGGAAACGCATTCAAGTATAGTTCAAAAAAAAGACCTTCAATTTGTGAAGGTCTTTTTTTTGTCATTAAACAAACTCATATCCGGCATAAACTTTTTTAATTTCATCCATAATTGCGAATAAAATTTCAGGTTCATCTGTGGTAACGAGTTTTTGTTTGTATTCTTTAAAAGAATGAATTCCTTTGAAATAATTTGTATAATGGCGGCGCATTTCTACAATTCCCAAACGTTCACCTTTCCAGTCCATAGACCATTGTAAATGATTTCTGGCCGCTTCTACGCGATCACTAACAGTTGGTGCCTGTAAGTGTTCTCCAGTTTTAAAATAATGCTTGATTTCATTAAAAATCCACGGATAACCAATCGCAGCACGACCAATCATGATTCCGTCAATGCCATATTCATTTTTATATTTTAATGCTTTTTCTGGACTGTCAATATCGCCGTTTCCAAAAATAGGCATTGTAATTCTAGGGTTATTTTTTACACGTGCAATATGCGACCAATCAGCATGGCCTTTGTACATTTGTGCGCGGGTTCTGGCATGAATTGTCAAAGCCTGAACGCCAATATCCTGAAGTCTTTCGGCAACTTCATCAATATTAATCGAACTTTCATCCCAGCCTAAACGAGTTTTTACAGTAACTGGCAAGTCGGTACTTCTGATAACCGCTTTGGTCAAACGAACCATTAAATCGACATCTTTTAAAACGCCCGCTCCAGCTCCTTTGCAAACTACTTTTTTTACCGGACAGCCAAAATTAATATCAACCAAATCTGGCTTTACTGTAGAAACGATTTTAGACGAAAGTGCCATTGCTTCTTCATCACCGCCAAAAATTTGGATTCCAACCGGACGTTCGTAATCAAAAATATCCAGTTTCATGCGGCTTTTTATAGCATCACGAATCAATCCTTCCGACGAAATAAATTCAGAATACATCATGTCAGCACCGTGCGTTTTACATAATCTGCGAAACGGCGGATCGCTAACATCTTCCATCGGTGCGAGTAATAAAGGAAATTCGGGTAGTTCTATGTTGCCAATCTTGACCATCTTCAATATTTTTTGCAAAATTACAACATTTAGTTCAATTTGTGTCAAATTGAGGTTCAAAGGTTCAGAGAGGCAATCCCGAAGCCTCGGGACAAAGGTTTTGTAAAGCTTTTAAAAGCCTCTGTACCTCTGAACCTTTGAAGCTCTGTACCTAATAAATTTATCTGTAATCAAAAAATCGAATTGGTTTTCGGCTCATTGGGTTAAAAACCAAAGGATTTAAAACTTCTTTTGAGGCAAATTCAATCTTTGGAGTAACTCTTAATTTTGCTCTAAAGTGATCTTTTATTTCCTGCAAAAATTCTGGAGTTTGGTTTTTTGATGCGATTTTAATCACGATTTCATCGGTACCCAAATCGTTGGTCGAAATCTCAATAATATGATTTTCAATATGGTCAAAATCGGTCAAAACATCATTCATCGCTGGCGGATAAAGTGTTGTGCCTTTATATTTTATCATTTGTTTTTTACGGCCGATAACCGGACCGACCCTAAAAGTATTTCGGCCGCAGGCGCAAGGCTCATCGTGAAGCTGCACGATATCACCGGTTTTAAAACGAAGTAAAGGCATTGCTTCAATTCCTAGTGTAGTAAAAGTCAATTCTCCCGATTCGCCATTTTTTACCGGATTATTGTTTTCATCCAAAACTTCAGTAATAATCAATTCAGGATGATGATGACCTCCAATTCCATGTTCACATTCTGTAAAAGCAGTGCTCATTTCTGTAGATGCATAAGTAGAATATAATTTAATATTCCACTTTTCTGTAATTTTTTTAGATAAAGTATTCATCGATAAATCTTCATTTCTAAGTGATTCGCCAATACAAACTGCACCTTTTATACTCGAATTGTTATAGTCAATTCCATGAATTTCAGCATATTCAATCAACTTCAATAAAAATGAAGGAACCGTAATTAAATAAGAAGGCTTGTATTTTAAAATAGAATCCCATTGCAATTCTGGAATTCCTGCGCCTACGCGAATAACGCCTACTTTTAGTTTTCTTAAACCTAAAAAGTAAGCCAGACCAGCCATAAATTTTCGGTCTATTGTTGTCATTAACTGTACAACATCGCCCTCTGCAATTCCTGCACAGGCAAACGAAATGGCCTCGTTATAAGCCAGTCGGTCTAAATCTGAATCTGTTAGACCAAATGTTACAGGATCACCCAAAGTTCCTGAAGTAGAAGCATAGTCGATAATTTTGTGTTGTGGAACACACAAGAAATCATCATTATATTGTTGTAAATCCTCTTTTGTAGTTACAGGCAGCTGCTGTAAATCTTCGAGAGTTTTTATTTTAGAAATGTCAATATTCTGTCCTGCAAAAAGTCTTTTGTAAAAAGGAGAGTTTTGGCTGATATAAGATAAAAGCTCGCCTAATTTATGCTCTTGAAAATTTTTAATTTGTTCTAAAGAATCCTTTTCTATTAATGGAATCGTGTTCATTTTCTTTTGAGTTTTTTTAAATATTTTTCAATTGCTTCTTTATCAGGAACAGTTGTAATTTCTTTGGTTAATGCTTTTTCAAAATTTTCTTGAGCAAGCTGATATTGTTTAATTTGGTAAAAATACAATCCTGCTTTATAATACACAACCCAATAATCAGGGTTTAAGGATTGATAGTTTTGAATAAAATCAGTTGGGATTTCTGTTTTATTTTTCAAATATAAATCTATTTTGTGGTCTTCAATTCTAAATTTCTGATACTTTAAAAAAGCAGTTGTTTTTATAAAAGGATCTTTAGCAATATTCAGATTTTCTTCTTCTAATGAAATTGCAGGATTTACCTTTTTTTGCTTAAAAACAGTATCCAGATTATAGCAGACAAATTCACCCAGCTGGTACGGATTTGCAGAAACCCAGACTAGTTTTTCTTTTGGTTTAAAAATAACTCCATGATGCGCCATTAATTGATTTAATGCTTTTTCGTTGCCATAACCCAAAGCAATATTTTGTAAACCTTCCTTGTTTCTTAATATTTCTGAAGCAATTTTAGGATTAACTTTTGGATTTTCGCTCAAAAGTTCCTGCATTCTTTCGTAGCGATATTTAGAATGACTGTTGTCAATTTGAGCCTGATTGCGCTCGTCATTTTTAAAAGCTTCACCTTGAAAATGATTCGAACAAATTAATTGGCTCGTATTTGGCACATCATAAACGTCCATTTTTTCTGGAGAAACCTCAATTAAAATCGCTTTGTTATCATTGGCACTTCCTACCATAATCGATTCAGATACAAATACTTTTCTTTTCTTGGCAATAGAAACTGCTTCGTCCAGATTTTTTGCATATTGTAAAATTTCGCGGGTCAGAATCGAAATTGGCGTTTTGGCTGTCAGCGGAATTTCAGATTTAGAGGCGTTTATTGTTACGGTAATACCTTCAAGATTCATTCCCGAAACAGCACCGATCATTCCGGGCCATGTAACCATCATAAAGGGATGTCCTTCTTTTGGATTAATAAATGCTGCTATTTTATTTTCTGCGAAAGCATCATTTACATAAAAATCAAAATTACGACCGAGAATCAAATTTCCATCTTCAGATTTTTCGCCCCAAGCCGCAAAAGACGAACAGCCCACCAAAGCTAAATCCTGCAAAGCATGACCAAGATCGTGTGCTGCATGGAGGTACAAACTTCTTTGATATTGCGGTCCAATATTGTCAAATTCGTGAGAAGTATATTCAGAAAGACCATAAATTTCTGCTTGATATTCATTGGTAACATTTAGATATAATTTTCGGTTATACCATTTTAGAAACGAACGAAGTAATTTCTGCTGAAATTTGGACGGAACAATATCGGTAATTTTTGAAAAGAAAATTTGCTGCTGTTTCTTTAAAAGAGAATCTGTAAGTGCGCCCGTATTAAGCCCAATTTCTAACGGATCACCTTCTGCATATAATTCCCACAGACCTTGTTTGTTTTTTAAAAATGAATTTTTACCAGAAATAAAAGCAGAGTCAGATAATTTTGTAACAACCGGTACAGCATTATTATAAGTAGAAAGATCTGGTTTATGATGCGCTGATTTTGCTGTGCCGCAGGAAACCAGTATCAATAAAAAACCAATAAAGAAAAAGAGTACAATTCGGTTTCTCATATTTTTTATTCAGTCGCTTTATTAATTTTAGTTACTAAATATTCTTTACCAACAATTTCTGAGCAGGTTACAACGGCACCAATTGTAACACCCAAAACTCCGTGCATGCTGATGCTTTGTCCGGTAAGTAATAAATTATCTAATTTGGTTTTGGCCGGAATAAAAGTTTTCATCGGGTTGCTCGAATCTTTTATATACCCGTACATATTTCCTCCGTCGCCTCCAATATAATCGCGATAAGAAAGCGGTGTCGAAGTATGAATCGATTTTATGCAGTCTCTTATTCCAGGAAATTTTACCTCAATTGCGTCCAGAAATTTGGCAGCTTTTCTTGATTTAAATTCCTCATAACTTTCGCCGCGGTCATTTTCTTCGACCGTAGTATTAAACGTATCTACCCAAGGGAGTACATCGTCATATTTCATGTAGGTAATACAGGTCATTCCTTCTGCCCATGAATCTTCTTTTTTAGAAGCATTCATAGAAGCCATAAAAGCTTTTGGCCAGGAATTTTCATCGTATTCGTGTGCTTCCCAAACTTCATTACTATTTTTAAAATGATAATGATTATGATTGATATACTTAAATGTCTGAGGCTTAAAAACGATATAAAGACTAAATGCAGAAATAACACCTTCAAGACTTTGAATTCGTTTGTAAAAAGATTTTCTGAAATTCTCTTCACCAGCCATTTTCAGCGTAGTTTTCAGTTCTATATTCGAAATAAAATGAGATCCTGAAACGGTTGTTCCATCTTTCATTTCTGCCGAAACCACTTTATTATCTTCAATATTTAAACTGGTAACTTCTTTATATTTATAGAATTCGCCGCCGTAATTTTTAAGTTGTTTTAAAAGCTGTTTTGTAATCTGGCTTCCGCCATTTATACAGCGCCATGAACTCTGAATATAGGAGTTTACAGAAAGCGCATGAACATAAAAAGGCGATTTGTCAGCAATTCCTGCGTACAAAAAATTGGAACCTGCCAAGACTGCTTTTAGTTTCTCATTTTGAGTGAAGTTATCGATCATTTCTTTAGCGTTTAGCGCTAAAACTTCACTATCGTATTTTCCTTCCCATTGTAAATTGTAAAGCGGAAAAGAATTGCAGATCGATTTTACTTTTTCGCAATAATCCGCTAGATTTTGACGCTCTTCAGGGAAAAAAACAGCAAGCTGATCGATGAAATTTTCATAACCCTGCGCATGCGGATATTGTATTGCATCATCTTCAAAAGAAATCATATCAAAACCATTTTCATCCATTTTCTTTAGATTCAAATGTTCCATGATTCCTATATATTGAAAATACTTGTAGAGATTTTCGCCCTCGCTTAAACCTCCAATATAGTGAATGCCAGTATCAAAAATAGTTTTATCTCTAACAAAAGTCTGGAGATTACCCCCAAATTGATTGTTCTTTTCAAGTACACAAACACTGTAGCCTTCTTTCGCCAGAATAATAGACGAAACTAAGCCGCCTAAACCACTTCCAATTATCACAACATCGTATCTTTCTTTCATGCTGTTTTTTTCTTAAATAATTGCAATGAGTTTTCTTCCAGAGTACACTCAAAACCGTGTTGTACTATTATATTTTTTAAATCAGAGCTGCCAATCAAAATTATCTGAGAGGTATTTTCGGCTATTTTATCCAAATCGTTTTTATATTTTTCATCAGAAATTAAAACAACATCATATTTGTTTTGCGAAGCTGTTTGAAGATTTTCCAAATAAGAAATTTTTCTTTTAACGATCATATAATTGGTTTTGGCAACGGCCTGTTTTTCTTCGTCTGAATTGTAAGAATCTATTTTTCGCTGTGGTTCCTGCAATGCCAATAATACATCCAATTGTCCGTAGTCATCTCCCAAATGCAGTATTCTGGCTTTCGCCGAAAGATACTTATTTAAATGATGATAAATATTCAAATGTGTTTCTAAATTACTTTTAACACTATTTATAACTTCAATTTCTTTGTAATCATAACTATGAATAAGCATTTTTTTCCAATATTCGGGACCTTCTAATTTCTCGCGGACTTTACTAAATTCATCTTTAAAGAAGTTTCCAATTTGTTTGGTTCTTTCTGCGTAATTTTTTCCAAAAGAGAGATTGTCAGGCGTAATTCTTTCTAAAATAGAAAGAGTAAGATAACTGTGATGAATCACAAAATCTCCTTTTGGAATTGCTTCAGAAGCGCCGTGAATTAAAACCGGAACAATGTCTAAATTAAATTCTTCTGCAAGGAAAAAAGCACCTTTATGAAAACGTTTCACCTGATTGCTTTCTGAACGTGTTCCTTCTGGAAAAATCATCAGCGAATATCCTTCGTTTACTTTTTGGCGAAGATGTTCGACACCACCTTCGAGTCCTTCAGAAACTGGATAAAAACCTGCTTTTCTAACGGTTCCGCCAAAAATAGGAGAGTTGTACACCCAGTCGCTTACCAAAAATATAATTTTTGGACTCAGCATTCCCATTGCCAGAATATCGATAAACGAAGAGTGATTAGCAATTAGAATGGCTGGTTTCTCAAAATTTTCATTATGCGGATTAATTATTTTTTTATGAAGAAAAGGATTCGAATACAATACTGATTTCATGAATTTTGAAATCGTATATCGAAATGCTTTCATTTTAGTTTTTTCTTTTATCGGAATAATCGGCATGATCGTTATGCTGAAAAGAGACATTAATATACCGCCGAGTCCGTAATAAGTAAATGAAATGATTCCGTGAATCAGACTTCGTAATTCAAAAGGAGCATTTCCTTTTTTTGTTCGATTTGATAAAAACAATTTAAACAAAATCGGATAAAAAATAAACGTTATAATAAGTGCTGCAAAAACCCCGATCAAAGAAACAGATGAAATAGATCTCAGTGCAGGATGCTGCGCAAAAATCATGGCGCCAATTCCTAAAATGGTTGTAATTACGGCAAGAATTATAGAGGTTCTGTAAATAGCAATTTCGTTTTTTCCGTTGGTGAATTCTTTCTGAAGTGCACTGGTCATGAAAATACTAAAATCGACACCATGTCCAAAAATTAGAGTGCAGACAATCATGCTGAAAATATTCATCTGAATGCCAAATATGCCCATAATTCCTGCAGTTACAATTCCTGTTAAAGCAATTGGAATACAGCTTACAATAACCAATTCGATTCTTCTAAAAAAGAAAAATAAAATAAGAACTACAGCGACAAAAGAATAATTTACCAGAGAATTAAAATCGGTTTTTAATGTGCTGAAAAATGTTTCGTTCATCTGCTGGCGATCAATAGCAATGAGATTATCTTTTGACGCGGTTGATTTTACAAAAGCATCACGCTGTTCCGGAGCCACTTTTACTAATGTAGAAATAGTAAAAAAACCGTTTTTTTCGGTGACAAATTCGTGCAGCTGTAATGCTTGGACTTTTAGATAATCTGAAGCTGAAATGGGTTTGAAATTAAAATTCAAATGCTCAAAAAAAGCACTATATGTTGTAGGTTTAAATCCTAATGCTGCGCCTTCTGAAATTAATTGCGATTGTAAAAGCTGTTTTTTATTGTCGTCCCAAAATGATTTCCATTTTTGAATTTTCTTTTCCTGCTCTTGCTGCGAAAGCATAATTCCTCCAACAGAACTAAAATTTAATATTTTATGCTCTTGTTTTTCTTTGGATAAATCTGAAAAAAGACGGCTGTTGTTTTTCAAAACTTCCTCCATACTTTTTCCGTAAGAAGCAAGGTAAATTGTTTTTGAAGTTAAACTAGTGCTTTCTTCAAGATCTTTTTCTGCTGCTTTTATCTCTTTTGGAACAAAATTCAGCTGAGATAAGTCGTTGTTGAATCCGACATTATTATAGGTGAAAAAGCAGACAATAGTGATCAATACACAAAATCCGATCAGGATTTTATTATTGTGAAATGAAAAGTGAGCCAATTTATCAATTGCATTTTTTTTATGAAGCTCTGGATTTTCTAATGGTTTGTATAAATGAGGTACAATTAGCAGCGAGAAAAAAGCCGAAGCCATAACAATCACTGCGGCAAAAATACCTAAGTCATTCAACGCGTCAGATTTTACAAAAAGAAGACATAAAAAAGCAACAGCAGTGGTAGAACTGCTCATGATTACAGGCATTGTAATGTCTTTGTACAAAGTTTTTACATCACTGTTGTGTTTATAATGCGTAAGAATATGGATAGAATAATCGATCGTAATTCCTAATAAAATAGAACCAATTCCTAGTGAAATTGCCGAAATCTGTTCTTTTACAAGATATAAAAAGGCTACAGCAAATAAAGCACCAAATACGGTTGGCAGAAAAATGATAAACGGAATTAAGATTTTGCGATAGAATAAAATTAAAATCAGCATTAACGTAAACATCGCAATAGATGTTGTCAAAATAATATCGCTCTTAATTTGTTTGGCATTGGCAACTGCAATTAAAGCAGAACCAAAATAACTAACAGAAGCTTTGTTCTTAAATTTTGCGTTTAAATTATCTTGAATAGATTGAAGTTTAGCAGCAAAAATGGTGTTTTTTTCAGTTTCGCTAGACGGTAGATTTGATGTAATAAAGAGCAATAATTTTTTTTTGTCTTTGGTCATTACAAAACCATTGCTAAGCGTAAAATCATCACCAACATTGAGCTGCTGTAATTTTTTTAAAGCAATGAAAGAAATCCCGAAAGGATCCTGAAGTATAAAATCCTTTGTGATAAATCCGGAAGGAGAAATAATAGATTTGTAATTTCCCTGAACAGTTGCCGCAATACTGTCTTTTTGTAATTTATTCTGAATGGCAGCGTAATCTTTATCATTTAAAAAAAGAGGAAGATTATTGTAAACAAAATCTATAGTTTCCTGAATGTTTTCTTCGTCTATTTTTCCCTGAATTCCAGTTATAAACGGTTTGCAGGATTTTGCTGTGCTGTCAGAAAATGCAGCAGCCATTTCTTGTAAATCTTCTTCAGTACCATTTTTTTGGAGTTTGAAGATAACCGTAGTTTTGTCAGCAAAATTAAGCTGTTTAAGAACTTTAGCCGTTACATCAGACTTATCATTTGTCGGAATAAGCTTGGTAATGTCTTCTTCAAATTTTAACTGCGAAGCAAAAAAGCCAAAAACAAAAAGCAAGGCTAAGGCCAAAAAGACCGATAAAGATTTTCTTCGGTTTACAAATAAATGTATGGCGTAAAAATAGTGGTGCATGCTGCGTTTTTTTTAGCTGCAAATTAAACTGATTTTCTATAGATTACCGCTTAGATTGTTTAAAATCTTTTTTAGTCTATAAATTTAATTTGATGTTTCCTTTTGTTTCTTTACTCTCTTAAAAAGAGTTAAAAGCAAATAGGTCAAAAGACCAAATAGCAATGCAGAAACGGCTGCTAAAATAAGACTTCCTACGATATATTGTGTAGCATTTTTTTGAATATTATCGAGGGTAATAGAATTGTCTAAAACCAAAGGAGCATCTGTCTGTACAAAGTAACTTCCCATTTTTAGCGATCCATAAATAATAAAGGGAATAAACGGAGGGAAACTCACATTAGAAGACATAAAGGCAATCACTTTATTGAGTCTGAAAAGTGTTGCAAAAAATAGAAGTAAAATAGTTTGAAATCCCCAAAATGGAGAAATTCCGATAAATATTCCCAAAGCAATTGCAGCCGATTTTTTAAAATCAGAATCACTGCTTTCTAAAACATCTTCGAGAAAGAATTTTTTAAAGCCTTTTTTTTTTGCTCTCCGAAGAAAGTCACGTGGTTTGATGTATAAAAGAGCATTTAGTACCAAAACGGTATTTAAAATACTGATTCTGGTAAAATCTTTGAAGGGACGGAAATGAGAAACACGTTCTGAAGGATCGTACAAAACCTGAATTGGAATGTTTTTAACCACGACACCTTTCCAGGCAGCGCGTACAATAACTTCAATTTCAAATTCAAATTTATTAGTGTAAAATCTTTTTGGAAGAAATGATAAAGGATACGATCTGAAACCCGATTGTGTATCTTCAAGTCTGATTCCCGTTTCGAACCAAAACCAGAAGTTGGAAAATTTATTACCAAAACTGCTTTTTTTAGGTACATTTTCCTGAGTCATATTGCGGCTCCCGATCAATAAAGAGTTTGGCTCTTTTTGAATTTCGGTAAGAAAAGACGGAATGTCAGAAGCAAAATGCTGGCCGTCAGAATCGATCGTTACAGCATATTCAAAATTCATTTCGATTGCTTTTTTGAATCCATTTCTTAAAGCGATTCCTTTTCCGGAATTTTTGGCGTGATGAATTTGTGCAAGCTCTGAGTATTGTTTTAAGATTTCACTAGTTTGATCAGTAGATCCATCATTAACAATAATGATGTTTTGGGTGTAATCTAAAATAGAATCTAGTACTTTTTTTAAGGTTTTGTGATTATTGTACGTGGGTACAATAACACAAAACCTTATAGAATTTAGTAGCTCTTGGTCTAACAAAGTAGCTTTCATTGAGGGGGATTTCTTGCCCTACTTCACAAATTGCTTCTCTTTGGTAGAGAAACTTTTAGATTGTAAAACAAAGTTTTTTAGATATTCTTTTAATGTAGCATTTTGCTCAGCATAGTGAGCGGCAATAAATTTTTTATCCTCTTTAATGTTCTTTTTGTAACCCGTAATTCCAGGAACATTTTCCTGTATACTTAATCGGATCATTCTAATTTCGACATTATTAGGATCGCTTGCAACAGTCGATTCAAGGAGTTTGGCACCTTCTTTAAAGCGCTCAATTTTTTCTCCTAATTTTGACTCAAATTTTGAATCTAATAAAATAGAAGCAGCTTTGTAAGCTACTAGAATTTTTTCGTCGCTGCTAGAAACGCCTGAAAGTTTTTCTAAAAAATCTTTAGCAGCAGTTTCTGATTTTGCAACATCAGTGTACATTTTTCTAATGCTGGCCAAATCTGGTGTGGCAGCAAAATTAATCCATAAAAGTAGTGACAATAATAATTTCATAATTATATCTTTTTATAAGTGTTGCTTAATTTTAGCGCAACAGTATCGTTAAAATATGTGGTGTTTTTCACCTTTACGAAATCATCTTCAGTATTTGTAATGTCAAGCTCCAATCTCAATTCCGGAGTAACATCAGGATTAATAAGTGCCATAAATTTTACATTTGCAAGTGTCTGTATCACCAAATTCTGCTGAGTGATCTTCTCAGTCAATTCTTTAATGATTTGTATCATGCAAACTCCCGGCATAATTGGGTTTCCTGGAAAGTGACCTTTAAACACCTCATGTTTCGCATTAACTAAAATACGAATATTATATTTAAAATCGCCAGTTTTTTCTTCCGAAAGTATTTTGTAAAAATCTTTTAAAACCATATATTATATTATTTTCCCAATGTATAAGCTGTACCAAATACAAGTACTAAATTGACATCAATATTCGCACTTCTTGTATGTGAAACGATTAATTGTTAATTAGTTCTCTTTTTTTATTTTTTCCCAAATGTATAAGAAACTCCGATCTGAAAAGCTAAACTCGGACTATAATTATTTTCTTCGTAATAATACCCATCATTATAGCTTCCATAATTATCTAATACGTTTGCTTTAAAACGTGCCTCAATGATCAAACCTGAAGGTAATTTGTAGCCAACACCAGTAACAAAACCAAAATCCACATCAGAGTCAGAATAACGTAAATTGGAGTTTACAATAAAATCAACAGTTGGACCAAATTGAATTTGAACCCCAGATTTAAAAGAAAATTTATTGATCATAGAAACAGATAAGTAATCAATATTTACATCATAATACCCGACACGCTCAATATAACCGCCATTATCATAATCAATGCTAAATTGTTCTAAATTATTTGCACCCTGTCTGCTGTAATTGATTTCCGGCTGAAGTGAGTAACGTTTTGTCAGTTTAATTTCGCCTAAAGCACCGACATAAAAATCGGGCTTAAAATCTCCATTAAATCCAAGGGTAGAAAGACTTAACCCCGCTCTTATTCCAGGTCTGAAAGTAACTTGTGCGCTGGATGTAAAAAATCCAATTAAAAGAAATCCGATTGTAATTATTTTTTTCATCCTTATTTTACTTTAAATGTATAACTAATTCCTATCTGAAAATTATTATTGGTATTATAATCTCCAAATAAATAATAATCATTTCTGTCGTTGTAATAGTAATCGCTGTCGAGTACGTCAAAAAGACCTTTTTTAAATCTCGCTTCAATTGTTATGCCCGAAGGAAAAGCATAAGCGATTCCGGCCACAACAGCAAGGTCATTTGCAGTTTTTCTCACGACCAAATTGTCGTTTAATAAAATATCTAACGATGGGCCAACCTGCAGCTGTAATCCTGGTCCAAAAGTAAACTTATTCATTATACCCAGAGACAAATATTCCATCTTTAGATCTCTATATTCTACCCGGTCTGTTTGAGCAGCTTCATCAAAATAATTTCTGCCTACATTATTAGAACCTTGTCTGCTGTAGTTGATTTCTGGCTGCAGCGAATAGTACTTCGTTAGATTAATTTGAGCAAAAGCACCTGCATAAAAATCTGCTTTGTAAGATGCGTGCATTTCAGAAATTGTAGAAAGTCCCAACCCCGCTCTTATACCAGGTTTAACGATATCTTGCGCGTGAATTTTTATTAACGATAAAAATACAGTTGTAAAAATCAATATTTTTTTTGAACTCATTTATAATTAGATTTTAAAAGTGTAGCTGATAAAAATAATCTGAAAACCTGATTTAAAGGTTACTAAATGTTTTAATCTTATTCTGCTTTAAAATAATTCAATTCAATTTTTAGCTTAATATTTTGATGAATTATCTGAATTCTTTCGGCAAAAATATTGTTTTCTGAGTTAAAAAGAACAGTTATTTTTTCTTTTGTTTGAGAAGCGCGAATGAGTTTTTCTAATTTCTGATCTTTTTTAGAAATAAAAATATAATTATCTCTCTTTCCATCTTTTGATCTGTAAATATTAAATGAGTCATTTTCATACGCTGACTGAAACAAATAATCTTTTTTAAGTATAAGTCGAAAATCTTCTTTTAAGGTGTTAACTAAAATCTTTCGGTCTAATTCTGATACAATGGAATTGACTTTAAAAGTGGTTTCAGAAATCTCAAAATCCATTAATTTATTTCCGAATTCAGTAGTAAAAACAACTCTGTGTGTAGTGTCATTGATTTTTTTGGCTATAAAAATACCACTGATTTCGTTTCCGTAAACCGTGATATTTGCTTTATAAACATAATCGGTTTTGGAATCGGAGAAATAAGGAGCCTGATAAGATGTTTTGTCTAGTTTTTTTGGTGTATAATCTTTTGTGACAGAGCCGCAAGAAGATAAAATAAGAACCAAAAAACAGTTAATTAGAAAAAACTGAATCGTCGATTTTTGCATTGATTACTTTGTTTTTAAGAACAATTCGGGTATAATCTTCAGAGGATTCTAATAATTTTACCTGCACCACAGTTGCTTCTTCTTTGTCAAAAGTCAGCTCAATTTGTTTTATGTATTTTTTCAGCGTTGCATCTTTCGGAATAAATTTAGCGAGATTTTGTCCTTTTACTTTAAAATAAGAAATTGTAAATTCCTTATCATCAAACATATTCCCGCTTACACTGCCAACAATTAATTTATTGATACGCGCAAAGATTTTACTGTTTCCAATATCAACGGCACTTTTCTTTCCTTCGTCGTTAATCAGGATCTTCCCGTTTTTAAAAACAATACTGTAATTGTATGGTTTCTTGTACTGCCATTGAAGTAAGTCAGGTTCCTTAAAAATCATTTTACCAGAGGTTTCAATATCTTTTGATAAAAAATCCAAATGTTTGTACTGAACAAAATCGGTGCTCAGGGTCTTGATTTTCTTTGCCACAACATTTACATCTTGTTTAAAAGAAGTAATTTCGGCATCGGTCATTTTTTGTTCCTGTGCAAATGCAGTATTGCAGCTGTTTAGTATGAGAAGGAATAAAAATATTTTAGTTTTCATAAGCTTTAAGATTCAAAAGTTTTTCGATAGAAATTACTTCGTATTTATTTTGCTGTAAAAATTGCAAAAACTGTTCCAATACCAAAACGGAGTGAGGCGCAGTATCATGCAAAAGTACAATTCCGCCGGGAGAAATACGTTTTATAATTCGATTGAAAATTAAATTCTGATCTTTTGTACCGCCGTCAAGCGATCTAATATTCCATCCGATAACTTTATGTCCCGTAATTTTTAATGCTCTGCGTATAGATGGAGTTGTGACACCATAAGGAGGCCTGAAAAAATTTAGTTTTTTAGAAATTAGTTTAACAAATAATTCATCTGTTTTCTGAATTTCTTTGGCTATATTTTTTGCATTATAAAGATCAAAAAATGGAGAGTGATTATAAGAATGATTCCCAACAAGATGACCTTCATCAATAATCTGTTTTACAATTTCAGGATAAGCTTCAGCATTTTTTCCAATGCAGAAAAAAGCAGCTTTGACGTTGTATTTTCTCAAAAGATCTAAAACTTCCAAAGTGTATTTGCTTGGTCCGTCATCAAAAGTAATCGCAATTTTTTTTTCTTTCTCAGATGGATTACTGCAAAATGCTTTTACGTGATAGTTAGAAGTTATCCGGGCAGAAAAGACTGCGTTTATTCCTAACCAAATTAAAATTACAGCAAAGAAATACCATAAACTAATTGCTGTATAAAAATTCAGAAGAACCAGTAAGAGCAATAGAAAAATAAAAAACAACGAAATGTTTTTATGCGTTATCATTTTGACAGTAACGTAAAACTATGGTTTTTTCCACTTAATTGGTTGTACAATAAAATAGTATTATAAGCTGGTCTTATAACCGAATTTGCTTTTAGAATTTCTGGAACCTCTTGTGTTTTTATAATTTTTGATGCTGTCCAAAGTGCAAATGCAGAAGCAGTATCATATTCGCCGCACAAGTGTTTGTAATACAATTGAGGTGTTTGTGCAAAAATATTTTCAGCTGTGTTTTTATAATAAGAATCAAATTTAGCATCGCTGTTATAACCCAAAATTACGGCATCCAGATCAGAAACTTGTAAATTGTTAGTTTTTAGAAATGCAGTTATTTCACCTTCAATTTCATTTTCCTCTAAATTATTTTTGATTTCAACATCAACAATTTGAGCATAAGTAGTGTCTTTCTTTTCATTTTCTAACACAAAAAAAACAGCGCCTTCACCGTGAACGGCTCCAGTTGTAGTTGAAGTTAAAAAATTGAAAGGCTGTTCAAGTTCATTTTTAACACGTCCGGCAAGTTTAAAAAGAGAAATCGTATAATCTCCATTTTCATCTATACCTCCAGCCAAAACTGAATTTACTTCATCATTTTCAATCTGCATTTTAGCATCTAAAAGGGCAGACTCAAAAGAAACCGCTCCATTTACATAAGTAAAATTATACCCTTTGCATTTTAGATTTAAAGCAATTTGTGCTCCAACCGTATTATGAGTAGATTGAATAAAAGAAGTAGGCGTTAAGAATTCTTCATTGTTATCCAGAATATTTTTCAGGAATTTTTCAGAATCTTCAATACATCCTAAACCAGTGCCGGTAATAATAGCATCTACATTTTCTGAATTAGCATCTTTTAATGCCAATGCCGAAGCTACAATTCCGTTTTTTATTCCTTTTGCCATTCTTCTTGCAGCTGCAGGAGCAATATAATCTTTGTATACAGGAGCATTGACAGAAAGAACCGTTTCAGTATTATTTTCTACGGCTTCTTCTAAAAAAATAGTATCAAATGTTTTTTGAGCAGAGATGCAGCCAACGCCATTTATATAAGTCTTTTTCATTAGCTTTTTGAAAATATAAGGGTAGAACAATTTCCTCCAAAACCAAAAGAATTGGATAAAACATGTTCGATATTTTTATTTTTTAAGGAAGTATGCGGCTTTAAATCAAATTCTTCCATTGGAGTTTCAAAATTCAAATTTGGATAAACAACACCATTCTGAATGGCCAAAACGCTGTAAACAGCTTCAATAGCAGCAGCAGCGGCCAAAGTATGTCCTGTAAAAGGTTTTGTAGAACTAAAATCCGGAACCTTTTCGTCTTCATAAATTCGGAGTATCGCTCTTCCTTCAGACAAATCATTATTTGGAGTTGCAGTTCCGTGTACATTGATGTAGTCAATGTCTGAAGGTTTTAAACCAGAAACTTCAAAAGCTTTTTTCATTGCCAGATAAGCGCCGTCTCCATTTTCTGAAGATGCAGTCTGGTGAAAAGCATCATTTGCATTTCCGTAACCAGAAACACGCGCCAGTACCTTTTTGTTTTGTTTCTCTACAACTTCATCAGATTCTAAAACCAAATATGCTGCAGCTTCACCAAGATTTAATCCTTTACGATTATTGTCAAAAGGTTTATTGTAATCGTCAGATAAAATCATCAGAGTTTTAAACCCATTAATTGTAAATTTTGCCAAAGCATCTGTTCCGCCCACAATAACGCGATCCAGTTTACCGCTTTTTATCAATCTCGCACCAAGCATAATAGAATTTGCAGCAGAGGAACAAGCTGTACTAATTGTAGTTACAAGCCCTTTTATTCCTAATTCTTCTGCAATTTTATCTGCAACGTCGCCGCCATCATGACAGCTGATGTATTTTACCAATTCAGGATTTGTAAAATAATCATAATAATGTTTTTCGGTCATGTCCATGCCGCCAACGCTTGTAGCAGAGATAAGTCCGGTTCTATATTCGTTTATCGACGTGATTCCTGCATTTTTTACAGCTTGTTTTGCTGCATATGCACCAATCATGGCGGTTCTCGAAAAGTTGTTTTCGGCAGTAAGTTTTAGGTCGTCAACCAATTCTGAATTGGTTTTTTTGATTTCTCCTACCTTGATAATGTCTGCGTGAACTGTTGTAATATGCTCTATACGAGTAATAGCAAGTTTTTCATTTAATAGTGAATCGAAATTTTCTTCGACTGAATTCCCAATCGAAGAGATGATTCCCATTCCCGTTATTGCAACGCCTTTTTTCATTTTAGACTTCTTGGATTTAGATTTTTAGACTTCTTAGATTTTGGGCTTGTTAGAATTTAGATATAACTCCTCTAAGAAGTCTAAAAAATCTAAGCAAGTCTAAGTAGTCTTACTTCGTTCTGTTTGCGCTAATGTAAGCTGCCATTGTTTCGATAGATTGAAAAATAGTTTTTCCTTCTTTCGGGTCAACCAGTTTGATACCGTAATCTTTGTCTAAAATCACAATTAATTCAAGTGCATCAATTGAGTCAAGACCTAAACCATCTCCAAATAAAGGATCGTTATCTGCGATATCTTCTACAGCGATATCTTCAAGGTTTAAAGTTGCGATAATTTTGTTCTTTAATTCTGCTTTTAATGCTTCCATGATTATTTATTGTATAATGTATTGATAGTTTCGTTTTTATGTTTTAAGTTTTCTTCTGAACTTATCGTGCAAAGAAAAGCTTTATAATTGTCATTAAAAAATTCAACCCATCCACAAAGAACCACATCGGCTTTGTTTGAATTAAGAAGAATGTTTGAATAATTCGACATAAATTCAGGATTAAAGGCGTCAAATATAAAAAAAGAATTTTCACTTTTCAGCTGATGACGTATACTTATTTCGCCTAAACATATATTTGGCAGTGTATATACGAAAACTGCAGGGCTCGGAAAGTAGTCTTCTTTGTTAGAAAGAGATTCCTGATATTTTACATCGGTGTCTAAACTTGACGATTTATTGGCCAGGATCAAAGCAATATTGTTTTCTTTATCGGCCACAGTTATTGGGCTCAGCAGTAATTCTGATCCTAAAAAAGCGAGTTTGCTCAAAGCATCCATTTTAAAAAACTTTGGATACTGAATTTCAAAATTGCGATAAGCTTGTTTCGAGAAATCTGCAAAATCGGTCGGATCAATTTTGAACACAGAAGTTCCGTTCAAAACAATTTCGTTGTTTTGGATGGTGATGTAATCGTGTATGTAGGTTTTATTTTGAGTCATTTTATTAATGTTCTCGATAGTATTTTACAATTCTAAAAAAAATTAAAATAATAGTTATAGGGATTAAAAGCAGAGCCATAAAAAAACCTCCGCCAGGATTACAAATGTCTCCAGGAATCAATTTATTTACCAGTATTACACCGAAAAAGTATATTATAAAAAATATAATTGTTGTTTTTATTTTATTGAAAGGGTTTTCCATTTTTCCAATTTTTTGATTTGTTCGGAATTTTCAAATGATTAAAAACCCTATATTTTAAAATTAATCCGTGAAAAATTAGTGCAATTCGTGTTTAATTACTTTTCACTTTCTCAAAAACCACAGCCGTATTACAACCTCCAAATCCAGAAGCTGTTTTCAGGAAAAACTCAATGTTCTTAACTTCGTTTTTTTGAATAATATTTATTTCTTCACTTACGCCGATTTCATCAAAACCTATAGATTCAAAAAGCATATTTTGATTTGTCGATTCAATTGCAATTACGGTTTCTAATAATCCCGAAGCGCCTAATGTATGTCCGTAAAAACCTTTTAAACTATTGACAGGAACAGTCTGCAAACCTAAACGGCTTAGCGCAATGGCTTCCATTTCGTCGTTAAAAGGAGTCGCGGTTCCGTGTGCCGAAATATAATCAAGTTTGTCCGTATCAATTTGAGCTTCTTTCAAAGCATTTTGGATACTTCTAAACAAACCTTCCCCAGTTCTTGAAGGACCAGAAATATGATTTGCATCGTTTATAGAACTGTCTCCAATTACTTTTATTTTAGCATTTTTGGCTTCTGCTGAAACTAAAACCGCTGCTGCAGCTTCGCCTAAACTAACACCAGTTCTATTTTTAGAATAGGGTTTACAAGGCAGATCGCTCATTGCCTGAAAAGAATTAAATCCTGATAAAACAAATTCAGAAACTTCGTCTCCGGCAATAATAAAAACATTGTCGTACAATTCAGACTGAATCATTCTTTTGGCAATTGAAACAGCTAAAATCCCAGAAACACAAGCATTCGAAATTACAATAGGCTGTGTTATGAATCCGAAGAAATCTGAAACGTTTTTGGCTAAAACATCTAAATGTGCATTTTGAAAACTTTCTTCAGAATCATTTTGTAATGCCGTAACATTTCCTTTTGTAGTCGAAAGGATAAAGGCAGTTTTTGAATTTAATTCAATTCCTGAATTTTTGATGATCGGCTCTAATGCCAAAATCATCATTTTCTCTAAACGAGAATATTTTTTAGAGGTGCTTATTTTTTCAAAGGCACTGTTCAATTCTTCATTATTAATAATAGAAGCATAAAACGGCATGGGCATCAAAGAGGAATCTTCGTGTTGCTGAATTCCAGTTTTACCATTCACAACAGCCTCAATGTTCGATTTGACATTAAACCCTAACGGTGTGATGCAATTGGTTTCTGTAATGTATACTTCTCTCATCATTTTATTCTTTCTTATTCCTGCAAGGTTTTCAAAACCTTGTAAGTATAGTTTAAATAGTACTTTAAAATTTTACACCTGCAAGGTTTTGAAAACCTTGCAGTAAGTGAATCAGATTATTTTAACAATCCCACTTTTCTCTTCCATTCTTCGTAAAACGGAGGATTTGTAAGCATTAAATTTCCATCTTTATCTAAAAATACCTGAACAGTTTCTCCGGTGCAGGCTACTTCTCCGCTGGCATCTAGTATTTTAAAACGGTAAATCATTTTTGCAGCAGGAGTATCTACAACAGTCGTTTCAATCGTTACCACATCGCCGTAACGAAGTGATAATTTGTGTTCGCAATTTGATTTTACGATTGGGGTTGTAAATCCAGTTTTAGCAATATCCAAATAGGTAAGTCCGTGCTGGCGCCCGAAAGCTTCTCGTCCGTCTTCAAAATAGGTGATATAATTTCCGTGCCAAACGATTCCAAGCGGATCAGTTTCGTTAAAGCGAATTCTAATTTCGTGAGAAACGATTAAGTCAGCGGCTTCGCTAAACTGTTCTTTTCTTTTTATCATAAAATAATGCGATCGAGGTTGTAATAATGAAAAATAAAAATAACAAACTTATTTTTGGTATGATTTCTAAGAAAGATACGTTGCGTAATAAAACATCATAAAAGCCTTCTAAAGCCCAATTCATTGGAGAAGATTTGGCTACAATCTGCATTATTTTGGGCATTGCAAAAACAGGAACCCAAACACCGCCAATTGCGGCTAAAATGATGACACTTGTCGCACCAAAAGGAGCGGACTGTTCTTGAGTGCTTGCGACAGTTCCCAATAAAATTCCGAAACCAATAGCAGCAAATCCCGAAAATAAAGCAACAACACTCATTAAAAATAAATGTCCTTCGATGTTTAATGAAGGTAAACCAATGTGTGGAAATATAAATACAGCCACGGCAACCATCATATAAAACTGAATCATACAAATGGCCGAATACGTAATCGTTTTTCCTATAATGACAATAAGATTAGATGACGGATTGGTTCTTAAACGAACAAATGTACCTTGTGTTTTTTCTTTTACAATGTTAATAGACAACGGAATTACAATAAAAAATATTGCAAAAAGGGTCCAGGCCGGAACATTATGCTGTACCGAATTTGGTCGAACTTCTTTGTTGTTTATAGTTGGGATTATTTCTTTGAACGAAATGAAACTTTTTTGTTCGAAATCGGCATTGCCTTCTCCCAATTGATTTTGAAAAGTCTTGTAAATTGATTTTGATTCGATTTGAGAAATCATTTTATCAATCGAACTCATTACCGCATTTTTAAAACTTAACTGAACCGCAGGATCAAAATAAAGTTTTACTTCTTTTTCTTTTATGATTTTTGGAGCAACAGTTTTGGCAACGCTGTCGGTTAAGCCCATATTGCTCAAAATTTTGTCAACATTCTGATCAATTTTTGCTTGTAAATCGACACTTAATTTTGATGGAATTACAATTGCCAGTTTATATTTTCCTTTGTAAACCGCTTCTTTAGCAATTTCTTCAGTAATTGGCTGATTGTCGATTTTAGTCACGACGGTAAACAAACTGCTTTTTTCGAGATTTTCAAAAACGGTTTTAGAGACATCGCCTTTATCATTATCGATTAATAAAATCTCAATTTTAGAATCGCTTACGGTTTTAAAAGTACTGTCTTGTATTAAGGTAACAGTGATAACAAGTACCAATGGCATGACAAATAAAATGATCAAACCGCCTAAATCTCGTCTTAACAACAAGAATTCTTTTACTACAGACATCCAAATTTTATAGCTCATCTCTAAAGTCTTTACCGGTTAATGAAATAAAAACATCTTCAAGATTTCTTGCTTTTTCTGTAGAAGAAATTAAGCTCGAAGGTGTACCTTGAGCATAAATTTTACCTCGGTCTAAAATGGCAATGTTGGTACAAAAATCTTCGGCTTCAGCCAAATGATGCGACGTATAAATAATGATTGTTCCGTTTTGGTTTAATAATTTTAAATAATCTATAATAGCATTTTTAGATTGAACGTCTACACCAACGGTTGGTTCATCTAAAAATAACACTTTTGGATTATGCAGAATTCCAGCAATCAGGTTAACTCTTCGTTTCATTCCGCCCGAAAATGTTTCGATACGTTTGTCGGCAAATTTTAATAATCCTAAAAGGTCTAAAGTTTCGATTACTTTATCTTTTAACTCAGAACCTTTTAAGCCGTACATACTTCCAAAATAATGCAAATTTTCTCGGGCCGTCAAAGTAGGATATAAAGCATATTCCTGAGGAACAACTCCGATTATTTTTTTTATTTGTGAAGAATTGTCTGTGTAGTTTAAACCATCAATCAAAAAATGTCCTGAGGTTGGTTTTACCAATCCGCAAAGCATAGAGATTAAAGTAGTTTTTCCGGCGCCGTTTGGTCCTAATAAACCAAAAATGCTGCCTTCATTTATGTGCAGAGAAACTTCGTTCAAAGAATACATTTCTGCATTTTTGTACTTTTTAGAAAGGGATTCTATTTTAATAATGGGATTCAAAATATTTTTTTTAGCTAATCGCTTTTTTTAGTTTTTTGAAAAAGATTTCTTCTCTATTGGCAATGTCCAAAAGTTCATCGGCAATAGTGTTGTAAGCATCTTCTTTGGCACTTCTGTTTTTGTAAATTCGAGAGGCTTCTACAGCAAAATCTCTCCAGGAATCTCCAATTTTCGTCATTTCTTTAGAAAGTGTTTTTAATTCCTCGTTGTTTAAAATAACCGATGCCTCTTGTAAAAAAGCTGCATAAATAAAACGGAAACCACCGCCGCCAGTTCCAATTTCTTCCTGCATTCTAACCATTTGTGCCAGATAGTGATTGGCTTTTTTAGTACCGTGTTTTACAGGCCATTTTCTAATTTTTCTGGATACAAACTTAATTCCCTGTACACCAACAATCGGCATAGGAGCAAGCATGTCGCGGCAAGTGTTTTTGATTCCTTTGATGATAGCACTTTTCAGATCTACATCTTTAGGAATCTGAATCGGATAATACATTTGTCCGCGTGGGGCAAAAGCGCCTTTAGCAAAACGTACTTTATCTAATTCTTCATGAGTTAAAGTTGTAACGGTTTCCATAACAGGATCACTTACCAAATAATCTGTTTCTGTTTTACCGTAAACTACTAAATTATGTGCATTAAAGTGAAAACGATATTCATCAGGAAAATAACTTAAATGATAAACACCAACTTGTAATCCTGTGGGAATATTATTTTTTAAATTAGCATCTAGTGCCGCATTTGCATTGGCAGGCGATGAGAATTTTTGTCTTTTTATTTTTAGATTTAAACGACTTGCCAGCTTATTAAAAATTTGTCCGGGAAGCGTTCTGTAACTTATTGCAGGTGCATGATTTACTTTTATAAAAGGAAGATATACAAAGAAAAGTCCAGAACCAATACCGAAAACCATTGGCTCGCTGATATTCAGTCCGTTGTTTTTTAACAAATTCGAAGCTACTCCATTCTCGCAGTGAGCAGATTGATGATGTGTAAAATTAGTTTGCATTAGTCGGTTTGATATTTTTTAATTCGGCTATTGAAACTTCAAAAGCGTCTGCATATTTTTGTAAAATTTTGTCGTTGAGTTTGGCAAAAACAGCTGGTTTAAAATGTCTTTTTACGCGCCATTTCCACAACCCAACATAGCTTGAGAGAATCGTAAGATCCATTTTGTTGAGTTCCATATAATAACAAATCGGACTCGCTTCTCCAGTTTCTACCTGCATTTTTGCCTCGGCTATTCTTTCATTAATATCATCAATAGAATTAGAAAGCGCAATAGTTTTAGGCTCCCATCCGGTGCTTAATGTTGTAGTATATTCTCCGTTTTCATCGGTAGCATACAGCAATTCTTTCAAATTATTTTTGGTTAAATTGCCTCTGTCTTGTGGTACTTTTTCCTTTTCCATTTTCTAAACTACAATGTAAAAATTACTATTATAAACAAAAGAGTATTAAAAAACCTAAATTTCTGAAAGCTGATTTGTTTCTTTTTTATAAATAGATGCAGTGTGCATATGATCAATTGATTATACAAAATAAGAAAAACAGTTCATATAAAAAACAATTAACTGTAATATTCACAAAATCTTATTCTAATACTGGTATACTTTTTTGAATAAACAAATTAATTTCGCATTCAGAAAGCATTTGTTCTCCAAGTGAACTTTGGCAGCTCATTGTACATAATGTATAATCACCACCGTCAAATTTTGTAACCAGATTAGCTCTTGTTTTTATAGTGTCGCCAACTTTTGGAAGCAAATATATTTGTAGATTTTTTATTGCACTGATAAAACCTATTACATTTACGTTATCATTTTCTGTTCCGTTCTCGTTAAAAAAATATTTTTTTCCAACGATAGAAGAACAGGTTTGTGCTGTGTTTTCGATTAAACCTGCTTCTATAAAAGTGTCTTTGTCTACAAAAACATTATCTTCTTTTATAAGAAAAGTGGTTTCTACAAAGTTCGCATCTATATTCAAAATTAAATCAACCATAAGCAATGGTGCTCTATGTGGTAAGTAATTCTGTATATCAATTTCTGCGTCCATTCTATACTATTTATTTAGCCAAAACGGTTTTCATCTGACCGTTTGCAATTTCTTCATTATTTAAAGTTGTTACGATATCTACTAAAGTTATTCCTGCAAATTCCTGCAAAATGGTTACGGTAGACTGAATCGTATCATTTACCTGAGGCAGTTTTTTGATTGCAATTTCTTTGATAGAACCAATATACCCCGTTGGAGCTTCTTCGTTTTTCAAAAAAAACTGATAACCAGTGTGTAAAGCCACAGACTGTGCCATATGTTCTATTAAACCAGCTTCTAAGAAGGTATTATTGTCAGAAAAAATGTTGTCGTTCTGAATTTTTAAACCAGAAACTAATGAAGTTTCGGTATAAGAATACATTTTATCTACCATTACAAAAGGAAACTTTTGAGGCAGTAAATTCTCGACAGCATTTTTTTCTAAAAGTAAAGTTCCTTCCATTAGCAAACGGTTAAATAAGCATAGGCAAAAGAGAATCTTCCGCTTTCTGGAACAGATAATAAAATATGATCTCCTTTTTTTAATTTTCCTGAATTCATCAATTCTTCTAAAGCTAAGTAAATAGAAGCAGATCCCACATTTCCTACTCTGGAAAGGTTCATAAACCATTTTTCATCTGTCATTCCGATTCCTTTTTCATGTAATCCTTTTTTCAATCCTTCAACAAAAAAGTTAGAAGAAACGTGAGGAATGAAATAGTCAACATCAGCAGATGTAATTTTGTTTTTATCCATGGCATCTTTCATACTATCTGCACCTTTAGAAAGTATAAATTCATCCAATAATTTTACGTCTTGTTTAATTGCAAAAACAGATTCATTTAGCAATTGTTCTGGTTCGTATTCGCTCCAAGGTTTGATTGAACCATCTTCTAATTTATCTCCACCGGCATACATGCAAGTCTCTAATTCATAAGCATATGAAAAAGCTTCCATCCATTCGATTTTTAGAGAAATTTCGCCTTTAGGTTTGTTTTCTAATAAAAAAGCTCCAGCACCGTCAGACAGCATCCATCGTAAAAAATCTTTTTTGAAAGCGATAATCGGCTGTTCTTCCAGATTTTTTAGATTGGTAATTTCTTTATTATATTTCTGAGCTATAAGCCAGGTAGAAACTTTTTCTGAACCTGTGCAAACCGCATTTTTAGAATTTCCGGATTTTACAGAAAGATAACCAAACTTTAACGAATTCATTCCGGCGCAGCAAACGCCTGTTGACGAATTTAATTCAACAGATTTATTTTTCAATAATCCATGAACCATTGCGGCATGCGAAGGAAGGAAAATATCTGGAGTTGAGGTACCACAAGAAAGCACCTCTAAATCTTGAGATGTAAAATTTTCATCAAACAACTGCTCGATTGCATTTTGAGTCAATTCGGCATTGTTGTGTGTGCTTTTTCCTGTTTTGTCTACAGCGTAATAACGTGTCGTAATTTTATTGTTACGTAAAATAATACGTCTTGCTTTTGATGCCGTATCATTTATAAGACCTAAATAACTTTCCATTTCATCATTTGAAACAGCTTCATTTGGCAAAAATTTTGCAGCTTTGGTAATGTATACTTCAAACATAATCTAATTCGTCTTCTGAACTCCTTGATAATATAGAGTTTCTTTTTTTATGGTTTTTATCTTAAACGGGTAAGTAATAAGGTGCAATATATACACTATTGGTGAGATTAACCAAATAGCGAGGAATAAATAAACATTAAATAGTTTAAGCAGCTTTTTTCGGCTTTTTTGATTTTTAAAAATCAAGTTTGACCACTTATTGAAAATTTTATTGGCAGTTTTGTCAACAGTTACTAGGTAAGAGCTGATATAAACGCCTCCGATTCCAACCAATTTTGGCTGTAAATCTTCTAATTTGTTCTGATTAAATTCTGAAAGTATCACTTCGCCGAACTTATTTGATTCCTGAATATCTTTTTCAGAAACTCCCGGAAGTGGGAAAATTCCCAAATATGTTTTCTTAACTCCAGAAAACATCCATTCGACAATCGTAATAACACTTATTAAATTTCCTACACGATCTACTAAGGCAACATTTCCAACTAATTGAGCATTTGCTTCTTGCAAAAGAACTTTAATTTTTTCCTGTGCCATTATCCACATATTTCGCGAACCGCTTATGGTAACAACAGGAGTGTTATTTAGGATTTTTTTTCCTTCATCACTTTTCAGAAATGAATTTATCGGAATAGAAGGTGATAGGTACCAAACTTGATAATGAAAAAGGATTAAGTCAAATTTTGTGTTTAAAACTTCTTCTGGAACAGGTTTTAAATTTCTCGGAATTTGTAAAAAAGATTCTGGGAAAGCATCAAAAAAAGAAGCCTTATCCCACGGAAAAGGAAATGGTGTTTCCAATTGAATTTCGTGGAAAATTAAATTTATCTCCTCTGAATGCAGAAACGGCTTTGCAATATTTTTTGCAATCGATTCCAACTGTCCAGATTGGGAGTAATAAATTACAAGTACATTTTTCATTTTTAGATTTGGTAAGATTGTCGCAAAAGTAGTTATTTTTTTGGAATGAATTTTCGTATTTTGTCTGATCGTTTTGTATGCACCCATTCCGGCCATGTTAAAGGATCTTCAGCATCGTAAATTCGGATCTTTTGGTCTGCATCTTCAATTAATAAATCATCAGATGTGCAGTCTAAAATCAACGCAGCAGCAGCAATGCCAGAATACGTAGCCCCGGTAACACCATGCGATAAAGTACAAGCGCCGCAAAGAAATAAATTTTCTATCTCAGTTTTATTTTTGTAAGCAAAAGGCCCAACCTGATTCAGCGTTTTCTCAGTTCCGTATACATTTCCTTTTGTCGAATTAATATAAAATTCATTCGTTTTTGGAGTACCCAATTCGGCCTGAATAATATGTTGTTTAGCATTAGGAATTATCTTCTCTACATTGTTCATCAGTTTATTAATGACTTTTTCTTTGAAGATTTTATATTCTTCGTTATGATAATCGTCTAAACCGTTAAAGTCATTTAAATGTTCGTAATTGATATAAGTTACAATTTCAAAATTATGATATTGTCCATTAAAACTTGCCGGATCTTTTAGTGTTGTACAGCTCATGAAAACAGCAGGGAATAAATCGCCGTCTTCAATATTGTTACTCATTAAATCTTCAAAATTGGCATCATCATTTTCATCTTTCATCATCCAGATGTTTCCTGAGTCAATATTAAATTGAGTAACATCAAGATCTAATGTCAGGAATAAAATTAATGAAGTTACAGAGTACTTGGTTTTTTGAAGTTTTTTGATGAGCGAATTACTCAAATGTTCCTTATCTATTAAATTTAAATACGTAATAGAAGGATCTGCATTTGAGACAATATTTTTGGCTAGTATTTTTTCGCCGTTTTCAAATTCAACACCAATTGCTTTTTTATTTTCGACAATAATCTTGCTGACGCTTTGTTTTACGCGAACTTCTCCGCCATGTCTTTTTATGCCGTTTGTCATTGCCTTTACAATCCCGCCGCCACCGCCCATAGGGTAATAGCCGCCTTCAAAATAATGACTCATTACGGAACAGTGTACCGGAAAGCAGGCTTTATTTGGAGGCAGACCGTGATCACCGCATTGAATGTTAAGAACCGCCTTTAAAATAGGGTCTTTAACATGCCAGCCGACAACTTTTTTTAATGGGAACAATGCGAATTTTCCAAAATGTTTCGTTCGAAAAGGCACTGTTATTTTTTGCCACCAGCCTTTTAATTTCGGAATTAGCTGCAGCTCGTAACTTACTCGTTGTACTAAAGAAAGATATTCTTTAATGTTTTTTTCTTCAGCAGGAAAATGTGCAGAAAGAGTGTTTTTTAGATTGTCAATTCCAGCAGGGAGATCAAAAGTTTTATCGCCGATTAAGCAATGCTCATATGCCTTTTTGTTCATTCTAAAAAAAACCAGATCATTGGCAATTCCAAGACCTCTATATAGTAAATTAGTAGCCATTCCTTCTTCAAGAAGTCCTACATAATGTACGCCGGGGCTAAAACGCTGACCGTTTAAAGTAAAGCTGTGACTCCAGCCTCCAGGCACGTAGTGCTGTTCTAGAATTAGAACTTTTTGTCCGGCTCTTGCAAGGCATAAACCTGTTGCTAAACCTCCAACCCCTGAACCAATAATAATCGTGTCGTATTCCTGCATGCTTATTTAAAATTTTCTACATGTATAAAGAATACTTACAAAAGGTAGAATTGTTTACTTATTTTTTATTTTTAAAATGATTCCAAAAATCAAAGTAGTTGAACCACTGTAATGGGTATTTTTGTAAAATGTTTTCTACACTGCTTATATATTCTTTTAAAAGTGCTTTTTCGTCACGATGTTTTACTGTCGCTTCTCTCGCATATAAATGATAGTGCAGATTAGCCTCCTTCATTACATATACAAAAACAACAGGAACTTTTAATCGCGAAGCAATTAAAAATGGACCTGCAGGAAAATTTGCTTCTTCTCCGAGAATTTTTTCTGAAAGAGATTTTGTGCCTTCAAAATATCGGTCTCCGGTAAAGCATACCAGTTCATTATTAGCAAGTGCAGCATTGATCTCAAAAATATGAGACAAATCTTCTTTGATTATAATAAACTTAACGGTTGGTTTATTGGTAACAGTTTCCAGATAGGTTTTGATATCAGAATGCTCTAAGTCTGTCGTTACCAAATTAATTTGAAAATTAATGTCGATATCTCCCAGAAAGTGTTCTGCAATTTCAAAATTACCAACATGGGCACTGATCAGTACGCCTCCTTTTTTTTCTGCCAAAAGATTTTTCAGGATTTCTATTCCATCAAATTCATAAGAAAAGCTGTTTCGCATTCCTGCAGAAATTGCAATTTTATCAATAATAGTCTGTCCAAAAGTATAGTAACTTTTGAAAACCATTTTTTTTGATTTGAAATAGGAAAACTTAAGTCTCTCTTTAAAATAATAAAAACTAGCTCTATTATTTTTTCTTAAAAACAAAAAGTAATAAGAAGCAACAAAGTAAAGTAGACCGTAAGCAGCTTTAACGCCCGCTTTTTTTATTAAAAAAACGAATATTCTGTAACCTAAAACTGTTCCTTTAGATTTTCCGTCCCATTGGCTCATTAAGCAGTCTTAGCTTTTAGTTTAGCTTCTATAAGATCATAGAAACTCTGAAAAGAAGCAATTCCAACAAAATCGGCCTCAACTAGTTTGACCCCAAAATTAGCTTCGATAGAAACTACAAGGTCTACATAGTCCAGGCTGTCTAGTCCTAGTGTGTCTTTCAAATTAGCATCTGGTTCAATTTCATCATGGTCTACTTCAAATTCATCAACCAAAAAACCATTAATTCGTTCTATTATTTCTTCTTTATTCATCGTTCAATTTAAACTTTTTAACCACCAAAGCAGAGTTGGTTCCTCCGAACCCGAAGGAGTTGGACAAAAATATATTAAATTTTTTATTTAACGTAGTTTTAACTAAATTTAATTTTGCTGCATCTTCGTCCGGATTTTCCAAATTGATGTTTGGAGCGATAAAATCGTTCTGCATCATAAGGATAGAATATATTACTTCGCTGGCTCCAGCCATCCAGCATTCGTGTCCTGTCATTGATTTTGTAGAACTTACGTACGGATTTTTTTCGCCAAAAACCTCAAAAATTGCTTTAGCCTCATTTCCGTCTCCAACAGGAGTTGAAGTGGCATGTGCATTTATATAATCAATGTCTGAAGCTTTCAAATTGGCATCATCCAGCGCTCGCTGCATTGCGGTTGCCGGTCCTTCTACATTTGGAGTCGAAATATGTCCTCCATTTGATGAGAATCCGTAACCAGAAACCTCGGCAATAATAGTAGCGCCTCTTGCAATTGCAGATTCGTAACTCTCCAAAACTAACGTTGCACCGCCACCACTAGGAATTAATCCGTCGCGATCTGCATCAAAAGGTCTTGAGGCTTTTTCTGGTTCATTTTCTCTAGAAGAGAAAACTCCCAAGCCATCAAAACTGCACATTGCATATTTATTAATTTCCTGAGCACCGCCGCAAATAATAATATCCTGAAAACCGCTTTTTATTAAAAAATAAGCCAATCCAATAGAGTGAGAGCCACTTGCGCAGGCCGCACTTACAGTAAGATTGATTCCTCTAAGTTTAAAAATTGTCGACAGATTCATCGTGACAGTAGAATTCATCGATTTAAAAATCGCGCCAGAACCAATTAATGCAGTATCTTTTTTCTCTCTAACAATATCAGTAGCATCAATAATTGCTTTAGAAACGCTGTCGTTTCCGTACATGATTCCTACTTCACGCTGATCAAAAAAAGCATCATCAATATTGGCATTCTTCAATGCTTCGATCGTTGCCATATAAGCATATTCGGTCTCTTCGCCCACACTCATACGCTGTCTGCGGGTCAATAAATTTTTCAAATCAGCTTTAGGAACCATTCCTGTTAATGCCGATTGAAATCCAAATTCTTTTCTTTCTGCATCAAACTGAATACCAGACTTTCCGTTGTATAAAGATTCTTTCACTTCATCTAACGAAGTTCCAATACAGGAATAAATTCCCATTCCAGTAATTACAACTCTCTTATTCATTGTTTATAAAAGTAATTTTTTAAGAATATATTCCTCCGTTTATATTGATAATTTCACCTGTAATATAGCTTGCTTTTTTTGACACCAAAAAGCTTACCAAATCTGCTACTTCCTCGGCTTCGCCAAAACGATTTACAGGAATCATTTTTAATAATTCTTTTTCGTCTAGCTGGCTTGTCATGTCTGTTCTAATGAATCCGGGAGCGACAGCATTAACAGTAATATTTCGCTTTGCTACTTCATGCGCCAGAGCTTTTGTCGCTGCAACAATCGCACCTTTTGCAGCAGAGTAATTGGTTTGTCCTGCTGTTCCTTTTACACCAGATACAGATACGATATTTACGATTCTGCCGTATTTGTTGCGTAACATTTTCTGAATAAAAAACTGCGTAACATTAAAAAAACCGTTTACACTTGTATTTACAACACCGTTCCAGTCTTCTGGAGTCATCCACATAAATAAACCGTCTTTTGTAATTCCGGCATTATTTACTATGGCTTCTACTATGGCTTCTGGATTTGATTCCTGCCATTTTGTTAAAGTATTTTGTACTTCTTCAAAATTAGAAACATCAAAACCTAAAATTTCTCCGGTAGCTCCTAATTTCTGAATTTCCTGGAGGGTTGTTTCTGCAGCAGTTTTGTTTGAATGATAATTAATCAGAATATGATAATCAGATTCAACCGCCAATTTTTTACAAATAGCACTTCCAATTCCTCTTGAACCGCCCGTTACTAATACACATTTCATATGTAAATATTTTTTTTCTAATTCTGATTTATCAAAAAACCAGAATTAGAATTTATGTTTTGTTATTTTTGAAATAATTCTGCGTTTTCAAACCATTGGTTTCCTAATACAGTACCATCTGGTTTAAGAAAACCCCATTTATTTTCGTTTTTTACTCTTGCAACACCATCGATAAAACCTTTGTCTTGTTGAACAAACATTGCCAAAAGACCATTGCTCGTAATTCCGTATTGAGTCGGGATAACTAATTTTCCTTTTTCATCTATAAATCCCCAATTACTTTCTTTTATTGGTGCAAGTCCGTTTTTACTAAAAACTTCTGCATCTTTATAAGTTGGCGGAACTGCAAATTCTCCTTTAAGATTGATGTAACCCCATTTTGATCCTACACAAACAGGAGCCAGGTTTTTTGAAAAAGCTTTTGCCTTATCATATATAGGTAGAATAGTCCAGTTTCCTTTTAAATCTATGAAACCAACTTTACCGTCTTTTCTGGCGTATGTTATGTCTTGTGTCTCAAAATCCCAGATTTTATCTGCTCCTTCTACAGGAATAAATTTTCCGGCGCTTATCAATCCAAAAGTTTTATCTTTTCTTGCCCAGGTAATAGTTTTGTAATAGTTTCCTATTTCGTCATAAGCAGGCTCAATAATTTCTTTTCCGGCAGCATTAATTATACCCCATTTTTTATTGTTTTCAACTCTGGCAAAACCATTTTCAAAAGATTTAATCTGATCGTATTTTGGTTCTAAAATAACCGCCATTTTTGAATTGATTAAACCAATTTTAGCTCCTTGTTTAATAAAAGCTACGCCTCCATTAAAATCAAATACTTTTTCTGAAGGCGGTGCTTTCTGCACGTCTCCTTTTGTATTGATGTAAACCCACTCTTTGTCTTTTGATACAACACAAATTCCGTTGCTGAAATATTTAACATTATCAAAAGATGCTGGAATTACCCAAGTTCCTTTTACGTCTATAAACCCCCATTTTCCGTCTTTTTCTACTGCAGCTAAACCTTCAGAGAAACTTTTTGCGACTTTATATTGTGGTTCAATACGCATGGTTCCGTCTTTAGCAAGATATCCAAATTTTGAATTTTTCTTAACTAAAGCCAATTCTTGACTATTAACAAATTGAATAAATAATAGAGATAAAAAAATAACTGCTTTTTTCATGATTTTAGGATTCAATATTAATAAGGTAAAAAAGAAATCTTAACTGTTGATCAAATAATCTTTTACATTTTGAACAAAAGGATACATAACCTGATCTTCTTTAAATGTTGGAATTATATTTCTCACATCGTCGTACCATTTTTTAGTAACAGACGAAATTTTATCTTTTTGTTCCAAATAATCAATTGCCTGAACGATTGTGATCATTTCGATGCTCAATACTTCAAAAGCATTTTCAATAACCTTTGATGCAATAACCGCAGAGTTTGTTCCCATACTTACAATATCTTGATTGTCATTGTTATTCGGGATACTGTGTACGTACATTGGATTTGATAACATCTGGCTTTCTGCAGTTGTAGAAGTTGCAGTAAACTGAACTCCCTGCATACCGAAATTAAATCCTAAAGTTCCTAAATTAACAAAAGGAGGAAGTAGTTCGTTTATTTTTGAATTCAATAAATAATTCAATTGACGTTCTGCAAGCATTGTTAGTTTTGTAATAACAATTTTTAATTTATCCATTTCAAGAGAGATGTAATCTCCATGAAAATTACCACCATGATAAACGTGTTTGTTTTTTACGTCGATAATTGGATTATCATTTGCAGAGTTAAATTCGTCTTCTAAAATAGAAGCTACATTATTTATTGTTTCTAAAACCGGACCTAAAATTTGAGGTACACATCTAATGGAATAATATTCCTGAACTTTTTCTTTGAATATTTCTTCTGTATTTTCACCAGAATATAAATGGTCTTCTCTTTTACGAATTAAAGTACTATCAGAAAGATTTTTTCTCATTCTTGCAGCTACCTCTTGTTGTCCTTTATGACGTTTTGCTTCGTTTAATTCTGCAGAAAGATGATCATCATAAGCCTGAACAAGTTCGTTAATTGCACAAGAGCATTTTAAAGACCAGTCTAATAATTTATTTGCATGGTGAACATTTACAACACCAATACCTGTCATTACAGATGTTCCGTTTATAAGAGCCAAACCTTCTCTGATTTCTACCTGAATTGGTTTTAAACCTTCGATTTCGAAAACTTCTTGAGTTGGTCTTCTGTCTCCTTTGTAGAAAACTTCACCTTCACCAATTAACACTAATGCCAAATGTGATAGCTGTACTAAGTCACCGCTTGCTCCAACGCCGCCGTGCTCAAAAATTAATGGCGTAATATCTCTATTGATAAGTTCTGCCATTAAGTGAATTACAGAAGGATGAACTCCTGAGTTTCCTAAAGAAAGTGTATTCAACCTAGCTAAGATCGCCGCCTTTGCACAAACAGGGCTTAATGGTTTTCCTGTTCCAGAAGAGTGGCTTCTGATTAAGTTGTATTGCAGCTGAATCTGGTCTGATTCCTTAATTCTGTATTGAGCCATTGGCCCAAAACCGGTATTTACACCATAAATAACTTTATTTCCAGAAAATTCTTTTAGGAAATTAAAACTTTCGTTTACTCTATTTAGGACTAGATCGCTGATTTCTACTTTGTTATTTCCGAATATGATTGATTCGAATTCTCCTAAACTTAAATATTCATTAATTGTGTTCATTAAATCGTTTTTGATTGTGCAAATTTAATTTTATTTATCAAAATAAATGTAGTTATTTTGATGATGGCAAATGTAAGTTAATTAATGATAACATTTCTATTATGATAAAGGAGTTTGTTGATGTTTTAGTAATTGGTGCAGGACCATCAGGATGTGTGTCTGCGTCGTATCTCTATAAGAATAACATCAAGGTTAAAGTTGTTGAAAAAACAACATTTCCGAGACTAGTAGTTGGCGAAAGCCTTATTCCTCGGGTTATGGATCATTTTGCAGAAGCAGAACTTTTTGAGAGTCTCGATGCAATGAATTTCGAAAAAAAGCTGGGAGCCCGTTTTATTAGGGGTGAAGAAATCTGCGTTTTTGATTTTAGCAAAAAATTTGGTGAAGGATGGGATTGGACCTGGCAGGTGCCTCGTGCCGATTTTGACAACACCATGGCGCAGGAAGTCATCAGAAAAGGAATCGATCTGGAGTTTGGAACAGAAGTTTTGGAAGTTTCTTTTGAAGGGAAAAATTCTAAAACGGTCGTTAAAGACAAAGATGGAAACTTAAAAGAAATCCATGCAAAGTTTATTATTGATTCCAGCGGTTACGGACGTGTCTTACCAAGACTTTTAGATCTTGACACTCCATCTTCTTTAGATCCGCATTCTTCAATCTTTACACACGTAAAAGATATCAACAGACCAGAAGGCGAAGAAGGAACATTAATTTCTTTTGATATTCTTGAAACTCAGGTTTGGTTATGGGTAATTCCGTTTTCTAACGGAAATACAAGTTTAGGAGTTGTGGGGCCGACAGACTTCATAAATTCTTTAGCAGAAAGTAAAGATACTGCCGAAGCGCTGAAAAATGCCATTCAGCTTTCTGATTATTATATTAAAAGATTCCAGGGAACTGAATTTTTGTTCCAGCCTGTTAAATTAGAAAATTATTCAAGAGCCGTTAAAAGAATGTATGGTGATGGTTTTGCATTAACCGGAAATAGTTCTGAGTTCTTAGATCCTGTTTTCTCATCTGGAGTTGCTTTTGCTACAGAATCTGGAATGCTTGCGGCGAAACTATATATTAAGGAGTCGCAGGGCATAGAAGTAGATTGGGAAACTGAATTTACTGCTTACATGAAAAGAGGAATCGGAGTTTTTACCACTTACGTGAAAGAATGGTACACTGGAAATCTTCAAACATTATTTTTTCATCAGCCTGAAAATCCAGATGTAAAAGAAAAGATTTGTGCGGTTTTAGCAGGGTACGTTTGGAACGAAGAAAATCCTTTTGTCAAAAAACACGACAACGTAATTAAAAATATGGCTTACCTTATAGATATGGAAAAAGCTAAAATAGAAAAACCCGAATAATTTTATTCGGGTTTTTTTTAATCTTATTTGTAAGCTTTTTTCAAAAGAAGCTTAGCTAGAGATTTACCTGTTTTAGCATATCCTTCACCAACTCTTGATTCGTTGCTGAAGTTGCTTCCGTATTGATCTCCTGGAGCATCTTCACTTGTAATTTCTAACAATACATTTGATTTGTTTGCAGTTTCAACAAATTTCAAAACTGTAGTAACTTTTGCTGCTTGTTTCATCATTGCAACATCCCATCCTGGATAAATCCAAACTGTTTGTACAATTAATGTGTAAGGAGTAGAAAGTCCTTCCTGAAAAGTAACATCTTTCTTGTCTTTACTCAAAACAACATTTACAAGTTCTAAAAACTTAGGATTCCAGATTGCATCTTTGGCACCGCTCCATTTTTTACTCCATGCTGTTCCATTTCCTTTTGCTTTTTTTTCTAGATCAGCAGTTCTTTCCTCAACATACTGAGCTTCTGTTTTTTTGTCTTTCAAAACAGTAAAATTGCTGTAATCAAA
This sequence comes from Flavobacterium reichenbachii, assembly GCF_002217435.1. Classification (GTDB taxonomy): domain Bacteria; phylum Bacteroidota; class Bacteroidia; order Flavobacteriales; family Flavobacteriaceae; genus Flavobacterium; species Flavobacterium reichenbachii. The sequence goes on from NZ_MUHF01000019.1 coordinate 103,012, forward strand.
CTCTACATTGATTTCTTTTTGATCTTTTAAGAAAGCAAAATCTCCAGATTTTACGTCCATATCCTGCGCTGTCATAGCTGCAGAAACAAATAATAATGCAAGTACTAATTTTTTCATGTAATTGGTTATAATGGTTTAAAATTTTGGATAAATATATCTAAAATATTTTTACCGATTCATTTTTAATAATACTATTTTTCTTGTTTCTTTTTTTTATGGATTTAAAACAAAACGAGGATACCATATTAGCATCCTCGTTTTTGAATTTAAATTTTAATTATGAATTATAATTGAAATATCTGATCCATCAAAATCCATTTTTGACCAGGCTTCGCCCATGGTAAAGCTTGTTGGAATTTCCACATTAAAGTTTCCCATTCCTGAACTTTTTCATTGGCAGCATCGGCTTTGTCTTTTTTCTCAAAAGAGAAATTTTCATCACCTTCTATAATCATAAACAATCTGTTTCCTGTACAATAAATATCTAATACTGTAATTCCAGAATCTTGAATGCTTTTTTTTATTTCCGGCCAGATATTTTGGTGCAGTTCTTTGTATTCTGCAATTAAATCTGCGTCATCTTTTAAATCTAACGCCAGACAGAATTTTTGAGTTGCCATAAATTTATTTTTGCTGGTAAGCTACAGCAGTTTGCTTGCTTGTGCCTAAACCTTCAATTCCTAATTCGATTACGTCACCCGCTTTAATATAAATTGGATCTGGTTTGATTCCTAATCCAACTCCCGGAGGCGTTCCTGTACTGATCACATCGCCAGGAAGAAGTGTCATAAACTGACTTAAATAATGTACTAAAAACGGAATCTTGAAAATTAAATTTGATGTATTACTGTTTTGGAAAGTTTTTCCGTTTACAGTAAGCCACATCTTTAGATTATTTACATCTCCAGCTTCGTCCGGAGTAACCAAAGTGGGTCCAAGAGGTGCAAAAGTATCGCTTCCTTTTCCTTTAGCCCATTGTCCGCCGCGCTCGATTTGAAATGCTCTTTCGCTGTAATCATTCAATAAACAATATCCGGCGATATAATTTGGAGCATCTTCTTCAGAAACGTAGCTTGCTTTTTTACCAACAACAAAGGCAAGTTCTACTTCCCAATCTGTTTTTTCACTATTTTTTGGAATAATCAAATTATCGTTTGGTCCGCACAAAGAAGTGGTCGATTTAAAAAATATAATAGGTTCAGCAGGAATTGGTGCGCCTGTCTCTTCACAGTGATCTACATAGTTAAGACCAATACAGATAATTTTTGAAGGTCTTGCTACCGGAGAACCCAATCTTACTTCATTGCTCACTTCAGGAAACAGAGCATTGTTTTTTAATGCTTGTTCTAATTTTGCTAATCCGTCATTTTCAAAAAAAGCTTCATTATAATCTGTTACGATAGACGAAACATCATATCTTTTTTCATTTAATAAAATACCTGGTTTTTCCTTTCCTTCTTCTCCGAATCTTATTAGTTTCATATTTTAATTTTTTTAGTAATGTTTTGTTTTTCCCACTCCCGATAGCTATCGGGATAAAGGATTATGATGATTTTTTAAACCTGTACTTAATTTTTTTTGCCACGAATTCCACGAATTTTCTCGAATTAAAATTTGTGGAAATTGGTGTAATTCGTGGCTTATTTTTTTTGCACACAGATTTTACAGATCGAGCAGATTTTTTTTAAATCCTTTTAATTCTTTGAATCTGTGGCCTATATAAATTTTTAGTTGTTCAATTTAATAAAACCTCCATCAATTGGATAATCTGAACCAGTAATGAAAGAAGATTCATCGCTGCATAAGAACAAAGCTAAAGTAGCAATTTCTTCAGGTTTTCCCATACGGCCGATTGGCTGCGATTGTGATAGTTTTTCGAAAATTTCTTCTTCTTTTCCAGGATAATTTTTAGCAATAAATCCGTCTACAAATGGCGTGTGAACTCTTGCAGGAGAAATAGAATTACATCTAATTTTGTCATTCAAATAATCTTTTGCTACCGATAAAGTCATCGCCATAACTGCACCTTTTGCAGTAGAATAAGCAAAACGATCCGGAATACCAACCCAGCATGCAATCGAAGCTAAGTTTAAAATTACACCGCCTCCAGAACTTTTAAGCGCTGGAACAGCAGCATGAAGACAGTTGTAAACACCTTTTACGTTTACATTCATAATACGGTCAAAATCAGATTCAGAAGTCGTGTCTACTTTTCCAACGTGAGCAATTCCGGCATTGTTTACCAGAATATGAATATTTCCGATTTTTTCAAAAGTTGATTTAACATGTTCGTGATTTGAAACGTCGCAGGCATGCGCAAAAACAGTTCCTCCGTTTGATTTTATTTCTTCAATAGTTTCTTTTGCGCTTTCTTCAGTCAATTCTAAAACGTGAACTTCAGCTCCTTGTTTTGCAAATAAAACCGAAATCGCTCTTCCGATTCCGCTTCCTCCGCCAGTGATAACGGCTTTTTTATTTTGTAATGAAAACATTTGGTATATATTTAATAAGTTATTTTTAATTTAAAATTTGCTATAAAGATACGCCGCGTTTCCACGGAATAAAATCATCTTGGTTTAATTGTACAGCTTTTGGAATAATTTCGCCGCTTGCAGCTTTGATACAATATTCTAAAATTTCTTCGCCCATTTCTTCAATAGACTTTTCACCGCTGATAATTGGTCCGCAGTCAATATCGATAATATCTTTCATTCTTGTTGCCAAAACCGAGTTTGTCGCTACTTTAATTACAGGACAAACTGGGTTTCCTGTCGGAGTTCCCAATCCAGTTGTAAATAAAATTAAAGTTGCTCCAGAAGCTGCTTTTCCAGTTGTTGCTTCTACATCATTTCCTGGCGTACAAACTAAACTTAAACCTGGTTTTGTAACCAATTCGGTATAATCTAAAACATCGACAACAGGAGAAGTACCGCCTTTTTTAGCCGCTCCGGCACTTTTGATTGCGTCTGTAATTAAACCGTCTTTGATATTTCCCGGTGACGGATTCATATGAAAACCAGAACCTACTTTATGTGCCAATTCATCGTAAGATTCCATTAAATCTATAAACTTTTTAGCTTTCTCTTCTGTAATACATCTGTCGATTAAGTTTTGCTCTGCGCCGCACAATTCCGGGAATTCTGCCAAAAGAATTTTTCCGCCCAAAGCTACCACTAAATCAGACGTATAACCCACAGCGGGATTTGCAGAAACACCGCTGAAACCATCGCTTCCGCCACATTTTACGCCAATACATAAATCGCTTAAAGGTGCGTCGGTTCTTTCATATTTGTTGATTTCGATCAAACCTTCAAAAGTTTTTTTGATGGCATTGGTAATCAGAACTTCTTCGCTTTCTGTCTGCTGTTGTTCAAAAATAAACAACGGTTTGTCAAACTCAGGGTTTTGTCTTTTTACATCATTCACAAAATCCTGAACTTGTAAATGCTGACAGCCTAAACTCAAAAGTGTGATGCCACCAACGTTCGGGTGATTCGCGTAAGAAGCCAATAATGCGCTCAAAGTAGAAGCGTCCTGACGTGTTCCGCCGCAACCGCCTTGGTGATTTAAGAATTTAATTCCGTCTACATTTTCAAAAACACGTTTGTTTTTTGGAGTCGGATTTAATTCAATATTGATATCGTTAATGTCATTTCCTTTCAAATAACCCTCCAGTAATTCGTGCGTAAATTGGTTGTATTTGTCTGTTACGGCATAACCCAATTGTTTGTGCAATGCTTCTTTTATGACATCCAAATTTCTGTTTTCACAAAAAACAGTCGGAACAAAAAGCCAGTAATTAGCCGTTCCAACACGACCGTCTTTTCTTTTGTAACCTTTAAAAGTTCGGTTTTCAAATTTAGAAACGTCAGGCGCATTCCATTCGTAAGATGCATTTCTGTAGGCGTAAGGATCTGCAGCGTGTTTTAAATTTTCGGTCGTCATTAAACTTCCTTTTACAAGGTCGTTTTGTACTTTCCCCACTAGAACACCATACATATTTACTTCTTCTCCCTGCTTCATGTCCTGCATGTAGAATTTATGTTTGGCCTTGATGAGGTCTTGTAAAATGTAAGTCTCGTTTTCAAAAAGAATAGTTTCTCCTTTTTGTAAGTCGGTTAAAGCAACCAGGACATTATCATCCGGATGCAGTTTTACGACTAATTTTTTAGTTGTATTGTCCAGCATTGTTTTGTTGTTTTTTTTCTTTTTTGTTCCGTCACTTTCTTATTTTGGAAAACGAGCTAATCACTTTATTTTCACTAAAATTTGGGCAGTAAACGAAAAATAAAATTAGTTTTTTTTGTCTTTTGTTATTAGTCTAATATTATCCGTGTCTAATCTTTAATTATCTTTACAGAATGAAATTGGAACAAACTAAAATTACGTCTTATCTCAACTCAAAAGTTTCGGTGCTAAATCGTGTCGAGCCCTTTTTTCAGGCGCCGTTTCATTCGCATCCCGAATTGGAGTTGGTGTATGTTAAAGAGAGTTTTGGCAAGAGAATTATCGGAAATTCGGTAATGCCTTTTGAACCCGGCGACATGGTTTTTTTAGGTTCAGATATTCCGCACGTTTGGTTAAATGATGAAAAGTATTATCAGGGAATTGAAGAGTTAAAAGCCAATTCGATTGTCGTATATTTTCATAAAGATATTTTCGGACCGACTTTTTACGAATTAAAAGAAACCCAAAAAATAAACGAACTCTTTTTTCAGGCCGGAAAAGGAATTTCGATTATCGGAAAAACAAATAAGCAAATCGCAAAAAAACTGGAGAAGTTAGTTGCAAAGAAAGATTTCGAAGTCATTGTCGGACTTTTTGAAATTTTGTCCATTCTTACGGATAGTCAGGACAAGATTTACATCAACGACGAAATTTATTCTTTGATGCAAAAGGATTCAAAAGAAGATCGGGTTTCTGAGGTTTTTCAATATGTAAATAAAAATTATAAGAAGAATATTTCACTCGAAGAAATTGCCGCTGTCGCGAATATGACGCCGACTTCTTTCTGCAGGATGTTTAAAGCAAAAACCAAGAAAAATTTTGTCGATTATCTACACGAAATCAGGATTTCTAATGCCTGTAAATTGTTATTAGAAACCGATAAAAGCATGTCTGAAATTGCATACGATTGCGGTTATAAGACAGCATCGAATTTTAATAAACTCTTTAAAAAATTTAAAGGAATTACGCCAAGTGATTTTAAGAATCAGGCGAAAGTGAATTAAGGTTTAAAAGTTGCCACGAATTACACGAATTACCACTAATTAATTTTGTAAATAAATTGATGGAAAAAAATTAAACACATAGAAACATAGAATTTTTCATCCATAAAAAGGGTAATAAACAAATCTAGATTTGAACACATAGAGCTATGTGAATTTAAATAAATGAAATGCCTTTTTGTGACCTAGCAAAACTATGATTCTATGTGTTTAAATTTAATGCCACAGATTGAAAAATCCCTTTAATCTTCATAATCTGTGTCAAATTTTTTTAAATAGAGCGATCTAAATGAGTATAACCTCCATCAACATAAATAATCTGTCCGGTGGTATGGCTTGATTTTTCCGAAAGAAGAAAAACAACCATATTGGCAATTTCTTCTGCTGTGGTCATTCTGTTTTCTAAGGGAATATTTTTTGTAATTGCGGCTAGTTTTTCTTCTTTGTTTTCAAAAGTATTGATCCAGGTTTCGTAAAGCGGCGTATAACATTCTGCCACAATTACGGCGTTTACACGGATGCTGTATTTTAATAATTCAACTGCCCATTCTCTTGTTAGAGCATTTCTTCCTCCGTTTGAAGCTGCGTAAGCAGAGGTTCCGCCTTGTCCGGTTTCGGCAGTTTTAGAACCAATGTTTACAATCGCTCCTTTAGATTCTTTTAAATACGGAAGTGCGTGCTGTGCCATTAAATAATAATGCACTAAATTTTTGTGAAGCGAGGCTGCGAAATCTTCATAATTTCCGTTTTCCAATCCAACACCATCATTAACGCCGGCATTATTTACAAGTCCGTCAATTCTGCCAAATTTTGCGATTACGGCTTCAACAGCTTTTTTGCAGTCTTCTGGTTTTGTTAAATCGGCGGCAACTTGATACGCTTCTTTTCCAAGGGCTTTTAATTCTTCTACGGCTTTGATATTATCATTTTCGTTACGTCCAACGATAAACGGAATTGCATTTTCTTCGGCTAAAACCTTAACGATTCCTAAACCGATTCCTTTTGCGCCTCCCGTAACTATAATGATTTTTTGGGTTAATGATAACTGCATGATTTTTATTTTAATTTAAGTACTGTTTAATTTTTTTTGCCACAGATAAAGGATTAAAATGATTTAAAAAAATCTGTGAGAGTAAATATGATGCCACGAATTACACTAATTTCCACAAATTTTGCAATTATTATAAAAAATAATTAGGGAAAATTAGTGTAATTCGTGGCAAAAAAATCTTAATAGATATTCTTTAAAAAATTTACAGCTGTTGTTCATGACAAACAACAGCTGTAAAAATAGAGAGAATAGAACTGATAATTTAATTACCAGAACTTAACATAAAGCGCTACAATAATCAATAACGTAATTACGATTAAGACTGTTGTCTGCGGTTTAACTTTAAACATTTCAGAATCAATTTCGAATGCTTTAGGGTTTACTTTTGGTCCTGCAAAACTAATTCCGATCATTGCTAACATTGTAAAGAAGAATGATAATCCCATACAAATATGGAAAGGAATTTCGAATCCGCCTTTACCGTTAGGGTAAGCTGTGTATAAAAGCGTATCGTTTCCGAATAAAGCAGGAGCATATTCGTTGAACAAAACAGATAATAAGAATCCTAAAAGTACACCTACGATTGCTGCTGTGCCAGTAGTTCTTTTCCAGAACATACCAAGGAAGAACATGGCAAAAACTCCAGGGCTTATAAATCCTGTATATTTTTGAATGTATGTAAATCCTCCAACACCGCCAATTCCTAAGACGTCGTTCCAAGTAAATAAAACAGCTAAAAGCATTGCAGCAAAAACGGCAATTCTACCAATGTTTACCTGTTGTTTTTCGCCAGCTTCTTTCTGAATGTATTTTTTATGAATGTCTAAGGTATAAATTGTAGAAATACTGTTTACTTTTCCGGCTAAAGAAGCTACAATTGCAGCAGTTAAAGCAGCAACAGAAAGTCCTTTTAATCCAGTTGGAAGGAATGTTAAAACAGCAGAATAAGCACCGTCTTTTCCTCCAACCAATTGAGGTAAATGTCCGTTTTGGTATAGTACATAAGCTGCAATACCAGGAAGCATTACGATAAGCGGCATTAATAATTTTAGCATACCGGCAAACAAGATTCCTGTACGAGCGGTTTGTAAATCTGCACCAAGTGCTCTTTGTGTAATGTATTGGTTACATCCCCAGTAGTTTAGGTTGATGATCCAGATACCAGCAAGGTAAGACATCAAACCTGGGAAAGTCAAATATTTATCAATTTCCAGCTGAGATGAAGTCGCAGTTGGTTTTGGAATAATCATTTTGAAATGCTCCGGTGCTTCTCTCATTAAAACTTTAAAACCTTCAATAGCATTTTCGCCAACGCCAAAATACTGTCCAACTGTAGTTAAAGCAATATAAGAAGTTACTAAACCTCCAATAATTAATACCGCAACCTGAATAACGTCTGTGTAAGCTACAACTTTCATTCCTCCTAACGAAATGAATAATGCAAACACTGCTAAACCTACCATAATAACATGAAGATATTGTCCTCCGGCAAGTCCATTAATAGCAACTGCTCCTAAGTATAAAATAGAAGTTAAGTTTACAAATACATATAAAAACAACCAGAAAACTGCCATAATCAAGGCAGTAGATTCATTATAACGTGTTTTTAAGAATTGAGGCATGGTATAAATCTTATTTTTAAGATATACCGGAATAAACCAAACCGCAACAATAATAAGTGCAACTGCAGCAAGCCATTCGTAAGCCGCAACAGCAATTCCTAAAAAGAAACCTTCACCACTCATTCCGATGAACTGTTCTGCAGAAATATTAGAAGCAATTAAAGAAGCTCCAATTGCCCACCAGGTTAAATTTCCTTCGGCCAAAAAGTAAGCTTTAGCATCTTGTTCGTCTTGTTTTCTTTTACGATAAACTGTATAACCGTAGACCGAAACTACGATAAAATAAATAATAAAAACCGCATAATCTGCGAAAGCGAGGTTCTGGTTCATTGTTAGTAATATTTTAGAAAATTAGTATATAAGAATGTTTGTTTAGGGTAAAATTTGAAATCTATATTTGTGTTGTTTAATCCTGTTAAAAATGTGATATGTGTTTTTATTTTGTTATTTTTTTACGAAAATAACTGCAAAAGTCAAATGTAAAATAAAAATTTATAAATTGACACAAGGTAAATGTGTTTTTTACATTTATAAATTAATTATTCTGTTAAATTTTACTCTTATAAACTTTTATAATGCACGTCTGACTGCTGTCTCAATATTTCTGCGCTTTTTTCCGGCGTAATATCACGCTGCGATTCTCCTAACATTTCATAGCCAACCATAAATTTTTTCACTGTTGCAGATCTTAATAACGGCGGATAAAAATGCATGTGAAAATGCCATTCTGAATGATCAAAACCATCTGTTGGCGACTGGTGAATTCCTGAAGAATATGGGAAAGAAGTACTAAATAAATTGTCGTACTTTATGGTTAACTGTTTTAAAATTACAGCAAAAGAAGTGCTTTCTTCGGCCGTAAAATCGGTAATTTTATTTACTGCTCTTTTGCTGACAATCATAGTTTCGTAAGGCCAGATTGCCCAAAACGGCACCAATGCTATAAAATGATCGTTTTCTATTACGATACGGTCTCCTACTTTTAATTCGGCTAAAACATAGTCTTCCAAAAGTGTTCTGTTGTTTTTATCGTAATATGATTTTAGGCATTTTTGCGTTTTTTCTACCTGTGTTGGCAATGAAGACTGCGCCCAAATCTGGCCGTGAGGATGCGGATTGCTGCAACCCATTACACTTCCTTTATTTTCAAAAATCTGAACGTGATTAATATACTTGATATTTCCTAAATCTGTATATTCTTTCTGCCAGGTTTTAATGATGTTTTCAATCGCACTCACTTCCATTTCCGGAAGTGTTAAATCGTGTCTTGGAGAAAAACAAACTACTCTTGAAATTCCTTGTTCTGGTTTTGCTTTAAAAAAGGTATGTTTGATATCTTCTTCAAAAATAATTTCATCCTGCTTCATTGCAGCAAAATCATTTTCAAAAACAAAACTGTTTTCGTATGCTGGATTATTCACTCCATTAGCACGAACATTTCCCGGACATAAATAACAAGTTGGATCGTAATTTGGAAGTGTTTCTGTTGAAATAGTTTCGTTTTGTCCCTGCCAAGGACGTTTTGATCGATGAGGTGATACCAAAACCCATTCGTTAATTAATGGGTTATAACGTCTGTGAGGATCTTCGTTAATGTCAAAATTTTTCATGTAGTAGTTATGGTATTAAAGTAATGTTGTTCCGTTTGAGATTTTTACATCGTAAAATTTTAATTCGATCCCAAATGTATCTAAATAAAGATTTGAAAACTTACTTTTTATATCATTTTCATGACCTTTTTTAATTAAATTAATTGTGCATCCGCCAAAACCTCCGCCCATTAAGCGAGAACCAATTATTGCATCATCATCTTTTGCAGTATTTACCAGCATATCCAATTCTTCGCAGCTTACTTCATATTCTTGCGACAAACCGTAATGAGTCTCAAAAAGCAATTGACCCAAAACTTCAATATTTCCTTGGTCTAAAGCTTCGCATGCTTTTACAACTCGGTTAATTTCTTTGACAACAAAATGAACACGGCTAAATACTTTTTCGCTCATTTTATTCTTTAGATTCAAAACCTGCTCTTCTGAACAATCTCTAAAACTTTTTATTTCCGGAAATTCAGCTTTTATGATCGCTAATCCTTCTTCACATTCAATTCTGCGCGTATTATATTCAGAGGTAAAAAGAGAATGTTTTACATTACTGTCCATCAAAATCAAAGAATAATCTTTGAAATCTGCATTGTGATATTCATATTCTAGAGTATTGCAGTCTAACTTTATTACTTTGTTTTCAAGCCCATGAACGCTCGAAAACTGATCCATAATACCGCAGTTGATACCAACCCAATGTTCTGCTTTCTGTCCTAAAAGAGAAATGTCTAATTTTTGAATATCCAGGTTAAAGAGCTCTTTTATACCGTAAATCATACCGCATTCTAAAGCTGCAGAAGAGGATAAACCTGAACCAACCGGAATGTTACTGCTGAAAACACAATTGAAACCTTCAAAAGAAAAACCATTATCCTGCAGCTGTTTGATCACGCCGCGAATGTAATTTGTCCAGACAACTTTACTTAGTTTTACTTCTTGAGTTAAATCAATTTCAAACTCTTCATTCAAATCGATTGCAATAATTTTGGATTTTTTCGAATCGTTTTTTTCAAAAGCAAAACAAATTATTTTATCTATTGCAGCCGGCAGCACATAACCATCATTATAATCAATATGTTCTCCTATAATATTAATTCTTCCTGGAGACAGCACTACTTTTTGAGGAACAGATCCAAAAGATTTCTCAAAAAAAGCAGTAGTATTTTGTATTAAAATATCATTCATTGTAGTGTGGTTATGATAAAGTATTTGAGTTGTTTTTTAAACTAAATTTTCAAATTTATAAACTGTGTTTTGAGAATATTGATCTCCTTTTTTTAAAACAGCATTTGGAAAATGACTGTGATTTGGAGCATCAGGAAAATTTTGAGTTTCAAAACAAATACCGCTTTGAGCATTATAATCGGTATTTTCTTTTCCTTTTAAAGTATTAAAACAATTTCCTCCTACATAAATATGAACACTTGGCTGATCAGTATAAACATTCATTTGTAAATTGTTTATTGAACTGATTAACCTTGCAGCCTCATTTTTAGAATTAACTACAAATGAATTATCAATCGGGAACGGACATTTTTTAGGTGTTCTAAAGTCGAATTCATGATTGTTTAAATCGATAAAATTTCCGGTTGGAATATTATTTTGGTCAGTTTCCAGCATTTTATCCGATTCGATAAACATTTCCTGATTAGAAACTGTAGAATCGTGACCGTTTAAATTAAAGTAGCTGTGATGCGTTAAATTGATCACGGTATCTTCTGTAGAAGTAGCTTTATATTCTAATTTTAATTCGTTTTGCTCGGTTAAAGTATAGGTAAGATAAACGTGCATTTCTCCGGGAAAGTTCTGGTCTAAATCTTCACTTAATAATCCAAAAGTTATCGACGGATTTTCTCCAGCCGTTAGATCAGTAACATTCCACACTTTTCTTCCAAAACCAAAATCACCGCCATGCAAAGTGTTTCCATTATTGTTTCCTAAAAGCTGAAAAGTTTTATCGTTAAGAGTAAAAGCAGCATTATGAATTCTTCCTGCATAACGCCCGACAGTGGTTCCAAAATAAGGAGCACTCGGAAGGCTGTACGAATCTAAATAAGCCTGAAGATTATCAAAACCTAAAACAACATCAACAAATTTTCCATTATCTAATGGAACTTGCAAAGAAGTTACAGTTGCTCCATAATTAATAACCTGAACTTTCATTCCGTTTTTATTAGTTAACTCAAAAGAATAAATTTCTTCTTTATCGGGCATTAAACCAAATAATTTCGAATTAGAACTGTTTTGAAAATGCGATATATGTTTTATTTCCATGCTATTATTGCCAAAAATGAAATCCAAAAATAGAAACATTTCTAATATTTGCATACCAGTACCTACCAGTTTTTGTATCTTGCCATAAAAATGAAATTTTTATGAACGTAATTTCTGTACAAAACAATATTGGGCTTCCAAAATATAAGCAGATAATTCTTTCAATTGAGAAAGCAATCGAAGAAGAAAAATTAATAAAAGGCGATCAGCTTCCGTCGGTTAATAAAGTCTGTCTGGCATTTGATTTGTCGCGTGATACAGTGCTGCTTGCTTATGACGAACTAAAGAAAAGAGGTATAATTTATGCCATTCCTGGAAAAGGTTATTACGTTAAAAGCATTGAAATCAGTATAAAACAGAAGATTTTTTTACTTTTTGATGAGCTGAATATTTTTAAAGAGGACATTTATAATTCCTTTCTAAAAAACATCGGAAAAAATGTTCAGGTCGATATTTTCTTTCATCATTTTAATGTTGAGGTTTTTAAAAAACTGGTAAATGACAGTAACGGAAATTATACAAAATATATAATTATGCCGACGAACTTAATCGATATAGCTGATTTGATAAAAACCCTACCAGTAAATGATGTAATCATACTGGATCAGACCAATTCAGACTTAAAAAGGTATCCGGCAATTTATCAAAATCATCAAAAAGATATTTTTGAAGGATTGCTTAAAGGAAAATCCCGATTGAATAAATACAAAAAGCTGATTCTGATTTTTCCGGGATTTAGAGAACCAATCGGAATGAAATTAGGTTTTGAATTCTTCTGCGAAAAATATGATTTTGAACACGAAATTATCACAGAATTTACCAATAGGGAAATAACGCTTGGCGACTTGTATATTATTCCCAACGATCGAGATTTGGTTCGCGTGATAGAAAATGCAGCAAGTAAGAACTTAAAATTAGGAGCCGATTTTGGAATTATATCTTATAATGAAACACCGTTAAAAAAAATCGCGGCAAACGGCATTACAACTATTTCTACCCATTTTGAACTGATGGGAAAAATTCTTGCCGATATGGTTCGTAAGGGAACAAAAGAGCAGATCGAAAATAAATCATCACTCACGATGAGAAATTCTCTTTAAGATTATATCTAAAAAATAAGCCCCGAAAAGTATACTTTTTCAGGGCTTGCAAGTCTTATTATTATCGAAAAATTATAGATTTAAAACAAAATCGTTAAGTAATTTTTCTTCGTATTTTTCTTTATTAAAAGTATAGAGATAAGATCCTTTTCGAGAAGACTGCATGTCTTTTTCTTCTAATTTATTTAGAATCTCCAAAGAATTAATCTTACTTATAAAATTTCGTTTGTCGAGTTCTTTGCTTAAAATTGCTTCATACAATTCTAATAATTGGCGCATTGTAAATTTTTCTGGCAGTAATTCAAAACCAATTGGTTTTATAGACGTTCTGTAGCGAAGTCTTCTAATCGCGTGATGCACCATTTCGTTATGGTCAAAAATAAGCTTTGGCATTTCGTTTATGCTAAACCATTCAGCGTGATAATTCTGAATCATTTCGGCATTGTGGTTTTCAATATTAATCAATGCATAATAAGAAACCGAAATAGTTCTTTCTACCGGATCACGATCAATTTCGCTGTAAGCATATAACTGCTCCATATAAATGTCGTTTAAACCTGTATAAGTATTTAGAATTCTAATAGCAGCATCATCAAGAACTTCGTCTCGTTTTAAAAAACCTCCAATCAAAGACCATTTTCCTTTTTCCGGTTCAAAATCTCTTTTGATTAGAAGTATTTTCAGACCTTCATTGTCGAATCCAAAAATGATGCAATCTACCGCTAATAAGACCTTATCGGCAGAGCTATAAGTGTTTAGCATATTCAATATTTTATGTGTAAATATATAAACTTCCTGAGAGGTTTCATAATTTATTAATGTAGTTTTTACACTTATGTAAAAACTCATTAAATCTAAATCCTTATTAATTGATTTTTAATTGGTAAAAGCATAAGTTTTAGAACAATCTTTTTCAATTTCATATCAAATTCAGAGGTCAAAGGTAGGAACAATTTTAAAAGAGAATTAATCTTAGAGTTATTATTTCACATTAGAAATTTAAAAAATCCAGATACATGTTATAAATCGTGCGGTTTTCAAATTTTTTTGTCAAATTTTTTAGACTCGCAGCTTTTTTCTTTAATAATCAAATCCTTTATTAAGCCTTTATTACAGCCGATTTTTTAATCTTAAATTATGAAATTTGTTTTTTGCAACCAGTTGTTCTAAGATTTTTATTTTTTTATCCGGCTTTTTTTTGTTTAAATTTACAAATGTTAATCAAACACTTATTAAACTATAAAACCACAAAGATTAGAAAATATTCGATCTATATATTTTTCTATCATCCAAAAACAAAAACCAAATTATGAAAAAAGCATTCTTATTATTGTTTGTTATATTTTCTGTTCAAACAATTTGTGCGCAAAAAGAACCCGTAATCATTTCAATAAAAAATGATGCATCGGCGCCGGTAATTAATAAAAATATTTACGGCCATTTTGCCGAGCATTTGGGGCGTTGTATTTACGGTGGATTTTTTGTGGGAGATACTTCAAAAATACCCAATACAAACGGAGTTCGAAATGATATTATTAAAGCCTTAAAAGAGCTCAAAATTCCAAACTTAAGATGGCCGGGCGGTTGTTTTGCAGACACCTATCATTGGAAAGACGGAATTGGACCAAAAGAGCAAAGACCAACAATTGTAAACCAATGGTGGGGAGGTGTAACAGAAGATAACAGTTTTGGCACACATGATTTTTTAAATCTCTGTGAAGTGCTTGGAGCAGAACCTTATTTGTCTGGAAATGTAGGAAGCGGTACTGTTCAGGAATTTGCAGATTGGATTCAGTATGCCAATTTTGGAGGTAAAAGTCCGATGAGCGATCTGCGTAAAAAAAATGGAAGAACAGAACCATGGAAAGTAAAATATTGGGGAATCGGAAACGAAGCCTGGGGTTGCGGCGGTAATATGACAGCAGAATATTATGCAGGAGAATATCGAAAATTTGCCACGTTTATGGCCGACTGGAATAATAGCGGCGGTATAAACCGCATTGCATCTGGAGCCAACAGCAGCGATTATAATTGGACCGAAGTTTTAATGAAAAATATTCCTTTAAATATGCTTGGCGGTGTTGGTGTGCATCATTATTCTGTAATTGACTGGAATAAAAAAGGAGATGCCGTTAATTTTTCTGAAGAACAATATTTTAAAACTATGCAGCAGGCTCTAAAAATGGAAGAATTAGTAACCAAACATGCTGCGGTTATGGATAAATATGATCCTGAGAAAAAAGTAGCTATGGTTGTAGACGAATGGGGCGGATGGTATGATGTAGAAAAAGGAACAAATTCTGGATTTTTGTATCAGCAAAATACCATTAGAGATGCGGTTTTAGCCGGTGCTACGCTCAATATTTTCAACAACCACGCCGATAGAGTAAGAATGGCAAATTTAGCGCAGTGTGTAAATGTGCTGCAAGCCGTAATTCTGACGGATAAAACAAAAATGATTTTAACACCAACGTATCATGTCATGCAAATGTACAACGTACATCAGGATGCAAAACTGCTGCCTTTAAGTTTTAATTCGCCCTTATATACTTTAAAAGACCAAACGATTCCGGCAGTTTCGGCTTCGGCTTCAAAAGATAAAAACGGTGCAGTTCATATTTCGTTAGTAAATATTGATGCCGTAAATAAACACAAAATCGAAATTGATGTTAAAGATTTAACTAGTAAAAATTTTACAGCAAGTATACTGACAGCTTCAAAACTGCAGGATCATAATTCTTTCGAAAATCCTAATAAAATTGTTCCTGTTGCTTTTAAAGGATTTGAAAATAAAAAAGGAAAGCTGGAAATAATAATCCCGCCTTTTTCGGTACTGGTTTTAGAGGGAAAATAATTCAGAGGAATCTAAAAAATTTATATTAAAAGCGATGGTTTTTATTTTAAACATGAAATAATCGCAGCGTTATAAATGTATTATTAACATTTGTTTTTTGTTTAAAGGCTAAAATGCTGTTTTAATGCATTTATGGTAAAAATTAATTACGCAGTTTTTGTTAAGTGTTTTTTATACACTTATAAATTAATTATATCTATATTTGTCAATATTTTAAAAATAAAATTAGAATGAAAAATTATGTAATAGGATTAGACTACGGAACAGATTCTGTTCGCGCGGTGCTGATTGATACTGAAAATGGACAGGAGCTGGCATCGAATGTTTCTCATTACAAAAGATGGAAAAACAAACAATATTGTGACGCGTCTATAAATCAGTTTCGCCAGCATCCTTTAGATCATATCGAAGGATTAGAAATCACGATTCAAACTGTTATAAAAGAAAGTAAAGTTGATCCTTCATTAGTAAAAGGAATCTGTATAGATACAACCGGATCTTCGCCGGTTCCGGTTACAAAAGAAGGAATTCCATTGGCTTTGACAAAAGGTTTTGAGGAAAACCCAAATGCCATGATGGTTTTGTGGAAAGATCATACTTCTATAAATGAAGCAAACGAAATTAATGAACTGGCCGTAAGCTGGGGCGGAGAAAATGTAACAAAATATGTAGGCGGAATTTACTCATCAGAATGGTTTTGGGCAAAAATCCTTCACATTGCCAGAGAAGATGAAGCAGTTAGAAATGCTGCACATACCTGGATGGAACACTGCGATTTAATGACGTATTTATTAATTGAAAATAAAGATTTAAAAACCTTTAAAAGAAGCCGCTGCGCCGCAGGACACAAAGCCATGTGGCACGCAGACTGGAACGGACTTCCGCCAGTTGAATTTTTAGAAAAACTACATCCGTATTTAGCACAGCTTCGCGGAAATCTATACGATGAAACCTATACATCTGATTTATCAGCAGGAAATTTAAGCAAAGAATGGGCAGACCGTTTGGGACTTTCAACAGAAACAGTTGTGGCTGTTGGAACTTTTGATGCGCATTCTGGAGCAGTTGGAGCTAAAATTGGAGAAAATACTTTAGTCCGTGTTATGGGAACATCAACCTGTGATATTCTAGTTGGTTCTTATGATGAAGTAGGAACAAAAACCGTTCGCGGAATCTGCGGACAAGTTGATGGTTCCGTTATTCCGGGCTTTATTGGTTTAGAAGCAGGGCAATCTGCTTTTGGCGATTTACTGGCTTGGTACAAAGAATTATTAATGTGGCCAACGGAACACTTATTAGGTTCTTCTTCAATTTTAAACGAAGCTCAAAAAGAACAATTAAGAGAAGAATTCAGCGATAAATTAATTGTAGAATTGACAAAAGAAGCAGCCAAAATTCCGGTTTCAGAAAGTCTTCCAATTGCTTTGGACTGGATCAACGGGCGACGAACTCCAGATGCAAATCAGGAATTAAAAAGTGCGATTTCGAATCTTTCTTTAGGAACAAAAGCGCCTCATATTTTTAAAGCTTTAGTTAATGCAATTTGTTTTGGAGCGAAGAAAATCGTAGATCGTTTTGAAGAAGAAGGTGTAAAAATCGACAGCGTTATCGGAATTGGCGGTGTTGCCCGTAAATCTCCTTTTATCATGCAGACATTGGCCAATGTTCTAAACAAGCCAATTAAAATTGCAGCTTCAGACCAAACTCCAGCTTTGGGAGCAGCAATTTACGCCGCCGTTGCAGCCGGAATTTACCCTAACGTAATCGAAGCAAGTCAAAAAATTGGAAGTGATTTTGACGGAGAATATTTTCCTCAATTAGATAAAGTAGCTGCGTATAACAAACTGCTTGTTGCTTACGATCAATTAAGCGCTTACGAAGATCCAAACATTAAAACAGCACAGCATGAGCTCTCTTTATAAAGATTTAAAACAAGAATGTTACGAAGCCAATATGCAGTTGAATGCACTGAATTTGGTTGTCTATACTTTCGGAAACGTAAGTGCCGTTGATAGAAAAAATGGTGTTTTTGCCATTAAACCAAGCGGTGTTCCGTATGAAGATTTAAAACCAGAAGATATGGTTATTGTCGATTTTGATAATAATATTATCGAAGGAACAATGCGTCCGTCATCAGACACAAAAACGCATGCTTACTTATATAAAAACTGGCCAAATATTGGTGGTGTTGCACATACACACGCCACTTATTCTGTGGCTTGGGCGCAATCACAGCAAGATATTCCGATTTTTGGAACCACACATGCCGATCACTTAACAGCTGATATTCCGTGCGCGCCGCCAATGGCAGATGCATTGATTGAAGGAAACTACGAACACAATACCGGAATTCAGATTCTAGATTGTTTCAAAGAAAAAAATCTTTCATACGAAGAAGTAGAAATGATTTTGATCGGAAATCACGGTCCGTTTGCCTGGGGAAAAAACGCTGCAAAAGCGGTTTACAACAGTAAAGTTCTAGAAGTTGTGGCAGAAATGGCATACCTGACTTTGCAAATAAATCCAAATGCACCAAGATTAAAAGACTCATTAATTAAGAAACATTACAACCGTAAACACGGAAAAGATTCGTATTACGGACAATAATGATTTTAGATTTTAGAATGTAGATTTTAGATTAAAGAAAATAGAATAAAGAACAAAGAGAAAAGATTTTCGTTAATAGTGAATTTTTAGATAAAGAAAAACGATTTGACGATTAAACAAATAAACGATTAAACAAAATGATAGATATATCTCAAAAAGAAGTATGGTTTGTAGTAGGAAGCCAAGAATTATACGGTGAAGAAACATTAAGAAAAGTAGCGGAGCATTCGCAAATAATTGCAAAAGGATTGGACGCTTCATCGAGTATTCCGGTAAAAGTAGTTTATAAAGATGTGGTAAAATCTCCATCTCAAATATTAGACGTTTGTTTAGCAGCAAATTCGGCTAAAAACTGTATCGGAATTATTGCGTGGATGCATACTTTTTCGCCGGCAAAAATGTGGATTGGCGGTTTGAGTATTTTGAAAAAACCATTATGTCATTTGCATACACAATACAATGCTGAAATTCCGTGGGGATCTATCGATATGGATTTCATGAACCTGAATCAATCAGCACACGGAGATCGTGAATTCGGTTTCATCATGTCAAGAATGCGTAAAAAACGTAAAGTTGTAGTTGGACACTGGGAAGACGAAAGAGTTCAGAAAAAATTAGGAATCTGGTCAAGAGTCGTTTTAGGCTGGGATGAACTTCAAAATCTAAAAGTAGCTCGTATTGGAGACAATATGCGTGAAGTTGCCGTTACAGAAGGTGATAAAGTAGAAGCTCAAATTCGTTTCGGCGTTTCTGTAAACGGATATGATTCTTCTGATGTTACAAAATATATTGAGAAAGTAACAGACAAAGAACTAAACGATTTATTAGCCGTTTACGAAGCATCTTATACTTTAACCGATTCTTTAAAAGAAGGCGGAGCGCAAAGAAGTTCTTTAGCGGAAGCGGCAAAAATTGAATTAGGATTAAGAGCTTTCCTTGAAGAAGGAGGATTTGGCGCTTTTACAGATACATTTGAAAATCTTGGCGTTTGGAAACAATTACCGGGAATTGCAACACAAAGATTAATGGCCGATGGTTATGGTTTTGGTGGAGAAGGAGACTGGAAAACAGCTGCAATGGTAAGAGCTTTAAAAGTAATGAATATTGGTTTGGAAGGCGGAACATCTTTCATGGAAGATTACACTTACCACTTTACACCGCAAAAATCATACGTTTTAGGATCGCACATGTTAGAAATCTGTCCATCTATCGCTGACGGAAAACCTTCTTGCGAAGTGCATCCTTTAGGAATTGGCGGAAAAGAAGATCCAGCTCGTTTGGTGTTCAATTCGCCAGCCGGAGATGCAATCAATGTTTCTTTGGTAGATATGGGAACTCGTTTCCGTTTAATTGTTAACGAAGTTGAGGCGATAAAACCAATGGCAGAATTACCAAAATTACCAGTTGCCAGAGTTTTATGGGATTGTAAGCCAAACTTGGATATTGCAGCAACAGCTTGGATTCTAGCTGGAGGAGCGCATCATACGGTTTACAGCCAATCTCTAACAACAGAATATATGGAAGACTTCGCAGATATTGCTGGAATCGAATTATTGGTTATTGATGAGAAAACGACAGTAAGAGACTTTAAAGATAAGATCAACGCTAACGAAGCATATTATCATTTGTTTCAACACGGATTGTAATTAAAGGTGCAAAGGTTCAAAGAAGCAGAGGTTCAATTTTTTTTGCTACTTTTAACTTTGTTGAGTAAATAATATGTAAAATTTACAACGCAGATAAAACGGATTTGCTGTCGCAAAAACGCAGATAAAAATAGATTTATAGAATCTAAAAAATCTGTGTAAATCAGCGTATTCGTGATAACGAATCTGTTTTATCCGCGTCAAAATATTACATTGTTAAATTATGCCCAACGATTATCTAACCACTTACAAAAAATAAAATATCAATTATGAAAGGATTAAAACGTTACATTTTCGGAATTACGATTTTAGGTTTGGCGACGCTTTCAGTTCAATGTAAAAGCGATAAAAAAGCAGATACAGAAAAAACTGCTGCTGCTGAAAAAGCTTTAGTAACAATTGAAAAATCAGAATACGGAACAACTGCAAAAGGAGAAAAAGTCGAGAGTTATAAACTGAAAAACCAAAATGGGATGGAAGTCGACATCATCACTTTTGGCGGCAGAATTACAGATTTGAAAGTACCTAATAAAGAAGGAGTTTCTGAAAATGTAGTAATCGGATTTACTTCTTTGGCACAATATGAAAAAGAAAATCCTTTCTTCGGAGCATTGATTGGAAGATACGGAAACCGAATTGCAAAAGGTAAATTTTCATTAGATGGAAAAGAATATCAATTGGCAATAAACAACGCGCCAAATGCTTTGCACGGCGGTCCGCAAGGCTATTTTAATGTAGTCTGGAAAGCCGATGAGGTTAAGTCTGGTGAAACAGCTTCTTTAAAATTATCGTATTTAAGTAAAGATATGGAAGAAGGTTATCCTGGAAACTTGCAGGTTTTTGTGACTTATACTTTGACAAATGATAATCAATTGGATGTTTTGTATGAAGCTTCAACAGATAAGAAAACCGTTGTAAACTTAACACAGCATTCTTATTTCAATTTGTCAGGAGATTTTACAAAAACAATTTTAGATCACGAATTGACTTTGAATGCTGATAAATTAGTTCCGGTTGACGCGACTTTAATTCCGACAGGAAAATTAGATGATGTGGCTAATACACCTTTCGATTTTAGAACGCCAAAATTAATTGGAAAAGATATCGCGGCTAAAAATGAGCAATTAGAAAAAGGAAAAGGTTACGATCACTGCTGGGTGTTGAACAATCCTGAAAAAGGAAAAACAATCATTGCAAAAGTTTACCACGCAGCAAGCGGAAGAGTTCTAGAAATGACAACAGACGAACCTGGAATTCAGTTTTACTCAGGAAATTTCCTTGACGGAACATTACCAACGCGCGACGGAAAAACATACGCACACAGAACCGGACTTTGTTTAGAAACAGAACATTATCCAGATTCTCCAAACCAGAAAAATTTCCCAACCACGGTTTTAAACCCGGGAGAAAAATATAAAACTAAAACTACTTTTAAATTTTCTGTACAGAAATAGTTTTAGAATTTGTTAATTAGTTCAGTAATTCTCTTAAAAACCTCGAAAGTTATGCTTTTGAGGTTTTTTTATGGAGTGAAGTTTGACGCGAATTACACGAATTAACACAAATCAGGAAGGTTATTTTAATTAGTGAAAATTAGTGAATTCGTGGCAGAAAAAACTTTGTGTCTCTGCGACTTTGCGAGATTAATTCATTCGCAACCTTATAAAAATCTTAACTTAGCAATAGAAAACTAAAGCAAAATGAAACATCTATTTAAAGCAGCAATAAACTGGGTATCAAATCAAAATCAAGAAAATTCAACGAAGCGATTTTATAACAAAAGTCATCAAATAAAAATTGAAGGAAAACCTGTCTTAGATGTTTCAGCAGCAAAAGCTTTCAAAGGCGATCCATCATTATACAATCCTGAAGATTTATTGTTGAGTAGTTTGGTTTCCTGCCATATGATGTCATACTTATATGTCTGTTCTCAAAACGGAATAGAAGTACTCGAATATTCAGACAATGCCGAAGCAACTCTCGAGGTTTCTCCAGACGGAAGCGGACGTTTTGTTGAGGTTCGGTTGTATCCAAAAGTTACAATTGTAAACTCAGATAAAGTAAATTTGGCTTTAGAACTGCATTCAAAAGCAAATCAATTGTGTTTTATTGCTAATTCCTGCAATTTTCCTGTTTTGCATGAGGCGAGTTGTGAGGTTTCCACCATATAAGTTAGTAAGTAAATTATGAAAGAAATAATTAATTCAAATGAAAAAGACAATAAGTCTTTATTAAATGATGATCAAAAAGAAGCAATCGACAAAGCTTTAGAAGATGTTGAAAACGGGAAAATGTATTCTCATCAGGAAGTTATGGATGAAACAAAAAAACGGTTTCCTCATTTATTTAATAGAATATAAAGTAGAAGAGCTTCTAAAATATAATCCAGAATATTCAGATTATGATGAAATTAAAAATAGAAAAACTATACCGTTAATTAATATTAATGAAAATCATGATCTAATTTTAAAAAGATATACTGCTTTAAAGATTAGAAACATCGCTAATAAGTGATCATTTCTTAATAATCTAAAGCCCATTCCATTGTAAGTTATTTAATAGATTTATAGCTTTAATTACTTATATGGTGAAAAAATAATCGTATAAAACCAAAAAAACCTCTTCCGTTAAGAAGAGGTTTTTTGTACCCGGAGCCGGAGTCGAACCGGCACGGTTTCCCACAGGTGTTTGAGACCAGCGCGTCTACCAATTCCGCCATCCGGGCTTAGCAGACGAAAGAATAATTAAAAAAATCAATTACTCTAACGCAATAGAATGAAGTCATAAATGATGTCATTCCTTTAACACGGTGCAAATGTAAAAAATAAAATTAAAAATTCTACTAAAAATACTTAAATTTTTCCTTTCAGTGTTCGATAAATTTTATAAATTTGCAGCTCGTTAAAACGACGCACACACAACTAACTACAAAACAACAAATTATAATGTCGCACCTAGAACCAGAAGCTAAAATTTTTGCGTGTTCACAAAGTGTTTATCTTGCAGAGAAAATTGCAGAACAATACGGTATTCCGTTAGGAAAAGTAACGATGTCAACGTATAGTGATGGAGAATTTCAGCCGTCTTATGAAGAGTCAATAAGAGGTTTACGCGTGTTTATCGTGTGCTCTACTTTTCCAACTGCCGATAATTTGATGGAATTGTTATTAATGATTGATGCTGCAAAACGCGCATCAGCAAGACATATTACAGCTGTTATGCCTTACTTTGGTTGGGCAAGACAGGACAGAAAAGACAAACCAAGAGTTCCGATTGGAGCAAAATTAGTAGCTAATTTATTAGATGCTGCCGGAGCAACAAGAGTAATGACAATGGATTTACATGCAGATCAAATCCAGGGGTTTTTCGAGAAACCAGTAGATCATTTATTTGCATCTACCATCTTTTTACCATACGTAGAAAGTTTAAAATTAGAAAATCTGACCATTGCATCTCCGGATATGGGAGGTTCAAAAAGAGCATATGCTTACTCTAAGTTTTTAGAATCAGACGTAGTAATCTGTTACAAACAAAGAAAAGCAGCCAACCTTATCGACACTATGGAGCTGATTGGTGAAGTAAAAGGCCGTAACGTAATATTAGTAGACGATATGATCGATACAGGAGGAACGCTGGCAAAAGCAGCAGACTTAATGATCGAAAAAGGAGCACTAAGTGTAAGAGCAATTTGTACACACGCTATTTTATCAGGCGGTGCGTATGAGAAAATAGAAAATTCGAAATTAACAGAATTAATCGTAACCGATTCTATTCCGTTAAAGAAAGAATCAAAGAAAATCAGAGTAGTGAGTTGTGCACCTCTTTTTGCCGAAGTTATGCACATGGTGCACCACAACAATTCCATTAGTGGAAAATTTATAATGTAAAAGCAGTAGGCTTTAGGCAATAAGCCATAAGCTATTCGCAATTACAAAAAAGCCTAAAGCCTAGTGCCTAAAGCTTAAAGCAATGTATATTTATTAATAACTATATTTTTTTTACAATGAAATCGATTACAATTAAAGGATCAGAAAGAGAAAGCGTGGGCAAAGTGTCAACTAAAGCCTTACGTAATGCTGGAGCGGTTCCTTGCGTGTTATACGGAGGAAATCAGGCAGTACATTTCTCAGCAGACGCTGCTGCGTTCAAAAACTTGGTTTACACTCCAAACGCTCACACAGTTGTGATCGAACTTGGAAAAGGAAAATCATTCAATGCAATTTTGCAAGACATTCAGGTTCACCCAGTATCTGACAAAATTTTACACATTGACTTCTTCCAATTATTTGATGATAAAGAAATCACAATGGAAGTTCCTGTAAAAATCGTTGGTACATCTAAAGGTGTTCTTGCAGGTGGTGTTTTACGTTTAAACACACGTAAATTAAAAGTTAAAGCTTTACCTAAAAATCTTCCTGATTTTGTTGAAGCTGATATTACTCCACTTGAAATGGGTAACAAATTATATGTTACTAAAGTTGGTACTCCTGATTACAAAATCATGCACCCAGAGAACACAGTTGTTGCTCAAGTAAGAATTTCTCGTGCTGCTATGAAAGCTGCTCAAGAAGCTGCAAAAGCTGCAAAAGCTCCTGCAAAAGGAAAGAAAAAATAATTTTTTTCAAATCAATACAAAAAGCCTCAATCTTTCGATTGGGGCTTTTTTTTTGAGGTTCTATCCCGAAGCCTCGAGACTAAGGTGCTGAGATGCTGAGGTTTTTAACGTGAAAAGGCTTTTGACTTCGCTCAGCCTTTAAAGACAATTATCTGATTGGCACATCCTCTAATTATCAAATTTTTTTTTAGAAGCAGAGACTCTTCATTTTTTCAAGAAATAACATTCCTGCCATCCGCTATATCTTTTCCCTGCTAAAGAAGCAGGAAAAAGGATACCGCTTCTGTCAGGGCTAGCGAGAAAATGTCTTTTTCATAAGATTCTAAGTCGCTACAATTCTGAGATACCAGAAGAAAATCTGTCTAATCAGCTAAATCCGCGAGAGGCATTTTCTTTGCAATCTTAGCGTAAACCTTTGCGAACTTTGCGGTTAAATCACGATCAACAAGCAATTATCTAATTCTCACATTTTCAAATTATCTAATTAACCAATTGGCACATTCCCTAATTAAGTTTATTTTTGCATCATGATAAAATGGATAACAAAACTGTTTTCATCAACACAAAAAGAAGAGAACACAGATTATATGAAGAAATATTTAATCGTAGGATTGGGCAACATCGGGGCTGAATACGTAAACACAAGACATAATATTGGTTTTAAAGTTTTAGACTTTTTGGCCAAAAAAGAAAGCCTTTCTTTCGAAACCGTAAAACTAGGCGCTTTGGCCGAATATAAATTTAAAGGAAGAACCTTTTTTCTTTTAAAGCCAAATACTTATATGAATCTTAGCGGTAAGGCAGTTAAATATTGGATGGACAAAGAAAACATTCCGCTGGAAAATATTTTAGTCATTACAGACGACTTAAACTTGTCCTTCGGAACCATTCGCATCAAGCCAAAAGGAAGCGACGGCGGCCACAACGGATTAAAAAATATAAACTTAGTCCTCAATACACAAAACTATACTCGTTTTAGATTTGGGATCAGTGATCAATTCAAAAAAGGACAGCAGGTAGATTATGTTTTAGGAGATTGGGACGAAGAAGAAAAGGCAAAACTTCCGGAACGTTTAGAAATTTCTTCAGAAATAATTAAAAATTTTGGAACTGCCGGTTTAGAAAACACAATGACTACTTTTAACGGAAAATAAAGATTTACAGTTATTTACATAATAAAAAATCAAATTATCAGTTAATTATATTCAATTATAACGAAATAGTATTTTCAATTCCAAAGTTAAATGTCTAAATTTGGAATAAATTATTATAAACCATAAAATTATAAATCATGGCTTTTGAATTACCACAATTACCTTATGCATATGATGCATTAGAACCACATATTGATGCTCGCACAATGGAAATTCACCATTCTAAACATCATAATGCTTACACAACAAATCTAAATGCAGCAATTGCAGGAACAGATTTAGAAGGAAAAACTATCGAAAACATCTTGATAAACTTAGATAAATCTAACGCTGCAGTTCGTAATAATGGTGGAGGTTTCTACAACCACAATTTATTCTGGACTGTAATGGCTCCAAACGGAGGCGGATTACCAACAGGTGATTTATTAGCAGCAATTGAGTCTTCTTTTGGAAGTTTTGAAGAGTTTAAAGCAAAATTTGCTAAAGCTGGTGCAACACAATTCGGATCAGGATGGGCTTGGTTAACAGTTCTTAAAGGTGGAAAATTAGAAGTTGTAGGAACTCCAAATCAAGATAATCCATTAATGCCGGAAGTTGCTGGTAACGGTGGAACTCCAATTTTAGGAATGGATGTTTGGGAGCATGCTTACTACTTAAACTACCAAAATAGAAGACCAGATTATATTGAAGCTTTTTTCAGTGTAATTAACTGGACAGAAGTTGCAAGAAGATTTGCTTTAGATAAATAATAAAATAGAGTAAAGAATAAAGAAAAAAGACGGATGACTTAATAGTTATCCGTCTTTTTTTGCGCTTTATATTTTCGTCTTTAGTCTATTCTCTTGGTTCTATTTTCTATTCTCTTTTCTCTAAAAAAATAAAAATAAAAAAGGCGGAATCTCTTCCACCTTTTTTGCCCCAAATCTACCATAGACTTAACCTACTAATGTTATGGTATAATAAATATATTGCAGTTCTGTTTAAGAAAAAAAAATATCAGATGAAAGGTAAAAATAATCGATTAAATGAATATAATTTGCTGCTGTAGAAATACTTGAGTTTATTCCAATAAAAAAGGTGGAATTGCTTCCACCCTTTTTGCCCCAAATCTACCATAAACTTAACCTACTAATGTTATGGTTTTCCAAAAGTATTGTAGTCTTTCAATTTTACCAAACATATAGGATGAACGGTAAAAAAAACCGATGAAATGCACTAATTAACCTTTTGTTAATACTTTTTTAATAAGCTCTTGCGTCTTTTCCTTCATAAAAATTCATAAATGCACGATTTACAACGCGATTTCCGCCTGGTGTAGGATAATCTCCCGTAAAATACCAATCTCCTAAATTTTTAGGACATGCAATATGTAAATCTTCTACTTTTTGAAAAATGATTTTTACTTCGGCATTGATCTCTGGAGAGCTTAGCATTTCGGCAATTTTATCTGATATCTCCTCAGGAGTAAATTGATCGTAAATAGCAGTTACATAATTTACAACGTCTGTATCTGCAAAATTTTCCTGTGCTTTACATTTTAGATAAACTTCGTCGACTATGTGATATAAATTTCTTTCTTTTAATAAAGTTAATGCGGCTCTAAAGGCAACAAGTCCCTCTAATTTTGCCATGTCAATTCCGTAACAATCCGGATAACGAATTTGCGGTGCCGAAGAAACAATTACAATACGTTTAGGTTTTAAACGATCCATCATTTTAATGATGCTCATTTTAAGTGTTGTACCACGTACAATGCTGTCGTCAATAATAACTAGATTGTCTGTAGGTTTAATTACGCCATAAGTAACGTCGTAAACGTGAGCAACCAAATCATCACGACTGCTGTCTTCTGTAATAAATGTTCTAAGCTTTGCATCTTTAATAGCAACTTTCTCTGTACGTATTTTTACAGCTAAAAGTTCCTGCAGAGTTTCGGCAGTAAGTGTATTTCTGTTTTCTAGAATATAATTGTTTTTACGCTGATTCAGGAAATCCTGAGCCGCTTCTACCAAACCATAAAACGAAGTTTCTGCTGTATTTGGAATATAAGAGAAAACAGTATTGTCTGTATCGCTGTCAATTGACTTAAGAACTGCAGGTAAAATTAATTTTCCTAAATCTTTACGTTCCTGATAAATTTCTGCATCACTTCCTCTTGAGAAATAGATTCTCTCAAACGAACAAGCCTTTTTAACAGTTGGTTCTAAAATCTGCTCCATCGAAACTTTTCCGCTTTTTTTGATAATCAAAGCATTTCCAGGTTTGATTTCCTGAACATTTTCAAAAGCAACATTAAATACAGTTTGTATAACCGGACGTTCAGAAGCCACGACAACTACTTCGTCATCCTGATAAAAATATGCTGGACGTATTCCGGCAGGATCTCTAAAAACAAATGCATCACCATGGCCTAATAATCCAGCCATTGCGTAACCTCCGTCTAAATTTTTAGCGGAGCGGGCTAATATTTTTGCAATATCCAAACGCTCTGCAATTACAGGAGAAGCTTCTCTTTTTGAGTAACCCTCTGTTTTGCAGTCTTGATATAATTGCATTACCTCTTTGTCCAAAAAGTGACCAATTTTTTCCATTACAGTAACGGTATCGGCCATTTCTTTAGGATGCTGTCCTAATTCAACTAGATTTTCAAAAAGCTCTTTTACATTTGTCATGTTAAAGTTTCCTGCCAAAATCAAGTTGCGGTGCATCCAGTTACTTTGACGTAAAAATGGGTGAACACTTTCGATGCTGTTTTTTCCAAAAGTTCCGTAACGAACGTGTCCTAAAAACAATTCTCCAACGTACGGGATTTGTGATTTTATCTTTTGTATATCATCACCAATTTCAGGATTTTCTTTTAATTCTTCGCTAATTCGCTCATTAATTTGTTTGAAAACATCTTGGATTGGCTGTGCATGATTCGAACGAACTCTGCTGATGTAGCGTTGTCCTGGTTCTACATCTAGTTTAATGCTGGCAAATCCTGCGCCGTCTTGTCCACGGTTGTGCTGTTTTTCCATCATCAAATACATTTTCTGAATTCCGTAGAAAGCAGTTCCGTATTTCTCTTTATAATATTCAAGCGGTTTAAGAAGTCTAACTAAGGCTATACCACATTCGTGTTTTAAAGCGTCGCTCATTGTTTTTTGTATTTTGTGTGTTGTTGTAAGTTGTGTGTATTAACGTAATAAAAAAGCCCCGTTTTATCGAGGCTTTTGCGCATTATATTTCTATGTCAAACTGAGTTAACGACTTAAATTGCTGTAATCGAATCGCTACTTCTGCTTTGCTTAATGTTTCCATCCTTTCGGTTCCAAATTTTTCTACACAGAATGAAGCTAAATTTGAACCGTAAATTACTGCGTTTTTCATGTTGTTAAACGAAATGTTTTCGCTTTGTGCAATAAATCCTGAAAAACCACCAGCAAAAGTGTCTCCTGCTCCTGTTGGATCAAAAACATCTTCTAATGGTAAAGCTGGTGCAAAAAACACTTCTCTGTTGTGGAAGATAAGTGCGCCATGTTCTCCTTTTTTGATCACCACATATTTTGGCCCCATGTCCTGGATTTTGGCTGCAGCTTTTACTAATGAATATTCACCAGAAAGTTGTCTTGCTTCTTCGTCATTGATTGTAATAACGTCAACACGTTTAATAACGTCTAATAATTCTGGAAGAGCACAGTCCATCCAAAAGTTCATTGTATCTAAAACAACTAATTTTGGCTTTTTCTCTAATTGATCTAAAACACTGCTTTGTACTAAAGGGTGTAAGTTTCCTAACATTACAACATCAGAGTCTTTGAAATTTTGAGGAACTTTTGGCTGAAAATCTGCCAAAACGTTCAACTCAGTAACCAAAGTATCTCTAGAGTTTAAATCGTTATGGTATAAACCGCTCCAAAAAAACGTTTTACCGCCTTTTACAATTTCGATACCAGAGATATCAATATTTTTTGAAGTCAATAAATCTAAATGTTCTTGAGGAAAATCGTCGCCAACTACAGAAACGATGGCCGATTGTAAGTTAAAAAATGACGCTGATAAACCAATGTACGTTGCAGCACCGCCTAATATTTTATCTGTTTTTCCGAAAGGAGTTTCGATCGCGTCGAAAGCAACTGTTCCAACAATCAATAATTTATTCATTTTATGAATTTCGAATTAGGGTGCAAAGATACTCTATAAGTTACAATATTGCAACGGTTTAGGTTCTCAAAATTTTCTTAAAAAAACAATAACGTTTGCGTGTCTAAATCTATTGTAAATGAGGGAATTATATTTGATAGTTTGAAGTGCTTAAAATATGATTTTCGGATTTAAAATCCAATATGATTTTTCAAAAAATAATAGAATATTTTTTATTTAAGTTTTCTAAAAGAAGAAGATTTTTTAAAAGCAATGTAGTCATAAATCTCTTCCAGGTCTGTGAAATAATTTTCAGATACATTGTCTCGTTTTTATAATAGCTTTTAGCGATATTGCGCTCCTTTTTTTACTTATGAATATTTAATTTGGAAATATTTTTAATCCAATTGATGGCATCCTTCATAGGCTCTTCAGAGTCTGAAAATGCTGTATTGTGGCCTAATTTTGGAAATAATTTATATTCATAGGGTTTCCTTTTAGATTTTAATACATCAAGATATTCGATTGATAGCTTGACGGGAACTTGAATGTCTTTACCTCCAAAAATCCAAATTCCTGAAATTGATAATTTAGCAAGGATTTCTTTGGGATCTGTGTCAATAAACTCATATCTGTCTGGGTCGTTGAATACATGTTTTCTAGCATCTTCTTCAGGGTGCGTATCCCAAAAATTTTTATCTCCGTCTGTATAAAATTGGAATCTCAATTGTTCTTTAACGGTTATAAGAGCGCCGCTAAATATTGTCATAAATTTGACTTTCTTATTTTTCTCTGCAGCCATTGGAATTATCCATCCAGCCTGACTACCTCCAATTAAGCCTATTGTTATTTTTTCATTTGATAAAAACTCAGATAAGGTATTTACAGCAGCACTAGCATCTAAAGATAAAAGATTTAGATTTGAAAAATCAACATTGTTAGTTCCTACTTCAGGTCCGGCATATACACCAGCCGATTCTCCAACTCCGCGTTTATCATAAGTTAAAACTGCAATTCCGTTGTTGGCTAGAGTTGCAGCAAAGTTTAGCATTCTTTTTTCTTGTCCAGATCCATGAACAATCACAACGGCTGCCTGTATGTTGTTAGGTGTAAAAACAGTTCCGGCCAGTGAAACTCCTTCACTAACAAATTTTATTTCCTTAGTAGTAAAGTTTGGTGGAATTGCTAATGCATAATTAGTGACAAAAAACAACAACATTAAGAGAGAATATGTGTGTGTTTTTTTTGTCCTTAGAATGCTTTTAAAAATTGGCAGTTTATTTTTCATTTTTTTAATTACGAGGTGTATTCTTTTGGTTAGTTTTTAACGTCTCTACAACTCATACTTCTTATCAAAATAACTTTTCAAAACCCCAATCTGAATCAAGATCATAAAAGGAACGATTAATAAGGCATACATTATATTTTTAGAAAAATGAATTCCCGAAAATGCATCTGCAATTTTGTCCGTATATATTTTTCCAATTTCCAGATTGTTTTCTGTTCCCGAAAAAAGAGAAGCATAAATTACTAAAGCTGTTAAGGCTGCTCCGATAAAAATCCAAACAGATTTAGAAATTAGAGGCTTGTATGTTTTGAGCTTTTTCTCTTCAAAAATCAAGACTTGCGTCATTATTTTTGAAGTAAAATCAAAGGATGGTGACTGTAGTTTATCTTCAGTCATCATTTTCTCAATAAGTTGTTCTATATTTTTATCGCTCTCTTTCATATGAAGATAATATTTGTATTTTAATGGAATATGGTATCGGCAATCTCATTTTGTTTTCACTTTGAAATCTTGCCGATTTCATAATATTCTATTATTTCCGGTTCTAACTGTTTTCTCAAAATTACGGCTAATTTTTGTCTGCTTCTAAATAATTTTACTTTCGCATTATTTGCCGATATATTCATAATTTTCCCGATTTCTTCTAAATTCTGATCCTCAAAATAAAATAAAGTTAAAAGGAAATTTTCATCGCTGGGTAATAAATTTAAACATTTCTGAATGGTCTGCTTTCGTTCTTTTTCTTCAAGAGCACTCAAAGCATTGTCCATGGTTTTAATTAAATGGGAGGAAAACTCATCTATCGAAATATTTAAATCTTCTTTTTTACTTTTCTTTAAACGATCCAGACACGTATTGTATGCGATTTTATAAATCCATGTCGAAAATTTAGAATCACCTTTAAACTTATTCAACGAATTGTAAATCTTTATAAAAGTATCCTGAGCAACTTCTTCTGCTTCTTCCCTGTGTTTTACCATCTTGAGGGCCAAAGTAAAGATCATATCTTTATAACGATCAACCAGAACGGCAAACGCATTGGTCTCGCCCTGCAGGATTTTGTCGATATAATGTTGATCATTTAAAGTACTCATATTATATAAGACGATGGTTTATTTATTTAGGTTACAAGAATTTTAAAAATAAATTCTAAAAAAAGAAATTTTCAAATTTCAACTTTGAAAATTCATATATAATAAGATAAGTATGGAACTTTGTCAAAGTTTTAAACTTTGACAAAGTTTGGAATGTAAAAAAAAACACATTCAAAATTAATTGATTATCAGTAAGTTTTGGAATTTTAAATTTATTTTTAAAATTCTTGTAACCTGAATTTAAAACCCGTCGTCATATGGAGTATCAATCAATTATAAAAACATAAAATTATGGGACCACAAGTTTTAGTACCAGTTAGTCTTTTCTTAATGATCTTCGGGATTGTTTACCTTATTTATTCAACAAGAAACAGAGAGCGTTTAGCGCTTATAGAAAAAGGTGTCGATGCCAGTATTTTTCTAAAAGGATCAGGAAAAGGAGTGCCGGCCTGGAAAATATTTGTAGTAAATCTGGCTTTCTTATTAATAGGAAGCGGTGTTGGAATTTTTCTGGCTTTGCTAATTACAACTTATACTTCACTAGAAGATGATGCTGTTTATCCTTCAATCATTTTTATAATGGCTGGAGTAGGTTTACTTTTCGGATTTAAAAATGCAAAAGATTTAGATAAAGAATAAAGTAAGATTTTAAGTTAGTATTTTTTAATAACGTATCATAAAACTCGTTTTTTGATACGTTATTTGTTTTCTATTCTTTAGATCCGATGGTTTCGTAATATTCATCGATAGAAAGTTTTGGCTGCATTGATGCCATAACGGCCAATTGATCACAACGTTCATTTTGCGGATGATTATTATGACCTTTGATCCACTTAAAATCAACTTGATGTTTGCGGTAAACAACTAAAAAGCGTTTCCATAAATCTGGATTTTTTCTGCCTGCAAATTTCTTTTTCTCCCAGCCCAAAACCCATTTTTTTTCAACGGAATCCACAACGTATTTAGAATCAGAAATTACAAGAACTTTCATGTTTTGGTTTTTTAATTTCTCTAAACCAACAATTACGGCCAAAAGTTCCATTCTATTATTAGTCGTCAAGCGAAAGCCTTCGTAGAATTCTTTTTTATGTGGTGTTCCAACCAGTTCCATCACTACGCCATAACCTCCGTTTCCGGGATTGCCTTTTGCGGCTCCATCTGTATATATATGTACTTCGTGATTCATGTATTTATTTTTCACCATATAAGTAATGTAAGTTCATTTAAACTTAGTTCTTATATTTCTTGTATATAACTCAAAAGTTAATTTAAAATTTGCCGCGTTTTGTGACTGTAATTTTTTAAGATTTAAAGAAACTAAATTTAAATTGTCTTATATAACTTACATGGTTTGATTTTTTTTTTACTCTTCCAATAATCTCGAAATAATTTCGGGAAAATGCTTTTGTTCTAATTCATGAATCTTTTCTGCAACCGTTTCAGGTGTGTCTTGATCGGTTAAAGCAACATTCGCCTGAAAAATGATTCCGCCTTCATCATAATGTTCATTAACATAATGAATTGAAATTCCGGTTTCTTTCTCTTTATTATTAATTATTGCTCTATGAATGTGCATTCCATACATTCCCTTACCTCCATAATTTGGTAAAAGTGCCGGATGAATATTGATTATTTTGTTTGGGTATTTTTCAATTATGTTATCTGGAAATTTGAGTAAGAAACCGGCCAGTACAATCAAATCCGGGTCGATTTTTTCTATTTTTTGTAATACGTTTCGGTCTAAAAGTTCGTTTTTTTCGAAGATTTCAACTGGAATTTGATGATTTTCTGCTCGTTCGATGACTTTTGCCGAAGCATTATTTGTAAAAACAGAAACGACATTTGCGATTTTTGTTTTTGAAAAATACTTTATAATATTTTCTGCATTAGTTCCTGATCCTGAGGCAAAAACAACAATTTTTTTCATAATAGGATTTATTTTGAGACTGCAAAAAACGGAATAATAATTGAAAATAAATAGCTTTAAAACAGCTTTCTTGAAATTAATTTTATAAATTAGTGTCACATTTATAAACTAAATAGTTGTTTTAAAATAAAGTTTTTTATTTTTGCCAACAAATTAAATTCTAAAATTAAAGATTATGTCAGACATTGCATCAAGAGTAAAAGCGATTATCGTAGACAAATTAGGTGTTGACGAAAACGAAGTTGTAACAGAAGCAAGCTTCACTAATGATTTGGGAGCTGACTCATTAGACACTGTTGAGCTTATTATGGAATTCGAAAAAGAATTTGATATTCAAATTCCAGACGATCAAGCAGAAAACATTGCTACTGTTGGTCAAGCTATTTCTTATATCGAGGAAGCTAAAAAATAATAATACTACACCCGATCTCTAGAAAATTAGTCTGAAATCGGGTGTTATTATTTTTTTTAAAATTTAAATTTCGATTGATATTCAATCAAAAAGATATATTTATATTGTAATGCCCATGGCTCTTAAGTAACAATAAGTTAAGAAAGCGTGGGTTTTATTTGTTTAAAGTACAAAATACATATTTATGACATTAAGGCGAGTTGTTGTAACAGGACTAGGTGCACTTACTCCTATCGGGAATAATATCCAGGAATATTGGGATGCACTTGTGAATGGGGTTAGCGGAGCCGCTCCGATCACATATTATGATACAGAGAAGCATAAGACGAAATTTGCCTGTGAAGTAAAAAACTTCAATATTGAAGATTACATGGATCGTAAGGAATCTCGTCGATTAGATAAATTTGCTCAGTATGCAATTGCAGCAAGTGATGAAGCTATTAAAGATGCGGGAATTACAAACGATAATGTTAACAAACAAAGAGTCGGTGTTATCTGGGGAGCAGGAATTGGAGGGTTAGAAACTTTCCAGGACGAAGTTATGTATTATGCAAAAGGAGATGGAACTCCAAAATTCAATCCGTTTTTTATTCCTAAAATGATTGCCGATATTGCTCCTGCGCATATTTCTATGCGTAATGGCTATATGGGACCAAATTATACAACTGTTTCTGCATGTGCATCTTCTGCAAATGCATTGATCGATGCTTTCAACTACATTCGTTTAGGAATGTGTGATGTTATTATATCTGGCGGTTCAGAAGCTGCGGTTACCATTGCAGGTATGGGAGGTTTTAGTTCTATGCATGCCTTGTCTACAAGAAACGAAAGTCCGGAAACGGCTTCTAGACCTTTTGATGCAACCAGAGATGGTTTTGTGTTAGGAGAAGGAGCAGGAGCTTTGGTTCTTGAGGATTACGAACACGCTAAAGCTCGCGGCGCAAAAATTTACTGTGAAGTAGGAGGTGGCGGAATGTCTTCTGATGCTTACCACTTAACAGCACCTCACCCTGAAGGAATTGGTGTAATTGCAGTAATGCAAAATACATTAAGAGATGCCGGAATGAATCCAGAAGATATTGACCACATTAACACTCACGGAACTTCTACTCCATTAGGAGACGTTGCTGAATTAAAAGCAATCAGTAAAGTTTTTGGAAGTCATGCTAAAAACATTAATATCAACTCTACAAAATCAATGACAGGACACTTACTGGGTGCTGCTGGAGCTATTGAAGCTATTGCTTCTATTCTGGCAATGAAACACAGTCTTGTTCCTCCAACGATTAACCATACTGTAGTTGACGAAAATATTGATCCATCACTTAATTTAACTTTAAACAAAGCGCAAAAAAGAGAAGTAAACGTTGCTATGAGTAACACTTTTGGCTTTGGCGGGCACAATGCTTGTGTATTGTTTAAAAAAATAGCTGAGTAATTCGTGCGTATGAATATTATCAAAAAAATATTTTCTAAATCCCGTTCTCTAGAAGACGGGATTTTTTTTGACACTATTCAGAAAATTCTTGGATTTCAGCCTGCAAATATCGATTTTTATAAAAAAGCCTTTACACATCGCTCTTCAAATAAATTAGATCAGGCAGGAAATCCTATAAATTATGAACGATTAGAATTCTTAGGAGATGCTATGCTGAGTGCTGTAATAGCGGCGCATTTATTTAATAAGGCACCTAATGGCGACGAGGGTTACCTAACAAAAATGCGTTCTAAAATCGTAAGCCGCGAACACCTTAATGAATTAGGTAAAGATCTAAATTTAGTTCGTTTTGTGGAGAGCAAAGTGCCTATTCAGCATTTTGGAGAAAACATTCATGGTAATATTTTCGAATCTTTGGTAGGTGCAATTTATTTAGATAAAGGATATCCTTTTTGCGAGAAGTTTATTCAAAAAAGAGTGATTACTCCTTATGTAGATATAGCAAGGCTTGAAGGCAAAGTAATTAGTTATAAAAGTTTGGTTATCGAATGGTGTCAGAAAGAAAAGAGAATCTTTCATTATGACATTTTTGAAGATAACGGAATTGACGGACAGCGTTTATTTGGTGTAAAATTAAGTATAGACGACAAAGTAATCGCAAGAGCAAGAGCAACTTCAAAAAAGAAAGCTGAAGAAAAAGCATCGCAGAGAGCATACTTTGCATTTCAAGAGAAAATAGACAAGAAATAGCTACAAAAATGCTCTAAGTATCTTAAAGCTATAACGTTTTCGTTTATAAATTAACAAAAACATACACCTGTTAATTATTGATGCTTCATTAGAAATAGTATATTTACACCTTGATTTTTCATGACATGGCTATTCATAGATTGGATTTAGACGAATTTGACGAAATTGATTATTATTTAATGGCAATTCATACTTCATTAGAAGATTATAGATTGGCCTATTTTATCAATAAAAACCTTCCGATTAACTTAAGTAAGAGCAAAAACGAGATCCATGCTCAAACAAAAGAAGGCGAGGCAAATTTTTCGAGATTCTATTATTATGACTCCGAAAAAGCGGTCTCATGGAATTTAATTCAGAATAAAAACGAAATCATTTCTGTGAGTAAGAATGATTTTCAGAATTTGTTTTCTAATGAAACAAGTGAGGTTTCTACGACAATTCATTTACTTCCTGAATTCAAAAAAGTAGATTTTTTCCTGAAAATTGAAAATAGCGAAGAGGCGCTGGATTTTTCAGACATTCAACAAAAATTAAATACCATAGAAAGTATCGCTGCTATTTATGCGGTTGATACGGACAAAATAAAATCAAAAAACAATCTAATTTTTTAAAAAAAATGTTAACAAACAAGAAAACCAAAATTGTAGCTACACTTGGTCCCGCATGTAGTACAAGAGAGATTATCAAGGATATGATCGAGGCAGGGGTTAATGTGTTTAGAGTCAATTTTTCGCATGCTGATTACGAAGGAGTAATAGAGAAAATTAATATCATTAGAGGTCTAAACGAAGAGTTTGGTTACACTACAGCAATCCTTGGAGATTTGCAAGGACCAAAACTTAGAGTTGGTGTGATGGAAGAAGGAACAGTTGTACACGATGGTGACAATATTACTTTTACAACTGCTGAAGATATTATTGGAAATGCTCAAAAAGTTTTCATGAAATATCAAAATTTTCCAAATGATGTTAATCCAGGTGAGCGTATTTTGCTTGACGATGGTAAATTGATTTTCGAAATTGTTTCGACAGATAAAAAAACAGAGGTTGTAGCCAAAGTTATTCAAGGTGGAGAATTAAAATCTAAAAAAGGAGTTAATCTTCCGAACACTAAGATTTCTTTACCGGCTTTGACTGAAAAAGATATTGCTGATGCTATTTTTGCAATTGAACAAAAAGTAGACTGGATCGCACTTTCATTCGTGAAAACTCCTCGCGATTTACAAGATTTACAAGAATTGATCGCTAAGCATTCTGAATATAAAATTCCAATTGTTGCTAAAATTGAAATGCCGGAAGCTCTTGAGAACATGGATAAAATTATAGCATATTGTGATGCTTTAATGGTTGCACGTGGAGATCTAGGAGTTGAACTTCCTGCACACGAAGTACCATTGGTTCAAAAAGATTTGATCCGCAGAGCAAAAATCGCAAGAATTCCAGTTATTGTGGCAACACAAATGATGGAAACAATGATTACAAGTTTAACTCCAACGAGAGCAGAAGTAAATGACGTTGCCAACTCTGTAATGGATGGTGCAGATGCGGTAATGCTTTCTGGAGAAACTGCAACAGGAAATTATCCTGTACAAGTTATTCAAAGAATGACTCAGATTTGTGAAGCTGTAGAGGATTCTCCGCTAATTCAGGTTCCACAAAATACACCACAAATTAAAACAAAACGTTTTGTTACTAAAACAGTTTGTCACCAAGCTGCATTATTGGCAAATGAAATTGGCGCTAAAGCAATTTGTACATTGACAAACAGCGGTTACACAGCTTTTCAAATTTCTGCATGGAGACCATCTTCTGCGCATATTTTAGTTTTTACTTCAAATAGAAGAATCTTAACACAATTGAATTTATTATGGGGAGTTAAATCATTCTACTATGATAATGAAAATAGTACAGACGATACTGTAACAGATGTAAATAAAATGGCTGTTGAAAAAGGATATGCTGCAAAAGGAGATTATTTAATCAATCTTGCCGCTATGCCAATTAAAGACAAAGGAATGGTAAATACCATGAGAGTTTCTGAAATAGAATAGTTTCTTTAAAATAGATTATTGAAAAAACCATCCGATTTACCGGATGGTTTTTTTTTGCTTTATATTTTTTCATCATATTTCTTTCTATTTAAAAATACTCCAATTCAAAACCTTCAAATCAAGAAATTTTAATCTTGCAACACTTATAAGATGCAGTATTTGAGGGTCAAAATAAAATTCTCATGATGTTGCAAGTTATAATTTGCAACCACGTAGGATGATATAAGTAGGATAATTCTTTT
Organism: Flavobacterium reichenbachii; assembly: GCF_002217435.1. GTDB lineage: Bacteria > Bacteroidota > Bacteroidia > Flavobacteriales > Flavobacteriaceae > Flavobacterium > Flavobacterium reichenbachii. Next base: position 142,093 of record NZ_MUHF01000019.1, read on the forward strand.
TTTTATTCCCTAATTTTGAAGCACTTAAGAACGTTTAAAAAAATATTTGTTGCAAATTCCTCCGTCTGTATCAAATTAAAAATTGAAAGAAGCAGCTTTAATAGAAGTTGTTTTCCGGCTTGATTTATAAAAAGTTTAATTCACTTTTTACATAAAAAATCTTATACAAATCAATTATTAACAAATCTTATAACCATGAAACAAATTAAACTTCGAAATGTGATGATGCTTTTAGCATTAGTATGCTTCACAATTGTTCAGGTGAAAGCTCAGAATAACAAAAAACCAAATATTCTAATAATATGGGGAGACGATATCGGTACAAGTAATATTAGTGCTTACAGCAGTGGTTTAATGGGATATACAACTCCTAATATCGACAGAATTGCCAATGAAGGTGAGCGGTTTTTGCATTACTATGGAGAACAAAGCTGTACAGCGGGGCGCGCTGCATTCCTTACTGGACAACATGGAATTAGAACTGGGTTAACAAAAGTGGGATATCCAGGTGCACCAATGGGAATGAGCCAGTTAGATCCTTCGATTGGAGGAATCATGAAAAATTTGGGTTATGTTACAGGACAATTTGGTAAAAACCATGTTGGAGACCGTAACGAAAATCTGCCAACTGTAAATGGTTTCGATGAATTCTTTGGAAACCTATATCACTTAAATGCAGAAGAAGAACCAGAATTGCCGGATTATCCTAAAGATCCTGCCTATCTGGCAAAATTTGGACCAAGAGGAGTGTTAAAATGTACCGCTGCAAATGCAGATGACGGCACTACTGATCCTCGTTTTGGAAAAGTTGGAAAACAAAGAATTGAAGATACGGGTCCGTTAACTAAAAAAAGAATGGAAACTGTAGACGATGAAACTTCTGCAGCGGCTATTGATTTTATTAAAAGACAAACTGCAGCAGGAAAACCTTTCTTTTGCTGGTGGAATGGGACGCGCATGCACTTGCGCACACATGTAAGACCAGAGCATCGAGGTAAATACACACATGGAGACAGTGAATATATTGATGGTATGATCGAGCATGACATGACTGTGGGAACATTATTAAAAGCACTGGATGATCTGGGAATTGCAGATAATACAATTGTAGTTTATTCTACAGACAATGGCCCTCACATGAACACTTGGCCTGATGGCGCTATGACGCCATTTCGTTCAGAGAAAAATACTAACTGGGAAGGAGCATTTCGTGTTCCTTGTATTGTACGCTGGCCTGGAGTTATTAAACCAGGTACTATAACCAATGAACTGATGTCGCATAATGACTGGATGCCCACTTTAGCTTCAATCGCAGGAGAGCCGGATTTAATAAAAAAATTATTGACAGGCTACAGTGCTAATGGAAAAAGCTACAAGGTGCATCTGGACGGATTCGATCAATCTGCTTTATTGAGAGGAACAGGACCGAGTGTTCGAGATAAATTCTTTTATTCCGATGATGATGGTCTATTGGTCGGAATGCGTCAGGGGGATTATAAATTTGTATACGCAGAACAACGTATGCAAGGAACAATGGGCTTATGGGGAGAACCTTTCACCAAATTAAGACTGCAAAAAATATTCAATTTGTATCAGGATCCTTATGAAAGAGCTGATATTACCTCTAATACCTATTGGGATTGGATCCTGGACCATGTTCAGCTTGCCTATGGAAATATTGCAGAAGTTGTAACATTTGCAGAAACCTTCAAAGCGTATCCTCCACGTTCTATTCCTCCAAGTTTTTCACCTTATACTATTATGGACGAGGTACTTGACGAAATTAAATTGAAGAAAACAATTGAAAAAGACGTGCTTCCTGCAAAGAAAAAATAAATAGAAAAAACAGAGTCTAAACTTTTAAAGTTCAAGGCTCTGTTTGCCTAAAAAATCAAGATCATGTATAGAAAAATATATCTAGTACCCCTATTTCTATTTTTACTGATTTCCTGTAAAAAAAATGAAGCAACCGCTACTGCAAATCCTAAAGACAGTACGGCTGCTGTTGCCTATAGCGATAATCCACTGCCAAGCTGGAACGATGGCAAATTAAAAAATGACATTATTGCCTACGTAAAAAAAGTCACTACAAAAGATACTCCGGATTTTATTCCGGTAGAAGATAGAATTGCCACTTTTGATAATGACGGAACACTTTGGGCTGAAAAACCCTTGGCTCAGGAATTATTTGCTTATTACAGAGTGAAGAAAATGATTGAAGCCAATCCTGCTTTAGCACAAAAACAACCGTTTAAAGCTGTGGTAGAAAAAGATAAAACCTTTTTTGAAAAAGGCGGCGAAAAAGCTTTAATAGAATTAGTTGCGGCTACTCATACCGGTCTGACCGAAGATGAGTTTGAGATTTCGGCTAAAGATTTTTACGCTACAGCAAAGTATCCGGGAAAAAATGTTTCTTTAAAACAGATTAGATACCAGCCTCAATTAGAGTTACTAAATTACCTCCGTGCCAACGGATTCAAAACGTTTATTGTAACAGGCGGAACAGTTGAATTTGTTCGTGCAATATCTCAGGATTTTTACGGAGTTCCAAAAAGTCAGGTAGTGGGAACTTCTTTTAAATATTCGTTCGATGACACTTCAAACAGCATTAAAAGAGAACCTGCTTTAGATCATTTTAATGATAAAGGAGGTAAACCTGCCGCCATACAATTACATATTGGCCAGCGTCCCGTTTTTGCTTGCGGCAACGAAGGTGGTGCCGGTGATATTGCCATGCTGCAGTATTCGCAGGGTAATACACATCCTTCTTTTCAATTGCTGGTCAACCATAATGATTCTATCAGAGAATACAGTTATCAGGAAAAAGATAATCTGTCATTGAATACAGCTGCTAAAAACAAATGGCATGTAGTGAGTATAAAAGACGATTGGAAGAAAGTTTTTGCAGATTAATAAATTTAACTATCATGAAAAGATCCAAAACCGGCTTTGAGTTTAAAATTCTAACTACTATTGTTTTTACTTTGGTTTCTTTTGCGGTAATTGCTCAGGAAACTGAGCCAAAAGCAGGAGCAAGTGCACAAGAACTGGCAGATAAATTGGCAAACCCTGTCGCAAGTTTGATTAGTGTGCCTTTGCAGAATAATCTAAGCTATGGTATTGGCCCTTTTAATGGTTCAAAATATACGATCAATATACAGCCGATAATTCCTTTTAAATTAACAGAAAATCTAAATTTAATTACTCGTTATATAGTACCAGTTGTAGATCAAAGAGATATTACAGGCGAAAACACACATGAATTTGGTCTAAGTGATGCAACAATTACAGCATTTTTTGCTCCCAAAACCAAAGGACTTATTTTAGGAATCGGACCCGCATTTTTAGTTCCAACAGCTACAGATAAACTACTAGGAACCGAGAAATTTGGCATTGGTCCAAGTGTATTAGTTATGCATCAGGGAAAAGGCCTTTCAATTGGTTTTATTGCCAATCAAATTTGGTCAGTTGCAGGAGATGAAAATCGTGCCGATGTGAATCAATTTTATACACAAATATTCCTTTCTCATAGTTACAAAAGCGGTGCGAGTTTAGGTATTAATGCTGAAATTACTCAAAACTGGGAAGCAAAAACAACACTAATTTCATTAAATCCTTCCATAGGAGCTGTAACAAAACTGGGGAATCAGGTAGTTCAATTTGCTATTTCTCCTTTAATTCCGATAACTGGACCTTCGCAAATTAAGCCAGATTGGGGCTTGAGAGTTACTTTAGGCTTTGTGTTTCCTGGCTCTTAAATATTTGATAATTAGAAAATTGCACAGCCAAATAAGAAAAACCTTCTTTTTTGATAAAGTAAGAATATTTTTAGTTATAATAAATTTTATTCGATAAAAATGATTTACCTTTGATATATAACTTATTGTTATTTAGGTTATTAAATTGTTTTTGTTTTGAATTTAACCCCCATTTTTTTTCATTCAGGATTTAATAATCTTGAGTTAAACAATTTTAATTAATAATTTAAAATACCACAAGATGAATACCAAACAAACAAATCTTCGAATCCTCCCAATATTATTTTTGGGTTTAATTTACAGCTGTTCCCCAACTGTAAAAGTTACTACCGATTATGATCACTCGGCAAATTTTGGAGAATACAAAACCTTTGCAGTATATGATCTAAAAGCACAGCAAGGACAGGTAAACCAATTAAATGTTGACCGTGTTACCAATGCAATTCGTGCAGGAATGATTGCCAAAGGATTTACAGAAAGCGATAATCCCGACTTGAAAGTAAATGCCGTTTCCATCCTAAAAAATAAAACCTCAGTATCAGCAAACACTGATTTTTATGGTTATGGAGGAATGTATCGTCCATACGGATATTGGGGTGGCGGTGCTATGATGGGCGGCGCAAACACTACATTTAATACCTACGATTATGTCGATGGCTCCTTAATTATTGACATTGTATCTGCTAAAACTCAAAAACTGCTATGGCAGGGAATTGGTAATGCTGAAATTGACAGCAAGCCAGATAATCCTGAAGAATTCATTAATGGTGCTGTTAAAAAAATTCTGGAAGGTTTTCCTCCCGGAGCAGTACAAAAATAAACCGAATCTTTATTTATATGAGTTGTATTTCAGTTGAGAAGTACAACCTGTATAAAATGCGTTTGTATTTTCTATTTGTTTAGAATCAAATAGAAGATGAACAATCTAATTGTAATTATACTTAAAAATTATGATTGACATTATACTTTCGCTTTTCTTTTTTATAGCTGCAATTGTTGGCTTTGCGACCTCTTTTAGAGTTCTTTTTTCAAAGAAAAATTACTCCAGGTGTTTTTTCTTAGGACTTTTTCTACTCAGTCTGGCCATTGTTAGCATCTATAATTTTTACTTGTATGCAAATGTTTTTAGAGATTTTCCAGATCTGCTTATAATTGCAAAATCTTTTATTTTTTTAGCAGCTCCATGTGCTTTTTTGTATGTTCGAAATGTACTGTTTCCGCAGTGGTTTTTCAAAAAATACGAGTGGCTTCATTTTTTGCCCTTTCTAATATATTTCTCGCTGACTCTTATGGCTTTAGCAGGAAATCATGTTGACATTTATGCTATTGATAATCTTTTGGCCAGAACAAAAAGTCCGTTTTCAATGTTGAGTTTAAGCATTTGGCTTTTGTATGCATTTTGTCAAACCATGATGGTCTTAGAATATGATCTGCAAAAATTTAAAGAAAATCAACAGCAAAAAATAAAAATTTTAAACTGGATCAGGATTTACAATTTGGTGGTTTTGGTTTTATTTTCTACACTTTTTGTGCATTTCTTTTTAATTAATAAAATTGATGCTTTAGAATTTTACTGTTCCTTTCTAATTGCTGCGGTGCTTATTTTTACTGTCGGATGGCTTTACTTTAAACCGCAGATTTTTTATAATGCAGAAGATGATAATAGTGAAGAACTAAACTTTATAGAAGATAATTTTGAATCGATTATTTCAAAAGAAACAAAGTTTTCTTTGCCAGTGGCAAAAGAATTAACACCTGAGAAAAAAAAGCTGTATCTGGACAAATTAGAAAGCATTTTTGTGTCAAAAAAACTCTTTTTAAAGAAAGATTTAGTCATGCGCGATATAGCAGAAGAATCTGGAATTAGTGTAAATAATCTTTCAAATTTGATCAATTCAGAATTTAATCTTCATTTTCAGGATTACATCAATTTAAAACGAATAGAATATTTTAAGGAAAAAATAAACGATTCTGACTGGAAGGATTTATCACTCGAAGGAATGGCTTGGGCTTCTGGTTTTAAGTCGAGAACTACTTGTTTTAGGGCATTTATAAAACATACCGGAAAATCTCCTTCAGAATATTTCAGGATAATAAGGATCAGCACTCAAAAAAACAAATCTTATTTTTTAAAAGATCTGCATACAGAGGAGAAATAGATTGTAAAGATCGATTGTGAAGTTTTATTAATGTAAACAAGATACCATGAAAACGAAAATGAAACAAAGACAAACAATAAAATCAGTACTAACATTATTATTTCTATTCTTTTTTATTTTTAGCCAGGCTCAGCTCAAAGGAGGTCATATTTTGGGAGCCATGGGATTGCAGTCGGGAACTCAGGCTCCAGCAAATACTTTGAGTGTGTATGTTCCAGGTTATTTTTATAATGCTTGTTCGTTACGAAATGAAGACGGAGACGAATCGATATCGAATCCTGATATAAATATGTTTATAACAGGTGCTGGTGCAGCTTATATAAGCGATCTTAAAATTTTGGGAGCCAATTATGGAGCAACGATTCTGCTTGCTTTTGCCTCCAATACCATACAGGGAAATACTATTGATTCTAAAAATTCACTTGCACTTACAGATATGTTTCTACAGCCTGTTCAGCTCGGCTGGCATAACAAAAGAGCCGATTTTGTTTTTAATTATTCCCTATATCTGCCCACAGGAAGATTCACCGCAGGAGCATCAGATAATGCAGGTTTAGGAATGTTTATTAATGAGTTTTCTGGAGGAACAACTTTGTTTTTTAATGATAAAAAAACCTTTCATTTTTCGGTTTTAGCATCTTATGAAATTAATGGAAAAAAGAAAGATACAGAAATTAAAACCGGAGACATTTTGAGTGTTGAAGGTGGTTTGGGTAAAACATTTTATATGATGAATGCTGAAAAAACGGCCCCAAAATCTATATTGAATGCAGGATTGATTTATTATATGCAATTTAAAGTTTCTAATGATAAAATTCCCGCAGGAAATCTTATTCTGGAGCCCGAAAAAGACAGAATCGGAGGAGTTGGTGCAGAGGTTAATTATTTTCATATCGGCTGTAGAACTTCTGCCGGATTGAGATGGATTTCTGAAATGGGTGCTGTAAACCGTTTTCAGGGAAATACTTTCTTTCTGACACTTGCCCATGTTTTTAGCCTGGAAAAAGAGAAAAATAATAAGTAGAATTTTATTTAAGCTGATGATTTTTAAATGAATATTATAAAATTTAAAATGAATGTAAATGAGAAATAAAAATTCAGATTTTTCGATAAAAAACAGAAAACTTTTTCAAAAAATGATTTTCATTTCTGCCATTTGTTTTATTTCTTTTCAAACCATAATGGCGCAGAAACAGCATATTAGTTTAAAAGATTCTCTCGACGGAGCTTTCGATTTAAGCGATTATATTATTTATGCACATGGTTTTATTGTAGTTCCAACTGTTATTACAGAACCTGCTTTGGGCGGAATAGGGGGCGCAATTGTTCCGGTCTTCTTAAAAAAACACGCTCCGGTAATTGACGAAAACGGTAAAAAACGTTTTATAAATCCGGATATCACGGGCGGTATCGGAATGTATACCGGAAATAAAAGCTGGATGGCAGGCGCTTTTCGTTCAGGAAGTCTAATAAAATCCAGAATATTATATCGGGTTATGGCAGGTTACGGCGATATGAATGTATCATTTTATGCAAACAATCTGCCCAATCTAAAGGATCAGGAGTTTAAACTCAATTTTAAGTCGACTATATTTTATACACAGTGGCTAAAGCAATTTAATAACCCCAAATGGAGTGCGGGCCCACAGTATCTGTTTTTAAATTCTAAAATCAATTTACCAGATGTAAATATTCCTCCGCCCTTTGTTGAACCAAAAGACATAAAGAGTACCATAAGTCAGTTGGGAGGAGCGATTCAATTTGACGGACGAGACAATATATTTACACCAGATAAAGGAATAAGGTTTCAATCAGATTTCTTTTGGTCAGATAATGCCATTGGCAGTGATTATGATGCTTGGCGTGTTAACTTATCTGCAATAGGTTTTTATCCATTAACAAAAAAATTAATTGGCGGACTGAGAATTGAAGGCGAACAGGCATTTGGGAAACCTCCGTTTTATCTTTTGCCAGGAATTAATTTAAGAGGAATTCCAGCGGCAAGATATCAGGGAAAAACCAGTATTGTTACCGAAGCCGAATTAAGATGGGATGTTTACCGAAGATGGAGTATTATGGGTTACGGCGGCTTGGCGAGCGCTTTTAACGATTGGGACAAAGCTTTTGCAAAACCAGTTGTTTACAGTTACGGAACGGGTTTCAGGTATTTACTCGCAAGAAAATTTAAACTCAGAATGGGCGTAGATGTAGCAAAAGGTCCCGAAGATTGGGCTTATTATATTGTTTTTGGAAGTAATTGGCTTAGATAGATTTTTAGTCCAAAGTTAAAAAGTCAAAAGTCAAAAGTTAAAATGGCAAAACTTAAATCAGTTCGGATTTCTGATCGTTACTATACTGCCAGAAATCCGAACTGATTTTACTATTAGTGACTGAAAGACTTTTTATTTTCTCCAATATGGCTTAATAATTTTATTCTCTTTATGAATCAGAACCAATAATACAATTGTTGCTAAAGCACATAAAACAATTGCCTGAATTGATCCTTCGGGACCAAATGCTCCTCCGGTAATCAATTCCGGACCTTGTATTTTGGCTTCTAGTAAGCTGTTGGTTTTTTCGTTTCCAGAGGTTATCGCTCCAAAAATTCCAGACTGTGTAAAATTCCATGCAAAATGCAGTGCAATTGGCATCCATAAATTACGACTGTAAATAAAAATTACGCCAAATAAAAAACCGGCAGTCGTTATACATATTGACGAAATCAAAGTACTGTGCGGATTTATTAAATGAAAAACTCCAAATAGTACAGACGAAATTGTCAGTGCAATATAACTTCCCAGTTTTTCCTCCATAATTCTAAATATAATGCCGCGCACCAATATTTCTTCAATAATAGCAACTGTAAACATAAGGGCAAACGGAATCAGGATAAATGAAATCGGATTGATGTTTACAACGCTGTAATTTCCGTTGAGGTACATTATTAAGATCGTTAAAGACTGAAGTACAAAACCAATTGAGATGCCAATGAAAAGATTTTTAAAAAGTCCTTTTACAGCAAATTCTGTAACGGTTCTTTTGTCGTACTTTTTAAAGAAAAGAATATAGCTGAAAATGCATGCTGTAGAAACAAAAAGTCCTTTTAGAAGGTTTCTGTAATTTTTGTCGAGAGGAGTCAGCGCCAATAATTTTGAAGCAATCTGCTGGCCAATAATAACTACTGCCATAAAGACCAGTAAGGCAAGAATGATTTTGGTAATAGGAGAATTAAATATTTTTTGTTTTGCAGTAGGGGTTTCCATTTAAATTTGGTTTAAGTATTAATTTAAAGCAAATTTAGACTGCCTTAAAACCAAAAAATAGAATGAAATTTGCCTCTTTTATAATTTTTGAAATTGCTTTGGAAGAAACCCGGTTTGGTTTTTAAAGGTTCTAATAAAATGACTCTGATCGGCAAATCCGCATTCGAGTGCGACTTCGGTCAAATTATTTTGATTGGATTGTATCAGTGATAACGAGCGTTCAATCTTAATTCTACGCATATATTCTCCCAAAGTGCAGCCAAAATATTTAGGAAAATGTTTTGAAATTGTAATCGGATTGAGGTGTAAAACTTGTGACAGATCCTGCAAATTTGGATTTTCGTTCCAGCAGTCGTTCAATAATTCATTGAGGCTTTTAACCCAAAACGGACTCTTTTCAAACCGTTTCAGATGTTCGTGCGTATTAGATAATTGAGAAAACAGCATTTTAATAGTATCGTTAGAAAAAGTATCTGCCGTTTGTGTTTCTTTAAAAATTTTAAGAATCAGAAATTTGGTTAATGCAGTATTCTGAACCGATTTTTCTATTACAGCTTCGTTAATTTGAAGTTCTTTCAAAAGATTCTCTTCAATTTCGATATTAATATTTCGGGACGGAAAAAGCGTTTCCTGATTCAGATGCAATTCATCGCTGTGATAAAATAATAAGGAACCGGGGCCTACTGTTTCGCTAAAGTTTTTTCGTTTTTCTGTAGTACCGCCTTTTAAGAAAAGCGTTATATGCGCATTATTATGCGAATGCCAGCCTTCATACACCTTATTCTGATACTCAGTTTCTACAACTGCAATTCCTTGATTGGTATTGAAGATGTTTTTGGTATTACCTAAGTATTTTTCTTTTTCAAGTTCGTACATTTTCAGATATCAGTGTGGCATTTAATAAAAGACCAAAATACTACTTATTTAAATTATTAATAATGCAGTAATTATAAATTTCAAAAAAAGCTGTTGTTTTGCGTAATTTGTAAGGTTTGGATGCTTAAGAAAAACATTGTGTAAATATTAACGGAAAAATAATAGTTTTTTTACCTGATATTTAATTGTTTTGTAACAAAAATAAAATTAGACATACTAATAAGTTAACTATTTAAATCTTTTGATTATGTATAAAAATACAATGAAATCAGTTTTTGCTGCATCTGCTTTTTTAGTTGCTGTAAGCGGCTGTTTTGCACAAGACGTTTTGGTAAATTCATTAAAGTTAAATGCGAGTGATAAAAGTAAAGAAAACTTTAAATTCACCGAAGTAGTTAACTTAGGAACAACATCTGTAAAAGCTCAGGGTTCTTCTGGAACTTGCTGGAGTTATGCTTCAAATTCATTTTTAGAGTCAGAAATGATTCGTTTAGGAAAACAGCCTGTAGAACTATCTCAGATTTTTTCTGCACGAAATGTTTATGTAGAAAAAGGAGTGAATTACGTTCGTATGCACGGTGCAATCGCATTAGGTGACGGAGGTGCACTGCACGATGTAATTAATATGTACAAAAAATACGGAACAGTTCCGAGAGAAGTTTACACGGGATTAAACTACGGAACAGATAAAAATAAATTTGCAGAAATGGCCGCTTTAATAGAAGGAGTTTTGTCTGCGGTGGTTAAAAATCCAAATGGAGAATTAACGCCAAACTGGCAAAAAGCATACGCAGCCGTTATTGATTCTTATTTAGGAAAAGTGCCTGAGAACTTTACTTACAAAGGTAAAAATTATACACCGCAGTCTTTTGCTAAAGAAGTGGTAGGAATTAACCCAGATGAATACGTAGAGCTGTCTTCGTTTACAACTTCTCCGTACTACCAAAAAACAACTATGATGGTACCAGACAACTGGTCTCTTGATCAGGTTTACAACGTAAAAGTAAATGACATGACAGATGTTATCGACAATGCATTAAAAAAAGGATATACTGTAGCTTGGGCTACAGATGTAAGTGAGAAAAGCTTCAGCTGGAAAAACGGTGTGGCATACGTGCCAACCAAGAAGTTTGATGACATGACTGCAGAAGAAAAAGCAGATATGTTTAACGGACCAAAAGCAGAGCCGGAAATCACTCCAGAAATGCGTCAGGCTGCGTTTGATAACTACACGACAACAGACGATCACGGAATGCATATTATTGGTATTGCAAAAGACCAAACCGGAAAAGAATATTATATCGTAAAAAATTCGTGGGGAGAAACAAACGACTACAAAGGTTTCTTATTCGTAACCAAAAATTTCGTGAAATATAAAACTACTGCTTTAATGGTAAATAAAGGCGGAATTCCAACTGAGATTGCTAAGAAGTTAGGGGTTTAAGATTTATTAGATTTTCTTATAAAAAAGCAACGTTACTGAAAAGCAGCGTTGCTTTTTTATTTTCTAACAATTGCACTATGATGTACTATTTCGAATCTGTAAAATTTTATAAATTGCATTAAAAATAATCAGAATGGATATAACGGAATTACTTGCTGAAATAAAAATAGAAGAAGATCTACTGATAGATCATGGGTTTTTATTCCAAAAAATAAAAAATGATTCAGAGTGGAATAACGAAATTAAATCCAGGAAAACTATTAGTTATGGTGTTCCTTACAACTACTCTAATATATCGTATCCATTTGTTCCCTTTCCTGATTATATTTCTGAAGTTGCCTCGATAGTTGAAGAAAAGCTTGGTTTTGCGATTAACAATTGTCTTATTAACTATTATGAAAATGGAGAATCAAAAATGGGTTTTCATTCAGATCAAATAGATATTTTGTCTGATAATACCGGGATTGCTATTGTTTCATTGGGTAACAAAAGAATAATGCGATTTAAAAATAAGTCAGATGCTAAAATTACTTACGATATCCTGCTTCATCCCAATAGCTTATTTTATATGACTCAAACCGTTCAGGAGTTTTGGCTTCACTCTATTTTGCCAGAAGTAGAAAATGATACTGCAGAAAGAATAAGCCTTACTTTTAGGAAGTTATTAGTGTAAAAAAGTCTTGCGGAAAATAAATGACTACAAAATCAACAATTTCAATCGTTGTGGTACAAAGAATCTCGACGATGTATTTATAACAATACGTATCCCACGGTTGAAACCGCGGGCTATAGTTGAAAATATGATAGAATCTTTCAGAATAAACAAAGCCAACGGTTTCAACCGTTGGAGCGCAAAGAATCTCGACGATGCATTCGTAACAATACGTATCTCACGTTTGAAACCACAGGGATTACTATTTTTCAGTATAAAGCAAAAAAAAGACTATCGAATGATAGTCTTTTTTTTAAGCTCCCCCTCTTGGGCTCGAACCAACCCCGATAGCTATTGGGGCTCTGATTGACAGTCTATTTATATTTTTCTTTGAGTTTAAGAATGATGTCCGGATACTTAATTAGATTTTCAATATAAGTTTTGCTTTTCATTTTCTTAATGTGTTTTTCAATGTTTAAAGCTTGAGTTTTATTTTCACATGATATTTGGAGAAATAATCCCCAGTCTTCAGCATTTGCTGTGAATTTATTAGATTCAGCATTTTTATGAAATTCCATTCTAATATCAAAATCAGATGTAAAACCAATATAAAATCGGTTCAGCTTATCAGAGTGAAGAATGTAAACAATATTCATAGAAATTAAATTTTGAGCAAAAAAATACCACTTACAGATGTAAGTGGTATTTAATAAGCTCCCCCTCTTGGGCTCGAACCAACCCCGAAAGCTTTCGGGGCTCTGATTAACAGTCTATTTATATTTTTCTTTGAGTTTAAGAATGATGTCCGGATACTTAATTAGATTTTCAATATAAGTTTTGCTTTTCATTTTCTTAATGTGTTTTTCAATGCTTAAAGCTTGAGTTTTATTTTCACATGATATTTGGAGAAATAACCCCCAGTCTTCAGCATTTGCTGTGAATTTATTAGATTCAGCATTTTTATGAAATTCCATTCTAATATCAAAATCAGATGTAAAACCAATATAAAATCGGTTCAGCTTATCAGAGTGAAGAATGTAAACAATATTCATAGAATTAAATTTTGAGCAAAAAAAATACCACTTACATTTGTAAGTGGTATTTAATAAGCTCCCCCTCTTGGGCTCGAACCAAGGACCCTCTGATTAACAGTCAGATGCTCTAACCAACTGAGCTAAGGAGGAATCACCTTAAAGGTAAATATGTTTGCTAAAAAAAGTTTGCTCCCCCTCTTGGGCTCGAACCAAGGACCCTCTGATTAACAGTCAGATGCTCTAACCAACTGAGCTAAGGAGGAAGTTGTTGCTCTTTTTAGCGAGTGCAAATATAATCGAATTTTTAGTTTCTCAAAAATATTTTAACTCTTTTTCTTGATTTTTTTTTCTACTTCATAATTGCCTTATAAATATCGTTTCCGTTTGCAAATAAAAGCAGTGCTATAAGTAGTACAAAGCCAACCATTTGGGCGTTTTCAAGGAATTTATCACTTGGTTTTTTACCACTGATAATTTCGTATAATAAAAACATCACATGTCCGCCGTCAAGAGCTGGAATTGGCAATAAATTCATAACTCCAAGCATAATTGACAATAAAGCAGTGATTGACCAAAAGGCTGTCCAGCTCCAAGTTTCTGGAAAAACATTAAAAATAGCTGCAAAACCACCCACTTCTTTATAAGCTTCGGTTTTAGGATTGAAAATCTTTTTAAGCTGACCTCCGTAATCAATAACTGTATTTACACCCATATTGATCCCAATTGGAATTGACTCGAAAAAACCAAATGTTTGACGGTTCACTTTGTAAAGATTCAGTTTTTCGATATTAGAATAAGGTATTCTAGTAGCGTAAGCCACTCCCGATTTAGATTTATCATTAAATTTGATTGTAGTCTGGATTACTTTTCCATCTCTTTTAATAGTTGCTGGAACTGTTTGGTTTTTATACTTTTTAAATATCTCTACCGCTTCATCAACATATTGTAATGGAATACCATTTAAGTGTGTAATAATGTCGGCAGTTTTTAAATTTTTTGAGTTTGGAGAATCTTTCTCAAATCCTGCAATTATAAACGGAATTCTCATTTCTACTAAAGAATGTTTTACTCCAGAGTTGCTGATTTTATTAATGATATTGATTGGGAACTTAATTGTTTTCTCTTCGTTGTTTCTTTGGATAGTAACTTCATTTGCCATGAATAAATTTTTGGCGATATCATCGTATCGATCCATTTTTTTACCATTAATAGCAATTATTTTATCTCCAGTTTGCACGCCCGCTTTTTCAATTGCAGGATTAGTTACCCAGACACCATCTTTTAAATCGGCATTAGCTACGTAATTATCGCCATAAACAAAAGCCATACCTATATATATAATAAAAGCCAGGATAAAATTTACAGTAACACCGCCAAGCATAATGATCAGACGCTGCCAAGCTGGTTTAGAACGAAATTCCCAAGGCTGAGGTGGCAGAGCCATTTGCTCTTTGTCCATACTTTCGTCTATCATTCCCGAGATTTTTACATAACCTCCCAGCGGTAACCATCCGATTCCGTATTCTGTTTCGCCGATTTTCTTTTTTAACAGTGAATATTTAACATCAAAAAATAAGTAAAATTTTTCGACTCTTGTTTTAAATAATTTTGCAGGGATAAAATGCCCTAATTCGTGAAGAATAATAAGTAAAGATAAACTCAATAGAAATTGAGAGAGTTTGATAACTATATCCATTTTGTATTTTTAGTTCGTAAATTTTAAACGCACAAAAGTACGTTTTCTTATTTAATTTTAAACCGCAAGATACTACTTAAGGTTTTAAATGTTTGTTAATAATTGTGCTTAGTTTTCAATTGGCAAATTCACACCCTTTTTTATATTAAACTATTAGTAATTCATTTGGCCAGAATGTTACAAATGTCTATACACACAATTGCAAATGCTGATAGAATAATGGTGATGAAAGAGCTGATAATAGTGGAGTCTGGAAACCATTTAGATTTATTGGGACACAAAGCAGAATATTATAGTCTATTGAATAAACAAGGTTTGATTTAAATGTTTGTTAATTAATAAACATTTAGATTTCTCATTTTACCAAGATGCTGTAACTTTACTTTTCTAATGACTATCGTACCCAATTGATAGTCAAAAACCACTAAAAGTTACACCTATGGCATCAAGATTATTCTCCCCAATTTCCATTAAAAAAATTACTTTCAAAAATAGGATTGTTATTTCTCCAATGTGTCAATATTCATCAGTTGACGGATTTGCAGACAATTGGCATTTAGTACACTTGGGCAGTCGCGCTTCTGGAGGTGCAGGTTTAATCATTCAGGAAGCAACGGCAGTTTCCCCTGAAGCAAGAATTTCTCCTTCTGATTTAGGAATTTGGAAAGACGAACACATTGAGAAACTAAAAGAAATAAACGAATTTATTGTTTCTCAAAATTCGATTCCCGGAATTCAATTGGCGCATGCAGGACGTAAAGCAAGTGTTTCTGCACCGTGGCTGGGCAATAAAAAATTAGATTTCGCTCAAGGCGGATGGCAGACCGTTGCACCAAGTGCAGTTCCGTATCATGATAATGAGCCTTTTCTTCCAGAAGCTTTGGATAATGACGGAATCCAAAAAGTGATTTCTGATTTTAAAGCAGCCACAAAAAGAGTGGTTGCAGCAGGATATCAGGTTTTGGAAATTCACGCTGCACACGGTTATTTATTGCACCAGTTTTTATCGCCTCTAACGAATATCAGAACCGATGAATACAGCGGAAGTTTTGAAAACAGAATTCGATTTACATTAGAAATTGTCGAAGCTGTTCAGTCAGAATGGCCTTCAGATCTGCCATTATTTGTTAGAATCTCTGCCACAGATTGGGCAGACGGAGGTTGGAATCCAGAAGAATCTGTAGAACTTTCAAAAATATTAAAAGAAAAAGGTGTAGATTTAATAGATGTTTCTTCAGGCGGATTGGTTTCGCATCAAAAGATTAATATTGGTCCGGGATATCAGATTCCTTTTGCAGCACAAGTCAAAAAAGAAGCCACTATTTTAACCGGTGCAGTCGGTTTAATTACTGAAGCCAAACAAGCCGAAGCAATTTTAGAAAATGGCCAAGCCGATTTAATTTTATTTGCCAGAGAATCTTTGAGAAACCCCAATTTACCTTTAGATTTTGCAAAAGAATTAAACGATGAAATTCAATGGCCAAAACAATACGAAAGAGCTAAAATTTAAGAAATATAGCTACAGATTTCACAGTTATGATTATATTTTGTCACGAATTGCACGAATTTGCACAAATCAGTTTCGTTTAAATTAATTCGTGAAAATTCGTGCAATTCGTGGCAACTTTTTTTTAATCAAATAATCTGTGGCAAAAAAATAAGAACAAATGGAAAAAATAAAAACAGCACTATTATCATACGGAATGTCGGGGAAAGTATTTCACGCTCCATTTTTAGACATTCATCCGGGATTTGAATTATTAGGTTCTTGGGAACGAAGTAAAAAACTAATTCAGGAAGATTATCCAAGCGTAAAAAGTTATCCTTCAATCGATAATTTATTAGCAGACAATGTCGATTTGGTAATCGTAAATACACCAGTTGGCACACATTACGAATATGCCAAAAAAGTGCTTCTGGCAGGAAAACATGCAGTGGTAGAAAAAGCATTTACAACCACTGTGGCCGAAGCCGAAGAATTAGCTTCAATCGCAAAAGAAAAAGGATTAAAACTGTCCGTTTTTCAGAACAGACGCTGGGACAGTGATTTTAAAACTATTCAAAAAATAATTAATGAAGGAGTTTTGGGAGATTTGGTCGAAGCCGAATTTCATTTTGACAGATATAACCCTGTATTAAGTCCGAAAGCACATAAAGAAACGGTCAATGACGGAGCCGGAATTTTAAAAGATTTAGGTCCGCATTTAATCGATCAGGCCGTTGCGTTATTTGGTTCTCCAAAATCGGTTTTTGCAGATATTCGCTATACAAGAGAGAATTCTCTAGTTGACGATTGGATTGATTTATTATTGATTTACGATGAATTCAGAGTACGATTAAAAGCTAGTTTCTTTGTTAGAGAAGCAAATCCTGCATACACGATTCATGGTAAAAAAGGATCGTTTTTAAAACCACGAGGCGATGTTCAGGAAGATGAATTAAAAATCGGAAAGAAGCCAAACCTGGAATCATGGGGGAAAGAATCTGAGGATTTACAAGGAATTTTAAACACAGAAATCGACGGAAAAGCAGTTCGTGAAAAAGTGCCAACATTACAAGGCAATTATTTTTCGTTTTTCGATGGAGTTTACGATTCGATCGCAAATGATAAAACAGAACCTGTTACAGCACAAGACGGCGTAAAAGTAATGCAGATTATCGAAGCTGCAATTGCAAGTAATACACAGAAAAAAGTAATCGATTTATAATTTTGTAACTTAATAAACATGATTTTTTATTGTTAAAAAATTATGTTTCTATGTGTTAAAATTGATTTCTGATATTCAATTTATAAACAATAACGTTGTAATTTAATGAACTCGATTTTTATAGGATACTCCAATCGAGGTTTTTAGTATTTTTGAAAATATCATAAAAAAGATTGACTATGCTGGGAAATTTTAATCCGTTATCGTTTTTTCAAACCAAAGGTAAAATCAAGAAAGTTTTTAGAGAAGCAAAAGCATCTTATCTAAATCGAATTCGTTTTGCCGTTGGAATGTTTTACTTCGGAATGGGTTTAAGTTTTGCAACATGGGCAAGCAGAATTCCTGATATTAAAACTGAACTAGGTTTAACCGACGGTGCTTTTGGTTCTATACTATTTTTGCTTCCGGTTGGACAATTGGTTATTATGCCTTTTTCTGGAAAAATGGTAACCAAGTTTGGAAGCCATCGCATCTTGATTTTTTCTTTGATAATGTATGTTTTCTGCTTAATCAACTTAGGTTTAGCAAGTACAGCACTGCAGTTGTCTTTAGGCTTATTTTTGTTCGGATTATTTGGTAATCTGGCCAATATTGCTGTAAATACACAAGGAGTTTACACCGAAGTTCTTTTTAGAAAAACCATTATGTCTTCGTTTCACGGCATGTGGAGTTTTGCAGGTTTTACCGGAGGATTAGTAGGTTTAGGAATGCTGGCTTTAGATTTAAGTCCGCTTCACCATTTTATCATTGTAGCAGGAATTGTTTTATTGATGATTGCTTTCAATTTTAAATTTTTGGTTAGAGCCAAAGAAAAAATGAAGGAGAAAGCAGCAGCAAACAAAAAAATATTTTCAAAACCAGACAGCGCCTTATTATGGCTTGGTGTGATTGGTTTTTGCAGTATGGCCAGCGAAGGAGTGATGTTTGATTGGAGTGGTGTTTATTTTAAAGATATTGTAAAAGCGCCAGGTACTTTGGTAGGTTTAGGATATACCTCTTTTATGATTATGATGGCTGGCGGCAGGTTTATTGGTGACAGCTTAATTTATAAATTTGGTCGCGAACGTGTCATGCAGATCAGCGGCGTTATGATTTCTGCCGGACTTTTTACAGCCGTTTTTCTTCCTTATATTATTCCGTGTACAATAGCTTTTATGTTTGTAGGTATGGGTGTCGCTACTATTGTTCCTACAGTATATAGTATGGCAGGCAAAAATTCGACCGTGCCTCCTGGAGAAGCCCTGACTATTGTTTCAAGCGTGAGTTTTCTTGGTTTTTTAATGGGACCTCCCGTAATAGGGCATATTGCACAAAGTTTTGGTCTTCAGTTTTCTTTCGCCTTTATCGGAATCTTTGGGGTCTTGATTGCTTTTATGGTTTCTAAAATTAGAACTACTTAATAAATTTTTCCCACACAGATTAGCATAATACATTAAGTTTTACAAATAATTAACAAGAAAATTAGTATTATAAATAATATTTGTTATTTTTGATTCTGGAATAAAACCTATAATTCCTTTTCTAAAAACCAATTTTATCTTTTGAAGTAAGAATTGAATTGCATTACAAACGCAGTTAATTTAAATCTATTTTTAAAGTAAATTGGAATTTTTATGGGTAAAAAATACCTGGTCGTTTTTATATTATTGTCTTTTAAAGTTTGTTTTGGACAACAGGAAACCATTTTTAGCGGAATAGTTGTTGATTCAAAAGCACAAAATCCCCTCGATAATGTTGTGGTAAGCATTCAGAATTCGAATGTGACCCAGCTCACCAAATTTAACGGCAAGTTTGAATTGCATTCTTCAATAACTGGCGAACAATTGCTATTGGTGCACAGTAAAGGCTACAAAGATCTGCTTTTAAAAATACATTCAGATTTTGGCAAAAAAATATACTTAGGAATTCTACAATTAGAAGATGCTTTTTCAGACGAAACTCCTGCAGCACTTATTACCTTATTAGATAGTGATTTATCAGACGATAACAGCTCTTCTGAAATGACATCCGGTCTTTTGCAATCTTCAAAAGATGCCTTTATGCAGGCCGCTGCTTTCAACTGGGGGCAAGCCAGATTTAGAGTCAGAGGTTTAGACAGCGAAAACGGCACCATGATGCTGAACGGCATGGTTATGAACAAAATTTATGACGGAAGACCACAGTGGAGTAATTGGGGAGGATTGAATAACATGCTCCGAAACCAAGAATTCTCCGTTGGTGCTGCATCTTCAAATTATACCTTTGGAGGTATTTTAGGGACACAGCAAATAGACACGAGGGCTTCACTGTTTAGAAAAGGAGAACAACTTTTATTTTCGGGGAGTAATACAACTTATACATGGCGCGGAATCGGTACTTATGTTTCCGGAATGAATGCTTCGGGTTGGGCATTTGCAATTTCAGCCGGAAAGCGCTGGGCAGAAGAAGGATATTTTGACGGAACAAATTTTAATGCAGCGTCGCTTTTTGTGAGTATTGAAAAGAAATTAAGCACAAGGCACAGTCTTAATTTTACAGGATTTTATACGCCTAGTTTGCGGGGTAAAAATTCTGCTAATACAAATGAAGTTACAGGACTAAAAGGAGAAAAATACAATTCATACTGGGGTTTTCAAAATGGTGAAAAAAGAAATGCAAGAGTAAAAAATATTGAGGAACCACTGTTTATGCTCAATCATTATTTTAAAATAAATGAAAAAGCAAACCTCAATTCCAGCATTATGTATCAGTTTGGAAAAGTCGGAAGCAGTATGATCGATTACCAAAAAGCAGACAGTCCGGATCCGGTATATTACAAAAAACTGCCTAGTTATTTTAGTTCACTTTATGCAAAAGACCACGGAGAGTTTTCAGGAGATTTTACTCCTGATTTTGAAAATGCTGCAAAGAACAAGGCTTTGTTTTTGGACAATTCTCAAATCGACTGGGAGGCTATGTACAAAGCAAATCAGAAACCAAAACCAAATTCAGATTCAACAATTTCCGGTTTTGAGCCGGCACAAAGTCATTATGTTTTGTACGAAGACAGAACTGATGATAAAACTATTGCAGTAAATTCAAATTTTAATTCACAAATCACAGCCAGCATTTCCTTTGATGGAGGCATTACTTTTAGAAACGTCAAGTCACACAATTTTCAATATCTGCTGGATTTATTAGGAGGAGCATATTTTGAAGATATTGATGCTTTTTATAAAGGCAGCCAGTCTCAATCAGATTTATTACATCCCAATAGAGAAATTAAAGCAGGTGATACTTACGGTTATAATTATAACTTTTTGGCAAATGTAATTGATGTCTTTGCTCAGTTTAAATTCTCATTTAATAAAACCGAATTTTATCTCGCACAATCTTATTCTATTTCTGATTATCAAAGAGAAGGTTTGTATCAAAACGGAATTTATCCAGACAATTCTCTTGGAAAAAGTGAGAAAGCCAACTTTGAAAATTTTGGTTTTAAAGGAGGCTTCACGTATAAAATTTCAGGAAAGCAATTGCTTTTTTTTAATGGTTCTCATTTTACCAGAGCGCCGTCAATTCGAAATACCTTTATAAATGCCCGTTTAAATAATTCAATTGTTGATGGAATTGAAAATGAAAACATCAGTAGTGCTGAAGTCAGCTATATTTATCGCTCGCCAAAACTTAAAATAAGAGCAGCAGCATATTATTCCTTGATAAAAAACACTGCCAGAACATCTTTTTTTTATGCTGAAGGAATTTTTGACAACGGAGCAGGATACGAAAGTACCGATGCTTTTGTAAGTCAGACCTTGACACATTTGAACAAAAAAAACATAGGAACTGAATTGAGTTTTGAATATCAGATTTCATCAACTTTAAAGACTGTCTTAGCCGCTGCTTACGGTAATTATACCTACGACAGTAATCCCGATGTTTTAATAACGAACGATGCAAACGCAGTCAAATCTAACACAGCATCAACTTTTGATTTTGGAAAAGCCTATCTTAAAAATTATAAGCAGTCGGGAATGCCGCAACAGGCCTATTCACTTGGAGTAGAATACAGAGATCCTAAATTCTGGTGGCTTGGTGCAAATGTTAATTACCTAACAGATAATTATATAGATGTATCACCAATTTCTCGAACGCCTCATTTTTATATTAATTCGGCAAGCGGTCATATTTTTCCAGAAGCATCAGAAGAAAAGGCATCAGTTTTGTTAAAGCAGGAAAAATTTAATCCGGTTTCATTGCTCAACTTTAGCGGAGGCAAATCGTGGAGGATTTCAAGAAAATATATCGGAGTTTTTATGAGCGTAAATAATGCTCTCAATGTAATTTATAAAACAGGAGGATTTGAGCAGGCTCGAAACGCAAATTTCAGAGCTTTTAACCAAGATATTTCCAGCGGAACTCCATCGTTTGGACCTAAATATTATTACGGATACGGAAGAACTTATTTTGTAAACCTCACCATTAGTATATAAACCTCAAAAAAAAAACGCATCATGAAGAACATATCATTTAATTCATTTTTTGCAACAGTAATGCTGCTTTTTTACAGCTGTAACAATGAGGTCGAAATTCCGCAGTTAAAATGCACACAGCCAGATTTAACCGTTAACAGAACAGTTCAAAAAGTAATTGAAACTTCTGGCATCAACGCACAGCAATACCTATATGATGATGTTATTGAAGCTTACGTAGTTTCTAGTGATGAAGGAGGTAATTTTTTTAAGAATATTTATCTTCAAACTTTACCAAAAGAAGGAGTTCCTGCAAAAGGATTTTTGGTTAGCGTCGATGCATCAAATACTTATATAGATTATAGAATTGGAACAAAAGTTTATGTAAAACTCAAGAATCAATTTACAGATATATTCTACGGAGGTATGCGTGTTGGAAGCTTGTATGTAAGTAATTCAGGAATTCCAACAATAGGCAGAATATCTCAAAACGACTACAAAAACGTGCTCAATGCTTCCTGTACAACAATTGACGAAAGTAATCTTGTACGTTTTGTTTCGATACAAAAAGCTTTAGATGATGATAAACTCAACACCTTAATCGAACTTGAAGATGTTGAGTTTACAGAAGCCGCATTAGGACATCATTATTTTGAAGATGTGAATAATGTAGGAGGATCTACCAATTGGAATCTTAGAGACAAGACAGGAAATCAAATTATTTTTAGAACCAGCAGCTATGCCAATTTTGCTGATAGTTTTGTACCGGAAGGAAGTGGAAAAGTTCGCGGTGTTTTAACTAAATACGGATCCGATTATCAGATGATGATTCGATCTGAAAATGATGTTGTAATGAATGGAAAGCGAAATACTCCGTTTTTTTCAGAAGATTTTCAATCGGTAAAAAACAATATAAATTTTGCTTTGCCCGGCTGGAGTAATATTGCAGAAAAAGCTTCTAAAATATGGAAAAGTATGGTGTATGGAGGAAATGGCTATGCTGAATTTAATACAACGAGTACAACTGCAGCAGAAAACATAGCCTGGCTAGTATCGCCTAAAATTAATTTGAATGGTTATAAAAATGCGATCTTATCTTTTAGAAGCGCACAGCACGACTTAAAAGTAGATTCACCACTAAATACATTAGAAGTGTATGTCTCTGCCAATTTTGACGGATCTAATGTAACCAAAGCAAAATGGACAAAACTGTCTTCAAAATTGCCGGATTTATCGACACCTTCTCGAGAATTTATAAGTTCTGGCGGAATTGATTTATCAGCTTATTCTGGAACTATTAATATTGCATTTAGATATGTAGGTTCTGGTAAAGATAAAACACTAAACGGCGCTTTTATGGTAGATGATGTTAGGATTTTTGGCGAGAAATAGTTCTGTGATTATTAATGTATTAATCAGGTGCGCGAAAAATTATATCAAAAAAAACGAGCTATTTTTTATTGATTTTGAGGTAGAAAATTAATAGTGATTGTTTTTGAGATTTAAGCTATTAAAATTTCACGGAATTTTGTATTTTGGTCGTCCCAAATTGATACAAATACCATGAAAAAATTTTACATCGCCGTCTTAATGATGGTTGCTCCGTATTTACTGCACAGCCAGGATGCTCCAGTTCGATTAAAGCAAATCAATATTGTAAAAACAAACTATCAGAATTATAAAGATGGTGAAATTGTAAATAAAACAATTGCATTTGCAGACGGAAAAATACAAACGATTACAACATCAGACGTTATTCAGAAATTCTTTTATAACAAAAGCGGATTGCTTGATATGACCGTTAAAGAAAAAGTTGGAAGCGACTGGAAAGAAGTAATTAATTATACTTATGATGCAGATAACAATATTACAAAGTTTGTAAACAAGTACCACGAAGGTAATGACTATATTACCAAAACCGTAACTTTTGCTTACGAAGGAGCACGAGTAAAAGCGATCACCAAGAAAAGTACAAATCACCAAAATATTCTTGATGATATCGAATACATTGTTGAAAACGGAATCATTGTAAGACGTACTTCTCGTGATAGAAATAAGCAGATCATTGGTAAAATTGAATATACTTATGTTAATGACAATGTTTCAAAACACAGAGGTTTAGTAGGAGATAAAATCTCTAAAACTTTTACTTATGATGATAAAAAATCGGTTGAACAATTGATTGTACAAAACTTGTTTGGAGACAACTACAAAGTAATTGTTCCTCTGATATCTTATCACGAAGATGAATTTAGTTTTGAATCGATATCGTATAATAACGAAATGAATTTTAGCCCTTCTTCTACAGTTTTAGTTGCTGTGAGCAGAAAATACAAATACAATAAATTAAACTTTCCAATTTCTTGTTCTCAGATCGAAGAAAACGGAATTGTAAAAACCGAAAAGACTTTTATTTACGAATAAGATAAATTTCAATTATTAAAAGCCATTTAGAAATTAAGTTTTTTAGGATTGAAACCTTAAAATTCTTAATTTCTAGATGGTTTTATTTTTTTTGGTATCCTATTATTTCTTAAATAGAACTTAAAAACAAGATTCTATAAGAGTAGTAGCTTACAAATCATTAAATTTGCACCTTATTCAAAGCTATGTTAGATAAAGAAGTTATAAATTTTGAAAGAACTGCCATTGTAGGCATTGTGACTCAAAATCAAAGTGAGGAAAAACTTAACGAATATTTAGACGAATTAGAGTTCTTGACTTTTACCGCTGGCGGTGAAGTGATTAAGCGTTTTTCGCAAAAAATGGAACGCCCGAATCCGAAGACTTTTATGGGAACGGGAAAAATTGAAGAAATCAATCTTTTTGTAAAAGAAAACGACATATCGACTTTAATTTTTGATGATGAATTGTCGCCATCGCAGCAAAAAAATATCTCGAGAATTATTGATTGTAAAATCTTAGACAGAACCAATTTGATTCTGGATATTTTTGCACAAAGAGCCGAGAGTTCTTACGCAAGAACGCAGGTTGAATTAGCGCAATGCATCTATTTATTACCAAGACTTTCGGGTTTATGGACACACCTAGAACGCCAAAAAGGTGGTATTGGTATGCGTGGTCCTGGTGAAACGGAGATTGAAACAGACAGACGTATTGTACGTGACAGAATTTCATTATTGAAAGAAAAAATCAAAACGATCGACAAACAAATGGGCGTACAGCGAAGCAATCGCGGTGCTATGGTACGTGTTGCTTTAGTAGGGTATACCAATGTTGGAAAATCGACTTTGATGAATGCCGTTGGTAAAAGTGATGTTTTTGTTGAGAATAAATTATTTGCAACACTAGACACAACAGTTCGAAAAGTAGTGATCAAAAACCTGCCATTTTTGCTTTCAGATACCGTAGGTTTTATTCGAAAACTACCTACTCAATTGGTAGATTCTTTTAAAAGTACGCTGGATGAGGTTCGCGAAGCCGATTTACTATTGCATATTGTAGACATTTCGCATCCTGATTTTGAAGATCATATTGCATCTGTAAATCAAACTTTACAGGATATTAAAGCGCATGAAAAACCAGTTATTATGGTTTTTAATAAAATTGATGCCTATAAACATCTTACGATTGATGAAGATGATTTAATGACAGAAAAAACGCCAAGACATTATACTCTTGAGGAATGGAAAAGTACTTGGATGCACCGTTTAGGAGAAGATAATGCATTGTTTATTTCGGCTACCAATAAAGAGAATTTTGAAGAATTTAGAGAAAGGGTTTATGAAGCTGTTCGTCAGATTCATATAACGAGATTTCCTTATAATAAATTCTTGTACCCGGATTATAAGGATGCAATTGAGAAAGAGGAAAAAGAAGAAGAAGAATAAATTAATTTTACCGCCAAGAGCGCTAAGATTATATTAAAGTATCTTCACAAAACACAAAGTTCGCAAAGCTATGTATACAGATTTAGCTTTGCGAACTTTGTGTTTTAATAACCCCTAATTGATCCAATGTTAGTGCTTTGAGGTAAAATTATGAGGTTTGTGCTTTCAAATTAAAATCCGAAATTTATTCCTAAACCAAATACTTCTCTGGTTTGAAGTCCTCGAAAAGCATTGTCGTCATATATGGCCTGGAAGGATAAATTGGCAGATAAAAATTTATTTACTTTCATAACAATATTCAGTGAGTAATTGATATCTACATTTTGTGGATCTTCTAAATAATTAGAATATAAATTTAATGTGTTTTCAGCCGTTACGTTTGTCATTATAGCCAATTTATAATAAACTGAGGCATAAAAACCGAGCTCGTAACGAACGCTTTTATTTTCGTCTACACCAAAATAATCACCGTCAACATAGAGTAAACCAGTTCTTTGGTCTATTCCGGTGGTGTAGGCGTTGTCTACAAATGTGAATTTTGAAGTTAGCGGAGCGAAATTTATTTTTAGATTGTCATCTTTTGTCCAATAAATACCAGGACCAGTTGTAAGATAACCAGGAGACATAAATTTAGTATTTTCTGTTCTGATTTCTTTTCCGTTTTCATCTTTTCCGTAAATAAAACCTGTTGAAAATTGTGTTCTAAAGTTTAGGAAATAAGAGTAATACCATTGACCAAAAGCTCTTTTTCCGACAATCGAATTGAATTCTAAACGGTCATCAGTCTTTTTTGAAAAATCGGCATTTTTGGTTTGAAGAAGACCGTAATAAGCTAAGATTTTATTATCCCAGGTTACATCGTCTTTTTTATAATTGAAGTCATAGTTGATTCCGAGTGTTCCAGAAAAGCTGTCTTCACCTCCTGCAATCCAGTTGTTGAAACTCGATTGATTTAATAAAAGAGATACAGTTCCTTTGGTTTTCCAGCCCTCGCCTTCGATCGTATCGTTTATTTTTTGAACTGCTTTTTCGGTATTCTGAATTAATTCCTTTTCTGTATTTTGTGCCTGAACAAAGGTAAAGTTCGCTAAAATGAAGAGTAATAACGCTATCTTTTTCATGGTTGTCTGGTTTAGTATAGTATCAAATATACGAAAAACCGCCAAAAGGTTCGGGATTAATTAAGACTAAAGAAAGTTATTTCTTAGATTCTTTATATAAAGGAACCGCAGAACATGCTTCTCCATACATAATACTTCTTGCAAATGGCTGTAAGTACGTTGTGGCTAAAATATAAGCACGCATTGGAACTGGTTTTTTAGAACAGCCTTTTACAATAATAGGTTTGTTTTTGTAAACCGAGTAATCAATCTTGCTTAAGATTTCTTCGTATAGACTGCCGTCAAGATCTTCGATGGTTCCGTTGACTACTTTTTTGGTATAAGGCGCCAAATGAACACTCACTAAAATTAAAGCCCAAGCCGGAACAATGGCATCTGTACTGCAATGTACAGCGACATATTGATCTTGATATTGCGACCAATCGTGGTTTTTAAGATGTTCACGAAAGTCTTTTTCTCTTAATAAAAATCCTTCTAAAAGCCATTGCGATATATCTATCTGCACACGAAATCCCTTTGGATAATAATCCTCAAGATCGAATACTTCTAAGGCGCTATTGGCTACTTTATTGATGATTTCTTCCATAATGAAAAGTTGGTTTCAAGTTTCAGGTTTCAAGTTGATGGAACCTGAAACCTGAAACTTGAAACAAATTTTATTAAAGCATTCCTAATTCTAATTTTGCTTCTTCGCTCATTAAATCTTTGCTCCAAGGCGGATCAAAAGTGATCTCAACATCAACTTCCTTAATGTTTTCGATTGTTTTTACTTTTTCTTCTACTTCTCTCGGCAGACTTTCTGCAACAGGGCAGTTTGGAGAAGTTAGTGTCATTAAGATTTTTACTTCGTAATCTGTGTTTACCATTACGTCGTAAATTAATCCTAATTCGTAAATATCAACAGGAATCTCCGGATCGTAAATGCTTTTTAAAACTTTTACAATTGATTCTCCTAATTCGTTTGTGTCTATTTCTTGTTCCATTGTTCTTGTTTTTTCACCATATAAGTTATGTAAGTTCATTTAAACAGTGCGTTATTATTAAATAGCAGGCTTATAATGTCTTATTGCTTATATGGTTAATTTTAATTTTGTTTTTAATCTTCTAGCCAGCGATATAATTCGTTGACATATGTTTTTTGTCCTTCGTGATAAATATTTGTAACATTAAAGTTTATCATTAAACCTATTGGAGACTTTAAAAGTTTCATATAAGACATTAGTTTTGCAATATGAATTGGTATAATTTTATCCACTGCTTTTAGTTCGAGAACTAAGCAATTCTCAATAAATAAATCACATCTTAGATCTGACTCTAATTCCAAGCCTTTATATTCAACTGGAATTATTAATTCAGATTTAAAACTAATTCCTCTAATAGATAATTCTTTGATCATGCATTGATGATAAATGCTTTCTATCAGTCCTGCTCCAATACTTTTATGAACTTCGATCGCCGCTCCGTTAACCTGATAAATTAAATCAGTCAAATATTTCTTTGTTATCATCTTTCTTTTTAGGCAATAATAAGAAATAAAAAAAGAAAGATAAAACCTACTTTATTGTTTTTCACAATATAAGTTATATAAGGAAAATTTAAGTTTTGCTTTAAATGAACTTATATAACTTATATGGTTTAATTTTTTTTAATTCTTATTTTTTGCATCAAAAGCCAATGCGTACATTTTGATGTTTTTAATCATCGAAACCAAACCGTTGGCGCGGGTTGCTGATAAATGTTCTTTTAAACCAATTTCGTCTATAAATTCAGTATCAGCTTTTATGATATCTTCTGCTTTTTGGTTAGAAAACGCTCTTATTAAAATCGCAATAATTCCTTTGGTTAAAATCGCATCGCTGTCTGCAGTGAAAACAATTTTATCATCATTTTGTTCACCCTGAAGCCAAACTTTCGACTGGCATCCTTTGATTAAATTCTCGTCGGTTTTGTATTTTTCTTCTATTAACGGAAGACTTTTTCCTAGTTCGATGATGTATTCGTAACGCTGCATCCAGTCGTCGAACATCGAAAATTCGTCTATTATTTCGTTTTGAATTTCTTTTATTGTCATAACTTATTCTTTCGTAAAATCAACCAGTAAATTTACTAGTTTTTCAATTTCCTTTGGAGGAAAACCATTGTCGAAACCAGAAGTTTCGTATGTTTTTTGATTTTGAACTATTTTTAAATTTCCAATTGCAGCACCGTCATAAGTACGTTTTTCTGTTGGTGCTTTTAATGTTGAAAGGCTGTCTGGATTTATTTTTGAAAATTCAGTAACAATTTTATCCCATTTTGCATCATCAATTTTACTTTCGACTGCCTGCGTATCTCTGCCATTTGTAACAGAAACAGTTTGATTGTGAACCACAATTTTTTTGTAGTATCCTCTTGAGAGCGCCGTGTATTCAATTTCAGTAGCTGTCATATCTGCTTTCTTTTGGCTTGAACAACCTGCTCCGATGAAAATCGTTAAGAGCAATAAACTTAGTATTCTCATAATTTTTTAGCTTAACATTGTTTGCGCCTTTTTTACGGCTTCGACCATTTGGTCTATTTCTTCTTTTGTGTTGTAAAATGAAAAAGAAGCACGAATAGTGCCAGGAATGCAAAAGAAATTCATAATGGGTTGTGCACAATGATGACCGGTTCTAACGGCAATTCCTAATTTATCGATGATTGAACCAATATCATAAGGATGAATTCCGTCAATATTGAACGACACTACGGATGCTTTATTTTTTCCGGTTCCATAAATTTTCAAACCTTCAATTTCTAATAAACGTTTTGTCGCGTAAGCTAAAAGTTCGTTTTCATATTCTTGAATGTTTTCAAAACCAATACTATTTAGATAATCGATGGCAGTTCCAAGAACAATTCCACCGGCAATATTTGGAGTTCCTGCTTCAAATTTATGCGGTAAATCTGCATAGGTTGTTTTTTCGAAAGTAACTTCTTTGATCATTTCGCCTCCGCCTTGATATGGAGGAAGTTTGTTCAGCCATTCTTCTTTTCCGTACAAAATTCCAGTTCCGGTTGGACCACACATTTTATGTCCAGAAAAAGCATAAAAATCACAATCTAATTCCTGAACATCCGGTTTTAAATGTGGCACTGCCTGCGCGCCGTCAATTAAAACCGCAGCACCAACAGCGTGTGCTTTGCCAATAATATATTTTATCGGATTGATAATTCCGAGTGCATTCGAAATGTGGTTTAACGTAACAACTTTAGTTTTTTCTGAAAGTAAAGCATCAAAATCTTCTAAAATTAATTCTCCGTTTTCATCTATCGGAATCACTTTTAAAACGGCTCCGGTTTTTTCGCACAACATCTGCCAAGGTACAATATTACTGTGATGTTCCAAAGAAGATACAATAACTTCATCGCCCGGTTTTAAAATGGATGCAAAACCATTGCTTACCAAGTTGATTCCGTGTGTAGTTCCTGAAGTAAAAAGCACTTCGTGAGCAAATTTTGCGTTAATATGTTCTTTGATTTTACCACGAGAAATTTCGTAAGCATCTGTGGCTAATTGGCTTAAAGTGTGAACGCCGCGGTGAATATTGGCGTTTATTTCCTGATAATATTTCACTTCTGCATCAATCACAATTTGTGGTTTTTGCGAAGTAGCTCCGTTATCGAAATATACTAAAGGTTTTCCGTTTACTTTTTGGGAAAGAATCGGAAAATCGGCTCTTATTTGTTGGATATCTAACATGTCTTATTTAGAAAAAATCTATATACAAAAGTACTAAAACTAAATTGGTTTCTACGGCAATTCGATAATTTCCTTTTATGATACTATTGTCAGAAGGCGTAAATGCTGATTCCTTAAAAATCAAAACAATTTTCTGAATTATCCGAATCAGTTTTATGATTTGAGTTGTAAAATATTGAACATAAATTATTTATATTGCATTAAAAAGTTCTCTTCATTATGAAAAAAGCTCTAAAATTAACTGCACTTGTTCTGGTTCTAACCTTTTTATATTTCGGATTTACCACTTATCCAAAGCTGGATTTGATTTCAGGCTTTTCTGCAAAAAGTGTTGCGTCTGGACATTTTTTGGATAATCGTCCCTTAGATTTAATTCAGAAAACTGATAATGATATAAAGTTGATTAATCTGGCGAAAAATTCAATTAATGAAACTGGGAAATTTGCAACTTCAACAGTCTATGGATTGAAGGAAAGAAAAGCAATTTATCGTGAAGGTTTAGGTGCTGTTTTAATTAATGATAATTTTGATGTTTCTAAGCCTTATCTGCTTCCAAAAAGGCGAATGTTTAAATCTAAAACTTTGCCATTTCCTTACGGAAGCGCTAATCCTGCAGATACTGTTTTTGCAAATGTTGATGATTCAAAATTGAAGAAAGCTGTTGGTAATGCTTTTGATAAAACGAAGAGAACGCGAGCTGTTGTAGTTTTATATAAAGATAAATTGATCGCAGAAAAATACGATACAGGATTTAATAAAGACAGTAAAATTTTAGGCTGGTCGATGGCTAAAAGCATCACCAGTTCGGCTTTTGGAGTTTTAGCGAAACAAGGAAAAATAGATATTTATAAACCAGCGCCAATCAAAGAATGGCAAAATGATGAACGTAAAATTATTACAATTAATAATTTGCTTCAAATGAATTCTGGTTTAGAATGGGAAGAGAATTACACTAAAATCTGTGATGCCACACAAATGCTTTTTCAGGCCGAAGATATGGGGAAAGTGCAAATGGATAAACCAGCGCAATTTAAACCCAATACGCATTGGAATTATTCATCTGGAACCACAAATCTATTGTCCCGAATTTTAAGAAACCAGTTTAAAACCCAACAAGAATATCTTGATTTTTGGTACAGTGCTGTAATCGACAAAATCGGAATGAATTCGATGATTGTGGAGCAGGATATGTCGGGAACTTTTGTGGGTTCATCTTATGCGTGGGCAACGCCCCGAGATTGGTCGAAATTTGGATTGTTGTATCTTAAAAAAGGAAACTGGAATGGCGAGCAAATTCTTGATGAAAGCTGGGTAAAATATACGTCAACACCAACAAATACTTCGGAAGGAAAATATGGAGCGCAGTTTTGGCTTAATGCTGGAGGAAAATTCCCTGATGTTCCGCGTGATATGTTTTATTGCAGCGGGTACCAAGGGCAGATGGTTGCGATTATTCCGTCTCTGGATATGGTAATTGTGAGAATGGGAGTGAGAGAAGGTGATAATAGATTTGATTTTAATGAGTTTTTGAAAGAGATAATTGATAGTGTGAAAAAATAGATTGTAGTATATTTCATTCTTTTTTATAACTTGCTGAAAAAAACATTAATAATGGAATCGTTTGATAACATATTTTTTATCGGTGGTATTCATGGAGTTGGAAAAGGAACTATTTGCAAAGAAATTGCTTCTAAAAGCAAATTGATACATATAACTGCAAGTGAAGTTTTAAAATGGAGTGAAATAAGTTCTTCTAATAACAAGTTAGTTGAAAATATTTCTTCGACACAAGGAAAATTAATTTTTGGATTAAGTAATTTAATTGATAGAGATAAAAAGTATTTACTTGATGGGCATTTTTGTTTGCTGAATTCATTAAATGTTCCATGCAAAATTGATGAAGAAACTTTTGATATTCTTAACCCAAGAATGATTATTATTGTTGTCGATGATGTAGAAAAAATAGCTAAAAGACTGGAAAAGCGCGATAATAAAAAATATGACGTCAAAGTTTTGAACGAATTACAGAATATGGAAATTGAATATGCAAAATATCTTTCGAGAAAGTATTCTGTTGCGTATATCGAGATTATGGATAATAATTATGAACAGTTATTAAATATCACTAGGTAATGAAAGTTTTGTTAGACACAAATATTATTATTCATAGAGAAGCAAATAATATATGCAAACCAGAAATTGGTCAACTTTTCAAGTGGATAGATAATCTTAAATATTCAAAATATATTCATCCTTTGACTGTTGAAGAATTAGAAAGATATAAAGATCCAAAAGCTCTCGATACTATGAGTATCAAAATTGAGAGTTACAATTTACTTAAACATCAGGCTCCATTAGGTGAAGAGATTCTAAAAATAAGTAAGAGAGTAGATAGTCAAGAAAATGATATTAATGATACCCAAATTCTAAACGAAGTTTATGAAGGAAGGGTTGATATCTTAATTTCCGAAGATAAAAAGATACACACTAAAGCGAGTTTACTTGGCATAGCGGACAAGGTTTATAAAATTGAAGATTTTCTAGAAAAAGTAACCTCAGAAAATCCAGAATTAGTAGACTATAAAGTTTTGTCTGTTCAGAAAGTTGATTTCGCTGAAGTTAACATTAGAGATGCTTTTTTTGATAGCTTCAGAGAGGATTATGCTGAATTTGATAAGTGGTTTAATAAAAAAGCTGATGATATTTGTTATGTCTGTTATAGTGAAGGCAGACTAACAGCTTTTCTATTTATAAAAAGAGAGGATGAAAATGAGAATTATTATGAAATCAATCCTGTTTTTGCGAAGAAAAAAAGATTAAAAATTGGAACATTCAAAGTAACTGCAAATGGATATAAAATAGGAGAAAGATTTTTAAAAATAATTTTTGATAATGCTTTACAATTTAGGGTTGATGAAATATATGTAACTATTTTCGATCAAAGAGATGAACAAGAGAGGTTAATCGAGCTTCTTAAAAATTGGGGTTTTAATCATTATGGAATAAAAACAACTCACAATGGAGTTGAGCAAGTTTATGTTAGATCTTTTAATAAAGAAATAATTAATGTTGAAAATCCTAAACTGACATTTCCTTTTTTTTCTCGGCAACAAAATATTTTTATTGTTCCCATATATCCTAATTATCATATAGAGTTATTTCCAGATTCAATCTTGAATAATCAATCTCCAAAAGATTATATTGAAAGCTTTCCTCATAGAAACGCATTAAGTAAAGTTTATATTTCACGTTCTTATGAAAAGAAAATGCAATCTGGTGATGTATTAGTTTTTTACATGACAGGCGGAAAATACAAAGGTGTTGCAACTACATTAGGAATAGTTGAATCATGTGTTTTAAACATCGAAACTGAAGAAGAATTCTTGTCTTTATGCAGAAAAAGAAGCGTTTTTACTAATCAAGAGTTGTCAGAACATTGGAATTATAATCCTGCCAATAGACCTTTTATTGTAAATTTTCTTTATACCTATTCATTTAGAAAAAGACCAAATCTTGAATGGTTAGTTGATAATGGAATTATTGTAGATTACGAAAACGTTCCAAGAGGATTTTCTAAAATAACTGTTGAGCAATTTGATAAACTTTTAACTTTTGCATATTAATATGAAGAGCATAGCAATTTGGTATAAACCTGTAAATGATAATGTTGAGTCAAATGAAATTTTAGACTTGCATTTTAACTTTTGGAAAATTCCAAACGGGTCAAAACGATCTTACAAGTTTTTAGATATTGGTATAAAATTATCAAATACGAAGAATATTAAAACGTTAAAAATATATTTTCCAATAAAGATTAAGGAAAATGATTTTGAAGACATTGTTGGAAAGTTTATCCATAAGGTAGATTTAGTGAGTGCTATATTCAATGAAAACTATAAGGTGATTTCAACAACATCCAGTAAATCTTATGAAATTAGAAATGCTAAAAATGAATTTGTTTTTAATATTTACAAAACATCTATTAGTGATTTGACTTTTGAACAAAAGTATGATGGAACAATAATTAATATAAATATTCCCAAACAAGAAATAACAAATTATTTTAGATTTAGAATAAAAGGAGATTTTATAAATTCATTATCTTCTGTTAGTGTGCCAACCAATTCTCTATTAGAAAGTGCGTTTTCTGAAATTGAAATGATTGATTTTAGGGTTAATGAAATACGGGATTTAAATCAGGACTTGCTTGAGGAAATGAAAATTGAGAAATTACTGAAAATCCAAAAGCAACATTTTTTCTTTATATGCTCAAAAGATGAGGAATTGATTGGGAATCATCAACCTTTTTTGAGTTGTAGAAATCTTGAAAATTACAGATGGGACGATTATGTTGGTATTAAAAACATTAATAAGCAAATTTACTTAGCTTATCATTGGAAAGAAACAAATGTCGAAAGTGCTAGTACACTTATAAAAACTAAATATGAGAAAAACAATTGGAAAACAATTTCTAAATATGCGATATTTGCATTCATATTAGCTGTGATCATTGAGCTATTTAGTAATTGGCTGTATGACTTAATAAAATAAAAAAGGTATTTATGAAAGTAGTATTATCAATAAAACCCCAATTTGCAAACAAGATATTTGATGGGACTAAAAAATTTGAATTCAGAAAAGCTATTTTCAAAAATCAAGATGTCACGTCAGTTTTAGTTTATGCTTCTTCGCCAGTTCAAAAAGTAATTGGAGAATTTGAAATAGAGAAAATATTTAATCTCGACCTTAAAGAACTTTGGGATAAAACCAAAGAATACTCAGGGATAACCGAAGATTATTTTTATGAATACTTCGAAAATAGACAGCAAGGTTTTGCTATTCAAATAAAAAATAAAAATAAATTTAAAGAGCCTAAATGCTTAAAGGCTGATTATAATTTAACACCACCTCAGTCATTTGCATACTGGTCAAATGAAAAAGATAAAATTAAAAAACCGATANNTATCGGTTTTTTAATTTTATAAATAGAAATTTTCTACAAATCAAATCCTAAATTCACGCCTAATTTTGTGGCAATGATTTTAGTAATTCTTTGTTTTAATTCCGGTATTTTGATGCTTTCGATAACGGCATTTGAAAATGCGTACATCAATAAAGCTTTTGCTTCTTTTTGAGGAATTCCACGAGACTGCATGTAGAACATTGCGGTTTCGTCTAATTGTCCAATAGTACAACCGTGAGAACATTTTACGTCGTCAGCAAAAATTTCTAATTGTGGTTTTGCGTTGATAGTTGCTTTGTCACTCAATAAAATATTATTGCTTTTTTGAAAAGCATTTGTTTTTTGAGCTTCTCTGTTTACAAGAATTTTTCCGTTGAAAACTCCTGTTGAGCGGTCAGAGAAAATTCCCTTATAATCCTGGAAACTTTCACAGTTTGGCTGTGCATGGTTTACCAAAGTATAATGGTCAACGTGTTGTTTATCGTTTAGAATAGAGATTCCGTTAAGCGTACTTGTCAATCTTTCACCAAAATGGTAAAAGTTCAAATTGTTACGCGTTAGATTTCCTCCAAACGAGAATGTATGCACATAAGCATGACTTTCCTGTTGTTGAGAAACGTAAGTGTTATCAACTAAATTCGCTTCGCTATTGTCATTTTGAATTTTGTAATAATCAACAATCGCACGCTTTTGAGCAAAAATCTCTGTAACCGAATTGGTTAAAACAGGATTTTCGTTTAAACTTTGGTGGCGCTCGATAATTTGTACATGTGAATTTTCACCCACAATTACCAAATTTCTTGGCTGTACCATTAATGCGGCTTCATTTCCTGTTGAGAAATACATAATCTCAATTGGTTTATCAGCCACTTTTTTCTTCGGAATATTGATAAAAGCTCCTTCGCTTGCAAAAGCTGTATTCAACGAAGTCAAACTTTCGTCTTTACTTGCAATTTGATTGAAATACGTATCAATAATCATTTTATATTTTGGTTTGGTCAATGCCGATGACATCAAACAAACATCAATTCCGTCGTGTGTTGTAGAAGACAAATGCGAACTAAAAATGCCATCGATAAACACTAATTTATAAGTGTCTATTTCGTGTAAAAAGTATTTTTTTACCTGATTGAATTCGATTGCATTTTCCTGCTTTGGAAAAACCGTAAAGTCATTTTTTAAGATGGCGTTTAACGATGTATATTTCCAGGCTTCTTCTTTTTTGGTTGGGAAACCTTTATTTTCGAAGTTTTTTATAGCATTAGTGCGTATGTCATGTAAATCTGAATGTACATCGACACGCTCTTCAAAAGCCATAAAAGACGATACTAATTTTTCTTTTAAATCCATTGTTCTTTTTAGTCTTAAAGTCGAAAGTCGAAAGTCATAAAGACTCAAGATTGTCGACTGTTTTGCCGAAAGGTTAAAAATTTAAAGCATAGAGTTGGAGACTTTATGACTTTCGACTTTATGACTTTGGGCTCAAATATTTAATGAAACCACTTAATAATTTCGATATTTCAGTTACCGAATTTAAAAGCATTTCAAATTCTTCTTTTATAATATATTCTAAATCAAAAGCTAAATATAATTGAGATCTTACTTCTCCCGCAGATGCTTTGGCTACATATAAAAAGTAAATAAACTCTTTGTCTGTATTTCTTTCAAAACCTTCTGCTATATTCGATGATATAGAAAGTGATGCGCGTCTTATTTGTCTCACGAAATCAAAGTCTTTTTTAAAATTAGAATTTTCAGTAACCAGATATATTCTTTTGTTGAAGATTCGAGATTTTTGCCAGGAATTTATTTCCTCAAAAGAATTAAACTTACCCATGATTTTCTAACTTTCGACTTTATGACTTTTGACTTTCAGACTGACTAATTCTCCGCTTTAATCCAGTCGTATCCTTTTTCTTCTAACTCGTAAGCCAATTCTTTTCCGCCAGATTTTACGATTCTTCCGTTGTAAAGAACGTGAACGAAATCCGGAACGATATAATCTAACAAACGTTGGTAGTGCGTGATTACGATAATTGCGTTTTTCTCGCTTTTTAATTTGTTAACTCCGTTAGCAACAATTCTTAAAGCATCAATGTCAAGACCAGAATCGGTTTCGTCAAGGATGGCTAATTTTGGTTCTAACATTGCCATTTGAAAAATTTCGTTTCTTTTTTTCTCTCCACCAGAAAAACCTTCGTTTAAAGAACGAGATAAAAATTTACGGTCAATTTCTAATAATTCAGATTTCTCACGAATTACTTTCAGCATTTCGTTAGCCGGCATTTCTTCTTGGCCGTTTGCTTTACGAGTTTCGTTGATTGCTGTTTTCATGAAGTTGGTAACGCTAACTCCAGGAATTTCTACAGGATATTGAAACGAAAGGAAAACTCCTTTATGTGCTCTTTCTTCTGGAGCAAGATCAGCAAGATCTTCTCCGTCAAGGAAAACTTCTCCGTCAGTAACTTCATAGTTTTCGTTTCCTGCAATAACTGCAGAAAGTGTACTTTTTCCAGAACCGTTTGGTCCCATAATAGCGTGTACTTCGCCAGCTTTTACTTCTATATTAATTCCTTTAAGGATTTCTTTATCACCAATTGAGGCGTGAAGGTTTTTTATTGATAACATTGTTTTTTTTATTTTATATAAATGTCAATTCTATTTTTGTTGTTTGGTTTAGGATGTTGGCATTAAAATGCGCGTGTCCTAAATATTCCATGCCTAAATAATCGGCTGATTTTTTGAACGGAATGTAAAAACTTTCTTCAATTTCATTATCGTGTGAATTTGATATCACGCCGATTTTCTTTCCTCTGAGTTTTCGTCCGGTTTCTTTTTCAATTCGAATTAAGTCCGAAATACGATCAAAGAAAACCTTCATTATACCGCTCATATTATACCAGTATACAGGCGTTGCAAAAATCAAAGTGTCGTAATTTTCAAGTATTCCTTTTATTAAAGGCAAAAAATCATCTTCAATATTTTTGCTTTCATAATCATAATAAGAAATATTAAAATCACTTAAATTAATTACTTCTATTCCGTGTTCTTTAGAAATTTCGTCTACAATTTTTGTTGTATTTCCGTTTTTTCTGGACGAACCTAAAATGATGACTTTTTTATTTTCCATCTTCAAATTATCCAACAGATCCTTCCAAAGAAATCTCCAATAATTTTTGCGCTTCAACAGCAAATTCCATTGGTAGTTTGTTCAATACATCTTTACTGAAACCATTTACAATTAAGGCAATCGCTTTTTCAGTCGGTATACCTCTTTGGTTGCAGTAAAAAACCTGATCTTCTCCAATTTTACTTGTAGTTGCTTCGTGCTCTATTTTTGCCGACGGATTTTTACTTTCGATATAAGGGAAAGTATGCGCCCCGCAATTGTTTCCCATTAAAAGAGAATCACATTGCGAAAAGTTTCTGGCGTTCTCAGCTCTAGGGCTGATCTGCACTAATCCGCGGTAACTGTTTTGTGATTTACCAGCCGAAATACCTTTAGAAATAATAGTCGATTTAGTGTTTTTTCCTAAATGGATCATTTTAGTTCCCGTATCTGCTTGTTGGTAATTATTGGTAACAGCAATTGAATAAAATTCTCCTACCGAATTATCTCCTTTTAATACACATGAAGGATATTTCCAGGTTACAGCAGAACCAGTTTCAACCTGTGTCCAAGAAATTTTAGCGTTTGTTTCGCATAAACCTCTTTTGGTTACGAAGTTGTAGACGCCACCTTTTCCTTCTTTGTTTCCAGGGAACCAGTTTTGAACGGTAGAATATTTAATTTCTGCATCATCCAAAGCGATTAATTCAACCACAGCAGCGTGCAATTGATTTTCGTCACGACTTGGAGCAGTACATCCTTCTAAATAAGAAACGTAACTTCCTGCATCAGCAATGACCAAAGTTCTTTCGAATTGTCCGGTTCCTGCCTGATTGATTCTAAAATAAGTTGAAAGTTCCATCGGGCAGCGAACGCCTTTTGGAATATAACAAAAACTTCCGTCAGAGAAAACTGCTGAGTTTAATGCTGCATAGAAGTTGTCTTTTTGAGGTACAACAGTTCCTAAATATTTACGAACCAATTCCGGGTGTTCTTTAATAGCTTCAGAGATCGGGCAGAAAATAATTCCTTTTTCTCCTAATGTTTTTTTGAAAGTCGTAGCAACAGAAACAGAATCGACCACAATATCCATAGCGACATTGTTCATCATTTTTTGTTCGTCTACAGAAATTCCTAATTTTTTGTACATTTCAAGAAGTTCCGGGTCAACATCGTCCAGAGTTTTATTTGGATCTACTTGTTTTGGAGCTGAATAATAAGAAATAGCCTGAAAATCTGGTTTAGCATAATGAACATTTGCCCATTCTGGTTCAATCATTTCTTTCCATGCACGAAAAGCTTCAATACGCCATTCGGTCATCCATTCAGGTTCTTCTTTTTTAAGAGAAATTGCTCTTACGATATCTTCGTTTAAGCCAATAGGAAACGTCTCAGATTCTATATTAGTATAAAATCCGTATTCGTATTCTTTAGTTTCGAGTTCGATTTTTAAATCGTCTTCTGTGTATTTTGACATTTTTTATATGTTGAAAGATTTGAAAATTTGAAAGATTAAAAAAAACATCTGTAATTTTTAATTTTTAAATTTTTGCAATCATTTAATTATTTATAGAGAAAAAGATTCTCCGCAACCACAAGTTCTGCTTGCATTTGGATTATTAAAAACAAATCCTTTTCCGTTTAATCCGCCTGAAAATTCTAAAATTGTTCCGGCTAAATATAGGAATGATTTTTTTTCAACTGCAATTGTTATGTCGTTGTCTACAAATATTTTATCGTCGTCGCCTTTGGTCTTGTCAAATTTTAAATCATATGACAAACCAGAGCATCCGCCACTTTTCACGCCTACGCGTACGTAATCGTGAGCGGCATCAAAACCATCGTCACTCATCAAATCGATGATTTTCTTTTTGGCTGTATCAGAAACTTTTATCATTGTATGTATGGTATTTGTCTTTTCTTTTTTATTGAAAGTGTACTTGAAATGGTAATGAAATTATTACATTTTAAAGTGCTGTCTTTCAATGTTGAAATGAAATTATCTGCAAAGATACGACTTAAAAACCTTTTTCCATAATGGTTCACATTATTATAACAAATGTTAAAATAGATAGAAGTTATTTTAAAAATTATGATTGTATATAATAAAAGGTGTTTAGGGTTTTTTAGTCCAAATTTTAGCGTAATGAAATCCATTTTCCTAGCTTTGTTCTAATATTGAAATTTAATCTCATGAAACTTTATCCAATAGAATCTGGAAATTTTAAACTCGACGGAGGTGCGATGTTTGGCGTTGTGCCTAAAACAATCTGGAACAAAACCAATCCCGCAGATGCCAATAATTTAATTGATATTGCAGCGCGCTGTCTGCTTATAGAAGATGAAAACCGCCTGATTTTGATTGATACCGGAATGGGAGATAAACAATCTGAAAAGTTTTTTGGCTATTATTCGCTTTGGGGTTCACATTCTCTAGATAAATCTTTAGCAAAATATGGTTTTCACCGGGATGATATTACAGATGTTTTTATGACGCATTTGCATTTTGATCATTGTGGAGGAAGTGTGCAATGGAATTCAGATAAAACAGGATACGAACCAGCGTTTAAAAATGCAAAATATTGGACTAATGAGAATCATTGGGAATGGGCGACAAAACCCAATGCCCGAGAGAAAGCTTCTTTTTTATCTGAAAATATTCTGCCGATACAGGAAAGCGGTCAATTGAATTTTATAAAAAAACCAAATATAGATTTTGCATTTTCGGAAGAATTAGGTTTTGAAATTTTCTATGTAGACGGCCATACCGAAAAGCAAATGATTCCGCACATTCAATACAAAGATAAAACCATAGTTTTTTGTGCCGATTTGCTGGCCACAGCAGGCCATATTCCGCTTCCTTATGTTATGGGTTATGATACGCGACCATTATTGACAATGCCCGAGAAAGCAAAATTCTTAAATGCCGCTGCAGATCATAATCATTATTTGTTTCTGGAACACGATGCTCACAACCAAATTATAACTGTAGAACATACAGAAAAAGGAGTTCGGCTTAAAGATGTTTTTAGTTGTGAAGATGTTTTTTAAAACAGAATCTATATTACAAAGATTAAGTTGTAAGAATAAGATGTATGAGAGGTCGATAAATTGTTATAATTTCATAACACACTGTTAACAGTTAGTTTTTTGTAACAAAATATCATAATTTAGGCGCTTGTTTTAACACCTATTTAAATTTTATATAAATGAATCATATAAAACCTTTTACTCTATCTGCTTGGGTATTACTTGCTTTAGCAGGAACTGCATCTTTACAAGCACAAGTTTCAGCTTCAAAAGAATTAATTACTGCTCCTTTGGCAGTTGTCAAAAAAGCCCCGCTTTCTGAGAATGATTTAAAAAGATGGAGTCATCTTGATTTAATCAAAGATTCTATTCCCGGAATGAGTGTAGATAAGGCTTACGCCGAATTATTAAAAGGAAAAACAGGTACAAAAGTTATTGTAGGAATTGTTGATTCTGGTGTTGATATCG
Organism: Flavobacterium reichenbachii; assembly: GCF_002217435.1. Classification (GTDB taxonomy): domain Bacteria; phylum Bacteroidota; class Bacteroidia; order Flavobacteriales; family Flavobacteriaceae; genus Flavobacterium; species Flavobacterium reichenbachii. Next base: position 184,376 of record NZ_MUHF01000019.1, read on the forward strand.
AACACGAAGATCTAAAAGGAATGATCTGGACAAATCCTAAAGAGATTCCTGGAAACGGAATTGATGATGATAAAAATGGTTTTATTGATGATGTTCATGGATGGAATTTCCTTGGAAATATCGTTCACGAAAACCTGGAAATGACTCGTATCGTAAAAAAAGGAGATGACGGATCTGCTCAATATAAAGCAGCTCTGGCTCAATATGAAGAAAAATCTAAAAAGGTTCTTGAGGATAAACAACAAGTGGATTTTTTATTAGATGTTCATAATACCATAAAAAAAGAGTTAAATAAGACGACTTACAAACTTGAAGATTTAAGCAAAATTACATCGACAGATCCAAAAGTATTGCAAAGTAAAAATATTATGACGCAGATTTTTGGTAATGCAGGACCTGCTTTTGATCCAGAGGCAGAGCTTGAAGATTACCGCGAATCTGTTTACGATCAATTCAATTATAATTTGAATAAAGAGCTTGATTCCCGTAAAATTTTGGGAGACAATCCAGACGATATTAAAGACAATCATTATGGTAATAATGTTGTTTTTGGTCCGGATAAAGAAAAAGCACTTCACGGAACACACGTTGCCGGAATCATTGCACAAATTCGTGGTAATAATTTAGGTGGAGACGGTGTTGCAAATAATGTTGAAATTTTAACCGTAAGAGCTGTGCCGGATGGAGATGAATATGATAAAGATATTGCATTGGCAATTCGTTATGCGGTTGATAATGGAGCGAAAGTAATTAACGGAAGTTTCGGAAAAAGTTTCTCTCCGCACAAGCAATGGGTTTATGATGCAATAAAATATGCTGCTAAAAAAGATGTTTTAATTGTTCATGCAGCAGGAAATGACGGTTATAATATCGATAAAACTGAAAACATCAATTTCCCAAATGATGCCGAGGATAACATTAAGGAATTTGCAGATAATGTATTAACAATTGGAGCTATAAATAAACAATATGGAGAAAATGTTATAGCAGGATTTTCTAATTTCGGAAAAGTAAATGTTGACGTTTTTGCTCCGGGCGAAGAAATTTATGCTACAGTTCCTAATAATAAATATAAATACCTGCAAGGAACTTCAATGGCATCTCCAAATGCAGCAGGAGTTGCAGTATTAATTCGTTCGTATTATCCAAAATTAAAAGCTTCTCAAGTTAAGAAGATTTTAATGGATTCTGGAGTAGCACTTCCTGCAAAAGTTGTTCTTGGAGAAAATCCAAATCCAAATGAAAAGCCTGTAGCAGTTTCTTCAGTTGAATCGTCAAAAACTGGTAAAATGGTTAATGCTTACAATGCCTTAATTATGGCAGAAAAAATGTCTAAAAAATAGATCATATAAAATACTAATCTAATGGAAGAGCCAAAGCTCTTCCATTTCTATTATAATAAAGATGCGAAAAATAATTTTACTTTCTTTTTTGGGTTTTGCAATAAACTCACTTTCTGCACAAAATGCTCCATATTGGCAGCAGCACGTCGATTATAAAATGGACGTTTCCATGGATGTGAAGAACTATCAGTATAAAGGAAAACAAGAATTAGTTTATACTAATAATTCTCCTGATACTTTAAGAAAAGTTTTTTATCATTTGTTTCCAAATGCTTTTCAGCCGGGAAGTGAGATGGATGCTCGTCTGCATTCTATAAAAGATCCAGACGGGAGAATGGTTAATAAGGTAAAAGGCGCCGACGGAAAAGAAATCAAACAAAGCCGAATTGAAACTTTAAAACCAAATGAAATTGGATTTTTAAAAATCAGCAATTTCAAACAAGACGGAGTTACTGCTCAAACAAGAACTTCTAATACCGTTTTGGAAGTAACTTTGGAAAAACCAATTTTACCAAATTCTAAAACTACTTTCACTTTAGATTTTGACGGACAAGTGCCAGTTCAGGTACGTCGTTCAGGAAGAAATAATTCTGAGGGAATTGAATTGTCAATGTCACAATGGTATCCAAAATTAGCCGAATTTGATTTTGAAGGATGGCATGCAGACCCTTACATTGCGAGAGAATTTCACGGTGTTTGGGGGAATTTTGATGTTAAAATTACAATCGACACGGCATATACTATTGGAGGTTCGGGATATTTGCAAGATAAAAACACAATTGGTCACGGTTATGAAGATGCTGGTGTAACAGTAACTTATCCTAAAAAGGCAAAAACACTGACTTGGCATTTTATTGCGCCAAACGTACATGATTTTACCTGGGCTGCAGATAAAGAATATACACATGATATCGTAAAAGGACCCAATGATGTAGACTTGCATTTCTTCTACAAAAACAATCCAAAAGTTACAGAGAACTGGAAAAAACTAGAACCGTTAATGGTTAAAGTAATGGATTATTATAATCATAAAGTTGGTGCGTATCCGTACAAACAATATTCTTTTATTCAAGGCGGTGATGGCGGAATGGAATATGCAATGTGTACTTTAATGCTGGGTAATGGAACTCTAGAAGGAATTTTAGGAACTGCAACACATGAGCTTGGACATTCTTGGTTTCAGCATATTTTAGCTTCAAACGAATCTAAACACCCTTGGATGGACGAAGGTTTTACAACTTATATTGAAGACAGTGCTTTGAATGAATTAAAAGGAGATAAAAAAGAGGTAAATCCGTTTAAAGGAAATTACGCTGCTTATTACAGTTTAGTAAATTCTGGTAAAGAACAACCGCAAACAACTCACGGAGATCGCTATGATGAAAACCGTCCGTACAGTATTTCTTCTTATATAAAAGGAAGTATCTTTTTATCGCAATTAGAATATGTGATTGGAAAAGAAAATGTTGATTTGACTTTAAGAAGATATTTTAATGATTTCAAATTCAAGCACCCAACACCAAACGATATTAAAAGATCGGCTGAAAGGGTTTCTGGAGCAGAATTAGACTGGTATCTGACCGATTGGGCACAAACGGCTAACACAATTGATTACGGAATAAAAGATGTTGCTGATAACGCAGGAAAAACAACGGTTACTTTAGAGAGAATTGGAAGAATGCCAATGCCAATCGACTTGAAAGTAGAATATACAGACGGAACTTCTGAGAACTTCTACATTCCGTTAAGAATGATGAATTTCATCAAACCAAATCCAAATCCAAACGAAAAGAGAACTGTTTTAGCAGATTGGGCTTGGGCACAATCAAACTATAGTTTTACAATAGATAAAAGCAAAACTGCAATCAAAAAAATCATAATTGATCCTAGCGGATTAATGGCGGATGTAAAAGCTGCTAATAATGTTTTTGAAGTGAAGTAAATTTTATTTTAAACTAATATAAAAAGTCCCGTTTATAAATTTAAACGGGACTTTTTTTGTTGAAATTTAATCCAAATCTTAATATAAAAACATAAAGATTATGGAAGAAATATTATGTAAAAGTCCTATCATTGCAAACCTATAATTAAGAATGAAATTAAAAATGTAAATCTTCAAATAAGTTGTTTCAATGCTAATCAAAAGGAACAAAAGGAGATTAAAAAACAGAAATTAAATATAACTCTAGTTTATGAACAAGAAAAAAGCAGTAATCCTTACGATAATCCTATTATTGGGTATTGGCAGTTATTATCTTATCAATCAAGACTTCATAAAACGATTTTATAATTTGGATGATGAAAGTTCCAAAAATAAAAATTTGACAGAACAAGAAATCGTAATAAAAGAGCCTAATGTTTTTGTAGGAGATGAAGGATATATGCTGAAAGGAAAACTTCTTGATAAAAAATTTGAAAAAGAGTTCAATGCATTACCGGATACACTGTATATAATGGAATTTAATGATTATTTGTATCCTGTAGATAATAAAATAAAAACAGGGGACACTGGATATTCTTTGATACAAGATAATACAATTAAAAACATTAACAATTATAGTGGAACTATACAACAAAACGAATTAATTTCTTATTTAAAACTCGCTGTAAAACTGGCTGCTGAGTTTCCAATCTTTGCATCTTCAGAAAATAGATATGATGCCTTAATATCTAATGAAGAATTTAATAACACTTATAAAACTTATTTTGCGGTTACTGAAGATAATTATGGAATAAGCCAATTACCAAGCGATGTAAAGAAAAAAATAATTGATTTTTATCAATCAGATCAAGGAGATGAATATAGATATAAAATTAAAGGTGAGCAGACAAGCACTGATTTAATATGGAAAGGAGAACTAACTGGAAAAGGCAAAAAGGAATTTGCTATATTGTTTAATAAGAAAAGCGATTTAGAAGACAGGTATATGCTGCTGGTGTACGCAACAAAGAATTTACCTTATCAAAAGAATAAAGATTATTATTTGGTATATAACGAAATCTTTTACGATCGAGTATTATTAAAACATCTAAAATTCAGTATAGAAGGAGAAGATTACATCAATGAAGTATACATGGGGAATGAAAATAAAGAAATGCCTAAATATGATGGTATTTTACTGCAACAAATGAATATGACTGATGAAGTTCTTGTTTACAATGAAAAGTTTGATAGAATGGTAAAATATTCACAATTACCCGAATCCAAACTGAATAGAGAAACTGAATCAGAAGAGAATTAGAAAACATATTAAATGTAAATTCTAAGTTTTTTTTTTGCACAAGATTTTGATCCAATAAAGAAAGCCCCGTTTAAATTAATAAACGGGACTTTTTTATTTTAAGATTTTTGCGGTTTAACTCAAATGTTCGATCATGTCTTTTGTCATTGATTTCAAATCAAAAGTATGTTTCCAATTCCAATCTTCTCTGGCAGATGCATCATCGATACTTGCCGGCCAGCTGTCTGCAATTTTCTGACGGAAATCAGGATTATAAGTAATCTCAAATTCCGGAATATGTTTTTTAATCTCTGCTGCAATTTCAGTGGGAGTAAAACTCATGGCTGCTAAATTATAAGAAGAATGTATTTTAATTTCTTCAACTGGTGCCTGCATTATTTGTATAGTAGCTTCGATCGCATCATCCATATACATCATTGGCATTTTAGTTTCTGATGATAAAAAGCATTCGTATTTTTTATCGGCAATAGCCTTATAAAAAATATCAACAGCATAATCAGTTGTACCTCCGCCCGGAGGCGTAGACCAGCTTATTAAACCAGGATAACGAATACTGCGAACATCAACACCATAAATATTATGATAATATTCGCACCATCTTTCTCCTGCTTGTTTACTGATTCCGTACACTGTAGAAGGTTCCATTACGGTATATTGCGGCGTATTTTCTTTTGGAGTTGTAGGACCAAAAACAGCAATGCTTGAAGGCCAGAAAATCTTTTTTATTTTTTTTGCTTTCGCTAAATTCAAAACATGAAAAAGCGAATTCATATTCAAATCCCATGCAAATGCAGGATTTTTTTCAGCCGTAGCAGATAGAAGAGCAGCCATCAAATAGATATCTGTAATTTTATGTACTTCGACAAGATGTTCGATTTGGTTAAAATCTAAAGCATTGACCACTTCAAACGGACCCGAATTTACAACATCAGTATTTAATTTTCGGATATCAGAAGCAATTACATTTTCTGTTCCGTACAACTTACGTAATTTTTGAGTCAGTTCTGTCCCAATCTGACCGCAAGCGCCAATGATCAATATTTTTGGATTCATTTATGTAGATTTTAGTGTTGCAAATATAACGTTTTCGCAAATAATTTTACTTTTTAGAATAAGAAATTACAAATTTAATAAGGATGAAGATTCTTTTTTGGATTATTCTCCGTTGAGGTGTCTAATTATTTTACCGTAAAGAACGCTAATATTTTAAATTAGCAGTTTTTATAAACTTACCGCAGGATAATAAACCCTGTGTTATTTGCGGTTAAATTTTGAGGGTATAAAATCTAAAAAATATGTTAATCTGCATGATTTATAGCCCAAAACAGAATTCGTAATTGTAAATTTACTTTGTAACTTTGCAGCTTAATGTTTTACAAATGAAATATAAAATATCTCTTTTTCTGCTTTTGATCTTTTTACTGAATTCATGTCAAAATGGAGATGAAAAGCGTCTTGCCGAAAACCTGAAAGAAGCTAAAAAAAAGGAAGTTATTTTTAAAGAGATTAATAATGGCTGGGTATTTATAGAAGAACCGATCAATGAAGTTTCAGAACAAAATGTGAGAAACTGGACAGAGTGGCGCGATTTCTTAAAGGAAATTGGAGATAAACCTAGAAAAACCATTGGTGCTTTTCAAAAAAAGTCGACTGCAATTTCAAAAAAGGCAATGGCCTTAAACAACAATATTCCGGCTGAATTTAATCAGCCTCAAATCAAGAGCCGTATTTCAATTTTGATTACTAAAATTAAAATGCTGGATTTGTTTATTCATTTAAATAAAATCCCAGCCGAGAAAGTAACTTTTTTGGTTGGAGATATAAATAAAGAATTGATTTCTTTAGAAAGACAAATGGATAAAATCGTAGAGAAAGCTAAGATTCCAAAGGAAGAAGGAGAAGCTGATTTCTTGAAAATGTTAGATACTACACGTGCAATTCCGAACGAAATGCCTGCCGATAAAAATTTAAAAATTGAGTAAAAACGCCTTATATACTACATATGATAATCTGCCAAAATCACAGCAGATTGCAACAAGTTTACTAGAAGGGAATCAGATAAAAATGAATATCAGCGGATTGCTTGGATCTGCCGTTTCATTTATAATCCGTTCCGTTTTTAAGAAAACAGAACTGCCTTTTTTGATTGTTTTAGACAATAAAGAGGAAGCAGCATATTATTTGAACGATTTAGAACAAATGATTGGCGAGCAGGATGTATTATTCTATCCGGCATCATTTCGCCGTCCGTATCAGGTTGATGAAACCGATAATGCCAATGTTTTGCTTCGCGCTGAGGTTTTAAATAGGATAAATTCGCGTAAAAAACCAGCTATAATTGTTACGTATCCGGAAGCACTTTTTGAGAAAGTGGTTACACGTCAGCAATTGGATAAAAACACTTTAAAAGTCGCTTTAAATGATAAAATTTCGATAGATTTTATTAACGAAGTTTTATTTGAATATGAATTTAAAAGAGTCGATTTTATTACGGAACCGGGGGAATTTTCTGTTCGTGGAGGAATCGTCGATGTTTTTTCTTTTTCAAACGATCATCCGTATAGAATCGAGTTCTTTGGAAATGAAGTTGACAGCATCAGAAGTTTTGATGTAGAAACGCAGCTTTCTGTAGAAACGCATAAAAAAATCACAATTATTCCGAATGTCGAAAACAAGATATTTCAGGAAAATCGCGAAAGTTTCTTAGATTATATTTCTGAAAAAACAGTTCTTTTTATTCAAAACACCGACGGACTTTTTAGTCAGTTAGACAAACAATTTGCAAGAGCAGAAGAAGCTTTTGAGAAATTGTCCAAAGAAATAAAACACGCCCAGCCGGAGCAATTATTTTTAAATCAGGCTTCGTTTATCAAACGTGCTTTGGATTTTTCGATTGTAGAATTGGCTTCAAAACCAATCTTCAAAACCACTAAAAAATTCGAATTTCATATTCAGCCACAACCGTCTTTCAACAAACAATTTGATTTGTTGCTGAATAATCTGAGTGACAATCATTTTAACGGATATAAAAATTATTTATTCTGTTCGAATGAAACGCAGGCAAAACGTTTTCATGATATTTTTGAAACTTTAGACGAAGCCAATTCTGAAAATATCAGAAAGCAATATCACACCATTGTACTGCCTTTATATCAGGGTTTTATTGACGAAGAAAATCAAATAACGGCGTATACAGATCATCAGATTTTTGAGCGTTATCATAAATTCAACATCAAAAACGGCTATTCGAAAAAGCAGAATATTACGCTTAAAGAATTAACCGCACTTTCTGTTGGCGATTATGTAACACACATCGATCACGGAATTGGAAAGTTTGGCGGATTGCAGAAAATTCAGGTCGAAGGTAAAACTCAGGAAGCCATAAAATTGGTTTATGCTGATAATGACATTGTGTATGTGAGTATTCACTCGCTTCATAAAATTTCCAAATACAACGGAAAAGACGGAACGCCTCCAAAAATATACAAGTTAGGATCGAACGCCTGGAAAATTTTAAAACAAAAAACCAAAGCGCGCGTCAAACATATTGCCTTCAATTTGATTCAATTGTATGCAAAACGTCGTTTAGAAAAAGGTTTTCAATTTGCACCAGACAGTTACCTTCAAAACGAATTAGAAAGTTCGTTTATTTATGAAGATACGCCGGATCAAACCAAATCGACAGCAGAAGTAAAAGCCGACATGGAAAGCGATCGCCCAATGGATCGTTTGGTTTGTGGTGATGTAGGTTTCGGAAAAACAGAAGTTGCGATTCGTGCTGCTTTTAAAGCCGTTGATAATAGCAAACAAGTGGCAATTTTGGTTCCGACAACAATTTTGGCATACCAGCATTACAGAACTTTTTCGGAACGTTTGAAAGATATGCCGGTTTCGATTGGTTACTTAAACCGATTTAGAACTGCAAAACAAAAGGCACAAACTTTAAAAGATTTAGCCGAAGGAAAACTCGATATTGTCATTGGAACACATCAATTGGTCAATAAAAATGTAGTTTTTAAAGATCTTGGTTTATTGATTGTCGATGAAGAACAGAAGTTTGGCGTAAACGTAAAAGATAAACTTAAAACGATTGCTGCCAATGTTGATACGTTGACATTAACAGCAACGCCAATTCCGAGAACGCTTCAGTTTTCATTAATGGCAGCGCGTGATTTATCTGTAATTACAACGCCTCCGCCAAATCGTTATCCTATTGAAACAAATGTGGTTGGTTTTAATGAAGAAATTATTCGTGATGCTATTTCGTATGAAATTCAGCGAAATGGACAGGTTTTCTTCATCAATAATAGAATCGAAAACATAAAAGAAGTGGCCGGAATGATTCAGCGTTTGGTTCCAAATGCAAGAGTCGGAATTGGTCACGGACAAATGGAAGGCGCCAAACTCGAAGAATTGATGTTAGGTTTCATGAACGGAGATTTTGATGTTTTGGTGGCTACGACAATTATCGAAAGTGGTTTGGACGTTCCAAATGCCAACACGATTTTCATCAATAATGCCAACAATTTTGGATTATCAGATTTGCACCAAATGCGCGGACGCGTTGGCAGAAGCAATAAGAAAGCATTTTGTTATTTCATCTGTCCGCCGTATTCGTCAATGACCGAAGACGCCAGAAAACGTATTCAGGCTTTGGAACAATTCAGTGAACTCGGAAGCGGTTTCAACATTGCTATGAAAGATCTTGAAATTCGTGGTGCAGGAGATTTATTAGGCGGCGAACAAAGCGGTTTCATCAATGAAATTGGTTTTGATACGTACCAAAAAATCATGAACGAAGCCATTGAGGAACTGAAGGAAAACGAATTCAAAGATTTATATCCGGAAGAGAATGACATTGAAACCAAGGAATACGTAAAAGATCTACAAATCGATACCGATTTCGAGCTCTTATTTTCTGATGAATATATCAATAATGTCACCGAACGTTTGAGTTTATATAACGAGTTGGGTTCTGTGAAAAATGAAGCTGAATTAGTCATTTTCCAAAATAAATTAATTGACCGTTTTGGACCAATGCCTCCGCGTGCCAATGCATTGATGAACAGTATTCGCATCAAATGGATTGCCACAGCCGTAGGAATCGAAAAGCTGGTGATGAAAAAAGGCAAAATGATTGGTTATTTTGTTTCCGATCAGCAATCTGATTATTATCAATCGAAACGTTTTCAGAAGATGATAAAATTTGTGACGACACACAGTAATCTTTGTACAATGAAAGAAAAACAAACGCCAAATGGTTTGCGACTTTTATTGACTTTTGAGAATGTAAAATCGACCAAAAGAGCTTTGGAATTGATGGAAATGTTGGGAGGGGAATAAGAGATTATTTATTGTTATTTATCAAGTAATCATATTGTTTTAACAACCCTGATTTTCTAATTTCAAACAAATCTTCAACATAGTAGCCATATTCTACTGTGATTTTTCCATCGCTTATTTTAGTATAGTCTTCAGGGAAATTTTCTTTGATTTGTTTAAAAAAAACATCTTCAAATTCAAACTCAATTGGAGTTATGAAATTTATTTTTTTTGGTTTAAAAAGGTCAGCAGAGATTGTATTGTATAATCCTTTTGGTTTTAAGGGTGATGCCCATTTACCTTCTTTTGTCATATAAACATCATCAAAAACATATCCTGTTTGAATTAATTCTCCTTTGTATTCCAGCACATATAATAAACAATAATCGTATTCAGTAAAACTAGTCTTAAATGGACTGTAATTTTGTTGAATTGGAGATGAATGCGTTGGATAAGTTGTAAATTGAATCGTGTCTTTTTTAAAATCGCCATAGATATTTTCGACTACCAAATATTTTGATAAAACTCTGGAATTTAAAGTACCAACATTACAGTAACTTGATGGAGATTCCCAAATTTTAATTTTCTTGCCAATAAAGACATACAGTTTAGTTGGTTTTTCTGGATGTGAAGGCCAAACTTCACAGGGTTCTAATTTTAATTTAATATTAATTTTTTTCTTTTTTACTAAATCAGCAACCAAGTATTTTTCAGTTGTATGCCAATAGGATTCAAAAAACAGGGAATCAGATAATTTTGCTTTTATTTCAAAATTACCAAGGCTATCTGAATAGGTTCTATAATTTTTGTTTTTAAGTAATTGATCAAGTATCAGATCGCTTTTAGTGACTTCTTGGTACGAAGCTTCTTTTTGGTTTTCAAATTTTGTATTTTTTTTCCAATTTGCGTATAAAGAATTGTTGTGTTTCTTTTGCTTGTTAATGGTGTCATTTTTGACTATATAAACAACTCGGTCATTGAATTTTCCTGAATTAAGGACATTTCCTTTTACCACGATTTCTTGTGAAAACAGGAATTGAAATGTCAGCAAAAGCAATATAAGATATCTTTTCATTTTTATAGTATAGATGAGTCATAAATATACGATTTCTATTTAGGGTTTTGTTTAAAATATTTCAGGGTTTTGATTTTCTACATGTAAAACCAACCAAAAGAACTTTGGAATTGAGGGAGTTGCTGGCAGAGTAATTTTCTAAGTTTTTTAGAAGAAGGAAAGTCTCATTTAAAAGTAAATAAATAAAATGGCTCATAATACAGAGGTATCATGAGCCATTTTTTATGAGAAGGAATTTAGATTTACTCTAGTTTTAAGTAATGTAAACCTTTTTTTCCTGATACAATTATTTTCTTTGTAGAAAAAGATATATCGTTAACAACTGATCCTGCGGGTAATTCTAATTCTAATTCCCAAGTTGCACCAGAATTTTTTGTAACCAATATTTTATCACCAGACTGAATGTACCATTGTGTTTCTGTTCTAAGAAAAACAGCAGTAACATCTGTTTTTATAACATTCCATGTTTTTAACATATCCGTAGATTCTACCAATGTTTTATCCGTTGGATTTACGGCAAGCACCTTGTTAATGTTTTGGAATTTATAAGAACTTAAACCTACTTTTGCTTTAGAGATTGTATCTATAACAGTCCAGTTGTTATATCCTGTTGGAGATTCTAATATTACATTTTGTTGTTTATTTGAGCCGTATTTTATGTAATCATTCATGATTCCCAATTCATAAAATTTGCCATTAGAAGTAGATTTTCCAAATGCAGTAAATCCTACTCTGTAATAAGTTCCTTTTAAAGACCACGCAGGAGGATCTGTTTTAACAACTGTTACGCCATTATCTGCAGTGTAAAGCTGACCGCCGATAGTAGAACTAACTATACTGCTTTTACTGTCTAAATAACCAATTTGTAATCCGTTTATTGCCGGACTGAATTTTAAGGTCTCAATTTCATAATTTTTACTGGTTTCAAATGCATTTCCAGAATAGTAAGCTTGAGAAGTAGTAGTTAAAACGCCCGTTTTCTCATTAGCCATTCTAAAATAGCCATAATTGGCCATACTGTTGCCAAGACCCAATAAATCAAAACCTTTAGCAGATGGGGTTAATTTTCTTGCAGAGCCTGAAAAACCTATATCTCCATATGTATTAATAAATGAGAATATAAAATTGTTGTCGTCAAATACATCAGAATTCTGGATGTCATAACCGCCCAAAGCGCTTAATTTTGTCCATCCTTTTGCAACTACAAAAAAATCAGTTCGTGTGCTTAATATGTTTTTTACCTGTATTCTTACTGTATTTATACCTTCTTTTGTATTATCTCCAATAGCAAGAACTATTTTAGTTTCTGTTACTTCTTTAGCAGTAACTTCAACATCGTTAATAAAAACTTTAGTTGTAAAATCTTTGTTAGTAAAATTAGTTCCTGTAATTTCCAGGTTTTCTCCTTTAATCACAAAATCGGCAGAAAGTGATGTTACTGTAATAGGTTTAGGCTCTGTTACAACCGGTACAACAACAACTGGTTCAGATTTATCGCTATCATCGCTTGAACATGAAATAAATAATCCTCCAGTTAAGAGAATTGTAAATAGTAATTTTTTTGTCATTATTTTTGGGATTAATTTTGAGGCGTAAAAGAATGGAATTATCATATGAAATCAAAACAGAAAGTATTATTGTTAGGTGATTTTCTGAATAAAAAATGGCGCATGAAATCTCATACGCCATTCTTTTTAAAAATTACAAGCTTAATTGGTTGATAATAAGCTTATTTATTTAATTGTATTCAAAATGATATTATAACTTTTTAAGGCCTTTTAATTCAGAATTACTTCCTTCTTTAATACTAATAGCAACACCACCGCCCGGAGCTAAATATTGCTTCAATTTGCTTTTTGAGTTTACAATAACTTTAGTAACTGTATATTTTTGCGGATTTACATTCCAATTCGCTTCTTTTGCGTCCGCATAAATGGTCGCTATGAAATTTTTTCCGGCAGGTAAATAATCAAAATTAATGTTGGCAGTTCTGGAGTTTTCATCTGTAATTCCTCCAATAAACCATTCATTTTTATCTTTTGCTTTACGAGCAATTGTGATGTAGTCTCCAGGTTCAGCTTCAAGAATATAGCTGTTATCCCAATCTACAGCAACATCTTTGATGAACTGAAAAGCATCTGGAAAACGCTCGTAATTCCCCGGAATATCAGCAGCCATTTGCAACGGACTGTACATCGTAACATAATACGCCAATTGTTTCACCAAAGTAGTATTAACACGCTGTGTACTTCCTGTTCCGTAATAAGATAAATCGGTTTGAAAAATCCCTGGAGTATAATCCATTGGTCCTCCCATTAAACGTGTAAAAGGCAAAATTGTAGTATGATCTGGTGCTAAACCTCCCATAGATTCAAACTCCGTTCCGCGAGCAGATTCCTGAGCAACCCAGTTTGGAAAAGTTCGGTGAAGACCAGTCGGGCGAACGGCTTCGTGACTGTCAATCATAATTTTATAATCGGCCGCACGTTTGGCTACATTTATATAATGGTTTACCATCCATTGGCCATCATGATGTTCGCCACGCGGAATAATTTTTCCAACATAACCTGTTTTTACAGCGTCGTAACCATTGTCATTCATAAACTGAAAAGCACGATCTAAACGTCGTTCGTAATTGGTTGCAGATCCAGAAGTTTCGTGATGCATGATGATTTTTACTCCTTTTGAAGCTGCATAAGCATGAACTGCTTTTACATCAAAATCTGGGGAAGCAGTAACGTAATCAAAAACATCTTCTTTCCAGTTTCCAATCCAGTCTTCCCATCCAATGTTCCATCCTTCGATAAGAATCGCATCAAAACCATTTTTAAAGGCAAAATCAATATATTCTTTGGCGCGTTCTGTTGTGGCTCCGTGTTTTCCGTTTGGCGTAAGTTTGGTAAAGTCATCCGTCAATTTTACGTTATTTTCTTTTCCAAAAGCCCAAGTGCTTTTTCCAGCCACAAAATATTCCCACCAAATTCCGATGTATTTTACAGGTTTAATCCACGAAACATCTTTGTAACTTGTTGGTTCATTTAGATTCAAAATTAATTTTGAAGCCAAAATATCGGTTGCTTTATCGCTAACTACAATAGTTCTCCAAGGCGATTGTGCATCGGTCTGCATATAACCTTTTGCGCCAACAGCATCTGGTGCCAAATGGCTTACCATTTTATTGTTTACAGCATCAACTTCAAGATACATTGCCGGATAATTAATTAATCCTGCTTCGTGAATATTGATGTATAATCCATCATCAGATTTCATCATTGACGGCGTTTGTACCGAAAGTTCTTTAATTGGCCACTGCGAGTTAATTTCGATCGTTGCTTTTTTCATTAGCGAAGGAATCTCTGAAATTTTCGAAGTAGTATACGCGTATTCGTTGGTATCATAATCTCCCGGAATCCAGAAAATTTTATGATTTCCAGCCAGATTAAATTCAGAACGTTCTTCTTTAATGACAAAATAACTCAGGTCATTTTGTTTCGGAAATTCATATCTAAATCCTAAACCGTCGTTGAACAAACGGAAACGAATTCTGATAAATCTATTATTATTTTTCGCTTGCGCTAAAGTAACAACCAACTCGTTGTAATGGTTGCGAATTGTTTTTTCTTCACCTAAAACAGGATTCCAGGAATCGTCTACAGAACTTTGTGCTGTATTGATAACTGTAAAGCCATTCATAAATGAAGGTCCGTTTTGAATTTCTAGACCTAAAGTACTCGGTTTAACAACTGGTTTTTGTTTGTATGATAATTGATAAGACGGAATTCCTCCTTCTTTTAATTCGAATTTTAAAAATAAATTTTTGTCTGGAGATGTTATTTCTTGTGCTTTAAGCCATAGAGGACCGACAAGAAAAAGAAAGCACAGAAGAGCTGTTTTGCTTAAAGAAATTCTAAGCAATGCTTTTTTGGATTGGAAATTCATGTTTATTTAGTTTTTTACAAATCTAACTCATTTTTAAAGTTCCGCATAAAATTAGGCCTTCAAAATATCGAAAGAAGGTTAAAAACGGTTAAAAAAGAACCAATAACTGCTTTGGTTTCTCAACTTCTTTTCGTTTTTATTTATATGAAAGAATTGTATAGAAACACTTGTAAATTAAAATGTGTGATGCTTATTGAATTAAACAAAAAAATCACTCCGAAGAGTGATTTAAGGGTATTATAATGGTTTTGGTTAGATAATTTTATTGTAAAGCTTGAAAAAGCTGCGTGTCGATTTAAGATGTTTACTTCGTCATTTATTTCTTTTTTTTTCGAATTGTTTTGATCAATTAGAGAATGAATTTTTGACTTCTTAACAAATATATAAAAATATTATTCTCACTAAATCATAACTAAAAAAACTTAATTCGTATTTTTTGTTAGATTATTTGATTATTGGCTTAAAAACCTTGGCAAGTCGCTTTTTATAAGAAAGTGTCTTTATGACGCTTTTTAAAAATAAATTCAGCTTTAAAATTTTGATTATTGAGAATATTCTTATTATTAATAACGACAAGAAAAAAGTTTATCGATTAAGAAAAAAATCCTCTTATCTTTTTAATTAAAGATAAGAGGATATATAGAGTTGATTCAGAAATCTTCTGAACAAATAATTTTAGTTTTTTAAGTCTTTGATTACTTTAAAAGCAACATCAACCTGATCTTCACCAACAAGAATTGTAAATTCATTTGATGTAGAAATTACTTCATTGATAATTATTCCTTCCCAAGCCAGACGTTGAAAAATAAAGTAATAAATCCCGGGAACAACAATATTCTCCTTTGGTAATTTGACTGTAATTGAAGCCAAATTATCTAATTTCTGAATTAGTTTTTCTCTCATAAAGTGTTTTTCAACTAAATGATTTACACTGCTGCTCACCACAATATTAGTTTCATTTACACCGCGCGATGAGGTATAAAAAATATCAGACAATGCATTAATATCAGAAATTAAATCTGCTTGTTTGTTTAGAACAGTTTCAGAAGCAGCAAAAGTGTAATCTGTAAGTTCAGAACGTACAGTAATCTCACCTATGTTTTTAATTACTTTATTGATTTTGTGGTTAAGTTTAAAGTCTAATTCTTCTGTAAGTCGTTTTAAAGACATTACAACAGCACCTTGCTTTACTTCTTTTCCAAATTCACTTTCTAATTCGGTCATGATATTTCGCGACAGTGAAGTTAGGTTTATAATTCCCAGCGATAATGCATTTAATAAAAATGGTTTAGTTTTAATGTAGTTTTCTACAATAGAAGAAACAGTTTTCATAATTCTTTTTTTTTTTTTGTAACGGTTGGTTGTTAATTTAACATTGTGATGTTATAAATCTCTACAAATATAAATAAAAAAACAAATTGTTACAATTATAACAATGGAAATTTATGTTAAAAGTGATAAAATGCGTCGGTAAGATGTTCAATTGCAAATGATTCGCCGTTTTTGTGTACTGCAATTATGTCAAAACGAATTTCACAGTCATCATTAAAATCTTTTTCCCTATAGTTTATGTAGGCATTTACTGCTTTTATCAGAAGCTGAATTTTTTTCTGCTTTACAAAATCCTGCGGAAGCCCAAAATCTAAACTCGATCTGGTCTTTACTTCAATAATACTTAAAATAGATTTTTTTTTAGCAATAATATCGATCTCGGCTTTCTGATAAACCCAGTTTCGTTCTAAAATTTCATACCCCTCTTTTTCCAAAAATTCTACTGCTAATTCCTCTCCTTTTTTGCCTAATTCATTATGTGCTGCCATTTTATATATTTTTAATGTCAATTTAGAATGCATGCAAATACACAAAGACCCAAAGTATTATTCTCTGGGTCTTTGTGAAATAAAAATGATGTATTGTGGTATTATGTATTCAATAATGAAAGTACAGGGATTGGTTATTTTTGAAAAACAACAGTACTTCCGGAAGCATTAACTTCAATTGAAATAGTATTTCCCATAATCAAAGCTCTATTGTCTTGAATATGACCTGCCGGGAAATTAAAAATAACAGGTATATTATATTTTTTGGTAACATCATCAATGATTTCCAATGCATTTTTTCCCCACGGAATTTCATTGTCTTTCATTTTGGTCATTCCTCCAATAATAATTCCTTTTAGGTTTTCAATACAGCCGTTTCGTCTTAGATTCATCATCATACGATCAATATGATAAAGGTATTCGTCTAGATCTTCGATGAATAAAATTTTGTCTTTGCAGTCAATTGCAGATGGAGAACCTAATAAGCTGTACAGTATAGAAAGGTTTCCGCCAACTAATTCTCCTGTTCCCTGACCAAAACGGTTCATATTATGCGCAGGAATCGAATAGGATAGAGGCTCGCCAAACAAACCTGCTTTCATTGAATTAATTGCCGCTGGAGTAGCACGCGGAATCGTAACCGGCATTATCCCATGAATAGATTTGTACCCCATTGTGTTTAAATGGTTGTGCAAAACCGTAACATCACTAAAGCCAATAACCCATTTTGGATGTTGCTTAAATTTGGTAAAATCCAGTAAATCTAACATTCTGACAGTGCCGTAACCACCGCGAACGCACCAAATTGCTTTTATATTTGGATTGTCTAATTGTTTTTGAAAATCGGCAGCGCGTTGTTCATCCGTTCCTGCCAATTGATGATAATCAAGACCAATTGAACTTCCTACGACAGCTTCTAAACCCCAGCTGTGAAGTAAATCTATTGTTGGTTTTAAGTTGTCATCAATATTTTTTCTGGCTGTTGCTAAAAGAGCAACTGTATCTCCTTTTTGTAAATAAGGCGGTGTTATCATATTTTGTTGAGATTGACAGGTGAATGATTGAAAAGCAAAGGTAAAAAATACGATTTTACAAAAAGTAAAATATTTTTTTACGTGTTGAATATTTAAGTTCATATTATTCTTTTGCTTAAAATTATAAATTTTTTTTAAGGTTTTAGGTAAAAATTAACCACCATATTGTGTCTGCAGTTTTTTAAGAAAGAGCATTATCCCTTTATCTGCTTGTTCAGATTGTACATTGGCAAAAATGATAAATGCTTTGTTGATTGAGGCACAAATATACACTTTGGTTAAAAAAGTTCCAGGATTGCCATAGTGAAATGAATACTTTAATCCCGAATCTTTATAGCTTTCAGAATACCATCCAAAAGAAAATTCGGGTAAACCATTATGCATCAAATCAAATTCTTGTGCAGAGAAAACTTCTGATTTCCCCAATAAACCTTTTAATTGCATTTGTGTAAATTTACAATAATCCGGAAGACTAACATTTATATTTCCTGCTGATGAAAGCCAGTTTAGTTTATAATTTAAGGCTGGTTTTTCTGGGTTTAAATTTTCATCATGTCCCCACGGCTGGTTTTCATCTATTAAATTGGGCTGTCCAAAACCAAAATTGATTCCTAATTTTTCACCCAATTCTTTTACCAGTGTTTCATAACTTTTTCCTGCTGCTTTCTCCAGCATGAGACCTGCAGCTACATAACTTGGATTAGATAAATATACTTCCTGCTTTTCAGAGATAAGGTATTTTTGTTTAAAAAACCAGGCAATAAATTCATAACGCTGCTGTTGATCGTTACCTTTAATTTCTTTTTGAGTTGGAGTTTCATTTCCGTAAGACCATGTCGGAATATGAGCCCTAAAGGTCAAAAAATCTTTTAGTGTTAGATTAAAATGATTGGGATTACTTTTTGCTTTTAATTCTGGATATAAATCAAAGAATTTAGTGTCCCATTTTATTTTTTCCTCCTTAACCAATAGTGCAGCAATGTAACTTGTAATCGTTTTTGTTAAAGATCCTAAGCGAAATTTATCATCAATCCCAGCTTTAAAAGAAGAATTATTACGCTGATAACCCAAAACTTCAATCTCTAAGATAGAATCTGAAGAAACAACAGCATAAGCCAGTTCGGGAATTTTGTACTCTGCCCTAATATTTTCTGCCAATACACTATTTTTTTGTGCATAAAATATTTTTGAACTACAGATAAGGAAGATAAATACCAGAATTTTTTTCATTTTGAATAAGGCCAAATTTTGTAAGCAAGTTACATGACTTTTGTAGACAAACAAAGATATAAGTTTGAAATAAATATACACAAAAATCTTACAAATTGTTACTTTTGTAAATTGTGTTTTTAATATGTTTGATTATGCGTTCAATTTTCAGGTTCAGTTTCTCTTTTCTATTATCATTTTCATCTCTTTTTGCACAAGCAAAAAAATATAACATACATACGGTTGCTTTTTATAATTTAGAAAATCTTTTTGATACTATCGACGACGCTTTTACTAATGATGATGAATGGACTCCAAACGGAGCGCAGCATTGGACTACTGAAAAATATCAACAGAAATTAAAAAACCTCGCAAAAGTAATTTCTGAAATAGGAATGCCTGAAAACCCAAATGCACCAACTCTTATTGGTGGTTCTGAAATAGAAAATCGAGGTGTTTTAGAAGATTTGATAAAAGAACCTAAATTGATTCCGTACGACTATGGAATAATTCATTTTGATTCTCCGGACAAACGAGGAATAGATGTTGCTTTGCTGTATCAGAAGAAATATTTTAAGCCCACATCTTTTTCGAATATTCCACTGCTTATTTATAAAAAGAAGACAGCTCTCAAGGAAGAAAAAAACACAGTAGTTGATGATGAAATTGAAGTTCAGCCAGAAAATAATCGGGTATTTACGAGAGATCAGCTTTTGATTACGGGTTTTTTAGAAAATGAAGAAATAAGCATTATCATCAACCACTGGCCTTCACGTTCAGGAGGAGAAAAAGCCAGCAGTCCGTTTCGTGAAGCCGCCGGTTTATTAAACAGAAAGATTATCGATTCGCTGCAGCAAATAAATCCTAATGCTAAAATTATTACAATGGGAGATTTTAATGATGGTCCGTTTAATAAAAGCATAAAGATTGCTTTAGGCGCCAAAGCAAAAAAATCTGAAATCGCAGAATTTGGTTTATATAATCCGTTTGAAGAAATGAAAAATAAAGGAATGGGAACAATTGCATTTCGGGATTCCTGGGATATTTTTGATCAGATTATTATAACGGAATCATTTATAAAACCTGATTTTTCTTCTTTTAAACTATGGAAAGCCGGAATTTTCAATAAGCCATTTCTCATTCAGAATTCTGGACAGTACAAAGGTTATCCATTACGGCACACTCTAACAGAAGTAGGTTTTAGCGATCATTTTCCAGTTTATTTGTATTTGATTAAAGAGTTTCTTTAATGCAGGTCTACACAATAACGCTATTATAGAAATGAAGTTTTAGAAAATGAAAAATGAACGGCTGTCGATTTCTGCAATTTCATTAACTTAGCTACTTAGAAATTTAGCATCTCAAAAAATGGCAATAGCAAAACCTTTCAACCTTACACAATGGATCGAAGAGAACCGTCACCTACTAAAACCGCCAGTTGGAAATAAAAATCTTTACGTAGATTCTGGTGATTATATTGTAATGATTGTAGCAGGACCAAATGCGCGAAAAGATTATCATTACAATGAAACCGAAGAACTTTTTTATCAGTTAGAAGGTAGTATAAAAGTGGTAATTCAGGAAGATGGAGAGCGAAAGGAAATGGTTTTAAATGCGGGTGATATGTATCTGCATCCAGCAAAAATCCCACATTCTCCTGTTCGTTCAGAAGGTTCAATCGGATTAGTTATTGAGCGTAAACGCGCAGGAAAAGGCTACACAGATGGATTGCTTTGGCATTGTGATAACTGTAATCATAAACTTTACGAAGTGTTTTTTGAACTTCATAATATTGAGAAAGATTTTCTTCCCCATTTTGAGCATTTTTACAATTCAGAAGAATTAAGAACTTGTGATAAATGTGGAACTGTTATGGAAACTGATCCGAGGTTTACGGCTAAGAAATAATTTATTTATCTCGAGAATATTAAACCCGACAGGTTTTTAAAACCTGTCGGGTTTATAATATAATTTAGATTGATTTTGTAATTTAATAATCTGTTTAATCTGTGGCCTAAAAAAAATTACAACTCAAACTTTTTCCCTTGTTCTGGATAAATAATCTTCAATCCTAAATCATTTTGATTTTTTAACTGCTCTTTAATTTTAATAATATTATTTGAAGGCGGTTTTAAATGTGTGATAATGATTTTGAAGTTTTTCAGAGAATTTTTTCCTGCCATTTCTTCCAAAACATGTAGTTCTTTTATTAAATAATTGGGAGTCAAATGACCGAATAAAAACTGATCCGACTGTTCGTTTGGGAAAGAAACTTCAATAAAAATACCTTTCAATTGTTTATTTTGTACCAAAGGCGCAATAGCTTTCCATAACTCTTTTAGTTTATTGTTTTTTTCTACCGCATCTGGACCAGTATCTCCTAAATATAAAGCATAATCATTTCCATTTTTAATTAAAAAAGCAGTGCTTTCAAACGGATTTACATGACTTAGCGGAAATGCTTTTACAGTCATTTTGGTATTCGTAATTGGTGTTTCTTCTCCAATATTTAAAGTTTGAAAATGATATCTTTTTAATGGTTTTCCTGGACCTTTGTCACCAAAATTAGCCCAAGTCTCATCATTAAAATAATGATTTTCCATCATTTCCATACATTTTTCTGTAGCGTAAATAGTTTTAGAAGAATCAGCCGGAGAATTAATAATTAATCCAGAAACGTGATCCAAATGCGCATGTGAAATTAAATATCCTTTTATGTATTTTCTTAAAACCTCGCTGGTCGAAACTTTAAAAATCTTATTTTCAATTGCTTTTTCGATTCCAGCGTTTATAGTTCCGGCATCAAGACAGATATAATCTTTTGTATTTGCTGGTGCAATTAAATATGCAGAAAGATTCTTTTCGTCAATACCGCCTTTAACTCCTAATGGGATAACTTGAAAAGCAGCTTTTTGTTCTTTTTGAGAAAATGCTGTGAATGAAATTAGAAGCAAGCTGATAAAGAAACGATTGAAAATTTTCATATTATAGTAATTATGTTGTTGCAAATTTCATCAATTAATTGGAATAAATTATGACACTTTTCTGAAATTACTATTAAATAAACCTAATTTTACTATGATTTATTTTAAAGAATATAGATGAGAAAACTTTTAATTTTAATATTTCTAACATTCATTGCAGCAAAAGTATATTCTTGTGAATGCGCTGAGAAACCTTCTATTAAAGAAAATTGGGACAAAGCAAATCAAGTATTTACTGGAAAAATAGTTAAGGTAGATAGTTTGCTTTATGACGAATATGGCGGAAAATTGTATTCATTTACGGTTAGAATAACTAAGTCATACAAAGGATTTTTTCATTCAGGCAAAGCGTATAGATCTATTTTATATATTGACACTTCTTCTTGTGATTTTATTTTTGATGTGGGCCAAGAGTATTTAATTTATGCAAAAGAAGACAGCAAAACGCTTAATTGCTCTCTTTGTTCCAGAACAAATTTATTGAATAATGTTTCAGAAGATGAATTTGATGCTCTGGACAAGTTACAAATAGAGGATTATAAAAATAGAAATAAAATAAGAATTGTAAAGTTTCAGAATGGTGTTGAATATCAGATCGATTTGGTTAAAAATTCTTTTGAGGAAAGTTTAAAGCGAAAGAATTTAGTAATTTATATTCTGTCCGGAATAAGTATGCTGCTTTTTCTAATTTTGATATCGGTAATTTTAGTAAAGAAAAAAAGAAATTGATTTACTAAGTCTATTTTGACGACCTACTTTTACAAGACAATTCTATTAAAATTCAACTCGAAACAATATCTTTACATAAAAATACAACAATTTTAACTAAAAAAGTTACAATGACAACAATAGCATCGCAATTTGGAATGAAAGAGGCTCTGGAAAAATTGGGCATCAAAACGATAAATGAAGGAACATCAACAGGTGTAGAAAACTTTTCGTCGGGAGAAATCTTAGACAGTTATTCACCAGTTGACGGAAAATTAATTGCTTCGGTAAAAATGTCAACACCTCAGGATTACGAAAAAGTAATGAAATCTGCGACAGAAGCTTTTAAAAGTTTCCGATTGATTCCTGCACCGCAGCGTGGTGAAATTGTACGTCAGTTTGGGCAAAAGTTACGCGAAAATAAAGAAGCTCTGGGCAAATTGGTTTCTTACGAAATGGGTAAATCTTTGCAGGAAGGTTACGGGGAAGTTCAGGAAATGATTGATATCTGTGATTTTGCTGTTGGATTATCACGTCAATTACATGGCTTAACAATGCATTCTGAAAGACCCGGACATCGTATGTACGAGCAATATCATTCTTTAGGAATTGTCGGGATTATTTCGGCGTTTAATTTTCCTGTTGCAGTTTGGTCTTGGAATACCGCATTGGCATGGATTTCTGGTGATGTCTGTGTTTGGAAGCCGTCAGAAAAAACACCTTTGTGTGGTATTGCTTGTCAAAATATTATTGCGCAGGTTATTAAAGAAAACAATCTTCCGGAAGGAATTTCGTGTTTGATAAACGGAGATTATAAAATTGGTGAATTGCTTACTGCAGATACCCGTATTCCATTAATTTCGGCTACAGGTTCCACCCGAATGGGAAAAATTGTAGCACAGACTGTTGCAGGCCGTTTAGGAAAATCATTGTTAGAGTTGGGAGGAAATAACTCTATTATTGTAACGCCGGACGCTGATATAAAAATGACAGTAATTGGAGCTGTTTTTGGTGCAGTTGGTACTGCTGGACAACGATGTACATCTACGCGACGACTGATTATTCATGAAAGTATTTATGATAAAGTGAGAGATGCATTAGTGGCCGCTTATAAACAATTAAGAATTGGTAATCCGCTTGACGAAAACAATCATGTTGGACCTCTGATTGATACACACGCAGTTGAATTGTATGCACAGGCATTGAATAAAGTAGTTGCTGAAGGAGGAAAAATTTTAGTCGAAGGCGGTGTGCTTTCGGGCGAAGGTTACGAAAGCGGCTGTTACGTAAAACCTGCAATTGCAGAAGCTCAAAACTCATTTCAAATTGTACAGCACGAAACATTTGCTCCAGTTTTATATTTAATTAAATATTCAGGAGAAGTGGATAATGCCATTGATCTTCAAAATGGAGTTGCACAGGGATTATCATCTGCAATTATGACCAATAATCTGCGTGAAGCCGAAAGATTTTTATCAGTCGTAGGTTCTGACTGTGGAATTGCAAATGTTAATATTGGAACATCTGGCGCTGAAATAGGCGGTGCTTTTGGTGGTGAAAAAGAAACCGGAGGTGGTCGCGAGTCAGGTTCTGATGCTTGGAAAATATACATGAGACGTCAAACTAATACAATCAATTATACTACAAGTCTGCCATTGGCACAAGGAATTAAATTTGATTTGTAAAAAGATTATTTTATAATAAGAACCGCTTTTTCTAAATGAATGAAAAAGCGGTTTTTTAATGCTTATTTTTTGTAATATTTTATCTATGTTTGATTCAAATTCCAAATAAATGAAATTTAAAATGTTTTTGTTAGTAGTTGCAATTTGCGCTTTAGGTTGTAATAAAAAGTCAAATGTTAAAGAAGTAGTAATTTCAAATAAAGATACTTTGAATCAAGAAGTTTTTCATGAAGAATATGAAAACGAACCAGAAGAAGTAGCTTTAGAAGAACTTAAATTTCCAATAACCGGGAAAAATGCAGAAGCTTTTGTTCTGGAACCTTGTGAAATAAAAATGCGAGCAGAAGGTTTTTTAAACGAAGACAATCTTAAAGATATTGTAATTGTTTTGCAGAATAAGAGCAATAGGGCTGATTCACGTGCAACGTTGGTTCTATTACAACAAGAAACTGGAATTTATAAGTTGCAGGAACTTTCATGGGAAGCAGTTGGTCAGGAATATCTTGAATCTGGCAGCCCATTTTATGATGTTGGGGAAATTTCTATAGATAAGGATAAAACATTGCATATTTTGCTTGAGGGAATGGCACCCGTTGGTTCAAGAGAAACAGTATATAAATATGTAAATAATAAATTGGTTCTTATTAAGATAAGAACTTTTCATTCTGGAGCCGGCTCTTATGTGTCGAGTAAGTATGATCTTGTTTCTGGTGAAGTTGATCATGAAGTTGTGAATACATTGTATGACAGTCTGCCGAGTGAACATCAAATCGAAAAATTCAAGTTAAAAAGACAAATATTGTTTACAAATGATAATCCAGATACAATTTTAGAAAATCTTCCGCAGGCCAATTGGTAAATTAAGATGATTAATTAGGATTTTTGACTATAATAAAGGCTTCCAAAATCTGGAAGCCTTTAATTTTTAGAATAGATTCGTTATTTATTTTTTAATGATAGTTTGATTGAATGCACCATTGGCTGTAAAAACTTTTGCCAAATAAGTTCCGGAATTTAATTGACTTATGTCTGTACTTTCGCTTCCTTTTTCAATCTTTTTTACAAGAGATCCAAAAATATCGTATATCAAAACTTTTTCTACTTTCTGATTAGTATCGGATAGAAATAATGTACCAGAAGCTGGATTTGGATATAAGAATACTCTTTGTTCAGTCTCATTTAAAGTATCTGTTTTTGCTAAGCGAAGCGTAGAAGAATTATAAACAGTACTCATATAGAATAGATTAGCGGTGTCTTTTTTTGCTATTGTATGAGTTCCTGCAGTAAGCGACACTGTTATAATTCCTCCCGAAGCAGTTTTGTCTACGTTGTCTACTTTAATTGTCGCCGCCGATTCTACAAATACCAAATTCAAAGTGCTTGTCTGAGTTGTTGTAAAAGTAATGTTTGTAGAGGATTCAATTTTAAGACATTGTGTCAATGTTAAGCCGCTATAAGTTACAGTTCCTTTTGTTGTAGAAAGATTCCCTGTTATGGTATAAAAAGAACTTGTTTTTCCCGAAGTCGTAAAATTGTGTATTTCATCTCCAGCTGGCGTTCCAGTTGTTACCGTAATAGTTCCGGATCCTGCTGCCGGACTTCCTGCTGTTCCAGTCGTTGCGATTGAATACGATAAAGTTGCAGTTGGAGTTCCTGTAATAGTAATTGTTTTGGCTGTTGTATTTTTTACAAAACTAATTCCTGATGCAGGCAATCCTGTTACAGTTGCATCTGTTGCATCTCCGCTCCAAGTGAACACTATTGAAGCAATTGCACTGCCGCTAACAACTGTTTGATTTTTGTTGCTTGTTGAGGTAAGGGTTTGGCTGCTTACAGGAGGATTTCCTTCACCTTGTACTGCAACCAATGTTGTTGTATAATTAGTAAGTGCAGTTTTTAATGCTGTGATTACCAGAGAAGATGTATCGTCTGTTGCATTGTTAAACACCCATTTTAAATCGCCTCCTGAAACTCGACCTGCATATTGCATTGTTTTTGTTTTGGCAGCTGCTGGTTGATCAATGACTAGATTTTTAACGTATAATGCTGCGTCAGTATCAAAATTGTTATAAGTATTGGCGCCAGATTTAGATTTTACATTACTGCTTACCGTTTCGCTTCTTGTTGTTGCTGCATAAGCATCAAAATCAGTCAGCGAGCTAATTTTACCTGAAATATTGTATAAAGGATTTGGATCATTGTAAGCGACAAAACGCATATTGTTTGTCCCATTTGAAGCATCGAAGGTATTATTGAATGATTTAATTGACCCTCCGGCTTCGCCTGAAAAAGTTCCCATTGTTCCGGCATTATTTACTTGGTTTGCTTCGTCCCAGATATCAGTTCCCTGTAATGAAGTTAACATTGGATGCTTACTATTGCGGAAATAATTTCCTTCGACAAATAAAGAAGAGCCTAATGTAGAGCCAGAACCGTATTTTGAGACTCCATCAAAATAATTATTATAAATATGAGCAGAATAATAACGTACCCGTGGATGACGCGAATCAGAATGATCAAACCAGTTATGATGGTAAGTAATATACAAACCACTTGTAGTGCCTTCACTTAATCCCAAAAGGCTTGCTTTACCACTGTCCCAAAAGTGATTGTAAGCCAAAGTAATATAGGTTGAAGTTTTATTATCTAAAGCCCCATCTCCTTTTATTTGATCGGCGTCGCTTCCTGCATTTCCATAAAATAAATCGCAATTATGAACCCAAACGTGATCATTATCCTGCTGCATTCCAATATTATCTCCCGCAGTACTATTGCAATTCATTACACCAATATTGCTGACTTCAATATTAGAAGCAGATTTAAGACGGACTCCCCAACCATTTGCAACGGCGTCTGAACCAACACCTTCTAAAGTTACATAACTCGCGGCATTATTAGCATTTTCAATCACAACATCTCCACCTTCCATTACCGTCATGTCAGTAATGTTTCCTACCAAACGAAAAATAAACGGACGTGTGTCTTTCCCTTTTTTAATAGCGTATAAAATATTTTGTATACCAACACACGGATTTGCGCTGGCGCCGGTAATATTCATTGAAACCGTGTTTTTGGTGTTTTGTGTAATGTAAACAATTACAGCATTGTCTTTTGGAGTTCCGTCAGCTTTGTATCCTCCGGGAACTCTTCCGCCTTCAAATGCAAAACCATTGCGATCATGCGCTGCAACAGTTAAATTTCCAGTTGTTGTTCCCGTTCCTTCAGTTCCTGAAATTACGGGTTTTATTTTCACTGTATAGGTTCCGGCTTTTAGTCCAGGAATGTCAGCACGAATATAACTGCCATAACTGCGAATAAGTTGATCGTCAATTTTTTTGTCTGTGTTTCCTTCTCCAGAATAATAGACATTATACTTTTGTGCATTGCTTACCGGCTGCCATTTTACAAATACAGATTCGAGCCAGCCAGAGGATTCATTTATTTGCTGGGCCCAGCTTTGGAAAGCAAATAGCATTAATGTCAAAAAAAGTAATTTTTTTTTCATGATAGTTTGTTTAGTTAGTAAATATAATTGTGTGGTTATTATCAAATTACAAAAAGTGGTTTTGTTGTAATCGATTACACAAAAATAAATAAAATTTCGATATTCAAAATTATTTTATCTTAAAAAAATATATACTACAAAAAAAGTCCACTTTAAATATTAAATATGTAACAAATTGCATTAATTGTAATTTATTACATATTTAATTAAAAACTCCTCAGGTGCTACTTTTACTACATTTTAAATTTGTGCATAAAGCTTAATAGCGAATTTTTCTTTAAATACACCTAAATTTTTAAAGTCTCAATCGTATAATGAATAAAGAAGAAAAAGACTGTTAATTTTTTGTTTTAAATGTATAAGATTAAAGTGAAAGCTCAATTTATAATATTTTATTTGACTGGAAATTGTAATTATTTTGATTCAGATTGAAGATTGAGAATCAAAATAAACATAAATAAGTCAAGTTTTTGGAGATTTTCAAAAATTGTAACAAATAAAAAAGCCTTTTTGATTTTTCAAAAAGGCTTTCAAATATTCTATATAAAGAGATTAATCCTTGCTGGATAATTTTGATAATAGTCTTAAAAATTCAATGTACAACCAAACTAATGTAACCATTAATCCCATTGCGCCATACCATTCCATAAATTTTGGCATTCTTTGTTGAGCTCCTTTTTCGATTTGGTCAAAATCTAAAAATAGATTTAAAGCAGCAATAATAATAACAAATACACTTATTCCGATGCTCATCATAGAATTTCCATAGTGTACAGGAGTAAAACTTGTAAACATTGAAAACAACCACGAAATTAAGTAATACGTTGCAATTGCTAGAGTAGCAGCAACTACTACAGATTTGAATGTTTCAGTTACTTTTACAATTTTGAATTTGTATAGCCCTAAACACACTAAAAAAGTAACTAATGTTGCTCCAACGGCGTTTATTACTATTCCAGGATACATCGCTTCAAAAATTGCAGAAATTCCTCCAATAAATAAACCTTCAAACAAGGCATAACCTGGAGCCAGATATGGAGAGGCTTGTGGTTTAAAAGCAGAAATCACAACTAAAATAAGACCGATAACAGCACCGCCAATAGCAAATGGCATTATATTAATATCATTGAAAAACATCCACCACGTTACCATAGCTGACGCACATAATATTAAAAACAAAATAGCCGTTTTGTTGATAGTACCAGACACAGTCATTTCCTGATTATAATCAATAATTTGTGCGTGGTGTACTTCTTCAGCTTTTGAGACTGCGTTTGATGAAAAACGCTTGTTGCTTAAAAATGGATTTTTTGAATTGAAGTTCATATTTCTAATACATTTAATTGAATTCAAATATATGGAGTTTTTTTGATCTGAACTTGTTTACGTTAAATTTTTAACATCAAATTTTCCTTAGATGGAGAGGTGTAAATAAAAAAAATCCACCAAGATAAATTCTTGATGGATTTGTATTTATTTAGTTTGAAATTTTTAATTTAATAAATCTAAAACTAATGATGGGAACAGACCTAAAATAATGTTCAATGCAATTGAAACTATTGCAGTAGCGTAAATAAGAAATGGTTTACCAGTGCGTTCCTGATTTGGTTCTTTTGAATACATGGCCAAAATTAGTTTGAAGTAATATCCAACACTGATGATTGAATTTATAACAGCAACAATTACCAAAGCAATATGACCTGCTTGTATCGTTTGATTAAACAAGAATAATTTTGCAAAGAAGCCTGAAAAGATTGGAATTCCAGCCATAGACAATAATGAACCTGTCAATATTGCGGCCAATAAAGGATTTGTTTTTCCTAAGCCATGAAAGTTGGTAATATCTTCGTTCTCTTGATTTTTGCAAACATATAAAATAACACTAAAAGATGCGATTCCTGCCAGAGCATAAGCCGAAGCATAATACAATAAAACGCCTGCTGAAGTTGAGACAGTCAATAAAGTCATCAGCATAAATCCTGCATGTGATATACCTGAAAAAGCCAGCATACGCTTAACATTTACCTGACGAAGCGCCATAATATTTCCTACCGTCATTGATGCTATCGAAATGGTAACCACTATTATTTCAAAAGTGTGTAATAAGTCTTGATTATCTAATGAGGAGATTAAATTTAATTCTGCTATTAATTTATAAAGTGTAGCAATAGCAATGACTTTTGCCAATGTACTCATTAATGCAGTTGTTAGCGCAGGAGATCCTTCATAAACATCCGGAGCCCAAAAATGAAAAGGAACTGCAGCAACTTTAAATAACATTCCGATTACCATTAAAATCATTCCGATTGGAAACCAGATTGGTAATTCTGCAGATAATGATCTTTCACTTATTTCGGCAACATCAAAACTTCCCATTGCTCCATAAATCAAGCAAATTCCGAATAGTATAATTCCTGATGCAAAAGAACCCATCAAAAAGTACTTCATACCTGCTTCATTGCTTTTTAAATTCAAACGCTCACTTGCTGCAAGAACATACAATGCAATAGATAGAATTTCAATTCCTAAGAAAAACATAGCTAAGTTTCCAAAAGAAACCATTGCTACACCACCAGCTAATAAAAATATTTTTATAGCGATAAAATCTGAGATTTTGGTTGGGTGATTTTCGTAAAAATTATGGCTTAAGGTTACAAGAAAAATGGTTAAAATAATAAACAGTGATGAAAAGGCAGTAGAGAATTTACTCACTGTAATCATGTTATTGTAATAACTTTCTGCTGCTCCAAATTCTGAAAAGTTAAGTGCCAGAACGCCCAAAAGTCCAAGTACGGTAAATGGAACAATGGCTTTTCTGAAATTAAGAATTTCAAATAATAGGCAGAAAATACCCAACCCTGTAATTGCTATTAATGTATTCATTTTTGCTTTTTTGATTTAGGAAATCGAGTACTGCTGATGTCCTAATTTATTTTTATTTAAAATATTAATTCTTGTTTATAACTTTCAGAATGTTCTCTAAACTTGGTGTAATCAAGTCTGTAATTGGTTTTGGATAAAATCCGAAGAACAATAATACTGCAATAATTAAAACTAACGAAATTGCTTCATTAGTAGAAACATCTGCAAATGTTTTAGTATTAGTTTCTCCCAACATTACATTCTGAAACATCTTAAGCATATAATAAGCTCCTAAAATAATAGTTGTTCCTCCTAAAACAGCAAACCAGATATTTATTTGAGAAAGGCTGTACAATACTGTAAATTCTCCAACAAAATTAAAAGTAGTCGGCAATGCAACAGACGCCAAAAGAAGAATTAAAAACATTGAAGTAAATTTTGGAGAGTGTGTACGAATACCGCCCATTTCTGAAATCTCTCTTGTTTCATATCTTCTGTAAATAATTTCGGCAGCATAGAATAATCCCACTACAACAAAACCGTGAGCGATCATTTGAAGTACTGCACCACGCAAGCCATCAAGAGTTAAGGTATAAGATCCAGCTACAATTAATCCTACGTGAGCAAGAGAAGAATAAGCTAATAATTTTTTTAGGTCTTTTTGTCTTAATGCTACGATAGATCCATAAATTACACCCGCAATTCCTAAGATGATAAAGATATTCATATACTCTTTTGCTGCAAGAGGCGCAATTGGTAATTGCCAGCGGATAACACTGTACAATCCCATTTTTAGCATAATACCAGATAAAAGCATTGTTCCAACAGTTGGTGCTTTTTGGTATACATTTGCCTGCCATGTATGAAAAGGAATAATTGGAATTTTAATTGCGTATGCTAAAAAGAAAGCTAAGAAAATCCATAACTGTTCTGTTGCAGATAAGTTTAATTTGTAGAAATCTTCAATTAAGAAGCTTCCATTTGCTTTTTGAGATAAATAGATAAAAGCAACCAGCATAAATAATGAACCAGCAAGTGTATAAATAAAGAATTTTACAACTGCTTTTCTGCGTTCTTCAGCGTCACCATTACCCCAAATAAGAGCAATAAAGTAAATCGGAATTAAAGCCAATTCCCAAAAGATGTAATATAAAAGACCATCTGCAGCAAGGAAAGTTCCCGTCATTGCAAATGCCATAAACAAAATTAGGGCATAAAAACTTTTAGCATTTTTATAATCATTCCCGAAAGAAGAAAATATTATGATCGGTGTTAAAGCAACAGTTAGTAAAACCATTGCAAACGCTAGTCCGTCAGCATTTAAGGCAAGTGAGATTTTTGGCTGCGTGATCCAAGCTTTGATTAAGCTGATATTTTCACCGGCACAAAAATGATTTAACAACACTAAAGAACATCCTAAAGCAGTTAAACTAAAGAACAAAGCTACTTTTGAAGCTAATTTATCACCAGAGATATAAGTGACAAAAGCACCAATTAAAAGAATAATTAATATAAGAGAAACGTTCATAGTTATTAAATTATTGAGCTAAAAATATATAGGAAACAATCGCGCAAAGGCCTAAAACAAAAACAAAAAGATATAATCCGATACTTCCGGTTTGCAATTTTTTTCCTTGAAAAGCTAGTTCATTAGTGACTTTACCTAATCCGAAAACAAGATTAGATAAACCTGTTTCGATATAATCTCTAAAGAATTTTGATAATGTGTTTATAGTACGTACAAATATTGAATCGTAAATTTCATCTACATAATATTTGTTGTATAATACCTTAGTTAAACCTTTAATATTTTCGTCTGCTTCCGGAATATTATCTTGTTTAAAGTATTTCACATAAGCAATTAAAATTCCAAGTAATCCGCCTAAAACAGCAACTCCCATTAAAGTATATTCTGTTGAGCCTAAATGGTGTTCTTCTCCTGTTGCTTTTGTGAAAAGTGGAGCTAAATATTCATTTAACCAGCTGTTTCCAGGTAAGCTGATCAAACCTCCAAAAGTTGCCAAAATAGCCAGTATAATAAGAGGAATGGTAATTAATGAACCACTTTCGTGTAAATGATGTTTTTGTTCTTCAGTTCCTCTAAATTCTTTAAAGAAAGTTAAGAACATTAAACGGAACATATAGAAAGCTGTCATAATTGAAGCAATAGATCCGATCACGTATAATGGAATACTATAGTGAAAGGCAGTCAATAAAATTTCGTCTTTTGAAAAGAAACCTGAGAAAAATGGAACCCCAGAAATCGCTAATGAAGAAATCATCATCGTCCAGAATGTGATTGGCATTGCTTTACGCAATCCGCCCATTTTACGCATATCTTGTTCACCATGTAATCCGTGAATTACAGATCCAGATCCTAAGAATAAACAAGCTTTGAAGAAAGCGTGCGTTATTACGTGGAAAACAGCAACTTCATAAGCTCCAAAACCTAATGCTAAAAACATTAATCCTAATTGAGAAACTGTAGAGTATGCTAATACCTTTTTAATATCAGTTTGAACTAACCCAATTGTGGCAGCAACTAATGAAGTTACAGCTCCAACAATTGCAATTATATTTTGTACGTCATGTGCCTGATCAAAAACAAAATTCAATCTCGTTACCATAAAAATACCCGCTGTAACCATTGTTGCCGCGTGAATCAATGCAGAAACCGGAGTAGGTCCAGCCATCGCATCTGGCAGCCATGTATATAACGGAACTTGTGCAGATTTACCACACGCTCCAATAAACAAACATAGAGCCGCTAAAGAAAGTAATGGTAAATTCAAGTTTGCTGTTCCGGCAATTGCAGTTTTTAAAGTTGCATAATCTAAAGTAGAGAACATTGAACCAATAATGAACATCCCAATTAGAAGCCCTAAATCTCCAATTCTGTTCATAATAAATGCCTTTTTTGCTGCATCATTATAATCTTGGTTTTTATGCCAAAATCCGATTAGTAAATAAGAGCAAAGTCCAACGCCTTCCCAGCCAATGAATAAAACTAATAAATTGCTTCCAATTACAAGCGTAATCATAAAGAACACGAACAAATTTAAATAAGCAAAAAACTTGTGCATATTCTCATCGTCATGCATATAACTAATAGAGTATAAGTGAATCAAAGAACCAATTCCGGTTACGAAAAGCAGCCAAAGAACAGATAATTGATCCAGTAAAAATCCTAGATTGATTTTAAGATTGCTTATTTGAATCCAGTCAAATAAAGTAACTTCAATTGCTTTTCCAGTTGAAGTAATTTGATTAAAAAGAACAATCGTAACTATAAAAGAAATTGCTACGGCAACAGTTCCGATAATTCCAGAAGCTGTTTTTCCTAAGCTTTTTCCGAAAAAAACATTGATTAAAAATCCTAAAAAAGGAGCTAAAACTAAAACTAAAGCTAAATTGGTATCCATTTCCATTTATCCTTTTAAATTTTTTAAATTATCGATACTAATTGAGCCTAAATTTCTAAAGATAGAAACCAAAATTGCCAATCCTACAGCAACTTCAGCTGCAGCAACTGCCATCGAAAAGAATACGAAAACTTGTCCCTGTGCATCTTGATGATAAGTCGAAAAAGCAACAAATAAAAGATTTACAGCATTCAGCATGATTTCGATAGACATAAAAACGATAATAGCATTTCGTCTGTACAATACACCAAAAACACCAATACAAAAAAGTACAACACTTAAAAAGATGTAATTTTCAATACCTATTTGATTTAATATATTACCCATTATTTATTTAATTTTTCTTTTTTAGACAATAATACAGTTCCAATCATTGCAACCAAAAGCAAGACTGATGCAAACTCAAACGGAACCATATATTCGTTTAATAATATCTTACCCAATACTTTAATCGATTGAAAATCTTCTCCAGTTGAGTCGTAATCACCCATAATTGGTTTTGAATTGATGAAAATTGCAATTAATACAATGCAGATCAAACAAAAAGAAACAATGGCACCCAAACGCGTAATTCTTGGTCTGTGAACATCACGCTGTTCATTCAGATTCATCAGCATGATTGTAAATAGGAACAGGATCATAATAGCTCCAGAATAGACTATAAGATGTACAATAGCCAAAAATTGAGCATTTAATAATAAATAATGACCAGCAATTGAAAAGAAACAAATAACTAAATAAATGGCGCTGTGAATTGGGTTTCTGCTAAAGATAGTTAGAAAAGCAGTTATAACGGTAATAAACGCTAAAAAGCAAAAAATAACTTGTATAGTAGTTGCGTGTGCAAAATCAGGAATATGTATCATTTAGTTAGCGTTTTTAAGTTCAGCATTTTTCAAAGCAATTTCTAAAGGCATCACTAATCTGTCTTTTCCAAAAATAAAATCTTCTCTTTCGTAGCTTGCAGGAACCAAGACTTTTGAAGTAGTCAGATAAATTGCATCTTTTGGGCAGGCTTCTTCACAAAGACCGCAAAAAATACAACGTAACATATTGATTTCATAAATAGAAGCATATTTTTCTTCTCTATACAAATGTTTTTCATCTGCTTTACGCTCAGCAGCTTTCATCGTAATAGCTTCTGCAGGACATGATAAAGCACATAATCCGCATGCAGTACAGTTCTCACGACCTTGCTCATCGCGTTTCAGCTGGTGCTGTCCACGATAAACAGGACTCATTTCACGAACCTGCTCAGGATAATGAATTGTCACTTTTTTTCTAAAAAGGTGTTTAAGTGTAATAAACAACCCTTTTACAATCGCAACAAGATACAAACGCTCCAAAAAAGTCATCTCTTTATTAGAGACCATTTTTTTTCTACCCGATAATGATATAGTTTCTATCGACATTTTTTAACTTATGATTTACGATTTTCAACTTGAGATTAAACAAATTCAAAATCTATTTATTTTTTATTTGAATCCCGACAGCTATCGGAATTGTATTCGCTTTATCTTTTATTTTAAAAAGAAAAAAATAAAAGGATGCAGCTTCTATCAGAGCTAAGGCTCGTTTTAGAATCCTAAGAAAGCAGCCAGATCGTGTCTTAAAATTACAATACCAGTTATAATAATATTAACAATAGAAAGCGGAATTAAGATTTTCCATCCTAAATGCATCAATTGATCATATCTAAATCTTGGAATCGTCCAACGTACCCACATATAGAAAAATATGAAGAAACATATTTTTGCAAACAATACTGCAATTCCTAAAACATTCGCCAAATTTACTCCTGCATTTTCTACCATCCAGCTCATTCCCGGATAATTATATCCTCCAAAAAACAATACAGAAATAATTGTAGCAGACGTAAACATACTTGCATACTCAGCAAATAAATAGAATCCCATTTTCATGGAAGAATATTCTGTATGGTAACCTCCAATTAATTCAGATTCACATTCTGCTAAATCAAACGGAGTTCTGTTAGTTTCTGCAAATGAGCAAATTAAGAATATTAGAAATGAAAGAGGCTGATAAAAAACATTCCAGTTCATTCCGGCTTGCTGCTCAGAAATCACCTTTAAACTCATTGTTCCGGTCATCATCAATAATGCAATCATTGATAATCCCATAGCAACTTCATAAGAAACCATTTGCGAAGCCGCACGAACAGCTCCCATTAGAGAGAATTTATTGTTAGACGCCCATCCACCAATCATGATGCCGTAAACTCCAACAGAAAGAACTCCAAAAATGTATAATAAAGCAATGTTAATATCAGTAGCTTGTAAATAAACGTCTCTCCCAAAAACATGAAGTTTGTCTCCCCACGGAATTACAGCACTAGTCATTAAGGCAGTACTCATTGAAATTGCGGGACCTACAACAAATAAAAACTTATTTGGTGTATTTGGAAAAAATTCTTCTTTCGAGAATAATTTCATACCATCAGCAAGCGGTTGTAATAAACCTCCCCATCCAGCGCGGTTTGGTCCAACACGATCCTGAAGAAAGGCAGCAACTTTACGCTCTGCCCAAGTAGAATACATTGCCATAATCATTGTAACGGCAAAAACCACCACAATTACAACACTTTTTTCTATAATAAACGCACCATCTACCATCATTAAGAAATTTTGTTGTTAGTGTTTAATGGTATTTCAGCCATACTAATTTTTTTACGATCCTCATCTCTGCCTAAAAGAATATTTTTCTCTGTAGCGATTTCTACTTTCTCTAATTTTTGAGTGTAGTTATTTTGATTGATAACAGAATCTTTTTCAAATTCTCTTGGTCCTTCTATAACCCAGTCATTTACATTTTTATGGTCAAAACGACAGCTGTTGCAAATGAATTCTTCCACTTCATGATACTCATCTTTACGACCAGTTACACGTTGAATTTCTCCACCAAACATCCAAACTGTTGTTTTACCGCAGCATCCTGGAGTTGTACATTCTCTGTGTGCGTTGTAAGGTTTGTTGAACCAAACTCTCGATTTAAAGCGGAAAGTTTTGTCTGTTAAAGCTCCAACTGGACAAACGTCAATCATGTTTCCAGAAAACTCATTGTCGATTGCTTTAGAAATTCCAGTAGAAATATTAGCGTGATCACCACGATCTAATACTCCGTGAACTCTGTTGTCTGTCAATTGATCTGCAACTTGTACACATCTTTGGCATAAAATACAACGGTTCATATGCAGTTGAATATTCGGGCCGATGTCTTCAGGTTCGAATGTTCGTTTTTCTTCAATAAAACGTGATTTTGGATTTCCGTGCTCAAAACTTAAGTTTTGAAGATCACATTCGCCAGCCTGATCACAAACTGGGCAGTCTAATGGGTGATTGATCAACAAAAATTCAGTTACAGATTTACGAGCTTCCGTTACTCTGTCAGAAGATTTGCTGTTTACTTCCATTCCGTCCATACATCCTGTTACACAAGATGCCATCAATTTTGGCATTGGTCTTGGGTCAGCTTCACTACCTTTAGAAACTTCAACTAAACAACAACGACATTTTCCGCCGCTGCCTTTTAATTTTGAGTAATAGCACATGGCTGGCGGCACCAAATCTCCACCAATCATTCGTGCAGCCTGCAGGATTGTTGTTCCTGGCTCTACGTCTATACTTTGACCGTCTATGGTTACTTTCATCTCTTACTTTTGTTTTTTTAGTTTCAGGTTTCAGGTTTCAGGTTTTCACTTGAAACTAAAAAAACTCGAAACTTTAAACTATTTTTAAACTGTTTGTCTGCCTACTAAATGTTTTACTTGCGAAAAAGGTTCAGCAACAAAGTGATCTCTATTTTTTATTTTTTCAGGGAAACGAACGTGATATTCAAATTCATCTCTAAAGTGACGAATCGCAGCTGCTACTGGCCAAGAAGCGGCGTCACCAAGCGGACAAATTGTGTTTCCTTCAATTTTACTTTGAATGCTCCACAATAATTCAATATCTTCTTCACGGCCTTGACCGTTTTCGATTCTCCATAAGATTTTTTCCAGCCATCCTGTTCCTTCACGGCAAGGAGTACATTGTCCGCAAGATTCGTGGTGGTAAAAACGAGCAAAATTCCAAGTGTTTCTTACTACACAAGCGGTGTCATTGTAAACGATAAATCCTCCTGAACCTAACATCGATCCGGTAGCAAAACCACCATCACTTAAAGATTCATACGTCATTAATCTGTCTTCACCGTTTGCAGTTTTGAAAATTAATTCAGCTGGCAAAATTGGCACAGAAGAACCTCCGGGAACAAATGCTTTCAAAGGTCGGCTTGAAGACATTCCTCCTAAATATTCATCAGAATTCATGAATTCGTCAACGCTTAAACCTAATTCAATTTCGTAAACTCCAGGATTTTTAATGTGTCCAGAAGCAGAAATTAGTTTAGTTCCAGTTGAACGTCCAATTCCGATTTTTGCATAATCGTCACCAGAATTGTTGATAATCCATGGCACAGTTGCAATTGTCTCAACATTGTTTACCACGGTTGGGTTTGCCCAAAGTCCAGATACTGCTGGGAAAGGTGGTTTAATACGCGGATTTCCTCTTTTACCTTCCAAAGATTCAATAAGTGCAGTTTCTTCTCCACAGATGTAAGCCCCGGCTCCACAGTGAACATGCAGTTCAAGATCAAAACCTGAACCTAATATATTTTTTCCTAACCAGCCTGCAGCTTTTGCTTCGGCGATTGCTCTTTCTAAAATTTTGTAAACCCACATATATTCTCCACGAATGTAGATGTATGAAAGGTTAGCGCCTAAAGCGAAACTAGAAGTGATCATTCCCTCGATCAATAAGTGAGGAATAAATTCCATCAAATAACGATCTTTGAAGGTTCCCGGCTCCGATTCGTCGGCATTGCAAACTAAGTGTCTTGGTTTTCCTGATTTTTTATCAATAAAGCTCCATTTCATTCCGGCAGGGAAACCAGCGCCTCCACGACCACGAAGACCCGATTTTTTTACTTCTTCAGTAACTTCATCCGGTGTAAGTGTTTTTAAAGCTTTTTCTACAGAAGTATAACCACCATTTTGGCGATATACTTCGTAGGTTTTAATTCCAGGAATATTGATTTTATCTAATAATATTTTTTGTGACATCTTATTTATCGTGTAATATTATTTTATCATCTCTACAATCAGCGATTAACTGATCGATTTTATCTTCTGTCAATTTTTCTTTGTAGAAATCGCCTAATTGTAACATTGGAGCATATCCGCAGGCACCTAAGCATTCTACACCAGCAATGGTGAACATTCCGTCTGGAGTTGTTTCGCCCATTTTAATGCCTAATTTTTCAGAAGTATAATCCATTAAATTTTCGGCACCGTTTAAACAACAACAAGAAGTCTGGCAAAACTCAAACATGTATTTTCCAATTGGTTTTTGGTTAAACATGGTATAAAAAGTAACCACTTCATAAACCTCGATTGGTTTTATCTGAAGAATTTCGGCAACTTTGTCCTGCAGTTCAGTGCTCAACCAGTTGTTATGTGCATCCTGCACTTCGTGCAAAACAGGCAGTAACGCCGATTTTTGTTTGCCTTCCGGATAATGACTGATCAATTCATTGATACGGGCGATCAATGCTTCGGTCATATTTATTTCTTGTTTGTAATGTTTTCTTTCCATTTTATTCTTGTTTTGCCACAAAGGCGCAAAGGCACAAATTTTTTAATCTAAATTCTATACTCTAAAATCTAAAATTTTTTACGCGTCTAATTCTCCTGCAATTACATTTAAACTTGATAGAATAACAATTGCATCTGATAATAAAGCACCTTTAATCATTTCAGGATATGCTTGGTAATAAATAAAACAAGGTCTTCTGAAATGTAATCTGTAAGGAGTTCTGCTTCCGTCTGTTACCAAATAAAAACCTAACTCTCCATTTCCACCTTCAACCGGATGGTAAATTTCTGCAACTGGTACAGGAACTTCTCCCATTACAATTTTAAAGTGATAAATTAGAGATTCCATCGAAGTATAAACGTCTTCTTTTGGAGGAAGGTAATAATCTGGAACTTCTGCGTGATATTCGTTTCCGGCTGGCATTTTATCTAGCGCTTGACGAATAATGCTTAAACTTTCCCAAACTTCAGCATTACGAACACAGAAACGATCGTAAGTGTCACCTGATTTTCCAACAGGAACAATAAAATCGAAATCTTCGTAAGAAGAATAAGGATGAGCTACACGTACATCGTAATCAACTCCGGCAGCACGTAAGTTTGGACCTGTAAATCCGTAAGCCATTGCCTGCTCTGCAGTAATTGCACCTACGTTAACAGTTCTGTCAAGGAAAATTCTGTTTCTTTCGAATAGGTTTTCGAATTCTTTCCAGGCAACTGGAAATTCTTCAAGGAATTTATCTAGTTTTTCAAAAGCGGCTGGAGACCAATCTCTTTCAAAACCACCAATTCTTCCCATATTGGTTGTTAAACGAGCTCCACAAATTTCTTCGTAGATTTCGTAGATTTTTTCTCTAAATTGAAATACGTATAAGAAACCAGTATACGCACCAGTATCAACACCTAGAATCGAGTTACAAATCAAGTGATCTGTAATACGAGCCAGCTCCATAATGATAACTCTTAAATATTGTGCTCTTTTAGGAACTTCAATATTTAGTAATTTCTCTAAAGTCATCCACCAACCCATATTATTTATAGGAGAGGAGCAATAGTTCATACGGTCTGTAAGAGGTGTAATTTGATAGAAAGGACGATTTTCTGCAATTTTTTCAAATGCTCTGTGGATGTAACCAATAGTTGGTTCAGCCTCAAGAATTCTTTCACCATCCATCAATAAGATATTTTGGAAAATACCGTGAGTAGCGGGGTGAGTAGGACCTAAATTTAGTACTGAAAGCTCGCTTCCGTCTTCGTTTAGTTTTTCCTTAATTATTTTAGCATATCGATGCTCTGGTGGTAATAATAGTTCTGACATTTGTAATTAAAAATTGATAATTGATAATTGATAATTTTCAATTAACCATTAATACTTTTGTTCCTTTTATATAGTGCTAATTTTCAATTGTAAATTGTTAATTATGCATTTATCGTTGTTCTTCCAAAGAATCTGTCGTCTTTATCAGTTCTTCCGCTGTCTTCCATTGGAAATTCTTTTCGCATGGGAAAAGAGATCATTTCATCCATGTTCAAAATACGTTTCAATTGCGGATGCCCAATAAAGTTTACTCCGAAGAAATCGTATGTTTCTCTTTCCATCCAATTTGAACTTAAGAAAATATTTGATATTGTTTTAATCTCTGGTTTTTCGCCGTTAAGAAAAACTTTAATTCTAATACGTTTGTTCTCGTACCAGTTGTGTAAGTGATATACTATGGCAAACTGACGATCTACTTCGTTATCCGGGTAATGAATACCACATAAGTCGGTTAAAAAATGAAAGCGTAAATCTGAATCATTTTTAAGGAAGAGAATCAACGCCGTAATTTTGTCAGCTGAAGTTTCTAAAGAAAAAATATCTCTTTCTTCTTGAAAGTTAAAAACACTTGTGTCAAATGTTTCTGTAAGTTTATCTTGGATCTGGGTGTTTTCTAAAGCCATTTTATGAAATGTTATAGGAAGCTAATAATTCTTGGTATTCTGGAGAACTTCTGCGTCTAACAGATTCGCTTCTTACCAAATCTTGTAATCTCATAACGCCGTCAACAATTTGTTCTGGTCTTGGTGGGCATCCAGGTACGTAAACGTCAACAGGAATTACTTTGTCTATTCCCTGTAAAACAGAATAAGTATCAAAGATTCCACCAGATGAAGCACAAGCTCCAACTGCAATTACCCAGCGCGGTTCAGACATTTGTTCGTAAACTTGTCTTAAAATAGGGGCCATTTTTTTAGAAATAGTTCCCATTACTAATAACATATCTGCCTGGCGAGGAGAGAAACTCACACGTTCAGAACCAAATCGTGCCAAATCGTAATGTGAAGCCATCGTAGCCATAAATTCGATACCACAGCATGAAGTCGCGAAAGGAAGAGGCCATAGCGAATTGGCTCTTGCCAAACCTACAACATCATTTAGTTTTGTAGCGAAGAAACCTTCTCCTACAACTCCTTCCGGCGGTGCAACCATATTTACTTTTGAATCGCTCATTTTTATTTTAGATTTTAGATTTCTGATTTTAGATTTTTACAAATCGTGAAACCGAAATCAATATTTAAAAACAATATTATATTTTGAGAAATTTATCT
Organism: Flavobacterium reichenbachii; assembly: GCF_002217435.1. Lineage (GTDB taxonomy): Bacteria > Bacteroidota > Bacteroidia > Flavobacteriales > Flavobacteriaceae > Flavobacterium > Flavobacterium reichenbachii. The sequence continues at coordinate 226,765 of NZ_MUHF01000019.1, forward strand.
TTCAAATCTAAAATTCTAAATCAAGCAATCTAAATTCTAAATCAGAAATCTAAAATTTCTTTATTCCCACTCTAAAGCTTTCTTTTTGATAATGTAGAAAAAGCCAACTAAAAGTAAAGACATGAAAACAATCATTTTCAACATGCCTTCAATTCCTAATTCTTTAAAGTTTACTGCCCAAGGATAAAGGAAAATTACCTCTACGTCGAACAAAACAAATAAAATAGCTACTAAGAAATATTTTACCGAAAAAGGAATACGTGCATTACCAACAGATTCGATACCACATTCGAAGTTTTTGTCTTTTACTTCAGAATTTCTTTTTGGCCCTAATTTACCAGAAACAATGATTGTCCCTACGACAAAACCAACAGCTAAAATAAGCTGCATTAAAATAGGAAAATAGCTATATTGATCAGATTGCATAAAATTCGCGTTTTTACTTAAAAAATAAGCCACAAAGATAACTTCCAACTCTGTAAATCACAAGCTAAAAAAGGATTTAAGTAGTGTTGAAAAGAGTGTTTATGTCTAATTTTTATTCATTATAAATAACTTTTGGGTATTTTAATATATTTTTAAGATTTGAGCAAAAAAAAACGTCTCGAATTTAATCGAAACGTTTTAAACCATTCAGAGGCAAAAAAAATAAATTGCTATATTTTTCTTAGATTACTGCTACTTTAGCAGCAACTTTCCCTTTTCTTCCTTCTTCTTCTTCATAGCTTACACGGTCACCTTCGCGTAATTCTTCCGCGTTAATTCCTGAAGCGTGAACGAAGATATCCTTTCCTGTTTCTTCGTCTGTAATGAATCCATAACCTTTAGATTCATTGAAAAATTTTACTGTACCTGTACGCATTGTAATTGTAATAATAATTTATAATGAAACAAATGTAATATATAAATTCATACAAAAGACAAGAAGGTGTTAATTTTTTGTAAAAATTATTGATTTACAGTGTTTTTACTGTATAAACTGCGTCTCTGTTTATACGACATACATTAAAAACCCAATCATTATCAATAGTTCAAAAAGTAAGAACTTTTTTACTTTGGAGGTTTTTTTGTTTTGTCGTTTTTTTTTACTTTTTGACGATCAAATTTTAAAAAAGAAGTTGTTTTTCAAAGTTTTGTTTTTTAAATAATGATAAAAAAAAACTGCAGTTAGAAAACTGCAGTTTAGATTATTTTATAATGAGACAATATTATGCCAAATTAACTTTTATATGTAATTCTTTCAATTGAGCATCATCAATTGCAGCAGGTGCATCGATCATGACATCACGTCCTGAATTATTTTTAGGGAAAGCAATAAAATCTCTAATCGTTTCCTGACCGCCTAATATAGCTACTAATCTATCTAATCCAAAAGCTAAACCACCATGAGGAGGTGCTCCAAATTGAAAAGCGTCCATTAAGAATCCAAATTGTGCTTTTGCTTCTTCTTCTGTAAAGCCTAAATATTTAAACATCAATTGTTGTGTAGCTTTATCGTGAATACGAATAGATCCGCCTCCAATTTCGTTTCCGTTTAAAACCATATCGTAAGCATTTGCTCGAACTTTTCCCGGTTCTGTTTCTAACAAAGCCATATCTTCTGGTTTTGGAGAGGTAAATGGGTGGTGCATTGCATGGTAACGGCCACTTTCTTCGTCTAGTTCTAATAATGGAAAGTCTACAACCCATAATGGAGCAAATTCTTCGGGTTTACGTAAACCTAAACGTGTTGCTAATTCCATTCGAAGTGCAGAAAGCTGTGCGCGCGTTTTGTTTGCTGGTCCTGAGAGTACAAAAATCATATCACCAGGTTTTGCTCCTGTGATCTTTGCCCATTGTCCTAAATCTTCCTGATCGTAAAATTTATCTACAGACGATTTAAAAGTTCCATCGTCATTGCATTTTGAATATACCATTCCAGACGCTCCAACCTGCGGACGTTTTACCCAGTCAATCAATCCGTCAATTTCTTTACGGGTATAATTTCCTGCTCCGGGAACTGCTATACCAACAACTAATTCTGCAGCATTAAATACTGGAAAATCTTTATGTTGTGCAAATTCGTTTAACTCGCCAAATTCCATTCCGAAACGAATGTCCGGTTTGTCGTTTCCATATGTTTTCATGGCATAGTCGTAGGTAATTCTTGGGAATTTATCTACTTCAATACCTTTAATTTCTTTTAGTAAATGTCTTGTAAGACCTTCAAAAACATTCAAAATGTCTTCTTGTTCTACAAAAGCCATTTCGCAGTCAATCTGAGTAAACTCTGGCTGACGGTCTGCACGCAAATCTTCGTCACGGAAACATTTTACAATTTGGAAATATTTATCCATACCACCCACCATCAATAATTGCTTGAAAGTCTGCGGAGATTGTGGCAATGCATAAAATTGTCCTTCGTTCATACGGCTTGGTACAACGAAATCTCTCGCTCCTTCTGGAGTCGATTTGATTAAGTAAGGAGTTTCAACTTCGCAGAAATCTAAATCAGATAGATATTTACGAACTTCCATTGCTACTTTATGACGCAACAATAAACTATTTTTCACCGGATTTCTACGAATATCCAGGTAACGGTATTTCATTCTGATATCTTCTCCGCCATCTGTTTCGTCTTCAATAGTAAACGGAGGCGTTAAAGCAGCATTTAAAATAGTTAATTCAGAAACTAAAATTTCGATTTCGCCAGTCGGAATATTTTTGTTTTTGGCTTCACGCTCAATAACAGTTCCTTTTACCTGAATTACAAATTCTCTACCAAGTGTTTTTGCCAGTTCAAAAACAGTTTTATCGGTACGACTTTCGTCGAAAATAAGCTGCGTGATTCCGTAACGGTCGCGTAAATCAACCCAATTCATGAATCCTTTATCGCGAGATTTTTGAACCCAGCCTGCAAGTGTAACTTCGGTATTAATATTTGAAGCGTTTAATTCGCCGCAATTATGACTTCTATACATGATCTAAATTTTAGACTGCAAAAGTAAAGACAAAAATTCAAATTAGTATGGTAAACTGATCACTTGGTACGTAATAATTTGAAATATTTTGTTAATTCTAAATTTTGAAGCTGTAATTTATTTAGTTTTGAATCATTAAAAATAAATTTTAAAACCTATGAACAAACTTTTTATTGCTGGACTGGCGATTTTTAGCACTTTAAATTTAGCTGCACAAAGTAAGAATCAAATTAAGTTTACGGCTAAAATTGCGAATAGAAACAGCGATACATTAGTCATAAGAGGCAAGGATAACTTTAAACAAGTAATTCCGATCAATAAAAAAGAGCTTTTTACGGCTTCTTTTGATGCGCCAAAAGGATTTTATGTGTTTTCAGATGGTAAAGAATCATCAAATTTATATTTAAAGCCAAATTCTGAAGTTAATTTGACTCTGGATGCTAAAGAGTTTGATGAAACTATAGTATTTAAAGGTAAAGGAGTTAACGAAAGTAACTTTTTGGCACAGCAAGCATTAAAAGATGAGAATTTTCAAAAAGATGCTTTCGCGAAAGAACAGGCCGAGTTTTCTGCATTGCTTGATGCTAAATTAAAGACAGATACAGAAAGTGTTGAAAAAGGCGACTTTGATCCAGAATTTAAAACGGCTTTAAAAAACAGCTTTATAAGTTTTAATCAATATGCAGGACAACAATACGAAATAACAGCAAAAGCGAATAAACTTGCAGGAAAACCTTCTCCAGGTTTTGATTACGAAAACCATAAAGGAGGCAAAACAAAACTTTCTGATCTAAAAGGTAAATATGTTTACATTGATCTTTGGGCGACTTGGTGTGCGCCTTGTAGAGCTGAGATTCCTTATCTGCAAAAGATTGAAGAAAAATATCATGGAAAGAATATTGAGTTTGTAAGCATTTCTATTGATAAATTAAAAGATAATGAAAAATGGAAAAAATTTGTAACCGATAAAAATCTTGGAGGCACACAATTGTTTGCAGATAAAGATTGGGAATCTGAATTTGTTACCAATTATGGTGTAACTGGTATTCCTAGATTTATTTTGATAGATCCGCAGGGAAATGTTGTTAATTCAGATGCCTTCAGACCATCTGATCCAGCTCTTGATAGTCAGCTAAATACATTATTAAAGTAATTTATTACGAAATATACAACGTTATCGTAAAGTGGCTTTTTTAATAAAAACCCAATAAAACCAAGGCATGAGCTTTGGTTTTTTTATTTCTGCACTTTTTCCAATGTTAAGTTTTTACTCAATGTTACCAAATTGTTAAGCAAAAGTTTTTTTAATGTAAACAATTAACTATATTTGGTAAAGATTTGATAACATTAATACCTAAAAGATATGAAAAAGTGTGTAATTTTAGTTGCAATATTGTTCTCTGGAATTTTAGTTGCACAAGAAGGTAAGCCAGAATTAGAAGCTGTTGGAAACAAAGTAAAAGCTACTTATTATTATGAGAATGGTAAAGTACAGCAGGAAGGCTTTTTTAAAGATGGTAAATTAGACGGAGTTTGGGTATCGTATGATGAAAATGGGAATAAATTGGCCGTAGGAGAATACACAGACGGGTTGAAAACAGGAAAATGGATTTTCTTTAATGAAAAAAATCTTTCTGAAGTTGCTTTTGAAAACAGCAGAATAAGCTCAGTTAAAAATTTACAAAAAAATGCTGTAGCAAATAGAAATTAATAAGATTTCAAGATAATTTAGAACCGCCTGATTGGGCGGTTTTTTTATGCTTTAGATTTTTTGCTTTTGTGATTTCTTCCATACCAAATTATAAATCCGGTAACGGGAAGCGTTGAGGCAAATAAACTCACTATAAAAGCAATAATTTTTCCGGGTAAATCTAGAATTTGTCCAGTATGAATGCCGTAATTCATTTCTACAACCTGAAGACCTAAACTTTTTGAATCATACGAATCGGTCTGAATTAATTCTCCATTATTCGGATGAAAATAATAATTGCTCTGGTGATCATAACGCAAAGTATGAGGATAGGCTCCAGTATTGATAATGTCGCCTTTCTTTTGTGGCAGCATTACATAAAACATTTCGGCTTTTGGATTTTTTTTCATGGTTTGATAAAAAGCCTTATCTATCGCGGCAGCAGTATTATACTCAAATTTTGTTTTATCGATTATTGGTTTTTTGGTTTCAAGAACTTTGTCTCCACCAAAATTGAAGGTTTTATAAATTCCGTCTCCAACCCAATCGTAAGTAAAGGTTAGACCTGTTACGGCGAGAATCAAGGCGATAAGTGCAATGTAAAATCCAGAAGTATTGTGCCAGTCATAATTAACCCGGCGCCATTTTGCATTCCATTTAATGGTAAAACTTCTTTTGATATCGCTTTTTCGTTTTGGCCACCATTGTATAATTCCTGAAATTAATAAAAGGATAAAAATTATAGTTGCACCGCCAATAATATGTTTTCCGATATAATCTGGAAGGAGCAGGTATAGGTGTATGTATTCAACAATGATAAAAAAGTCAGTTTCTGGATTTTCGATTTTTAAATGTTCTCCAGTGTAGGGATTAAAATAGAGGTATAAACTTCCTAAATCAGAATAGGTATAAACTATCGCAGCTCTATTTTTTCCATAAAAAGAAACCATCGATTGTTTGTAATTCGGAAGAATTTCTTTTGCTTTTTCCTGTAAGACCGACGGCAGTATGAATGGTTTATTTTGAGGTTCGACCAAACGCCATTCTTTGCGGGTTACATCTTTTATCTCGTCATGAAAACAAAATATACAGCCGGTAATACTTATTATAAAAACAATAAGCCCGGAAATTAATCCGAGCCATTTATGTAGAAAGCGTATTTGTTTTTTGAATCCCATTTGACAAATTGTGAAAGATTTGATTTCTTTCTTTAGAATCAGCTCAAAAGCAAAAGTAATTCTAAATGCACAATCCGCAAATTATATCAATTTATTTTGGTCTTTTTTCGCGAAAGCGGTTTATTCCACTTTGACCTTTTTTAATTTGAAGGAAACATATAATGTAATAGAAGCTAAAACAATCCAGAAAATATCAATGAAGAAAATCTGAAATTGATTTTGAGCAAAAGTTTTCCAGAACCAGTTGCCACTGCAGATACCATTTGCAATTGGAATTAAAAATCCTAAAATGCTTCCAGAAATTAAACACCACTTATTAGTAAAGTTGATGTCTCTCTTTAAAAGGAAAAATATAATCAATACTGCCCACGTAATAAAATAAACATTGTAAATATTGGTTTGACTCAATGGGTGAAACACCTTGCAGGCAATAAAAGCAATAGCAGTTACAGGATACATACTGAGGCAGAGCGCTAAATATATCCTAACAACAGAATTGTTGAATCGACGTTTTTTCTCCGGAAGATTTTTTTTGTCTCTGGCAACCAACCAAATCATAACTCCGGAAATAATCACAAAACAAGTAATTATTCCTAATACAAAACTGATAATTTTTAAAGCATATCCTCCGTAATCACCAAAGTGTATTCGGTACAAAACGTTTTTAACAGCATCTAAATAGGTATTTTGAGTTATTGGATCTTTTTTGGCAATTATTTTGCCGTCTGCAATCTTATAAATTATTTTACCAACAGCAGTAAATCTTTTTTCGGCAGGTATTTCTCCTTGAACTAAAACATGCATGTTGGCATCGCCATAATTCTTAATTTCTACACTTGTGATTTGAAAATCTTTCCACGTGTTTTTTGTTTTTTCAACAAGTTTATTAATGCTAAAAGGATTAGCTAATTTTTTATTTTCAAATTTAAAATCAGGATTGTAATATTCTAAATCATCGTATAATTTTTTATCATCTCCCTTATACAAAGCCATTACGCTTGGTGCAACAATGAGAATTTTGATCATAAAAAAGGCTCCGGTTACAGCGTAAACAAACTGAAAAGGAAGACCAATCATTCCCAATGAAGTATGAGCATCTGTCCATAAGGTTTTTAGTTTTTCCTTTGGACGAAACATGTAGAAATTTGATACAATTTTGTTCCAATGCAAAAGAACACCAGTTACAATTGCAAACAGAAAAAATAAAGCCACAAAACCTGAAAGATAATAGCCGATAGGATAAGGAACCTGAGCCAAAAAGTGGAGTCTGTATAAAAATTCACCTAGAGAATAAGATTCTTCATAAGTATGAGTTTTGAAGTTTTCTGTATCCAGATAAAAAAATGATCCTTCTTTTTGTTTGGCTGGAGCCAAAGTATCTTTGGTTCCTTCCATGTAAACATTTACACGTCTTTCTTTACTTCCATTAGAAATTGAAATATTTCTTCCGGCCAGAGTGTATTTTTTATCTAATAAATCTAATGTGGAGTCGTAGTTGATTTGTTTTTCTTTTGTTATTGAAACAGATTCGCCACGCTCCCAATTGATTATTTCATCTCTAAAAAAAGAAAATGATCCTGCAAAGAAAATAACAAATAATACAACGCTTATCACAATACCACTAACGGTATGTGTATGAAAATAAATATTATAGTTTCTGTTATTCATGAATTATTTGGTAATAGGGTTATTAGTTTGTCCGAGATAAATAATACCGCAAAAAAATAAAGTGAGCAGTAAATAGATGCCCCATATTTTCCAGCCGCTTTTTGCTAAGAAAGCCACAACCATTAAGGCAACCCATAGAATAAAACCTGTAAAAGCCATTGTGATCAGAACATTTACGCGATTGAACCAAGAAGCCAAAGCTAAATGAAAAGTTACAGAAACAAAATAACCGCCAAGTATGGCCGCTGTTATTTTGAGAAAACGCTGTCCTTTAGACTGCGTCAGGTATTTAGGATTTGCAGGCATATTAATAGTAATAAATTTCGAATAGTCCGGCTAGTACAAAAAGTACTGCAACTGCTTTGCTGTTTAGAACTTTCAGCGGTTTTAATATTACAATTAAACTGGAAATTGTCATTAGCTGAATAAAAAACAATAAGGTTCCGCAACATAAAGACATACTCAAAAACCATAAAGAATAAGCAAAGAGAAGTAAAATCAAGCCTGTGATTTTAGTCTGTTTGGGATTGCTGCTCATCCATTTTTCAAAACTGTAATTATAAGAAAGTACTGCTCTTTTAGAAGTGTAATAAAACATATAAAAAGAGATAAAAACGAAAAGACTGGCTATTGTTATCATGATTTTATAATTTTAAAAAGCATCTTTCTAATTTAGAAAGATGCTTTTGTGTTATTTTATCTTAGAATTTGTAGGTGAAACTTGCAGCAACTGCTCTTGGATCTTTAGGATGTATTGTTGACCAACCATCATAAATTTCTTTGTTTGCAATGTTGTTTAATTTAACTGTGATAGTAAATTTTTCGGCACTGTAAAATAAAGATGAATTTAGGACTGTGTACTCAGGAATAGTAAATGTTCCAGAAACTTTTCTATTCATAATCATATTGTCACCAACATAATTTCCTCCAAAACCTAAACCAAAACCTCTTAAGAATCCGTTAGTAAATTTGTAACTAGCCCAAAGGTTAGCCAGATTTCTAGGACCTGCATTTTCAGATCTGCGACCTACAAAGTCAGGATCTCCTTTTAGTAAAACAGCATCATTATAACTGTATCCAAGGATAATATTCAAACCGTTAATTGGGTTTGCAATAAATTCAGCCTCAAAACCTTTGTTTTTCTGGCCTCCATCCTGGAATGTAGTTTGATTGTTTGGTTGCGGCGTAGTTGGATCTGCCGGATCTATATACGGAGTTTCTACTACATAAACCTGATCTGTAACTTCTATATTGTAATAGCTGAAAGTAGCGTAAAGTTTATCTTTGAAAAGATTTAATTTTGTTCCAACTTCAAACTGATCTGCATGTTCTGGATTAAATATTAACGGCGTTGTAATAGTAGCCTGACGGTTTTGACCCGGAGCAACATTCACAAATCCGTTCATGTAATTTGCAAAAATAGAAACCTTGTCTAAAACTGGCTGGTAAACTAATCCAAATTTTGGAGAGAAACCAGTTTGGTTGTATCCGTCATTTTTAGCATTCATAAAACGATCGGCACGTAAACTTAACATAGCAGATAATGCAGGTGTAAAGTTTATTACATTTGAAACATAAGCACTGTAAGTTTCTTGTTTAGTACTATTGTCATTTCTTGGGCTGTTTCCTATAATAGCATCAGATCCGGCTTGTGTCAAATTTCCGGTATCACCGTTAGAATTTTGTCCAACAAAGTTGTTAAAAGATTGTAAATCATCTCCGATATAAACATATCCATTTCCAAAATATCCAGTACTACGATCGCTTGAAGTTCTTTTGAAGTAATCAAAACCTACAACGATTCTATTTCTAATGCTTCCGATTTTAAAATCACCATTAAAATTTTGCTGTACATCTGTTGTTATACTTTGATTGTCCTGATCTGTAAAATAACGAGCTAAAACAATTCCGTTTGTAATTGGCGTAAATTGTGTTCCTTCATACAAATAAGTATAATTTCCTTTTGATCTTGCTGAGCTGTTAGAAAACACAGTTTGAGAACTCCATTGATCAGAAAATTTATAGTTCATCTGAGCTTGGATGTTGAAAGAAGGAGTTTTCATTGTAAGTTCATTACTAGTGTAAGAACGTTCGTTGTCGTATTTTAATTCATTAATATTATGAACTCTTAATGGAGCGCCTCTGTCTAAAAACAACATCGTTGGGTTTGTAGATTCGTTGCTCATAAACTCAGTATTAACCAAGAATGATAGTTTATCATTTACTTCATATGATAATGAAGGTGCTACAAAGAAAGATTCTCTAAAACCCGCATCCTGAAAACTATTTTGTTTATTGTAAGCTGAATTTATTCTGAAGTTTAAAGTTTTTTTCTCATTAAGAGGTGTGTTCAAATCTACAGTTGCACGATTTAAACCGTAGCTTCCTACTGTGTAGTTTATTTCTCCTCCAAATGTTTTGTATGGTCTTTTTGTAGTAGTGTTGATAAGTCCTCCATAAGAAATTAAGCTGCTTCCAAACAAAGTTCCAGAAGGTCCTCTGATAATTTCAACTCTATCAATATTTGCTGGATCTAAACTTCCGTTAGTTAAACCCGGTAAACCATTTACCATTGTAGGCTGTACTGGGAATCCTCTTAAAGAATAGTAAGCGGCTCCATCTCCTGCACGTCCTGTTGCAGCCCAAAGCGGTGTAATACCAGATGCATTTTTTAAGGCATCGTCAAAATTGGTAACTACTTGTTCTTTTAGCAATTCTCCTGTAATAGTAGTATAAGATTGCGGGTTTTCTAAGTTTTTAAGAGGTAATCTCGAAACCTGCTGGTTGTTTTTACGTGCAAAATGATTTTTTTTGTTACCATTTACAACTACTTCGCTTAAGTCTTCTGAGTTTGAAGTAATAGTGAAGTTTTGAGTTAAATTATCACCTTCTTTGATTACAACTGTTTTTTCTTGTGTAATGTATCCTACTGATGAAACTTTTAAAGTATAAGTTCCAGGTTTAATATTTTTTAAAGTATAATTACCAGATTCATCTGTAGTCGTTCCTGATTTTGTGCCTTTTAAAACAACAGAAATATTCTCTTGAGATTCGTCATTATTTAAAGTAATTTGACCTTTTATAGTTGCTTTTTCCTGTGACCACACTGTTGTGCCTGCTAGCAGAATAAAACAGAAATTCAAAAACAATATTGTAAATTTAGATTTCATTTTTTATTTAGAATTGATTTTAATAGCGCAAATTTAACGGTATAGGATTAACTACACAAGCTATTCTTATTTATTCTAAATAAAATATTTTTTAAAGGGTAAAAATTACATTTTTTTAAAAAATTAACAATTATTCATTGATTTAATTCTGTTTTATATTAAAAAAAGCCTGTTCAAATGAATGAACAGGCTTTTTAATCTAAGTTAATCGAATGATATTACAATTCTAAAGCACGTTTAGCATCGCCATTCATCAATAATTCTAATGGGTTTTCCAAAGCTTCTTTAACAGCAACCAAGAAACCAACAGACTCACGTCCGTCAATAATTCTGTGGTCATAAGAAAGTGCCACATACATCATTGGGTGAATCTCCACTTTTCCGTTTACAGCAATCGGACGCTCAATAATATTGTGCATTCCTAAAATTCCTGATTGAGGAGGGTTGATAATTGGAGTACTCAACATACTTCCAAAAACACCACCGTTTGTAATTGTAAAAGTTCCTCCAGTCATATCATCAACTGTAATTTGACCGTCACGAGCTCTTAAAGCTAATCTTTTGATTTCAGCTTCAATGCCTCGGAAAGTTAGTAATTCAGCATTACGAACAACAGGAACCATTAGTCCTTTTGGTCCAGAAACTGCGATCGAGATATCAGCAAAATCGTAAGCGATTTTGTAATCACCATCCATCATTGAGTTTACATCCGGATATAATTCTAAAGCTCTTGTAACGGCTTTTGTAAAGAATGACATAAAACCTAAACCAAGACCACCATGTTTTGCTTTGAAAGCATCTTTGTATTCGTTACGAATTTGGTTGATCGGAGTCATGTTTACTTCGTTGAAAGTAGTAAGCATGGCAGTTTCGTTTTTAGCCGAAACTAATCTTTCTGCTACTTTACGACGTAACATTGATAATTTTGTGCGCTCAGATCCACGGCTTCCACCAGTTGGAGTTCCCATAGAAGGGACTGCATTTACAGCATCATCTTTAGTAATTCTGCCGCCTTTACCAGTTCCTGAAACTGTTGCCGGAGCTATATTTTTTTCGTCTAATATTTTTCTTGCTGCAGGAGATGGAGTTCCAGCTGCATAACTTGTTGCTGCAGGAGCTGCTTTTGGTGCTTCAGCTTTTACTTCTGCCTTTGGAGCTTCTGCTTTTGGTGCCTCAGCTTTTGGAGCTTCTGCTGCCGGAGCGTCACCTGCAGGTTTTGCTGCATCAGTATCAATTAAACAAACTACAGCACCTACGGCAACTGTATCACCTTCTTCAGCTTTTAGTGTAATTACACCGCTCATTTCAGCAGGTAATTCAAGAGTAGCTTTATCTGAATCAACTTCAGCAATAGCCTGATCTTTTTCTACATAATCTCCGTCTTTTACTAACCAAGTTGCAATTTCAACTTCTTTTATTGATTCCCCTGGTGATGGGACTTTCATTTCTAAAATCATCTTTGTTTTTGTTTAAGGTTTTTATGGTTTAAAGTTTCACGCTGCTAAACCTGAAACTTTAAACTTGAAACATTTTTTTATCTAAATAAATCTTTATCGAATACCATTCTAATTGCATCTGCATGACGACGTTTTGCACGTGTATAACTTCCAGATGCTGGTGCAGCGTATGCTTTTAATGACGCCAATCTCCATTTTACAAGATCAAAGTTCATTAACATAAAACTGTAAGCTCCCATGTTTTTAGGTTCTTCCTGAGCCCAAACATAATCATCTGCATTTGGATATTGTGCAATAATTGTTTTTAACTGCTCCACTGGTAACGGGAATAATTGCTCGATACGAACCACTGCAACGTCGTTTCTTCCGTTATTTTCTCTTTCGGCAACAATATCGTAGTAGAATTTACCAGTAACAAAAACTAAAGTTTTTACTGCTTTTTTATCTACTGTATTATCGTCAATTGTTTCCTGGAAACTTCCGTTTGCCAATTCATCAACTGTTGATACACATCTTGGATCACGTAATAAACTTTTTGGAGAGAAAACTACCAAAGGTTTACGGAAATTGGTTTTCATTTGTCTTCTCAACAAGTGAAAGAAGTTAGCAGGCGTTGTACAATCTGCTACATACATATTTTGTCTTGCGCAAAGTTGTAAATAACGCTCCATTCTTGCAGAAGAGTGTTCTGCACCTTGACCTTCGTATCCGTGAGGCAATAATAAAACAATACCATTTTGGTTGTTCCATTTATCTTCACCACAAGAGATATATTGGTCAATCATGATTTGAGCACCGTTAGAGAAATCTCCAAATTGTGCTTCCCAAATTGTTAATGCATTTGGATTAGCCAATGCATATCCGTAATCAAAACCAAGAACACCATATTCTGATAAAAGCGAGTTGAATACGCCAAATTTTCCTTTTTTGTTTTCAATAGCATCCAAAAGAATTACTTCTTCTTCAGAATCTTCCACTTTAACTACCGCGTGACGGTGAGAGAAAGTTCCACGCTCTACGTCCTGACCAGAAATACGAATATCAAATCCTTCAGTCAAAAGCGAACCGTAAGCCAATGCTTCTGCAGTTCCCCAGTCCAGAGTATTATTGTCATATCCTGACTTTCTATCTGTAACGATTTTAGTTATCTTATTGATGAACTTTTTGTCTTCTGGTAATGTTGAGATTGTGTTTATGATAGAATCCAATCCTTTTTTGTCAAAAGTAGTATCTACTTTTTGAAGCATTTGAGTATCTGTTACCTGAACAAATCCGTCCCATTCGTTTTTCATGAATGGAGTTATGATGGTCAAATCTTTTTTACGAGAAGCTTCTAAATTCTCCTCAAGATTCAATTTGTATTCTTTTTCTAAAGCATTTACATAAGAAGCATCAATTACGCCGTCAGACAATAATTTCTCAGCATAAATATCTCTTGGATTTTTATGTTTTGCGATGATTTTATATAAAACCGGCTGTGTAAAACGAGGTTCGTCACCTTCGTTATGGCCGTATTTTCTATATCCTAATAAATCGATAAATACGTCACGTCCAAATTCCATTCTGTAGTCTAATGCAAATGATACTGCGTGTACAACAGCTTCAGCATCGTCAGCATTTACGTGTAATACTGGAGATAAAGTTACTTTGGCAACGTCTGTACAATAAGTAGAAGAACGAGCGTCTAAATAGTTTGTTGTAAAACCAACTTGGTTATTGATTACAATATGGATTGTTCCTCCAGTTTTGTAACCGTCAAGCTGTGCCATTTGAATGATTTCATACAAGATTCCCTGACCTGCAATTGCAGCATCTCCGTGAACGGCGATCGGTAATACTTTAGAGAAATCGTCAGCATAATATTTGTCTTGTTTAGCTCTTGTAATTCCTTCAATTACAGCTCCAACCGTTTCTAAGTGAGAAGGGTTTGGTGCCAAATTGATGTTGATGCTTTTTCCAGATCTGGTTTTTTTGTCGGCAGTAAGGCCTAAATGGTATTTTACGTCACCATCAAAATATTCCTGATCGTAATCTTTACCGTCAAACTCGCCAAAAATATCCTGAGTAGATTTATTAAAGATGTTTGCCAAAACGTTCAAACGACCACGGTGAGCCATTCCCATTACGAATTGTTCAACACCTTTTTCTGCTGCCTGCTCGATTAAAGCGTCTAAAGCCGGGATGATAGATTCTCCACCTTCTAACGAGAATCTTTTTTGACCTACATATTTAGTATGCAGAAAGTTCTCAAAAGAAACAGCTTCATTTAATTTATTTAAGATCGTTTTCTTTTCTTCTGTAGAGAAATTAGGCTGGTTAACATTAACAGCCAGTTTTTCCTGAATCCATTTTACAACACCAGGATTTCTGATGTACATATATTCGATACCAATATGCTGACAGTAAATAGCTTTAAGACGATTTACTATGGCTTCTAGAGAAGAAGGTGTCATTCCTATTGTCTGCGCCGCATCAAAAACAGTTGAAAGGTCAGCTGCTGATAATCCGAAGTTCTCGATATCTAAAGTTGGAGATGAAATTCTGCGGTCACGAACTGGGTTTGTTTTGGTAAACAAATGCCCGCGCGTACGGTATCCATCAATTAATTTTAGAACGTTGAATTCTTTTTGTAATTTGTCTGAAACCTGAGAGTAATCTGTGCTTGGGCTAGTCACGTACTCAACGATTTGCTGCACTGGATTTTCGTCGTTATAAACCGTTTGTCCAAAGTCGAAACCTTGAAAAAAACTTCTCCAGCTAGGTTCAACACTGTCTGGATTTACTAAATATTGATCGTATAATTGTGCAAAAAACTCTGTATGCGCTGCATTTAAAAATGAAAACCTATCCATAATATTTGAATATACTTTTTGTTAAATAGAATGGCAAAAGTACAACAATCGACTTTATTTAAACCTTTTTTTTACGTACTTTTACGTAAAAATTTGTTAAAATAAACGTTAACTATGAGTAAAATTCAATTTTCAATCGATTGCAAATGCTATTTTGTGATTTTTGCAGTCTTATTCTCCAGTTATACATTTGCACAGCAAACGTATGTTATTGATAACAAAAATAATTTTTGGGATAAAGTACAGTTTGGAGGCGGCTTAGGTTTAGGTATTGGTTCCGGCTATACCGATATTTCTGTTATGCCGAGCGCTATATATAATGTCAATCAAATTGTTGGAATTGGAGTTGGATTACAATTTGGTTATCTGGCTTCAAAAAATTACTACGATTCCTTTGTTTACGGCGGAAGTTTAATTACACTCGTAAATCCAATTCCAGAAATTCAGTTATCTGCAGAATTAGAACAAGTTCGCGTGAACACAAATTATGATTCTAATAATGTAAGACCGGCTTATTCTGATGATTTTTGGAATACCGCACTTTATCTTGGGGCGGGCTATAGAACCGGAAGTGTCACCATTGGAGCGCGTTATGATGTTTTATTCAATGATGAAAGAAGTCTTTACGGATCGGCATTTATGCCTTTTGTGAGGGTTTATTTTTAAGTTGCTGAGTTTTAAAATACGGATAATAAAGAAATATATTTAACACATGATAGAACCAGAATTTAGATGTGGGACTAACGATGCGATGATTGCAGTAGCAAAAAAGTTAGATATATTGTATGATAATTCTATGCAGGATTGGTCTTATATAATTGCCAATTCAAATGAAATTGAAAAATATTTTACTTTATATAAAAATATTTTAGATGAAGATGAAAAGTTTGTCTTAATGGAAATTATGATTCAGGCTATAGAAGATCAAGATAAAGAAGAATTATTTGTAAAATATTTGAATGAAGTGAAACACTTATTACAAGAGGATTTTCATATTCATGAATCTACAATCTTTTATTGGTCCTGTTTTGATAATGAAAATATTGAAGACTGCTGGAAAATTAGTCCTTTTATGAGAGTATTAAGTAAAAGCAGAAACTTAGCGACTTAATAACTTATCAGCTTTATTTATAAAAATTCCGAAACCAAACCTTCTGCCATTCTCTTTTTAAAATCAAAAAAGAAACCTGTTCGGCCAGAATTACCAAATCAGAACCATCAAGTTTTTTTATTTCGATTTCAGAAACATCAATAATATAAAGCAGATTCAGGTATTCAGCAAATTTGTACTGAATCATCCTGTAGATTTTTTCGTGAAGCTGAATTTTTAATTCGTCAGGCTCAATGCTTAACGGAAAATCGATTCCTTCATTGGCCAAATTAAAATCTTTATTAATTTGTTCAATAAGATTCAAATATAAAGTCTCCGCTTGTGCCTCGGCTAATAATGATTCTGTATTTATCGGTGCTACAAACATGTATTTTAGATTTTAGATTGCTGATTTATGATTGTAGATTTTATTGAAAGCTAAACTCTTCTTCCCATTAAATTTTCACCAAAAGTTCTAAGGGTAGTTTTCTTTTCGGCGTCGAGATTCATTTTTTCTAAAGTTTCAAAAGCTCTAAAAGTGTACATTTCTATAGCTTCCTGAGTTGCTTTTGATGCGCCTGATTCATTAAAAATGGCTTTTGCCGTTTCTATTTTAGCGGTATTATCTTCTAATTTTAAATTGAATAAATTCTGTAATTGAACCGATTTGTCCGAATTAGAAAATTCTAAAGCTTTAAGGTATAAAAATGTTTTTTTATTCTCAATAATGTCGCCTCCAACTTGTTTTCCAAAGGTTTCAGGATCTCCAAAAGCATCTAAATAATCATCCTGAAGCTGAAATGCCAAACCTAAATTAAGTCCGAAATCATAAATTAAATCGCTTTCTTCTTTAGAGGTCTTAGCTACAATTGCGCCCATTTTCATTGCAGCGGCAACTAAAACAGCTGTTTTGTATTCGATCATTTTTAGATAATCCGGAATAGTGACATCATTTCTTTTTTCAAAATCAACATCCCATTGCTGGCCTTCGCAAACTTCAAGAGCAGTTTTGCTGAAAAGTTTAGCCAGATCTCTAAAAACTTCAGATTCGTATTGTTCAAAATATTGATACGCCAAAATCAGCATAGCATCACCAGAAAGTATTCCGGTATTTAGATCCCATTTTTCATGTACGGTTTCTTTTCCTCTTCTTAAAGGAGCGTCATCCATAATGTCATCATGAACTAAAGAGAAATTATGAAAAACTTCAACTGCCATAGCGGCCGGAAGAGCTGTTTCGTAACTCGTATTAAAAATTTCTGCAGCCATTAATGTTAGTACAGGACGCATACGTTTACCACCAAGACCTAAAATATATTCTATAGGCTCATAAAGATTTTTAGGTTCTTTCTGTATGTTTTGGTTTTTTAAATAAGTAATAAAAAAATCTTGGTACTGACTAATATTGTGCATAAAAATGAAAATCTGATTTACGAGGTTCAAATATACAATTCATATGTGAATTATCGCTTTTTAAAGACTAAATGGTTACCAAGATTTAAAGTTGGCTGAATCGGCTTATTTTAATGTGTTAAAATAATTTAAAAAAAACTTGGAAACTTTTTTGGTGTTTACAGTTTCCTGTTTATATTTGCATCGGAAACTCCGAACACTAAAAAAGTTTCCGCGAGAAGTTTAGATCATTTATAAACTAAACAAAACCAAATATTTATGAGAACAACATGGACCTTAGATTCTAGCCAATCAGATGTTTTAATTAAAATGAGACATTCAATAATTGCCTATTTAGGAGGAACTACAAATAAATTTGACGGCTACGTAAATATTGAAGACAATGAGATTGAAGATGCATCAGTTGAGTTTTCTTTAGATATTAACAATAAAATTGACAGTTTTCAGCAAGTAGATACTTATTTGCAGCTTCAGGATTTTTTTGATGTGAATGAACATCCTATTATAACTTTCAAATCGACCTCATTTCAGAAAGTAAACAATAATATCAATTTCTTTAAAGGTGATTTAACTATTAAAGACGTAACCAAAGTTGTAGAGCTTGATGCTGAGTTTATTGGAGTAAACACTTATAATGGGGAGCAAAAAGTTGCTTTTGAAATAAAAGGAGACATCAAACGTCAGGATTTTGGATTAGACTATAATTCGTTTAATCATAATGGAGGTTTGGCTTTAGGAAAAGATATTAAACTCATTGCAAACCTGGAATTCTGCATATAAATCTTACGGGCTCAAAAAATTAATGTAAAAATAGTACAATTATAACGGAAACTGCTTTTAGAATTTAAGTTTCCATTCTATATTTGTAGTACAATTTGAAAATTAAAATGAAAGAGAAAATCATATCAAAAGCAAGCGAGTTGTTTTTAAAGCTTGGTTTTAAGAGTGTTACAATGGATGATATTGCAGGGGAAATGTGTATTTCAAAAAAAACGATCTACAAATATTTCTGTAATAAAGAGGTTTTAATAGAAGAAAGCACAACGTTAGTTCATAGACAAGTACATGAAATTATAGATACGATAGTCGCTAAAAATCATAACGCGATTCATGAGAATTTTGAGATTCGTGAAATGTTTTGCGAGATGTTTAAAAACAATATCGATTCGTCTCCTATCTATCAGTTAAAAAAGCATTACCCTGAAATCTATCATAAAGTTATGACGCATGAAATAGAGCAATGCAGTCAGTGGTTTAGAGAAAATATCGAAAAAGGTATACGAGAAAATTTATACAGAACAGATTTGAATATTGATGTTTATGTAAAATTTTATTACACTTTAATTTTTCATATAAACGAAACCACAATTTCAGACAAAGAATCGCAGCAATTGGAATTGGAAGCTTTAGAATATCATACAAGAGCGATGTCAACTCCGTTAGGAATAATAGAATTGGAAAAACAGCTTAAAAAAATTATTAATTAATCATCAATCAAAATATCATCATACTGTTTAAATAAGATGATGAGATTCAACTTTAAAAATAAATTGTAATATGAAAAGAATCCTTCTTATATTTTTGTGTTCCATTGGCATATCGGCCAACGCACAAGTAACCACTTTAACCTTAAAGGACGCGGTAAACTACGCGCTTCAGAATAAGGCTGATGCTAAAAAATCAAAACTGCAGGTTGAAAACAGCGAATATAAAATTCAGGAAGTGCGCTCTAGAGCATTACCTCAAATTTCTGCAAACGGAAATTTAACTTATAATCCAGTTATTCAGACAACGGTTATTGATGGAGCAGGATTTAACGCGCCAGGAACTACAATTCAGGCAGCATTTGGTCAAAAATGGACATCAACTGCTGGGCTTTCCTTAACTCAGACAATATTTGACCAATCTGTTTTTACAGGATTAAAAGCAGCAAGATCTACTCGTGAGTTTTACCAGATCAACGATCAATTAACAGAAGAACAAGTTATTGAAAGAGTTGCAAACAACTACTATTCTGTTTATGTACAACAAGAAAGATTGGTTTTGCTGGACAGTAATTTGGTTAACACTACAAAAGTTCGTGATATTGTAAAAGGACAATTTGACAACGGTTTGGCTAAAAAAATTGATTTAGACCGTATCATCGTAAAAATGTCAAACATTGACACAGAGCGTCAGCAGATTAAAAACCAAATTGCTTTGCAGGAAAATGCATTGAAGTTTTATATGGGAATGCCGATTGAAACTCAAATAGTATTGCCAAAAGAAGAATTTGAAGTTGGGCCGGCGGCACTAACAGAACAGCCAAATGTTGAAAACAGAACAGAATATCTGCTTTTGAAAAAACAAGAAGAGCTTTTAGTATATAACAAAAAAGCAGTTGAAGCAGCATATTATCCAACACTTTCATTATCTGCAGGATACAATTATATTGGTCAGGGTCCAGAATTTCCTTGGTTTGCAAAACCTGAAAAAGGAGTTTATTGGTCAGATTTCTCTGCAATTGGATTAAACTTACACGTACCAATTTTTACAGGTTTTGGAACTCGTGCCAAGGTAAGACAAGCAGATGTAGAAATCAGATCGCTTCAGGAAGATATTAAAGACACAAAACTTTCTCTTGATTTAGATTACAGAAATGCTATAACACAGATCGAAAATAATCTTGTTACGATCGAGAATCAAAAAGAAAATATGCGTCTGGCAACAGAAATTCTAAGCAATACAAAAAACAATTACCTTCAGGGATTAGCATCTTTAACCGATTTACTGGATGCAGAAAATGCATCACTTGAAGCTCAAAATAATTATACAAGAGCAGTTTTAAATTATAAAATTGCCGAAATATCTCTAATCAAATCAAAAGGCGAACTTAAATCTCTTATTAAATAACTAATTACAATGAAGAAAACTATTATAACAATCGTAATCATAATCGCAGCTTTGGGTGTGATTGGATATGTCTTAAATAATAATAAGAAAGAAAATAAAGCAAAAACAGATATCGTTGCAGAAAAAAATGCTGCAGTTTCAGTAAAAGTATCTGATGTAAAAACAGAAGAAATTTCATTGGATTTTGTTGCAAACGGAAACTTTCAGCCGATCCAAGAATTGACTTTTTCTGCTGAAAAATCTGGAAAAGTAATCAGCGTTTTAGCTAAAGAAGGGGACTATGTAAGAGTAGGACAAACGTTATTAACCGTAAGAGGTGATGTAATTAATGTGAGCGCACAACAAGCACAGGCAACTTTTCAAAATGCAAAATCTGATTACAGCAGATACGAAAATGCTTTTAAAACTGGTGGTGTAACTAAACAACAATTAGATCAGGCAAAATTGGCTTTGACAAATGCTGAGTCTAATTTGAAACAAGCTAATATTAATGTTGGAGATACAAGAGTTAAAGCTCCAATAAGCGGATTTATCAACAAAAAACATATTGAGCCAGGATCTATTTTAACTGGAATGCCGGCAACTGCATTGTTTGATATTGTAAACGTTTCTAAATTAAAATTAGTAGTTACAGTAAACGAAAATCAAGTTGCAAGCTTAAAAGTTGGAAACCAAATTAATGTAACGGCTAGTGTTTATCCTGATAAAAACTTCTCTGGAAAAATTACTTTTATTGCTTCAAAAGCAGATGAGTCTTTAAATTTTCCAGTTGAAATTGAAATCACAAATAACTCAAACAACGATCTAAAAGCAGGGATGTACGGAACAGCAAATTTTGCTTCAAACCAACAAAAACAACATCTTATGGTTGTACCTAGAAATGCTTTCGTAGGAAGTGTGAGCAGTAACGAAATATTTGTTGCAGAAAACGGTGTTGCAAAATTAAGAAAAGTAACTGCTGGTAGAATTTTGGGTGATAAAGTAGAAATTATCAACGGATTATCTGATGGAGAAAAAGTAATTACTACAGGTCAGATTAACTTACAAGACGGTAATACAGTAGAAATTATTAAATAATTATTGGCTTTAAGCCTTAAGCAATAAGCTTTACGCCTTTTAAAAAGCATAAAGCCTATAGCTTACAGCCTATAGCATAAAGCAACAAATATGAAATTAGCCGAAATATCCATAAAACGTCCGTCGTTAGTAATTGTATTGTTTACAATTCTAACACTTGGTGGATTGTTCAGTTACAGCCAATTAGGCTATGAGCTGATCCCAAAATTTGAACAAAACGTTATTACAATTTCTACTATCTATCCTGGAGCATCTCCGAGTGAGGTTGAAAATACTGTAACTAAAAAAATTGAAGATGCGATTGCGTCTCTGGAGAATGTCAAGAAAATTGACTCAAAATCGTACGAAAGTTTGTCTATTGTTTCGATTACATTGACCTCAAACGCAAAAGTCGATTTCTCTCTAAATGATGCACAGCGAAAAATTAATGCCATTATTAGTGATTTGCCAGATGATGTTAAGACTCCGGCACTGACCAAATTCTCGCTGAGTGATTTACCAATCATGACGCTTGGTGCCAATGGTAAAATGGACGAAGCTGAATTTTATGACTTAATTGACAAAAAAATTGCGCCTATTTTATCTCGTGTACAAGGTGTGGCGCAGGTAAATATTATTGGTGGTTCTGAGCGTGAAATTCAGGTAAATCTTGACGCTGTAAAAATGCAGGGTTATAATTTGTCTGTTCCTCAGGTACAGCAAAATATTTTGACTTCGAACTTGGATTTCCCAACAGGAAACATTCAGACTCGTAATCAAAAAATATTAATTCGTTTAGCAGGTAAATATAAAAATGTTGAAGAATTAAGAAACTTAGTAGTTTCTTCTCAAAACGGAATTCAGGTTCGTTTAAGTGATATTGCCGATGTTCAGGATACGCAGAAAATTGCAGAGAAAATATCGCGTGTAGATCAAAAAAGCGCTATTGTATTACAAATCGTAAAACAATCTGATGCCAATGCGGTTGCAGTAAGTGAGCAGTTATTGAAAACAATTGCGATTCTTGAAAAAGATTATAAAGTAAACAGCTTAAAACTAGAAGTTGCAAAAGACAGTACAATTTTTACTCTTGAAGCAGCAGATTCTGTTGTACACGATTTATTAATTGCGGTAGTTCTGGTAGCTTTTGTAATGTTGTTCTTCCTGCACAGTATTAGAAACTCGCTAATCGTAATGGTTTCGATTCCGGCATCTTTGATTGCTACATTTATCGGAATTTATTTAATGGGATACACTCTGAACTTAATGAGTTTATTAGGATTATCTCTTGTTGTAGGTATTCTGGTCGATGATGCGATTGTGGTCCTCGAAAATATTTACCGACATATGGAAATGGGTAAAAGCCGTATTCGTGCGTCTTATGACGGAACAGCCGAAATTGGCGGTACAGTAACTTCGATCACATTAGTAATTGTGGTAGTGTTCTTGCCTATCGCGATGAGTTCTGGATTGGTTTCTAATATTATTACACAATTTTGTGTTACGGTAATTATATCAACTTTGCTATCACTTTTAGCTTCGTTTACTATCATTCCTTGGTTATCCTCTCGTTTTGGAAAATTAGAGCATATTGAAGGGAAAAATTTCTTCGGAAGAGTAATTCTTGGTTTCGAAAGTTATTTAACTCGTTTCACGAACTGGGTTTCTGAATTATTGACTTGGTGTTTAGATCATTATATTAAAACGATCTTAGTTGTATTGGTATTGTTCTTCGGATCGACAATCGGATTAATGGGAGGTGGATTTATTGGTGGAGAATTCTTTGCATCATCTGATAGTGGAGAGTTTTTAGTTCAAATTGAAATGCCGAAAGACGCTTCATTAGAACAAACCAACTTCATGACTCAAAAAGCCGAAGCTTACTTAAAATCTCAAGAATACGTTCACAGCCAGATTACTACTGTAGGACAAACCAGTGAAGGTTTTGGAGCATCGCAGGCAACGGCTTACAAAGCTGAGATTGACGTAAAAATGATCGAACAAAAAGACCGTACGGATGATGCGAATGTTTACGCAGCAAAAATCAAACGTAAGTTAGAAAAAGTTCTAGTTGGTGCAAAAGTAAAAACGGTTCCTGTAGGTATCTTAGGTACTGCCGAAGATGCAACTTTAGGATTAATCGTAACAGGTCCATCTACAGAAAGTGCTATGGCATTTGCTAAATTGGCTGAAGCCGAATTAAGAACGATTCCTGGAACAACAGAGATTAAATTAACGGTTGAAGACGGAAACCCTGAGGTTAACGTAAAAGTAGACCGTGATAAAATGGCTGCTTTAGGATTAACACTTCAAACAGTAGGTTTAACTATGCAGACTGCTTTTAGCGGTAACACAGATGGTAAATACAGAGCCGGTGAATACGAATACGACATCAACATTAGATATAATGCATTCGACAGAAAAAGTATTACTGACGTAAGTAACTTGATTTTTGTAAATGCTGCAGGACAACAAATTAAATTGTCTCAGTTTGCAGATATTACAGAAGGTTCTGGACCTAGCCAGTTAGAGCGAAGAGACAAATCGGCTTCGGTAACGGTAAAAGGACAAAACGTTGGGGTTCCATCAGGAACAATTGTTGGAATCTGGCAGGAAAAGCTGGATAAACTGAAAAAACCAGCCGGAGTAAATTATATCTGGGGTGGAGATCAAGAGAACCAATCTGAAGGATTTGGTACTTTAGGAATCGCTTTATTAGCAGCTATTATTTTGGTTTACCTTGTAATGGTGAGTTTGTATGACAGTTTCGTGCATCCATTTGTAGTATTATTTGCGATCCCGCTTTCGTTTATCGGGGCGATGTTAGCACTGGCTTTAACAAACAACTCATTAAATATCTTTACGATCTTAGGTATTATCATGTTGATTGGTCTGGTGTGTAAGAATGCGATCATGCTTGTCGATTATACAAATCAAAGAAGAGCTGCAGGAGAATCAATCAGAACGGCATTAATTCAGGCGAATCACGCTCGTTTACGTCCGATCTTGATGACTACAATTGCGATGGTATTTGGTATGTTTCCAATTGCATTAGCATCTGGAGCTGGAGCTGAATGGAAAAACGGATTGGCTTGGGTAATTATCGGAGGATTAATTTCTTCTTTATTCCTGACCTTAATCGTAGTTCCGGTTATTTATAACATCATGGAGAAAATCATTGCTAGAGTAAGCAAAGGAGAAAAAGTCGATTACGAAGCTGAAATGGTTGCTGATTATGAGCATACTGAATTAAGCGAAGACGGTTTTAATCCGAAACATACTCATTAATTTTGATTTAATTTTCAATAGTGAAATTCTAAGTTAGGATTTCAAAATTTAAAAAATCCCAAATTCCTCCCGACCTTTCGGGATTAGGAATTTGGGATTTTTTTATTGTTAATTTAAAAATATGTTTATTTGTATAATCTTACTAAAATTATTATGCTACAAAAAAATAAATCTGCGGCGATTGGTTTTATTTTCATAACCATGTTAATTGACATTACAGGATGGGGAATTATTATTCCGGTGATTCCAAAATTAATTGAAGAATTGATACATGGCGATATCAGCGAAGCGGCAAAAATTGGAGGCTGGCTGACTTTCGCGTATGCGATAACCCAATTTGTTTTTGCACCCGTAATTGGTAATTTGAGTGATAAATTTGGCAGAAGACCAATTATCTTAATATCTCTTTTTGGTTTTTCATTAGATTATCTGCTGCTGGCTTTTTCGCCTACAATAATTTGGTTATTTATTGGCCGAATAATTGCAGGAATTACCGGAGCAAGTATTACCACTGCATCAGCTTATATTGCAGATGTGAGTACACCAGAAAACAGGGCAAAAAATTTCGGATTAATAGGCGCCGCTTTTGGACTAGGTTTTATTATCGGGCCGGTGATCGGCGGATTATTAGGACAATATGGTTCTCGAGTTCCATTTTATGCGGCAGCAGTTTTATGTATGGTTAACTTTTTATACGGATTTTTTATTTTGCCTGAATCCTTAAAAAAAGAAAACCGAAGAGAATTTGAATGGAAACGCGCCAACCCAATTGGAGCCATTCTTGGTCTAAAAAAACATCCAACTTTAATAGGTCTAATTGCAGCTATATTTTTTTTATACGTTGGATCTCATGCCGTACAAAGCAATTGGAGTTTCTATACCATTTACCAATTTAACTGGGATGAAAAAATGATCGGAATATCATTAGGAATAATCGGATTGTTAATTGGACTTGTACAAGGAGTATTAATTCGCTGGACCAATCCAAAATTAGGAAACGAAAAAAGTATTTATCTGGGGTTGGCATTTTATACTATCGGAATGGTACTGTTTGCTTTTGCTACAGAAAGCTGGATGGCATTTGTAATTTTAATTCCGTACTGTCTGGGCGGTATCACCGGACCAGCTTTGCAATCTGTTGTTGCCAGTAAAGTAGCGCCAAGCGAACAAGGAGAAATCCAAGGAACTTTGACAAGTTTAATGAGTGCTTCTGCAATTATAGGGCCGCCAATGATGGCAAACACTTTCTACTTTTTTACTCATAATGACGCACCATTTAAATTTGCGGGAGCTCCTTTTATTTTAGGTGGATTATTAATGCTGTTGAGTACTGTTTTGGCTTATTTATCATTAAAAAAGCATCACGCTCCGAAAATAGAAACAAGAGAAACTACATAAAAATTACAATAAAAAAAAGCCTTCATTATTTACAATGAAGGCTTTTTACTATTGATTTTGAAGTCTTTATTTCTTTATAATTTTAGTTGTTTTCTCTTTTCCTTGAGAAGTTACTTTTAAAATATAAATCCCGGTAGAAAGATTCGATAAATCGATTTCAGATTGGGTATTATTAATTTTCTTTATAAGAATTGAATTCCCTGAAACAGACAAAATCTGAACCTCATCAATTATAGAAGTATTGTTTACTGTTACTATATTTTCTACAGGATTCGGATAAAATCTAAAATCAGTAAAATCAGCAGCAGTTAAAACTGATTTAGCAGGTCCTTCTGTAATTTGTACAGCAGAAGACGTTTTACCAGTTGTACTTGGCGCTGCAGTTTCAGAAATACTAATACCATTGTATACTGATGTACAATTTCTGGCATCTTTAACTTTTACCAGGTAAGTTCCGGCAGGCACATCATTAAAAATATTTGATGTTTGAACAGCTGTTACACTTCCAGTCTCATTTACAAGTTCATAAGTATATGGAGCAGTTCCTCCCGTTGTATTAACAGTGATTTTGTTATCTGTAATTTCAACATTTGAGGCCAATACAGCAGGTTCTGTTATTGTAATAACTTTGATATAAGTACACTGATTGCTGTCTTTTACTCCTATTTGGTAAGTGCCTGGAGATAGATTTGAAAAAGTATCACTGCCCTGATAAGAACCATTATTTAGTTTATAGGTATAAGGTGCTTTTCCTCCAGAAGCAGGTGCTTTTATAACTGCATTATTACTTCCGTTACAATCTATTTCAGAGATAACTGCTGTTGGAATTATTACCCTGTTTAAAGCAGGAATTGTGGCATAAATTGTTGTAATATTATTTTGAACATCTTTAATTTTAATATTGTAAGTTCCTGAAGGTAAGTGTGCTACATTCGAAGGAGTGTAATTATTACCATTAAAGGAGTATGCAGCAGGTATTTTGCCCACTGTATTTATCGTAATTGTACCTGGTGAAGTGCAGGTAACAGGTGTAACGACAGCCGTAGCAGTAAGAATTGTAGAAGCAAGATTTACTCGGGTTACAGTTCTTAAACATCCTTTGGAGTCTTTAATTAATACATTGTAAGTTCCTATTAATAAATTTGCAAGATTACTAGAAGGTTGAAAAGGTATTAAAGTTACGCCATTTTCTGATTGTAGTGAATAGAGGTATGGGGCAGTTCCTCCATAAGGGACAATTACAATTCTTGCGTCTCTGCTGTTAACAGTAGTACTGTTTGTAATAGAAATTTGGTATGATATAAAGTCCGGTTGTCCTATTTTAACATTAGCTGTTGTAATACATCCGGCAGCATCTCTAACATTTAAAATATAGTCACCAGCAGCTAAATTATTAAAAACTTTAGAGGTACTGTATTCATTTCCTATCGAATAAGTATAAGGTGCTACCCCTCCAGCTGCATTTACAATTAGAGTTCCGTCATTAGATCCGTAACAATTTGTATTTGTAGTTGTTGTGACAATTGCAACAGGTTCATAAGGTTTAACAGAAATATTAGCGTACGCCCGACTGCCCGCTGCATCTTTTACATAAATAGTATAAAAACCTGTACTCAAATTGCTTAATCCTGTATTGGAGGTTGTATAAGTTGCACCCTTGTCATAAGAGTAAAGATAAGGAGCAACACCTCCAGATGGATTTATACTTAAGGAAGCAAAATTATTTGTACAAGTAGTAGGAGTTCTAACTGCATTTAATATAATAGGAGATTGAATAACGATATTAACATTATTATTTTCGAAAGTACATCCGTTTGAATCTATAACTGTAAAAGTATATGAACCTGGTTTAAAACCACTCCACGCTATAATTTTTTCGTTCTGAGCAACAATTTCGCCAGTAACATTATTTTTTATATTATAGGTATAGGGAGCGGTTCCTCCCGTTGATACGGGTGTTATTCTTGCACCAACATACTCATCTTGAGTTTCGGTAATTACATCAATATTCATTGCAAGACTGTTTGGCTCAGCAATATTTAAGTAATGAGATCTGTTGCATCCTTTGGCATCCTTAACCGTAACAGTATATGATCCTGCAGTTAAATTATTAAAAACATTAGTGCTTACAAAAGCAGCACCATTCAAAGAATAAGTATAAGGAGAAAAACCTCCCGAAGCCATTACAGTAACTTCCCCAGTCGCAGAACCATTGCATATGGCATTTTTTATAGAAATTGTACTTTTTAAAACATTCGGCGGTGTAACGCTCAAAGACATATTTTTTATGCATCCTTTTGAATCTTGTACCGATACGGTATAATTTCCAGCCAATACATTATAAAAAGTATTGCCTGCCTGATACCCATTACCTATAGAATATACGTAAGGAGCAGTTCCTCCAATCGTAGTGACAGTAAGTGTTCTGTTTCCATCGCAATCTTCGTTATCAGTCAAAGACGAAGTAATTGTTAAAGGAAAAGGAGATTCAGAAACAAATTGTGTGTTAAATTGACAGCCATTAGCATCTCTCACGATCACACTATACAGTCCGGGAAATGCAGAATAACTATTTGAAGGTCGATAAGTAGCCCCGCCATCAAACGAATAGAGGTATGGAGACTGACCTCCAGAAGCAGTTACAACTATAGAAGAGGAAGAACAATAATCTGCTGTTTGATTTATAACTGCAGACAACGGAATAATTGGATCAATTACAATTTCATTTGTTATAGAAGTACAATTCTGAGCATCTTTTACAGTAATATGATAAACTCCTGATGCTAAATTTGGAAAAGCATTAGAAGATTGAAACGGACTGCCATTTATCGAATATACGTAAGGCGCCGTACCTCCCGCAGCACTTGCATTTATTGAAGCAAGACTGACACAATCAATATTTTTTGTCACACTGGCCGCTACTGTTAAGACAGGAGCCGGATTTATGTTAATCCCTACAGTAGTTTCATAGTTCTGAGTATCCTTAACTTTTATATAATAAAGACCAGGAAATACATTTGAGAATATATTCGAAACGTTGTAAGTAAGTCCGTTATCAATTGAGTATGCGTATGGAGGCTGGCCGCCGCTTGCCGTAATCGTTACAACAGCCGCAGGATTATTGCAATTTATAGGAGTTGCCGTAACCGCTGCTACAACCGTAGAGACTGCAGAAACAGTTACAGTTTTTTGTGTAACACATCCATTTGCATCTCTAGTCCACAATAAATGATTTCCCGGCGCTACATTATCAAAAATATTATTTGGCTGATAGACAGATCCATCCAGAGAATATTGATACGGTAAAGTTCCTCCGCTGGTGAAAGCCGTTATTTTCTGATTTTGTATTAATGGATATATTGTAAGCATCACAGGTTCGGTAACATAGGTCTCTACAGTTGTCTCACATCCCAATGCATCCGTAACAATAATACTGTAATAGCCTCCAGATAGATTATTAAAAACATTCGTATTTTGAACAGTCTGCCAATTTAATTTATAAGTAAAAGGAGCTTTTCCGCCAGAAGTATTTACAACTACAGAACCATTCTTTTCTCCTGCACAAGTAACCATGTTTGTTTGGAGCGATGCAGTTAACGGATCGGCTACGATCAAATTAAAATAATTGGTTGTAACTGCGCCATTATATTCTATTCTGGCATAAATAGTTTTAGAAGGAGCAGTGCTTACATATTGACTGGGTGTTTGAATTGCATTTACATTATTACTAGCATTTTCAAGACTTTCATAATAACGGATATCAGCTGGCACCTGATTTATGGTACCAAGTAATAAAGATCTGCTGTTAAGTAAATTAAAAGTAGTTACTCCCGCACAATTCACGAGATCACCTGCCTGAGAATAAAATAAATTGGAAAATAGTAGAAAAATAAAACAAAGTAGAGTTTTTTTCATAGTAAAAAATTTGTTAAAATTGGTCTAACAAATGTAAATAAAAAACCCAATCGTCAAAGAATTATAAAGTAAATATTGTTAAAAAAATGTAAAATTCTTTTTCAGTTTCATTAAATAATTTCCCTTAATTTAACCTGGAACCAATTTTATTCTTTATTTCAAATACAAATAATGATTATAATAATCTATAATCGCCTTTCCTTCCAGCAGAACATCGGCACCAATAATACCGTGAACAGGTTTTGCTTTATAAGATTCTAAAGCTTCATTTACATGCGAAAGATCAAAAATAACAATACTGAAATCTTTGTTTTTCCAACTTCCCAATTGCAGTTTATTTTGAGCAGAAATCTGCGTTTTCATCCCAGTGCCGCCAGCTCCGGATGCTTTGGTTTTAGATTTTTTTGCGTCCAGTTCAAAACGTTCAATACATTCAAATCCAACACAGGAATTAGAAGCGCCGGTATCTAAAATGAAATTTCCCGAAATGCCGTTTATTTTGGCTTTGATCTGTAAGTGCTGTGTTTTGGTGACTTTAAACTTTATTTTTTTGTATTTCTCTTTTTTGAGAACTTCGTGAAGATTTTCCATTTTCGATAAGGATTGAAACCCAAAAATAAGCCAATTAGAATCAAAAAGCTAATCGCATAATAGATATAATTTCCTGATTTTTCTTCTGACGATATTGATCCATAATACACAAACGAACTCCAATAATACGGTGATTTCTTGACATTCGAAATCGCTTTGTCGTTTAGATAATCCAATTTAGCCTTCGTATTGGCTTCAAAAAAGGAACCATTATTTTTAATGTTTTTATAGAAATCGGTCATAAAAACCGATGTTGTATAATCATTTACTTTCCACAGAGAAAATAACAAATTCTGTGCACCTGCAAACTGAAAACCTCTCGCTACACTCATTGCGCCTTCAGCTTTATACAATTTTCCGATTCCGGTCTCACACGCACTTAAAACCACTAAATCCGGATTGATATGCAGATTATACAATTCTGAATATAAGATTTCCTGATCATAAAATTTAATGCTCGCCGGAGTTTCAATATCGCCCGAAGAAGCGTGTGTGCTTAAATGCAAAATAGAATAAGCAGCAGCATTATTTTTGAAATTCTGATAAGAAGCATCAGAATTTTCTAAATATTTGCCGTTAAAATTACTTCTAATAGCTTCTAATTCTTTTTTAGAATAACTCAGTTCAAAAGGAGTGCCTTCGAAAACCGGAAAAACGCCCAAAACCGTTTTTTCTAATCTAGAAACGGGTTTAGAACTCAGATAAATATTTGCCGAGAGATTATAAGCAATCTTAAAATCATTCAGTAAATAATGCATTTTAGCAAAATTTGTTGTCTTAGATTCCTGCGTAATCAAAGCTTCAAAAGGAAGAAAATTCAAAATTCCGTCGGGAACAATGATGAGGTTTTGGTAAACAGAATTATTGGGGAGTTTTAAAATATTAAAAACATCTTTTCCGCATTTTTGATAACCTGCAATATCATTTGTAATAGCATCAGGAGAATTGAAATAATCTACAAATTGCACAATTTTAGGTATTGAGACGTGTGTAGTATTTAAGAGATTTAATTGAATTGTATTATTTTGTAAAGTGAAATAATATTGATTGTCAAAACCCATAAAATAATAAACCATCATGGCTTTATCATCTTCCAATTTTGAAAATAAAGCTTTTAAATCAGATTTTTCAGGAAGATAATCCAGATTTTTTAATTGGATTTTTTTAAGCGAAATCATCAATTCATTTTCCTTTTTTATGAATTGATTTATTTTTGAAATATCAGCTGAATCTCCCTTTTGCTGTTCTTTTAAAATAGCATTATTTAAATTTTGAAGTTCGTGCAACAGCTGTTTTTCTTCTGCAGAAGCACTTTTAATATTAGAGCGATAACGTTGCAAAATTCCCGATTTTGTTCGTTCAGCCAATTCAAAAGCTTCTTCCAGATAGTGAGTTTTGCCTTCTTTTTTGAATAATTCATTATAAATCAAAATGCATTTCTCCGTACGATTTCGGGATCTCAATTGCATAAGGATTTTAGAGTTTTCATATATCAGACTGTTCATCAGTAAATCTTCAATATAAAAAGAAAGATCAAAGGCTTTCAATGCTTTTTTGGGCTGCTTTATCTTTAAAATTTCTGCCTGTAAATCGAGCGCATCTACTAAAACTGTTTCTGTGTACAACTGACTTTGCTCCGGAAGAATATTTTTTGAATTATAATTTGGAAGTAGAATTTTAAAAACAACCGAAATCTGTTTCGAACTTTCATCAAATTTTCTTTCATCAAAAAGCAATAACGCTTTTTCATAATACAGCTTAGCTAATTTTCTCGGCTGTTGGGTTTTTGTTTTAAGAAGAAGTTCTTCGGACTTTTTTAAATAAGAATTCGCAGTTTCAAAATTTTCCCTTTGGCGATTAAGCACTGCCAGATTTTGATAAGAATTGGATACAGTTTCCGTTTGATTTTTCTCGTCCTTGAGATATTTTACAGCCAGTTCAAAAGCTTTTGTTGCATTTTGATGAATTTCGGGCCGTATCAGATTTCCTGTTGAACTCAGTAAATAATTATTCCCTAAATTATTTAATAAAATCCCTTTCTGAGAATTGGATAATTGCTCTGTTTTTAAAGTGTTTTCTAAAAGTTCAATTGCCAGAGAAATTTTGCCAGAACCCTGATATACATTCGATAAATTCAAAATCGCAGCAAACTTTTGCTTTTGTCCTTCAGGATAATTTTTAGCAGTATTGACAATAAAAAAATATTGTTTTATAGTGTTTTCGGCACTGTCATAATCGCCCAGAACAGTGTATAAATTGCCCAAAGGTTTGAGGCAGAATTCAATTATGTCGTAATTAGAAAGTTTGTGTTTTTGATAAATCTGCCAAGCCTTTTCGTAACTTGAAATTGCATTTTCAGTCTGCCCAAACTGGTTTTCATAATAGGCTTTATTGCAATTTAAAACTACAATTGCCAACAATTCATCTTTAGTTTTTGGTTTCGGATTTTTCCAAAAATCAGCTTCAGTATTTTTTAAATTTTGTAACGCTTTCGCGGAAGGATGAGCAGCAAAAACATCAACAGCATTATATATTTTATCTTCTTGAGAAATAGAATTTTGCCCAAAAACATTCAAATTTATAAAAAAGAAAATTAAACCATATAAGTGATATAAGTTCATATTATTTCTTTGCATATAATTTGAGTTAATCATCAAGGTTATATCAATTTTTAATGCCTTTATTTTTCACCGATATAAATATAAGTCAAAAAATAAAAAACCTGTTTTTAATATGAACTTATATCACTTATATGGTGAAATAAATTAAAACTTCCATATTCCATAAACCTGAAAATAATTAAAATGCTGCTCAAAATTTATCACATAACGTGCGCCCAAACTCGGACCAATTCTGGCAAAACCCGCAGTTAAATCAAATAAAAGACCAGTTTTAATATCTGTAAAAGAGTTTTTAGCAGTATTGGAAGTTGTGTTGGAGCTAATTAGAAAATTCTCTTTATCACCTTCAAAAATGTCTCTTTTCATGTTTTGATTCTGCTCAGAAGAAACATTTACATTGGCTTGAATTCCAGCTCCGATTCCGATATAATTATTAATGTTGTACCGAATCAAAACAGGAATTTCCCAATTGATGTTTTTATTTTCGGTTGTAGTAGTGGTTCGTATTAATTGTCGGGTTCCGTTTGCATTTGTGTTTATTTCGTTTGAAACAGAAACTGCACTATTGTATTGGTTTAAAGCATTTACCCATTCTGCCTGCCAGTAAAAGCGATACGATTTAAAAGGCGAAATCGTCGCACCAACAAAATAACTGGTCGATTTTTCTAAATCAGGATAAAAATTATAACCTGCTTTTGCACCAATCGAAATTCCGGGCATAAATCGTGTAGTGGCATAATTGGTAATTATAGGTTCGTTTTTATCAAAAATAATAGAAGTTCTGCTTTTGGTTTTTACTTTATGAAAGTCTTCACCAAACTTCATAGAATATTTTACAAAGCCCTTTGTACTGTCTTTTTCCTGTACATTTTTCTGCTCCGTTCCAGGCAGGTAAATATTTTTAAAAGTAAAAATGATTTGTTTTTGTTTAATAATAGTATCCAGACAGCTTACGGTTGGTTCTTCGCCTTTGGGACAAATCGGACATTCTGGATACATGCTTTCGATCTGAAAAGTTTTCTTGTCGAACATGTCCGGAATATCTGTTTCTAAACGGATTTTTCGTGCCGGACCTTCGCCATTATTTTGAAAACGTGTTTTAAAATTTACTCGTTTAAAACGAACCAGCCTATAATTCATAAACCGTCCGTTTGATCCCATTTTGTTAGGATCGTGAGACGTTACAATTTCCATTTCGAGGTTTTTAATCTTGTGGTTTTTATAACTTCTATTCGGTACAAAAATTCCGCGCATTGTAACTGTTGCACTGGTATCTTTGATCATTTCTGGAGTGGTTTTAAACGTATAAAAAACATTACGTGTTTCTCCCGGATTAGCATCATAAAATTCTAAAACCGAAACATTATTATAGGTTTTATCAGCGTCTAAAAGTGAAGCGTCAAGATCTTCTTCGGTTGTTGTATTTCGGTATTTTTTAGGTTTGAAATTCCCTTCGGCGGAAGCCATAAAAGTATTCGAATCGTTAAGATCATTTACAGAAGCGACTAAGTTTTCTTTTACTTCACGTTCGCCCGCATACGTTCTAAAGTCACTCAATTCGAAGTTATTGTGTTTGAATTGCTTTTCATTATAAAAGAGATATAATTTTCCGCTCGAAACATAATTCTCAAGATTTTGATAACTCACTACGACTACCATTTCCTGCTCCGGAATGGGATCGCAGTTTTTAATAAGTGCAAAACCATTCTGATCTGCAATTGAAGCAATGTCTTTATAATTAGGATCTGTAACGTCATTTACAGCCACTTTTTTCGGTCGCGTTGCAGGAGGTTTTCCGTTGTCGTAATTGTTTGTTACGGCCAGTCGTGTGGTGTAAACTCCCTTCTTTTTATACACATGTTTTGGTGCTGCTTCCTTGCTGTAATGCCCGTCGCCCAATTCCCACAAATACGAATAACTTGGCTTTGGAGCCCCCGCAATCGGAATCAGAGGCGGCGTTTCTGGTTTATAGGAAACGGCATTTCCGTTTTGGATAAAACCAATAGCAGCTCTTCGGGTTATGGTGTCTTTTACTTTCGTTTGTGAGAAAGAAAATACAGAAAACAGAAGAAAGAGAATAGATGATAGTAGTTTCATAACCAGATCTTTTTAGCCCTGATAGTAGTGGAAATCTTTTTTCTGGCTTTTTTAGCCGGGAAAAGATTGAAACGAATAGCAGGATTAGCTTCTGAAAATCATCAGAATTAATTTTAAAACGGGATTAAATGTAAAAAAAAGCGGTGAGCAAATCACCACTTTTTCTCAAAAAGTATTTAGTAAGTTACTGAATAGCATTGATTGCGGCTATCAGCTGGGCTTCTGTACCGACTGTTGTTTCGGCTAGAGTAAAAGTATAAACATCTCCTGCCGCAACCGTAACAGCTTTGATTGCATAACGCCATTGACCGTTGTCTTCTGTTGCAAAAATCACATGGCATTTTAATCCAACCGGAATTTGTCCGTAATGTTCACTAAAGAATCCTGCTGTTGTATAAGTATCCAGTTTAGCAAGTGCATTGTTTCCTTCGCCATCATAAGACAAATAAACAGCACTATTCGTATTGTCATAGCCATCTGGAGCATCTACAAGAAGTGTTGTTTTTGGTCTTGGATCACTGTAAAAACGATCAACATTTGTCCATCCAAAGTTTCCAAAAGTTACATAATAGTTGTTTCCTTCACCTTGTACACCGCCTTTTCCGTCTGCGCCTCTTGCATCTTTCCAGGCCAATTCTCCTTTTTCATCAATTACTCCGGTCCATAAAGTCATTAAATTATCAAAACCATCCGTTAAACTTGTTGGAACAATCATATTCAAAGTGCAGGAAGTCTGAAGTTCTACACCGCCCTGAGTGGCTTTAATGAAGAATTCTCCACCAGAAATCAAAAGGTTTTTCTTTCCGTCTGCGGTAATTCCCATTGTTGGCTTGTTGGTTACCAGCATATTTCCTTTATCAAAAAGCTCGATATATTCAATGTTTACCTGTCCCGTAACAGCAGTTCCGTTTTTAGTCAAACAATCACCATTAATATTCACTTTAACACCTTTTGCAGAAGTAAATGTAACCACACCAGTTCCGGCAGTTATGGTAAAGTTTTGTGTATTTCTTTTAATTCCTTTTTCAGTAATTCCTTTAAAAGCCGCTGTAGTTGGAGGAAGAATTAGATTATCGCCGTTGTTGTCGCTGTTGTCGCAGCTTACTAAAGTAGTTATAGCAAATAATAATAGTCCGATTGATTTAAAATTTGTTTTCATAATATTCAGTTTAAATAGTTAATTTTTAATAGATGTTTATTGCGGGAAAATTGTTACCCCTGTTTCTAATTATTTTTTGTTTTATATAGATAGATCAACAGCCGTTTAAATTTGTTACCCCTGTTTTTTATTATTTTTTAAATTATTTTGAAAGGCATTTATCTTCAAACAGATTTCCGTCTTCGTCTACCGCAACCAAAATGTTTTTTTTCTGTGAATATGTAACAGTAAAATAAATCCAGACAAACGCCCAGAGTCCAAGTGTCATAAAAGTGATTAAGAAATGAAAAGGATGATTAATTGCTTTTTTTTCTTTGGATAAAACTACATAAGGTAATTTTTCGTCGTGCTCTACAATCACAAAACCATTTCTGATTCTGGTCGAAAGCATTTTCTCAAACTGATGAATATTTTTGTCATTTATAAATTGATAACTTTCCATTTCTCTTAATTTTTTATTGTTTTTAAAAGATTTTATTACTTATATCAATTTAATTCTGCAATTGTTACCCTTTTATTTGAGATTTATTTAATATTCTTTTCTAAATTAGCTGTAAAAAGTTTTTTATGGGTAAAAGTAAAATTCATCCTGATCAGATTTATATTGAAGGACTTGCTGCAAATGATTCGGCAGTCATTCAGTCTATCTATAAAAAGTATGTTCCAAAGGTCGTTTTGTTTATTATGAACAATTCTGGAGACAAGGATCAGGCGCAGGATGTGGTGCAGGAAATCATGATTTTGCTTTTTAATCAGGCCAAAGCCAAATCCCTTCAATTGACTTGTCCTTTTGATGCCTATTTTTTTCTATTGTGTAAAAGGAAATGGCTTAACGAATTGAAAAAAACTGCTAATCAGGGGGTAACAATTCAGGAAGACATTGTATCTATGAATGAATCTGCACTTGAGTTGATTGCGCACACAGAAGAATTTGACCAAAAACAAGAACTTTTTGATACCATGTTTCAAAAATTGGGAGAAAAATGCCAGGAATTATTAAAGCTGAGTTTTTCTCTTCAATCAATGGAAGAAGTAGCCGAAAAATTGAATGTTACTTACGGTTATGTCCGCAAAAAGAAATCGCTTTGTATTGGCCAGTTGACACAATGGATTCAGGAAACTAAAAACTTTAAATCATTAAAAAATAATTAGTCATGAACGAAGAACGCTATATCTTATTTGACCAATATCTTCAAGGAGAAATGACTGCTGATGAAAAAACTGCTTTTGAAAAACAATTATCTGAAAATCTGGAATTGGCTGCAGAATTGGAGACTTTCAAAGAAATGCATCTGCAGTTAGAAAATAAGTTCCAGCATGAACAGGAAAGAGAAGCGTTTAGAGAAAATCTGACCAAAATATCAGACAAGCATTTTAATAAAACTAAACCCAAAGTGGTATTGCTTAAACCGTGGTATTATGTTGCAGCGGCATCTGCAGCGGTTTTATTCGGATTGTTCTTTTTTAATTACAACCAGAATCCTGTTTTTTCAGATTATAACAATCCGGAACATGCCGCTTTTACAGAACGATCAACCGCAGATGAAACTTTAAAAGAAGCCGAAATCTTTTACAATAAGAAAAAATACAACAAAGCAATTCCGTTTTTTGAAACAATTCTGCAAAAAAATAAAACACCAGAAATTCAGTTTTTTTACGGCGTTTCTCTTTTAGAAGAAAGCAATTTTGTAAAGGCAGAAGCTGTTTTTAACGAATTAAAATCAGGTAATTCTGTGTACAAAGAAAAAGCAGTTTGGTATTTAGCATTATCAAAACTAAAACAAAAAGATTATAAAGGCTGTAAAGAAATATTGCAGACCATCTCTCAGGATTACGAAGATTATGATGAAGTAGAGCTCCTTTTGGATCAGTTGGATTAAGTTTTATTGTACAATAAATAAGGAACAACAATCGGATTTAGAATTTTTTTTCTAAATTCGATTTTCTTTTTATAAGAATTTACCCAAAAACAATTTAAAACCTAACCAGATTCTGTGCATGAAAAAAATTACCCTGTTTTTTCTTATTGTATTTACTCAAAGCATTTTTTCCCATACCAAAATTACTGAAACCGAAAAACTTACTGCAACTTGTAAAGTATGGGGTTTCTTAAAATATTATCATCCAAAAGTAGCCGGCGGAGGAGTCGATTGGGATAAACAGCTTTTAGAAAAACTTCCTGAAATAGAAAAAATACAAACCCAAGAAGCGTTTTCATTGATTCTGGAAAACTGGATCGATGATCTTGGTCCGATTAAAGAAATTGCACCAATTGCCATACCAAAAGATGTGGACTATTTTGATAAAAACTTTGATTTATCTTGGATTAAAAGCAATAAATTATTCTCTAAAAAACTTTCGAATAAACTTAAATTTATAGAAAATAATAGATTCCTAGGCGAGCAATTTTATATTTTTGGATTAGAGCGTGTAGGAAACATTGGTTTGAAAAATGAAAGTAATGCGCATCCAGACTTTACAGATAAGAATTCAAAACTTAGAATGGTATTTATGTTCTGGAACGTCGCAGAATATTTTTTCCCTTATAAATACCAAATGGATCAGAATTGGGATACCACTTTAGAAAAAATAATACCTCTTGTTCTTCAGTCTGAGAATCAGGATGATTTTTATCTGGTAATGAAAAAATTAACTTCTAAGCTGGATGACAGTCATACAGACTTTTATTTGTATTCATCTTCAGAAAATGTTCCCAAACTAAAAACATATTTTCCTGCTGACGCAAAAATAATTGAGGAAAAACTCGTCGTTACAGAAATTTTTGCAGATAGTCTGGCTCAAGCAGAAGATATAAAAGTTGGAGATGTAATTACTAAAATAAACGATAAAACAATAAAAGAGTATATTTTGGAAAATAGAGATTTGATCTCTGCCTCTAATGAACCTAAATATTTAGATAAACTGGTTAAAAAACTTTTAATAAGCAATTCGGATATTGTGAAAGTAGAGTTTTTAAAAAATGGCCAATACAATACAAAAACAATGACTTGGTATGATTATCATGATTCACATAGAAATGAATTTAAAAAAGGAGCAAGAAAGAAGGAAAAATTTAAACTTTTAGATCATAATATTGGTTACGTAGATATGGGAATAATAACCGTCAAAAATCTTCCTGATATGATTGCAACGCTAAAAGATGCCAAAGCAATCATTTTTGATGTAAGAAGTTATCCGAAAGGGACTTACCTCGAAATTTCAAAATTTATAAGTTCTAAAGAAAAGAATTTTGTTGTTTGTATGGTTCCAGATTTAAATTATCCGGGAAGGTTTAAGTGGAACAGCCCGCGAAAAAGCGGTTTTGATAGCAAAGATAATTATAAAGGAAAAGTAATCGTTTTGGTTAACGAGAAAACCCACAGTAATGCAGAATGGACAGCGATGAGCTTTCAGGCTGCGGGCAATACCACTGTTATTGGAAGCCAGACTTCTGGAGCAGATGGAAATATCTCCGTGTTTAATTTTAAAGGATTTCGTACTTTATTCTCAGGAATTGGAGTGTTTTATCCAGATAAAAGAGAAACCCAAAGAATAGGAATCGTACCAGACATTGAAGTAAAACCAACCATAAAAGGAATTCAGGAAGGCAGAGATGAGGTTTTGGATAGAGCTTTATTGTTTATTGAAACTGCGAAATAATCCAAAACTATTGATATTAAACTTAAATTTTGATGAAAAAAATTACTTTAATTTCCCTCCTTGTATTTTGTCAAACTATTTTTAGTGCTTCTAAAATTACCGAAACGGAAAAACTTGCTGCAACCTGTAAAGTATGGGGTTTCTTAAAATATTATCATCCAAAAGTAGCCGGAGGAGGAGTCGATTGGGATAAACAGCTTTTAGAAAAACTTCCTGAAATAGAAAAAGCACAAACCCAAGAAGCGTTTTCATTGATTCTGGAAAACTGGATCGATGATCTTGGTCCGATTAAAGAAATTGCACCAATTGCCATACCAAAAGATGTGGAATATTTTGATAAAAACTTTGATTTATCATGGATTAAAAGCAATAAATTATTCTCTAAAAAGCTTTCGAATAAACTTAAATTTATAGAAAATAATAGATTCCTAGGCGAGCAATTTTATGTGGGCACAGCAGAAAATGCCGGGAATATTTCTCTGAAAAATGAAAGTTATAAACATCCAGATTTTACAAATAAAAATTCAAAACTTCGAATGATATTTATGTACTGGAATTTAATAGAATATTTTTTTCCGGACAAATACCTAATGGGGCAGAAATGGGATACAACTTTAGAGAAAGCAATCCCACTTGTAATTCAATCTGACAATCAAGATGATTTTTATCTCACTATGAAAAAATTAGTATCCAGAATAGATGACAGTCATACAGAGTTTTTTATATATTCTTCTTCGAAAACCTCAAAAATTAAGAGATATTTTCCTGCTCATGGAAAAATAATTGATGATAAACTGGTTGTTACAGAAATTTTGGGAGATAGTCTTGCACAAGCAGATGATATAAAAATTGGAGATATAGTTACTAAAATTAATGATAAAACTATAAAAGAAATTATCTTAGAAAATAGAGATTTGATTTGCGCTTCTAATGAACCTAAATATTTAGAGAAGCTGGTTAATACTATTTTATTGAGCAATTCAGATACTGTAAAAGTAGAATTTTTTAAAAATGGCAAGTACATTACAAAAGAAATGACGTGGTTTAATTATCATGATTCTCATAGAAATGAATTTAAAAAAGGAGCACAAAAAAAGCCGGAAAAATTTAAACTCTTAGATCATAATATTGGTTACGTAAATATGGGAGTTATAAAACCGAAACATATCCCGGACATGATAGCAGTCTTAAAATCTACGAAAGCAATCGTTTTTGATATGAGAAATTACCCGAATGGGACTTTTAAAGAAATTGCAGAATTTATAAACCCTCAGGAAAAGAAATTTGCCATTTATACACATCCGGATTTGAGTTATCCGGGAAAATTTAAATGGAGCAGCGGCACTACAATTGGTTTTGACAACAAAGATTATTACAAAGGCAAAGTTATTGTTTTACTAAACGAGAAATCTCAAAGTCAGGCAGAATGGACGGCAATGTGCTTTCAAACTTCAGGTCATACAACTATTATAGGAAGTCAAACCGCTGGTGCAGACGGGAATGTTTCTGAATTTGATTTTGAAGGATTTCATACCTTATTCTCAGGAATTGGAGTCTTTTATCCAGACAAAAGAGAAACACAAAGAATTGGTATCGTGCCAGATATCGAAGTGAAACCAACAATTCAGGGAATTCAGGAAGG
Organism: Flavobacterium reichenbachii; assembly: GCF_002217435.1. Classification (GTDB taxonomy): domain Bacteria; phylum Bacteroidota; class Bacteroidia; order Flavobacteriales; family Flavobacteriaceae; genus Flavobacterium; species Flavobacterium reichenbachii. Next base: position 268,562 of record NZ_MUHF01000019.1, read on the forward strand.
AAAAGATGAGGTTTTAGACAGAGCTTTAACATTTATTGAAACAGGGAAGTAATTTTTTTGTCCTGTCATTCCTGAGAAACGAAAGATCACATCGGTAAAACCTACACAACAAAACCCGGCAGGTTTTAAAACTTGCCAGATTTACTATACGCAATGTCCAATTGCACAGAATTGCTATTCTTTTAATATTGTCGTAATTTTGACCACTTTAAAATTATAACCTTGAATTCGACACCAATAATTACCGATACACACACGCATTTATATTCTGAAGAATTTGATCAGGATCGTGACGAAATGATTCAAAGAGCGATTAATGCCGGAATCACACGTTTTTTTATTCCCGCAATCGATGCAGCGGCAACGCAGTCAATGTACGATTTAGAGAAAAATTATCCTGAAAATATATTTTTGATGATGGGTTTGCATCCCACTTACGTGAAAGATAATTATCTGGACGAATTAAAGCATGTAGAAACCGAATTGTCAAAGCGAAAATTCTACGCTGTCGGCGAAATCGGAATCGATTTATATTGGGATAAAACCCATCTTAAAGAACAGCAAATCGCTTTTAAAACCCAGATTCAGCTGGCAAAACAATACAAACTTCCAATCGTAATTCATTGTCGTGAAGCTTTTGATGAAATCTTCGAAATTCTGGAAGAAGAAAAATCTGAAGATTTGTTTGGGATTTTTCATTGTTTTTCCGGAACTTTATTACAAGCACAACAGGCAATTTCGTATAACATGAAATTAGGAATTGGAGGCGTGGTAACGTTCAAAAACGGAAAGATAGATCAGTTTCTAAATCAGATCGCTTTAAAACATATTGTGTTAGAAACAGATTCGCCCTATTTAGCGCCAATTCCGTATCGAGGAAAAAGAAACGAAAGCAGCTATTTGGTCAATGTTATTTCAAAACTTGCAGCTATTTATGAGGTCTCTGAAGAAGAAATCACAGCAATAACAACACAAAATTCAAAAGACGTTTTTGGGATTTAACTTATGCCTTACAAAACTTTAATTTTTTTTTTGTTCTTTTGCCCACTTAAATCAAGATAAATAATGCAGAAATTTGATGCCATTCGACCGTTTTATGATTCCGAAATAAATGAAGCTCTTCATGATGTTGTAAATCACCCGATGATGAAAACAATGATGAACTTTACTTTTCCGGAAGTTGAAGATGAGGTTTGGAAGGATCAATTAAAGAAAACGCACTCGATTCGCGATTTTCAATGTAATTTTATTTACAATACCATTCAAAAAGTTTTAGAAAAAAGCTCTGAAGGCTTAACAACTTCAGGTTTTGAGAAACTGGAAAAAAACACTTCATATTTATTTATTTCCAATCACAGAGACATTCTGCTGGATACAACTCTGCTTAATGTTTGTTTATTTGAACATGGTTTAGTAATGACCGCCTCTGCAATTGGAGATAATCTGGTAAAAAAAGCTTTTCTGGCAACATTGGCAAAACTAAACAGAAATTTTTTGGTTTTAAGAGGATTAACGCCTCGTGAAATGCTGCAAAGTTCAAAATTACTGGCCGAATATATGGGACAGTTACTGCTTCGCGAAAATCGTTCGGTTTGGATTGCACAAAGAGAAGGAAGAACAAAAGACGGAAATGACGAAACAAATCCCGGAGTTTTAAAAATGATCGGAATGGGATCTGATGAACCAAATTTAATGGATTATTTTAAGAAATTAAGAATCGTTCCGGTTTCTATTTCTTACGAATATGACCCGACAGATGTTCTAAAAATGCCGCAATTAATGGCAGAAGCAAACAATAAAGTATACGTAAAAGATAAAAATGAAGATTTCATGACCATTTTGAGTGGTATCATGGGAACTAAAAAAAGAATACATATTTCTGTAGGCGACGTTTTAGATACAGAAATTGATCAGATTGTAGCCGAAAACGATAATGCCAATAAACAAGTTCAGGCTTTGGCACAAACTATCGACGATACAATTCTGAAAAATTATCAGTTGTGGCCGACCAACTTTATTGCCTACGACATCTTAAACGAAACCAATAAATTTTCGCATTTGTATAAAGAAAGCGAAAAGTCTCTCTTTGAGCGTCGTTTAGAAATGAGAATCGGAAGCGATAACCCTGTTACAAGACAAGGTTTTCTGGCGATGTACGCCAATCCGGTGGTCAATAAATTAAAATACCAAGATGTCATCTAAAGCCAAAATACTGCTGATTTATACCGGAGGAACCATCGGTATGAGTAAGGATTTTGAGACCGGTGCGCTCAAAGCTTTCAATTTTAGCAAATTGTTGCAAAAAATTCCAGAGTTAAAACAATTGGACTGCGAAATCGAAACGGTTTCTTTTGAGAATCCAATTGATTCTTCTAACATGAATCCCGAAATGTGGACTAAAATTGCCGCAATTATCGAGGAAAACTATATCAGTTTTGACGGCTTTGTGGTACTTCACGGATCAGATACTATGTCTTATTCGGCTTCGGCACTGAGTTTTATGCTGGAGAATTTAGCAAAACCTGTCGTGTTTACGGGATCACAGCTGCCAATAGGAGATTTGCGAACTGATGCAAAAGAAAATCTAATAACAGCAATTCAGATTGCATCTCTTCAGGAAAACGGGAAACCCGTAATTCATGAAGTATGCTTGTATTTTGAATACAAATTGTACCGCGGCAACAGAACTTCAAAAGTAAATGCGGAACATTTTAGAGCTTTTACAGCACCAAATTACCCAGAATTGGTAGAATCCGGTGTTCATTTAACGCTTAATTCTCACTTGTTTCTTCCTATAAAAAATGACGCTAAATTAATTGTTCACAAGAACTTAGATAATCATGTAGCGATTATAAAAATGTTTCCTGGAATGAGCGAAATCGTTTTGGCTTCTATATTATCGACTCAAGGTTTGAGAGGCATTGTTTTAGAAACTTACGGTTCCGGAAATGCACCAACAGAAGATTGGTTTTTAAATTTAATTAAAAAAGCACTTGAGTCAGGTTTACATATTGTAAATGTTACTCAATGTTCTGGCGGAAGCGTTAATATGGGACAATACGAGACCAGTACGGCTTTAAAATCTCTTGGAGTTATTTCGGGAAAAGATATTACAACAGAAGCAGCAATTACAAAACTAATGTACCTTTTGGGACACAATATTCCGAAAAATGAGTTCAAAGATATTTTTGAAACGTCATTGCGCGGGGAGATTTCTTAAGTGAAATTTCACCATATAATTGGAATGGCAGAGAACTTTGTCAAAGTTTTAAACTTTGACAAAGTTGTGGAAAATAGGAATTTATTAATTTTTGTATTCAATAGGACAAGTTTCTAAATCCTCTGTAGTTTTTTGATTTTTATAATACACATAAACAATCACAGAAATAACACAGATAATTCCCTGAATTGCAACGGTTGTTCTTACGCCAAGCGAATGAGAAATGTATCCGATAATTAAACTTCCAACCGGAATCATTCCCTGATACGCCATCATATAATAACTGATACTTCTCGAACGCATGTTTACCGCACTTTGAGTCTGAATGTAGATATTGATAGACGAAGTTTGTCCCATCATTCCAATCCCGCTCAAAGTCATACAAATCAATGCGATAGTTAAATTGCTCGAAAGTGCCAAAATTATAATACTGAACCCCATTAGTAAACTTGCAGCAATCATAAATTTATTCATGTTTTTAGATGATTTAAGATTGGCAATATAAACGGCAGCCAATACAGAACCAATTCCGGCAGCACTTTCAAACCAGCTGAAAGTTTCTGCGTTTCCGCTAAAGATGTCTTTGGCAAATACCGGCATCAGCGTATTAAAAGAAATTACAAACATACTGCTGCACATCAGCATTAACAGCATTCTGGCCATTTCGGTTTCTTTTTTTACATAGTCCAGACCTTCAATAAGATCGTCAAGCATTTTTAGTTTGTTTTCTGATTTGATGTGTGGTGTGATTTTCATCATAAATAAAGAAATCAAAACCGGAACATAGCTAATGAAATTCCCAATAAAACAAATGTCTTCGCCATAGGTGTGCAGAATAATTCCGGCAAGTGCGGGACCTGCAATTCGGGCAAAATTATTAAGCGTAGAGTTTAGCGCGACTGCATTTGGGAGATCTTCTTTGTCGTTAACAATATCGATCATCATAGTTTGACGGCAGGTCATATCAAAAGCATTAATAATTCCCTGAATCAAGCTCAGCGCCAGAATAAAATTGATATTGTATATTTTAAGATAAATTAGCAAAGCCAAAGTTCCAGCCTGAAGCATTGCCAAAGACTGCAGTACAATCATAGCGCGGTGTTTGTCGTAACGCCCAATAACACTTCCTGCAATAGGTGCTAAAAACAGGGACGGAATCATACTTAAAAAAGTCGCTAATCCCAGCAAAAATACAGAACCGGTTATACTATAAACCATCCAGCTTACGGCAGTTTTCTGCATCCAGGTACCAATAACTGAAACAGACTGACCATAAAAAAACAATTTGAAGTTTTTTGATTTTAACGCTTTAAACATATCCTTAAATATTTTATACAAAGTTCGTGATTATGATTTCATTAGAAAAATTAATAATTTTACTGATTATAAGTAGTAAAACTTATCTATATGGAAATTTATCAACTTCAGTATTTTATTAAAACAGCTGAGATTTTGCACTTTACCAAAGCTGCCGAATTGTGTTTTGTTACACAGTCCGGACTTTCGCAGCAAATTAAAAAACTCGAAGAAGAACTGGGAATGCCTTTGTTTAAGCGAATCGGAAAAAAAGTACAGCTCACAGAAGCGGGTTCTGTTTTTCTGATTCACGCCAAAAAAGTGGTAGAAAACGTAGAAAATGGTAAACAAGCCATCGAAGATTTAAACGAAATGATTGGCGGTGAACTAAGAATAGGCGTTACCTATATTTTTGGACTGCTGATTCTGCCTGTTGTTAATGCCTTTGCAAAAAGATACCAAAATCTTAAAATTGTTGTAGAATATGGCACAACAGAAGCTTTAGAGCAAAAATTAATGAATAACGAATTAGACTTGGTTTTGGTTATTACCTCGCACGAAATAGATCTTCCTGTTCAGAAAGTGCCTTTGTTTACTTCGCAAATGGTTATGGCGGTTTCCAAATCACATTCTTTGGCGGTTCTGGATAAGATTGCGTTTAAGAAAATAGAAGAAATTCCGCTGGTTTTACCGGGAAAAGGATCAAACTCCAGAGAATTTGTCGAAGAATTGTTCGCCAGAAATAAGATGAAACCTAAAATTTCGATAGAATTAAATTCTATTCACGCTTTACTGCAAATGGTACACGACAGTGATTTTGCTACAATTGTGGCAGAAAAAGCCTTAAAAGGCTGGGACGACCTCAAAGCAATCCAGATTACAGGAGTGCCGACCAAAAGAGATTCGTTTATGCTCACGATTGGGAGTTATCAAAAAAAGGCTGTAAAATTGTTTATGGAAGAATTTAGGAAAAGCATTTAAAGTAATATTAGATTTTACTTTTGTAACTCAGATTTTTTTGTGTTCTTTGCAGACCAATTTAGAGAGGTGTCCGAGTGGTTGAAGGAGCTAGCCTGGAAAGCTAGTATATGGGTAACTGTATCGAGGGTTCGAATCCCTTCCTCTCTGCAAAAGCAAACCGCAATTTCATAAAATATGAAATTGCGGTTTTTTCGTTTTTAAAATTACAGGATTTTCTGCGATAGCTATTTAATTTATTCACTTTAATATATTTTTTTAGAAAAAAAACGAGCTGTTTAACGTATTCATTTCTATTGGTTTACTGTTATTTGTGATGGGATTCAAAATTATTATTACAAAAAGATGTAGCATTTTCATGATAGGTTCGTCTTGATTTAAAATGCTTGAATTTGTCTGATTTACAAAAAATCTAAGTAAAAAAGATGTAGCAAGTATCAATCATCAATCAAATATTAAATCAATCACCATCATGAAAATTAATTTTTCTAAATCTCTTCTTGCGTCTTTTTTAATCACTTTAGTAAGTTTTAATGCTTATTCACAAAAAGAACAAACCGCCGACAGCATAGATGTTTTTCTTAAAGCTAAAATGGAAAAACTTCATATTCCAGGGCTTCAACTTGCAGTTGTTCAACACGGTAAAATAGTAAAAGAGAACAGTTACGGAATTGCTAATGTCGAAAACTCTGTCAGCGTAACCGATAAAAGTATGTTTTCTATTAATTCCTGCACAAAGGCATTTGTGGGTGTTGCCGTAATGCAGCTTCAGGAAGAAGGGAAACTAAATATAAATGATCCTATTTCTAAATACTTAGATGATTTGCCTGCAGCGTGGCAAGGTTTAACGATCAAACAATTATTTGCGAATATTTCCGGACTTCCAAATATTATAGATCCAGCAGAAAATTTACTTGCCGATACTGAAGAAGGGACTTGGGAAAAGGTTAAGACACTGCCGATGGAGTTTAATACAGGAGATAAATTTCGTTATAATCAGACAGGATATGTTATTATAGGCAGAATTATTAATAAGTTGAGCGGCGTGCATTTTACAAAATTTATACAAGAACGCCAGTTTAAAACAGCAGGGATGAAACAAACTCGTTTTGGAGATTCTAATGATGTAATTCCTAATTCGGCCGGAACTTATACCACACAAGATATTGTTAAAGGTAAATGGATAACTACAGATAGTGTGAGAATTGGGTATTCTAAATTCCCGGAGTATTTTAGAACTTGTGCAGGAATAATTTCTACAGCAGATGAAATAGCAAAATGGACTATTGCATTACAAAGCGGAAAGTTATTAAAGGACAAATCAAGTTTAGATTTGCTTTGGAATCCAGCAGTTTTAAACAATGGGCGTGTGCGCGGCTTTAATAAATTGGTAAATGGTTACGCAATTGGATGGCCAACTGTTACGAGAGAAGAACATCCTGCTGTAGGGCCAATTGGTGGCATGAGATCTGCATTTTTTATTTATCCAAAGGATGATGTTTCTATAATTGTCCTGACGAATCTTCAAGGTGCAAATCCTGAGTTTTTTATTGATGAAATTGCAGGTTATTATATTTCTGATATGAAAGAATCGAATGGATTTGGATTATCGGCTTCGGTTAAAAAGTTAAGAAAGGAACTGATCAAACAGCATTATAACAATGCATTGCAGCTGGCAGTAAATCTTAAAAAAAATAATCCTGAATTTAATTTGGGCGAAAACGAATTAAATGATTTTGGATATAAATTGCTAGGTGAGGGGAAGCAGGCAGAAGCCTTAAAAATCTTTAAACTTAATGTAGACCTTTATCCGCAAAGCGCAAACACTTATGACAGCTATGCAGAAACGCTGGCTGGTGCGGGAAATAAAAAAGAGGCGATTAAAAATTATAAAAAAGCATTTGAATTAAATCCTAAAAATATCAATGCTCAGGAGCAAGCCAAGAAATTAGCAAGTTTGTAAAAGAATATTTTTGAAAATATGGCAAAAGCCCTTGCAGAATTTATTTGCAAGGGCTTTTATTTTTGAGGTTAATCACTAATTTTCTTAAATTTATAAGAACAGCCTTCATCGCAAGTTAAATAAGTTGGAGAAAGATACATATAACCTTTTTCTAATTTAAAGTTTTCTATAAATGTTCCTGATGGAGTTTCTATTTGAGTTGTAAACCCCTCACAATCGTAATCTAAGGTTAATTTGTCTGATGAAACGGTGTATTTGCCCGTAAGACATTTGGTAAATCGAGAAGACTTAAATGTTCCATCAGTATTAAAAGTATAAGTGTAGCCATTTTGAGTTTTATGAAGTTTCCATGTTCCAATGATGTTATTTGTATCTAAATTTTTATCATCATTACTACATCCTGTCAAAACAAATAATACGGTTAAAGTTAAAAGTAGTTGTTTCATGTTTATTATTGGTTAAATGGTTTTATATATTAATAATAAGATGTTTAAAGTAGTAAAAGGTTGCTTAGTAATTTATTTTTCAGGTAATAAACATAAGAAAAGAATTCCTAAATTAGTTTTTGAACTTGATAATTCATTATTATGAAATCAATACTATATTCTTTTATTATTTTGATTCTCTTATCGGGATGTGCCTCATTTTCTGATAGAATTGTGAAAGACCATAAACAGGAATTAATACAAAATGATTTAAAAAAATTAGAAGGACATTATGATTTGTTTCCAGACAGCAGTTATGATAGAAAAGGTAAACTGCAAACAATAGAACCAGAAGATTCTAAATCGGGACACAATCTCAATTATTTTGTAAAATCTCCAGAAGCAAAATACAGTTATGATAAAGGTTATACAATCGAAATAAAAGTTGTAGGTCCAGATCGATTAAAGTTTATTACCAAAAAAGAAAATGTTGCAATCGATAGTGTAGAGCTGAGCGGAAAATTAAAAAACGGACTTTTTTATCTTGATAATACGTACTTAAAGCGCAATGGGATTCCCTATATTGCCGGCGGATATACAAACTACAAAACAAGAATCGGACTCACAAAAGACAACGGACTTTTGGTCAATTATGCTTATGATAATTCTGGAGCGCTTTTGTTTTTATTTTGGGCAGGATCCGACTATAATTTAGCATATCACTATCGACGATTCGAAACTATACATCAATAACAGATTAGATATAATCATACAAATAATCAATAATTTAAAAAGATGACAGGAAACTGGAACGGTTATTACAAGTTTGATAATGAAAGAATTCAAAACGCAATGGGTTTTGAAAAAACAAATTTTACAATAGTAATTGATAATTACGAAGGTGGTAATTTTCAGGGAAAAGTAAACGATGATGTTGCTACCGGCGGAATGAAAGAAACCGGTGATATCTTTGGCAAGGTAAATAAAAATGCAGTGAGTTTTAAAAAACTGATGCCCAAAAACTGCGTTATAGACCAAAACGGAAATCGAGCCACTTTAGAGAAAAAACATCCAGTACTGTATTATAAGGGTACTTTTTCAGAAGATAAAACAGAATTGAGCGGCAAATGGTTTTTTAAACGAAGGTTTTTTTTGCTGTATGGCATTATTCCGATACTTTTTAGTCCTGGAAAAGGGACTTGGAGCATGAAAAAAACCGCTTAAAGTTTTCCAAATAATTATAATCCTCAAATACAGATGTATAAATATCACTTTCGTCCCGGTTATCAATCTGAAGAACTTTTAATAGATATTTTTAACGGAGCTGAAAACGAAACTTTCGTTTCTGATTTTATAAATGCAATTCATGAAATAAAACCACAAATGATTGATATTCTGGATTTATGGATGAACGATGAAATATTAATGACGTACGATTCTGAAGTTGGAAAATTTACTATTTCAAAAGATATCTGGGGTTTTGCTTTTATAATGGCTGATAATAATCAAGAAGGTCTGGCTCTTATAAATTCGATTTTAGAAAAGTCAGAAGAGTTTGAGAAAGTTGAGGTTGATTTTGAAAATTATAAGTAAAACGGAAACGTCTTATCTAGCCCCGATAACAGCGGCATTTTTTGTGGTGGTGTTCACCACAAAAGATACAGCGGATAGCGGGACTAAAGGTGTTCTGAAAACTGAAATTTCTGCTCCTTAAAATTTGCCGTACTTTTTTATTTTTGCTGCAAAACGACTTTTACTTTTGGCATCATGCGCTCTACAAACCTTGTGTAGGCTATTTTAGATGGATGTAAGCCATCATTTGCTACAAGATCAGGATTTGCCAATCCTTGTCGTGTTATGTCTGTAATGGACACAAAAACAACTTCATTTTTAATACAATAGTTTTCTGCAAAAGTATTATACTGATCTATTGCAGCAGAAATCTTTGTACTTTGATCTCCGGCAACACTCTTTCCAAAAGGCGTATAAGCATAATCTGGAATAGAAACTACGATAACATTTTTTTTGTTTCCTTTTGCCAGTTCAATTGCTTTGGTTACCAATTCTGGAAATTCTTTTTCGTAAACAGAAAAACTTCTGCCTTGATATTGATTGTTTACGCCAATTAATAGTGTAACTAAATCATAGTTGGGTTCCAGATTTTGAGAATTTATGGACGATAATAAATTAGAAGTTGTCCAGCCGGTAGTTGCAATTATTTTTGACGAAATTGAATTGAAGTACATGGCTTGTAAGCTGGCTTTGAGCTGTTCTGGAAATCGGCAGGTCTCACACACGCTTTGCCCAATGGTGTAACTGTCGCCCAGCGCGAGATAATTTACGCTCGATTTAATAGGCAGGTTAGGATTTGGCACTGGAGCGTCTATTACAGGTCCGGCAGCAGGTTCTTTTGGCATTTCTTCGGCATTGCAGCTGAGTAATAGCACAGAAAAAAAAAGCGTAACTATTGGTTTAAAATGTAGTTTCATAATTTGTTCAAATTAGATTTCAGGCAGTTTTAAACCAATAGTTACGTTAAATATATTGTTTTGGTTTTATACCATTTCGGTCTTCATTATGATTTCTTCTTCGATGGCATTCCACAGTCCGATTCGTTTTTCCAGAGCAAGAATCGAAACTTCTTCCACTTCTTTCCATTTTTGGGCATCATCTTCACATAATTCGGTAATCATCTTCATTGCCATTGGTCCGTGCTCGTCTGCATCGAGTTCGATATGTCTTTCAAAATAATACAGCAGCTTAGCTAAATTAGCATCTGGAAGGTTTTTCTGAAAATTTTTAAGAATTTCGGTAAACATACTCGGAATCAGGTCTTCTCTTCCAAAAGTAAAAGCAGCAGCAATTTCATGTGGTTTTCCTTCTTCGATTACTCTAAAAGTAAAATCTAAAAAGGCTTTTACATTTGGATGGAGCGAACTTTGTTTGATGGCTACAAATATGTTCTGAAGCGAATTAACTTCAGATAAAAATTTTATAACTCCATTAATGTCAGCGCCGCAATCTTGCATCGCCTCCAGATACATTTCGTAATGGCTTTGTCTTCTGCCGTCTAGTGTTAAATCTGTTTCTTCGGCAAGTACAATTTCGTTGATTAAATATCTGGTTTCAGGATTTTTGGTAGCAAACCAAGGTGTTGTTGTACAGGTAAGTTTGGCTTGTAATGCTTTTAGCAGCGACATAAAATCCCAGACAGCAAAAACATGCGATTCCAGAAAACTGTGCAAATCGTCTATGTTTTGGATTTTATTGTATAATGAATGTTGTAAAAGCTGGTCTTTTTGAGGTTGAATGCTAAGGTTTATCTTTTCGATATTCATTTTTGGGAAAATTTTGGTGCAAAGATAAAAAGCTTCTTGATTACAAGAAGCTTTTCGCATTGATTTTGTATATAATTTAATAAATGTTTACGATTTAAATGCTGGAATTCCAGTTACATCCATTCCGGTAATTAGTAAATGTATGTCATGAGTTCCTTCATATGTTATTACGCTTTCAAGATTCATCATGTGGCGCATAATCGAATATTCCCCCGTGATTCCCATGCCTCCAAGCATTTGTCTGGCTTCGCGTGCAATATGAATTGCCATATCTACATTGTTTCTTTTTGCCATAGAAATCTGTGCTGTTGTAGCTTTTCCTTCGTTTCTTAAAACTCCCAGACGCCATGTAAGTAACTGTGCTTTTGTGATTTCGGTAATCATTTCGGCCAATTTTTTTTGCTGTAATTGTGTGCCTCCAATAGGTTTGCCAAACTGGATTCTTTCTTTTGCATAGCGCAAAGCGGTATCATAACAATCCATTGCAGCTCCGATTGCGCCCCAAGCGATTCCGTATCGAGCCGAATCTAAACATCCAAGTGGTGCGCCTAAGCCCGATTTGTTTGGTAAAAGATTCTCTTTTGGCACTTTTACATTATCAAAAATCAATTCTCCTGTTGATGAAGCACGAAGCGACCATTTATTGTGAGTTTCCGGAGTTGTAAAACCCTGCATCCCGCGTTCTACAATTAATCCGTGAATTCTGCCTTCTTCATCTTTTGCCCAAACTACAGCAATATCTGCAAATGGCGCATTCGAAATCCACATTTTAGCACCATTTAAAAGATAATGATCTCCCATGTCTTTAAAATTGGTAATCATACTTCCGGGATCAGAACCGTGATCGGGTTCTGTTAAGCCAAAACAGCCCATAAATTCACCTGTGGCAAGTTTTGGTAAATATTTCATTCTTTGTTCTTCGTTTCCGTATTTCCAAATAGGATACATTACCAAAGAAGATTGTACAGATGAAGTTGATCTTACACCAGAATCACCGCGCTCTATCTCCTGCATAATTAAACCGTAAGAAATTTGGTCTAATCCCGCACCTCCGTATTCAACAGGAATATAAGGGCCAAATCCTCCAATTTCTCCAAGTCCTTTTATTATTTGTTTAGGAAATTCTGCTTTTTGAGCGTACTCTTCTATTATAGGTGAAACTTCTCTTTTTACCCATGCGCGGGCAGATTCGCGAACTAATTTGTGCTCGTCTGTTAATAGATCGTCTAAATTGTAATAATCTGGGGCTTGAAATAAATCTGGTTTCATCGTTAATTGTTTTTTAGCAAAACAAATTTACGGAATAAAAATATAACAAAACCTTGTTGTTTTGTTATATTTGTTAAACGGTAAAAGAAAATTAATAGGATTTTGGCAAATTAAATGTAGTTTATTGATAATTTATGCGCTATTTTTGAATTCCAAAAACAAATTAAATGAGGCTGGTCATCTCTTTTTTATTTTTCTTTATATTAAGTACTGGTGTGGCTCAAAAAAAAGAGCTTACCGAAAAAGAGTATTTAGAACTGCAGGATAAAATTCGATTCAGCATGAACACGAATTTTGATCAAGGGCTGAAGTATACCAATCAAATGCTGCAATCTAATAATAATAAGCATTTGGCTTTTGCCAATGGAGCAGCTTCGTATCTATATCAGTTAAAAGGAAATCGAACTAAAAGCGATCAGAAATATGCATTGGCACTTTCGTATTTGAGTAAAATGCCTGAATCTGACGAAAAAAGCAGAGTAAATTCTTACCTATATAATTACAGAGGCTTAACCGAATGGAAGAGAGGTAATTTTAGTAAAGCACTTGGTTCTTATCAAGACGGAATAAAACTGTCTACTAAGATTGGAGATGTTATTCAGGTTGTAAAATTTAAAGGAAATGTAGCGTTACTTAATGAAGAAGTTGGAAACTACGAGTTGTCTATAAAGATTCTGAAACAAAATGAAAATTTTCTAGATCAGAATGAAAATTTATATGAAAAAGAGCAGTTTCAGAACGCTAAAAGTAATATGTATACCAATTTAGGTAATTCGTATGAAGGGTATTTTATGAAAAACAGAACCAAGACACACTTATTGGATTCTGCAGCCTATTTTTATAAAAAAGCAATTACCTTCTCTCAAAAATATACCGACAATAAAATTACTGCCAAGCTGAGTTTGGGTAATATTTATTTGATGAAAAATGATTACGAAAATGCTGAAAAAGTCTATTATGATGTTGCTTTTTATGCAAAACAGAATAGCAGTGAGCAGTTTTTTCAGGTCGCAACATACAATTTGGGTGATTTATATTACGCTACCAAAAAATATGATAAAGCACTTGTTTTTCTGAAGCGAGTAGATTCTATTTCGCTGAAAAGCAAAACCTTTGATAATAGTTTTTTTAAGTCAAACTACATTCAGGCAAAAATTTACAATCTAAAAAATGAACCCGAACTAGCTTATAAACATTCTAAGATTTATCTGGATGCCTACGAAAAATTTGAAAGCAAATTAAGAGACGAAGCCGTAGAGGTTAACTATAAATTAGGCGTTGAAGATCTTGGAGATGAAATGCTTAACATTCAGGAAAAATATAAATATGAAGTTTTATGGAATAAAGCATTAAAAGTATTTTACGTTTTGCTTGTTGTTGGAATTGTCTTTTTATTGATAAAAAATATTAGAGATAAAAATAAAGCGCATAAAAAAATGAACGCTTTGATAGAAGAGTTTAAAGCTAATTTGGAGAAAAAAGAACATCCAGAAGAAATAATTGAAGCAGAAACTGCTGAAATTGAAGATGTAACATTCAAAAAGGAGAATGCCAATTTAACTATTGACGAAGCCAAAGAAAACAAAATTGTAGAAAAACTGCTTGCCCTGGAAGAAAAATTGGAGTACTTAAATGCAGATTTCACACTTGCTTATGCCGCAAAAAAAGTAAAAACAAATACAACCTATCTGTCTTATATAGTAAACAAGCGATTTGGTAAATCGTTTGGAGAATATTCTAATGAGCTAAAAATCAATTACGTAATTAATGAGATGATTACAAATCATTTATACCGTAAATATTCAACACAGGCTATTGCAGAAAGTGTTGGGTTTAAGAATGCGGTATCTTTTGCAAAATCATTTCGCAAAAGAACTGGAGTATCTCCAGCTCAGTTTGCGAATAATATTTAATTAAGAAGTTTTCTTTATTAATAATTTTTAAAAGTTTTAAAGATTTGATTTACAATAATCTCTTCACTTTTATTGGATTTTTTTCTATTCGAGTGCCCCGTGCATCTTTATAGTTTTGAGTTTTTCAGCTTTAGCTTAAACAAGTTTTTAGCCGTTACCGCTTCCTCCGCCTGTTTTTCCCGGATCTGTAGGCGGGTCTTCACCGTCGCCTCCTCTAAGCATTTTTTGTTGTTTCGTTGATAATTTCTCGTTTTCGAAATCTTCAAATTTTATTTTTGTATTTTTCATGAGTTTATGGTTTAGTTACTAGAATGATTAATAGGTTATTAGCCGTTTCCGTTTCCGCCTCCTCCTTTTCCTGGATCTATCGGAAGTGGTGGATCTCCGTCACCGCCTCTAACTATTAATTGCTGCTTTTTTGAAAGCTTTTCTATTCTAAAATCTTCAAAATTTAATTTTACTGTTTTCATAATTATTAAGTATTTGGTTTAATTACAGGTTGAATAATTCTTTGTGTTTCCTCCTCATCATTATTACCGCTTCCGCCGCTTCCTTTTCCCGGATCAATATCTCCATCTCCGCCACGAACTGTTTTTTGTTGTTTTTTTGATAATTTTTCGTCTTGAAAATCTTCAAATTTTAAGGCTTTTTTCTTCATTTTTGTGTGTATTATATTTAAGTTTAAGGATAATCTTATGGATAAAATCCATGCGTAAATGCTTGTTTTTTTTTTGATTTTCGAACCTGATTAAGCCCAATTCCGGACTCTATATTTATGCATTTACAAACTTAAAATTGGGGGAGTTTTTAGTCTGTTTTTTTCATGTGTTTACATGAGTAGGTTCTAACTTTATCAAAACTATAGAAAAAGAGAAACCTTTGGTCGAAAATAGACTTTTGAGACTTTTGTGAGAGATAATTTGTGCTTAATGTATTGATATACATGGTTTTAAAACTATATCTATACTAGGTATAATTTATAAATTGTATGTGGTATAATTGATAAAAAGTGTACTATCGCACATTTTTTATCAATAAAAACTACAATATTTGCATCATAATTATGATTTAAAAGCGTCGAAAAAAGATGTTGAAACTAGTCCAAAAATTTCTTCAGATAAATAAGTACTCGGATATAAAAAATGAGTTTAAAGATTTATTTCTTTCTCATCCAAATTATCCAAGCTTATTTGCGATTACAGATTCTTTCGATTTGCTTTCAATTGAGAATGCAGCCGTGAGAGTTTCGAAGGAACAAATTGTTGACTTGCCTTCAAATTTTTTAGCCTATTTTAAAGACGAACTTATATTGGTAGAAAGAGCAAAAAATTTCGTTCGTATTAATACCGTTAAAAATGCCAGTCAGAAATTATCTTATGAAAATTTCCTTTTAGATTGGAATGGAGTAATTGTTGCCATTGAACCAAATAATGTTGTGGCTAGAGAAAATCTAAAAGTTGAATATAATTGGCTAAAATATTTTCTGCCTCTTTTGCTTTTAACAGGATTATCTTTTTTTTACAATACATACAGTTTGTTTAGTATTATTTTTTTACTAACATCGATTATAGGATTAGTGATAAGCTTTTTTATAGTGCAGGAAAAACTAGGAGTAAAAAATAGTGTGATTTTAAAATTATGCAATTTAAGTTCAAACTCTTCTTGTGATTCTGTTATCAATTTTAATGAAGAGAATGAAAGCAGATGGGTTAATTTTTCAGATTTGCCTTTATTGTTTTTTAGTTCCAGTGTTATAGCGCTTTTGGTGCAGCCATTTAATTCGTCTGTTTTTATAGGTTTTTTGAGTCTATTGTCGATTCCAATTTTAGTTGGTTCAATTTGGATTCAGAAATTCGAGATCCAGAAATGGTGCGTAATGTGTTTAGTAGTTTCATTTTTGATTTTTTCTCAAAGTGTTATTTGGTTTTCATCAGACTTATTTACACTGACTTTTAATATCGAGGCTATTTTCCCTTTTTTGTTTTCGTTCATTTTGTTTATTCCAATCTGGGCAGTAATCAAATCAATGCTGAAAAACAGTCTGAACAGTGAAAACTCATTAAAAGAGCTTAAAAAATTCAAAAGAAATTATTCGCTGTTAAATTTCTTGTCAAAAAAAGTGCCTCATACAAAAGGTTTTGAGGATTTAAGAGGATTAACTTTTGGAAATAAAAGTGCAGCAGTAAAACTTTCAATTGTTATTAGTCCGAGTTGTGCACATTGTCATAAAACATTTCAGGAAGCATTTGACTTGGTTTTAAGATTTCCTGATAAGATATTTTTGAATGTTTTATTTAATATCAATCCGGAAAATAATGATAATCCGTACAAAGCCGTTGTAGAAAGGCTTTTAACGATAAATAGAGCGACTCCGGGAAAAACTGTAGAAGCAATTTCAGATTGGTATATAAAAAGAATGGGACTCAAAAAATGGTTGAAAAAATGGCATGTAGATTCTGTCAGCATGATGATCAATCAGGAGATACAGAAACAGTATGAGTGGTGTTCTAAAAATAATTTTAATTATACACCGGTCAAAATTGTAAACGAAAGATTGTTTCCTAACGAATATGAGTTAAACGAACTAAAATACTTCTTAAATGATTTTATAGAAGATATACAGGTTTTAGAAAAGACAGCTTAAAAACAAAAATTTGCTAAACTAAAAAATTGCAATTATGTTAAAAAATATTTTAAAACTGAAAGGCGCAGAGGAATTAACTGCAAGTGAGCAAAAAACAATTATTGGCGGAAATGCACCAATATGCGAAGATGGTTTTATCGCTAAACGATGTACAGAATTTGGAACTGTTCCTTCGTACTGGAGCTGTCTTCCTGTAAGTTATGTGGGAAGCTGTTAAGAAGCGATTTAAGATATAAAGTAATTTATGCTTGCTAATTTGAATAACTAAATAGTAACAGAGATTTAGAGTTACTCTGTTACTATTAAAAAAACGGTATTGTTTATGCTTAAGAAAATTTTAAATCTGGAAGATGTTCAAAGTATCAGTAAAAATGAACAGAAAACTATTAAGGGAGGAATTCCTGAGTGCTGGATTTATGCGATAGAAGCAGGATGCATTTTAATACCAAGCGGTGGTAACTGCCCCATAGACACCTCACCGGGTATTTGTGACACGAACCGTCTTTGTTGCTAATTTTTAACTTTTTTAGAAAGTAATACGATAAAGCCTTATTTAGAATTTAGTCATGTTTTTTTTGAATGTATAGGCGCTCAATCGTGGAACATTGAGCAATTTCCCCACATTGATGATTGGTGTTGGGATTCTAAGGAATATGGGCACTGGGTTAATTTTATTTGGTTAGGGTTAACCAAGTGCCACATCCTTGAGAAATTGTGTTACTTATAAATGTTTTTAAATATAACAGAGGAGAGAATATCTTCTCTGTTTTTTTATGTACAAAAATTAGAATCTTTCCAGATGCTTTTAATTATAAAAAAAACCTTTAATATCATAAATTTGAATTTTAAAAGAAAAAGATTATTTAAATAAATGCCACACAATTTCTAAAATAAGAGAACCAGAACAATATGCTTTTTAAAATAAAATTATTTTTTATAATTTTCCTATTGATGAATTTGAATTTATTCTCACAAAATGAAGAATCTAAGTACATTAGTCAAAATGGTTTTAGTCAGGTAAATATAATTTCAAAAAAAGATACAATCTCTTTTTTAACAACCAATGTCGATACTAAAAAAGCAAAGCCAACTATTCTATTTTTACAGGGCTCGTTACCCAAACCGATAATTTTTCATGATTCGACAGGAGCAAGTGTTACTGCATTTCCATTTGAAATTGACACGTATTTAAAGCGCTTTAACTTTGTTGTTATTGCCAGACATGGCATTCCGATAGTGGGATCTTATGAAAAAGATACGGGCGGATACTTAGATAAAAACGGCAAAGTTCCAGCTGAATATGTCAAATACGATAATTTAAAATACCGAACATTTCAAGCAAAGTCTGTTGTAGATTATCTTTATAAACAGAAATGGGTTCAAAAAGATTCTATATTTGTTATTGGTCATTCTGAGGGATATAGAGTAGCAGCCAAACTTTCAGAGAATAACAGGAAAATTGCGAAGTTAGTTTGTATGTCAGCCAATCCATTTAATAGAATAGCTGAATACGTTTTAAAATCAAGAATAGAAACGTTATCAACAGCGTCCGATAGTTTACTTCAAAAAGAAATTGAAAGCGATATTAAAAGCTTTAAAAACATTCCTAAGGATATCGAAGTATATAAAAATGACTATGAAGACTATAATTGGATGAGCTACAATAGCGTCCTGTCTTTTGACAGCTTTTCAAAATTTAAAAATCCTATTCTTGTCACCTACGGAACAGAAGACAGAGGGTCGCTAAATAATGATTTACTTCCTTTTTTGCTAAGGAAGACAAAATTAACAATGTTTGTTTATCCAGATCTAGATCATAATTACAGTAAAAAAGAAATTGATAAAAATGGAAATGAACTAGAAAACAGCTATCATTGGGATAGAGTCTTTAAGGATATACAAAATTGGCTTCTACGGAATAGTATGAAAGAGTAGATTTTAGTTTTAGAATTATAAAACAGGAACTATAATGCTTGTCATTTTTAGCTAAAGTTCATGTGTTTTTTGAATTCATTTTAATTGTTAATTATTTTTTTAATTGAAATAAAGGAAAAACAATTAATTTCTAATTTCTAGCTTGTAAATATCATATTTTTGTAAGACATAAAGCACTAATACTATTTGCATAATGATTTAATTTTAACTTTAAATTGAAAAAATTTCCCAATTACAAACAGGCAGATCGTAAAGATTGTGGTCCGACATGTTTAAAAATTATAGCTAAACATTACGGTAAAACAATTCATATTCAGGAGTTGAGAGACAAAAGCGAAACAACTCGTGAGGGAAGTAATATGCTTTTTCTGAGTGATGCTGCCGAAAATATTGGTTTTAGAACTTTAGTTGTAAAATTAGCTGCAGAAAGGCTGGATGAAGCACCTCTTCCCTGCATTCTGCACTGGAATAAAGATCATTATGTTGTTTTATACAAAATAAAGAAAAACACCTATTATATTTCTGATCCTGCATTTGGCTTAATCGAGTACAACAAACAGGATTTTATTAAATTCTGGATAGGAAACAATGCCGATGAATCTACTAAAGAAGGCGTTGCGCTATTGATAGAAGCAGCACCAAAGTTTTTTCAATCTGAATTTGATAAAGAAGAAAATAAAGGATTAGGATTTCGCTTGTTGGCACAATATGTTTTGCGATATAAATCATATTTAGTACAACTGAGTATAGGTTTGCTTGCAAGCAGTTTATTGCAGCTTATCTTTCCTTTTTTAACCCAAAGTATTGTAGACGTCGGAATTCAAAATCAAAACTTGAATTTTATTTATTTAATACTTTTTGCAATGCTTTTTGTATTTGCAGGAAGAACAGGTTTAGAACTCATTCGGAGCTGGATTTTGCTCCATCTTTCAACCCGCATAAATATTTCATTAATTTCAGACTTCTTTATAAAATTAATGAACCTGCCCATTTCTTTTTTTGATGTAAGAATGACCGGAGATATCATGCAGCGGATCAATGACCATAAGCGAATAGAGAAAATCCTCACCACATCATCGCTCAATGTTCTGTTTTCTGTAATAAATATGTTTGTAATGGGAGCCGTGCTGGCATATTTTAACCTGCAGATCTTTCTGGTGTTTTTTGCCGGAAGCATTCTTTATTTTGGATGGATTACGCTGTTTTTAAAAAGAAGAGAAGTTCTGGATTATAAACGTTTTTCTGAAGTTTCCCAGGAACAAAGCAAAGTAATGGAACTCATAAACGGAATGCAGGAGATCAAACTCCACAACGCAGAAAAACAAAAACGCTGGGGCTGGGAATATGTGCAGGCAAGGCTTTTTAGAGTTTCTATAAAAAGTCTGGTTTTAGAGCAGACTCAAACCATCGGCTCCTCTGTAATTAATGAACTGAAAAATATTTTCATCATATTTCTTTCTGCAAAACTGGTAATTGACGGCTCTATTACGTTAGGGATGATGCTGGCCATAAGTTCTATCGTGGGAAGTTTAAACGGGCCGATTACACAGCTTATTGAGTTTGTTAGAGAACTTCAGGATGCCAAAATATCTTTGGCAAGATTATCTGAAATTCACGAAAAAGAAGATGAAACACAGCAGGAAACCCATCAGACAAACGAAGTGCCGTATGATTCAGATATTGAAATCAAAAATCTTTCTTATCGCTATTTAGGCTCAGATATTCCGGTTTTAGATAATTTAAGCCTGATCATTCCCACCAATAAAGTTACTGCAATAGTCGGCGTCAGCGGAAGCGGAAAAACAACTTTAATGAAATTGCTGCTTAAATTTTATGAACCTGAGAAAGGAGAAATATTGATAGGGAATTCAAACCTTAAAAACATTTCACAAAAAGCCTGGCGCTCCAAAATTGGCGCAGTAATGCAGGAAGGATTTATTTTTAGCGACACCATTGCCCATAATATTGCTTTTGGAGTAGACAGAATTGACAAACAGCGCCTGGTTTATGCCGCAGATGTAGCAAACATAAAAGAATATATAAGCGAACTGCCTCTTGGTTTTAATACAAAAATTGGTGCAGAGGGAGTAGGCATGAGCACCGGCCAGAAGCAGCGGTTATTAATTGCAAGAGCCGTTTATAAAAATCCGGAAATCTTGTTTTTTGATGAGGCAACTTCGGCTTTAGATGCAAATAATGAGAAAGAAATAATGCGGAAATTAGATCTGTTCTTTAAAGATAAAACTGTCGTTGTAATTGCGCACAGATTAAGCACGGTTATGAATGCCGACCAGATTGTGGTTTTAGACAAAGGAAAAATCATTGAAATCGGAAGCCATTCGGCATTAGTAGAACAAAAAGGGAATTATTTTGAACTGGTTAAAAATCAACTGCAATTAGGAAATTAAATCATGACTGAAGAATCGTTCGAATTAAGAAGTGAAGAAGTGCAGGATATCCTCACTAAAGTGCCGCACTGGATGATCAGATGGGGAACGGTCTTAATATTTGCCATTATTCTGATGCTCTTTTTTGTGTCGTGGTTTATTAAATATCCGGATGTTGTTACTACCGAAATTGTAATTACAACCAATATTCCGCCGGAAAAAATCGTTTCAAAATCCTCCGGCCGTATCGAAGCGATTCTGGTTCACGATAAATCACTGGTATCAAAAAACAGCACTCTGGCTATTATTGAGAATACGGCCAGTTATAAAGATGTTTTTTTATTAAAAAGCATTGTAGACCAATATGATGTAAATGATTCTGCAAAAGAATTTCCTTTTGAGAAACTCAAAAACAAACAGCTGGGCGAAATTGAAAGCGCTTATGCGGTATTTCAAAAAGATTATCAGGCACAGGAACTAAATCAAAATTTACAGCCTTTTGAAATCGAAAACAGAGCGCAGATTTCAGAAAAGATTCAAATTAAAGAAAGACTTGAAATCCTGCAGCAGCAAAAAGTAATTAACGAAAGTGAATTACAGCTTCAGAAAAATGAAATTGCGCGTTTTGAGACTTTGTTTAATAAAGGAATTATTTCGGCTCAGGAAATGGAAGCCAAAAAACTAAGCTACCTGCAGGCTACTAAAAGTTATAAAGGGCTTTTATCGTCGATTTCTCAATTAAGATCTTCTTTGATAGACAATACAAAATCAAGCCAGAATTCGCATATAAACAGCACTAAAGAAGAGGTTAATCTTGGGCGCAACATGGCCCAGTCGTTTTATCAGCTCAAAAAAGTGATCAAAGACTGGGAACTGGCCTATGCCATACAATCTTCTGTAAGCGGCGTGGTTACTTTTCTGCAGGTCTGGACAGAGAATCAAACCATAAATGTGGGAGATAACGTGTTCTCGATTATTCCTAATGCCAAAAATAGTTTTATCGGAAAAGTAAAAGCACCAGCCTTAAATTCCGGAAAAATAAAAATCGGGCAAAGGGTAAACATACGACTGGCTAATTTTCCAGACAGAGAATTTGGTGTTTTATACGGCAAAATTCAAAACATTTCTTTGGTGCCCGATAAAGAAGGTAATTTACTGCTGGATGTTGCCCTGCCAAACGGATTACAGACGTCGTATAAAAAACAAATCATTTTTCAGCAGGAAATGAAAGGAAGTGCAGAAATTGTAACCGAAGATCTGCGATTAATCGAAAGAATTCTATATCAGTTCAAAAGTATTTTTGAACAAGTTTAAAACTTCAAATAAAATTCTTTTGTAAGCTCAATATATTCAGGAGTATAAACATGTCTGTCGATTTCAATAATCAATTCGTTAATTTCAATTTCAGAATTTTCATTTCGGCTGAAAGCCAATAGACTACGTTTAATCTCTGATTTTGGTGTTCCTTTGATACGAGTGATTTTTATTGGATATAATTCTGATTCTTTGGCAAGAGCGATAAATTTTTCTTCTTCTTTGAATGGTAGAATTAAGGCGAATATTCCGTTTTCAGAAAGTAATAAATCGGCGGCCTCAACTAATTCTTCAAAAGGCATTGCATCTTGAAAACGAGCTAAATCGCGTTGTTCATTTTCTGTTTTATAATCTTCAGCATAAAAAGGCGGATTTGAAACGATCAAATCATATTCGTCTTCCGGCTCATCAATAAATTCATCTAAACCGGCGTGAAAGCAAAATAAACGGTCTCCCCAAGGCGAATTTTCAAAATTATCAACTGCTTGTTCATAAGCGTCTTCATCAATTTCCAAAGCGTCAATTTGTTCCGCATTCGTTCGTTGTGCAAGCATCAATGCAATAATTCCAGTTCCAGCGCCAATATCCAATACACTAAACGGGTTGTGATGAACAGGAGCCCAAGAACCAAGTAAAACACCATCTGTGCCAACTTTCATAGCGGTTTTATCTTGTTTAACAGAAAATTGCTTGAATTGAAACACTAGAGTTAAGATTTAAGATTAACGATTTTTGATTTCAGATGGACTGAATATTAAGACAAGACTTTTAATAGTAAGATTTAAAGTGAGTCTAAAATGTCTAACAAAAAATCTAATTTAAAGGTACATTTCTACCAATCCTTCTGGCAGATTCATGATCACTTTTTTGTTTTCACGGTCAATTTTTACTAGAAAATGGTCAATCATAGGAACCAAAATTTCGACTTCACCATTTAAAACCTCAAAAAGAGGTTGTGCAGAAGTATCGTTTACTGAAGTAATTTTTCCGAAAACACCTAAACGCTGGTCTTCGATTTCAAAACCAATAACTTCGTGAAAATAAAATTTGTTGCCGGTAAGTTTTGGCAGCATTGTTAAAGGAAGATAAACAGCATTTCCAACTAAGGCATCTGCTTCTTCCTCATTATTTACATCTTCAAAACGAACTCTTAAGAAGTCGTTTTTGTGTAAAGAACTTGTTTCAATAAAAAAAGGAACCAAGTGTTTGTTATGTTCAACAAACACTGATTCCAGATTTTCGTATAACTCAGGTTCGTCTGTATCTAAATAGATCAGAACTTCACCTTTGAAACTAAATTTTTTAGCGATTTTACCTAAATAAAAACATTCTTCTTTACGCATTATCGCTTAATATAATTATGCTTCAGTTGTTTCGTTATTCTCTTCAGCAGCAGGAGCTTCTTCAGTAGATTCTTCTACTTCAGCAACTTCTTCTTCAACTGCAGGAGTTGCAGCAGCGATAGCATCAGCTTCAGCCTGAGCTGCAGCAGCTAAACGTTTTGCGTTAACTTCTTGTTCTGCTTTCAAAGCTTTAGCTTTAACATCAGCTTGTGCTTTTGTTAAACCTTCTTTTTTAGCATCAACTTTTCCAGCTTTAGCTTCTAACCAAGCAGCTAATTTAGCATCAGCTTGTTCTTGAGTTAAAGCTCCTTTACGGATACCTCCATCAAGGTGGTGTTTTAATAAAGCACCTTTGTAAGAAAGAATTGCTCTTGCAGTATCAGTTGGTTGTGCACCATTGTGTAACCATTTTACTGCGCTGTCAAGGTTTAACTCAACAGTTGCTGGGTTAGTGTTTGGATTGTAAGTACCGATTTTCTCTAAGTATTTACCATCTCTTTTTGAGCGTGCATCTGCAGCTACAACCCAGTAAAAAGGTTTTCCTTTTTTACCGTGTCTTTGTAATCTAATTTTTACTGACATAATCGTTTGATTAAATTTTGAGGTACTCGACCTCTATTAATTAAGGGCGCAAAGATATAATTTTTTTCTGAATTGGCATTCAAAATTATATTAAATAGACAAACTTGGTTTTTTGTACAAAAAAGAGTGTTTTTTGGTTCAGATTTTATTATTTGTTCTAAATGAGATACTTTTGCCCGGAATCTTTTTTCAAATACCACCACACTATGAAAAAATATATGTTTTTACTGGCTTTGATGCTTGTGTTTTTTTCTTGTTCAGAAGATGTAAAATTTAATAATCCGGCATTTCAGGGTGTAAAGGATAATGTTTTCTGGAGAGCTCAAGTATATACCGCTTCTATGAGTACAAATGGTAATTTGATTATTCAGGGAAGTCTGGGGCTCGAAAAAGTAACATTAACAATAGCTTCTCCTGCCTTACAGACTAATATGCTTGGAGTTGACGATGTTTCTAAAGCATCCTATATTAATGAATATGCAGCGAAAGCAATTACTTTTTCGACAGGAAAAAACATAGGAAACGGACAAGTTACAGTTACTGAATTTAATGCTGAAGCAAAAACGATTTCAGGGACATTCAAATTTACTGCATTAAATTTAAATGAAAGTGATACAGAAAATTCAAAAGTAAACTTTACCGAAGGAGTTTTTTATAAAGTGCCGATTTCTACTGTCATTGAGTATTAAGTTTTTCTTTGATTTAGGCATGTTTGAGAGAGATATACTTTTTAAAATCAAAATAAAAACATAAATAAGCTAATATATAGTAGATTAGAGAAAAATAAGATTACATTTGTGAGATTATTATAAATAAGTACATATGAACATTTTTGTTGGAAGCCTTCCATTTAGTATTGAGGAAGCAGATTTAAGAGAGTCTTTCGAGGCTTACGGAGCAGTTGATTCAGTTAAAATTATTACTGATAAATTTACTGGAAGAAGCAAAGGTTTTGGTTTCGTAGAGATGCCAAACGATGCGGAAGCTCAAAAAGCAATTGATGAATTGAACGGAGCTACTGTTCAAGGTCGTGCAATTGTGGTTAATAAATCTGAACCGAAACCAGAAGGTGAAAGAAGAAGCTTCAATAATAACAGCCGTGGTGGAGATTCACGCGGAGGTTATGGTGGAGGAAACCGTGGTGGAAATGACCGTGGTGGTAACAGAGGAGGATATTAATATTTTTTTCTAAATATATAAAAGGGATCAACGAAAGTTGATCCCTTTTTTTGTGGTAAAATTTTGTTTCAGGTTTCAGGTTTCAAGTTTCAAGTTGGAAAACCTGAAACCTGAAACAAAAAAACTATAAATTAGCAACTAACCAATCTCCAACTTCGCTGGTTTTGTATGATTTACTTCCTTTTACAGCTAAATCTTCTGTAACAACTCCTTCTTCTAAAGATTTGTTTACAACCGCTCTAATCGCTTCGGCTTCGTCTTTTAAGCCAAAAGCATCTTCGAACATCATTGCAGCAGATAAAATAGTCGCTAACGGATTAGCAATATTTAATCCGGTTGCCTGCGGATAAGATCCATGGATTGGTTCGTATAGTGAAGTGTGTTCTCCAACAGAAGCAGAAGGCATTAATCCCATTGAACCTGAAATTACAGAAGCTTCATCGGTTAAAATATCTCCGAATAAATTCTCCGTAATTAAAACATCATAAGAATTTGGCCATTGAACTAAGCGCATTGCTACAGCATCAACAAATTCGTAAGAAACGGTAACTTCAGGATAATCTTTTTCCATTGCTTGAACTGTTTCTCTCCATAAACGTGAAGTTTCCAAAACGTTTGCTTTATCAACGCAGCATAATTTTTTGCTACGAGTCATTGCCAATTCGAAACCTTTTTTAGCCAAACGCTGAACTTCGGCTCTTGTGTAAACACAGTTGTCAAAAGCAGTTTCTCCACCGTCTCTTCTTCCTTTTTCTCCAAAATAGATTCCGCCGGTTAATTCTCTTAAGAAAACTAAATCAGTTCCTTCGATTCTTTCTCTTTTTAAAGGTGAATTATCAATTAAAGAAGGAAAAGTAAAAGTTGGACGCACGTTAGCAAACAAACCTAATTTTTTACGCATCAACAATAATCCTTGCTCCGGGCGAACTGGCGCACTTGGATCATTATCGTATTTCGGGTGACCGATTGCTCCAAACAAAACGGCATCAGCTTTCATGCAAACTTCATGTGTTTCATCAGGGTAAGGAACTCCAACAGCATCAATTGCTGCAGCGCCTGTAAGAGCTGGTGTCCAGGTTATTTCGTGATTGAATTTTTTTGCAATAGCATCAGATACTTTTACGGCTTCATTAATTACTTCAGGACCAATTCCGTCTCCTGCTAAAAGGGCTATGTTTAATTTCATTCTATGTGTGTTATTTAAGGTTCAAAGGTTTAGAGGAACAAAGGTTCAAAGGTTCAAAGGTGTTGGAATGTAAACTTATTTTTTAGTCTTTGTCCCTTTGTTCCTCTGAACCTTTGTCCCTAATATTAAGCTATTACATTAAGCATCTTTTGTGTTGCAATAATAGCTGCAACGGTTTGATCTGAATCTAATCCTCTTGTTTTAAATTCTTTACCGTTGTTTACCCAAGTAATAATCGTTTCGCATAAGGCGTCCGAACTACTTCCGGGTGGAATTCTAACTGCGTAATCAATCAATTTTGGCAGTGTTAATTTTTTGCTTTTGTATATTTTTGACAAAGCATTCATAAAAGCATCAAACTGACCGTCGCCCTGAGCATTTTCTTCGATGATTTCGCCATCGATTTTTAAAAGCAAAGTTGTTGACGGGCGCATCCCTTTTGAATGCATTAGTACATAAGATTCTATGGTGATTTTATCTTCATAAGTATGACTGTCCAAAACATCTGATATAATGTATGGAAGATCTTCTTTAGTAACGGTTTCTTTTTTATCACCCAATTCGATGATTCTTTGAGTTACCAATTTTAAATCTTCCTGGTTTAATTTTAAACCCAATTCCTGAAGATTTTTTTCGATATTGGCTTTTCCAGAAGTTTTTCCTAGAGCGTATTTTCGTTTTCTTCCAAAGCGTTCCGGAAGTAAATCATTAAAATATAAATTGTTTTTATTATCGCCATCAGCATGGATTCCTGCAGTCTGCGTAAAAACATTATCTCCTACAATGGGTTTATTGGCCGGAATTCTATATCCGGTAAAAGTTTCCACCAGTTTACTTACAGTATACAAAGAAGTTTCCTTTATGTTGATGCTGACTTCTGGCAGATAATCGTTTATTACAGCAACAGTACTTTCAAGCGGAGCATTTCCGGCGCGTTCTCCCATTCCGTTTACGGTTACGTGAAGTCCGTTTATACCGGCTTTTATGGCTTCCATAACGTTAGCGATACTTAAGTCATAATCGTTATGTGCGTGAAAATCAAAATGAATCTGTGGATATTTTGCTCTAATTTTAGAAATAAATTCAAAAGTCTGAGACGGAATTAATACGCCTAAAGTATCTGGGAGTAAAATTCTTTTTACGGGCTGCGTTGAAAGAAAATCCAAAAATTGAAAAACATATTCTGGAGAATTTCGCATTCCGTTGCTCCAATCTTCTAAGTAAACATTGGTTTCAATATTATTCTCTTTTGCTAATGTGATAATTTGTGCAATCTCAGAAAAGTGTTGTTCTGGTGTTTTTTTTAATTGATGCGTCAGGTGGTTCATTGAACCTTTAGTCAACAAATTCTGCACTTTGGCACCGGCTTTTTTCATCCATTCAATGGAAACACCGCCGTCTACAAAAGAAAGGACTTCGATACGATTAATATATCCTCTTTCATTTGCCCAGTTTGTAATTCCTTTTACAGCTTGAAATTCACCTTCGCTCACGCGTGCCGAAGCAATTTCGATTCTATCAATATTTAATTCCTCCAGCAACAATTGTGCAATGGTTAGTTTTTCTGCAGCAGAAAAAGATACTCCTGAGGTTTGTTCACCATCACGAAGTGTCGTATCCATTATTTCAATTTTTCTTTTTTCCATATTGAAAATCTATGATTCTGATTTAATTTGACGCAGATTTTACGGATTTGCTATCACGAAGACGCAGATTCACGAGGATTTTTTTACTTAGTTAAAAAATGAAATCTGTTTTTTTTTCGAGTTTTTGCGATAGCAAATCTGTTTAATCTGCGTTCTGTGTTTTCTAAGTTAATTTAGAAAGACCCGACAGGTTTCAAAAACCTGTCGGGTCTACTATATCGAACAAGATTTTTTAGTAAGGAAGTTTATCGGCGAAAGCCACAATATCTTCTTTAATATTTTGTAAATAATCAATGTCATCAAAACCATTAATCATGTTGTTCTTTTTGTATCCGTTGATGGCGAAAGATTCTTGCTGACCCGTTGCCAATAAAGTAATGGTTTGGTTTGGTAAATTAATTTCTAATTCTGTTTTAGGATCAGCTTCAATTGCTTTAAAGATTGTATCAGCAAATTCAGGGCTCACCTGAACTGGCAAAACACCAATATTCAAACAGTTTCCTTTGAAGATATCGGCAAAGAAACTTGAAACTACAGCTCTAAAACCGTAATCGTAAACTGCCCACGCAGCGTGTTCTCTAGAAGATCCAGAACCGAAGTTTTTTCCTCCAACCAAGATTTTTCCGCTGTAAGTTGAATCGTTTAAAACGAAATCTGCTTTTGGAGTGTCGTCTCCGTTATATCTCCAGTCTCTAAAAAGATTGTCTCCAAAACCTTCACGTTTTGTAGCTTTAAGGAAACGAGCCGGGATAATTTGATCTGTATCTACGTTCTCAATTGGCAGCGGTACTGCGCTGCTGGTAAGTATATTAAATTTATCGTATGCCATTGTTGTTCTTTTTATTTTATTCTGTTTTTTATTTCCTCAAGGATGTAAATATTTAATTCTAGTCCACTTTTGCCTTCAGGTAAACTAAAATCGCTAATGATTATTTGTTTTATTATTTCATAGCCATTTAAAGCATCAACATTACTGAAAAAAATATTCTCCCATTTTTGTATTTTATCTGGATCTTTTAACTCGATTCCATTATCATAAAAATTAATAGGCAGAAAATTTATCTCTTTTAAAGAAACACTTTCTTTTTTTTGATCCTGGTTATATTTTAAATAAGTAATTGAATACTCTAAACATTGTTTGACTCTTTTCGAAATCTCTTTTATATCTTCAGGCTCATTAGGTTTTTTTCTCCAAAGATTGTATTGTTTTTGAGTGTAATCGAATTTTGAATTGTTTAATTCTTGATTCTCTTTTGTAAAAACAAATTCCATGTCTTGTGTAATAACTTTATCCTTGCCGATTATGTTAAACTTTAATTCTTTGTCACTTACAGAATGAATTTTTAGGAAAGGTTTTGTGATTCTGTTTTCAGTAAATGATAATACAGAATCAGTATCGTTAAGAGACCAATTTCCTTCAGTATATACTCCACTGTAAGCACCTAAAGTTCCTTTAAAACTTTTCTCTTTCTGAAGAAACAAATAATTTGTTTCGAAAAAACTACTCCCGAATAAGTTGCTAAGATTCAGATTAGAATTTTTGTATCTTAAACTTGGATCGTCTAGTATTTTAGAATTTACACTTTCAAAATTCCATTTTCCAACAATTTTGTCTTCTAAAGATTGATTGCAAGAATAAAAAGCTAAAATTGTAAATGCTAATACTATTTTTTTCATAAATGTGTCTTACCTGATATTAATCTTTGCTCTAAAATTAAAATAACTCTCTTGGGTCTGTTAGTTTTCCTGTAACAGCAGCAGCGGCAGCCATAATTGGACTTGCTAAAAGCGTTCTTGAACCAGGACCCTGACGACCTTCAAAGTTTCGGTTTGAAGTACTTACAGCGTATTTTCCTGCAGGAACTTTATCATCGTTCATCGCTAAACAAGCAGAACAACCCGGCTGACGTAATACGAAACCAGCTTCAGTCAAAATATCTAAAATACCTTCTTCCTTAATTTGAGCTTCCACAACGTGAGAACCCGGAACTAACCAAGCAGTAACATTATCTGCTTTTTTTCTTCCTTTTACAATTTCGGCGAAAGCCCTGAAATCTTCAATACGTCCATTTGTACAGCTTCCTAAGAAAACGTAGTCAATTGGTTTTCCAATCATCACATCATCTTCGTGGAAGCCCATATAAGCTAACGATTTTTTATATGTTTCCTCGCCGCCTTCTACTTGGTTGGCGTTAGGAATATGTTTAGAGATACCAATTCCCATTCCTGGGTTAGTACCATAAGTAATCATTGGTTCAATATCTGAAGCTTTGATGTTTAATTCAGCATCAAAAACAGCATCAGCATCTGTTTTTAAAGTTTTCCAGTATTCAACAGCTTTAGTCCATGCTTCACCTTTTGGAGCATAAAGTCTTCCTTCAAGGAAATCGAAAGTAGTTTGATCCGGAGCGATCATTCCTCCACGAGCACCCATTTCGATACTTAAATTACAAACCGTCATACGGCCTTCCATAGTCATGTTTTCGAAAACATCACCAGCGTATTCAACAAAATATCCTGTTCCTCCAGAAGTAGTCAATTGCGCAATAATATAAAGTGCAACATCTTTTGGTCCAACACCTTTACTTAGTTGTCCATTTACGTTGATACGCATTTTCTTTGGTTTTGGCTGCATAATACATTGCGTAGAAAGCACCATCTCCACCTCAGAAGTTCCAATACCAAAAGCAATTGCGCCAAAGGCACCGTGAGTAGATGTATGTGAGTCACCACAAACAATAGTAGCACCTGGCAAAGTAATTCCGTTTTCAGGACCTACTACGTGTACAATTCCATTTTTAATGTGGCCTAATCCCCAGTGCGAAATTCCGTATTCGTTGGCATTATCTTCAAGAGCTTGCAGCTGATTAGCTGACAAAGGATCCTGAACTGGTAAATGTTGGTTTATGGTTGGTGTATTGTGATCTGCAGTTGCAAAAGTACGCTCTGGGTATAAAACCTTAACGTCTCTGGCTTTTAATCCTAAAAAAGCAACAGGACTCGTAACTTCATGAATGAAATGACGGTCAATAAAAAACACATCTGGTCCATCTTCAATTTTACGCACTACATGTGAATCCCATACTTTGTCAAATAATGTCTTACTCATTTTTTATTTTTTTTAATTGTAATTCTATAATCACAGCAATTCCCTGTTCATTATAATAGCCAAACAAAAGTAAAAAAAGATACAAAATCTCAAATTTCAATATTTCATTATATACGATGCCCAAACTAAAATACCAATTACGAAAGTGCTTTTGTTAATTCAATTTTGACAGAAAAATGATTTAAAACCCCATTTTGTTTTTCTTTTTCGGCTTTAATTTTGCTTGTTTGTTTTTTCTTTTAATAGTTTGCAAATTTATCTCAAAATCACTATAAAATATAAAGATTAATTCGAAAATATGTAACAAATTGAATCAAAATAGTAATAATTGTTAGTTTTGGTTTCTTTGTTATAAGAAAGCTTTTTTGGTTTTTTAACCCTTTTAAATGAGTTTTTTGATTGTTATTTAGAATCAATAAATCCTCTGAATACTACGACATCCAAGAAGTGTATTTTTATCAAATTTTATGAATTTTAAGAGAAAAACTGATTACTTAATAAGAATCACTTTTTAAAGATTTAACCGTTTTCTATCTCTAAAAAAAGGCGTAAATTTGAACTTCCTCCATAATTTGCAAAGCAGTTTTTTA
Organism: Flavobacterium reichenbachii; assembly: GCF_002217435.1. Taxonomy (GTDB): domain Bacteria; phylum Bacteroidota; class Bacteroidia; order Flavobacteriales; family Flavobacteriaceae; genus Flavobacterium; species Flavobacterium reichenbachii. Next base: position 300,879 of record NZ_MUHF01000019.1, read on the forward strand.
TACTCCATATAATCAGATATTTATATTGGAAAAACTTGGGATTTGGAGTTTAATTTTTGTATTTTCATTCTATGTATTTAATATTCGATACCGAAACAACCGGATTACCAAAACGCTGGGACGCTCCCATAACCGATTCTGATAACTGGCCTCGCTGTATTCAGATCGCGTGGCAGCTTCATGACGAAATGGGAACGCTTATCGAGCATCAGGATTATTTGGTAAAACCAGAAGGATTTAATATTCCGTATGATGCAGAGCGTATTCACGGAATATCGACTGAATTGGCTGAAGCCGACGGCATTTCGCTTGCAGAAGTTTTGGAAAAATTCAATATCGCTTTAAGCAAAACCAAATTCATTGTTGGGCAGAATTTAGGTTTCGACGTTAATATTATGGGCGCCGAATTCCATAGAATGGGAGTGGAGTCTCAAATGAGTTCAATGCCGGTTCTGGATACTTGTACAGAAGTTACGGCTTCATTATTACAGCTTCCCGGAGGTCGCGGAGGAAGATTCAAACTTCCGACTTTGACCGAATTGCACAGTTATCTTTTTAATAAACCTTTCGCGGAAGCGCACAATGCAACTGCCGACGTTGAGGCAACTACGCGTTGTTTTTTGGAATTGGTTCGAAGAGAAGTTTTTACAAAAGAAGAACTAGACGTTCCAAAAGAATATTTCAGAGAATTTAAGGAAAGAAATCCACAGGAATTTCCTTTAATTGGTTTAAAACACATCAATTTAAAAGCAGCTTCTGATAAAATCAGAGAGCAGATTAAAGCTTTGCAATCTGATGACAAAGGAACTGTAGTTTCTGAATCTGATAAAGCTGATTTTAAAGCAGCAAAATTTGCGCATTTACACAATCATACACAGTTTTCTGTTCTTCAATCAACGATCGGAATTGGGAATATAGTTTCGGCTACAGCCAAAAACGGAATGCCGGCCGTTGCGATGACAGATACCGGAAACATGATGGGAGCTTTTCACTTTGTGAGTGCCGTTATGAATCACAATAAAGCAGCATCTGGAAAAAATAAAGCTTTGGTTGAAGCTGGTGAAGAGCCAACAGAAACTGAAATAAAGCCAATTGTGGGCTGTGAGTTTAATATCTGTGAAAACCATTTAGATAAAAGCAAAAAAGACAACGGTTATCAGGTTGTTCTGATGGCCAAAAACAAAGCAGGTTATCACAATCTGGCAAAAATGGCTTCGATTGCGTATACCGAAGGATTTTACTATGTCCCAAGAATTGACAAAAATATTGTTGAAAAATACAAAGAAGATATTATGGTTTTGTCTGGGAATTTATACGGAGAAATTCCGAGTAAAATCCTAAACATTGGAGAAAACCAAGCCGAAGAAGCTTTAATCTGGTGGAAAGAACAATTTGGCTCAGATTTCTATTTAGAAGTAATGCGTCATAATCAGGAAGATGAAAATCGTGTAAACAAAACCCTGATTGAGTTTGCTCAAAAACACAATGTCAAATTAATAGCGACAAATAATACCTATTATTTAAATAAAGAAGATGCCAACGCGCACGATATTTTACTTTGCGTAAAAGACGGTGAAAAGCAGGCAACACCAATTGGCCGTGGACGAGGTTATCGTTACGGACTGCCAAATCAGGAATACTATTATAAATCAGAAGAAGAGATGAAAAAACTCTTTTCTGATCTTCCCGAGGCCATTATTAACATTCAGGAAATCATTGATAAGGTCGAAGGTTATTCGCTTTATCGAGATGTATTGCTTCCTAAATTTGATATTCCAGAAGAATTTTTTGTAGTCGAAGACGAAGCGGACGGTGGTGTGCGAGGTGAAAATAAATATTTGCGACATCTAACTATGGTTGGAGCAGCAAAAAGATACGGCGAAATTACAGAATCAATTCAGGAACGTTTGGATTTTGAGTTATTGACGATTTCAAACTCCGGATATCCGGGTTACTTTTTGATTGTGCAGGATTTTATTGCCGAAGCCAGAAATATGGACGTTTCGGTTGGACCAGGACGTGGATCTGCAGCGGGTTCTGCCGTTGCCTATTGCTTGGGAATTACCAATATTGACCCGATTAAGTACGATTTGCTTTTTGAGCGTTTCCTAAATCCGGATCGTGTATCGATGCCCGATATTGATATCGATTTTGATGATGAGGGTCGTGGTCGTGTAATGGAATATGTAATCAACAAATACGGAAAAAATCAGGTGGCCCAGATTATCACGTATGGTAAAATGGCAACCAAATCTGCGATTCGTGATACGGCTCGTGTATTGGACTTACCATTATTTGAAGCTGATAGAATTGCAAAACTGATTCCGGGAATGATGCCGTCAAAATGGAATTTGGCGCGTTTTATTTCGGAGAGTGAAGAAGAGGTCAAAAAAGCCCTTCGTTCTGATGAATTTGAGAATGTAAAAGAATTGATCGCCATTGCCAATGAAGATGATTTGGCAGGAGAAACCATTCAGCAGGCAAAAATTCTTGAGGGATCGATGCGAAATACCGGAATTCACGCTTGTGGAGTAATCATTACACCATCAGATATTACGAATTTCGTTCCCGTGACCACAGCAAAAGATTCCGATTTATATGTAACGCAGTTTGACAACTCAGTTGCAGAAAGTGCCGGATTGCTTAAAATGGACTTTTTGGGTCTAAAGACCCTTACGCTGATAAAAGATACGGTAAAACTAGTAAAATACAGAACAGGAAAAGAGCTGGATCCAGACACATTCCCGATTGATGATGAAGAAACGTATGCACTTTTCCAAAGAGGAGAAACGGTTGGAATCTTCCAATACGAGTCGCCCGGAATGCAGAAATACATGAAAGATCTGAAACCAACGGTTTTTGGAGATTTAATTGCCATGAATGCACTTTATCGTCCGGGGCCTTTGGAGTATATTCCATCTTTCGTTCGAAGAAAAAATGGAGATGAAGAAATCAAATACGATTTGGATGCCTGTGCCGAATATTTATCAGAAACTTATGGAATTACGGTTTACCAAGAGCAGGTAATGCTTTTGTCTCAGTCTTTGGCAGGATTTACAAAGGGTGAGGCCGACGTTTTGCGTAAAGCGATGGGTAAGAAGCAAAAAGAGGTACTGGATAAAATGAAGCCTAAGTTTGTGGAACAAGCCTCAGCAAAAGGTCACGATGCAAAGATTTTAGAGAAAATCTGGAAAGACTGGGAAGCTTTTGCGAGTTATGCCTTTAATAAGTCGCACTCAACATGTTATGCCTGGATTGCTTATCAAACAGCATTTCTAAAAGCGCATTACCCTGCTGAATATATGGCGGCAGTACTTTCGAATAACATGAACGATATTAAGCAGGTTTCCTTTTTTATGGAAGAATGTAAACGTATGGGATTACAGGTTTTGGGCCCAGACGTAAACGAATCGTACTATAAATTCACCGTAAATGATGATTATGCCGTTCGTTTTGGAATGGGAGCGATCAAAGGTGTGGGTTCTGGAGCGGTAGAAACTATTGTAGAAAACAGAAAAGACGGAAGATATAAATCGATTTTTGACTTGGCAAAGCGAATTGATCTGCGTGCTGCCAATAAAAAAGCTATCGAAAACTTAGCACTTGCAGGTGGTTTTGATTCGTTTGAAGGAACCACAAGAGCGCAATATTTTCATGATGATGGTGACGGAATAACTTTTTACGAAAAAGCAATTCGTTACGGATCGAAATTTCAGGAGAATGAAAATTCATCGCAGGTAAGTTTATTTGGAGAAACCAGCGAAGTTCAGATCGCAGAACCAGTCGTACCGCCATGTGAAGACTGGAGTACGATGGAAAAACTGGCCAAAGAAAAAGAAGTGGTAGGGATTTACATTTCCGGACATCCGCTGGATGATTTTAGATTTGAGATGAAATACTTCTGTAATGCCCGATTAGAAGCGCTGAAAAGTATGAATGAATATGTGGGGAAAAATCTAACTTTTGCCGGAATTATAAATAATGTACAGCATCGTGTGGCTAAAAACGGAAAAGGCTGGGCGGCTTTTAATTTAGAAGGTTACGATGAGAGTTTTGAGTTTAAGATTTTTGGTGAAGAATATTTAAAATTCCGTCACTTTTTGATTCAGAATAATTTTGCCTTCCTAAAAATATTGATAAAAGACGGCTGGGTAAATCATGATACAGGTAAAAAAACAGATCCAAGAATGCAGTTTGTTGAGGTAAGGCAACTGCAGGATATTTTGGAAGCTTTTGCTAAAAAACTGATTTTATTATTGAACATTAAAGATCTTCAGACAGACTTTATTCATAGATTAAGTCATTTATTTAATGCTTATAAAGGTGATAATACAGTGACTTTTGAAATCATGGAATTAGAAAAAATAAAACGTTTGGTTGAGGTAGAAACTCCAACGGATTTTGAGGAAACTGAAGATGCTGTTTTTGAGGAAGAAAACGACAGTGAAGATACCGTTCAGGAGACTAAAATTCAGGAAGTAAATGAAGTAGAAGAAATAAAAGTAGTTACTAAATTAACGATGCCAAGCAGGCGTTTAAAAGTGAAAATTTCTAATGAATTACTACAGGAATTAGAGAAAATGCAAATTAATTTTAAATTGAACTAAAAAATTAACAGTTAAAATTTAGAATAAATTTAGTTTTAAATGTTAAAAATATGCATGCATAATACTTTTTTAATATTATTGCCCGAAATTACAACGATTTCGTTACAAGTCTAACCATACAAACTTTACGATTATGTTAAAATACTCTAAATTTGTATTAATTAATTAAATCAGAGATATGAAAAAGAACCTATTTTTATTAGGACTATTAATTTGTTCTATGGCAACAATAGCACAGACACAAACAACAGATAAACCAGAAAGCTGGTATTTTAAATTAGGCGGATCTTATTTCATGCAGACCGCTGCAACAGAATTTCCAACTGTATCAGGAGCATTACCTAATACTGATGTTTATGCAGCAGATGGTACAACTTTAGTTTCAAGAGAAACAAATCATGGTTCTTTTGGTGAAGGTTTTCGTAGTGGCTTAACTGCTGGATACCGTTTTTCACCACGTTTAGGTGTAGAGTTAGGACTTAATTATTTTTCTAGTGCCAGCAAAACTATGGTTGAAACAACTAATAGATTAGTAGCTGCAGGACCAACTTTTGCAACAGGTAGAGCAGAAGGAAGAATTAGAGCTTTTGATGTCGCTCCGGCACTTGTTATGTTTTTAGGAGAAGCTCATGGTTTTGAACCTTATACTAAAGTAGGTGTAATCGTTCCGGTTCATGGAGATTTAACAATTGAAACAAACAGAACTTATACAAATCCAGCAGGAGTAACTAAAACTTATACTAAAGATGTTGTGAAACCAAACCCAACAGTTGGATTCTTAGCTGCAATTGGTACATCTTACAAATTAGGAACTCATATATCTATTTTTGCTGAATTGGAATACCGTAATTTTACAGTACACGGAAAAACAAAAGAAACTGAAGTGTATACTGAAAATGGAGTTGATAAATTAAATACTCCTACTACTTTCCGTGCAGATGCATCATATTCTGCAAGTCATGTTGATTATGTTAAACAATTAAACAGCACTTCTAATAATCCTTTATTTAACCCTAATACAGCAACAACTACAATTCCTGGTGATACCACTAGACCAAATGAAGCAATGAATGACATCAGTTCTTTTGTTGGGATTTCTGGTTTAGGTTTGACTTTTGGACTTAAATACAGTCTATAATTTTATTCCGCTATTATATTTTACAGAAAAGGATATTCGAAAGAATATCCTTTTTTTGTGGTTTTGTCATTTCGATTGAAAGGAGAAAAGACAATACTATGACTTCAAATCTCTAAACTCCTTCAAAACTTCATCAATAACCCAAGTGGTTCTCGCGCCAGAAATTCCTTTTGACGGCGAAGCTCCTTCATTGCCCAATAGTTCTGCAACGACAGTTTCTATAAACGGCTGCTGAATATGAAGCGGATTTTCGATAGTAATGCTTTCTTTTTCACCGTTTATATATTGAACATGAATTGGGTCATTTCCAAAGGTAGAAAAAGAAATTCTTCCTTTATCGCCGACAATTTCAGTATTGTCATAACGCTCAAAACTGGCAAAATTCCATAATCCAGAACCGTGAACTCCATTTTCGAATAAAAAAGACATCGAAACAGTATCTTCAGCAGGGTAAGCCAAAAGCTGAGAGCTCGCATGTCCGCGAACAGATTTTATAGGCCCAAAAACAAAATCTAAGAAATCTAAAGTATGGCAAGCCAAATCAACAAATATTCCGCCTCCGGAAATATGAGGCATAACTGTCCAGGGAAGATTAATTTCGTCGTCGTAACGTTCTTCAAACGGATGATATAAAACACAGTTTACATGTCTTACAGTTCCGATTTTGCCTTCGTCAATAAGTTCTTTTATTTTTAGGAATCTTGGCAGGCTTCTTCTGTAATAAGCAACAAACAACGGTACATTGTTTTCTTTGCAGATGCTGATCATTTCGTTGCATTCTTCAAAAGTTAAAGCCATTGGTTTCTCTACATAAACTGGTTTTCCTGCTTTAGCGCATAAAATAGTATATTCTTTATGAGAAGATGGAGGTGTTGCGATATATACAGCGTCAACATCGGGATCATTTATTAAATCTGCTGCATTTGAGTACCATTTGGGAACATTGTGACGCTTGGCATAATCTTCGGCCAATGCTGCATCTCTGCGCATCACGGCAACCAGAGCTGAATTTGGTGCTTTCTGAAATGCGGGACCGCTTTTTACTTCGGTAACATTGCCACAGCCTATAATTCCCCAATTTATAATTTTCATTTTTGATCTTTTTAGTTATTCAAATTTAAGAGAAAAGAATTGCTTAAAAAAGGTTTGCCACGAATTACACGAATTTTCACGAATTGCTTATTTTCAATTGGCTTAAAAAAATAAGCCACGAATTCACGAATTTAATTGGTGTAAATTCGTGTAATTCGTGGCTAAAAAAATTTAAGCGTTAGTCTTACTTTTTAGGCAAAGCTTTAAAACCCATATTATAAAGTGTGAAAGCTTGAATATCTACATTTTCCTGAATGCTTGCAGCAACAGATTTTCCTGCTCCATGACCTGCTTTTACGTCAATACGAATTAAAACCGGATTCTCTCCTGCTTGTTTTTCTTGTAATTCTGAAGCAAATTTAAAACTGTGTGCCGGAACAACACGATCATCATGATCGCCAGTTGTAACCATAGTTGCAGGATATTTAGTTCCTTTTTTAACGTTTTGAACAGGAGAATATCCTTTTAAATATTCAAACATTTCTTTACTGTCTTGTGCAGTTCCGTAATCAAAAGCCCATCCTGCACCAGCTGTAAAAGCATTGTAGCGTAACATATCCATAACTCCAACTGCCGGAAGCGCTACTTTCATTAAATCTGGGCGCTGTGTCATTGTTGCCCCAACTAGTAAACCTCCGTTTGAACCTCCGCGAATTGCTAAGAAATCTGAAGAAGTGTATTTTTGAGCAATTAAATATTCGCCTGCAGCTATAAAATCGTCAAATACATTTTGTTTTTGCAGTTTTGTACCCGCATCATGCCATTTTTTCCCGTATTCACCGCCGCCTCTTAAGTTTGCTACAGCATAAACACCTCCGTTTTCTAACCAAACAGCATTGGCAATACTGAAACTTGGTGTCAGACTGATATTAAATCCTCCGTAACCGTATAAAATGGTTGGATTTTTACCGTCTAATTTCAATCCTTTTTTATAAGTAATGATCATCGGGATTTTAGTTCCGTCTTTAGAAGTGTAAAAAATTTGTTTAGACTCGTAATCTTCACTTTTAAAATCTACTTTAGGTTTTTGGTATATTTCAGATTTTCCAGATTTTGGATCAAAAGAAAAAATAGTTCCCGGAGTAGTGTAATTTGTAAAACTGTAATAAATTGTTTTTTCTTTCTTTTTGCCTCCAAATCCGGCTGCAGTTCCAACAGAAGGAAGTTTAATTTCGCGAACTAATTTTCCGCTGTAATCATATTGTTTTACCAGCGAAACCGCATCTTTTACATAATTGGCAAAGAAATAACCTCCACCCGTAGAAGGAGCTAAAACATTTTCGGTTTCTTTAATAAAATCCTTCCAGTTTTCTGGTTTCGGAGCACTTACATCAACTGTTACGACACGTTTATTAGGAGCATTCAAATCAGTATCAATAAATAATTTGCTTCCTTCGTTTTCGATAATGTTGTTTTCACTATTAAAGTTGTCCACAATAGTTACAATCGGACTGTTTGGTTTTGTCAAGTCTTTAATGTACAATTCGTTTCCGTAAGTAGAATTTGCAGCAGAGATTACCAGATAATGATCATCTTCTGTAACGTAACCGCCAACATATCTTCTTTTTTCTTCTGCTCCAAAAATTACTTTATCTTGTTTTTGTGAAGTTCCTAATTTGTGGAAATACAATTTATGCTGATCTGTTTTTGCAGACAATTCACTTCCTTTTGGTTTTTCGTAGCTTGAGTAATAAAAGCCTTCGTTGCCCAGCCAGGATACACCGCTGAATTTTACATCAACCAAAGTATCTTCTAAAACTTTTTTAGACAAAGCATCAATAATAATAACTTTTCTCCAATCGCTTCCTCCTTCAGAAATAGCGTAGGCAGCTTTTGTTCCGTCTTTAGAAAAATCCAAACCTCCAAGAGAAGTTGTTCCATCTTTTGAGAAGGTGTTTGGATCTAAAAAAACTTCGTCTTTGCCATTATCTCCTTTTCTGTAGATAACAGATTGATTTTGCAGACCATTATTTTTAGAGTAATACGTGTGTTTTCCTTCTATAAAAGGCGCACTTATTTTCTCAAAATTCCAGAGCTTTTCCATTCGCTTTTTAAGTTCTTCGCGAAACGGAATTTTATCTAAATAACCATAAGTTACTTCGTTTTGAGCTTTTACCCAAGCTCCGGTTTCAGCAGATTTATCGTCTTCAAGCCAGCGGTAAGGATCGCTTACTTTTGTATCAAAATAAACATCTACAGTTTCGCCTTTTTTAGTTTCAGGATACTGAATTTTGTTCTGACCAAATGAAATTCCTGCAGTTGTAATTGCCATTATAAGAAATGTTTTTTTCATTGTTTAAGTTTAACGGTTGTAGCAAAAATAGCACTTTTTGTGAGATTGGTAAATATTTAACCGCAAAGCGCGCAAAGTGTTTTTCACAAGGTTCGCAAAGTTTTTTATTTAAATCTCGCAAAGCCGCAGAGTCGAAAAGAAAATAAACTTTGCGCCCTTGCGGCTTTGCGTGAAATAAGTTAGCGTTCCTTGCGTAAATCTTAGCGTTCTTTGCGGTTAAAGACTAAAGATTAAAATTTACACCTAAAACGATATTTCTTCCAATATTTGGAATTCCGTCTGTTTTTAATCTTGAAAGATGTGCGATATAACTTTTATCGAATAAATTGTTTCCGTTTAAATTCACGTCAAAAGCAGTTTTTCCTAGTTTAACAGTTCCTCCAAAACCTAAATTTACCAAAGTATAACCTTTAGAAGCAGTTTCAAAACCACTTACATTATCCTGACTGAAAGTAGAAGAAACATTTAGAGATGCAAAACCTTCGCTAAGCCAGTTTTTGATGTTAAATTCTGTTCTAAGCGTATTGTTCCAATTATTGGCAGGAATTAAAGGAAGATAATCATTATTGTCTTTTTTACCTGTTACAGTTTCAAAACTAGTTTCAAAATGCAGCCAATCTAACGGATGAGGATGAAAATGCAGACCAATTTCTCCTCCATATAATTTTGCATTGTCCTGAACGTAAGCAAAAACATCGTTATCATCCAGAACATCTCCAGTTGGAGAAGTATAGATGTAATTATTGATATGATTGTAAAATCCGTTTACGAAAAATTCAAAATGGGTATTTTTATATTCTAAATTCAAATCGGTTTGAACATTTTGTTCTGTTTTTAAATTTGAATTTCCAATTTCGTATCGATTCGTTCCTTCGTGAACTCCGTTTGAAGTCAATTCGGCTAAATTTGGGGCTCTAAATCCTGTGGCCACATTCAATCGAAGCGTTAACGGTTCTGCCAGTTTTGTTTTATATCCTAACGACGCATTAAAACTATCAAAAGATTTGTCTAAAGCTTCAAAATATCCTTCTTCACCTTCAGTTCCATGAGCCTGAGAAGTAATGTTTCGGTTGTCAAAACGTAATCCGGCTTGTACAACACTGTTGTCCCATTCGTAATTTGCTGTTCCAAAAACACCAAAATCATTTGTTGTTGCATCTGGAATTAAATATTCTTCTCCAGAATTGGTATTGGTCTGGTGCATTCCCTGCACTCCAAGAATTGTTTCGATTTTACCCAATTTAGGGAAGTGATATTTAGCATTGTAATTAAAAGTGTTTAATTTCATGCGTAAAGATGCTTCATTGCTGTCTTCAAACTCGCTTCTGTCATTTGAAATATAACCCAGATCAACATCTAATTTTGAGTTTTCAAAAAAGATGACATTGTTTAAACTCAATAAATGATTAAAGATGCCTTGTCTCGGAAATTGTGTGTCTTTGCTTGAAGACTGTTCGGCGATTCCGTCTTCTGGAATACCAATATCAAGTTTGTTATAGTTGTATCTCAAAACACTTGAAAAACTCGAATTGCTGTATCCGATTCCGGTTTTAAAATCAGTTTCGTTATAACGTGAATTGGTTACACGGTCACCATCTGCAATTTTATAATCAGAATGGGTGTTAAAACTTCCTCTGGCCAGAAATTTCCAATTATCTGTAGAAGTTTTTAAGCCGATAGAAGAATTGCTTCCTTGTGTGTTTGTGAAATATTTTTGACTGAAATTGGCTTTGAAGGTATTAGCATCAGCAAATTTTTCAGGATTAAAATATAAAACACCTCCCAAAGCATCAGATCCATATAATAGAGAAGCGGGACCTTTTATAACTTCGACACTTTCGATTCCGGCATCGTTTAAACCCAGACCGTGTTCGTCTCCAAACTGCTGATTCTCGATACGAACGCCTTGCGAATAAACCAAAACACGATTACCGCTAAGTCCTCGAATAACCGGTTTTCCTATAGAAGTTCCTGTAGAAATCTGAGACACTCCAGGAATTGTGGCCAAACCTTCTATTAAGGTTGAAGTTCCCTTTTGCTGTAAGGTTTTAATGCTTTCGTGTTCTACTTTCATTACGTTTTGCGATTGCAGTTTGTTAAAAGGAGTTGACACAATTACTTCATCCATTTCTAGAATAGATTCTGCTAAAGTGATGTCTAAAGTATTTTCTTTTAATAATTTAGCAATTGTGTTGTTTTGCGTTGTATATCCTATAAAGGCAAAAGAAAGGTGTAAACTTCCGTTTGGAAGATTGCTAAATTGATATTTCCCATTTGTATCTGTAGTAGTTCCTTTATGCAATTCTGGTGCATAAACAGAAACTCCCGGCATTGGCTGGTTTTGAGAATCGGTTACAGTTCCCGAAACAGAATTTTGAGCAGAAAGAATGCTGGAAAACCCTAAAATAAGGGCAATTATTATTTTTTTCATTTGAAAATGATGCTATAGTTAATGGATTTTCTTTTTAAAATAAAATGAAACTAACAGTAAAACTTTCCGATCCCAATGAATATTTGGACTGGAAAATTGAACTGATTTTTGCAAATCAATTTAAAGCGAAACAATTGTTTTTTTTGAATTCGATTATTCGAAAAATTAAGAAACTAAAGTTGCGGGAGGACCGCGTAATAAATAAGAGCTTCCGGAAAATGTAAATATATTTTCTTCGGCAGTAAAAAAATAAGGAGTTTCTCCCTGAAAAGTTTGAAAGTGAAATGAAAAATTATCAGGAATTATAAAGCTTCCGAAAACAAAATCGCAGACGTAACATAAATCAAAATTATGATGCTGATGCGTTATTTCGCCATTAGGATCATTGTAATCATGATGGCATTGTTTTTCTGAAAGCTGTTTTACAATATGCTCATAACTGTGTATGGACTGAAACAGCATTGAAAACAATACTATTACAGCAAAAGAGAAACTTAGTATGAGCTGTTTTTTCTTCATTTCCAGCAAAGGTATAAAAGATCTCCTGAAAATTGATTTATTTTTTAGATCTCTGGCGCTGGTTTGTTGAAAATAATGCAGTAAATCATTTTAATCCGGGTAAAAAAGAGAATATTTGTTTTCTAATCGTATCCTGAGGCAGCATTATATTATATTTGTAAGTAAAATAAATTAACTCCAAAAAACGTTTACCTGATAACCTTCAAAAAAACAAAAGACAATATGCGATTCATTTTTAGCTGCTTATTTTTAGTAACGTTTTTCAATATGTCTGCACAGGAAGAAGTTAAACCTGAAATTAAGCCGTTGGTAAAAATCGATTCTTTGTATCGCGAAGATCAGTTTTACTTTTCGGTAACCTATAATATGTTTACAGATGTTCCTGTAAAATTCAGGCAGAATAAATTTTCGCTTGGACTTTCTGGTGGTTTTCTTCGGGATATACCTTTAAATAAAAGCAGAACAGTAGCTTTTGCTACAGGATTAGGGTTGAGTTATCAGAATTATTTTCAAAATCTTACCATTTCTAAAGATGCGGATGGTGCACGGGTTTACGGTGTAAATGATTATGGAGAATTTGTCTCTAACCGATACAGACAGTATGCAGTTGAGATGCCGGTAGAATTTAGATGGAGAAATTCGACTTTTGAGAGTACTAAATTCTGGAGGATTTATGGCGGAATGAAATTCAGTTATATATTTTCGAGCAGTTCTATTCTGGACGATGGAGAAAATACATACAGAATTAACAACAATCCAGACATCAATAAACTTCAGTACGGAGTTTATCTTTCTACAGGTTATAATACCTGGAATCTTTATTTGTATTACGGCTTAAATCCTTTATTTAAGTCTGCAAAAACTGTTGCAGGAGATAATGTTAATATAAAATCGCTTAATGCCGGGCTGATTTTCTATATCTTATAACCACAAAAACAAAAACAAAACCTGTGGCATAACACCAATTATCAATCCGAGGAAAATCTCTTTTGGAGTATGTGCTCTCATTTCTAATCGTGATGATGCAGTAATACCAGTCATTAAAACCAAAAACGCAGACCAATACGGATTTTGCATCTGCAGATGAATGTTAAGTCCGATTACAAAAATAGTCAGACTGCTAACAGCAAGCATATGCAAACTGGCTTTAATCTTAAAAAGAGAACAGATTAAAGCTATAATAGTACTGAACAAAGCACCCAGAAAAAAGAAATGCAGCTCTGGATAACGAAGAATAACAATGCTTCTTTTTACCAATAAAATATACAAAAAACACTGTAGAACAAGCGGAATCCTGCGCTCGGCAGTTTCAGGAAGCATAATAGATTTTACATGTCCCGTTGAGCGAAGCAACAGAAAAAACAAAATTGGAACCGCAATTGTAATGATCAAAATCTGAAACAAAACAAAGTACTTTTCCTGATTAGAAAAAAGATCTTTTTTGCAAAAAAGGTAAAATAAAGTGGCATAGATCGATATAAATATCGGATGCAGGATATAGGAGAATAAAGGGAGGATTTTTTTCAAAGCAACAAGATTTGTGGTTTCAACAAATATAAGTAAATATAATTTTTAGGCGTGAATTTCATTAATTTTGACAAAAAGAAACTTTATAAATGAGCATAAATTTAAAAAGCCTTGTTTCGGTTCTTGATGCCGAATGGAATGGCTCAGATATCGATATTTTTGTTGATCACATTTCGATTGACAGCCGATCTTTACAAAACGGACCTCAAACATTGTTTATTGCCCTTTCTGGTGTTAATAATGATGCTCATTTGTATATAGCTGAACTAATAGAAAAAGGAGTTCAGAATTTTGTCGTGCAGTATATTCCGGAAAATGTTAAAGGCAAAGCCAATTTTTTTATTGTAAAAAACACCCTAAAAGCACTCCAGGAATTGGCGGCTTATTACAGGAATTTATTCCAGATTCCGATTATTGGATTAACGGGAAGCAACGGAAAAACAATTGTAAAAGAATGGCTTAATTTCTTATTGAGCCCAGATTATAATATCATCAGAAGTCCAAAAAGTTACAACTCGCAGGTTGGTGTGCCGCTGTCTGTTATTGCGATTAACGAGAAACACAATTTAGGAATATTTGAAGCCGGAATTTCGACCGTTAACGAAATGGCTAATCTGGAGAAAATCATCAAGCCGACTATTGGTGTTTTAACGAACATTGGTTCTGCACACGATGAGGGCTTTTTAAATTTAGTCCAGAAGATCGATGAAAAATTGATTTTGTTTAAAGATTGTCCGGTAATTATCTATCAAAAAACTGAAGTTGTCGACTCTTGTTTGACCCAGTTTGCTGCAGAATATATGATGCATCCGCGAAAGCTGTTTTCTTGGAGTTTTACAGATAACAGCGCCGATGTTTTTATTCTGAAAAAAGAAAGTAAAAACGAGCATACTCACATTCAATATCAATATAAAGGAGAAAATTTTAGTTTAGAAATTCCGTTTAGCGATTCGGCTTCTGTAGAAAATGCTATTTCCTGCTTGTTAGTTTTGTTGTATTTTAATTATAATCAAGAAGTTATTCAAAGTCGAATTGCGATGCTTTATCCCGTTCGAATGCGTCTTGAAGTGAAAAACGGAATTAACAATTGCAGTATCATAGATGACAGTTACAGTTCTGATTTTCAATCGCTCAAAATCGCTTTGGATTTTCTGGAAAGTCAAAAGAAAAACGCATCCAAAACAGTTATTTTATCTGATATTTTTCAGAGCGGCTTTTCTAAAGAAGAATTGTACTCAAAAGTGGCCCAGCTGATTTCAGACAATAAAGTAAATCGTGTAATTGGTATTGGATCCACAATTTCTTCTTTTGCGTCTAAATTTGCCAACAGCCGAATGTTTCAAAACACGGCCGATTTTATTAATGAAATAGAAAATCTTAATTTCAATAACGAAACAATTTTAATAAAAGGAGCACGTTCTTTTCAGTTTGAAGAAATTGTTTCGCTTCTTGAAGAGAAAACACACGAAACAGTTCTCGAAATTAATTTGGATGCTATTACGCATAATTTTAATTACTTTAAATCTAAGCTTAAACCAGATGTTAAAATGATGGTTATGGTAAAAGCTTTTGGTTACGGAAACGGCGGTTTAGAAATCGCAAAATTACTCGAGCATCATAAAGTCAATTATTTGGGTGTGGCTTTCGCCGATGAAGGAATTTCACTAAAAAACGGAGGCATCACGCTGCCAATTATGGTGCTAAATCCAGAGTCTACCAGTTTTCCTTCGATTATTCAGTATCAATTAGAACCTGAAATTTATAGTTTAAAAGGATTAAATGCCTTTTTAAAGATTGCCAGAGAGAAGAATTTAAAAGATTTTCCGATTCATATCAAAATAGATACCGGAATGCATCGTTTAGGTTTTGAAGACAACACAATCGATGAATTAATCGTGACTTTAAAAGGAAATTCGACCGTTCGTGTTCAAAGTATATTGTCACATTTGGCAACAAGCGATGATCTGCAGCATTTTGATTTTGTAAATCAACAAATCGATTTATTTGAGAAATTGTCATCAAAATTAATGTCAGAATTGAATATAAATCCGATTCGTCATATTTTAAATACGTCTGGAATCAGTAATTTTCCTGATGCGCAATATAATATGGTGCGTTTGGGAATTGGTTTATACGGAGTTTCTAATGATCCGGCAGAACAAAAATATCTTGAGAATGTAGGCACTTTAAAATCGATTATTTCGCAGGTGCGCACTATTCCCGCGGGCGACAGCGTAGGTTACGGACGTCGTTTTATGGCTGAGAAAGAAACAAAAATTGCAACAATACCAATTGGTTATGCAGACGGAATTTCGAGATTATGGGGAAATGAAGCAGGTTTCGTAGTCATTAAAAATCAAAAAGCAAAAATTGTCGGCAGTGTCTGTATGGATATGCTGATGGTGAATGTAAGTCATATTGATTGTAAAGAAGGCGACTCCGTAATAATTTTCGGCGAAAGCCCAACAGTTATCGAAATGGCCGAAGCTTTAAAGACTATTCCGTATGAGATTATGACGAGTATTTCGCAGCGCGTGAAACGAGTATTTTTTAGATAGTGTAAGGTACTTTCGGGAAAATTGCTTATTTTCGATCTTCATTTATTAAAATCTAAAACTAACAATTATGAGTATAATTTCGGAATTTAAGGAATTTGCAATGAAAGGCAACGTAGTCGATTTGGCTGTCGGTGTAATTATTGGAGCGGCTTTTGGCAAAATAGTAAGCTCATTAATTGAAAATGTAATAACGCCATTGATCTTGAAGCCGGCCTTAGATGCCGCACATTTATCTACTATCGAAGAATTGACTGCTTTTGGTGGTGTAAAATACGGCTTGTTTATTTCGGCAGTAATTAACTTTATAATTGTTGCTTTTGTTTTATTTTTAATCATAAAAGGAATAAATAACCTTAAAAAGAAAGAAGAGCCGGCACCAACTGCACCAGCAGGACCAACTCAGGAAGAACTGCTTATTCAGATTAGAGATCTTTTAAAGAATAAACAATAAATAATATATACCGCTGCACTAAGTCTAACTTAACCGCTTCTTGATTGAGGCGGTTTTTTTTTAATCTAATACTAAAGATTGTAAGAATATGAAAATACAGGTTTTAAATGAGCGAGTTCAGAAGCTTTTTAGGAGCGGTTCATATTCTATGGATACAACTAAACAAATTGAAGCAAAGCTTAAAACGTTAAAGAAAGAAAAGGGAGTTGCTATTTCAGATCTGTTGCTGTTTAATTTGAATAATAAAGATTTAAAAGGAGTGAACGCTATACTGGGCTTTTTGATGGCTGTTTATGATTTTGAAGGAGAAGAAGAGCAGATAATAAGTCTTGCCCTGATTAAAATACTGGCAAAACTTACGCCATTGTATCGTAAATCAGGTAATCTGGAGATAGAAACTTTGTATTACTTGATTTTTGATATTATTTTTCAGAATACGGGGCTTATAGAAGAATTAGATCTGAAATCAAAAGAGGCTCTGATCTGTGAAATTATTGAAATCTCAAAATTGAAATACTCAGAAGACAAAACCAAGGATAGTGATTTACTAATGGCACTTCAAAAAATTATAGATATCGGATTTTATTTTGGAGATCAGAAAGGAAAAAAAATGTTGGAAAGTGGCTTTTTGAATCATTTCGATGAGTTTATTGCAGGTTGTGCAAAAGATGAATTGGAGACAAATTGGCCTGATAGCATTTAAAATTATTTGTACTTAGATAATTTTACACATTGTTTGATTTGTAACATTTTGTTATTTTTTGTGAAGCCCCTTGTTTTGTTTTTTATTATGGCTACTTTTGCAGAGTAGATTAAGATTAATGATATTAAAAATATAAAAATGAGAATAGCAGTTGTAGGTGCTACCGGAATGGTAGGCGAGGTAATGCTTAAAGTTTTAGCAGAAAGAAATTTTCCTGTTACAGAATTAATTCCCGTTGCATCTGAAAGATCAGTAGGAAAAGAAATTGAATATAAAGGAACAAAATATAAAGTAGTAGGTTTACAAACAGCAGTTGACTTAAAAGCTGATATTGCGGTTTTTTCTGCAGGAGGTGATACATCTTTAGAATGGGCGCCAAAATTTGCAGCTGCCGGAACAACCGTTATTGATAATTCATCTGCATGGAGAATGGATCCTACAAAGAAACTTGTAGTTCCGGAAATCAATGCTTCATCTTTAACAAAAGAAGATAAAATTATTGCAAACCCAAACTGTTCTACAATTCAGATGGTTTTGGCTTTGGCTCCTCTGCATAAAAAATACAACATTAAAAGAATCATTGTTTCTACTTACCAATCGATCACAGGAACTGGTGTAAAAGCGGTAAAACAATTAGAAAACGAATACGCAGGAATTCAGGGTGAGATGGCTTACAAGTATCCAATTCACAGAAATGCAATTCCACACTGCGACAGTTTTGAGGAAAACGGATACACTAAAGAAGAAATGAAACTGGTTCGTGAAACTCAAAAAATTCTTGGCGATAATACCATTAGAGTAACAGCGACAGCAGTTCGTGTACCAGTTGTTGGCGGACACAGCGAGGCAGTAAACGTAGAATTTACAAATGATTTTGATGTAAACGAAGTTCGCGAAATTCTTCATAATACAGACGGAGTAACGGTACAAGATAATTTAGACACCTTTACGTACCCAATGCCATTATACGCTGAAGGTAAAAATGATGTTTTTGTTGGAAGAATTCGTCGTGACGAAAGCCAGGAAAATACACTAAACATGTGGATTGTTGCAGATAACTTAAGAAAAGGCGCTGCTACAAACACGATTCAAATCGCTGAATATTTGATTCAGGCTGGTTTGGTTTAATTTGAAAAATTAAAGAAAATTGTTATAAAGAAAAAACCGTAATTGCAGTGATGTAATTACGGTTTTTTCGATTTTATCAATGTCTTGTTTTTTAGTTTTATGGTTTTTTAGAGTTGATGATATTTTGTAAAAGCCTAATGATATATATATTTATTTCAATCAAAACATTCGAATTATGGGATTAGATCTACGATTATTCGCAATTTCATACGAAGCAAATTTTGTTCTTGAAAAGGCAAAATCAAATCTTTATTATGCAATAGACTTCGATAAGATTTTAGATACCGAAACTCTAAAGTTGCATTTAAGGATGATTCAGAAAAATCCAGAGGGAATACCAGAAAATATAATGCAAGAGCTAATTGAAGATTCAATAAAAGTTATCAATTGTTATCCTAATAAAAATAAAGATAATTACAGTTTTTATAGTTTTACAAGGGGTTATGAAACGTTGAATTATCTTTTAAAAGAGTATTTAAAAGACAAAATTAATGTTGAAGTTTCTGAGCTGTTTTATTCGGGAATTGAAATCGAAAATGAATCGCAATTTGTGCGATTTCATTATATAGATAAAGAAGAGGTACAAAGAATATATGAATTACTAGAGCCAATTGAGTTTAATGAACTTATCAAATATTATCATTATGACATCATGATTGAAAATATTTACAAATTGGTACTTTCTGATCGTTTTAAATTTTTGGAGGAAGAATTTAATAATCTTAAGAAATTTTATTTTGAATCAAAAATGATTGATGCTTTTGTAATTATTAAAATTTCATAATTGTTATAAAGAAAAACAGTAATTGCAGTGATGTAATTGCGGTTTTTTTGATTTTGAAAGGAATATAAATTGTACTTTGCATTAACATAAAATCAAAATTATTAAAGAGATTAAAATTATGAGAAAAGAAACCAGTCATTTTTGGTTTGGGAACTTTAAGACCGAAGAGCAGTATTTTGATTTTGTTGGTGAAAGTGAAGATTATTATCTAGAAGATGAAGAAGACGATGAAAAATACATTTCTGAATTTGCAAGATCGCAAGGGAAACATTTTTTAGATCATGATTTTATGGAAAGCGGATTTGCAAATGAAGCGATTTCGTTTGAAGAAAAATTCAAAATCTATTCTTATTCACCCCAATGGATTAAAATAGCCAAAGAAAGGCTAGAAGATCTAGACTACGATTTATCTCAAATTAATACGGTTGTTTTTATAACAAAAGAGTTAATTAAAAGCCCGGTGTCAATTGACAATCTATTGTATATTGGAGAAATCGAGTACGAAATTTAAAAAGAAGTATCTTAGAAAATAAAAAGGCGAGAATCAAATTCCCGCCTTTTTAATTATTTTTAATATTCAGGAGCCAGTTCTAACTCCAGTCCTTCCAATTCTGTAGTAATAGGGATCTGACAGCCTAAACGACTATTAGATTTAACATAAAACGCTTCAGAAAGCATGGCTTCTTCCTCGTCTCCCATTTCTGGTAATGCCACATCGTTTAGAACATAACATTGACAGGAAGCACACATGGCCATTCCTCCGCAGGTTCCTTCAACAGGAAGCTCGTATGCTTTGCATAACTCCATTATGTTCATTGCCATATCAGTTGGAGCTTGTAATTCATGTATAACTCCTTCTCGATCTTTAATCTTTATTAATACATCCATTTTTATATTTGGAATTTATTGACTGGATTTTATAACGTGAGAAAATCCTAATGTATATTAACTATTTGGTTTTGTGCTAAAAGCAAATTCCCTTCTTTTGTTTTCTTTAAGGCGCATTTGAACACCAAGAATATTATCATCTTTTTCCATAATAGTTACTACAGCAACTACAGAATAATAATCTTTATCTGATTGGAAAATTAATGTTCCCTCATAAGTCGAGTTTAATATGCCCTGCTTATCAGTTGCTTCTGTAATTTTTTTAGGATGAGAAAATGCAGCTGTACTGTAAACAGCCTTGTTTGATAATTTCCCTCTTCCTTCTACAAAATCATACAAAAAATCATAATTTCCAATTCTTAAGCTTCCTGGTTCATCGTTTGGATTAACAGAAAATACAATCTTTCCGGCGTATGCAAAGTCTGCCCATTCTTCTGCTTCATTTACCCAAGCTTTATCAACAATAAAAGTTTTACTTTGTCCATAGCTGACAGAGACAAGAAAAATAGATAAAAGCAACGTGTAAAATTTTTTCATAAAATTTAAGATTTAGGGTTATGCCGGCAAATTTAATTTAAAATTGTAAAACAGGCTTAACTCAAAATCTCAATTTTTTATGGTGTTTTTTGTCGCATCTTTAAAAAAAGAATAGAATATGATGTTATTATTGATAATTTTACAACTTTTCGTACTAAAAAGTTTTGCTATTATCTCCAATATTACATTATGTTAACCACCGTTTCTATCTGCGGTGCATATTTTTTTATTGTTGTTTCAACTCCGGCTTTCAGTGTCATCTGATTTACGCTGCAGCTAATGCATGCTCCTTCTAGACGAACTTTAACGTGTTTGTCATCATCTATAGAAATAAGTGTTATATCTCCTCCATCAGATTTTAAAAACGGTCTGATTTCATCAAGAGCTAATAATACATTGCTTGTTAATTCTTCTGTTGTCATAATTTTATCAATTAGAAAATTTGTCAATTAGGGAATGAGATAATTATCAAAATTAACAATCATCTCATTTTCTAATTATCTCCTTATCTTATTATATTAATTCTTTTTTACTGCTGAACATCCAGCCATTGTTGTAATTTTAATAGCTTCGGTTTCAGGCAGACTTTCGTTTCTGCTTACTACTTCCTGCACTACATTTCTTGTGATTCCTTCAAAAATAGCTTCAATTGGAGAAGCTGTTTGAAGAGCTGCCGGACGACCATAATCTCCAGCTTCACGAATAGATTGTACAATTGGCACTTCTCCTAAGAAAGGAACACCCAAATCTTCTGCAAGATTTTTTGCACCTTCTTGTCCAAAAATATAATATTTGTTTTCTGGTAATTCTTCAGGTGTAAAGTATGCCATGTTTTCTATAATTCCTAAAACAGGCACATTAATGTTATCCTGCATAAACATAGCAACTCCTTTTTTTGCATCGGCAAGAGCAACAGCTTGCGGCGTACTTACTACAACAGCTCCTGTTATAGGCAGTGACTGCATAATAGAAAGGTGAATATCTCCGGTTCCTGGAGGTAAATCCAGAAGCATAAAGTCTAATTCTCCCCAGTCTGCATCAAAAATCATTTGATTTAAGGCTTTTGCAGCCATTGGACCTCTCCAGATTACAGCTTGACTTGGTGCTGTAAAGAAACCAATAGAAAGCATCTTGATTTCGTAACTTTCAATAGGTTTCATTTTTGATTTTCCGTCAACAGTAATAGAAACTGGCTTTTCGTTCTCTACATCAAACATAATCGGCATAGAAGGACCGTAAATATCAGCATCAAGAACTCCAACCTTAAATCCCATTTTTGCCAGAGTTACGGCTAGATTAGCGGTAACAGTAGATTTTCCGACACCTCCTTTTCCAGAAGCAACGGCAATAATATTTTTAATTCCAGGAATAGCACGACCTTTAATTTCGTTTTTCTCAGGAGTTTCAACTTTAATATTTACTTTAATTTTTGCTTCTGGCGATACCAATTCGTGAATTGTTTTTTTGATATCGTCTTCAGCTCTTTTCTTGATATGCATTGCAGGAGTGTGCAGTATTAAATCTACTACAACTTCATCGCCAAAAGTAATAACATTAGCAACGGCGCCGCTTTCTACCATATTTTTCCCTTCGCCAGCTATAGTGATTGTTTCTAGAGCTTTAAGAATTTCTTTTCTGTCTAATTTCATTTTGATGTGCTGTTTTCTATGAATGAAATCAATTTAAGGTATTGTCTTTATTTAAACTGATTTCAGACTGCAAAGATAACAGATTAAGTTCGGATTTATACCCTTTTAAATTGGATTTATCGATATACAGATTGTTCAAAACGATGATTAAAAATATATTGAATGCCAGTAAATCACATTTTATAAAATAAAAAGTATGACGGTATGCTTTTATAAAGATCAAAAAAGATAAATTTTGGATCTTAAATTTTGCAGTTTTATAGATAAATTCTCGCAAAAAACACGTACATTTGATAGCCTTAAATCTATGATTTCCAATTATTAAAAAATTTGTGAAAGCTTGTTTTTAGAGTGCTCTATTGGTCTTTCCGTATTTTTTAATAAATTTTTTTTAAAATTTAAATATAAAAAATATGCGAAATTTTACTTTTCTTCCTGTTGTTGCTTTGAGTTTTTTTATATTTTCTTTTAAATCTGTACCTGAAGATTCAAATTATAAAAAGACGTATCATTCTTCAGAAAAACATTCTGTCGCTGCCACTTATATTTCTATCATTTCTATTGATGCAGCAGTGATTAATGATTTCTTTAAGCGGTATCCCAAATTAAAAAAATATCAAAAAGACGTTCAGGAAATTTATAAAACCAAATCGTATAAATCTATTTGGTACGATGAAAAAAACATTAGTGAATTTGGGGCATTATTATATCAAAAAGTAAACGTGCTGAAAGATCAGGGAATAGACAGCAAAATGCCTTATAAAGAAATAATTGATCAGGCATTTAACGAAAGTGATAATATTGATCCGCCAAAAATAGACACAGAATTACTCCTAACCAGCATGTATATTTTTTATGCCAGTAATGTTTATTCTGGCGTAGATCCGGCAACGTTAAAGAAAATTGGATGGTATTTACCGGCCAAAAGTATTTCGTATTCCAAAATTTTAGATTCTCTAATTGTCGATACAAATCGATTGAATGAAGACGATAATCTTTTATTCAGTCAATATTACAAGCTGAAAGATGCCTTAAAAAAATATCGTAAAATCGAAACCGATAATCTTTGGCAGAAAATTACAATTGACAGTGCTAATTATAAAGATTTGAGACCCGATGATACCAGCGTTGCCATTAAACAAATTAGACAGCGTTTGTTTGTTGTGGGAGATCTGAAACGCGATTCTCAAAGTGATGTTTATGACGAAGAATTAATGGCGGGCGTTTTGAATTATAAAAAAAGATACAATCTCAAATTAAATTATGCCATAACGAGAGATCATATCAATCAATTGAATGAACCCATCAGCAAAAGAATTAAAACGATTATGCTGAATATGGAAAGATGCAGGTGGATTCCGACCAATTTGTCTAAAGCAAGTGAATATGTAATGGTTAATATTCCGTCCTTTAGAATGTTTTATGTGAAAGACGGACAATATGCACTGGTTTCGGATATTTTCGTTGGTAATAGGCTGAGTGAAACGGTGATATTCAGCGGTACTATGGACCGTATCGTTTTCAGTCCGTATTGGTATGTTCCGAACAGCATTATTCAAAACGAATTAAAACTCCAGATTGCAAGCAATAAAAACTATCTGGCCGAACATAATATGGAATGGAATGGAGGGAAAGTGAGACAAAAGCCAGGGCCTAAAAACTCTTTAGGATTGGTAAAATTTATGTTCCCAAATCCGAATGATATTTATATGCACGATACGCCTGCAAAAAGTTTGTTCGAATTTGAAAACCGTACTTTTAGTCATGGCTGCATTAATGTGAAAGAGGCAAAAAATTTGGCTTTGGCTATTTTAAAAGATGATCCAGACTGGCCGGCAGATAAAATTGATAAAGCTATGAGCGGTGAAAAAGAAACGACTTGTATGCTTAAAAATAAGATTCCGGTGTATATTGGATATTTTACAGCTTGGGTTCAGGACAATGGCGAAATAAACTTTTTTCCAGATGTTTACAGCCGTGATGAGAGTTTAGATAAATTGCTTTATTCTGATTCTGTGAGCATGAAATAAAAATATTAAACCCGGCAGATTTAGAAAATTGCCGGGTTTAAGTAAAAAAAATGGTCTACAAGCTTATTCGTATTTTAAATATTTTAAAACATCTATTTTCGTAACCTGATATGCTTTTGCTAAAACAATTAGCAATGTTAGAATTAATAGTGAAACCAATGCAATGCTAAATGGAATTACAGAAATATTAATTCTGAAAGCAAAATTCTCCAGCCATTTTTGCAATAAAATATAAGCTGGCACAATCCCGATTGCAAATCCCAATAAGCAGAAAACGATATATTGTTTTGATAATTCTTTCAATAAAACATCTGTTTCTGCACCCAGCGTTTTTCTAATTGCAATTTCTTTCAGTCTTCTCTCCATCGAAAATGATGCCAAAGCAAACAATCCGAAGATGGCAATTACAATTACAACAAGATTTAAAATAAAAAACAGGTCTTTTTGTTTTACTTGTTCCTCGTATGTTTTGGCAAATCCTTTATTTACAAATTCGTAGAAAAAAGGATAATCCTGATTAACATTTTTCTCAAAATAAGTCTTGAGTTTAGCTAAGGTTTCCGTTAAATTATTTGGAGAAACTTTGACAAGGATATTTTGAAAATTGTACGTTTTTAAAGTTTTCATATTCACAAATACCATTGGCGGCACTTTGTTTTGTAATCCTGTAATATGAAAGTCTTTCACCACTCCAACTACCTTAAATTTTAAGCCGTCAGAACCACCATCGCTAAACCCGGATGTTATCACCGTATTTATAGGATTTTTTAGACCCAGCGCTTTTACACAAGCTTCGTTGATCAGCCAGTTGTTTATCGTATCCGAAGCATATTTTGGAGACAGATTACGGCCTTTTACAACTTTAATTTTCATCATTTCAAGAAAATCAAAATCCATTTCTACATTTCGGGGCTGTACAAACATACCATTATGGGTAAAACCAGAACTGGAGTTTGTACTATAACCTAATGTTCCGGCAAAAGTAGATACATTTTCGACTCCCGGTATTTTTAGAATCTCCTGTTTAGTGGTGTAATATTTTCCTCCTTTAGTTTTGTAATCATCATAATTGAATGCAACTCTAATGACCTGACTGCCGCTAAAGCCCAAGTCTTTATTCATCATGTAATTAACCTGCGAGTTTACAATTAAGGCACCAATGATAAAAAATGCCGCGATGCCAAATTGAAAAATAAGCATCGAATTTCTAATCCAGATACCGCTTTTACTTCGGGAGAAATTGCCTTTTAAAACCTTCAAAGTTTCGAAATTTGAAATATAAATGGCAGGAAAAATACCAGCAAGTCCAATGACTAATACAAATATAAAAATGAGCTGCAGGTAAAATTCACTGCCATTCAAAATCAAAGTCTTTTTCAGGAAAGTGTTATAATACGGTAATGATATTTCTACAATTGCCAAAGCAAAAAGAATAGATAAAACAACAACTATGGCAGTTTCAAAAATAAACTGTGATATGATTTGAGATTTACTTGCACCAACAATCTTACGAACGCCTACTTCTTTTGCACGCTTAATAGCAGACGCTGTCGCCAGATTAATGTAGTTTACCAGTGATAAAACTAAAATCAAAATAGAGAGACCAACCATGATATAAAGCAATTGAAGATTACCGTCTCCTTCAGGAAAATTTCTTCCTCCAGAAGACTTAGTTCCGTGCAGGCGTGATTTTTCCAGTTGATCTATAATAACCGTAATCTCACCGTTTTCCTTTACATACTGCTCAACCGTCTGCCCGCTTTCTTTGGCATCTTTTAAAGTTCGGTTAACAAAATTTACATTTTGCATTTTCTTTAAAACAGCTTCAGGATCAGCGTTTTTCTTGATTTTAATCATCAAGCCGTAGCTGAAATTTCCCCAGCTGTTGAGATCATTTTCGCGGACAATATCACCAAAAACATATTCTGGTTCGATAGAAGAAGGCGATATAATTTGATAAACAGATTTTATTACATAAGATTTATTGTCATAAGTAATTATTTTGCCTATCGGATCTTCATCTGCAAAAAGCAGTTTTGCCTGTTCCTCAGAAATGGCGGCGCTGTTTTTTTCTTTTAAAATATTTTTTTTGGCACCTTTTATAATTGGGAAAGGGAACATATCAAAAAAACCATTGTCTGAAACGGTAATTTTTTTAGCTATAATTTTTTTACTTCCAAATTTAATTACACCATCATTATACCAGGTATTCATAAACGAAATCTGCTCAATTTCAGGAATAGTCGCTTTGCAGGTATTTCCAAACGGAATTGAACAAGAAGCCCAAATATCTCCGGTAATACCAATTTTATTCAGAACCATATAAGAATTTTCTTTTTCAGAATTCCATCGATTGTATGCATTTTCGTTGTTCCAATATAAAATCGCAAAGATGACACCTGCAATCCCAATACTAAGTCCTAAAACATTTAAAAATGAAAACAGTTTGTTTTGCTTTAAATGATAAATAAAAATTTTAAACCAATTGTAAATCATCGCGTTATTGTTTTAGAATTATTTCGGTTACGGTACGAACAGAAACAGTATTTCTGTTTTCTAATGTCGTTATTTTGCAAAGAAATCCTGCCAGGATTAAAATTGCAGTTACAATAAATTTGATCATTTTGATTTTATTTAGCATCCATAAAAACATCCACATTTCTCTGGTTTAATCTTTCAGAGAAAATAACGCCATCTTTCATATGGATAGTTCTTTGAGAAAAAGAAGCATCATAATCAGAGTGGGTCACCATCAGGATTGTAGCACCTTTAGCATGCAGATCGGTTAAGAGTTCCATTACTTCATTACCATTTTTACTGTCTAAGTTTCCGGTTGGCTCATCGGCAAGAATGATTTTAGGATCATTTACCAATGCTCTTGCAACAGCAACTCTTTGCTGCTGTCCTCCCGAAAGCTGCTGCGGAAAATGTTTTAAACGGTGAGAAATGTTTAATTTTTCAGCAATCGCTTCAATTTTTTGCTTTCTATCAGATGCTTTAACATTGTTGTAAAGCAAAGGCAGTTCGATATTATCATAAACCGAAAGCTCGTCGATCAAATTGAAATTCTGGAAAATAAATCCGATATTTTCTTTTCTTACTTTGGCTCTTCCTTTTTCTTTTAAGCCGATCATTTCCTGATCTAATAATTTATAGCTTCCGTCTGAAGCGCTGTCAAGCAGTCCGATAATATTTAATAAAGTCGATTTTCCACAGCCCGAAGGTCCCATAATTGTTAAGAAATCTCCTTTTTGAATCTGTAAATTAATGCCGCTCAAAGCTGCAGTTTCGATCTCTTCTGTTTTAAAAACTTTGGTTAAATTCTGAATTGTGATCATAATTTTTTAGGTTTTAATGTTGTTAAAATGTTTTTTGATTGATGATTGAGTTTTTTTTGTTTCAAGTTTCAGGTTTTCCGCAACGTAACTTGAAACCTGAAACCTGAAACCTGAAACCATTTTACTCTCTATTAATTGATAATTCTTCAATGTCTTTATAATCTGCATAAGTTGAGGTAATTACAGATTCGCCTTCTTTTAGGCCTTCCAAAACTTCAAAATAAGAAGGATTTTCTCTTCCTAATTTTATATTTCTTCGTTCTGCTTTGTTTCCTTTTACTACAAAAATCCATTTCCCTGCTGTTTCCTGATTAAAGCTTCCTTTTGGCACCACCAAGGTTTTATTTTTCTCCGATAAAATTAGTTTTACCCCAAAGCTAAGTCCGTCCTGCAAAGTGATATTTTCTTTTGATGCAAAAGCCAGTTCTACTGTAAAACGGCCTCCTTTTACTTCGGGAATTACTTTGGTTACCAGAACTTCTAGCGTTGTGCCTTTATATTCTACCTGACCTTTTAAACCTTCTCTAATTTTCTCCAGATAAAATTCATCTACCGCTGCGACAAGTTTATATCCTTTATTAGAATCGATTCTGCCGATGCTTTCTCCAGCTTGAAATGTTTTTCCTAAAACAGGTTCAAAAGAAGTCAGTCTTCCAGATTCTGGTGCCGTAATCAAAAAATTCTTTTTATTGTTTCTTAAAATATCCAGACTTTTTTCCATTGTTTGTATCGAACGGTTAATTTGAGAAATCTGAACCTGATTGCTTTGTTTTTCTTTTTGAATGCTCTGCTGAATCGTTCTTTTTCGTTCTTCCTGAAAACGTAGACTTTCTTTAAAAGTATTCCAGTCATTTTTTGAAATCACCTCTTTGGCAAACAATTTCGAATTCATATCGTACAATCTTTTAGCATCATTATAATCATGTTCAATCAAAACGAAATCTTTTGTAAGGTTCAATTCCTGATTTCTAATGTTTAATTTTCCGTTATTCAAATTATTAATTTGTTCTATAATAGCAGTTTCCTGCGTTAGGTAATTAAGTTCTGTATTTGGGTTGTACAAACGTGCCAGTGACTGGCCTTTGCTGACCATTGCCCCATTTTCTACAAAAATCTCTTTTACAGATCCTCCTTCGGTTACGTTTACCAGCATTACATTTAAAGGCTCAACTTTTGCCTGAAAAACAACAAAATCTTCAAAAAACGCTTTTTCTACTTTCTGAACAGTCAATTCATCTGCTTTTACATTTAAACTTCTTTTACTGTTAAAAGAAAAAAATACAATTACAGCCAAAGCTAAAAAAACGCCTATTACTATTGTTAAAGATCTAAATTTTCTATTTTTACGAGGAATTATCGTGTCCATTTTTTTAATAATTTACTGATAATCAATAGGTAAATACTGTGCCAGTAAATTTATTATTTGTAAAGTGTTGATTTTAAAGAAGCTTTAAAAACATTCTAAAAAAGGAGTGTTCGATAATGAACAGTTGACCGTTCAGAATCGGACAAAAAAAGACAGCATGCGAAAAAAACAAGCTCAAATATTAGTTGTAGACGATCAGGAAGAAATTCTTTTTTCGGCAAAAATGATTCTCAAAAAGCATTTTGAATCCATTTTTACAACCAGCAGTCCCAAAAAAATCATCTCAATTCTAAACGAAAATGAAATAAATGTCGTCTTGCTGGATATGAATTACCGTATAGGTTTTGAGGATGGACGCGAAGGAATTCACTGGCTTAAAGAAATTAAAACACTTTCGCCTAAAACAATTGTGATTTTGATGACGGCTTTTGGTAAAATCGAAACCGCTGTCGAAGGGATAAAAATTGGCGCTTTTGATTATGTTTTAAAACCGTGGCATAACGAAAAATTGCTTGATATAATTGATAAAGCAGTTCTTGAAAGCCGAAAAAACACTAAAAAAGTTTTAGTCGAAAACTCAGGCAAACGATATTTTAACGGTTCCTCTCCTAAAATAAAACACGCCTATACAATAGCCGAAAAAGTAGCCAAAACCGATGCAAATGTTTTGATTTTGGGCGAAAACGGAACAGGAAAATATGTCTTCGCAGAGTTTATTCACCAAAATTCAGAAAGAAACACAGAACCTTTTGTGCATGTAGATTTGGGTTCTTTGAGCGATAATTTGTTCGAAAGTGAACTTTTTGGATATGCCAAAGGCGCTTTTACAGACGCAAAATCAGATACGGCCGGAAGATTTGAAACAGCCTTAAACGGAACGATTTTTTTGGATGAAATTGGAAATATTCCGCTTCATCTGCAATCTAAATTGTTACATGTTCTGCAGACCAAAACCGTTACGCGCTTGGGAGAAAGCAAACCAAGACCTTTAAACGTCAGAATAATTGCAGCAACCAATAATGATATAAAAGCCGAAGTAAGAAACAAGACATTCCGCGAAGATTTATTGTACAGAATCAATACAATGGAAATCAATATTCCTGCTTTGCGCGAAAGAAAAGAAGATATTGTGCCGATGGCCAATTTTATATTAGAACAGCTTGCCGAAAAGTACAATCAGACTGGCTGGCGTTTTGATGATAATACGGCTTCGTATTTAGAAAAATATCCGTGGAAAGGAAATGTGCGTGAAATGGAAAATAAAATAGAACGCGCTTTGATTTTGGCCGATAATAATACAATTTCTGTAACCGATCTGGATATTCTTGACTTTGAAGATTTTCAGGATAAAGATGATAATCCATTATCTGAAATGGAAAAAATGGCAATCGAAAAAGCTTTGTTTAAGCACAGTGGCAATATTAGCAAAACAGCTGAAGAACTGGGTTTGTCACGCGCCGCTTTGTACCGCAGGATTGAAAAATACGATTTAAAAAGTTAATCATGAAAAACCAAAAACTTTATAACGGTTTGTTTGCAAGAATTTTGCTGACAATGATATTGTTTTTCTTGTGTGCTTTTCTGATTGGCAGAACGTTTTATTACAACGCCGTTTTAGTGGGTCTTTTTGGAATTATATTGTTGTTTGAAATGTATTTTTATGTCAAAAATCAATTTTCATTTCATGATAAAATACTGCTTTCGATTTTAAAAAAAGATTTCTCGGCCAATTTTCCGGAAGATAACAGAAATGGCAATTTTAAGAATTTATATCTTGTTTATGACGCTTTAAAAGTTCGCGAAAAAGAACAAACTTCTAAGGAACTGATCTATAAGTCTATTTTAAACAATATTGATACAGCGTCTCTGATTTTAGAAAAAGAAAAGGATTCCTGGAATGTTTTTTTAATGAATGACTGTTTCTCGGATTTATTCAAAGTACCGAAAGTAAGTCACTGGAAATATCTTAAAAATTACCTTCCGTCGCTTTGTGATGAAATTGAAAAAACGGGTTTTACCGACCTAAAATCTGCAGTTAACATTAAAATCGAAGATCGGGACTTACAGACTTTTGTATTGCAGACTTCAAAAACACAAACGTATGATAAAGAATATTTTATCATTTTATTGGATAGTATTCAGCGTGTAATTGAGAAAAAAGAAAAAGAAGCGTGGGTTAATTTAATGAAGATTATCTCGCACGAATTAATGAATTCCTTAACGCCGATTCGGGCACTTTCGCAGAATTTACTTCATATTGTCGATCAGGAAAAACTCGAAGAAGAAGATTTTGAAGACATTAAAAGCAGTATTTCTACGATAATAAACAGAAGTGATCATCTGCAGGTTTTTGTCGAAAATTACAGAAAACTAGCAATGCTTCCGACTCCGAGCAAACAAATGACGCCTATAAATGCTCTTTTTGAAGATTGTCTGCGTATTATGAATCCGATTTTGAGATCAGAAAATATTGTATTGGAAAACGAAATCAACAGCTCTCGTTCGATTTTGATTGACAAAAACCAAATGGAACAGGTTATTATTAATTTAATTACCAATAGCATATTTGCTCTTAAAGAAAAAACAGAAAAAAAACTAGTTTTGTCTAGTTATACAGAAAACAACCGCTTTTTTATTGTGATTTCTGATAACGGAAAAGGTGTTGATAATGAGATTAGAGATAAAGTATTTCTTCCGTTTTTTACCACTCGCAAAGACGGAGCGGGAATTGGTCTTACGCTTTCTAAAAATATTATAGAAGCGCACGGCGGTTACTTAAGTTTTCAAACCGATGAAGATAACACAAGCTTTGTAATTTGTCTGATTTGATTATTTGAACCATATAAGTGATATAAGTTCATATTAAGTATTGTGTATAAATCTCTCGCAAAGAAAATTAAAAACTTTGCGACTTTTCGTTTTTGCGAGATTAAATGACAAAGTAAATCAAGACAATATTTTAAATGAACTTATATCACTTATATGGTGAAAACTTTTAAAGTTCAACTTCTGGTTTCCAAAAGTGTTTTTCAAGATCTACGATTTGATTATCGATTATTTCAATGCCTTCGCTTTCCAGTAATTGCTGCATTAAATTTGTTCCGTCAAAATGGTGTTTTCCGGTCAAAAGTCCTTTTTGGTTTACAACCCGATGCGCAGGAATATCTTCCATGTTATGACAGGCATTCATCGCCCAGCCTACCATTCTGGCAGATCGCGCTGCTCCCAGAGCTTTTGCAATAGCACCGTAAGAAGTTACTTTTCCGTATGGAATCTGTCTTGCAACTGCATAAACTCTTTCGAAAAAATTTTCGTCAGCCATAGTTTTTTTGCCGAATTATACGAATGAACACGAATTTTAAATTTACAATCTATTTAAATCTTCTGTCATTCCTAATAGTTGTCAGGATAAAGCATTAAGAATACAATTAAATAACTGCCTGCTTAGATCTTTTAAAATCTGCGGCTCTAATTATTATCCAAAATAGTAATTCAAAATATTAAAAAGTGTTACCACAGCAATTATACCTGTAATACTGCCAATAATGGTATTCATATTTCGCATGATATAATCGGTTTTCTTTTCTATTCTTCCAAAGAAAGCAATATAGCTGTACAAAACTGCAAATGATCCTAGAACAGAACCCAATACAAAGGTAAAAATAATGCTGTTTTCAAATACAAAAAGATGGTACGAAGCCAAAGTAACACTTACCACAACATAATATGGAATAGGGAAGAAGTTTAATCCGGAAAGAAGCATTCCCAGAAAAAAACGACTCTTTTTACTGCTTTTTTTAATCTTTGATTTTTTCTTGGTTGAAGGATCTTTGGCAATAAACAAAAAGTAGATGGTTAAGATAGAGAAAATCACAAAACCCACTTCACGCAGTAAAGTCACCACATCTGGCCGATTGTCAATTACCTGTGCAAATAAAACAGCAAGATATACCTGAAGAAAAATTACCAGAACGGCACCAATTACAAACCATAAGGCATTCTTTTTTCCTTCTTTCAAATTTATTTTGGCTGCAGTCATGTTGATTAATCCTGGTGGAATAATCCCAATGAAAGCGGCAATAAAACCTGAAATAAAAGGAGTAAGTAAAACCATTTAGTTGTTTTGGGGCGTTAAATATTTGTTTTTAAAATTAATTAATCCTTAATTTTAAAACGAATATACGTAATTGCCTTGTTAATTTCTAAATATTGTTTTTCATAAAAAGTCTGAAAAGCAGTTACTTCTTCCGGGCTTCCTTCGTTTTTATAAACATTATGGTTCGCATACAATACTTCGTGTCCTTCACCATGAAGAAGTCCAAGTGTGTAGCCATGCATAAATTCGCTGTCGGTTTTAAGGTTTACGACACCGTCTTTTTTAAGGATTTTTTTGTACAATTTCAAAAATTCAGAATTGGTCATTCTGTGTTTTGTTCTTTTGTATTTAATCTGCGGATCTGGAAAAGTAATCCAGATTTCGTCTACTTCACCTTCAGTAAAAATATGATTAATCAACTCGATTTGAGTTCGGATAAAAGCAACATTATGCAATCCGGTTTCTACAGCCGTTTTGGCACCGCGCCAGAAACGCGCCCCTTTAATATCAATTCCGATAAAATTTTTGTTTGGATATCTTTCTGCCAGTCCAACAGAATATTCTCCTTTTCCGCATCCTAATTCTAAAACTAAAGGATTATCATTTTTAAAGAAATCAGAATTCCATTTTCCTCTTAAAGGCATTAGATTGCCTACAACTTCTTCTCTTGTTGGTTGAAAAACGTTTTGAAATGTTTCGTTTTCTCTGAATCTTTTTAGTTTATTTTTACTTCCCACTTTTACAAAAATTTTCAGCAAAATTAAGGAATATAAACGAAGTAATTAAAGTTTAAATTTATTTGCCACGAATTACACGAATTTTCACGAATGTTTTAGTGGTATTCTGTAAAATGGACACAATAAGAATTAGTGTAATTCGTGGCAATAAAATATTTTTAACCGTAATGTGGTTCAGTAATCGGCTGAGCTTTTGGGTCAAGTGATTCATCGTGCTGCGATAAATCCAGTCCGATATGTTCTGATTCCTCAGAAACTCTTAGCGGAATAATAAAATTGGTTACTTTGAATAAGAAATAAGCTCCGAAGAAAGTAAAAATCGAAACCAAAACCAATGCCATCATATGGTGTCCGAATACGCTCCATCCTCCGTGCAGTAAACTTGCATTTTCTCCATGAGCAAACACAGCCGTTAGGATCATTCCCATAATACCGCCGACACCGTGGCAGGCAAAAACGTCTAAAGTATCATCAAATCTTTTTGAGAAACGACAGTTTACAGCAGAATTTGAAACCAATGCCGTAACAAATCCGAAGAACATACTTTCTGGCACAGAAACATATCCTGCAGCAGGCGTAATGGCAACCAAGCCCACAACGGCACCGATACAAGCACCAAGAGCCGAAACTTTTCTTCCGTTCATGCGATCGAAGAAAATCCAGGTCAACATCGCCGCTGCCGATGAAGTTGTAGTGGTTGCAAAAGCCATAGCGGCAGTTCCGTTGGCGGCAAGAGCAGATCCAGCATTAAATCCAAACCAGCCAAACCATAACATTCCTGTTCCTAATAATACAAACGGAATATTGGTTGGAATATGAAGACTATTTTTTCTTTTACCTAAAACAATAACTCCGGCCAAAGCTGCAAAACCAGAACTCATATGCACGACAGTTCCTCCGGCAAAATCTTTTACTCCAAAATAACTTCCTAAAACTCCCGTAGGATACCAAACGGCGTGGCATAATGGAGCATATATAAAAATGGTGAATAAGCTGATGAAAACCAAATAAGAGATAAAACGAACACGTTCTGCAAACGATCCCGTGATAATTGCCGGACAGATAATAGCAAATTTCATCTGAAACAAAGCAAAAAGCATAAACGGAATCGTGCTGGCTAATTTTTTATGAGGCAGTATATTGACATAATCCATAAAAGCAAAAGTAGTCGGATTGCCAAAAAAGCTGTAAAAATGATCTCCGGAACCAAAACCTACGGGATCTCCAAAGGCAAGACTAAAACCAACCACAACCCATAAAAGTGTTACGACGCCTAAACAGATAAAACTTTGAAGCATAGTCGAAATTACATTTTTCTTACCGACCATTCCTCCGTAAAAAAAGGAGAGTCCTGGTGTCATAATCAAAACAAGGCAGCACGAAGTCAGCATCCAGGCAACATCTGCAGGAACTATAGTATCGAGAGTGCCAAATTCTGCTAAAACATAATTATTCTCAGTTACAGTTGGCCAGAATGCACCAATTGTGCATACGACACTAATCATGATAAAGGAAATGATCCAGCGTTTTTCTATTTTCATTTTAAAATACTTTGTTTAACCCTATTTTTTTTGGGGTCAAAGTTAAAAAAAATAAAATATTTAGACTTTAGAGCCTGTTAAAAGAGTGGTGTGTGTTTTATTTTAGTTGATTTTTTAAAATTCAGCATCATTTTTTGATACAATCTTATTTTGCACTTCCAATTTGAGCCTAATATTGTCAATTGCATTATAATTAAATTGTCAGTCGTTTTTGTAAACTGCTATAAAAGTTATGTTTATAATAAGAAAGTGTCAAATTGTTTTATTTCTGTTTGAGCTTCGTAATTAAAAAATCTTCGATTGGTGTTTTAATCTTTGTTACGGCATCAACCTCATCATTAGGAATAGTCATAGATAAAACATAGTGCTGAATTTTCCATTCTTTTCCTACTTTAATCAAAACGCCGGAACCGCGGCAGATTTTCATCTGTGTATTGAGTAATTCATCAAACCAGGCAATTTTTCCAGATTTATCAAAAAAGATGTGACGTTCTAAAGCGGTAAAATTCCAAGTGGTACCTTTATCAAAATAAGGTTTTGCCCAAGCTTTAAAAGCAGGTTTTGTCCAGTTTTCTGTGGCATCAGTTCCAATATAAACAGCATCGTCTGCAAGAGTGTTGAAATAAGCATCAAATTTTACATCGGCTGCTGCTTTGTGCCACGTATCCAGGGTTTGAGTAATTTTGTCTTTGTCGGTCTGAGCGTTTGCAAGAGAAACGGCTAATAAAAGAAGTAGAATTGTTTTTTTCATGAGTAGTATTATTTGACTTTAAAGGTATTAATTTTTTAAATTCTAAGAAATATACAGTCAGATTGATTTAAACAATGAAACTTTAAGCTAAAATTATCTTATAATACTTATATGGTTTAAATTCAAAAAACAAGTATATTTGAAAGCTTTAAAATACTACCACTATGAATCCTAAAATCTTACTATATTCTTTGGCCATTAGTTCTGTATTTCTTGTTTCGTGCAAAAAAGAATTAGAACCTCAGGAAAGCACATCAAATTCTGAATTGATTAGACTGGGACTGGCAAAAGATACGACCAAAACGGCAACGCCTGTTGCGCAGGCATTACCTGCCAACCCAAATACCGTTTTAAGCGATACCAAAGGTTTAAATCCGGCACACGGACAACCTGGACACCGCTGCGATATTGCTGTTGGCGCACCATTAAATTCTGCTCCTGCGCAAACTACTGCAGCGCCGGCGCAGACGGTTCAGGTAAATCCGAATCAGCAGCAGCAAACAGTTGTAACGACAACAACGGCACAACCTGTAAAAACAGCTAAAGGAATGAATCCGCCGCACGGACAAGCGGGTCACAGATGTGATATTCCGGTTGGAGCGCCTTTAAATTCTCCAGCAGTAAAAACTACTGCAGCTTCAACACCGCAGAGTGGAACGGCGACACAAAATTTTACAGTTACACCGCCTGCAGGTTCCAATGTTCCGGCATTGTTGAGTACAGAAACCCAAGCAGTAGCAGAAGGAATGAATCCAGCTCACGGACAACCAGGTCACAGATGTGATATTGCAGTTGGAGCTCCGCTGCCAAAATCGTAAACAAGATCATCAAATTGATATAAACAAAAAAGACGTTTCTAAATGAAACGTCCTTTTTTATTAAAAGTCCAACACAATTAGTGTGCGTTTATTTTTTCGTAAGTTGTAGTAAGAACTTTTTTAGCTTTTGCCAAAGCACCGCTAAAAGCTTTTTCAAGAGTGTCTGAATGTTCTGTAACAGTGATTGGCTGTAATTTTACAGGACGAATTTCGATTACGCATTTCTTATCATTAAGGCTGAATTTCTCGCCGTTTTCGTCTCCAAAATGCACTTCTACGCGAGTTATTTTATCTTCAAAGCGGTCTAAGCTTTTTTCTATCTCTGCAGAAAAATACGATTCTAATCTTGCGCTTCCTTCAATGTTTTTGTCGGTGTTGATTTGTACTTTCATAATCGGATTATATTTTAATGATTGTTTCTCAAAGCTATTTTTTTTAGATTAGAAAGCCAAACGAGTTAAGGAAACATTATGAAATTTTTTAATGATGTGTTTATCAATTTTGTAATTTAGAAGGAAAAAAAAATTGAATTTAGTCTTCTAAATATAAAAAATAAGAAAAAACTTATAATTAATTTAATTTTTAGTATTTTAGCAGTCCTAAACGTTAAAAATTATGACTTCAAAAAAATTCTTGCCCGCGTGGTATGGTGGCGGTATTGGAAACAACTGCAACGCTTTTAACGGCGTAGGACACCTTAGCTATGCGGGTTTTATATTTTTCCTAAACGTTAAAAATTATGAGTACAAACACCCTTTCAAAAGAAACAGAATTAAGATTAGCCGATCTTTTCAACAATACAATTGATTCGAAAAGTATGGCAAAAACAATCCGACAAGTAAATTATCTGCTTGCCTTGAATGTAATGAAAAATGAAATCGGACAGCCCGAGACCATAAATCTCGAAGATAATTTCTACTGGTTGAATAAATTAGCAGAAACTCTTGATCCTTATCTGGATGCTGAATGATTTTATAGAATTGAAAAAGCCACTTGAGAGAGTGGCTTTTTTGTGTTCTTATAAAAATAATAATAGCTCTGATGGGATAAAAAATTGAAGAACAGCAGGAAATAGCTTCTTAAAATTTCAATCTTTGTCGATCTACTAGTGCGATTCCTCATTCTTCGGAATGACAAGATTATGGGATTTGTGGTTTATTTAGGATTTTACTTCCCCTTCTTCCCCCATTTAATCTTCATCTTTCCTTCTTCATCTACAGCAAGTAAATGCAATACAATGCCGCGTTCTCTTACAGCATCGCGTTCTTCCTTGCTTTCTATTTGAGCATCGTTTTTTGAATTACGAAGCGGAACCGTCAGTGCGAGATTAGTGCCTCGGCCGAAAGAATAAATGCCTTCTATATCAAAGTTGAGAACGCTGGAACTTATCGTAAGATCGTTAATGTCTATTTGTTCGCCCCGAAGTGTAAGATCACCCGATAAATCGCTGAAAGTTATGTTTTTGACATCACGAAACGGAAAAGCAAACTTACCAACCTTTACTATTGGATCAAAATTGATCAAAGCTCCCTGATTGACATTAAATTTTAAATTCCCGCGCATAGAATTTACAATCAAATCGCCTTTAGCGCTCATCAATCCCGTAACATTGGCGTTGCTGCTGAGTTTTCCTTTTATATTTCTTGGATCAAAAGATTTAATCTGGAAGTTGTTGAAGGATTTTAAAAAACTCGCAATATCTACGCGGTTTACCTGCGCTACAGAACTAAAAATGTAATAATTTCCTTTTGGCTCGATAGCACCATTAAATGTTATTGTGCCTCCGGAAGTTTGTACGCTTCCGTTTTTGAGCAATAATTTGGAGTCCAGCATTTGCAGCGTTGCTCTGGTATTGGTCGCGGTTAGCGCGCCGTAATTGAGATTATCTGCTTTTAGGTTGATGATTACACTGCATTTTTCGATTACCGATTTCATCTGGTTCGAGAAATTGACATTCTTTTTGGCAGATTTTTGCTGTGTGGCTGCAGACTGTGATTTTCTCAACACGCCCAAAAATTGTTTTACATCGATATTTGGGCAGTAGATATTCCAGTTTACGACCATTTTCTCTGGTGCGTCGTAATAGAGATTTAAGAAATTATCTATTTTTCCGTTGATCTGAATGATGTTTTTCTTGTGTTTGTACGCTATTTTTTTAATATAAAGCGCCTGTTCTGTAAACGACAATTGTACCGCGGTTTTCTCTGCGCGAACGTTTTTAGGAAGATAATCAAACGTGGCGTCTTTTATATCGACATCGCCAATAAAACGCGGTTTGGTAATGTATAAATCTACAATATCAAACTGAAATTTTAAATTGGCTCGCGCATGACCGCTTTCAAAATGAAACATTTTTTCATTCATCATTTCATTTAGTTTCGTAACATCAAAATCAGAATTTACAATTCCGGTTGCAATGGGTTTTTCTAAATTGCTAATTACAGCCTGCGGAATTTTTAGCGGAATGTTTTCATAATCGCCGCTAAAATGCGTGAGAACAACTGCCGAATTAGCATCGTTAAAGCCGTTGGCAGGTTTAAAATTATTGGTAAAAATACCGTTGAAACTGCAATTGGTAAACAAACCGTCGGGAATAGTAAGTTCGTTGTTTTTAATAACCGCCTGCACTACTATTTTAGGATCGCCTTCGGCATTAAAATCACCATTTATAGCACAGTTTACTTTTATTGGTTTCTTTAAATTGAACTGATCCAGTTTAGTGCTGATATTTCCGGACAATAAATCTGAGGCACTTTTCCATAAAATAGAAGTATTGATATTGATTCCGAACAGCGCATTTTTTCCAATATTAAAATAGGCTTTAATATCAAATTTATCTGAGCCGATTTTGAGTTTTTTGGTTTCGATATTTAGAAGCTGTTTTTCATCAATATAAGCAATATCAAAATTGCCTTCGAGTTCTCTGGCTTTGGCAAAACTTCCATGAACGGTATTAAACGCCAGACTGTTTATTTTGGTTTTCAGATATAAATTGGTCTTCCAGTCTTCATCGTCAAAATTTATTTTCGATTCTAATTTTACAACTTCAAAATCAAACAATTTATGACCTAAATGATTGTCTATTGTTAAATGTACGTTGTTGAGGTTTATATCGTCAATTGTAGTTTCGCGTGTTTCGCCTGGAGCAATTTTTTTCTTTTTTGGTTTAAAGATATTTACATTAGAATAACCATTTTCGGCTTTGTAAATATAAATGTCGGCATCATTAATCAGGATTTTATGAATGTTGATTTCGTTTTGCAGTAAACTCCAAATGTTTAAGCGAGCTTCTATTTCTTTGGCTTTTAGTAAAGTATGTTTGTGAATGGCCCACTGATTGTCTTTAATCTCGACTTCTTTTAAGGCTAAAGTAAAATTGGGAAAACCAGTGAGAAACTTGTACTGAAAATCTTCGACATGAAATTTCCCGTTTATATTCTCATTGATTTTGATATTGATTTTGGCAATAATTTCGGTTTTATTCTGATTAAAATAGAGTGCTAGTCCGCCACAGGCAAGTAAAACAAAGACAATTAAACCTAAAACGAATAAACCGAATCGTTTTAAGTATTTCCTGAAAACAGCTGTCTCAAGAAAAGTTTGTATTTGATGTACTATTTGTGGCATTTGTATCAATTTTCCTAATCCTTAAAGTTAAGACAAAAAAATATGCTATTGCCTAAAAAAGACCTTCAGTTTGCGTACAATTAAACTTACTTTTACTAAACATGGTTTATATATAAAAAATGACAATGCATTTATAACGAAAACTAATTTGCGGATGGTGTTTGATTAATTTTAAATTTTTAAATTTGTACTGTAG
Source organism: Flavobacterium reichenbachii (assembly GCF_002217435.1). Taxonomy (GTDB): domain Bacteria; phylum Bacteroidota; class Bacteroidia; order Flavobacteriales; family Flavobacteriaceae; genus Flavobacterium; species Flavobacterium reichenbachii. The sequence goes on from NZ_MUHF01000019.1 coordinate 341,684, forward strand.
TTTGAAATTAACAATCAGACATAATTTAAATATAAATATTATGGCATTAGCAATAACAGATGCTACTTTTGATGAAGTAGTTTTGAAATCAGATAAACCAGTAATGGTAGATTTTTGGGCAGCATGGTGTGGTCCTTGTAGAATGGTTGGTCCAATTATTGACCAATTAAGCGATGAGTACGCTGGTAAAGTAGTTGTTGGTAAAGTAGATGTAGATGCTAACCAAGAATTTGCTGCAAAATACGGTGTGCGTAACATACCAACTGTTTTAGTTTTTCATAAAGGTGAAGTAGTGGGTAAACAAGTAGGAGTTGCTCCTAAACAAACTTACGCAGACAGCTTAGATGCATTGTTGTAATCGTTAAGATTATAATTTATATAAAAAAGGCTTGACATTGTCAAGCCTTTTTTATTGGAAAGAAATAATAAAAGAAGTTCCTAAATCTGGTTTGCTGTTTACTTCTATCTTGCAATTTATGGTAGCAGCGAGATCTCGAATTAAGTGCAGTCCGAGTCCGGATTTAATTCCGATTACTTCAGAATCATTGTATAATGCTTTAAATTGTTCCTGCGTACCGCCAGATCCATTATCAGTAATAGAAAGATAATTTTGGCTGTTTGCTGTCCAGGCTTTCCAGATTATTTTTCCATTTTGGTTTTTATCGAGAGCTTTTATGGCATTTCCTGTTAGATTTCTGATAATCGTTTTCAGGTAATTTTCATCAGTATCTAAGATAATATCGTCTGGATTTTCGAATGTAATTACGATGTTTTCTACACTCGAAAAATGTTTTTTTGTTTCTTCGAATAAAACACTGACAGGGACTTTTTGAGTATGCGGTTTAAAGTTTTCCATCTGGCCTTTGCTCCATAATAAAATATCCTCCATAGAAGACAGCAGATTTTCGGCGCCGGACATAATTTTTGTCTGCATTCGCAAAGCCGTTTCCTCGTCTATAAGTTCCGGACTTTCTTTTTGAAGATGCAGAAAGTGAATTAAATTTGAAACCGGACTTCGTAAATCATGGTTTAAAATACCAAAAAAACGTGCTTTTATTTTATTGGCTTCATCCAGTTCCTGATTTAAAAGCTGTAGTTTTTGATTTGTTTTTTTGCGGTTCCGGCTCTGATTAAACAACAGCAATCCGATAATAGCCACAAGCAGAAGTCCGCCGATTAAAAAATAGCGCTGTTTGGCAGCATCTTCAATCTGAATGTTTTTTATCGTATTCTGAATCGATAGATTCTTTATTTCCTGGCCTTTGGTTTTGTTTTGATATCGGGCTTCGGCATTGGCAATGTTTTGTTTGGCAGATTGCTGCATCATTTCGTCATTGGCTTTGCTGTAAATTTCGTTGTATTTGTAAGCTTCTTTCCAATTGGCTACTGCGGCATAGCTTTGAGCTAATTTTTTATTAATATTTACAAAAGATTCCTTGTCGTAGTTCAAAGCATTTTGAGAAGCTTTTTTGAGTGTTTCAATTGCCTTTTGATATTCGCCTTTTTCATATAAAACTCTTCCCATTACAGCATTGGCTTCCATTATAATATCGTTGTCATTGGATTTTTGTCCAAATCGAATTGCTTTCTGCGCGTAACGATAAGCAGTATTTATTTGTCTTTCATTGGCATAATATTCAGACATGCTTCTGTTTGCAAAACTTAAATTAAGAAATAAAGAATCTTTTTTGGTCGGATAGGTATAGATGAGCTTATAATATTTTTGAATACTGTCTGTCTTTTTTAGCGGAACAAAACACTGCAGATAATAATTACAAGAAAATGCACTAATATAAGGAGAGGTTTTAATGTAAGGATTTGCATAATTTAAATATTCAATTGCTTTGTCGTATTGTTTCATTTTGGTGTACGCTGCAGCAATCTGACAATACGAAACGCCTATTGTTTCTTCGTTAGGAACTGTTTTTTTGAGTAGTTTTTTATAATTAACAGCTTTTAATTGATAGTGAATAAAGGTTTCATATTCTGCATTATCAAGATAATATTCTCCCAGACTTCCGTTGAGTACAGAATGCGTGTAAGTGTTTTTTGTAGTGTCTAGAATTTGTTTGATATATTGTATTAACTGTTTTCTTTTTGAAGTTTGATTAAGCGCATAATACGTATAATTAAGACGCATTAAAATCGAAGTTTGGTTTTTAAGATGCCTGGCTTTTTTGGCGTGTTTTAGTGCAAGCTCATAATTCTCAAGTGCTTTTTGGTATTGGTTGTTGCTGAATTCGTAGGCGTTACCTTTATAAAAATAAAACCGGCTTAAATAAGCAGGATGATTTTTTGCAAGTGTAATTCCTTTTTCTGTCGCCCGCAGCAGTTTTGGATAATCTTCTGCGTCTAAGATTTCATTGCAGTATTTCAGCCAGACTTTTAGTTTTTCATTACTGGTTTTGTATGGTGCTAAATTGGGTTCCTGCTGCGCAAAAGCAGTAAAGCTGATAAAATATAAAAGCAGGAAACCTATCTTTCTCATGAGATCAGGTTTAGGTTTTCCTTATAACTTCTCCCAACCGGAATAGCAGTATTGTTGTTTAAAATAATTTCGCTGGAATTAATCTTCTGAATAAACTGTTTCTGAACCGCATAACTTCTGTGAATACGGATAAAAGACTGAAAATGATCTTCTTTTAAAAGATTTCCGATGCTGGACAAAACGCAGTGTCTTTTTTTATCAGTAATAATCAACGTGTAATCTTTTAGAGCTTCAAGGTATAAAATTTCATGAAGTTTTACTTTGGTCTGTTCGTGGCCTTCTTTTATATAAATCGTATCACCGCCAATACTTGCTTCAAAAAGAGAAGCTTTTAGTTTGATTTCCATAAACTCCTCGATACGGCTTATGGTTTGTGTAAAACGGTCGAGCTTTAATGGTTTTACAATAAAATCTAAAGTTTCGATCTGAAAACTTTCTACTGCATGCTCCGGATGCGCAGTGATAAAAATACAAACCGGAATTTCTAAGGTTTGCTTTCTAAAATCAATTCCGTTTAAGCCCGGCATATCAATATCCAGAAACAAAATGTCAATTTTTTCTTTTTCTAAAAAAGGGAGCGCATTTTCTGCCGATTCAAAAACACCTAAAATATCCAGAATCGGGAATTTTTTAGCAAATGATAATACAGTAAGACGGTCAATTTCGTCATCATCAACAATAATACAAGTGTATTTTTTCATCATTCAAACTTAATTTATGTTGTCTGTCTATTTAAAATGTTGTTCGTCTATTGGCTGTTTTGGGCTTGAACTTATTGGCGCAAATTTGTCTTGTAATTAATTCAGGAGCTGTAAAATAAACATCAAATATAGCTTTCTGAGTGTTACAAAAATAATGTTATTGAATTAAAAAAGAACCATTTGACCAATTTAAAACTAAAATTATTATGAAATTTTTAAAATCCATTTTTACAATTTTATTACTTGCAATTTTCACGATTTCTTGCAGCAGTGATGACGGAACAGACGGAACAAACGGAGTTGATGGACAGCCAGGAGCAGCCGGAACAGCAAATGTTATTTACAGCACATGGCTGACAGCACCAACGGCAGTTGCAGAAACGATAGACGGTACTTCTGGAATGTCTACGACTATTAATGCACCGCAACTATCAGCAGACATTCTGGCAAAAGGAACCATATTGGTTTATATGTCTTTTGGAACCGGTACATACACACTGCCTTACACATCAACAGCTGGCGGAGCGGCTAATACGGTTACAGCTATTTCTACATTACAAAAAATCAAACTATTCAGATTCAGACATGATGCAGCAGGAACAGTAGGTCTTCCAACAACGCTTAGCTGGCGCTATATTTTGATTCCCGGAGGAGTTGCTGCAACTACATCAAAAACGGTAAAGCTGGATTATTCTAAAATGAGCTACGAAGAAGTCTGCGCACATTTTAATATACAACAATAGTTTCTGAGAATACATAAAACAATACACAAACGAAATAAGAATTAAAACCAAAATTATTATGAAAACTTTAAAAAACATTTTTGCCATTTTATTAGTTGCGATTTCTGTTGTTTCCTGCAGCAGCGACGACGATAAACAAGAGTCTGTAAAATATGCAGAAGAAAATCCTTTAGACGCTTATATGGCAGGTTCAGGATTTAGCCAAAAAGCAGTTGATGTAAAAAATTCCGGAATTTACGAGTATGGTTTCAGCTTTAAACCAAAAGTAAACGGAAAAATAAATTCCCTAATTGTAAAAATTCCAGACGTAAATACTGCGTTAAGAATCACTTTGTGGGATGCAGCAACAAAAACAGTTATAAAATCTGAAACCATAAGTGTTCCTACAGCAAATGTTACAGTAGAAAAAGTAATCGCAGCCATTCAGTTAACAAAAGACAAAGAATATTTTTTTACCGTGAACAGCGACGACTGGATCAACAGAACAAAAACAGACGGATCTGCAGCAACTTATCCTATTGTTGCAGGAAATATAACAATTACAGGATACGCTTATATCTCAAGCACTGCTTCAGAAACTATTTTTCCAACCAATGCTCGTAACACCTATTACGCAGGAGATATGACTTTTAAATTTCAACAAACTGAATAATTTTATTTTTGGATAGTTTGAATTAGTAAGTGGAAAAAGGTTTGGCAAAAGTCAAGCCTTTTTTTGTTGTTTAAAGCTGAAAAGTTTTTAAAAGCTATTAAGCTTGCGTCAAAGTAATTCGGGAATTCATGGAAAACTTTTTAGAATGGACGTTTTTTTCTATTTTTAACGAATCTTATATTCTCCTAAATATGAAAATCAGTTCCAGCTTTCTTGTCTTTTTTATGTTGATTACAATCGGTTATTCTCAATCCAAACCAAAAGAAAGTGTTATTTTAGAAAATGGTGTTTCAGAAGCATTGGCTCAATTCCGCAAAAAACAGATTTCAGAAGTTCGATATGATTTGTCCTTTGAAATTCCGAATCAGAAAAATCAAGATATTAATTCTCAACTGACCGTAAATTTGAATTTGTCAGATTTAAGCCAGCCCTTAGTTTTAGATTTTAAAGAGAAAACTTCCAACATAAAATCTATTAAAGTAAACGGAAAAAATGCTGAAATTCTTCATGATAAAGGACATGTTGTTATTACACCAAAAGATCTTATTTTAGGAAAAAACAGCATTTCGATTTCTTTTATTGCCGGCAATTTATCATTAAATAGAAATGATGATTTTCTATATACACTTTTAGTTCCCGATCGCGCCAGTACATTGTTTCCTTGTTTTGATCAGCCGGATATAAAGGCAACTTATAAATTGAGTCTTTCTGTGCCAAAAGATTGGTCTGTTTTGGCTGGAGCCGATGTCAAAGAGAAAGTTGAAAAAGGTGATTTTACTTCTTATACTTTTGGAGAATCAGACAAAATGAGCACTTATTTGTTTTCGTTTGCTGCAGGGAAATTCAAAAGCGTTACGCAAAAACCGGGCTTAGAAATGACAATGCTGTATCGCGAAAATAATCCTGAAAAAATTCAAGTCAGCACCGATACCATCTTCAAACTGCATCAGCAATCTTTAGATTTTTTAGAAAAATACACCAATTATAAATTCCCTTTCCAGAAGCTTGATTTTGCTTCGATTCCGGTTTTTCAGTATGGCGGAATGGAACATGTGGGCGCGATACAATACAGAGAATCGACTTTGTTTCTGGACAACAGCGCAACCGACAGCGAGAAATTAAACCGTGCAAAACTTATCGCACACGAAACTTCGCACATGTGGTTTGGCGATTTGGTCACCATGAAATGGTTTGATGATGTCTGGATGAAAGAGGTTTTTGCCAATTTTATGGCCGATAAAATCATGAATCCGATTTTTCCTAAAGTCAATCATAATCTGCAGTTTTTTACCGCGCATTATTCCAGCGCTTACGCGGAAGACCGATCGTTGGGAACACATCCGATAAAACAAAAACTTGCTAATTTAAAAAACGCAGGATCGCTTTACGGAGCTATTATTTACAATAAAGCGCCAATCATGATGCGTCAGCTTGAAGCTTCGATGGGAAAAGAAGCTTTCCAGAAAGGAATTGAAAAATACATTAAAAAATACGCCAACGACAACGCTGACTGGAATAATCTGGTAGAAATCCTGGATGCAGAAACACCTTTAGATTTGAAAAAATGGAGTGAAGTCTGGGTAAATAAATCTGGAAGAGCAATTTTTACAGATAAGATAAAATATGATTCTAAAAACAGAATCGAAGCTTTTGAAATTCAGCAAAAAGCAGAAGATAAATCAGGCAATATCTGGCCTCAGATTTTTCAGATTGGTTTGGTTTATAAAGATAATGTAAAGGTTTTAACAGCAAATATTAAAGATAAAAGCCTTATTTTAAAAGAAGCCGTTGGACTCGAAAAACCGTTTACTATCATTTACAATTATAATGGATTTGGATATGGTGTTTTTCCGCTTGACGGGAATAATTTAGATGTACTTTCAAGTTTAAAAGATGAGGTGGCAAGAGCATCTTCTTATAGTAATCTTTATGAAAACACGTTGATTGGAAATGTTTCTCCGAGCAAAGCTTTTGATTGTTTTGTAAAAGCAATTCAATCGGAAGAAAATGAATTGGTTTTGCGAACGGCCTCAAATAATCTGAATACTATTTATTGGAGATTTTTTACCGAAAAACAGCAGAATAAAGTTCAGAAACAGCTTGAAGACCTGCTTTATAATCGTTTACAAACAAATTTATCGGCCAATATCAAAAAGACACTATTCGGATTGTTCAGTTCAATTGCCTATTCTGATTCGGCGAAAGCCAAATTGTACCAGATCTGGAATAAAGAAATTGTGATTTCAGGTTTAAAACTGAACGAAGATGATTTTACGAATATGGCGATGAATCTTGCTATTTTTAAACATGAAAAGGCAGATGAAATCTTAGAAAAAACCAGAACAACGATTGCAAATCCAGACAAAAAGAAACGATTTGAGTTCCTGCTTCCGTCATTATCAAAAGACGAATCGGTTCGATCTGCGTTTATGGAATCTTTAAAAGACGACTCGAATCGTGAAAAAGAATCGTGGGTTTCTGTTGGTTTAGCCAATATTCATCATCCGCTTCGTCAGGAAAGTGCGCAGAAGTATATCAGATTTTCATTAGATTTGACAGAAGAAATTCAGCGTACGGGAGATATTTTCTTTCCAAAAGACTGGCTGGACAATACAGTTGGGAGATATTCGTCTAAATATGCTTTTGATGAAGTACAGCGATTCTTAAAAGAAAACCCTAATTTTAGTCCGATCTTGAAGCGTAAATTATTTATGGCGGCAGATTTGCTTTATAAAGCACAAAATAGTAAAAAAGAAACCGAATGAAAATTGAGTCAGAAATAGAGAAAGTTTCCAGTTTTCAGCATCTCGAAATGCTGGCGAATCAAGTTGTAGAAGGTTTTATATCCGGAATGCACAAAAGTCCGTTTCATGGATTTTCTGCAGAATTTTCGGAACATAAAGTATACAATGCCGGCGAAAGCACCAAACATATCGATTGGAAATTGTTTGCCAAAACCGACCGTTTGTATACCAAACGATTTGAGGAAGAAACCAATATGCGCTGTCATATTATTGTCGATAATTCGTCGTCGATGCATTATCCTGAACTAAAATCGAATCAGCCGTTTTACGAAAAGAAGATTGGTTTTGCTGTTTTGGCTTCGGCAGTTTTAATGAATATTTTAAAGAAACAGCGTGATGCAGTCGGTTTAAGTGTTTTCTCAGATAATTACGAATATTACGCTCCAGAAAAAGGAAGCGATCGCCATCATAGAATGCTGCTCAACAAATTAGAGCAATTATTAGAACAGCCAAAAGTCAAAAAAACGACCGATACCATTACTTATCTGCACCAAATCGCAGAAAAAATGCACCGCCGTTCGATGATTATTTTGTTTACCGATATGTTTCAGTCTGCAGATGACGAGAAATTGTTTAGTGCCCTGCAGCACCTTAAACATAATAAACATAAAGTCGTACTATTTCATGTGGTAGATAATAAAACAGAACTTCAATTTGATTTTGATAATACACCGCGTAAATTTATCGATGTAGAAACTGGAGAAGAAGTTTCTATTTATGCCGATAATGTTAAAGAAGAGTACGAGAAACGAGCAGAAGCGTACTTTAAAAATTTAGCTTTATCCTGCGCAAAGAACCAGATTAAGTACGTTTCGGTAAATGTGGGCGATAATTTTGAAAAAATATTGACGACTTATTTGGTTGAAAAACAAAACTTTGGGTAATTTTTTAAAGAAAAATTTCATTTTTTTTATAAAAACACTTGCAGAAACGAAATTCTGTTATATCTTTGCAACCGCAATAACGCAGAGGTTTGGTAGTTCAGTTGGTTAGAATACATGCCTGTCACGCATGGGGTCGCGGGTTCGAGTCCCGTCCAGACCGCAATATTGGGAAAAGCCTTTCTTAACAGAAAGGCTTTTTTGCCCAAATACGGTATCTAAGATTAGTTGTGTTGTTTTGCTGCGACTTTGTAACTCGCAGCTGGTTTAGTAGTTAGACCAATGAAAAGCTTTCCACTTTTGTGGATGGCTTTTTTGATTTACGACACTTTTGATTTTTTGTATTTAACCGCAAAGAACACAATCCCGAAGTCTCGGGATACGCAAAGTCCGCAAAGTTTTTTTAAGCTTTGCGGATTTTTTGTTTACAATGATTTTTGAATTGAATTTTAAACATAACCCTTGGTCTCAACCACGGGTTTACGGATTGTGATTTGTATGGTTATTATGATTGTGCCCCCGTGGTTGAAACTATGGGCTATGTTTGACAAGAAGATTTATTTTTTTTCTGTACGAAAAACCTTTGTCAAAGTTCGAAACTTTGACAAAGGTGTGCATATTTAATCTAAATTTCAGATTTTAAAATATTGGCATTTAACCAATTAAAAATTTCTTAAATTTTATTCCTAAAAACCCTTGCAGAATCCAAGTTCTATTGTATTTTTGCACTCACAATAACGCAGTTGGTTTGGTAGTTCAGTTGGTTAGAATACATGCCTGTCACGCATGGGGTCGCGGGTTCGAGTCCCGTCCAGACCGCAATATTGGAAGAAGCCTTTCTTAACAGAAAGGCTTTTTTGTTTTTTGGTCTAACCGCAAAGAGCGCAATCCCGAAGTCTCGGGATACGCAAAGTTCGCAAGGTTTTAATGCAGCTTTGCGAACTTTGCGCTTTTACCTTGTGTGGTTTGCGGTTAAATTTCTTTCTTATCTTTATAGTACGAATCATCGTATCACTTCAATGGAACAATCAAGTTTTAAAGTAGACCAATATTACATTACCAAAGTAGATGCCGATAAAAAGAGCATTTATTGCCATCATGATGTTATGGGCGAATTACTGGTTCCTACTCATAAACACGATAAAGCACAAATGCTGTATGCAGAAGGTGATGTGGTTTTTGTGACAACAGAGACTAAGACTTATTTTTTGCCGGCGAGACATTTTATCTGGATTCCGAGTGGAGTCGCACACAGTATTCATCCCAAATCTGAGAATGTGATGATGCGAAATTTATATTTTCCAGTTGAAAAAAATGAAGATGAATTTTATCAAAGCGAAGGCATTTATCCGGTAAATAATTTACTTCTTCAAATGATGCTTTTTACAAATCAGTGGAATGGAGATTTGAAAAAGGGTTCTCCAAATTTTGTAATTGCTAAAGCTATAAAAGCGATTCTTCCTCAAATATGCTTAACAAATCTTCCTTTAGAATTGCCTCTGCCAAAAGATGCACGTTTGGGAAAAATTTTGCGTCATGTCGAGAATAATCTCGGAGAAACAATTTTGTTTGCCGATGTAGCGCATGAATTTGGTTACAGCGAACGTTCTTTATATCGCTTGTTTCAAAAAGATCTTAAAATGTCTTTTATTCAATATTATACTATTCGAAGAATCTTAAAAGCGATTGAACTTTTATTAGAACGAAAACTTTCGGTAAAAGAGGTAGCCCAGGAAGTTGGTTATAATAGTGTTCCCACTTTTAGTAATACGTTTTTCAAAATTTTAGGACAAAGACCTTCCGATTACTTAAACGGTGAAGAAATTTTAGAACGAAAATGATCTGTTTTTCTCTCGCAGATTTAGCAGATAATTTTAACACATAGAAACATAGTTTTTCGTTGCGTTAAAAGGCGTTTCACTTTGTATTAATGCACATAGCTGTGTGTAAATGATGTGTCATTTATTTTAATCTTTTATCCAATTAAAATAAACCTATGTTCCTATGTGTTAATAATATTTATTTTGCATAGAAAAAATATAATCTGCGTTCATCTGCTTAAATTCTTTTAAATCTGCGTGAAACATCTCAGATCAAATCAATTTTATAATAAATTGTTTTTCAGTGTTTTAATATAACGTTTTCGGAAAATGCAATTTTAACATTTGTCCGAAATGAATATGTCATTGACTTTTTAGAATTATCAGTCAACAGAAAAATGCAGGAACTTTGCAGTATAAATTATTTAATATTCATGTTCCTTAAAACAACACATTCTACAGAAAATTGTTTTCTCAAAATCCTACTCTTATTTCTAATCGCCTTTGCATTCAATAATGTACAAGCTCAGGAAATTCATTCGGTTTCGTTAAAAGAAGCGGTGAAATTGGCGAAAGAAAACAATAAAAAAATCCTTAGATCTCAACTAGAGGCTGCGCTTTCTGAGCAAAACATCAAAGAGAGAAAGGAACTCCGTTTGCCGGATATCGAATTAAACGGCGAATATTCCAGAATTACCAATATAACGGAATTTAAAGGAAACGGTTTCTTAAACGGAAAAGAAGTAACGAAGGCTATTCCAGAAATCTATAATGTTAATTCGGCCTTTAAAATGCCAATTTATGCTGGAAACAAAATTAATAATGCCATTAAAATTGCGAATCAGGAAAGTGAAATTGCGAAAATAAGAACTGAAAAAACTCAAAATGATGTTGAGCTTGAAGTTGTCGCAAATTATCTGGCGATTTATAAAATGATGGAACTTCAGAAAATTTTTGAAGAAAACATTAAAGAAGAAAAAAACCGCTTGAAAGAAGTGCAGTCGCTTCAGAAACACGGAACAATTACTAAAAATGAAGTTATTAGAGCCGAATTACAGCTTTCGGATCGTGAATTAAATGCGCTTACAAATTCCAAAAACATTAAAATTGCGCTTCACGATCTGAAAACTTTAATTCAACTTCCGGAAAATGAAGAAATAGCAATTGATACAACTTCCAGTCTGGACGAAATGAACGGTTTGGATCCGTATGATTTTTATTTAGAAAAAGCTTTCGCTAATGAAGAAATGCGAATCGCAAGTCAGGAATTAAATATCAAAAAAACAGAACTGCAATTGGTTAAAGGAAATTATCTGCCAACGGTAAACTTCTTTGGTAACTATGGTTTTTATTATCCAAACTATAAATTTTTTCCGCCAAATCCGTATTTGTACACTTTAGGGCAAGTAGGCGTTGAAGCGAGTTTTGATATTTCGGCTTTATATAAAAACAAAACCAAAGTACAGCAGGCCAATACCAAAATCGAATGGCAGAAAATGCAGTCTGAAATTATAAAAGATGAAATTCAGGATCAGCTTTTTAAGGAACATACCCAATATCAGGAAATCCTTGAAAAATTTGTGGTTGTCGATAAAGCCTTGGATTTGGCCAATGAAAATTACCGAATTGTAAAGCTGAAATATTTTAACCAACTGGTTTTAATAACCGAAATGGTTGATGCAGATAATGCGTTGCTTCAGGCAAAATACAATAAAATTTCTACCCGATTGGATGCGGTTTTAAAACATTACGAATTGCTTCATACAGCTGGAATACTTCCGCAGAGTTAGATTTTTAGAAGTTAGAAGAAAGAGGCAAGAAGAAAGAGGCAAGAAGCAAGAGGCAAGAAGAAAGAAAATAGAATATAGAGAATAGAAAATAGACAAAAGATATAAAGTTTATGGTTAAGATAAAAAATGAAACTAGAGCAAACAGATCGTTTCATATCATAATAACAATTATTGCGTGTGTGCTTATAGTAAGCGGGATCACTTTGGGAATTTGGTTTTATGTATTCAACAGAAATCACGAAGAAACCAATGACGCGCAGGTAGAACAATATGTTACGCCAATTATGTCCAGAATTACGGGTTATGTTCAGGATGTTCGTTTTGATGAAAATCAGTTTGTTCATAAAGGTGACACTTTGGTTGTAATTGATAATAGAGAATATCAGTCGAAACTAAATGTGGCGCTTGCAGATGTTCAAAGTGCGAAACAAAGCAGTGTTGTGGCTCAGAAAAATGTGGCTACAACAGCAAGCTCAACCGCAATTGGAGAATCACAATTGGCTGGTGCAAAAACTAATCTTTGGAAAACAAAATTAGAATACGACAGATACAAAGCTTTGGTAAAAGAAGAAGCAGCGACTTCGCAGCAACTTGAAAAAGTAAAAGCCGATTACGAATCAGCGCAAGCTCATTTTCAGGAAATGCGAGACAGAATTCAGTCTTCAAACTTGAGTACTTCTCAGGCTCAGGCAAATGTTCCCGCGATGCAGACCAATATTGCGGCTAAACAAGCTGTGGCAGATAATGCGGCTTTATTTCTTTCGTACACCATAATAACTGCGCCTTATGATGGCTGGATTGGAAAAAGAATCCTGCAGCCGGGACAAATGGTAAAAGAAGGGCAGTCGTTACTTTCGATAGTAAGTAAAGAAAAATGGATTACGGCCAACTTTAAAGAAACGCAATTGCAGTATTTAACAGTTGGTCAGGAAGTTAAAATTCATGCTGATGCAATTGACGGAAAAGAATTTAAAGGAATTGTAATGTCATTGTCTCCGGCAAGCGGCGCAAGGTTTTCGTTATTACCTCCGGATAATGCAACAGGAAACTTCGTCAAAATCGAGCAAAGGATTCCGGTTAGAATTCAATTAAAAGATACCGACAAACAGGCTGATTTTTTAAGAGCCGGAATGAATATTACCGTTATTGCCGAACACCAATAAAATGGAAGATAAAAGTATTTTTAAATCCTGGGTTCCAAAATGGGCAATCATTATTATTTTGTTTGTCTGCCTTTTACATTCCATGATTTTATTGGGAGTTTATACGTCAAACGTAACGTATGCAGCAAGTTTTCTGGATATCGAGCCAGAAGATCTGCAGTTTGCAATGTGCGTAACCTACGGAACTTTACTCGCAACGATTTTGATAGAAAGCCGATTTTCGAGTTTTTTCCCTGCCAAAAATTATCTGATGGCAGTATATTCCCTAATCGGAATTACAATTATTTCATCGGCTTATATTACCAATTTTTATCTCTTTTTATTACTGCGAGTTGCCGAGGGAATTTTAATGGCGCTTCCGGTAATCACAATCAGACAATTATTGATTGAGCAGTTTCATTCTAAAAATGCCATTATAATTGGTTTTTCCTTCTATTACGGTTCGTTGTTATTGTCAACACCTTTTATTATGAATATTGCGGTTTGGTTTCTGGATCATTACGATTGGAAATACATGCTGTATGTTTCGGGCGGATTGCAGGTTTTGAATGTTTTTTTGATTTTGGTGACTTTTCGCGGACATAGAATTACAAAGAAAATTCCGCTGTATCAAATCGACTGGATCAGTTATATTTTGGTTTTAACGGCGATTCTTTGCGGCGCTTACTTTTTTGTTTATGCCGAAAAAAAGTATTGGTTTGAATCTTCTCATATGGTTGTAATGCTCATGATTGCGCTGATTACGGGAGGTTTATTTGTTTTTAAAGAACTCTTGGTAAAAAGGCCGACTTTTAATTTTGAAGTTTTTAAATATGCCAATCTGCGCATTGGGTTTTTATTGTTTTTTCTTTTTTACATCAGCAGAGCCACGCTGAGTCTTTGTCATTCGGCTATGTTTTCCATTTGGAATTGGGATCCCTCGCGTCTTGCGGGCGTGCAATACATAAACGGATTAGGAAATGTAATTGGATTAATTTTAGCTGCATTTTTTCTGATGAAATCCGTTTCGACGAAAATCATTTTTATCATTGGCTTTTCGTTGATTGCGTTATTTCATTTTTGGTTTACCTTTCTTTTTGTGCCCGATGTGGCTTTATCAGATATTATTATTCCATATATTTTACAAGGCATTGGAGTTGGATTTTTATTTGTGCCTTTAATATTATTTACAACATCTTCGGTTCCGGCAAAAATGGCAGTTTCTTCTGGAATTGTTGGTGTTTCCGGGCGTTTTTGGGGAAGTACAATTGGGTTTTGTGTGATGCAGAATGCGACAGTATTTTTAAATAAAAAACACTTCTTAAAACTAAGTCAGTTTGTAACCGGCGAAAATCCCGAAGCACAGCAAACTATTGCCTCTACAGCACAGAGTTTTATAGCAAAAGGATATTCGGCAGATAATGCGAATACCTTGGCTCTAAAAAAAGTATTCGGAACAGTGGCCAAACAAGCCACTTTATTGGCCGATATGGAGATTTATACGATTGTTGGTTATGGTCTTGTGGTTTTAATTATTCTAATTGCGTGTAATCAGCATTTAAGACAAACGATGACTTTGGTAAAAAGTAAAATTTGGATTGGCTAGAACCAAAATTCCAAAAATGGATTGTATTTAATCCCGAAAAAGGCGAAAATTTATTCTCTCGCAGATTTGACAGATTAAGCAGATTTAATTTTTTAAAATATGATAATAATAATCCGCATAATCTGCCAAATCTGCGAGAGTAAAAAAAAACCTTAGCGAATCTCTGCGAAAAATCTCCGAGCAACTCTGCGGAAAAACTTATCTTGCGACCGTTAAAAAAACAAAAATAAATAATGAAACAGCAATGTGTAATTTTTGATATGGATGGCGTGATTTCTCACACTAATCCGCATCATGTGAAGGCTTTTGAGGCGTTTTTCGATAAATATAATGTCCCTTATACCAATGAAGAGTTTGAAGAACATATGTACGGAAAACATAACAGCTATATTATGACGCATTTTTTTAAGCGTCCAATTGAGGGAGAAGAACTTCTAAAACTCGAAGACGAAAAAGAAGGAATGTTTCGCGAAATTTATAAAGACAAAGTCGATACGATTCCGCATTATTTGGATTTTTTAAGCGAATTAAAATCTCGCGGATTCAAAACGGCTGTTGCCACATCAGCGCCGCGTGCAAATTTAGATTTGATTGCAAACGCCTTAAAAATCTCAGACAAAATGGATTCGATGATGTCCAGCGAAGACGTTACGTTTCATAAACCAAATCCCGAAGTTTATCTAAAATCGGCAGAACATGTTGGCGTTTCTCCGTCTGATTGCGTGGTTTTCGAAGACTCTTTTTCGGGCGTTACAGCGGGACTAAATGCAGGAATGAAAGTCGTTGGTGTTTTGAGTACGCATACAAAAGAACAGTTGCCGCCATGTGATTTTTACATCAATGATTACAGCGAAATCAATGTGGATAAGATAATTGAGTTATTAAACAGCTAGGATTTTTAAACCATATAAGTGATATAAGTTCATTTAAATACAGCCTTTGTCAAAGTTTTAAACTTTGACAAAGGTTTTTTCATATTATAGTCGCAAAGTATTGTCATTTTTAGGAAGGAGAAATAACAAACTAATGAATTGCCTCCAGTTTTAACTGGAGGTTTTTAATTTTTTCTTAAGAAACAAACCGTTGTCTCCTATTGCAAATACCACATTATCTTTGGCAATAATTTTTACGATTGGTTGAGTAGTTTTATTGTAAACTATTTTCCAATCTAAGCCAGCATTTGTAGTTTCTAAAATCTGCCCGTCATAGGTTGAAAGGTATCCCGTATTTTCATTAATAAAACAAACAGATAATGGAGAACCAGTCAAGTTTGATATTTTTGTCCAACTATTAGAGCCGTTAATGGTTTTGTATAATTCGTTTTTAGCATTAATGTAATAACCAATATTATCTGATATAAAGGAAATTGATAAAATGTTTGAATTTGAATTCAATATTTTAGTCCAGGATTGACCACCATCTGTAGTTTTGACAATTTCACCTGCATCTGTATTGTCATAGGTAGCTCCGCCTGAAGCGTATGAAACCAAATCCGAAGTTATTTGTAAATTTTTTAAAGAACTGAAACTTTCATTATTGTACTTTTCTGTCCAATTATTTCCAGAATCGGTTGATTTTAAAATTGAATTTCCTCTTAATAGTAATCCCTGAGCAGGATTATAAAACTTAATGGCAAAAATACTTGAGCCGCTTGAGAGATTTTCATTTTTTTTAAACGCAGTACCAGAATTTGAAGTAGCAAACAGGTCAAGTCTTGCGGTGTAGAAATTTTGTTCGTTTAGCATAAAAGCACTCATAAATGTTTGAGTAGTTCCTACATCTAATTTATTCCACGTTTTTCCTCCATCATTAGTTTTTGCCAAAAATCCTATACTGCCGCAAATTATTCCTTGATTTTTATTTATAAAGGAAATGTCAGTTAAGCTTTGAGTGGTATTGGTATCCATTTTTTCAAATGCATCTACAATTTTATCTTCATCAGAAGAACAGCCAAGAATTCCTAAAGTTAGAATCAAAAAGCAAATCAATTTTTTCATAACAATCTTTTTTAAGAAGATGATTGATTATCAAAACGGTTGCGTAGAATTAGGAAGAATTTTTTTGTTTAAATACTATTTCGAGATATTTTTTATTCTAATATTTTTAAAATCAATCGGTGAACGCTCATAATTTAAAGAGATTTTGCCTTCTGTCGAAGAAGCTTCCGTGCATTCGTTTACTAATTTCCCGTTTAAATACTGCGTGATTTTTCCGTTTAAGGATTTAATGACAATCGAATTCCATTCGCCATACGGATTTTCATTTTCTAAAAATTTAGGAGAAACCACACTGGCACCGGCTTCAACCAATTTTCCGTTTACTTTTGCCGTTACTTGATCCAAAAAGATAAAATCTCCTGTAGTCTTTTCTTTTATTTGAAATTGAATTCCTTTTGGCCAGATTTTGTCAGAAGCGTCTAACGGAATATTATACATTACACCGCTGTTTTTGGCGCCTTTTGTTTTGTATTTCTCTTCAAGATTCCATCTGTATTCTAGAGTAAGTTCAAAATTTTTATAGCTTTTATTCGTCATCAAACAACTTTGATCTTCTCCGTGCATGCGAATGATTCCGTCTGCAAATTCATACACGTTTGACGGTTCCTGCTGCGCTGTATTTGTTTTCGAAAAAGCATACCAATCGTCTATTTCTAAGCTTTTTGGTTTAATAGCACATGAATTTAAGACAACAAGAAAAACAATGGCAAAAGTTGATTTTTTGAACATGAGTATAAGTTTAAAACAAAGCCGATTAACCTGATTGAGATTTATTAAAAAGTAAAAATAATGATACAGGTTAATATAAAAAATAGGTAATTCTGGTTTTTTGTTTTGAAATTTTTAAACACTCAGTTATTTATGAAAAACGAAAATGAAAAGGTGAGATTTTAAACCATATAAGAAATATAAGTTCATTTAAATAAAAGAACATAATTTGAATAGGCTTTAGTTTTAACTTGAGGTTTCAAAGAAAGTCTTTCGTTGAAATTTAAGATTATCTGTTCTTTATTTTCAAAAAAACATTGTTTCTAAACCAATTTTCATCTTCTGTAGTTTCAAAAATTCGTTTTGGAAGAAAAAGTGTCTGACCTTTAGAAAGGTATAAAAGATAAAGATCTTTTAACTCCAAAACTTTTATGAAATTCTGTACAGCAATTGTGCTTTCTGATATTTCACCCATATTAGTAATTATTCTATCAGGGAAAATTTCGTGTTGTCTTTCGTTGTAAATAATCTTGTTTTCATTTGAATTTGCAAAATTCCAATATTTATAAATAGTAAGAATAGGATATATAAATCCAAGAACTATAATAAAAACGCTAAGAGAATCATTCTTTCCGGTAAAAAGAACTACAGAAGAAAACATCCACATAAAAGCAAATAACCATCCTCGTCTTTTTAATTCAAGTCTAGTAAGGAACATGAAATATTCTTTTTTGGTAAGTTGAAATTTTTTGGTTTTAATCATTGAAGGTTGTTGAAATTGGATTTAAGTTTTCTATTTCAAAGGAAAATCAAGCAATTCTTTAGGTTCAATATCTAAAGCATTTGCAATTTTTACAAGAGTTTTTACACCAGTATTTAATTTAGCTACTTCTATTCTTGCTATTTGAGATTTAGTAATATTACAATCATCGGCTAAACCTTGTTGGGATAAGCCTTTCTTTTCACGTAACTGTCTAATGTGAATTCCGAGATTTACAAGAAAAGTTTCTTCTGAAATATTCATATTTCAAAAGTCACAAGATTTATTTTGTTCATGTAAGCAAATTTGCCTACAAATTATTATATTTGAAGAATATAAAAAATAAGACAATGACTACAGAAAGCTTTTCAAAAGAGGTTGAAACAAGACTTAAAGATTTTTTTATTGATGTTATGGATCCCAAAGATATGGCAAAGACAATTCGACAAGTAAATTATGTTCTTTCTTTATGTTTAATGCGGGGCTGCGAAACTGCAGAATCTGAAATAAAAAATATTGAAGATAATTTTTATTGGCTCAATAAATTAGCTGAAGTCTTAGATCCTTATTTGGATGTTGATTAAATAGAAGATTTGGTTTTCTGTAAAGTTTGTCATTTCGACCGAAGTATTCTAAACCCGACAGGTTTTTAAAACCTGTCGGGTTTGATGCAAGCTTATCACTTCTATAAATTGCGATATTGTGATTACCTTGCGCTTCAAGGGATTGAAATCCCTTGCTACAAAATAAATCATTCCTTCGGAATTTTACATTTAGCGTTACGTAGGAACAAATTATATTGTAGGGATAGATTTTAATCCATCTGAGCAATCAGAATCGTCATTCCAACTAACGAGCGTACAGTATTTTTTGTTTTAAAGATTAGTAAAATCTAAATTGTTTCAATCGATTTAAAATGTAGTAACATTTGATAATGTTCATTTTCTTGCACGGGATAAATTATATATTGGAATTCATCTACTCTTTTTGCTTTTGGAGCAATATATTTAATGAAATCGTCAAAAGCTACTTTTACAATTGCTTCATTTTTTTTAATCAAAAATATATAATCAGCTTTAGGTAATAAAACTTTAAAGTTCGCAGGAAATATAGTTATTGATTTTTCTTCTTTTTCATCTGGAAAATCCATTATGCGTACAGAAGGAAACTCTATGTCATTTTCTTGGTCTTCTAAGTATTGAATTTTTCTGATTTCTTCTATCAATCTGTCATTTAACATTTCTGGAGAATGAATATTCTGAGAAAGTTTATTAATTATGTAGTCACCGGCATAATAATGTCTTATGCATCCCATAAAAGTTAATGCTCCACCAGTTTCTTGTATCATGTGGATAAAACTTTCCATTGATAAATGCTTTACTTCTTCAATCCATTTTTCATTGTAATTTTTTTCAAATTTATCAAGAGAAATTTCATCATCAAATTCCGGTTCTATTGTTGAGTCATTAATTTCTCCCAATGCTAAAGAAATTTTAACGGCCAATCTCCAATCATCTTTTGTTGCTCCAACATTAACTTCAACATCATATTTATCAGGATTTGTTGTAACGGCAACTCCTCTTGAAGATAGTTTTGGCAGATAAAACTTTGAGTATCCATCTAAAGGTTCTTGAGGATTTATTCCAAATGAAATTTTAGTTTCGGCTGGTAAGTGTTTATTATTTAATAGTTGATCGTACTTAATTTTTTGTTTGTTCTTGATGTAAATATGGAAGCTCATTTTTAATAAGATATAAGATAATTGATTTTTACTTTAGCTAAAGAATCAAATATAAAAAATTTCTTAAAACGGATAAAAGAGCTTTTGTCTGTTTAAGATTTTTATAAAAGAATAAGTAGTAGATCAAATAAAAAATACTCAAAAACAAAAAAGCTTCTGATTTCTCAGAAGCTTTTTTCAGTGCGGATAATAGGACTCGAACCTACACGCCTTGCGGCACCAGATCCTAAGTCTGGCATGTCTACCAATTTCACCATATCCGCGTAATTGTGGGTGCAAAGATAAGCATACTTTCGAATATTCAAAGAAAAATATCAAAAAAAATATTAATTCTCTTTTTTGTACATTTGGGTTTGTATAAAAATAATTTAAATGGAAAATATTAAATCCTACGTTCAACAACATAAAGATCGGTTTATCAACGAATTGATCGAATTATTAAAGATTCCGTCGGTAAGTGCCGACACTGCATACTCACAAGATGTTATCGATACTGCCGAGGCTGTAAAAGAAAGTTTATCAAAAGCAGGGTGCGATTTAGTAGAAGTTTGCGACACTCCGGGTTATCCAATTATTTATGGAGAGAAAATAATCGATCCAAATCTTCCGACGGTTTTAGTTTACGGACACTATGATGTGCAGCCGCCAGATCCTTTAGAATTATGGACTTCACCACCGTTTGAACCTGTTATTAAAACTACAGATATTCACCCAGATGGTGCAATCTTCGCCCGCGGTGCCTGCGATGACAAAGGTCAGATGTACATGCACGTAAAAGCGCTTGAATATATGGTACAGAACAATGTTTTGCCTTGTAACGTAAAATTCATGATCGAAGGAGAAGAAGAAGTTGGTTCGGCAAGTTTAGCGTGGTTTGTAGAACGCAATCAGGAAAAGCTAAAAAATGATGTAATCCTGATTTCAGATACTGGAATGATTTCTAATCAGCAGCCGTCAATTACGACAGGTTTGAGAGGTTTGAGTTATGTAGAGGTAGAAGTTACGGGGCCAAACCGCGATCTGCATTCTGGTTTATACGGCGGAGCAGTGGCGAACCCAATTAATATTTTGGCAAAAATGATTGCTTCTTTGCATGATGAAGACAATCATATTACGATTCCGGGATTCTACGATAAAGTTCAGGAATTATCTGCCGAAGAAAGAGCCGAAATGGCAAAAGCGCCTTTTAGTTTAGAAAAATATAAAAAAGCTTTAGACTTAAACGATGTTTACGGCGAAAAAGGATATGTAACAAACGAACGTAACTCCATCCGTCCGACATTAGACGTAAACGGAATCTGGGGTGGTTACCAAGGCGAGGGAGCAAAAACAGTAATTGCAAGCAAAGCTTTTGCTAAAATCTCAATGCGTTTGGTTCCAAATCAGGATTGGCATGAAATTACCGATTTGTTTACAAAACATTTCACAAGCATTGCGCCAGCTGGAGTTACGGTAAAAGTAACGCCTCATCACGGTGGCCAGGGTTACGTGACGCCAATAGACAGTATTGGTTATCAGGCAGCAAACAAAGCGTATACAGAAACGTTTGGAGTTCCTGCAATTCCGGTTCGTTCTGGAGGAAGTATTCCAATTGTGGCTTTGTTTGAGAAAGAATTAAAAAGCAAAACAATTTTAATGGGATTTGGTTTGGACAGTGATGCAATTCATTCACCAAACGAACATTTCGGAATCTTTAATTACTTAAAAGGAATCGAAACTATTCCGTTGTTTTACAAATATTTTGTAGAATTAAGTAAATAAGTTTTTTGCTCTCAAAGGCAAAAGGCCGCAAAGTTTAATTTTTAAGATATAGAATCCGTTCAGAAATGAGCGGATTTTTTTTGTTTACTATCGAAGTAATCTCTTTAGTTTAATTTAGTATTTTTATCACAAAACAACCCAAAAACCATCATTATGCTTTTTAAAATTAATTCAGGATTTAAGATTACTATAGTTCCAATTTTGGTTTTACTGCTTCTGTTTAGTTCCAAAAGCTTTAGCCAGGAAACAAAAATATTAGAGACTTATTATGCCAAAACTACTTTTAACATTAAAGATGAAAAAGGCGATATCACAGGCGAAAAAAGATTTGATGCTCTCACTATAAAAGAAATAAAAACGCTCCAAAATATTTTCTATAAGGATATTGACGAAGTTAGAAAAAGTGTATTGCATTCAAATAAAGGGATTGATAAAAAGATTGATGAAAAGATTAATGAAAAGATTGCTAAAAAGATTAAAGATGGAGGACCAAATGTTGTCGAAATAGACGTTTATAAAATAAGAAAAGGGTTTGATGCTGTAAACGGAGTATATCCTGCGGGAAATCTAACAGTGAAACCAACATATCCGGGAGGAATGGAGGAGTTTTATAAATTTGCTGGTCATTTTTTTAAAGTTCCTAAAACCCCTGACGGTGTCTTGCTAAAAGGAAAGATATATGTCACTTTTGTGGTAGAAGAAGATGGTTCTCTAACCGGTTTTAGAGTCTTGCGAGACTTAGGTTACGGAACAGGAGAAGAAGCATTGCGTATTTTGCGAATGTCTCAGAAGTGGATTCCGGGAGAAATACACGGCGAAATAGTGGCAGCTCAATATACTTTGCCTATAAGTATTCAGGATGCTAAATAAATTTTTTTAAAAAGGGGCAAAGGTGCAAAGTTGCAGAGGGACAAAGGTTTCAAAATAGTTTTTTTTAGTTTAGCTAAAGACTATTTCGAAACCTTTGCTTTAAAAAAAAAACTATGAACCTTTGATTCTCTGCAACTTTGCACCTTTTTTTTCCTTTTTATTTGTTTATTAAAAATTAAACTCTACATTTGTAGAACAACATCTATAAATGTAGAGTAAGAAATGAAAGACCTTTTTTTAATATTGTTTTGCGGGTTATTGCTTTTGGGATGTAAAAGCAAACCGATCAATCAGAAAATTGATCATAAAAAAGAAGGTGTCTGGATTGATAATTATACACAAGACAGTACCAATTATAAATCTTACGAATATTATAAACATGATGTTCCGGTAAAAAAGTGGAAATCTTATATTAATGGTAAAATCTACAAAACAGAGAAATATAAAAACGGAATCTGTATTGTAAAAAGTTATTACGAAAATGGAAAACTAGAATCAAAAGGAAAAACAAAATTAGAAACAAATTCGGTTGAGACCCATTGGTTTTATTTTGGAGAATGGAAATTCTATTCAGCAAAAGGAAAATTAGTCGAAATTAAAAATTACAATAAAGGAGAATTAGTCTCGGAACAAGAAATAAAACATTAGCTTTAAATTTATGAGAAAAATAATTGCTTTCTTTTTTATCGTAATTAATATTAGCTTCTTACAAGCCCAAAGTTATAAAGACTGTGTTGCAAAAGCAGATTCCTGTTATAGGGCAGGGAACTATAAAATGTCTGTTAGTTATTACGAAAAAGCCTTTAAAATTGAGCAAAAATCATCAAAAGATTTTTACAATGCAGCATGTTCCGCATCTATGGCTAAGGAAAATGAAAAAGCATTTAAGTGGCTCAATCTGGCAATTGATAACGGATATGAAAATATCGCACACATACAAGTTGAGAGTGATTTGATGTCTTTGCATACAGAAAAAGAATGGAAAAAGACAATTGATAAACTGCAAGAAAAAGCAGATAATCTTAGTGCGGATTTTGATAAACCGCTGCAAAAGGAACTTTTAGATATTTATACAGATGATCAGAGCATTCGTGGAAAATTTATGGATGTTTATAAAGATCCTAAATCAGATAAAAGGAAAATTGACAGCATTGGTCAATTAATGAATAAACAAGACAGTATAAATCTCATTAAGGTGATGAAAATACTTGACGAAAAAGGCTGGATTGGAAAGGATGTTGTGGGTGCGGAGGCAAATAAAACCATATTTTTGGTTATTCAGCATTCTCCTTTAAAATATCAGCAAAAGTATTTACCTATGATGAGAGAGGCGGTAAAAAAGGGAAATGCAAATAGGGTTAACTTAGCCTATTTGGAAGACAGAATAGCTTTAAGGGAAGGAAGGCATCAAATTTACGGAAGTCAAACAGCAAAGAATAGAATAACGAATAAATGGTATGTATCGCCTTTGATAGATCCGGATAATGTAGATAAGAGGCGTGCTGAGGTTGGACTTGGTCCTATGTCCGAATATGCGGCAAAAATGAATATCGAATGGAATGTGGAGGCTTATAAAAAAGAATTGCCTGAATTAGAAAAACTTGAAAACATTAAAGAATAAAGAATAGATTTTATTATTCAGGAAAAAATAAACAGGAGAGAAAACCTGAGACCCTTAGAATCTTAGCAACTTAGAACCTTAAAAAAATGCAACTGTCAAACTCAGAAGAACAATTAATGGAGCATCTTTGGAAGCTTGAAAAAGCTTTTATGAAAGATTTGCTCGAAGCATATCCAGAACCTAAGCCGGCAACGACAACTGTTGCAACGCTTTTGAAGCGAATGATTGATAAGAAATTCGTAGCCTATACTGAATTCGGCAATTCCCGGGAATATTATCCGCTGGTAAAAAAAACAGTCTATTTCTCTAAACACGTAAACGGACTCATCAGCAGTTTCTTTAATAATTCGGCATCACAATTTGCTTCTTTTTTTACCACCGAAACCAATTTATCAACTTCGGAATTAGAAGAACTTAGAAAAATAATTGATTCAGAAATTCAAAAAAAGAAAAAATGATAATCTATCTTTTAAAATCAGGAATACTGCTTTCGGTTTTTTATTTAGTATATAAATTCTGGCTGGAGAATGAAAAAATGTTTCGCTTTAACCGCGCGTATTTGTTGGGGTGTTTAATCTTTAGTTTTGTAATTCCGCTTCAGATTTTTTCGTTTGAATCTACTTTTTCAAATAAAATAGGATTGATTCAGCTGAACGAATTGGTGATTCAGAAAAGCAATAAAAATCTGTTGTTGATTTCATTTAATGATTTTGTAATGATTTTAATTGGAGTAGTGTATGCTTCTGTGGTTTTGCTGCTAACGGTTCGGTTTCTTTTGAGTTTAAATACATTTTATAAGAGAATTAGAAATAGTGAAGTACAGTTTATCAAAGGAGAAAAGATAATTCTGATTGAAGAGCCGATTTTACCGCACTCGTTTTGGAAATCTATTTTTATCAATAAAAATGAATTCGAAAAAGGTAAAATTCCATCAGAACTAATAGCGCACGAAAAAGCACATTTAAAGCAAAAACATACTTTAGATATTCTTTTTGTTGAGGTTCTGCAAATTGTATTTTGGTTCAATCCGCTGGTTTTACTTTATAAAAAAGCAATCAGACTAAATCATGAATTTCTCGCCGATGAGGCAGTAAATAAGCAGTTTGGCGCTGTTGAAAGTTATCAAAATCTATTATTGGATTTTGCTTCTAATAAAAATACGATCGCTTTGGCGAGTAATATCAATTATCTAATAACTAAAAAACGTTTACTTATGATGACTAAAAAAGAATCTCCGATTAGAGCTGCATTAAAAGTATTTAGTGTAGGAGTAGTGTCTGTCTTATTATTGTTTGTTTTTAGCACAAAAACAATGGCGCAGAAAGTAATTAATAAATCAGATGTTAAAGAAAAAGATCTTTATGAACTGGATGGTGTCGAAAAGTTGCCTGAATTTCCCGGAGGTACTGCAGAGTTTTATAAATTTATAGGTGAAAATTTTAAAATGCCGACAGCAATCGGAAAAAATAAAATAGATGGCAAAACTTACATGCAGTTTATCATTGAAAAAGATGGAAGTTTATCTGATATTATTACGCTAAAAGATGCTGGTTATGGAATAGGTGATGAAGCCATTCGCGTTTTGAAACTTTCTCCAAAATGGACAGCAGCAACTCATAAAGGAAAACCAGTTCGGGTAATGTACAGTCTGCCTATTACGTTTCGTGCTGAGAAATAATAAGATAAAATAATTTAAAAATACATTTATGTCGATCTGTTTAAATTCAACCCTAAAATTAAAAGTGTTTACTTTTCTCTTTTTTTCTCTTGTTTTAAAGAGTAATGTGTATTCACAAAAACAATTAAGTACTGATAGAGAAGATACTATAACCTTTAAGACATTGGCGGAAGTTGAAGTTAACCCAGAATTTCCGGGAGGTATAGATAAATTTTACAAATTTGTAGGGAATAATTTTAATAGATCTGATAAAGAACCTTATGGAAAAATAGTGGCTCAGTTTATCATTGAAAAAGATGGAGGATTGTCTAATATTGAAATAATAAAGAATGAGGTTGGAGTAATTTCGGGAGCAGAATATATTCGTGTTTTAAAAAAATGCCCAAAATGGATTCCTGCATCTGATAATGGTAAGTTGGTCAGGGTAATTTATAAGTTACCAATTACATTACAAGGTGGTAAATAAAAAAAATCCGCTTCTGGAGATAGAAGCGGATAAAATTAAAAACTAAAAAAATCTCAAAAAAAAACTAATCAGATTAAAATAAATCTGGATTGTATCCAAAGTAAGGCATGGTTTGTTCATTAAAAATGACGCCATACTCTTCTAATTCTTTTAAAATGGGCAGATAAACTTCTTTGTTTATAGGAAGTTGTACGCCGGGAGTGGTAATCTTGCCGTTTAAAATCAATAATGCAGCCATCGCAACAGGAAGACCAACCGTTTTTGCCATAGCAGTATAAGTCTGATCGTCTCCAATACAAACCATTTTCGAATCTATTTGTTCTTTTTTACCATTAAGTTCGTATCCGAATTTATGGTACATTACAATCATATCTTTGTCGTCTGGTTCTAAAGTCCAGCTGTCAGAAAGTATTTTTTCTAAAATTTGAGCTGGTGTAGCATTTTTTAAATTTACTTTCTTATTTGGGTTAAATAAATCCAATTCCAGAAGTTTATCCCACATAATATCGTCTTGGTCAATTTTTAAAATCAACCTTGTTTTTATCTCTACAGAATCTGTTGGATGATAAGGCAGAAAAGAATTTACAAACTGGCGGTAACTCATATTTTCAGAATCTTCCATAATATAACTGTCGTCTGTCATTCCGAGCTGTACAAACATATTCCAGGCTTTAGAAAAACCAACCCTTCTGATTGTTCCCCTGTATAAGGTCAGAATGTCATCCAGACCATAAATCGAGCGGTATTTTAGAGAATCACGATTCGAATAAGCTTCAAATTTTCCGTAACCTTCAACTTCAAGAAATTCAGTTCTTCTAAATAAATTGCAATAAGGAATATATTTGTAAGTTCCTTCCTGAACAAATTTAGCCGCACCGCCTTGTCCTGCCAAAACTACATTTCTTGGTGCCCATGTAAATTTGTAATTCCACAAGTTATTATCACATTCGGGAGCTACTAAACCACCGCAAAAAGATTCAAAAAGCAGCATATTACCGCCTTTTTCCTGAATCTCGTCAATAACTTTCATGGCGCTCATATGGTCTATTCCGGGGTCAAGACCAACTTCATTCATAAAAATCAGATTGCTTTCTTTGGCTTCGAGATGAAGCGCCTGCATGGCATCGCTGATGTAAGATGCCGTGACAAGATGTTTTTTGAACTGCAGACAGTCTTTTGCAATTTCGATATGCAGATGTGCCGGTAACATCGAAATCACAATTGATGCTTTTTCGACAGCAGCTCTTCTTTCGTCGGCATTAAAAATATCTAAAGCAAGCGGAGTTGCGTTAGGATGTTTTTGTGTTTTTTTTTCGGCCAAAGCCAGAGAGAGATCTGCCACAACAAGATGCAGTCTTTCGGTTTCTGATTTTGATAACAAATACCGAATCAACGAAGATGCAGATCTGCCTGCTCCAATTATTAAAACACTTCTCATAATTTAAATATTTAACACAAATATATTGAAGTGTTATAAATATAACAATTAAAATAAGATTAAGTTGAATTATTTTTTTCGTAAAAAATGAATTCAGCATTATATTTTTTCCGAAAAAAATTAGAAAGTAAAATGATTTTAAAGCAGATTGAAGTATTTTTGTGTGAAATTGAATCTAATATATTATGAAAAGAAGAATCGTTTTGACGGGAGCTTTTATTGGCATGCTGGCTATTATTTTTGGTGCTTTTGGAGCACATCTTTTAAAAAAATATCTTTCTGTTGATCAACTAAATACTTTTGAAGTTGGTGTTCGCTACCAGATGTATCATGCCTTTTTTTTATTCTTTCTTTCTACCAGAAAAGACATTGCCGAAAAGACTTTAAAAACAATATACAATTTGGTTGTTGCAGGTGTTTTGCTTTTTAGTGGTTCAATCTATTTACTAGCGACAAAAGATGTTACTGTTTTTGATTCGAAAATTATCGTATTCGCAACACCTTTAGGAGGTTTTCTATTAATTATAGCTTGGGCGGTATTATTCTTTACAATTTTGAGGAGAAAATCATAAAATCCCGAATAAAAAATTCTATCTGAAAATTAATTTTTAATTTTGTGTCATAAATAACATATAACGTTGCTTATGTGAATTTTTATTCCTTTTTGCTAAAAACAGAAAAGAATCTAACAAATTCATTTTGTGAGTTATAACAAACAAAAGAGAAGATCAATGCTTACCTCTTTAAAAACAACATCACACACAACTTAAAAATTATGGACACTAACACAGTTTTCGCGCAATCGATTTCGTTGAAAAATTTAGGAATTGAAAATGCAAAAGTTCGGTATCAATTATCTGCAGATGAATTGCATGCGATTACTTTGCAGTCGGGTCAAGGCGTTGAGAATTCTACAGGAGCATTGGCAATTAATACAGGTGAATTTACTGGTCGTTCTCCGCAAGATCGTTTTATAGTAAAAGATAGTATTACCGAAGATAAAGTATGGTGGGGAAATGTAAACATTCCTTTTGAATCTGAAGCTTTTGATAAATTATACAATAAGGTAACAGCATTTTTATCAAACAAAGAAGTTTTTGTTCGTGATTCTTATGTATGTTCCGACCCAAATTATAGATTAAATGTTCGTGTTGTAACAGAAACAGCTTGGTCTAATTTATTTTGCTACAATATGTTCCTTCGCCCGGAAGAGTCAGAATTGACAAATTTTACTCCAGAATGGACTGTGATCTGCGCACCAAGTTTTATGGCAGATCCTGCTGTAGACGGAACACGTCAGTCTAATTTTGCTATTTTAGACTTTACTAAAAAGATTGCACTTATTGGCGGAACTGGGTATACAGGAGAAATGAAAAAAGGGATTTTCTCTGCTTTAAACTTCATTTTGCCAGTTTTTGAAAATACACTTCCAATGCATTGCAGTGCCAATGTTGGTGAAGCTGGAGATACAGCAATTTTCTTCGGATTATCCGGAACAGGAAAAACTACCTTGTCTGCAGATCCCGATCGTAAATTAATTGGTGACGATGAGCACGGATGGACCAGCGAAAACACTGTTTTTAACTTTGAAGGAGGTTGTTATGCTAAGGTTATTAATTTGACTGAAGAAAACGAGCCAGACATTTTTAGAGCCATTAAAAAAGGAGCTCTTTTAGAAAATGTAGTTTTTAAAGCAGGAACAAACGAAGTAGATTTTGATGATGTTTCGATTACTCAAAATACACGTGTAAGCTACCCAATAACACATATTGACAATATTCAGCCGGATTCTATCGGGCACAATCCAAAAAATATATTTTTCTTAACGGCAGATTCTTTCGGTATCCTGCCTCCAATCTCAAAACTGACTCCAGGTCAGGCTGCGTACCATTTTATTTCAGGATATACTGCAAAAGTTGCCGGAACAGAAGCAGGAGTTACAGAACCACAGCCTAATTTCTCGGCTTGTTTTGGAGCACCATTTATGCCTTTGCACCCAACGCGTTATGCCGAAATGCTGACTAAAAAAATGAAAGATGCCGGAGTAAAAGTTTGGTTAATCAATACAGGCTGGACAGGCGGAGCATACGGAACAGGAAGCCGTATGAAATTAAAATATACTCGTGCAATGATTACTGCTGCCTTAAAAGGAGAGTTGGACAATGTAGAGTATGTAAACCACAAAGTGTTTGGAATTGCAAAACCACAATCTTGTCCTAATGTTCCAAGCGAAATTCTGAATCCTAGAAATACTTGGGAAGACAAAGATTTATACGATAAAAAGGCAGTGGAATTGGCTCAGAAATTTAAAGCTAATTTTGCCAAATTTGAAGAATTTGCCAATGCCGAAATCTTGGCTGGCGCACCGATTACAGAATAAGGGGCAATTACTAATTCAAAGTGAAAAAGCTGTTCAGTGATGAACAGCTTTTTTTTGTTTCAGGTTTCAAGTTTCAGGTTTCAAGTTCCAGTTGGAACTTGAAACAAAAATAACTATTTCCTACCTTCGTCAATACGCTTTTGCATCAAATCCCAAGTATAATAATGAAACGTCATTCCGTTGCTCATCGCTATAAAAAGTCCGTTTTTGTATTTTGGACCTAAGTTTACATTTGTAACATCAGCACCGTCGCACTCCACCGTAGAAGTAGGAATTTCTGCCAATAATGGATACTCGTTTGGATTTCCTTTAGCGCCTTCTCTCGGATAAACCATAAAAGTATTTGCCTGCTGGTTAGATACTAAAATATATCCTGTAGAATCTGTTTTTTTGTAAATCGCGATTCCTTCGTTATCTGCTTTGAAACCCGTTTTTCCAAAAAGAGCTAATTCTTTATTATCGTTTAATGCAGGATCGGCTTTGTATTTTCTGATTCCAAACTGCTCGTCACAGTATAAAACAGTTCCCAATTCATTATCAACTGCAATTGCTTCTATTTCTTTCTTTCCGCTGTAGGCACCAAATTTACGAACCACTTTTGCTGTCGCCGCTTTTCCGGAACCCGAAAGTTCATACTGCCATAAATAACTTCCTGAAGGACCTGATTTTCTGCCTACGATTGCAAAAATCTTTTGGTCGCCAGGACGCGTGTATAAGGCAATTCCCATTGGGTCGCGTAAATCTTCGCCTTCAAAAACTGCTATTCCGCCATTATCAATCGGTTCTAAATCTGGCAGACTAAAAATTCTGATTTTGTTAGTTTCTCGTTCTGTGGTAACTGCAATGTCTACTTTTTTTCCGTCAATCAATAATCCGTACGCGATATCAACATTGTTTGGCCTTTTTAAAACAATTGATTTTTTAAGTATTTTTCCATTCAAATCAAAAGCATACAACGCTCCGTCTGTATCTTTATCGGTTCCTACAATAATACTTTTTGAAGCATCAGTTGGGTGAATCCAGATCGAAGGATCGTCTGTGTCATGAGGCAAAGCTTCTGTAACGGTAGTTGGTTTTACTGCATTTGCTGCAACCGGTGCTAATTTATCGTCTTTACAGCTTGTAAATAAAAGCCCTAAAAGTAAAAAAGATAGAATAGATTTATTTTTCATTATGATTTTTATTTAAAATGAAATTAGACAGAACCGCTAAGTTCTGTCTAATTTAAGAAATTTATAAATGGATTATTACAAATCTAATTTCAATCCTAAATTGTAACGAGCCTGGTAATATTCAGCTTGTTTAGTATGCGCTTCAACACCTTGATAGTAACGCAATGGCTGATTTGTTAAATTATTGGCTTCTGCAAAAACACGAAGTTTTGGCGTGATTTTATAAGAAGCATTTGCATCAAGAAAAAATTGTTTGTCGTAATAACTGTCTTTATAAGATTCAGAACCCAATTCGTCTAAATAATCAGATGTAAAGTTTGTCGAAACTCTTGCAGAGAAACGTTTGTTCTCCCAAGACAAAGATCCGTTAAACATGTGTGGAGTTGTTCCCGGAAGGCTGATGTCGTTTCTTTCGTTTCCGTCTTCATCGGCAATTCCTTTTGCTTTAGATTTTGTGTAAGTATAGTTTAAATAGATACCAAAACCTTTAAGGAATTTTCCTGGAAGAAAATCTAACTGACGTTGAAAAGCGACTTCAAATCCGTAAACATCAACATTGTCACCGTTTCTAGATTGTAAAAAAGACCAGTTTTCTCCTGCTGGAACCGGGTTAACCTGATTTGGAAAATCATTTGCAAATTTCTCGGCAGTATATTGATTGTCGCTGTAGTTGTAAATGAAATCATTTAATTTTTTATAGAAAACACCTCCGGAAATTAAACCAACAGATTTGAAATAATTCTCAACCATAAAATCATAGTTATAAGAATACGTAACATTTAGACCTGGATTTCCAGCAGTTATCTCTTTGTCTGCAGCGATATTATTTACATAAGGTGCCAGTGCATAATAATTTGGTCTTGCCAAAGCTGTTGTAGCTGCAGCTCTTAAAACTAAATCTTTTGTGGCGTTGTATTGAAAAGAAATACTTGGCAGTAAATTAGTATAAGAATTGGTATTATTAATTTTACTTTCTAATTCTTCTTCATCCAAAACGCGGTTTCCTGTATAATCAATATGTGTATTCTCTAAACGGAAACCTAAAACCATAGAAAGTTTATCGTTAAAATCCTGATCCCATCTTACGTAAGCTGCATAAATACTTTCTTTAGCATTATAGTTTACTGCTAAGAATTCTGCCGGATCCGATTCTTTATCGAATAATGCAGCGTTATTTAAGTCTAAACTCCCTAAAAAAGATGCCGATGCAAAGGCTCCGGGAACATATTGACTTCCAGGATTAAAACCTTTTCCGTCGTAATAGCTTGTTGGAATATCAGATAATAAATCCATTCCGCCATTAATTGATTCATAAGAATAGAAATTATTATTTCGCTCTTTTTCTTTCAAACGAAGTCTAAGACCTGTTCTCAATCTTCCTTTTTCTCCTGGAATTACAGAGAATGGAAAACGGATATTTACTTTTGCACCAAATTCGCTTTCGCTTGTTTCATCTGTGTTTTCTGTAACCGAATCAAATTCGAATTGGTCAAGAGATTCTCCTGCTGTTGTAACCAAAGGAAATCTCTGATCTGTAAGATTTTCAAAAACCTCTAATCCTTTTTGACGGTATTCAATATAACGTTCACCGGGACGATATTCTCTGGCTTTAGCATAATTTGCAGACCAGTCTAAATCTAATTTAGAGTTGATTAAATGCTCTCCTCGAATAGAATAATTCTGCACACGCTGATCTTCTAATCTTCTGTTTTTATTTCTGCTGCTGTCCAATCCTCCTTTTGTCTGACGTTTTGCGCGGCCTTCAAAACCAATGATTTCTTCGCCATTATAAAGCGGTTCAATATCATCGTAAGTCGTTCTAAAACGGTTTTCTCTATCGTCTCTCCAGTTGTAAATTGCGTTAGCAAAAATGGTGTTGTTTTCGTTAAATTTATAATCTAAAGCTACAGATCCACTGCGGCGAATACGTTGTACATCATATTTTCTAACTTCGGCAGCTTGTATAAATTCGTTTCCGAAATCATCTTTTACCCATTCGTTCTCGATGTTATCAGAACCATAATCTACATTATTATAAGAACCGCTTACAACGACACCTAATTTATTATCAATAAATCGATTTCCGTATACTAAACCTGCAGTGTAAGAAGCATGATCACGAATTGGTAAGTAACCTCCGGCAAGAGTTGCAGAGATTCTTTCGCCGTTTGGAGTTGC
The DNA here is from genome assembly GCF_002217435.1 of Flavobacterium reichenbachii. Taxonomy (GTDB): domain Bacteria; phylum Bacteroidota; class Bacteroidia; order Flavobacteriales; family Flavobacteriaceae; genus Flavobacterium; species Flavobacterium reichenbachii. The sequence goes on from NZ_MUHF01000019.1 coordinate 375,081, forward strand.
TCTTGTGATTAAGTTTACAGAACCTCCAATCGCATCTGCATCCATATCAGAAGTTAAGGTTTTGTTTACTTCGATAGTAGAAATCATATCAGACGGAATTAAATCCATTTGTACGTTTCTGTTATCACCTTCTGCAGATGGAATTCGGTCTCCATTTAACGTAACCGAGTTTAATGACGGTGCCAAACCTCTAATGATAATATTTCTGGCCTCGCCCTGATCGTTCTGCATTGTGATACCCGGAACACGTTTTAAAGCGTCTCCCACGTTTGCATCTGGAAAACGTCCCATTTGGTCAGACGAAATTACGTTTCCAATGTTTTTATTATTTTTCTGCTGATTTAACGCTTTGGCCTGACCTTTTAAGATGTCTCCAACCACAACTTCATTCAACTCAGTTCCAGAAGTTTTCAGTGCAAAATCAATTACATTATTTTTTCCTTGTTCAACTTTAATTTCTTGTACAGACGACTCGTATCCAATATATTTAACTTCAACTTTATAAGTTCCTTCGTTAATATTAAGAAGTTCAAAACGTCCGTTGTAATCCGATACAGTATATTTTTTTTCTCCCACAATCTGGATCATTGCGCCAGGCAGGGGCAGTTTGTCGTCAGCGTCTAATATCTTTCCTGATATTATCGCTTTTTGAGCAAAACCAACTACTGTAGCTAGTAAAAATACTGCTAATAGAAATAATTTTTTCATTGTGTGTTTTATTTTTTACGAAACTAAAGCCTGCACATTATTAAACTCTTCAAAAAAAATTAACATAGTGTTATGATTGGCAAGATATATTTAGAAATGATTAATGTTAAAATAACATACGAAGCATAGGGTTTAGCCGAGTGTTAGTAAAAACAAAATCAACTATTTGTATGAGAATCAAAATTTTGGCGTTAAATTTGCCATATCAATCACAATCAAATCATCAATCATGTTAAAACAATTTTTCATCCTGTGTTCAGGAGCAGACCGCGATCTTCTCGACGGCTGTTCAGAAGGCGAGCAAACCAAATATGCTGGTATTGGCGCCACTGTTTTTTTTACTGCAGTTATGGCTTTTCTTGCCAGTGCTTATGCGCTTTTTACTGTTTTTGACTCTATTTATCCAGCTTTAATTTTTGGATTTGTCTGGAGTTTACTAATCTTTAATCTTGACCGTTTTATTGTTTCGACAATTAAAAAGCGCGATCGTTTTATGGATGAATTTCTACAGGCGACTCCTCGTATTATGCTGGCCATTATTATTGCAATTGTAATTTCGAAACCATTAGAAATTAAAATTTTTGAAAAAGAAATCAATACCGTTTTATTAAAAGAAAAAAATGAAATGGAATTGGCCAATAAAAAGCAAGTTGGTAATTATTTCAAATCGGATCTTGATAAAAACAAATCTGAGATTGCAGCATTAAAAGCAGATATTCTAAAAAAAGAAAAAGAAGTAAACGACTTATATTCGACTTATATTACTGAAGCCGAAGGAACTGCCGGAACTAAAAAATTAGGAAAAGGTCCGGTTTACAAAGAGAAACGAGAAAAACACGATGCCTCTTTAAAAGAATTAGCGGCTTTAAAAACAGCGACCGAAGTTAAAATTGCCGAGAAAGAAAAAATAGGCATACAATTACAAGCCGATTTAGATAAAAAAGTTTCGCAGACACAGCCAATCATCGAAGGTTTTGATGGTTTAATGGCGCGTATAAATGCACTAAACAAACTGCCTTGGTTACCCTCATTTTTTATAATGTTATTGTTTCTTGCTATTGAAACTTCTCCAATTATTGCAAAATTACTAGCTCCTAAAGGCGAATTTGATTTTAAACAAGAAGAAGCCGAAACTGCAATGCAAGCAACTTTGGAGCAAAATAAATATCAACGCGAATTATTAAAGAAAACAAGTGCTTCTATGCATGATAAAGTATATGCAGATATCTCAGAAGATAAAAGTCTCTACGATCTGCAGCGCAAAAATGCAACTGAATTATTAGAACTTCAATCGCACAAATTTGTAGAAAAGCAGAAAGCTACGCTTTAGTCTGAAAATCGAAAGTCGAAAGCTTTGAGTATAAAAAAAGCCAGAATAGTGTTTTTCTATTTCTGGCTTTTCTATTTTAATGAGTGAAAGACTTTCAGACTTTATGACTTTCAAACTTTAAGACTACACTACATGTAGCTCAATATTTCTTTTTTGTAAGCATCGTATTCGCCTTGCATGATCAATCCGTTGTCAAGGAGTTTTTTGTAATTCTGCAATTTATCAAAAAGTTCTTCTTTAGATAATTCGCTTAATTTACGATCTCCGGATGGTGCTGGCGCCTGAGGCGGAATTTGCTCATAAGTTTCATAAACAGGAGCAGCTGGTAAAATTTCGGCAAAACTGGTTACTTCTTCCGTTTCAACCTCTTCAATTTCTTCCACTTCTTCAATTTCGTCTTCAACTAGCTCTTCTGCTTGTACAGTTTCAACTGCTGGAGCTGCTGCCGTAACGGGATTTTTTAAGATATCCAATTGTTCTTTAGCATAAGTATAAATCTTTCTTGCCTGGATTTTTGGAATATAATCTATTGAAACTGCTAAATCTGTTTTGGTGCCAAATGAAAATTCAGAACCCAAAATGTTTTCTTTTACAAAAGTACTTGCAATATCATCCCAGGTATAATCTGTAAAATCCATAGAAAGACCTAAATTTTTAGGTTTACAGATAATGATTCGCTTATTTGTTAAGACAATACTATCAGGAAAAACAGTAATTGCCGGTTTTTTCTGCACAGCAATATAGCCAACTTCTTCGCCTCTCATCAATAAATCGTTGAGTTTTGAAGTAATTTTTTCAATTGCTTTTGGATCTTGTTCTTCGTTTAAAAACTTTTTAAATTGTTCTTTCATTTTTGATAAAGTTGCTAAAATTACAATCCCGAAACCTCGGGACTGAGTCCTAAGTTTTTTTACTGACGTTGCAAATGTAATGCCTAATTTTCTAATTCAATAATTTCATTCTGAATTTTCTTGGTCAAACTTTTAAAAACCAATTCATACGAATGATCAATTAATTCTTTTATCATTTTGAGCGGAAGATTTCCGTTTAAAGCAATGGTATTCCAGTGCACTTTACTCATATGAAAGCCCGGTTTTATCTCTTCGTATTCTGCTCGAAGCTCCTGCGCACGATCAGGATCACACTTTAAATTGACAGAAGCCTCATTCTTTTCCCATTGGGACAAAGAAGAAAGCGCAAACATTTTCCCGCCCACTTTAAACACCAAAGTATCTTCGTCAAAAGGAAAATGCTCTGTAACTCCTTTTTTGGACAGGCAGTATTCGTAATACATCTCTAAATTCATAAAATAAAAAATTGTTACATTTTAATTTTTTCTTCGACTTTCTCTATTGGTTTTGAGATAAAATTTGGCGCACCAAAACGATATCCAAAATATAATAAGCCGTAAAGTTTGTCATTTTCGGTACGTGTTTTTCGGTCAGAATTATACCAATTTGCATTAAAATTAAAACTCGCACCAAAAAGTATCCTGTTCGAATTATAACCCATCTTGATACCGCCTTCTAAAAATCGGGTAAAATAGGTTTCCTTTTCTATCGTTCTTATCTGGTTTTCGTTTGTTATATCTTTAGAAAAACGGATCCCTAAAGAGGGTGTAAAATTTGGGGCAATATAAAACTTTTCGGCGATGATAAAATTATAAAAATAACTCAAACCCAACCTAAAATTAAAATTATCTTCCTGAGATTTAATATTGTTCTGATCAAATGAAAAACGACTGTAATCGTACCATAGAGTTGGAATAAAACTTCCGGCGCTCTTTTTTTGCCATTCGGTAAAGGAAGAAATGCTTTTTAAAGAAAACTTAGGATTAAAAACATAAGAAGTTGACATTCCGAATGTCTCATTTTTAAGGTTCGGAAATTGCAGATACGGGTCTTTTCCTTTTGTCCAGTCCGGCAAAAAATCGGCTGTATTTTCTACGTAATAACCGCGGACTTTACTGTAATTAAAGTTTTGAAGCCAATGCCCAAGAAAGAGACGAAAGTTATAATCTGAGAAAGATGATTTTCCTTTTAAGCCGTTATCGTTATTGCCGCTAAATATTTTTGGAAAAAAGCCGTAACTAAAACCAATAAATTTATAATCGACCGTAAAGAATAATTTGTAATCGTTATTGGGACTCAATTTAAAATTCGTACTCCCTTTTGATTTCAGAAAATAAGAATCGGTTTGCGTACTTAAGTTCGCTCTAACCATTATTTTATCCGGATAATAAATAAAATCTGCGGTATCTTTTTTTGTAAAGCCTTGCGAATATATCAGTTGGAATTGAAAGAAAATTAAAAGCAGAAACAAGAATGATTTAAAAAAACCTACACAATTAATAGTGATATTTAAAAAGGTTATGGTCTTCATTCTTTTGAGATAAAAACTTTTCTTACAAAGATATCATTTATTTTGAATATTATTTTTTGCCCACTTCACCCAAATGTGTGTACTTAAAACCTGTTTCATATTTTAAACCATAACCAAAAAAACGATCCATTGCGGCGTGAGAAAATAAAATCAAACCAGCCAGCTGCAAAGCTTCATTCTTTAAGAAACATCCCAGAATATAAACTAAAACAGCAATGCCGCGATGATGAAATAGATTGTACGAAAGAGCTCCAACTTTGGCATTAAAAGCATAGCCGATCATAGAAAAGTCTGGAGCCAGAATCCACACTAAAAACCAATACCACTGATAATCTAAGAGACTGAATAAATAGATCCCCAGAGCAAATAAACCGAATTCTTCTAATTTTAGAACTGTTTTCATATAATTACTTTTTCCATCATTTTTTCTGGATGCGCGAGTGCTTTAAAACCAAATTTCTCATACAAAAAATGAGCATCAGTTGTAGCGAGACGCCATATTTTTACCTGCTGTAATTCAGGTTCATTCATCATTTTTTCGATCAATAACGAAGAATAACCGTTTCCGCGGAATTCCTCTGAAATAAAAACATCCATCAAATAAGCAAAAACCACATAATCTGTTATAACACGCGCAAAACCAATTTGTTTTTCGTCAAGATAAATTCCAAAGCAGACTGAAGCGTCAATTGTTTTCTGAACTTCTTCGATCGTTCTTCCTGCCGCCCAATAAATATCTTTTAAAAAGTTCTGTATAAACGGAACATCGAGTTTGCTCTTGTCTGTTGAGATGCTAATCATATGATATTGTTTTTTTTCCACTAATTACACGAATTTACACTAATTTTTTTTGCCCCAGATTAAAGAGATTCTCACAGATTAAATCATTTTTGATCCTTTAATATTTGGCAAAAAAAGAAATTCGCAAAAATTAGTGTAATTAGTGGCAATCTCATTAAATCTTATATAAGATAGGTTTGCTTGGACTGGCATCATTTTCAAACGAAGCAATTTGAAGATTTAGTATGTAATCTGCATCTTCAATTTCTTCCGGAACATAAATCATCTCGGTAATGGTTGCACTTAATCGCGCGTCAGGATTTAAATGAAGCGTGTCTTTTACATTCCAAAAAGCTTTATGCGCTAATAATTTTCCTTCGTCGTGTTCTCTGTCTACACTTGGAAGATCGATTAATAAATGCTGAATTTCGCTTTCGCGGATGAAAATTGCAGCATCTTCAGCCAGATAAGGCGGATTTGTATTTGAATATTTACGTGATTTTTTGTCTTTCTGATTAGGCAGTGTTCTTATAATTAAAGCTTCGGTTTTTTCATTTAGCAAAGCTGAAATTTGATTTTTGGTAATAACGAAATCCTCTCCAATCTTTTCGGGTTCAACTGTAATTAATTTTGCAAAAAAGAAGAACTCTTTTAAAGATTGATTAATGCTGTAAAAATCATTCGTAATATGTCCTAAGCACTCTGTATGTGTACCGTGCCCGTGCGGATTAAAGAAAATATTATTAAAATTTGTAGATGATTTTCCCTCCGAAACTTTTCCGATCCAGTCGCCAAAAACTACAGGTTCAATAATTGGTTTTTCAATATACCACGCAATCGGGTTTTCGTCTGTATTGGTTAACGGAATGGAGATATCAATAGGTTTTGATAAGTCGATTTGATATTTATTGATTTTTGCTATCATGTTTATTTAACCGCAAGGTTCGCTAGGATTTACGCAAAGGGCGCCAGAATTTTTAAAGATTGTTTGCTATTCTTTTGATTCCATTCTTTATTAAAGAGACATTAAAGTTTATCAATAAACCTAGTTTGCAATTTGTTAATTTTAAATAAGTCAATAGCTGAGCAAAGTGAACTTCATTTAAACAATCTACAGCTTTTATCTCCAAAATTAGTTTATTTTCTACTAAAATATCTAATCGATACCCAATATCTAATTTTACTTCTTCGTAAATTAAAGGTAAAGCTTTTTGTTTTTCGATCGATAAGCCAAGCTTTTTTAATTCATAAAAAAGACATTCTTCGTAAGCACTTTCTAGAAGTCCAGGTCCTAAAGTTTTGTGAACTTTTAAAGCACAATTAAATACAATTTGGGATAATTCATTTTCTGACATGAGTAATTAACTAAAATTAAAAACTCAAATCTACTGTTTTAAATACATATTTATAGGTTTATTCTTGTAAATAAAAATAGCGGTCATTGCGTAAATCTTAGCGAACTTTGCGGTTAAACTAAACTTCAGAATCTAAATAAAACAAATCACTCGCAATTCCATCCGTTAAAAATTTTCCTTTCGGAGTGGGTTTTAGAATGTTATTTTCAATAGAAAGCAAATCGTCATTTAAGAATTTCTGAATTTGTTTTTTCAGATAATTCAAATATTCCTGTCCAAATTCATTTTCGATTCTTTCTAGAGAAACGCCCCAAATTGTTCGTAATCCCGTCATAATATATTCATTATAACGATCAGATTTTGTCAGGATTTCAGTTTCTATTGGTAATTTATTCTCTTGAATTGATTTTAAATAAAGAGAATTATTGGCAATATTCCAGCCTCTTTTTTCTCCGTCATAACTGTGTGCAGAAGGTCCGATTCCGATGTATTTTTTACCCAGCCAATACGCCGAATTATTCTTCGAGAAATAATTCTCTTTTCCAAAATTCGATAATTCGTAATGAATAAATCCATTTTGCTGCAGCATTTCAACCAAAATCAGAAAGTGGTTTGAAGCTGCGTCGTCTTGAGGTTCAGCAATTTTTCCGGTGTCAATAAGTTTTCTTAAAGCCGTTTTTGGTTCCACTGTCAGAGCATAACTCGAAATATGCGGAATCCCAAAGTTCAAAGCAGTTTGTATGTTTTGTTTCCACATCTCGTCGCTCATTCCCGGAATTCCGTAAATCAAATCAAGCGAAATATTATCAAAATATTTTGTTGCCTCTTCCAGACATTTTTTAGCTTCCGCCGAATTGTGAGCACGGTTCATCAGCTTTAAATCTTCTTCATAAAAAGACTGAATCCCAATGCTCAAGCGGTTTATTGGGCTTTTGGATAATTCCAGAATTCGATCTGAAGACAAATCATCCGGATTTGCTTCTAGTGTAATTTCAGGATTTTCCGCAACATTATAATTTTTGTAAACTTCTGAAATTAGAAAGTTGATTTGATCATTACTTAAAACAGATGGAGTTCCTCCGCCAAAATATATGGTTTCAACTTCTGAGAATTCGGGATCATTCTCAAACTCATTTTTGCGCAAAGCAATTTCTTTGGCTAAAGCCAAAACCATCTCGTCTTTCTTTTTCATTGAAGTAGAAAAATGAAAGTCGCAGTAATGGCAAGCCTGTTTGCAAAATGGTATGTGAATGTAAATCCCTGACATTAGTCTAAATCTCGATTTTCTTTAAAAACGCCATCAGATACAGTTACATTTTCATTTGTTTCTGGATTAACAGCTTTAAGTGAAAAAGTACCTGCAATATAACTGCCGCCTTTTATATCTGTAATTTCTAGTTCTCCTGTGGTAACAAATTCTTTCGGGCCAATAAAATAATCGTCTGGACCTATATTGTTTTTCGCGTATTTGAATAAAGTAACAGTGTAATCTTTATAAATGTCTGAATTCTTAGTAAAAGAATATTTGCCAATTTTTAAACTTCCTTTAGGAAAAACAATAGTAATACTGTATTCGTTGTCGCCGCTAATTTTTAAAATATGGCTTTTTTCACTAAATACATGCGTCCAGATATACCCAGATCCTCTCCAATTCTGGCCATTAACCTTCATTGTCGTTCCATAAGTTTTTTTAGAATTGATAGGATTCTTTTCTGTATAAGGAATAGATATTGTACCGCTTAATTTTTTATTAAATTGATAAATCTGGTCCCAGTAATGCTCGTACACATTGCCATTAAATTTTATGCTTACTGTTTTATTTGCTTCATCAAGTTTTTCAATTTGAAAGGCGAAATGATCTTTTGAAAAATAAAATGGAGAAGAAAGGATTTCTTTTGTTTTATAATCCTGAATTGAAGCGCCTAATAAAGTTCCGTCCTTATGAAAGTAAAAAGTGGGTGCGCTCGCAGGAAGAGATAAATTTTGAGCGAAGTCTATTTGATGTATCGAAAAAAAGTCTCCATCTCTTGTGGCTTCTAAATCTGAAATAATAAGGGGTTTGTCGTCATAACTAAGTGTGTATTCTACTTTTGGAGTTTCTGTTTCAGTCTCAGAAGAACATGAAAAAATAAAAGTAGAGAGTAATAAAAATAAAACAGGTTTAATTTTTGTCATTGGTTAATGATTTTTAAAATGGGGTTTATGGGAGTTATTTATTTTCTAATTTTGTCTTCATTTTGTTTCACAAAAGCATCCCAGCCAGAATAACTTTTTCCAGCTACTATTTTTCCTGAATTAAAGAAATGACAAACCGCAGCCGCCAAACCATCTGTTGAATCCAGATTTTTAGGCAGTTCTTTTAGACCTAAAAGCTGTTGGAGCATTTTTGCAACCTGTTCTTTACTCGCATTCCCGTTTCCGGTAATGGCCATTTTTATTTTTTTTGGTTCGTATTCCGTAATCGGAATATCTCTCGAAAGTCCCGCTGCCATAGCAACGCCTTGTGCGCGGCCTAATTTTAACATCGACTGTACGTTTTTGCCAAAGAAAGGCGCTTCAATCGCAATTTCGTCCGGATGATGCGTTTCGATTAATTCTATTGTTCTTTCAAAAATGATTTTTAGTTTTTGATAATGATTATCGTATTTGGACAATTGCAATTCATTCAGCTGCAAAAATTCCATTTTTTTATTGATGACTTTGATCAATCCAAAACCCATAATTGTAGTTCCTGGGTCAATACCTAATATGATGCGTTCTTTTGTCAAGTGGTTTTTTGTTTCAAGTTTGAAGTTTATCGGCTTAGATAACCCTTTGTTAATATTACATTTTGTTGTTTATTCAGTATTTCTATTGATTGACAAATACTGTTGTATAAATTCCAAAATTTATCTTCGAAATAATCTTCTTTTTTTAATATATTTCCAATTTCAGAATTTCCATCGTTATTTAAAATTTTACCGTGACTTTCATAATATGATGCCAAAAGATTTCCTTTATCTGCTAAAACCCATCTACAAGTAGCTATCCAAGGATCTACGAAAAAATAATAAACCTTTGTGTTAAGTTCTTTAGAAAGAAACAAAGCCATTTGTTTTGTTTCTTCAAAATCCCAAACGTTCCATATTAAATAACTCCATTCATTTATTTCAGTAAATAACAGAAATGGTTTTGTGGTATTATTAGAGTTTTCATCAGATAAAAAGGACCAGTCAAATTTTTCATCAAATTCTAGAACTTCAGTATTTGATACTTTTAAAACTTCTAATACTGAACTTTTAGTTACATTTTCTATACAAAAATGATGGTTAACCAGAGCGCTAATTAAATTGCGATTTTTATTTATAGATTCTAACATTTCATTTTCTCATTTTCAAATTGCCACATTTTCAAATTGATTACTTTTGCGGCATGATTTCAATTCCTCACAAAGCTAAGCAATTCCTTGTTCTCCTAATCAAACTTTTGATTGTTGTCGGTGCGTTTTATTTTATTTACGATCAGCTGGCCAACAACGACAAACTAGACTGGCAGAAGTTTATAAGCTTATTTCGCAAAAACCAGTCTGTTTTAGGAATTGGGTTTATTTTGCTTTTGAGTGTTTTAAACCGATATTTCGAAATTTTGAAATGGAAGAATTTAGTAAAAGTAATTCAGGAAATTTCTTTAAGTGAAGCCACAAAACAAGTTTTAGCAGCTTTAACAGCCGGAATTTTTACACCAAACGGAGTAGGAGAATATGCCGGAAAAGCACTTTATTATCCAAAATCTGATGCTAAAAAAGTGGTCTTCTTAAACTTAATCTGCAACGGAATCCAAATGATTCTCACTATCATTTTTGGGGTTTTTGGTCTTTTGTATTTCAATACAGTATATAATGTTATTACCGGAGAAAAGGTTTTGATTTTATTTGGCGGTTTTGTATTCCTTCTGATCTTATTATTTTCAGTTAAAAAGATAAAAATAAAAGGATATTCAATTGAAAAACTGATTCATAAAATCAATGAAATTCCAAAGCCAATTCATCAAAAGAACATCTTTTTAGGAATCTGCCGTTATCTTGTTTTCTCACATCAATATTATTTTTTGTTTTTAGCTTTTGATGTCGATCTGCCTTATTTAACTTTAATGGCCGCCATTACTTCGGTTTACTTTTTGGCTTCGTCACTGCCGACTTTTCAGTTTTTGGATTTTGCTGTAAAAGGAAGTGTTGCTATTTATTTCTTCGGAATACTTGGCGTAAACGAATGGATTGTTGTTTTTATTTCGACCTTAATGTGGTTCTTAAATGTAGTTTTACCCGTAATTTTTGGCAGTTATTATGTGTTGAATTTTAAAGCTGAGACTGTAAAATGAGTTTTGCAATATTCATCATATTAAGTATTTACATCATTACAATTGGGTTGCTTAGTTATGGTTTTTTTAAAGTAAAAAAATATCATAAAACCAATTTAAAACCAAAGACAAGCTTTACAGTTATAGTTCCGTTTAGAAATGAAGCAGAGAATCTGCCGCGTCTTTTAGAAAGTTTTTCTAACTTAAATTATCCAAATGATTTATTTGAAGTTATTTTAGTTGATGATTCATCAAATGAAAAATTTCATATTCCACATTTTACATTTCAAGTTTCACAGATCGACAATATTCGCAGGTCCAATTCACCAAAAAAAGATGCGATTTCGACCGCAATGAAAGAGGTAAAAACCGATTGGGTTATCACAACAGATGCAGATTGTGTAGTATCTGTAAATTGGCTGCTTACATTTGATAATTACATTCAGGAAAATAATATCTGGATGCTTGCCGGAGCGGTAACTTACGAATGTGAGAATTCTTTCCTGCATCATTTTCAGCAATTGGATCTTATAAGTCTTCAGGGAGCAACAATAGGAAGTTTTGGAATCAAAAAAGCTTTTATGTGCAACGGAGCTAATTTTGCATATAAGAAATCATTTTTTGAAGAAATAAATGGTTTTGAGAATAATAATAATATTGCAAGCGGAGACGACGTTTTTTTACTCCAAAAAGCTGTAAAATTACACTCCAATAAAGTTTTATATCTAAAATCTGAAGAAGCAATTGTAAGCACAAAACCAACACAAGATTGGAAATCATTGTTTTATCAACGCGTTCGCTGGGCGGCTAAAACAGGTTCTTACCAAAGTCTTTTCGGAAAAATTTTAGGATTTATTGTCTTGATCGGAAACCTGGATATTGTATTCGGTTTTGTATTCGTAATTTTTAGAATTTGGCCTTGGGCATTTTTGGTTTTGCTTTTCTTTCTAAAGTTTATAACAGACTTTGTACTGCTTTATATCACAAATAAATTCTTAACAAAAACACCAATTAAAAGTTTGCTTTTAAGCAGTCTGCTGTATCCCTTTTTTAGTTCAACTGTGGCCATCTACAGTTTGTTTGGCTCTTATGAATGGAAGAATCGCAGGTTTTCAAAATAAGCAAAGACTGCTTATTTTATTTTTTTAGATTTTATAATTACAGGAAGAATAAATTGCGTTTTTACAGGAATACCGCGTTTTATAGCAGGATTTACTTTTGGAAAATCTACCAAACGAGCGCGCAGCACGCTATCAATTTTTATAGTGTTGTACGCAACAGAATCACTAGGGAACTGTGGTTCAAATTTTAACGCAGCGTTTGGAAAAACAGTTACTTTTACAGAAATAGTATCCAGTTCCGGGTACATAATAGACAGTGTATCAATATCTAGTTTTTGCTGGATAAGTGATGTCATAAACTGAAAAAAACATTGCTGGCGAAGTTTTTTATCGGCTACTTTTTCGCAGTCTGCAACACTTGGATATTCATCAACTTCTTTCCAATTTATAGATTTCAATTCTTTTTGCAGTAATTCTTTTTCAGACGGAACTTTCTTATCAAAATATTGACAAGAATTTAAAAACAGAAAAATTAAAAGGATAGATAAGTACTTCAAGACTATGATTTTGGATTAAAAGTGAACTGTGGTATAAAAATACGATTATTTTTTTTGAGAAGCTTTGTATTCCAGATAATCTTCATAACTTTCAGAAAGCCATTTTTCTTTATTCTGTGCAGCAACTTCTTTTTGATTGGGATATAACGTCGACAATCGATCCGAAAATGCGGCGATTTGAACAGTATAATTATAAAACTCGGTTTTAGTAAAAGTAATATTTAGATCATTTTTGCGATTAAAATATTCAAAGAAAAGTGTGTCAAAGTCTTTCATAGAAAAATTTAAAACCTTTTTCTTATTACTTTTATAAATGCTGTCTTGAAGCAGTTGATCATCAAGAGAAAGTTTTTTATTTTGGGCAAAAGAAAAACTGCTGATCAGGAAGATCAGAAGAGAAAAACGAAAAAATTGCAAAACACTATACATGATTAAGTTACTGACTTATTTGTAAGTGCAAAATTACAAAATATATGGATTCATTACTGTTGCTTTTAGGTTTTGTTTGTATGATTGTTGGCGTATTTGGCAGTTTTCTGCCGGTACTGCCGGGCTTATCCAGCTGCTGGGTCGGATTATTACTGTTGTATCTAACAAAAGCAGTCGAAAATAATTATTGGGTTTTAGGAATAACTCTTGTTATTACCATAATTATCACTGTTTTAGATTATATAATTCCAGCAAAGGGTACAAAGAAATTTGGCGGAAGTTCTTATGGGGTTTGGGGAACTAATATTGGTTTAATAATAGGTATTATTGCTCCTATTCCTTTTGGTGTAATCATTGGGCCATTTGTTGGAGCTTTTGTTGGAGAATTGATTTACGATTCACAAAACCACAAACGCGCGCTAAAAGCTGCTACCGGATCATTGCTTGGTTTTTTAGCATCAAGCTTTATAAATTTTATGTTTTGTATTATTTTTCTTGGTATTTTTATAAGTATCACATGGGAATATCGAAAAATATTATTTTAATTATGTAACAATTATTTTTGTTTTTTCTTATTTTTCTTATTTTTTAAGAAAAGTTGAAATATTTTTAAAAATAATTTTATTTTGATTTGATAACTAAAGGGTTATGTTTATTGGCTCCAAACGATTTTTATGTTTTAAATGCTCTAAATGACCCCGCAAAATTTTAACTTATCTTTTGGAAATGTTAATTTATTTTATATTTTTATCCTGATTAACGATAAAAAGCCTCACTTTATCGATTATTTTGAACGGATTTAAATAATTTAATAAGTTAAAAGTATGACCCCAAACCTACAAATTGAACTTAGACGTTTTATATCTTCTAATGTTGTCTCCAAGTTAAATAAATTTTATTTTGAAAATGATGCGCTTTTAATAAAAGGAATTGATGTATCAATAGGCACAATTTTAATGGGACTTTACAATAAAGCCGATGATTCTGGCTTTTATAAAGAACTTATTTCATTGGTCAACGCCGAATCAACTTTTTATCAGGAAGTAGATTTTACTTCAGGAAGAATTTTATCAGTAGATGATTGTTATCGCATAGAAGGAAACGCTTTACTGAAAGAAATTTTTTCAAACAAAAAAGGCAGAATTTCCGAAATGATTTCAAACGAAGTGGGAATCAAAAGCGAAACAGCCAGAGAGATACTTAACTTCTCAGCCTTATTAGTTGTTTCTTATCTTAAAAACAACACAGCACTTTTAAAAAGTTTAAAACTTCTTTTGGAAGATCAAAAAAGAGATGTTTTAAATAGTATTCCTCCAGGAATCAAGATTATACTAGGTTTTTCATGTTACGAAACAGTAGAAGATAAAAACCAATCTATCGGAAGATCAATTTTTACTTTATTTGGACATAATTTTTTTAGCTTCTAAAAAAAAAATCCCGCTTTTAAAAAAAAACAGGATTTAAATTTAAATTAATTTGAATAGCATTTTTATGCATTTTTCAAATTGATAATTTCTTGATCAGTTAGAAAACGCCAGTTGCCTCTAGGTAAATTCTTTTTGGTTAAACCCGCAAATGCAACACGATCAATACGTAAAACATCATAGTCAAAGTGTTCAAAAATAGCACGTACTACTTTTACATTTGAAGATCGTAATTTTAAGCCGACTTCACTTTTAGCTTCTTTCTCAATGTAGCTTATTTCTTCAACAAAAACGCGGTGTCCATCAAGAACTAAACCTTTGCTGATTTTTTCTAAATCTTCAAATTTTAGATTTTTATCCAAAGAAACCTGATATATTTTAGATGATTTCTGATTCGGTAAAGTAAATTTTCGAATCATATCTGTATCGTTTGTAAACAATAACAAACCAGTTGTATTTTTGTCCATTCTGCCTACAGGACCAATTTTGGATGTAGTAGAACCACGAACTAATTCTAAAACATTACGAAACTCCTGACCTTCATCCAGAGCAGTAGTAAAGTTTTTAGGTTTATTCAGCAAGATGTATTCTTTCTTCTCAGGCGTTAGCACAACACCGTCAAAATTAATAACATCATTCAATTTTACTAGATATCCCATTTCGGTAACTGGAACGCCATTTACTTTAACATTTCCAGACTGGATATATATATCTGCATCACGACGCGAACAAACACCAGAATTAGAGATGTATTTATTCAAACGTATTTCGTCTGAAGCCTTTTGTCTTTTTGGCGCCTGATTTTGTTTCTTAATTTTTTGCGCAGCTTCTTCCTCGGCTGCCTTAACAGCTGGTTTCACTTTTTTTGGCCCTTGAGCGCGTTTTGCCATAGGAGGTTTTGGCTTGCTGGAGTTTGATCTTGAACTATTTGGTCTCGATCCGCCTCTTTTATTATTGCCTTCCTTATTGTTCATAAATTCTGTAATTTGTGCAAAGATAGTTTTTTCCTGCTAATAATCGTAAGTTCAATGTTCTTAGATTGATAGCGATTAATTTTAAGACGATCAGGAGCATCACAATTGGCTTTTTTTAGGCAGAATTCCCGCTTTTGTTCCAATCTTTTATTTTTTGACGAAAAAAAAATAAAAGGATTTCCACGCTATCGGGGCTGTTTTCAAACAATTGGCTTCTTTTAAATATTTTAAAATAACTTTTTAATACTGAGAAAGTAACTCCCGTCCATGCCACAAAACACTAGGATTAATTAAGACAATGCAGAAAACGCCGGAAACAATCAAAAATTTCAAAAGATTATGCAACAATAAAAATTGTCCTTTAGAATTGGATCTCCATAAATACAGCAGAAAAAAAAGTAAAATGATAAAACAGGCATAAAAGTAAATATCCATATAGCCTACATCATAAACATCTACCAAAACATAAACCGGAAATACCGTTAAAAACGTCAAAATTGTAATAGTTTGTTTTGAAACCTTTTCGTTGTAAATAATCGGAATGGTTCGATAATTATTTGCAAGATCACCTTTTAGATTCTCCAAATCCTTTATCATCTCGCGAATCAAAAGCAATAAAAATAAAAACATGGCATGTGCAGATATTACCGCAAAATGACTTCTGTGGTTTTCAATTTCTTCAAAAGAAATGGAATTGTAGAAATACAATAAAATTGCAAAAAATGGAATTACAGCCATAAATGCAGCTGTTAAATTGCCAACAATGGGATACTTCTTTATTTTATGAGAGTAAAACCAAATCAGAAATATATAAGCAGAAAAGAATAAAAAAGCACGCCAAGAAACAATGGAAGCCATTAGAACCGCGAGAAAATTTAAACTGAAATAAACCGTTAATTTGGTTTTCTGACTCACCAATCGATCCAGCATCGATTTGTTTGGACGATTGATTAAATCTTTCTGGCTGTCGTAAAAATTATTGATGATATAACCTGAAGCAATCGTAACTGCCGAAGCAAAAACGATCAAAAATAAATAAAAATCCAGCAATATATCAAGCGCCCTTTTTTCTGGTGCCAGGATAAAAATAGCCGATAAATACTGCGCCAGAATTATAATAGGTATGTTATACCCGCGTACCACAGAAAACAAACTAACAATTTTCATTACTAAAAGTTTGTGCTGTCTGCTTAACATAAATTATAAGTTGTGGTTGATTTAATAGGGAAAGTTAAAGGATATTTTTTGATTGTAAAGGTTTAGAGTTTATTTTTTAACAATTCTTTAGAGCCGTAACCTAATTTTCTGATACAAGCCAAAGCTTCTTTTTGAGTAATCCCAATTTCTTTTATATCTTTCTTTTCAACAAAACAAACAGAACCGCTCCACGGATTTGGCGCATCCGGAATAAAAACTGAAAAGTTGTTTTCGTTAATCTGTTCTATTAAAAAAGCAAATTGCCATCCGGCATCTGTAGGAACTAAAACGACTTTTAAATCTTCATTCGATTCAAAACCCATGATATTTTCATTCGTTTTTTTTATAAAAGAATATCCGGGGATAAAGCTTAAAATTCCGTTTTCTAATTTCTGAATCAGTTTTTGTGCTTTTGCTGTTCTGCCCAATAACCCGGCAATAAGGCAAATAATAATTATAATTAAAATTCCAATCAGTTCCTGAAGTGCTAATCCTAAAAAATGTACTCTTGGTAAATGACTAACCAGCGGAACCGTTATTTTTTGTATCAGAGTAAATCCTTTTTCAAAAATAACAATCAGTAAAATCAGCGGTGCTAAAAAAAGAATTCCTCCTAAAAAAGTTGCTTTGATTATTTTTAAAATACTTTTCATAATAAATAACTTTTTATAGTAAATAATTTTAGAAAAGAATATTCAATAAGCCCAGATTTTTTATAGAGGTTTTGAATTTAGAACTGATAAACAACCTCTAATTTGTAATCTTTTAAGGAAGCTTTTGCGCGTTCTAAATCTTCAGTAAAACCAAGAATATAACCGCCGCCACCAGAACCACAAAGTTTTAAATAATAATCATTTGTGTCAATTCCGTTTTGCCAGATTCCGTGAAATTGTTCTGGAATCATGGGTTTAAAGTTATTCAAAACAACTTTAGAAAGCTTTTTAGTATTGGTAAACAAAGATTTCATGTCGCCGTGCAGAAAGTTGTCTACGCAGGCGTCTGTATATTTCACAAATTGGTTTTTAAGCATCGCACGGAAACCTTTGTCTTTTAGGTTTTCCATGAAGATGTTCACCATCGGAGCCGTTTCGCCTACAATTCCAGAATCTAATAAAAATACAGCACCTTTTCCATCAAAACTTTGAGTCGGAATTCCTGTTGCTTCAATATTATCTTTAGAATTAATTAAAATCGGAATACTCAAATAACTGTTTAAAGGGTCTAAACCAGAACTTTTTCCGTGGAAAAAACTCTCCATTTGAGAAAATATATTTTTTAATTGTAATAGTTTTTCGCGCGTTAAATTCTCTAAAACGGTAATTTTATGTGCTGCATATTTGTCGTAAATAGCTGCAACAAGAGCACCGCTGCTTCCGACACCGTATCCTTGCGGAATACTTGAATCGAAATACATTCCAGAATCAACATCATTTTTTAAACTTTCCAAATCAAAAGCAACCAAATCGGGCTGTTCTGTCTGTAAGGTTTCAAGATAAGTGGTGTAACGTTTTAAACTTGCATTTGATGCTATAGCTTCAGCAGAAGGATCTTCAGACTTTTTTAAAGCACCATTGTAAAAATTATAAGGAATAGAAAGTCCTTTAGAGTCACGAATGATTCCGTATTCTCCAAAGAGTAATATTTTTGAGTAAAATAATGGTCCTTTCATGTTTGTTTTATGTCTTTCTTAATTTTATTTGGGTCTTGTCTTGTGTCGAAAATGGTGTGAATTCTAATTTCATTTGAACCAAAACTATACAATAGAGTTGATTGTTTTGTTATAACACATTTTCGATATTTTTTATTTACTGATGATTTAGGGAAAATTTCAGGATTCATACTTATTATTGAAACTGCTTTTTGAAATTTCACTAAATATAACTCTTTCGATTTTTTTGACCATTTGGCTTCAATAAAATTTAAAACGTCATCTAAATTCTTTTCAGCTGTTTTTGAAAAATTTACTTTGAGATTCACTAACTGTATTTTTTCATCACATCTTCATAACTTGTAAATTCTCCTCTTTCAAATTCTAATTCACTTTGAGCAATATCTTCTTTTTGCTCATCAGTCAAATCATCCCACCAATCTTTATTCTTTTTCGAAAAAATTTCCTTGATAGAATCTATAATAGTAGGATCTTCAGTTTCTACTAATTTTTTTATCAACTCAAGTTTTTCTAATTGAATGTTCATAATCAAAATTTTAATTAAAGATACGAAAAATTACAATGCAATTGAGCCGTCTCCAATTTGGTCGCAAATATACTGACGATTCTGACAAAATACAACTAATTCGTCTTGAATAAATTGTAATACTTTCACGCTAACGTTTTCGGGATAAAGGACATGCACATTGGCACCGGCGTCCAGCGTAAAACAAACGGGAATTTGAGTTTCTTGTCTAAATTTCCAGATTGCGTTTATGATCTGCAGCGTATTTGGTCTCATCAAAATAAAATACGGCATCGAGGTCATCATCATGGCGTGTAATGTCAAAGCTTCACTTTCTACAACTTTAATGAATTCTTCTAAATCTCCGTTTTCAAAAATCGCAATTAGTTTATCTAAATTTTCATGAGCCTGAGCAAAACGTCTTTCTGCATAAGGATGATTGTGCATTAAATCATGTCCGACTGTGCTTGAAACTTGTTTTTCACCTTTATCGACTAATAAAATAGTATCCTGATAATTCTTGAAATTTTTGTGAATTGAATAAGGAAATTCAACTCCAAATAAATCGGTGCTGCCTTCAATATTCGCTTGATTTCCCCAAACTACAACATTTCCTTTTACGCTTCGGCAGGCACTTCCAGAACCTAAACGCGCTAAAAATGATGCTTTTTGATAAAAATAATCCTCAGTCATTTCAGGATTTAGTAGTTTTTCCAAACTCATAAAATTCATTGCCAACGCCGCCATTCCAGAAGCCGAAGAAGCAATTCCTGAACTGTGCGGAAATGTATTCTGCGTGTCAATCGTAAAATGATAATCCTTCAGAAACGGGAGATAAACTTCAATTC
This sequence comes from Flavobacterium reichenbachii, assembly GCF_002217435.1. Taxonomy (GTDB): domain Bacteria; phylum Bacteroidota; class Bacteroidia; order Flavobacteriales; family Flavobacteriaceae; genus Flavobacterium; species Flavobacterium reichenbachii. The sequence continues at coordinate 394,635 of NZ_MUHF01000019.1, forward strand.
TTTCTAAAAATTTCTGAATTTTTGGTTTAAAATCTTCTTTTGGTTTTCCTTCAAAAAGTAAATCAAAAGAAAAAGAATTTTGGTTTGCTCTTTTTTCAAAACCTAATTTAGTAATCGTTTTGCAATTGTTTAGAGTAAAACTTACAGAAGGATTTGCCGGAATCTGGTTGTCTTTTTTCCCCCAGTATTTTACTAATGCAATATTGCTGGGAGCGCTCCACTCAAAGTTTCCGTTTTCTATTGTTGAAGTATATGGATTTGGAATAAAATCAGCTGCTGTAAACATGAATTATAAATTTTGGCAAAGATAGCTTTTTCATCATATAAGTTATATAAGAAATTATAAGCAGCTTTTACTAAAATGAACTTGTATAACTTATATGGTTTAAAACTTTCTTTTTGACTATTTTTGACTACAAAATTTAATAAAATGAACAAGTTCGTCAAAATCGTAATTGCTTTAATCGTTTGTTTAGCAGTAGGATATTCTGCCAGTATGGTAACAAGACCAAGTGTGGAAAGCTGGTATCCAACAATTGAAAAACCATTTTTTAATCCGCCGAATTGGATTTTTATGCCGGTTTGGACTTTGCTTTACATTTTTATGGCTGTTGCCGCGGGATTGGTTTGGGATAAAATAAAAGAACAAAACGAAGAAGTTAAAAAGGCATTGCTTTTCTTTTTAATTCAATTAATATTAAATGCAATTTGGTCATATTTATTCTTCGGATTAAAAAATCCGATGTTAGCATTAGTAGAAATTATGCTTTTATGGCTGATGATCTATGAAACGTATTTAAAATTCGTAAAAATCAATAAAATTGCAGGTTATCTATTGATTCCCTATTTAGCGTGGGTTGGGTTTGCGGCAATTCTGAATGCTAGTATTTGGTGGTTGAATAAGTAAAAATTTTGTTTCAGGTTTCAGGTTTTTCTTTGTTTCAAGTTTAATTCTATAATGGATATATTGAAGTGTTTATGTTATTTAAATTTCTTAAATTCTTCATTTTTAGCATATAGAAAGTCTATCAATTCCAAATCATTTGATTTTTCTAAAAGTGTTTTAGATTTTGGATCGGCATTGCAAAAGTTTAAGAAAATTTCTTTTTCTTCGGGTTTTATTTTTAAATTTTTGATAAAAAAATCTGAAGGACAAGAAGCGATGGCAAGTTTCTTAAAGCGGTCGTCACGCGGCTCAATTTTTTTCTTCGGCTTATCAAAAATGGGGTAACTGAAATTTATAGCATTTTTAATTGTACCATCGTAAACAGTAACCTTTGTAGTAACATCATCAAATTGCTTGCGGATGATGATTTTATTTATTTCTTCTTTATTATTGGCAATTTGTTTAAGTTCAGTTTTATTAAAAACAGATCTAGAAACTACGACATTCTCCAATTCTTCGGCTTTTTGATTCATTTCAACAATGAGATAGTTTTTTTCCAGATCTTTCAAAGTTACCTTCAGTCTTGTAAATAAGTAATGCTTTGAAAAAAACAATAAACTGTCCTGCTCTTTTGTTAAAATTAAAAATTCCCCCAATTCATTTGTTCTAGTGCTGGTTTTGGCAGTTTTATTTATGACTTCAACTTTACTAAGTGCAGTATTATTAGTGAGTACTTTTCCTTTAAGGAGCTTCTCTGTTTGAGAAATACTTAATTGATACGTGAAAAAAGAAATTGTGGTAAGTAATTTTACTCTCATACAGAATTAATTAGTTGAGAGTAAAATTATTAGAATAGTCTTAATGAAAACTTACCGAATATGTAAATTCTTGTTAATTATAATTTGATTGCAAGTTTTCGGGACTCGTTATTTAATAATAAAAGTTTGTTGAGTATCAAATTTTTCATACTGAAAACAATAAACAATTGCCTCCATTTCATTTTCAGAAAAAGAGGCAATTGCTGTGATTTGTTTATGTAATCAAGAATATTATTCTGTCATTCATAATAGAGATAATAGATTATTTGACACCTATTTTTTCTATTGCCCATTCTTTGGCTAAACCTGCTCCTGTTGCTTTTACAATTACATATAGATTATTTCCGACAGAATTACTAAAGACAAAAAATGGTTCGGCATCATAAAATACTTTATTTGATTCACTTTTTGATACAAGAAATTGCTCTAACGGAATCTTGCTTTTAAAGCTAAGATTGGAGTCATTATAAACATAAATATTAGGAAGTTTCTTTTGATTCCAATTATCATCAGCTACAAGTAATAGATAGAGATTGTTTTTTATTGATGAATGATCTAACCATTGAATAGGTGTGTATGGGTTCGTTTCAGTATTGATTGTGCCGTTATATAACATATCCTGACTTCTAAGTTCGGAGGTTTTAAAAACAGTTTTTCCATTGGTAAATATCCTATTGCCATCTTCAGAAAACCACAGATTTCCGTTCATAATATAATCTCCGTGATAAGGGGAATCGTAGCCATATTCGGCATTTCCATTTTGAATGTCATATTTCTCTATATCCATTGGGGATATACCATTTTCTGCACCATATATATATTTTCCAGATGGATGCAATCGGGCTTTATTTCCTTCGTAAATTTTTTCACCAATATGTTCATATTCATTATCATTTGTCAAGCTTAAATTTATAGATCTTATAAAGGTCGATTGACCTTTTGCAGGGAAAACATATGCCCATTTATTGTTTCCAAGTACAATATCATTTGCATAACAAGATGCAGGATAAGTTTTGGTAATAGTTTTGCTGGTTAAATTAATGTAAGAAATATGTTTGTCATGCCCAGCAACTGCTGTTTTTCCATCAGGAGATATTGAGATGCATGTAGGGGCGTATAATAAAGGTATACTTTCAATTAAGCCTGTACTTGTAGACAGAATATTTACTGCAGCAGGACTTGCCGACACATACACAAGCTGATTGGTAACTTTAGAAAACTCTGCATCGACAACATCAGAATTTAAAATTACTTTCTGTTCTACAAAATTAGTTACACTTACAACTATAGAATCTTTTTTATTATTGATATTTAGATATAATTTTGAATAAGATTTACCATTTGCTAAGTCTTTTTTATCAACAGTAACCGTAATTTCATCGTGATTAAGAGAAGTTATAGAGCCCTCTTTTTTAGAAATGGCTACATAGTTTTTTGAACTTGAGAGCGTATAATTTAAAAGTGTTTCACCTTGATTTTCAATATTAAGAACAAGTTTGTTATTGAAAACAGTAAAATTTAATGTGTCAGGTACCGAATAATTCGCCTCTTTGCTTTGTTCATTCGAATCATTGTTTGAACAGCCAATAATCGTTAACAATGTAATTAATGCTAATAGAATTTTTCTCATATTAAATTAAAAAGGAAATGTGAATATTAAGTGATTTTAATTAAAAAAGATATTAGTTGATATTGATTTTTTGAATTGCCCATTCATTAGCTAAATCAGAATCAAATGCTTTTGTTATTATAAATAATCGATTTCCAGTTGAGCTGCTAAAAACAAAATAAGGAACAGCATCATAAGTTTCTACACTGTTTTTTTTTGTTTGATTGGAATATTTTTCCAAATCAAATTTATTTAGATAACTAAGATCTGAATCGTTAAAAACATAGATGTTATTTATTTTAGTCGGATTCCATCGATCACCATTTGAAAAAATTACATATAGTTTTCCTTTTGAAGAGGAATGATCCAGCCAATCAATCTTATAATTGTTTTCAGAAGTAATTCTACCATTATATAAAGCATCTAAATTATTAATTTCAGAGGTCTTTAACACGCTTCTTTCTCTAGTAAAAAGCCTATTCCCGTCTTCTGAAAACCATATACTGGGAATAGTGTAGTCTTCTTCTTCAAAGTTAGATTCGTATCGATCATCAATATTTCCATTTTTAATTGTTAGGCGTTGAATCTGACCCCTTGATAACGGACTTTGTGCATAAATATACTTACCTGACGGATGTAGTCTTCCTTTAGTTCCAGCGTGTAATTGATTATATATACTTATGGGCATTTCATAATTATATTCTAAATTCATATTAACACTTTTTATATACGTCCATTGATCTTTTTCTGGAAAAACGTATGCCCACCTATTATTTCCAAGAACAACATCAAGTGCAGAACAAGAAATATCATAGGTTTGGATTATAGATGGATTTTTTAAATTAACATGTGTGATGTGGCCATCATGACCTACCACAGCTGTATTACCATCTTGGGAAATGGAGATACATGTAGGGGCATAAGCCAGCGAAATTTTTTGTAATGATTCAGTATTGGAATTAAAAATGTTTACTTGCGCAGGATTCGATGAGATATAAACTAATTGATCAGTCTTTTTGCAATACTCAGCGTCGATAACATTTGTCTTTAGCAGTATTTTGTTTTCTTTGAGATTTTCAGAATCATTAGAATCGCAGGCAAATATCATAAAAAGTAAAACAGTTGCCAAGAGTATTTTTTTCATAAATAAATATAGTTCATATTTGTAAGGGGTAACTTATATAAAGTAACAAATATAGAAAAAGTATTTAAAAGAATCCTTATAGTAAAACTACTTGATTACAGTATTTCAATTAATTCTGAAGCATTGTTAATAACCACTTTTGCACCGCTTGTTTTCAGTTCCTCTTCGGTTCTGTATCCCCAAGAAACCCCAACCGGAAACATATTAGCATTTACTGCCGTCTGCATATCGATATCAGAGTCGCCCACAAAAAGGATTTCTTCGGTTTTTAAGTTCCATTTTTTGCTTATTTCTATGGCTTCAAACGGATTTGGTTTTTTAAGAGCTTCGGTACTTAAACCAACTGCATCATCAAAATAATCAGGAAATATTTCTGATGCTATTTTTTTAGTAAGTTCATCTGCTTTATTAGAGAAGACTGCCAGCTTAATATTTTGTAAAGCCAAATTATCTAATAATTCTATAATGCCTTCGTATGGTTTTGTTTTAATTGTACAAACTTCGCGATAGGTTTCGATCATGCATTCAAAACATATTTCAATCTGTTCTTCATTATTATCAGAAGCCGGCAAAGCTTTACTTACTAAATTTCGTAAACCGCTTCCAATAAAATATTGATACGTATCGTAAGTGTGAGTAGGGTAATTTAAACCTTTAAGAACAGTGTTCATGGCGTCTGAAATGTCTTCCAATGAATTTACCAATGTTCCGTCTAAATCAAAAATAATTCCTTTAAATTTCATTGTATTTTAAATATTATTAGCCAAAATAAACCCGCTTGTCCAGGCATTTTGGAAATTAAATCCTCCCGTAATGGCATCTATATTGACGATTTCCCCAGCGAAATAAAGATTTTGATGCAATTTGCTTTCCATCGTTTTAAAGTTGATTTCTTTTAAATCGATGCCGCCTGCGGTTACAAATTCTTCTTTGAAAGTACTTTTTCCGTTTACCTGAAATTTGGCTTTTGTTAATTGAGAAGCTAAATTCTGCAATTGAATTTTAGACAAATCTGCCCATTTGGTTTCTGCTTCGATTTCAGAGGCTAAAACCAAACTTTCCCACAAACGATTTGGAAAATCAAACGGTGATTTTTTGGAAACTGCTTTTTTAGCGTGTTCTTGTTTTAAATCTTTTAGGATTTTTTCGGCATCTTCGGTATCGACATCATTTAACCAATTTATGAAAATTGTAAACTGATAATTTTTATCGAATAAAGTGCGTGCGCCCCAAGCAGAAAGTTTTAATATCGCTGGGCCGCTCATTCCCCAATGCGTGATTAACAAAGGCCCGGTCGATTCGAGTTTGGTATCTTTTACATTTACGGTGACTTGCGCCGCAACACCGGGTAATTCTTTGATTCTAGAATCTTTGATGTTGAAAGTAAATAGAGAAGGAACGGGACTCACAATGGCGTGCCCTTTTTCCTGAAGCATTTCCCAAATTTTCGGATTACTTCCTGTTGCCAGAACTAATTTTTCTGTGGCGTAATTTTCATCCTGAGTGTCAATTTTCCAATGATTTTCTGCCTTAAAAATCGACTGAACGCTTTGACCAGTCAACACTTTTACACCTAGTTTTCCAGTTGCTTCCAGAAAACAATCGATTATAGTTTGTGACGAATTTGAAACAGGAAACATTCTTCCGTCGTCTTCAATTTTTAATTCTACACCATGTTTTTCAAACCATTCAATAGTATCGCCAGAACAAAACTGATGAAAAGGTCCACGAAGTTCTTTTTCGCCGCGTGGATAAAATTTTACTAATTCGTTTGGTTCAAAACAAGCGTGCGTTACATTACATCTTCCACCACCAGAAACGCGAACTTTAGAAAGTACTTCTTTTCCTCTTTCTAAAATGGCAATTTTCAGTTTTGGATTTTTCTCTGCAATATTAATCGCTGTAAAAAAACCTGCAGCGCCTCCGCCAACGATTATTATATCGAAATTTTTGATCATATTTTATTTTTTTGCCACAAGTTTTTGCCACGAATTTGCTTCGCCTGTTCGCTATCGCTCGGGTCACGAATTGGCACTAATTTTTTTTGCCACAGATTAAAAGGATTTTTAAATCTGTAAACTCGCGAACTTATCTTTGTCAAAGTTTAAAACTTTGACAAAGATTCTAAGACTTCTTTTTTTACTACAAATTTTTATTTCGCACAGATTTAAAAATCGTTTAATCTATTGCTATTTTAAACTTTATATTTTATCTGGATTATCAGAGATAATTCCGTCTACTTTATAACTTTTTACTTTTTGAATGTCTTCTTCTGAGTTAATCGTCCAAGGCAGAACCATAAATCCTTTCTCTTGAATTTGCAGAACATTTTCATTGTTTAATAAATGAAAATCAGGATGAATGGCTTTTGCTTTTATATTTTCGGCGAAAGCCAAAGCGGCAGCTATATTTTCTTCTGTTAAAACACCAATGGGGATTTTTGAATTTAAATTTGAAGTTTCCTCTAACATATTCCAATCGAAACCAGAAACAATGAAATCTTCGTAATTCCAGTTTTTTTCCGAAATATATTCTTCAATTATCTTAACAACTTTGCGGGCCGTTCCTAAGCCTTTTAATTCGATATTAATCAGGCATTTTTTATCAACCAAATCAAAAACTTCATTTAGAGTTGGAATTTTATACTTCCCATCAATCAAAAATGATTTTAATTCAGATAAAGAAAAAGAATTCACTAAACCATTTCCGTCAGTTGTTCTGTCTATCGTTTCGTCGTGAATTACGATAATATGTCCATCAGCACTAAGGTGAACGTCGAGTTCGATTCCGTCCGCATTTAAGTCTAGTGCTTTCTGAAAAGCTATTAAAGTGTTTTCTGGTTCGTAGGCTTTGGCACCACGATGTGCTATTTTTAGCATTTCTAAAAGTTTAACCGCAAAGGTCGCAAAGTTTTACGCAAAGGTTGCAAGGATTAGAAAAAAAAGTTAACCACAGATTACACAGATTAAAATGATTTTTGTTTCACGCAGATTTTAAAAAGATTTAAGCAGATTCCGCAGATGAATTTTAAAATTTAAATCTGCAAAATCTGCGTGAAACAAACTTTGCGACTTTTTTTCTATTAAGCAAGTTCCAATAAAACAAGTCCGAATTCAGAATCGATTATTGCTTTTCCGTTTTGAACTTCAGTTTCTGTTCCTGAAAAAGCATCTTTTAGTTTGGTTCCATTTTCAAAAACAGATTCTACTAAAAGTTCTTTTGTTCCAACTCCTAAATCTAAACCAACAATAACTTCATCAGAAAAAATTTCTTTATGAAATTTTCTTGAAAATATATAGGGTTTATCTGAAATCATATTGTGAATTCCGGCGCCCACTGCAGGATGATTTCTGCGAAATTGACCTAGTTTTTGCCAATGCAGTAAAATTCTGTGGGTTTCAGGATTCGACTGAATGTCTTCCCAATTCATGAAAGATCGTAAAGTCGCATCGCCTTCTGTACCTTCGATTTTTAAGGAACGACCAGATTCATCACCGTAATATACTTGCGAGATTCCAGGCGAAAGCAATAATTTAGTTCCAGATTCAAATGTTCGGTTTCGATTCGCGTCAAAAGGCTCAGGATCATCATGTGAGGATACGTAATTTAGAATGCTATACCCTTTTAAATCATTTTGAAGTTTCGATGAATATTTCGAAAAAATCAATTCATAATCATTTTGAGCGTCAAGTTTAAATTCAAAATTGATCATATTATTGAAACCATTCTGAAAATAATTTACTTTTCGATCTCCAAAATCATAATCTAGCCCGCCACTGATTCCGTAACCGTAAACTTCGGCAATCGTATAAAACGGATTTTGATCGAGAACTTGTAAAGGATGGTGTTTTTTCCAGGTTTCAAAAGCATAATCACATTCTTTTTTAAAATCTCCCCATACATTTTCTTCGGTATGTTTTACGGTATCGGCTCTGTAAGCATCAATTCCGAATTCTAAAATGTAATCTGTGAGCCATTTTATGATGTAATATTTTGGCGTTCTGGGATATTTTGTTCTTTTGAAGAATTCATCGAGAGAAGCAATTTCTTTATCGTAACGACCTTCATTTTTCCATTTTTCGATTAAAAAAGAAGGTAATTCCACTTCCTGATTGCTTTCGGTTCTAACGTCTGGAAGATTGTCTACCAACGTGCACATTGTGGTATTTTCGAATGATTTGTAATCGCAGACAACGCCGGTTCTAACCCAGTCTTGCGGCCAAATAGGATCTTCTGGAGTTACAGGCCCAGTATGATTTATCACGCCGTCCAGAATGATTCGGATGCCTCTTTCGTGTGCTTTTTTAACCAAATTACCTAAGTCTTCTTTTGTGCCAAAGTTTGGATCTAAAGCGGTCCAGTCTCTTGCCCAATAACCATGATAACCGTAAGTAAGACCAGTTCCTTCGTCAACACTATCGTGAATCTGCTCGACAATCGGCGTAAGCCAAATGGCATTTATCCCTAATTGATCAAAATAACCTTCGTCGATTTTTTTAATAATTCCGATGATGTCGCCGCCTTCAAAACCGCGCAATTTTCCTGGCGTTTTGGTTCGATTAAAATTGATGTCGTTTGAAGGATTTCCGTTATAAAAACGATCGGTAAGTAAAAAATATATATTTGCTCCTTCCCAAACGAAAGGTGTTTTCGAAGTATTTTCAATATTCATTAAAACTGATTTTGAGTTTTAACAACTCATGATTATTAGTATTAAAGATAGAGAAAGGAAAGTTTATTTTGTTGTTTATTTCAAATTTAACGAAGATTTATAATAAAAGGTTCCGCCACGAATTTCCCGAATTTTCCCGAATTTAAATCTGATTAATTAATTCGTGGAAATTCGTGGAATTTGTGGCGGAAAATCTTTGTGTAGACGCACTGCGGTGTGCCTCTACGTGTAAGTGATGTAAAGTAGAGGCGCACCGCAGTGCGTCTAACATTTGCTATATTTCTATTCCAATTCTAAAACCAAAGCCGATTTTGGCTCTAAAGTAATTTCAGAAGAAATATTGAATATTTTTCCAGTTAAAACATCTTTTCCTTTTTTAAAGTTTTTGATGTTTTCTTTAAAACGATTGGTTTTTACAACCTGTTCTTTTGCATTGTTATTGAAAACAACCATTACGGTTTTAGCATCGGTATATCTGAAATAAACATAAGTGTTGTTTTCCGGAATATAATGTGTCATTTTCCCGAAATGAACTGCTTCATTCGATTTTCTCCAATTGAATATTTTTGAAGTAAAATCGAAGAATTTTGCTTGTTCAGCTGTTCTTCCTGCTGTAGTTAAGGCATTATTTTTATCGCCTGCCCATCCGCCGGGGAAATCCTGACGAATGTCTGCATCTCCACTTTTGCCTTTATCTCCGCCCATTCCAATTTCTGAACCGTAATATAATTGCGGAATTCCACGAACGGTTGCCATCAATGTCATCACCAATTTGTATTTTGTAAAATCATATTTGTAAGTATGATTGATGCGGTCTGTATCATGATTTTCGGCAAAGACCAGAATGTTGTTTGGGTTCGGATATAAATAATCTAAAGCAAAATTATTGTAGAATTTAATCATTCCGTTATCCCAAGTTGGATTATCGTCATTAAAAGCAGAACCAATTTGATCTTGCAAAGTAAAATCCATTACACTTGGCAGATTCGAATTGTAGTTTTCAATCGCACCAATTTTGCTGTCTTTTTGCCAATACGCTAAATTCGCCTGATTGTGCATCCAGATTTCACCCACAATATTAAAGTTTGGATATTCAGTTGTAATTGCTTTTGCCCAATTTGACATTGCAGCCGCATCAGAATAATTATAAGTATCGACTCTAAATCCGTCAAGATTGGCAAATTCAATCCACCAAATTGCATTTTGAGTCAGATATTTTGCCACTAGAGGATTTCTCAAATTCAAATCCGGCATTGAAGGAACAAACCAGCCGTCAACACAAACTTCCTGATCTAATTTTGAAGCGTGAATGTCTGTAATAACCTCGCGTCTGTGGTGTGTTTGTGTATAATTTTCGAATTGATTGATCCATGATTTTGTTGGTAAATCCTGAATCATCCAATGCGTAATTCCCCAGTGATTGGTTACGTAATCCATAACCAGTTTCATGTTCTTTTTATGCATTTCCGTAGAAAGGCGAACGTAATCGTCATTGGTTCCGTAACGCGGATCTATTTTGTAAACATCAGATTGTCCGTAACCATGATACGAATGTTGTTTGTCGTTATCTTCGCATAAAGGCGTGCTCCAAATTGTTGTGGCACCAAGAGACGAAATATAATCTAAGTTCTTAATAATTCCTTCGATATCGCCGCCGTGACGTCCGCCTGGTTCTGCACGATTTCCTTTTTCAGTTAAAGAAGCATTGCTGTCATTTTTCGGATTTCCGTTTGCAAAACGATCCGGCATGATTAGGTAAATCATATCCGAGGCATCGTAACTTTTTCTATCGGCCGAATTGGCTCTTCTTTCTTTAAGCGAATATTTCTGCGTAAAAGCAACTTTGTTATTGTTTTTGAAAGAAAAAACTAATTCGGAAGCTTTTAGATTTTGCGTATCAATTGTTACAAAAAGGTAATTTGGATTTTCTGTTTTTTCTACGTTTTTAATCACAACATTATTCGAAACCGAAGCTTCGTATTGTGCAATATTTTTTCCGTAGAACAGGATCTGCAGTTCCGGATTTTTCATTCCGGCGTACCAAAATGGCGGTTCTACTTTTTGGATTTGCGCTTTCGCGGAAGCGCAGAATAATAAGATAATAAATACTGTTTTTAAAATTTTCATACTTTATGTTTTATTCTAAATATCTGAAAGGTGATGTTTTTTAGATATTTATATTGTTTTTTTAGAGATTTTATCAAGATTTTTTAGTCGCAGGGAATTCCAAATAAATCTAAACCATCTGCCCAGAATTTTTTTATTGGTTTGTCCTTTTTTACAATATATATAGCTCTTCCGGCGAAATTACATTTGCTTTTTTTAGAATCTTTTCCCCACATAAAATCATCTTTATAGGCAACATAAGCATCTCCAATATTGGCAAATATTTTAGTTTTAATATCATCTTTATAGTCGTAATCTTTAGTTAGTATTTCCTCATAATCAAGTACTTTTTTCTGAACATCAAAATAGCTTTTCTGGTAATTTATTTTCAGTAATTGTTTAGAACAAAAAACAGGTTTTCCGTTTTTAGCGGTGTCAAAATTTTCGATTGGAAAAGCAATAAAATTTGTCCGGCATTCATCAAGTCCACATACAACTTCATTTATGGTAACTTTCGAAAAACCTTTTGTTCCATAAACGTAATAACTCTTATCGACGATCTTTTTAATCTCTCGTTCTAGTGTTTTATTTCTTATAAGTTTGAAACTTCCTAAAGTATCATAATATTCAAAATTCTGGACTTTAGTAGTGTCTTGGTATAAAACATTGTATAAAGAATCTTTTGCATTAACCTGATTAAAAATTTCATCAAACTTAGGTCCATTATTGGTATTAGAATCGTCCAGATTCACTACAATTGCGGTTGTTGTTTTGGATAAATCATAAACAGAAAAGAGCGTTTTATCAATATCAATTTTATCTAACGTATCTGCTTTTGCATGTTCAATATTCTTTTTTACAATCGTTTCATTTTTCTGATGGCAGGAAACCAATAAAAGACTTAAAAAAAAACCTGTAATGTTTTTCATTTTATATTAATTTGATTAAGAAAATTATTTTGTATTAGATTATTTCTTCTGTTTGAGCATCCATTTATATATTTCAGGTTTCGTCTCATATAAATATTCAATTCCGTGGCCTTCATTTTCTAATCGGGTAAATTTGAAATTGTTTTTGGTTTCACACGATTCCAGACCTTTTGCGATTCTTTCGGTTTCTGCAATTGAAATTTTATCATCTGCTGTTCCATGAAAAGCCCAAATAGGAATTTTACTAAGATTACAGATTCTGGTTGTATCACTGTCGTTAATTCCACCGCAAAGCGCTGCAACTGCAGCAAATTTGTCGGGAAAATCCAAAGCTGTAATATATGCGCCATAACCGCCCATACTAACGCCTGTGATGTAAATTCTGCTTGTATCTATTCTATATTTTGATGATAAATCAGCATATAAAGTTTCAAACCAGTTTTCAGTCGACCAGTATTTATTATCAGGACATTGGGGAGAAGCGATTATAAAATCAAAATTTTTTCCTTTTTCTACTAAATAAGGTAAACCATAAGCCTTAAGTTTATTTAAATCAGTGCCTTTTTGACCTCCTCCATGTAGATAAATTACAAGCGGATAATTCTTAGTTTCTTTTGCATAGTCTTTTGGCAGATACAATAGGTAATCATATTTTGCGGCAGCTTTTTTCTGGGAATAGCTGTTTATGCCCAAAAGTGCTATTAAAATAATTAAAAAGCTTGATTTGTAATTCATTTAAATTGGATTTAAGCAGGATTATATTATACCTAACAGGTTTTTGAAACCTGTTAGGGTAAGCTTTTGCAATTTAAAAAAAGACAAGCAATCTTGGGGAGGATTACTTGTCTTTTAGGGTGTTATTTGGTTTCAATAATACTTATTGCGTATCCTCCGCCCGGAGCAGATAACTGCGATAATTTTGATTTATTAGTTACAGCAATTTTCTTGATCGTGTAAGCCTGCGGATTTGTTTTGTAGTGCGCATCTTTTGCATCAGCGTAAATTGTTGCTGTGTATTTTTTTCCTTTTTCAAGGAAACTGAAATCAATGTTTGAAGTACGAGAATTGTCTCCATTTACGTTGCCAACGAACCAGTTGTTTGTTCCTTTTGCTTTACGGGCAACAGTAATAAAACCTCCTGGTTCAGCTTCAATATATTTACTTTCAGACCAGTCTACAGCTACATCTTTAATAAATTGAAATGCATCTGGAAAACGGTTATAATTCTCTGGAGTATCAGCCGCCATTTGTAGCGGACTATACATTGTAACATACAATGCTAATTGGTTTGCCAATGTACTGTTTACATGCGATTTATTATCTGGATTCATTTTGCTGATATCCATTTCGAAGATTCCCGGAGTGTAATCCATTGGGCCGCCAATTAAACGTGTAAATGGTAAAACGGTAACGTGATTTGGTTTAGAACCTCCAAAAGCCTGGTACTCTGTTCCTCTTGCTGCTTCGTTTCCAATTAAGTTAGGATACGTTCTTGCAATTCCTGTTGGACGAACGGCTTCATGAGCATTTACCATAATTTTATAATCAGCCGCTTTTTCAATAGCATATTGATAATGGTTTACAATCCATTGGTTGTAATGATTTTCGCCGCGAGGCAAAATATCTCCAACATAACCGCTTTTTACAGCATCGTATCCGTTGTCTTTCATGAACTGGTACGCTTTGTCCATGTGACGCTCGTAGTTGCGAACAGAACCAGAAGTTTCATGGTGCATAATGATCTTTACACCTTTAGATTTTGCATATTCGTGGAGTCCTTTCACATCAAAATCAGGGTAAGGCGTTACGAAATCAAAAACATAATCTTTTGAGTGTCCAAACCAGTCTTCCCAGCCTTCGTTCCAACCTTCAACTAGAACAGCGTCGAAACCATTTGCAGCAGCAAAATCAATGTATTTTTTTACGTTAGCATTGTTTGCTCCGTGTGTGCCGTTTGGTTTTGCTTTTGAGAAATCAGAAACTCCCAATTGTACCGTTGGAAAATCATTTGTGTACGACCAAGAACTTTTTCCTGTAATCATTTCCCACCAAACACCAATATATTTTACAGGTTTAATCCAAGAAGTATTTTCAATTTTTGATGGATCGTTTAAGTTATAAGTCATTTTTGAAGCCAAGATTTCTCTCGCGTCGTCGCTTACCATAATAGTTCTCCAAGGCGAATGACTTGGTGCTTGCATATAACCTTTATCTCCTTTTGCATCTGGCGTTAACCAAGAAGTGAAAGTCATGTTTTTATCATCTAAATTCAAGTGCATGCAAGAATAGTTGATCAAAGCAGCTTCGTGTAAATTGATGTAAATTCCATCATTCGTTTTCAACATCAAAGAAGTCTGAACTCCTGTTGGAGAAAAGTTCTTTTGAGAAACGTTTGCCGTATATGCTTTTTCAGATAAACCTCTAATTTCAGATAATTTCGATTTAGTGTAATCGTATTCCTGAGTATCATAATCTCCCGGAATCCAGAAAGCGGTATGATCTCCAGTCATGGCAAATTGCGATCTTTCTTCTTTAATAGTGAAATACGTCAGGTTTTTTTGAGTTGGAAATTCATATCTAAATCCAAGTCCGTCTTCGAACAAACGGAAACGGATAATGATTTGTCTATCAGTTCCTTTTTGGTTTAAAGTTACAGCCAATTCATTATAATGATTTCTAATGTGGTCAACTTCTCCCCAAACCGGTTTCCAGGTTTCATCAAAAGTCGAAGTTTTGGTATCCACAACCGTAAAATCATTCAATAAAGATTTTTTGTCGTCTTTAAGTTCAAGACCTAATTTACTGTTTTTTACGACCTCTTTATTTTTATATTTTAAATTGTAAGTTGGAGTTCCGTCATTTTGAAGCGAAAATTCCATTACGAACTTTCCTTCAGGCGATTTTAACTGCTGCGCTTCTGCAATTGTGCTGACAGCGAACAAAATTAAACTTGCGAAAAATAAGTTTTTCATGTTTTTTAGATTTTAAGTTTATAGTAACGTATTGGTAGACGTAATCATTTTTAACACATAGAAACATAGTTTTAAATGTGTAAAAAGAATGCAAAAAAAAAAACTAGTTTCTTTACACATAGCCAAATATGTTTATTTTAAATAAGTGAAACGCCTTTTTAGAGTACTCTAAATATATGTTTCTATGTGTTTATGTTTTTTGCTAATTACCCCCTAATTTATGTATTAATTTATTTGTACAAATTTACTTGCAATTTCAGAATTTCCATTTACGATAATTGTTAAATCTTGATCGCCGTCTACAGTAAAAGTGGTTTCGTTGTGATTTACATCAACTTTTAGAATTTGGTTTCTGAAATTGATTTTAAACGAATACCCTTTCCATTCTTTTGGAATTTTTGGAGAAAAATGTAATTGATTATTTTTTACTCTCATTCCGCCAAAACCTTCTACAATACTCATCCAGGTTCCCGCCATTGAGGTAATGTGGCAGCCTTCTTCGACTTCTTTATTATAATCATCCAAATCCAGACGCGATGTTCTTAAATAAAAAGTATATGCCATATCCATTTTATCTAAAACTGCAGCCTGAATCGAGTGCACGCAAGGCGAAAGTGAACTTTCATGAACCGTAAATGATTCATAAAAATCGAAATTACGTTCTAATTCTTCTTTCGAAAAATGATCTTCGAAGAAATAGAAACATTGTAAAACATCGGCTTGTTTGATGTATGGCGAACGTAAGACGCGATCCCAAGACCATTTTTGGTTAATTGGTCGTTGTGAACGATCTAAATCTTTTACAGGAACTAAATCTTTGTCTAAAAATCCGTCTTGTTGAAGATAAATGCCCAATTCTTTTGAAGTTGGAAAATACATATTATCAGCCACTTTTTTCCATTCCTGAATTTCATTCGCAGAAAGCGTAACTTTCTCTAAAATGCGTTTGTGATCCGAAGGATATTCTAAAGCGACTTTAGCAATTTGTTCTGATGCAAAATCGATACACCATTTTGCAATATAATTGGTGTAGAAATTATTGTTGATGTTGTTTTCGTATTCGTTTGGACCCGTAACTCCAAGAATAACGTATTGATTTTTTTCTTTAGAAAAAGAAGCTCTTTGATGCCAAAAACGAGCAATTCCGATTAAAACTTCTAAACCTTTTTCTGGAATGTAGGAGTAATCTCCGGTATAACGGTAATAGTTGTAAATCGCAAAAGCAATAGCTCCATTTCTATGAATTTCTTCGTGTGTGATTTCCCATTCGTTGTGACATTCTTCACCGTTCATGGTTACCATTGGGTACAAAGCTGCGCCGTTTTTGAAACCCAAATTGTCTTTGGCATTTTCAATCGCTTTATCCAATTGATTGAATCTGTAAGTCAATAAATTTCTGGCAACCTGCTGATCTTTTGTTGCCATATAAAACGGAATGCAATACGCTTCAGTATCCCAATATGTTGATCCGCCGTATTTTTCTCCGGTGAAACCTTTTGGACCAATGTTCAAACGAGAATCTTTTCCTAAATAAGTTTGATTTAATTGAAAAATATTGAAACGAATTCCTTGTTGTGCTTTTACATCGCCGTCAATAGTAATATCTGACATTTCCCAGATTTTTGCCCAAGCATCAATTTGATTTTGAAGAAGTGCATCGTATCCTGAATTTACTGCCGATTTTATTACTTTTTCGGCTCCAGCCAAAGTGTTTTCGTGGTTCAAAGAAACCGTGTAACCCCCAATTTTCTGAATTGCTGAGGTTTGTCCTTTTGCAATTATAGTTCCGTAAGTATACTGAACTTTATCTGTCGTTGAATCGATTGTAGAGGGCGAAACATGAATATTTTCTCCGTTTGCTAAAATCGTATTGTGCATGAAAGTCGTAACTTTAAAATGCGTTTTAAAAGTCTGCGCGGTTACAAAAGCTTCGTTTGTACCTTTTTTTACTTCAAGCGGTTCCCAGAATTTTTCATCCCAGTTGGCATCTTCATTGGTAACTCCGGCATCTACATAAGGTTTGTAAACAATTTTTGCATCTTTGTTTAGAGGCGTAATTTCATATTTAATGATTCCGGCTTCGTCTAAATCTAATGAAAGAAAACGACGAACGTTTACGGCAATTTCAGTTCCGTTTTTTAGAGTTGCTTCAAAAGAACGATTGTACCATCCTTCTTTCATATTCAATTCTCTGCGGAAGTTTCTAACTTCTGTACAGGTATTTAAATCAAGATTTTCTTCATTGATTTCGATGTCAATTCCAATCCAGTTTGGAGCGTTTAACACTTTGGCAAAATATTTCGGATAACCGTTTTTCCACCAGCCCACTTTTGTTTTGTCCGGATAATAAATTCCGGCAATATAACTTCCCTGAAAAGTTTCAGCAGAATATTTTTCTTCAAAATTGGCGCGTTGTCCCATAGCGCCGTTCCCGATACTAAAAAGACTTTCAGATGATTTTACTCTCTCCGCATCAAATCCTTCTTCGATAATAGACCAATTGTCTGGTTTTATATAATCTTGGTTCATCTTTTAAATTAGATAATATGGCAATTTTTGGAATTAGAAAATGTGTCAATTTGATAATTAGATAATTATTTTTTGGCGCTTTTCTTTACCTTTTGAATTGCTTGGTTGTTCTACGTTTTTTTAAGGTGAAATAATTTGTCGATTTGATAATTAGATAATTCTCATTTTAGAAATTATCTAATTATCAAATTTTCTCATTGACTAATTAAATCGTTAATAAAGCTTGTTTCGATTTGGGTAAAATCTTTAAAAATATAATCAGCTTCATGTAAAATTGTTTCCTCACCAATTCCCACACTTACCATTTCTCCTATGTTTGCTGCCTGAATTCCGGCAACGGAATCTTCAAATACAATTGAATTTTTAGGATCAATATTTAATAATTGAGCCGCTTTTAAGAATACTTCAGGATCTGGTTTTGCATTGGTAACGTCGTTTCCGTCTACAATAACATCGAAATACGAAATGATTCCTGTTTTCTCTAAAATTGGCCTTGCATTTTTACTGGCAGAGCCTAATGCAATTCCTTGATTTTTATCTTTTAATAGTTTTAGAATTTTAAAAACTCCTGGAAGAATCTCACTTTCATCCATGTCAACTAAATAAGATAAGTAATCTTCGTTTTTTTGAATTAACCATTTGTCTTTGTCTTCCTGCGAAGCCTGAACATTTCCTAATTCAAGTATAATATCCAACGAACGAACGCGGCTCACGCCTTTAAGAAGCTCGTTATTTTCGTGTGTAAAATTTATGTTTAAAGATTGAGCGATTTTCTGCCAAGCCAAAAAATGGTATTTAGCAGTGTCAACAATTACTCCGTCAAGGTCGAATATGAATGCTTTTTTCATTATAATTGAATTCTTCTTATGATTTTTGAATAGTGTCGTCTACATCTTTTACTTTGTAAACCAAAAGAGCGGCAATTAAGAAACTTACTCCGCTTGTAATTAAGGCGTAAATAGCATCGCCGTTGTAAAGGTATTTTACAATTGGACCTCCAATAAGTGCATTTACAATCTGTGGAATAACAACAAAGAAGTTGAAAATCCCCATGTAAACTCCCATCTTTTTAGGAGCAATTGATCCTGCAAGAATTGCATAAGGCATAGCTAAGATACTTGCCCAGGCAACTCCAATTAAAACCATTGGTAATACAACCCAGTCTTCATTTGGCATAAAATAAATAGAAATTAAACCAATTCCTCCAATAATTAATGAGACTGCGTGAGTTGATTTTCTTCCGATTTTTTTAGCGATATAAGGCAAAAAGAACAGTGCAATAATGGCAGAAACTAAATTGTAAACTCCAAATAGAATTCCGACCCAGTCTCCGGCATCTTGATATTGCTGGCTTGAAGTATCGTTTAATGGTAAACCGTAAATATGATGTGCAATTGCTGGTGTTGTAAAAACCCACATTCCGAATAATCCAAACCAGGAAAAAAACTGCACCCAGCTAAGCTGACGCATTGTGGCTGGCATTTTTGCAAAATCGGTAAAAATGTCTGTAAGTTTTGACTTTTCATCAGAAGGAACATCGACTTCACTTTGTGGATCTTCAAAATTGGCTAATTCTTCAGGAGAATATTCTTTTGTTGTAAACAGCGTTACTAAAATTGATCCTATTAAAACTGCTGCTCCAATAATAAAGGATAAAGTCAGATTTAATGGGACACTTCCCGGAACTGTGCTGTTTGAAACATGAAAATACTTGGTTAAAACGTATGGCAATGCCGAACCAATTACGGCTCCAAAACCAATTAATGAAGTCTGAATACTGAAACCTGCTGTACGCTGATCAGTTCTTAAATTGTCACCTACTAGAGCGCGAAATGGCTCCATGGCAATATTGAAAGACGCGTCCATGATCATTAACATTCCGGCTCCAACCCATAAGGCAGGTAAAACAGAAATGAAGATATTAGCTTGCGGCATTAAAATTAATCCTACTGAAGCTAAAATCGCACCTACAAGAAAGAAAGGTTTTCGTCTGCCGAATCTCCCCCAGGTATTGTCGCTGTAATGACCAATAATGGGTTGCACTATTAATCCCATAAGGGGAGCAATAATCCAGAACCACGAAAGTTCATGTACGTCGGCACCAAAAATTTGAAGAATTCTGCTGGCATTTGCATTCTGAAGTGCGAATCCCATTTGTATTCCTAAGAAACCGAAACTCATGTTCCAAATTTCCCAGAAACTTAATTTACGCTTTTCCATTATCGTAATTTGAAAAATTATACGATAAGCGCTTTGCTTATCAAAACTTACTGTTTTTTTCGAAGTAAAAGTAAAAGCTTTGACGGCCGTAAAAGTATAAATTAATTTTAGATATATGCTAACAAAAAAGCCACAAATATTATTTATGGCTTTAGAATATGTTGATTTTAAGAAAATTAATCGGTTGATTCTCTTTTTATAAGATGTGTTTCTATCACTTCGGTAGTATAGTTTTCATTTTCTTCTTCTTCGTCATCGTGTCCGGCTTCGAGTCGTTCGATAAGCATTTTAGCTGCTTTATTTCCCATTTTTTCGCCGCTTTGGCTTACTGTTGTAATGCTTGGAGTGGAATATTTTGAGATGATTCCATCTGTAAAAGCAATTACAGCTAAATCTTCGGGAACTTTAAGTCCCATTTTGCTGGCTGTTTTGATAATAGTTACTGCAAAAAGTTCATTTACAGCAAAAACAGCGTCAAATGCACGATCGTGTAAAAGCTGACTGATCGTGATTTCGCAGGTATCTACATCTTCAATTTTAATAATTAAATCTTCGTTGAAAGGTAATCCGTTGTCTAATAAAGCTTTTTCGTAGCCATCGGTTCTTAGTTTTCCAACGCTTACATAATCGACAGTGGTTACTAACGCGATTTTTTTTCTTCCATTATCAATCAAACTTTGAACGGCTTCATAGGCTGCGGCTTTGTCATCAATAATTACTTTATCGCATAAAATATCATTGGTTACACGATCGAACATGACAACCGGCATTCCTTGATTAATAACTTCTGTAATGTGGTGGAAATCACCTTTGTATTGGGTTTCTTTAGAAAGAGACATGATAAAACCATCGATACTTCCGTTGGCTAACATCTCCATATTCAGGACTTCTTTATCAAAAGAATCATCAGATAAACAAATAACAACGCTATAGCCATTTTCATTGGCAACCTGCTCAATTCCGTTGATTACAGTGGAGAAAAAATAATGTACAATTTCCGGAATGATAATACCAATACTCTTGGTTTTTCGATTTTTTAAACTAAGGGCAATGTTGTTGGGTTTATAGTTGTAAAACTTTGCAAAAGCCTGCACTTTTAGGCGTGTTTCTTCTCCAATTTCCAGACTGTTTCTAAGTGATTTTGAGACAGTTGAAATCGATACATCAAGTTCTTTTGCAATCTGTTTTAGGGTGATTTTGCGTTTCATGATTTAAATTGAAATAAATCTAATTAATAATAAAGGTATCTTAAATTTTTATAATTGATAATTTTTGAGTGAAAAGATTACAAAAAATAGAAAGTTTTCAACACTATCACGTTTTCGTAACTCATTAAAAATTGTGATTGGTTGATCACGTTAATAAATTCATAATTTTGAAATTCGAAGTAAAATTAAAAACTTAACTAACAATCACAAACTCAAACTAATTTAAACAAAAAGTATGAAAACAATTTACAAAAAGTTGTTATTTTTATTCCTATTGTTGCCGTTTACTGTACTAGCTCAAAGTACTGTAACAGGAACTGTTCTTGATAAAGCAACAGGACAGCCAATACCGGGTGTAAATATAAGTGTACAAGGTGCTCCAGGTGGGTCATCTACCGGATTTGATGGAAATTTTCAACTATCAAATGTTAAAGCTGGCAATAAAATTGTAGTCTCTTTTATTGGCTACAAAACAGAAACTATCGACTATACAGGACAAAAATCGTTAAACGTTTCCTTAGAAGAAGATACCAATCAGCTTAAAGAAGTTGTGGTACAGGTAGGTTATGGTACTGTTAAGAAAAAAGATGCAACAGGTTCTGTATCTCAAATTTCGGCAAAAGAATTTAACAAAGGTATTAACGTTACTCCAGAGAGTTTGATCAGTGGTCGTATTTCTGGTGTTAATGTAACTGGAGGAGGAGCTCCTGGAGCAAAAGCAGATATCAGAATTCGTGGAGGATCTTCTTTAAATGCTTCAAATGAGCCGTTAATTATTTTAGACGGACTGCCTTTGAGTAATACTAAACCAGAAGGATCTACAAGTATTTTATCTACAATTGATCCTAATGATATCGAATCTTTTACTGTTCTTAAAGATGCTTCTGCTGCTGCAATCTACGGATCCAGAGCTGCAAATGGTGTAATTGTTATTACTACTAAAAAAGGAGCAAAAGGCGGAATAAAAGTTAATTTTAGTTCTCAAGTTGGTGTCAATACTGTAGCAAATACTGTGGATGTAATGAGTGCAGATCAATTTCGTGAATTGGTTAACACAAAAGGTACTCCGGCTCAGCAGGCTTTGTTGGGGAATGCAAATACAAACTGGCAAGACGAAATCTTTCATACCGCTTTAACAACAAACAATAATATCTCTGTAAGTGGCTCTTTATTTAATAAATTACCAGTTCGTTTATCTGTTGGAAATGTTGATAATCCTGGAATCCTAAGAAACACTTCTTTTGAAAGAACTACGACATCGATATCGCTAAATCCGGTTTTATTTGATAATCACTTAAAAATTGATATCAGCGGAAATTTATCTTTTGGTAAAAACCAATTTCAAGACGAGGGAGCTATTATTGGAAGCGCTATAGGATTTGATCCTACGCAGCCGGTTTATCAGGCTGGTTCTCGTTATGGAGGATATTTTGAATGGCTGGAGCCAACTGGAAACTTACCGTTATTACCGGCCAGAAATCCTGTTGCAAGATTGAATCAAGATGACAGAAGAGCAACTTCTACAAGAAAATGGGGGAATGTTAGATTAGATTACAAACTTCATTTCTTTGAAGATTTAAGAGCTGTTGTAGAAGCTGGTATCGACAGATTTGACAGTAGCGGCTATACTGAAGTAAGTACACAAAGTGCTTTAGGATATCAGCCAAAACCATTTAATGGACCAGATTATGTAAACTTAGGAAACTATTCAAGCTACACAGATGCACTTCAGAATAAAAATTTAAATGCCTATTTTAATTATATTAAAGATTTAGGTAAAATTAAAATTGATGCAACTGCTGGTTACAACTACCAATTGTTTCAAAGAGAAAAATACCAATCAGGAGAGACTAGACAGCCTAATCCTAATGAAGATGTTACTACTGAGCCGGATGTTAACTTACAATCGTTCTTCGGACGTTTGAATTTAGGGTACGACAGCAGGTATTTATTAACTTTAAATTACAGAAGAGACGGAACTTCTCGTTTTTCTGAAGATAACAGATGGGGGAATTTTGCCGGTGGTGCTTTTGCATGGAATTTATCTGAAGAAGCTTTCTTAAAAGATAATGCGACTTTTTCAACTTTAAAATTAAGAGTTGGATACGGAACTACAGGTCAGCAGGATATTTCTGCTCAATATGATTATTTGCGAAGAGTAACTTTGGGAACAATTAACTCTCAGTACGTTTTTGGCAACACTGTTTATTCAACAGCGCGACCAGAAGGATATAATGAAAATATTAAATGGGAAGAATTGGCAGAGGCTAACGTTGGTATTGATTACGGATTCTTCAACGATAGAATTACAGGATCGATCAACTATTTTGATAAAAAATCTACAGATTTATTAGCAGATATTGCAGTTCCTGATGGTGCAAATATTAGAAATCAAGGTTTCTTTAATATTGGTAGTGTAAGAACTAAAGGGGTTGAGTTTAGTATTGCATCTGATATTGTTAAAACGGATAATTTGACTTGGAATGTAGCTTTTAATACTACATATATCGATCAAAATATTTCTGAATTAGGAATTACAGTTCCAGGTTTTCAGGGTTATTTAACGGGAGATAATATAGCTGGTGGAAATGGAAATAAAATCCTTATCAACTCAGTAGGATTTGCACCAAATTCATTTTTTGTATACGAGCAATTATATGATGCTAACAAAAGACCAATTGCAGGAGCTTATGCTGATAGAAACGGAGACGGAAAAATTGATGCAGGCGACCGTTACAGAGCTGGTAAAGCAGCGCCAGATTACACTTTTGGTTTGTTTTCTACTTTAAACTACAAAAAGTTTGATTTTACAATGAACTGGAGAGCAAGTGTAGGAAATCATATTTTTGACAATGTAAGTTCTAATTTGGGTTATTCTGATGCTGGATTAAGAAGACAAACCGATTTGTCTAACGTAAGTTCAGATTACTATAACACTGGTTTTACTTTTGAAGATAACGGAACTTCACGCTATTTGTCTGATTATTTTGTAAAAGATGCTTCTTTTATAAAATTAGATAATGTTACTCTTGGATATACTTTTGATAAAACAATTATTAAAGCTGCTTCTTTGAGATTTACAGCAGGAGTTCAGAATGTTTTTATTCTAACTAAATACAATGGTTTAGATCCTGAGAAATTCAACGGAATTGATAATAATGTTTATCCAAGAGCAAGAACATTCTTGTTCGGAGTAAATGCGAATTTCTAATAGTAGACTGAAAATCAAAAATTTAAAAACAAACAAAATGAAAATATCATTTAAATATATATCTTATTTTTTCCTATTCGTTTTAGGATTAAGTATGACGCTTACCTCGTGTACGGACGATTTAAACGTGACGCCAAAGGATGATGATGAATTTTTATCAGAGACCTTTTTTAAAGATCCCGCATCGTACAAACAAGTATTGGCTAAACTATACGCAGGTTTGTATGTTGGAGGTAATGATGGTGATGGAGATGCTGCTATTCCTGGTAGAAATCCGGATATTGCAGGACTTGGAGGTGACTTTAGCAGTTACTTAAGATTACTTTTTGTAACACAGGAATTTTCTACAGACGAGGCTATTATTGCTTGGGCAGATGGTACTTTGCCAACAATAAATGCTCAAACTTGGGCTCCGGCTAATGAGTTTTTAGAAGGAACATTCTCAAGAGCATTTTATCATATTAGTGTAGCCAATGAATTTTTAAGACAAACTACAGATGAAAAATTAACAGAAAGAGGTGTTGATGCTAATTTGAGAACAGAGATCGCTGCATTTAGAGCTGAGGCTCGTTTTTTAAGAGCTTTCTCTTATTATAATTTAATGGATTTATTTGGAAACGTGCCAATTACAACAGAAAATGATCCAGTAGGATTCTTTTATCCGGTACAAAAATCAAGAGCAGAAGTTTTTGCTTTTGTTGAATCTGAATTGAAGGACTTAGACAATAGCTTAGTAGCTTCTAGAGCAAATGAATACGGCAGAGTTGATAAAACGGCGGCTAAATTTTTATTGGCGCAAATTTATTTAAATGCTAAAGTATATACAGGTACAGACAGAAATAATGAAGCTGCTTCATTGTGTAATGAAATCATTACCAGTTCAGGATATACTTTTGCAAATGTTCCTTACCGTTACTTATTCTCTGCAGACAATAATAGAAATGGTGCACAATCTGAAGTTATTTTTCCAATTGTTGGAGATGGTAATGCAATTAGAGCTACAGGTGGAGGAATGAGTTTTATTATGCATGCTTCTATTGGAGGCAGTATGGATGCAGCGTCTAGAGGAATGGACGGTGGATGGCAGGGAATTAGAACTCGAAGAGAGTTTGTGAATCTTTTTCCTGACGAAACTGCAACTGCAGACAAAAGAGGAACATTTTATACAGCTGGTCAATCAAAAGATATTAATAATGTTGCAACTTTTACAGATGGTTATGCTGTAACAAAATACATTAACAAAAATTCAGACGGTTCGGCTGCTCAAAGAAATGATATTCCGGATATTGATTTTCCAATGTTTAGGTTAACAGATGCTTATTTAATGTATGCTGAAGCAACTCTTAGAGGAGCAACTACAGGAAACATTACGACAGCTTTAGGTTATATCAACCAAATCAGAAGCAGAGCAAATGCACAAGCAATTACACTTCCTGAGTTGACACTTGATTTTATCTTGGATGAAAGAGGAAGAGAGTTATTTTGGGAATGTCACAGAAGAACTGATTTGATTCGTTTTGGAAAATTTACTGGTAGTTCTAAAATTTGGCAGTGGAAAGGCGGTTCTGTAAATGGTAATGCTACAGAATCATACAGAGACTTAATGCCTATTCCTGCAAGAAACATTCAGGCAAATCCAACATTGAAGCAAAATCCAGGATACTAACATCTTAATATATTAAAATGAAAAATATATATAAAATTTTAATCGCATTTATTGGTGTATTGGCAGTTTCATGTAACGCTGATGATGTAGATAACAGACCTGTTATTGATGCAGGAACTGCTCCGGTATTATTAACACCGCAATCTAATTTTAGTATTGTGCTTTCTAAAGAAACGGAGAAAAATATTGCTGCAAAAGTAACATGGAACAAAGCAACCTATACTGGAACTCAAACCATTGTTAATTATACTATTCAAGTTGCAAAAGCTGGAACTAATTTTGCTGCTCCGATCACTGTAGCTACTACAACTGCAGTCTCTAGAGAATTGACCGTAGAAGAATTAAATTCTGCATTAGTTAATGGAGGTTTTGTTGAGAAAGAAGTAAACAATGTAGACATCCGTATTAAATCTGTTGTTGGAGCTGTAGGGCTTCCTCAATATTCTAATAGTTTTACTATCAAAGCGACTCCTTATCATATACCGCTGGCTAGTTCTCATCGGTTAGTTGGTGCTGCTACGCCAGGAGGATGGTCTTGGGATGGAGATGCTGAAACAGAATTTCCTTTGGTAGTAGGGCAGACCAATATCTATCAGGTTACTATTGTTCTAAAAAGCGGAGAAGGTTTTAGAGAGTTCTTAAAAAATGACTTTACAAGCGGAGGCAACTGGGGTACAAGTAATAATTTCAAATATTATGTAGACAACGGATATACTATTGACTCAGAGTTAGTAAATGCAGGTGATGGCGACAATAATTTTAAATATACAGGACCAACAGGATCTAGAGTTTTTAAAATTGATAATGTTGCAAAAAAGATAACAGTAGATTAATTTTTAATCTTACAGATTTGGTTTCTGGTTGATAACGCAAAAGGGCTGTTCTATTGAAAAATAGACAGTCCTTTTTATTTGTTGTTTTTACTTATTTCTTTTTATGGTTATATTCTCCAATAACGGCAAAATAACCAAAAGTACCTAAGCCCAAAACAATGAGCGGTGTTAGAATAAAAAGAATAATAATACCAAATACCAAATCGTCTTGCTGGTCAGAAAGCAGTTTGGGTAAACCAAATTCGAATACACAGAAATATGCAGCGGCCACCGCAAGTATAATCCATAAAACGCCTAAAATTTGTTTAATCGTATTCATATTTTATAGTTTACAGGTGAGTAGTTTTATTTTTGTTGTCAATATAAATCATTCCAATTACAAAGCATATCGAAGCTATAATAATGGGATACCACAATCCTTCGAGATAAAATTCAGATTTTCCAGATTCTTTGGCATGTGTAACAAAATAAGTGGATATAGCCGGAAGTAAACCTCCAAAAATTCCATTTCCTACATGATAAGGAAGAGACATTGAAGTGTATCTGATTTTGGTCGGAAACATTTCTACCAAAAATGCTGCAATTGGACCATATACCATAGTCACAAATAGCACCTGAATGAAAACCAAGAAAATCAACGTCCATTCGTCTCCAGAGTTGATGCTGATTATAATATTTTTTTGAGATTCTTTTTTGCTGGAAAAATCTGTTTTCTTTTCGATGTATGTAGTTCCGTCAGTATAGGTTTTTGAAATTGTAGTTATTATGTCGCTGTTTTTCTTTTTTTCGATGTTTTGTGATGTCTTTTCTACAATCTCAGTTTTGTAACTTATGTCTGTTGTATTGTACATCATTTTGTAAATAGGCCTGTAGAATAAGATCGCAAGCAGCATTCCGGTCATCATAATATATTTACGGCCTACTTTGTCACTCAGCCATCCAAAAACAATAAAAAAAGGTGTTCCCAATAACAGCGCAATTCCCAGCAGACTGTCAACCTGCGAAGAATCAATATTCATTACGGTTTTCATAAAACTCATGGCGTAAAACTGTCCGGTGTACCAAACGACACCTTGTCCCATTGTAGCGCCAAATAAAGCCAGTAATACAAATTTTAAATTATATCGGTTTCCAAAACTTTCTTTTAACGGATTTGTGCTTGTAGTGCCTTCTTTTTTCGCTTTGGCAAATACAGGAGATTCATCCATGTTTTTTCTGATCAAATAGGATACGCCGACCATCACGATCGAAACCCAAAACGGAACACGCCATCCCCAAGAATCAAAATCTTCGCTGGAAAGTACATTTTTGGTAGCCAGAATCACCATCAAAGAAATAAAAAGACCAACAGTAGCAGTAGTCTGAATCCAGGAAGTCCAATAGCCTTTTTGTCCTACAGGTGCATGCTCTGCAACATAAGTCGCCGCACCGCCATATTCTCCGCCCAGTGCGAGACCTTGTAATAAA
Source organism: Flavobacterium reichenbachii (assembly GCF_002217435.1). GTDB lineage: Bacteria > Bacteroidota > Bacteroidia > Flavobacteriales > Flavobacteriaceae > Flavobacterium > Flavobacterium reichenbachii. Next base: position 422,905 of record NZ_MUHF01000019.1, read on the forward strand.
CGCAGAATCAGAACTAATAATGGGGCTAGAAAACCAATGGTTTCATAACTCGGAATACATCCAATTAAAAAAGTAGAACCGCCCATTAATAATAAAGTAGCCATAAAAGTATACTTACGGCCTATGATATCACCCAATCTCCCAAAAAATAAAGCTCCAAAAGGCCGAACTACAAATCCGGCAGCAAAGGTTGCCAATGTAGATAAAAATGCTGCTGTAGGATTATCACTGGGAAAAAATTTAGTTGAAATTACAACAGCTAAACTTCCAAAAATATAGAAGTCATACCATTCAATCATTGTGCCCATAGAGGAGGCTGAAATAACTTTCCAAATTCCTTTAGTTGAAGTCTTACTCATAAAGCGATCTGTGTTTTTAACAATAAATAAAATCGTAAAGTATCATTTTACGAATATATAAGATATTTTTTTATTTAGTTGATACTTTTTTAACAAAAACAAATTAATTGTTGACTTTACACTTGATCGACTTTTTTAACCGCAAAGTACACAAAGAAAAAAAGAAAAGTTGCGCAAAGCTTTACTAACGTTATGTAAATATTTGCAACTTCAGATTTAATCTCGGATCAAAACAAAAACCTGTGGAATTTTATATTAATTTTAAACGCAAAGTACGCTAAGGTTTAATTTTACTTTACGCATTTAAAAAGCAAAGAATGCAAAGCAAGATCCACACAAAGCTTTGTGAACTTTTTTTTAAACCACTCCGATAAAAAATCTTAGTGCACTTTGCGGTTAAATTCATTCTTTTATAGCTTCAAGGTTTTTTCTCTTTGTAGTAAAATTTTTCAGGAAAGTATTAAAAACAAAAAACCCACT
>NZ_MUHF01000002.1 GCF_002217435.1 Flavobacterium reichenbachii
CATAGCTATGTTTGTTAATACAAGTAAAACGCCTTTTATAAGTTTACAAAATCTATGTTTCTATGTGTTGAATATAATTACACCCAAAAGGTATTTTTTAGTTTTTCTCAATCCATTTTCTTGCATTTACAAAAGCTTCATGCCAAGGCGAAACCTCGTCGTTTCTATCTTTTGGATAATGAGCCCAGTTCCATTGAAAAGTCGAACGCTCAATATGAGGCATCATCACCAAATGTCTTCCGGTTTTATCACACATCATAGCGGTGTTATAATCCGAACCATTTGGGTTTGCAGGATATCCTTCGTAAGCATATTTCGAAACAATGTTGTAGTTTTCTTCAGCAAGAGGCAAATTGAATTTTCCTTCTCCGTGAGAAACCCAAACGCCTAAAGTACTTCCAGCCAATGTTGATAACATAACCGAATTATTCTCCTGAACTTTTACAGAAGTAAAGATACTTTCGTGTTTCTGGCTTTCGTTATGCAGCATTTTTCCGTGAACTTCATGCTCCGGATTAATCACTTCCAATTCCATAAACAATTGGCATCCGTTACAGATTCCAACAGATAAAGTATCTTCTCTTTTAAAGAATTTATCTAAAGCTGTTTTTGCTTTTTCGTTGTATAAGAAAGCTCCAGCCCAGCCTTTAGCAGAACCTAAAACATCTGAGTTAGAGAATCCTCCAACTGCACCAATAAACTGAATATCTTCCAACGTTTCACGACCAGAAATTAAATCTGTCATGTGTACGTCTTTTACATCGAATCCTGCCAAGTACATTGCATTTGCCATTTCACGCTCAGAATTACTTCCTTTTTCACGAATAATAGCTGCTTTTGGTCTTGGTTTAGAATTGTCAATTTCTGGTTTTTTTCCTGTGAAATGCGCTGGGAAAGTATATTGTAAAACCTGATTTTTATAATTTTCGAAACGTGCCTGAGCTCTTCCGTTTTTAGATTGTTTTTGATCTAATAAATAAGAAGTTTCAAACCAGATATCTCTGTAAGCTTTTATGTCCAAAGTCCAAAGTCCAAGGTCTAAAGTCTCTGTAGTTGTCGCTTTTCCTAATTTGAAGAATTCGATATTATTAGCTTTCAATTTAGCTTCAACAGCCGAATCTTCTTTTGCTTGAAAAACAATTCCGATGTTTTCTGCGAAAAGGATTTTCAATAAGTCTTTTTCAGCAAATGCAGAGAAATCAATTTTTGCTCCAAGATTTACATCAGCAAAACACAATTCTAATAAAGTAGTAATCAAACCACCGCTTCCGATATCGTGTCCGGCTAAAATCTGGCTTTCGCCGATTAATTCCTGAATGGTATTAAATGCATTTTTGAAGAAAGAAGCGTCTTTAATGGTAGAAGTTTCGTTTCCGATTGTGTTTCTGATTTGTGCAAAAGATGAACCTCCTAATTTGAAATCATCCTGAGACAAATTGATATAATAAATAGAATCTCCGTTTTTCTGTAAAACCGGTTCAACCACTTTTCTAATGTCTGTACAGTTTCCTCCAGCCGAAATAATAACCGTTCCCGGCGCGATTACTTCGTCGTTTGGATATTTTTGTTTCATCGAAAGTGAATCTTTTCCTGTCGGAATATTGATTCCCAATTCAATTGCAAATTCTGAACAACCTTCAACAGCAGCGTACAAACGAGCGTCTTCGCCTTCGTTTTTACAAGCCCACATCCAGTTTGCAGATAATGAAATTCCTTTTAAACCATCTTTAATTGGTGCCCAAACAATGTTTGATAACGATTCTGCAATAGCATTTCTGCTTCCTGCAACCGGATCAATCAAAGCAGCGATAGGAGCGTGCCCGATAGAAGTTGCAATTCCTTCTTTTCCTAAATAATCCAAAGCCATTACGCCAACATTATTCAATGGCAATTGTAACGGACCTGCATTTTGCTGTTTCGCCACTTTTCCACCAACACAACGGTCCACTTTATTCGTTAACCAGTCTTTTGAGGCAACAGCTTCAAGACGTAAAACGTCTTTTAAGTAACTTTCGAAATCATTTGCTGAATACGAAACGTCAGCATACTTTCTATCGATAGTTTTATCGTTCATGATTGTTTTTGGTGAACTTCCGAAGAAATCTTCCAAAGCATAATCCATCGGTTTTGAACCATTAGATTTTGATTGAAAAGTAAAACGGTGATCGCCCGTTACATCTCCAACCTGATACATTGGCGAACGCTCTCTGTCGGCGATTCTTTGCAAAGTATCGATATCTTTTTGACCAATAACCAATCCCATTCTTTCCTGAGATTCGTTACCAATAATTTCTTTTGCAGAAAGTGTTGGATCTCCAACCGGTAATTTGTCTAAATCGATCAAACCTCCAGTTTCTTCCACCAATTCAGAAAGACAGTTTAAGTGTCCGCCCGCACCGTGATCGTGAATCGAAACAATTGGATTGTGATCGCTTTCTACCAAACCACGAATCGCGTTTGCAGCACGTTTTTGCATTTCAGGGTTTGAACGCTGAATCGCGTTTAATTCGATTCCTGAACCGAAAGCACCAGTATCTGCAGAAGAAACTGCAGCACCACCCATTCCGATTCTATAATTTTCTCCACCAAGAATTACGATTTTATCTCCTTCTTGTGGTTTCTTTTTGATTGCCTGATCTAATTTTCCGTAACCAATTCCGCCCGCCTGCATGATCACTTTATCGTAACCAATTTTACGGTCGTTTTCTGAATGTTCGAAAGTTAAAACTGAACCTGTAATTAACGGTTGCCCGAATTTATTTCCAAAATCAGAAGCTCCGTTTGAAGCTTTGATTAAAATATCCATTGGCGTTTGGTACAGCCATTTTCTTTCTTCAACTGCATTTTCCCATTTTCTATCGTCGTTTAAACGAGAATAGGAAGTCATGTAAACCGCAGTTCCTGCCAATGGCAACGAACCTTGACCTCCTGCTAAACGGTCACGAATTTCTCCTCCAGAACCTGTTGCAGCTCCGTTGAAAGGCTCAACTGTTGTTGGAAAATTGTGTGTTTCTGCTTTTAGAGATAAAACCGAATCAAATTCTTTTATCTCGTAATAATCTGGTTTGTCGGCAGATTTTGGTGCAAATTGCTGCACTTTTGGTCCTTTTACAAAAGCAACATTGTCTTTGTAAGCAGACACAATATCGTTAGGATTTTCCTGTGATGTTTTTTTGATTAATTTAAAAAGAGAAGTTTCTTTTTCTTCACCGTCAATAACAAAAGTTCCGTTGAAAATTTTGTGACGGCAGTGTTCCGAATTCGCTTGAGAGAAAGCAAAAATCTCGGAATCCGTTAATTTTCTTCCTAGTTTTACAGCAAGATTGTCTAAATAATCTACTTCTTCCTGACTTAAAGCTAAACCTTCAACTTTATTATAAGCAGCGATATCATCGATTTCCAAAATAGGTTCCGGCTGAACATTGATTGTGAAAATTTCCTGATCTAATTGATTGAATTTTTGTGAAAGCATCGGATCAAAATCAGTGAAATCTTCCGTTGCAGGATGAAATTCTTCAATTCTGATAATGCCCGGAATACCCATATTTTGAGTAATTTCTACAGCATTTGTACTCCAAGGAGTTATCATAGTGGCACGTGGACCAACAAAAAAATCCGACAAGGCGGATTTTTCGATCTTATAAGAGTTGGCAAAAAGCCAGTTTAGTTTTGAAATGTCTTGAGCCGAAATTTCGTTTTGCGTTTGTACGGCAAAAACAGTTTTGCTTTGGTTTTCAAAGAAATGGATCATTGTGATGTGTAGTTTGTTGTATTGAAGGTGCAAATTTAGTGTAAATAAATAGTAAGCGCAAATTTGAAAACAAACTCTTTTGAAAAAAAATAAAGCTGCCTTTTTATTGCATTTTGTTACTAAAAATAAGCAAAATTAAGAAGATTCCGTTCTCGCAAATTTTGCGGATTTATTAAAGAATACAAGTAATATAATCTACTGCATAACTTAAATTTGAAAGAGAAAAATAAACTTTATCAGAAAGAATCAAAATCAAAAAGTAACATCTTTTGGAAGAACAATTTTGCAAAATTTTGGAGTAAATAAAAAATCAATCTTGATAAAATTTCCTCTTAAACATAAAAAAAAACGGCAGTCTGCCGCTTTTTGGTTCATGATAATCAAATTTTTAATTAATTATTATCTTTTTAAACGTTGTTTTTTCTCCTTCGATAATTTTGATAACGTAGATTCCTGACGATAGATTTTGTACTGAAACTTCAGAAGAAGTTATGTTTTCTTTTTCAAAAACTTTTTGTCCTGCAAATGAAATAATTTCAATAGAGAACGGTGTTTCTGAATTTCCTAAACCAATATTAAAGTTTCCGTCAGAAGGATTCGGATAGATGATAATTTCATCTGATTCTGAAACAACAACTTCTTCTTCAATCGCATAAGCTCTTTTGCTTGCTAAATTATTACAAGTGTCGGTAGTAAATGAATCCCATTGTGCACTTAAATTGAAAGTTGTACTTGGAGAAGTTACAGTCGATTTTCTTCTTAAAGTAACATCAACAGCAAAATTAGCTGTCCCGCCGCTAAAAGTTCCGATGATGTCAATCAAAACGCCATTTTTGAATAAACCCACAGCATCATTTCCGTTAAAAGTCAATTCGGTTGCCGTTGTCGAAATATTGGCAGCGCTTGTAGAAAAACAAGTTGAAGAAATAGAACTGTTTACAATTACAAATTTACTTCCTGTTGTTAATGTTCCTGTTAAGGCCAAACCTGTGCTCCATGCGCCTGCGCCATTTGTTTGTTTTTTTATGGTGTAAGCTGCTAAACTAACAGAACTTCCGGTATTGTTTGCAATTTCTAAAGCTTTATTATTTCCAGAACCTTCAATATATTCAGAGAAAAGCAAATCTGTAGCTGTTCCTGTTCCACTGCTGTTCGTTGTAACTGCTATTGTGCTGCTGGACGCAGAAGCATTTCCTGCTGCATCTTTTGCTTTTACATAAATAGAATAACTCGTAGAAGCTGTTAAGCCAGTAATTGTTGCAGTTAATCCTGAAACAGTTGTTTTTAAAACGCTGTTGGCGTATACATCATAACCCGTAACGGCAACATTATCTGTAGAAGCATTCCACGCAAGTGTAATCGAAGCTGCGGTTTTTGAAGTCGAAGCCAAACTTGTTGGAGCAGTTGGTGCCTGAGTATCTGTAGATGAAGTTCCGCCCCAAATCTGATTTACATATTCCGTATGATCGATATAAGGATTTCGGTTATTTTGACGTCCATAAATTCCATTGTTTCGAGCTATTTCTCTGGCACTTACAGGATCCTGAGCATGCCATGCCAATAATAAATTTAAGAAAGCAGTTGTAAAAACTTTATTACTTGAACCATCAAACATAGCGTATGAATATCCGGAAACAGTATTTTCATATCGTGTAGCAAAGTAAAAATACATTCTTGCTATGTCTCCTTTAAAAGCATTAATTGGTTCAAAAACAGTTCCTGAGTATCCGGAAACAGAACTAGAACCTAATTTACTTCCATTCTGAGAAGTGTAAGTTGCAGTACTAACAGTGCCGTGTGGATAGTTAGAACGCATTCCGTTTACTTTTCCGTCGGTTGGCGTTATAAAATGCGCGTCGGCAACCATTGGTGACTGCTCATTAAAAACCGACTGCGGAATAATATGTTCTCTGTTGTAACAGTCGCCTTCTGCAGAATAATTCCCGCATCTTTGAGTGGTTCCTGTGGTATAATTATAAGGATCTGTTCCTGATGGATTTTCAGAATACATGTCTAAAATTGTTCCGTCGTTTTCGTAAAAATTATCAACATCAGAAGTTAGATATGTTGTGTACAAACCTGCATAACCATTATTGGTATGGTCTTTAATAATATTATACAATTGAGTTTTTAAAGTATAACCCGTTCCTGTTGCAGTGTTATAATAACCAGAAGGAATTTGGGCAAAACCCGCTGTAAAACAAAATAAAAAGAATAAAGAGTAGATTTTTTTCATAAAAAGTAGTTTTAGGATTTGTTTGAAATAATAAAATTTAGAGTTTTAATAAATTGATTATTAATAATCTAACGTTGTATTGTATCAAATTTACTACTTTTATGAATACGCTGTATTAACTGATCTTTAAATTTTGATCTATTTTTCTTACGAATCAATATTTATAGTTTTTAAAGACTTTGCTTATTTTTTTGCTAAAATCTTTTTTATGGCCTGACGATATTCTTTTTCAGATTTGCTGCTGCCGTCGTCTGTTATCTCAATATTGTAACTGTAAGCTTTGTTGTTTTTTATTTTATAAAATGCAGCCCAATTGGTACCCGAATTTACATGACTTTCGATAATATTATATTTTGCATTGTAACTTGGATTTTTTATTTCGTTGAAACCAATTACTTTATTAAAACTGTTTGTTTTAGCATTGTATAAATACAAATTATAAGTCCAATTACTTCTGGCATCAGAAATATTTTGAACCAGAATGTCTTTTATTTTGTCATTATTGAAATCCTGAAACTCCACTTTCTGAACAAAACTAAAAATAGAATCTTTTACTAAAATTGAATTTTTACCATTTAATTTTTGACTGATGATTAAAATCGAATTTTTCTCTCTGTCATAACCTTCTTTTTCTTCGTCAAATGTGATAAGTTTTATAGATATTCCTTTATTTTTATAAATGGCATCGCATTTAACAGTAGTTGTTTTTTGAGCAAAAGCGTTTATAAAAATTATAATACAAATTGTGGTTAAGAGAGTTCTTTTCATTAGATTAAATAACAGTTATAATTTACGAAACGATAGATTTAAAAATCTTTGCTTTGAAAAGCGCCAAATCACGAGAAGTTTTCGGAATTCCTAAAATGGGAATTGAAATTATATTGTTAAAGTCAATTATTTTTTTTTCAGTGTCATTGTGGTACTCATATTTTCTCCATTGAAATCTGCATCTCTTTTACCTGAACGAGTGGCTGAAAAAAGCATTTCATTATCGTTTACAAATTTTATTAGACCCAGAATTCTGCCTTTTTCAACAAATTTTTCATTCTCTTCTATAAATGCAATAAAATCAATTGTAAATGGGGATTTCGAATAATCGATAGCATATTTTAATTCGCTTGATTTTCCATCGTATTTTCCGCCTTTAATTATATTATTTTTCCCCTTTATAAATTCGCTTCCCAATGTTATTGAGGCATAATTATCTTCAGTAAAAATAAGTATACCCTGATTTCCATCAGAATCTATTCCTGACCATTCTCCAATAATTTTAGGAGTAGTTTGTGAGAAACTATAACTGGAAAAAAGTACTGTAAGTAGTAAAAATATTCTGTAAAGAAATTTCATTTTAGGAATTTTGAAATATTATTTTGAATGATTTTTATGATGCTACATTACCTCAAAAATCTTTGCTCTGATAAGCGCCTAAATCCGGTGGAGAAGTTCTGGTATTTCCAATAATATCTACTGGAATTATATACGCCTGATTTCCTTTCGCGAAAGCGGCAGAAGTTTTATCAATATTAAATTTATTCTGAGATACATTATAAAACTTCGGACTTTCATTTAGAATAATACTATTGTAATGCTGCGTATCGGTTTTAAATTGATAATCAGGATTTGTTGAAGAACTGCTGAACTTTAACAGGCAGTTACTCAATTGATATACAAATGCAGCATTGGTATTTTTGTTCAAATTCAATTCGTTGGTATTTGATCCATAAATAATACAATTATTGAAAGTTGCCTGAGTCAGCGGATTTGTTTCCGGAACTTTTCCGCTTAGGCTATTGCTCAAACTAACAGCAAAATGCGAATTGCTCTGCCAGTTGTTGTAAAAAGTACAGTGCGTAAAATTATAATTACCTCCGTAAACACAGGACAAACTTGCCAGACCGGCATAATTTATTACAATGTTTTCTCCAGTGATTTGAGCATTTTCAGCCAAGATTCCGTACTGAGCACAATTGTAGATCTGCGTATTTTTTATTGCAGTATTTGTAGTAGTTTTTAGGTCTAAACCAATTGTGGCATTTTTTAAAGTAAGATGATTGATTGAATGATTTACGCTTCCTTCTGCGAGAATAATGGAGCCCCACTGTCCGGGAATATCAGAATACAAAGATTCTAACCGATCGCCTTCAAAAATAACTTCTTTTTCTAATTTTTCAGTCGTAGAAACACCTCCATTGATTTGAAGAGCCGCGTCAGAATCTACAAAGAGTCCCGAATTGGCATGAAAAAACACTCTTGAACCTGCTTCAAAAACAGCTGTTTTTGTTTTTGGTACACCTGCATAACCATAAATTACATAAGGTTTTTGGTTTGAAAAAAGCAATTCATTTCCGTTTACAGCATCGTTTTCTTCCAGATAAAAGCCATCAACATCTTTGCCGTCAATCTTGATTTTTTCTTTGCTTCCGTCAGGATTTTGTTTTGGATATAAAAATATTGCGTCCTGAATTAAAGTTACCAAAGCCACTTTTTGAAGATTAGCTCCGCTGTCAAATTCAATCTCGTCTGTGTACAAAAAATCAGTCGGGTCAGCATCTGTAATATCAGCCGTTGTTTCTATAAAAATATATAAGCTGTCTTTTGCCAGTAACGTTACATTGTTAAAAATTTTGCCTTGATTTCCGCTCATGCCGTCAACCGTCATGCGGTATTTAGAAGCCAGTCCTTTTTTGAGCTGGATAATCGGAATCGAAATATCATCTTTGCTTTTATTGTAGACTTTAAGCTGATAAGTGCTGGAACCAATGTTTTTAAAAACAGTATCCAAATAAACGGTGTCTCTGGAAAATTTTAAATTGCCTGAACTTGCAACGGTATCAAAATCTGTTCTGCAGGAACTGAAAACTAAAATAACCGCGAAAATAAAGAGTGCAAAATAATGACGCATCTGAATTGTTTTTTTGTAAAAATAACAAAAATCTGACAGCTTCATAAATGATTTTTAATTTTAGAATTGGATTTTCTAATTTGTATCTTATCTTTTATTTAATTTTACGATTTTAAAGCTTATTTTAATGAATTATACAAAAGAACAGATTTTAGCGCACTGCAATGAGTTTTCTAAAAACACATTAATGGAGACGCTGAAAATAGAATATATAGATGCCGGAGAAGATTTTTTGACAGCAAAAATGCCAGTAAATCCGAGTGTTCACCAGCCAATGGGACTTCTTCATGGAGGAGCATCGGTGGCTTTGGCGGAGAGTGTAGGAAGTGCAGCTTCTTTTTTCTTTATAAACCCGCAGGAGCAGGAGGTAAGAGGTATCGAAATTTCTGCCAATCATCTTAAAAGTATTCGCGAAGGTTTTGTTTTTGGTACAGCAAGAATCATTCACAAAGGCAGAAGTCTTCATCTTTGGGAAATCAAAATTACAGATGAACAGGGAAATTTGATTTCGCTTTGCAAACTGACGAATATGGTTCTGGACAGAAAGAAAAGTTAATTTGAAACTATGAATAATTTCTTTTCTAAAATTAAAAATCATAAAGAACAAAATTTACCCTTTGTACTTTATTCAAAACCCAATACTTCATATCTTATTGGGATTTTACAGCAAAATAATACTTTATATAATATTTCGGATTACAGCGAAAAAGGATTTGTTTTTGCTTCTTTTGATGAAAAACAGCTGGTTTTAATTCCTGAAAATGAATCGGAAATTATTACTGCCGAAAAAGAAGTTACAACTTTTGATGCTTTTGAAATTGACGATTTGAATTTTGATCCAGAAGCTAAATTTCAATATGAATATTTGGCAGCAAAGGGAATTGAAGCTATTAAAAATGAAGAATTCAAAAAAGTAGTTTTATCAAGAAGTGAAGAAGTGCCTTTGGCTGAATTTGATTTTATTCAAACCTTTCAGCATTTGGTGCAATTGTATCCGGCTACTTTTTGTTATTGTTTTTTTCATCCAAAAATTGGACTCTGGATGGGCGCGACTCCAGAAAAACTTCTCAAAGCAAATGGAAATGTTTTTGAAACCATGGCTTTGGCAGGAACGCAGAAAGATAATCTGGAAACTGAAATTGTCTGGCAGCAAAAAGAAAAAGACGAACAGCAGTATGTAACCGATTTTATTGTAAAACGCCTTAGAGAATTTGTCGCTTCGGTTGTGGTTTCTGAGCCCTATAGTTTAAAAGCCGGATCGATCTGGCATATTAAAACAGATATTTCGGGAGTTTTAAAAGACAATTCAACTTTAAAAGAGGTGATTGATACTTTGCATCCAACTCCGGCAGTTTGTGGTTTGCCAAAGAAAAAAGCAAAAGCATTTATCCTGGAAAACGAGAATTACGACCGTACTTTTTATACTGGCTTTCTGGGCGAATTAAACAGCAGTTTTGATGGCGCTAAAGTAAGTTCTGATTTATTTGTAAATTTACGAAGCATGCAGATTGAGGATAATAAAGCCATTTTGTATATGGGATGCGGCATTACCAAAGAAAGTATTCCGGAAAAAGAGTGGGAGGAAAGCGTCAATAAATCAATGACGATGAAAAGGGTTTTAAAAAAATAGTTTATAAATTGTTTCAAGTTTCAGGTTTCAAGTTTCACGTTCTGCTGACAACTTGAAACCTGAAACTTGAAACAAAAAACTTGAAACAAACAAAACAAACAAAAAAATGAAATTAGATATATTAGCTTTTGGTGCGCATCCAGATGATGTAGAATTGGGTTGTGCGGGAACCATTTTAAAAGAAGTTTCGCTTGGTAAAAAAGTAGGTATTGTAGATTTAACCCGTGGTGAATTAGGCACGCGTGGTTCTGCAGAAATTCGTGATCAGGAAGCCAAAGATGCAGCAAAGATTTTAGGTGTTGCAGTTCGTGAAAATTTAGCGATGCGCGATGGTTTTTTTGTAAATGACGAAAAGCATCAGTTGGAAGTTATTAAAATGATCCGAAAATACAAGCCGCAAATCGTGTTATGCAATGCCGTTGACGATCGCCATATTGATCACGGAAAAGGAAGTAAATTGGTTTCTGATGCCTGTTTTTTATCTGGTTTAATGAAGATCGAAACTTTTCTTGATGGAGTAAAACAAGAACATTGGAGGCCAAAGGTGGTTTATCATTACATTCAGTGGAAAAACATTGAACCAGATTTTGTAGTTGATATTACAGGTTTTGAAAATAAAAAAATAGAAGCAGTTCTGGCTTATAAAACACAATTTTATGATGCAGATTCAAAAGAACCAGCTACGCCAATTACTAGTAAAAACTTTCTGGAAAGCTTAAATTATCGCGCGCAGGATTTAGGAAGACTGGTTGGAACAGATTTTGCAGAAGGATTTACTGTAGAAAGGTGTTTGGCAGTCAATAGCTTAGAAAATTTGTTATAATTTTTTCATTTTTTTCTTTGTAGAAGTAAACCTTTGTTATATATTTGCACTCGCTAAGTAAAAATGGTGGTTGTAGCTCAGTTGGTTAGAGTAGCGGTTTGTGGTGCCGCGGGTCGCCGGTTCGAACCCGGTCAGCCACCCAGAAATTTAAAGCCTTGAAGAAATTCAAGGCTTTTTTTGTGCCATTAATTTAAATTCCAAATTAGGATTAATGCTAAAACCTGTAGGACTATAAAATTAAAAATGAATTTAACCGCAAAGTGCGCTAAGATTTTTTATAGGAGTGGTTTAAAAAAACACAAAGTCCACAAAGCTTGGTGTTGATCTGGCTTTGTAAACTTTATCGATGCGTAAAGTAAAATTAAATCTTAGCGTACTTTGCGGATAAAATACAAGTATAAATTAGAATTTGGGTTTTCGTTTTTAGAATTCAAACAAAAAAAAGCATGACGGTTAAGTCATGCTCTATTTGGTTGTTATATTTGGTTAATTGTATTATCTGATATTATCAAAAGTATTACCTTGTTTGATATCTCCTGTACTAAATCCCTTTTTAAACCAGTACATTCTCTGCTCAGAAGTACCATGGGTAAAAGAGTCAGGAACAACATGTCCCTGCATTTTACTTTGAATTGCATCGTCTCCTACAGCATTTGCGGCACTTAATGCTTCATCTATATCGCCAGCTTCAAGATATTGCTGGTTGTCGTGAGCCCATACTCCAGCATAAAAATCGGCTTGTAATTCTAAAGCTACAGATAATTTATTAGCTGCTGCTTCGCTTTTTCCTTGCTGTGCTTCACGCATTTTGTCTGAAGTTCCTAATAAAGTCTGGATATGATGTCCAATTTCGTGTGCAATAACATATGCGATAGCAAAATCACCGCCTTTTGCTCCAAATTTGGTTTTTAATTCTTCAAAGAAAGCCATATCCATATAAACTTTGCGGTCACCGGGACAATAAAAAGGTCCGGATGCAGATGTAGCACCACCACAATTAGTTTGAACTGAACCTGTAAAAAGCACTAATTTTGGTTTTTCATATGTCATGCCATTTTCAGCAAAAATTTTGCTCCAAGTATCTTCATTATAAGCAAGCATAGTTTTAACGAAATTTCCCATTTGTTCGTCTTCCTTGCTCAAAGGTGCTGCAGTTTCGGTTTGCTGCTGTCCGCCTTGTAATTGCTCAAGAACTGGTGTTATAAGCTGCGCATTTTCACCTCCAAAAACATTTACTAATAAAATGATAATACCAATAATTCCACCTCCTGCAACTACTTTTCCTCCAGACAAACCTCTTCGGTCTTCTACATTATCACTTTGTCTATTTCCTAACCATTTCATATGTATTGTGATTTAGTTTTTAATTTTGTTGTACGAATTTATGTATTTTAAAATGATAAAATGTTATCTAAATCAAATTAGTTTTATTATTTAAGCCACTTTATTAAAGTCTCTTCAACACTTCCTTTCATGATTGGTTTGGAGATATAATCGTCCATTCCGGCAGAAATACATTTATTTCTTTCTTCTTTTTCAGTACCTGCAGTAACGGCAATAATTGGGATATCTTTACCAAATACGGTGTTTCTAATGGCTCTTGTTGTTTCGTAACCATTCATAATCGGCATTTGGATATCCATAAAAACAAGACTCGGATTTATGGCTTCAAACTGCTGTATGGCTTCATAGCCATTTTCGCATTCATAAATAAAAGCATTATTGTACAAATTTCTAATAATCGTCTTAAGCAGCAGCATATTAACCTTATTATCTTCTACAATTAAAAAAGTTATAGTTTGGCTGCGAAGCTCAGATTCACTTAAATTAGAATTTAAGTTCATTTTTTTGAGTTCAGCATTGTATTTTTCGTTAATACTTTGATTGCTTGTCTTTAGGCTTAAATCAAAATAAAAATTACTTCCAATATCAATTTTACTTTCCAGCTGTAATCGGCTTTCCATTAAAGCCAATAGTTGATTCGAAATTGTTAATCCTAATCCTGTTCCTCCAAATTTTCTTGTTGTAGAGCTGTCTTCTTGAGAGAATGCTTTAAAAATTTTCTTTTGGTTTTTTTCGAGAATTCCAATACCGGTATCAACCACAGAAAAACGGATTGTGCAATTGTTACTTTTGCTTTTTTCTAAAACTGAAACATTTAGTTTGATCGAACCTTCGTTGGTAAATTTTACAGCATTAGAAAGCAGGTTAATTAAGATCTGTTTAATACGGACAATATCGGTCCAGATGTATTTAGGAACATCGGGATCAACATTAAGTTCCAATTCCAGATTTTTTTGATTCGATTCGTAGACAATTAAATCAAAAACCTGACCCAGTACTTTTTTGATATCGTACAGATCTATAAAAAGTTCTAGTTTTCCTGCTTCAATTTTAGAAAAATCCAGAATATCATTTATAATTTCAAGCAGCGAATGTGCCGATTGATTTATGGTTGTCATGTATTTTTCCTGAATTTCTTCAAGCTCCGTTTTCATCAATAAATGGGTAAAACCGATAATACCGTTGAGAGGTGTTCTGATTTCGTGCGACATATTGGCGAGAAAATCAGATTTTGACTTATTGGCCGCTTCTGCCAATTGTTTGGCTTTTATGGCGTCTTCTGTCTCTTTTTTGTTGGTGATGTCAAAGTAAATACCTCCGACAAATTCAATTTCATCATCTTTTTTAATAACGTCTCCAAATTCTTCTACCCAAATGTATTCACCTGATTTCCTCTTAATGCGATACGTATTATGAAGAGGTTCGCCTTTGTTTAAATTGTTAATTTGACTGCTGACAACTTCGTCTTTGTCTTCATGGTGAATAAGGGATAAAAACGATAAATTATTCTCAATAAATTCTGCTTTTGAATATCCGGTTAAGTTTAAAATTTCGTCGTTTAAAAATATTTTAGTAGACAGTGCATCAAATTTTGACAAATAAACTGTTCCCGGAATATTATTGGCAATCAGTTTAAATTTTTCTTCGCTTTCAATAATTTTATTCTCATTTCGATTTCTTTCTAATGCCGATGAAATATTGTTGGCCAAGACCTGAAAAATATAAATTTCTTCTTCAGACCATCTTCTTTCTTTTTCGCAGTCATCAAAACCAATAAATCCTGTAAATACATCATTTATAAAAAGCGGCAGAATCAAAATAGACTTGATTTGATTATGAAGCAGGAGTTGTTTAAAAAAACCATCTTCAAGCTTTCTGGTATATGTATTTAAGATTTTTTTATTTTGAGCGACCTCATAAATTTCTTTAAAATTTTCTTCTGTAAAATTTCTAAGCTTTGTAATCTGATGCTCAATTCCTTCTCTTGACCATTTGTGTTTCTGACTTATTGTATTGGTTGCAAAATCCTTTTCGTAGTAAAACATATGATCTACTTTGGCTGCTTTTCCAATTAAATCGTAGGTTTCCTGAAACATTTCCTGTGTAGATTTGCTTAGTAAAAATTTCTCTGTACAAAGCGAAAGTGCGTAAAGCAGCTGGCTTTTAAATTCTAATCTGCGTTCGGCTTCTAAACGCATCTGAGAAGAAATTGCTAAGGAAATGACATCAGAAATGGTTCTGGCATAATTGATGTCTTCATTGTCCCATTCTCTTTTATTTTCTGTACTTTCAAAACATGCTACACCTGCCAGCTGTCCGCTTAAAAAGATCGGAACATCGAGCATCGATTTAATGTGATTTTTGGTAAAGTAGAGTTTTTCGAATTCTGATGTTTCTAATTTGTTAAATACATCGGGCGCATTAATAATGGCTTTGTTTTTTAAGGTTTCAAAATAAATGGGATACGATTCTTTATTAAGAATGTTTTTATCGCTTAAGTTTTGATTGTCAACACTAAATAAGTTTTTGCAGGTAATTAGATCTTTATAATATTTCCAGAAACTCACACGATTTGTCTGACTGACTGTTGCAGCTTCTTTGATAATATAATCGATCACAGAATTCAAATTGTCGTATCGGCTAAAGTCTGTCGTCGATAATTTTTTTGTCGAATTATTATAAGCTTCAATCTTCTCCAGACGTCTTTTTTTCTCATTTTCGATATTCTTTATTTCTGTAATATCGCGTGCAATTCCTGCATAACCAATTGTTTGGTCAAAATCATTCTTGCGGATTATAATTTTTTGAGAAACCCATAATTCTTCTCCGTTTTTCTTTAGAATCGGAATTTCAATTAAAGGAAAATTATTTTCGTCAATTTGTAATTTTTCATAGAATTCTACAGCATTTCTCAAATAATCGATATGAATAAAATTAGAAAAATGCTGCTGGATAATCTCGTTTTCTGAATATCCTAAAAGTGAATATGCAAATTCATTTACAAAAGTAAAATATCCTTCGGCATTGATTTCAAATATAATATCGGTTGCAGTCTGAATTAGGTTTTTATATTGATCCTGTACAATAATCTGTTCCGTAACATCTTGTCCTATACTGATAATTAGATCATCAGAAAATTTCTTGTCTTTCCATTGTATGTATTTATACTCTCCATTTTCGGCTTTTAACTTCCTCATGTAGAGTTTGTTTTCTTCCTGGTTAATGATGTTTTTTTTAGATAAAAATTCTTCATCTTTGGTTAATTTCCAAAAATTAAGTCCCATAACCTGATCCGGATGATAACCTAAAATTGAGGTTATGGTTTCGCTGCAGAATAAAATTTCACCTTTTTGATTGGTTGCGATTGTTAGCGAATTTCCTTTGTGAACGATTTCGTTGGCAAACCTAAAATTGTCACGATTGTTTAATAAAACAGCATATTTTACCTGATTGATTATAAAAATCAGGATACAGAAATTGATCAGTAAAATAGATGATTTTATCGGAATTAATGTAAAAGAAACGGTTACAATTAAGAATGCAAAAACCAATGCGACAAAAAACCAGTAAATTTTTATGGGTTTGAGAATGTTGTAAGAGAAGAAAAATGAAATTAAAAAGACTATTATCGGCACAACATCATTGGTGAGCATGATAATATTGCTAATTACATAAGAAATATAAATGAAGAAACAGAAAATAAATAGCGGTTGAATTCGATCTCGCAGCCATTTTAGTTTGTCTGTTATAACGTAAAAAATAAGAACCGAAATACCAATTGAGCAGTTTAAAACCAGTAAGCTTTTGGGTCTGATTTTAAAGATTTCATTGATGATTTCTATAACAATAACCGCAATTCCAAAAAATAAAATATAAAGCTGATATTCTTTTGTAGTCGTTTCAGATTCTCTTCTTCTTTCTATAAAATATCCAATCTTGGCTTTAATCCTAAAAAATTGATAGACCAATAAACCAAGAAAACCAAACAGGGATAATCCTAAAATAATGAGTTTGGGATTGTTGTAGAAAATAATCTCTGAATTAAACACATACCAGCTCGCAAGCATTGTTTTCAGGTTATCGCCAAAATTAGCAATTCCTGAAAGCAATGCATTGAAAAAACTATAGTCAGCTGCCATAGAATTCTAAGATGTTGGTTTGTTACGTAGCTTTTGATTTTTCTAAAAGAGTTGGTTAGTCTCTCTTTTTTTTTAGAAATCTCTATTTTTTATTCTAAATCTGATTTTCCGATTGAATCAATTGAATCTTCTTCGGGTTCTGCGCCAAACAATGAAAAATAGGTAGCGTATGTCATAGAAGTATGAAAAGCAATTGTAAAAATTATTCCGATACAACATCCAAACAAACCCAGTCCAGAACATAAGAAACCAACGATAAACAGACCGAAAATTAATAGTGGATTTTTACCAATAATTATGAAACATGTTTTTAAGGAATCTAATGCTTTTAAATTTCCAAATATGATTAATGGAACAGATAAATACGTAAAAAAAGAGATGAATATATTGATCGTGAATGAAATTACAAATAAAAGTAAAGGCTCTGTTAGAAAGTAACTTTCTACAACAGATCCAATTGCACCGCCCACAACGGCTACAATAAAAGCAGAAGTAAATATCTGAATAAAATGATGCGTTTTGTAATAACTAAAAATAGTAGAAACATTAAATTCTTCGTCTTTGTCAGCACAATCTGCCATTTTAAGAAATCCGGCACCAAATGGAGCAAATAAAGCAGATATGGCCGCAATACCAACCATAGAAAATAGCTGCTGGATATAAGTTTGTTTTGGATTGCCAAAATCTTTAATGAATTCCTCACTGATACTTTGCGCGCCGTAAAATGCCACTAGAACACCCATAAACGCGATAAAAAATACAACAGAAAAGACTAAAATAATAAGTCCGGAATAAAGTGCAATTTTTTTATAGTTTTCGAAAGCGTGATTAAAAACAGTTGCAAAATCAATAGTATAGCCATCTCTTTTGATGTCCTCAATTTGGTCATGTGTAGATTTCATTTTCTAGGTAGAATTGTTTTATATTCTTAAATTTATTAAAATTAACTTGACGTAAATATAATATTTTTAATCAATTCCTTATGAAAATCTACAAAACATTGCGAAATTGTTTTGTTCTTTATAACCAGTCTAATATGCGTTTTATTGAGGCTAATTTATCTTTGTAAGGTGCGTAGCGCATGGGTAAGTCGATCCAGTTTCCTTTTTTTACAACTGCTTTATGGTGCGAAAAAGTATCAAAGCTAAATTGACCGTGATACGCGCCGATCCCGCTGTGGCCTACACCGCCAAAAGGCAGTCTTTTATTAGAAAAATGGACTACGGTATCGTTTATACAGCCGCCTCCAAAAGAATAAGCAGCAATTAATTTCTTCGCAAACGAATTATTTTCGCTGAAAATGTAAAAAGCAAGAGGTTTCTCATAACGTTTTACGACATTGTGTATATCATTTTCAGATTCGTAAGTGAGAATTGGTAAAATCGGACCAAAAATTTCTTCCTTCATAACCAGACTTTCTAAAGATGGTTCATCGAGGATAGTGGGTGCGATGTACAGTTTATTGGCATCATTTTCTCCTCCAAAAATAATAGTTTCAGATTCAATCATTGCCATTAATCGCAGCCAGTTTTTGGTATTGATGATTCTGGCAAAATCTGGAGATTTATCAATTTTTTTACCGTACGCTTTTATAATTTCTTCGATCATAAAAGTGATAAAATTGACTTTCATGTTTTTCTGAATCAATATGTAATCCGGAGCAATACAGGTTTGACCTGCGTTTATAAATTTTCCCCAGACGATTCTTTTTGCTGCCAATCGTAAATCTGAAGTTTCATCAATAATGCAAGGATTTTTTCCGCCTAACTCTAAGGTAACAGGCGTTAGGTTTTCGGCAGCCGCTTTTGCAACAATTTTGCCTACAGAGACACTTCCTGTAAAGAATATATAATCCCAGCGCTGCGCCAATAATTTATTAGAAACATCCAGACCGCCTTCAAAAACTTCTACATGGTTGATATGAAAAGTTTTTTCGATGATTTTGGCAATAATGGCAGAAGTATGCGGTGTAAGTTCTGATGGTTTTAAAACGACTCTGTTTCCTGCAGCTACTGCAGCTATCAAGGGACATAATGCCAATTGAAAAGGATAATTCCAGGGAGCAATTACCAATACATTTCCGTAAGGTTCTTTGTAAATCCGGTCTGTAGAAGGAAAGTTGAGCAGGGAAGGGAAAACACGTTTGGGTTTTGCCCACTTTTGAATGTTTTTTATGGTATTTTTTAAATCTGAAATTACATAATTTGTTTCGGTTAAAACAGCTTCAAACTCCGGTTTTTTAAAGTCATCATACAAAGCCTTCGCAATTAAATCTTCGCTTTTCTTAATGTTATGCAATAACTTTTTAAGAGTTTCTTTTCTATATCCAATGTCGGTTTTGTATTCCATTTTATGATCAGCTTGTTTTTTTGCCTATGCAAGTTAATCGATAAAAATTAAAAAAATAAGAATTATATCATAAAATCATACTGCATTCCAAATTGTTTCATCTGGCGTTGGTGCAGTAATTACGATGTTTTCTTTAGAAACAGGATGAACAAAAACCAATTTTCTGGCATGAAGATGAATCCCGCCGTCAGGATTACTTCTATCAGCACCGTATTTTAAATCGCCTTTTATAGGAGAACCGATGGCAGCTAACTGCGCACGAATCTGATGATGACGCCCGGTATGAAGATTGATTTCTAAAGCAGTATAGTTTTGAAGTTCTTTAATAATCGTATAATCCAAACTTGCAATTTTACTGTCTGGAACTTCTTTTAAATGTGCTTTTGAAGTATTATTTTTTTCATTTCTTTTTAAATAATGAACCAATTTGGCAGTTGTTTCAATGGGTTTATTCTTCACAACTGCCCAATAGGTTTTCTGCGTTTCACGATTGCTGAACATTTCGTTCATTCTCGTTAAAGCCTTGCTTGTTCTGGCAAAAACAACAATTCCGGTTGTCGGGCGATCTAAACGATGAATCACTCCTAGAAAAACGTCGCCAGGTTTATTGTATTTATCTTTTATATACTCTTTTACAACATCAGATAAGGGTTTATCTCCCGTTTTATCGCCTTGTACAATATCGCCCACACGCTTATTAACCACAATAATGTGATTGTCTTCGTGAAGGATTTGGAGGTTGTTTTTATTGGAAAGTACTTTCAAAATCGATTTTTAGATTATTGGATTTTTAGATTGTTCGACTAGACTTAAATCAAACTCGATCTAAATTTTGATGTCATTTTTACAATTCTATCAAGATTAAAACATAATTCATCTAGTTTGACTTGGTTTATATAACCTAAATCAAAAGAAATTAATAGTTGAGTTTCAATTTCATAAATTGAACCGATTGCAATTTCAAGAAATCTTGAAAAATCTTTGTTACTGCTTCGTGAACATCCTTCAGCAATATTTGAAGGTACAGAAACAGAAGCGCGACGAAGCTGATTTGTTAAACCGAATTTTTCTGAATCAGGAAAATTTGATGTAATGTTATAAATTTCAGAGCAGAATTTTCTACTTGATTTCCAAATTTCCAAATCTTTAAATCTGTGCATTATAATTTAAATTTATTTAACTAGTTGTTTCCAAAAATCGAAAAGTCGAAAAATCCAACAATCTAGTACTGCTCACTTGAGTTAGGAAAATCACTCGACTTAACATCAGCAGCATATTGACCAATTGCTTTTGTCATTTCTTCGTATAAATTCAAATAGCGACGTAAAAAACGAGGGCTGAATTCGTTATTCATTCCTAACATATCGTGAATAACCAGAACCTGTCCGTCAACACCGCCTCCGGCACCAATTCCAATAACTGGAATCGAAATACTCTGAGCTACTTTTTCGGCTAAATGTGCAGGGATTTTTTCCAGAACTACTCCAAAGCAGCCAATTTTTTCAAGCATTTTGGCGTCTTCAATTAATTTTTCTGCTTCTTCTTCCTCTTTGGCGCGTACGCTGTAAGTTCCAAATTTATATATTGACTGAGGAGTTAAACCTAAGTGTCCCATTACCGGAATCCCTGCGTTTAATATTTTTTTAATAGATTCTTTGATCTCTTTTCCGCCTTCAAGTTTCACTGCATGACCGCCGCTTTCTTTCATAATTCTGATAGAAGAGCGCAAAGCTTCCTTAGGATCAGACTGGTAACTTCCAAAAGGTAAATCTACAACAACCAAAGCTCTTTCGACAGCGCGAACTACAGACGAAGCATGGTAAATCATTTGGTCTAAAGTTATAGGCAGAGTCGTTTCGTGACCGGCCATTACATTTGAAGCTGAATCGCCTACCAAAATCACATCGACACCTGCTGTATCTACAATTTTAGCCATTGTATAATCATAAGCCGTAAGCATAGAGATTTTTTCTCCGTTGCTTTTCATTTCGATTAATGACTTTGTTGTGATTCTTTTATAATCTTTTTTTGCTACTGACATTTTATTTTTTTTTGAAGATGTAAAAGTATTGAATAATTATAGATTGAAATCAGCAATCGATGAATATTTCGACACAAAATAGCTTCCCGTCTTTAAATTGTAGTATGAACTGACTGTCATCCATAATGAAGATAGAATAATAATGTGGTGATTTTAAAGAAGCTTGTATGTAAGTTCCGTATTTTTCAATGAAAGCTTTTTCGGATAATGTATTATCTAAAACAACACTCGGGTTAATTATAAATTTGTTGTTTTCGTTAATAAAAACTTTAACGATTTGTGCCTGATTTTTTGCTTCATCAACAGAAACTTCTAAATCCGGATAATAGTAAAATAAGTCGCTTAAATAAATTCCGCATCCATCGTCAACTTTAGCTTTTTTAGTTGGTTTACCCAATGTTTTTACCAGATTAGTTTGAGATAAATACAGTGATTTAGTTTTTATTCCTTTTAAAAGAAATTCCGCTTTTTTAGAAAACGCAAAAATTTCTTCGGGTTTTTTAGATTTAGCCAAAGCTTTGACCAATGCAATATTTAATTCGGTTTCAGCAAGAAGCTTTGGATCGTTTAGTTGCTTTACAACCTCATAATATCTTTCATAAGCAGGAATCAAAGTTGTACTATCACTATTCCAGGCTAACTCAACAATGCGTTCGCTGATGGTTTTGCGTTCAGTAATGTTATTTACGTCTAATTTGTCAAAGTTTTTAATGAGAACGTTTAAATCAGGTCTTTTACCAAGAAATTTTCTTAGCGTAAACTTGGCATATTCTTCGTTAAAACTACCGGCTATATTTACCCATTCATCTTCATTTTTTGGAAAATAATTAAGAGTAACAGCATCACCAGTAAATAAAACTTCCCTGATTTTAGAATTTTTATCAGGTAGTGCCCTCGCTTTTAATCCGGCTACTAAAACAAAAAGATGATTGCTGCCATGATAATTGTCGCCGCCAAAAATAATTGGATTTTCCTTATCTGTGGTTTTGATATCGTCGGAATTTAATGATTCAGATATGAATTTACTCGGAATATATCCTTCATTAAAATTATCAGCCTGCACTTTATACCAGCCTTTCTGATTTTCAGATAATAATCGAACTTCTGCACCATATTTAAAATAACCTAAGAAATTGGAGGTATTTGCGGCAGTGTACAAACGCGTATCTGAATTAATAAAATATCGTTCCTGAGAATGCAATAAAACAGAAGAAAATAATGCAATTATAAAGTAGATTTTTTTCATGTAGTTTTTGATGTTTTGCCACAAATTTTACAAATTCAAAGATTTAAAATGCTTTAATCTGTAGAAAATAATATTCTAGCAATCGGCCATATTTACGGCAATTGCCAATCCCCCTTCTGAGGTTTCCTTGTATTTGGAGTTCATGTCTTTTGCAGTTTGCCACATTGTATTTATGACTTTATCTAAAGGCACTTTCGCATTTTTAGAATCGGTTTCAAGCGCCAGTTCTGCAGCGTTTATGGCTTTTATAGCGCCCATCGTATTTCTTTCAATACACGGAATCTGAACCAAACCGCCGATAGGGTCGCAGGTTAAACCGAGATGATGTTCCATTGCAATTTCGGCAGCCATTAAAACCTGAGCCGGACTTCCGCCCATTAATTCACAAAGTGCCGCCGCAGCCATTGAAGACGAAACACCAATTTCTGCCTGGCATCCGCCCATTGCCGCCGAG
Source organism: Flavobacterium reichenbachii (assembly GCF_002217435.1). Taxonomy (GTDB): domain Bacteria; phylum Bacteroidota; class Bacteroidia; order Flavobacteriales; family Flavobacteriaceae; genus Flavobacterium; species Flavobacterium reichenbachii. Next base: position 22,916 of record NZ_MUHF01000002.1, read on the forward strand.
ATTGTAGATCCTTTTTTAAAGATACTGCCAATTTCGCCCGCCACCATCAGGAATTGTTTAATTTCTTTTTCGCCAGCATCATGATTTTCGATTACCAGATAATACATTAATACAGCAGGAATTACGCCAGCACTGCCATTTGTTGGTGCAGTAACAACACGACCTAACGAAGCATTCACCTCGTTTACGGCAAGTGCAAAACAACTTACCCATTTTAGAATCTGACGAAATTTTACTTCGGTTTTTCTAATTTCTTCTAACCAGGTTTGAGGAGAATTGTAATTTGATAATCCGATTAGATTTTGGTGCATGTCAAATGCTCTTCGGCGCACATTCAGACCGCCGGGAAGAATCCCTTCAGAATGGCATCCTATATACATGCATTCTAACATCGTGTTCCAAATACGCATTAATTCAGAATGAATTTCTGGCTCAGTACGCATTGATTTTTCATTTTCATAAACGATTTCAGAAATCATTTTATTTTCAGAAATAGTATAATCTAAAAGCTCAACGGCATTTTGAACCGGAAACGGAAAAGCACATTTTATTTCTTCTTTTATTTTGGCATTGGTGCGTTCTTCTTTTACAACAAAACCACCGCCAATAGAATAAAAAGTAGATTCATATTCAGAATCATCTGCCTTATAAGCAGTAAATTTTAATCCGTTAGCATGAAACGGAAGAAATTCTTTATTGAAAACGATATCCTGAAGAAAATAAAACGGAACGGCGTATTGGTCTGCCAGAATGATTTCGTTTTTTTCTTCAATGGTTTTTATAATGCCGGCAATATTCTCTACCGGAATATATTCTGGATCCTGACCGCTTAAACCCAGCATTACAGATAGATCTGTAGCGTGGCCTTTTCCGGTTAAGGAAAGAGAACCGTACAAATCTACTTTTACACGCTTAATCTGGTCTAAAATAGATTCTTCTTTTAACTCTTCTAAAAAACGTTCTGCAGCTCTCCAAGGTCCTAAAGTATGTGAGCTTGATGGGCCGACCCCAATTTTAAGCATATCAAAAACAGAGATACATTCTTCCATTGTTCAATTTTTGTTAGGACAAAGATAATTGAATAATGCAATGAACTTTTAATTTCGATTATTAAAGTTGCGTATTTGTTAAAAAACATATTAAATTTTATTAATATATCAATGAAATAAATTTAAATTCTTAATATGCGTTTTTCGTAGAAAGTTGACGTTTTTTAGGTATTTTTGTAATGCGGGAAATACTTAAAATAACGTGATATTTTTAGTTTTCTAAATTATAATACCTTCAGTGATTTCGTTTTAATTCTGGAATGTCTTTTTACGATAGTTTTAATACCACAAGAAGTTAAAATTACAATATGATAGAATTTTTCAGGCATTTTTTACACGAATTCGAATTACCTCTTAATAACCCAGTATTGATTTTTTCTTTGATACTTTTTATTATTCTGCTGTCTCCCATTTTATTGAAAAAAATCAATATTCCCGGAATTATCGGACTGATTATTTCTGGCGTTATCATTGGTCCTCATGGACTTAATATTTTGGCAAAAAACTCAGCGGTCGATTTATTCTCCACAATAGGACTTTTGTATATAATGTTTATTGCAGGTCTTGAATTGGATATGAATGAGTTTAAAGCCAATAGAAACAAAAGTTTACTTTTTGGTTTTTTTACGTTTATTCTGCCTCTTTCAATTGGTTTTCCGGTTTGTTTTTATTTGCTGAATTACGATTTTAATGCTAGTTTTTTAACAGCCAGTATGTTTGCAACACACACTTTGGTAGCTTATCCCATTGTAAGCAAATTAGGAATAGCCAAAAATCAGGCTGTGGCAATTACCGTTGGAGGAACGATACTTACCGATACAGCCGTTTTGATTATTCTTGCGGTCATTATGGGAAGCAGTCAGGGGAATTTAAATCAGGCATTTTGGATAAAATTAGGAGTTTCACTGGCGATTTTTTCAGCGATTATGTTTTTGGTAATTCCGCGAATTGCCAAATGGTTTTTCAAGAAATTAGAAAGTGAAAAACATGCCCATTATATTTTTGTACTTTCTGTAGTTTTCTTTGCGGCATTTTTAGCAGAAGTAGCAGGAGTGGAGCCAATTATTGGAGCTTTCGTAGCTGGTTTGGCTTTAAATCCTTTAATTCCGCATTCTTCTGCGTTAATGAACAGAATTGAGTTTATTGGGAATTCACTTTTTATTCCTTTTTTCCTGATTTCTGTTGGAATGCTGGTGGATATCAGTGTAATTCTAAGCGGACCGACAGCCTTAATTGTTGCCGGAACTTTGAGTGTTGTTGCTATTTTCGGAAAATGGATTGCCGCCTTTTTTACGCAGGTCGTTTTTAAATATACCAAAACCGAAAGACAGCTTATTTTCGGGTTGAGCAGTGCGCACGCCGCTGCTACGCTGGCCGTAATTTTGGTCGGATTTAAAGCAAAAATTTTAGATGAAAATATCTTAAACGGAACTATTATCCTGATTTTAATAACTTGTATTGTCGCTTCTTTTGCAACCGAAAAAGCAGCCAAAAAAATTGCAATCTGCGAAGAAGAGGTTTCTCATGAAGATGCAGACAAAGATCAGATTTTAGATGAACATATTTTAATTCCCCTTGCAAAAACTTCTGCAACAGCAAGCTTACTGGATTTTGCGCTTTTAATTAAAGATAAAAAATCCTCCAATCCCGTAACGCTTTTAACCATTGTTCCTAATAACGATCAGGCAGAAATTAATATTTTAAAATATAAAAAAGCGGTTGATAAATTTGTAATTCAAGGCTCGGCATCAGAAGTAAAAATTAATACGATTGCCAGAATTGATCATAATCCTGCGAGCGGAATTGCGAGAACTTCTAAGGAAATTATGTCGGATATTGTAATTGTCGGCTGGCCGAGAAAAACAGGTTTCCTGGATAAAATCTTTGGTGAAAATGTAGATTCTATAATCAATAATGTAGATAAAAATTTATTTATCTGCCGTTTCGAAAAGAACTTTATTGAAGAAAAAAGATTGGTATTTATCTGTCCGCCTTTTTCAGAAAGAGGAATTGGATTTCAGCTTTTATTACAAAAAATATGTAGATTGTCTCAGGAACTAAGCATTCCGATTGTAGTTTACGCAGAGTATAAAACGCATCAGGCTGTTCAGCAAATTGCGGCTAAATTAAAACTAAATGCAAAATTAGCATTTAAAAGTGTTTTGGATTGGGAAGATTTTGAAGCGATTTCAGACGAAATTAAACCAACAGATTTAGTGGTCTTTAATTTATCCAGAAAAGGGTCTGTTTCTTATCAGTCTATTTTTGACAGACTGCCTCAAAAATTCGAAAAATCATTTAGCGAAAACAATGTGATTCTGGTTTATCCGCAGGATGATCGTAAAGAAAGTGCGATGGATGCTTATGAAGATTTTACTGCAACACCGCTTACCAAAAGCCTTGAAGCATTTGAACAAATCAGCAGAGGATTGGGGAATATTTTGAAGAAGAATTAAATACTTGAGATTTGTATTTTTGTAAAAACTGTATTTTTTTGGGATTAAAAACTAAAAATAATCTTTATGAAATATGCCAGCCCAATAATTATTATTGCATTCATTTTTACTATTCTATCTTGTAATAAAAATAAAAACAATCATAAATTAAGTTTAGAAAAAGAAGGCAGACAAATTGAAAATTTCGATCAATTTAATAAACGCTTTCATTCCGATTCTGTTTTTCAAATTTCAAGAGTTGATTTTCCGATTGAAGGAACTCATGTTTCAGGTTTTGAACATTATGACTGGACAAAAAAGAATTGGGAATTTCAAATTGTTCCCGTTTCGGAACAAAATAAGATAGATGAATATCAACACAGTTTGATAAAAAGTGATACGTTGATTATTGAGAAATTTTGGATAGAAAACAGCGGATTTCAAGTTGAAAGAAAATTTAAAATAATCGACGGCAAATGGTTTTTGATTTATTATAATGATATAAGTTTGTGATATATGGAAAGCAAAATTAAATCAATCCGACCTTTTATAGGTGCAGAAGATTTTGAATTATCTAGAAGTTTTTATCGTGATTTAGGCTTTGAAGAAACTGTTTTGGCACCCAATTTTTCTGTTTTTAAGAGCGATGAAATTGCATTTTATCTTCAGGATTATTATGCTAAAGAATGGATTGATAATTCTATGATTTTTTTAGAAGTCAGCGATGTCGATTCTTACTACAAAAAACTTTCAGATTTAAACCTTCCAGAAAAATATGCAGCTGTCAAATTAGTTCCAATTCAGAATTTAGATTGGGGAAGAGAATGTTTTCTTCATGATCCGTCGGGGATCTTGTGGCATTTTGGAGAGTTTAAGAAATAAAATATTATAATCTAACCCGTTGGGTGAAAATCCAAGATTTTTTAAAATTATCTTTTCTAAAATATTTAAAAATCTCTGTTTCTATGTGTTAAATTAACTTTTTATGCTAATTATACCCAACGGGTTATAATCTAAATTCTCCTAAAACCTTTGTGTTTTCTGCCCGCTGATACCAATCATTATAAACCAGCTCTAAATTTTCTACTGTAAATTCTCCAAAATCATAATCACGAAATTTTTCTGTAACTGCTATTAATTTTTCAGGATCTTTAAGGTTTTCCTTAAAACGCATAATAGTAGAATGTGCTGTAGAAATGGTATATCGGCTGTCGATACTTTGCTTCAAATTGGTATTCTGGAAGTTTTCCCGAAGTTTATTTCTTAAAATATCTATAGAATCGTCTAGCGGAAAACCTTGAATCATAACCGCCGACGAAGAAGCAGTCACGCCTCGAAATGCTATTTTAATTTTATCTATATCAACAAGGCTTTTGCAGATAATTTCGATATAATCGTGTGGTGAAATTTGATTTAAATCAAAACCTTCATGACAGGAAATAATAGATAAAACAGTAATGTGAATGTCTGAATCGGGATAAAAATATTGGTCAGAATCTACTTCTTTTAATTCATTCAATAAAAGATTTATTTCTGATTTTATTTTTTCACTTGGGCGAATGAGAAGCGTGATTCCGAATCTGGAATCGGAAGCGTCATTAATCTGTTGATCCAAAACATAATTTTTGGATAAAATTGCTTCGGAAGATTTTTTATAAAGTTCCTTATAATGTTCGTTTAGATTCATTGAATTTTATTTCTTTTTCGCTTTTTCGGCATTTTCTTTCACTCTAAATTTTACAATTTTAGTGATTAAGGCAAAAGGCATAGGTTGGTTTAAAGGAAATTGTACAGAACCTTTGCCTGTTTTATATTTAGAAAGTTCTTCTTTAAAATTCTCATGACCGCTTGGTAACGCATATAACCCAATATGATTTTTAAACGCAGCAAAATAAACCAGAATTCCGTTCTGCTCAAAAGCAGGCATCGAATAACTAATTTTTTCCTTAGCATCCGGCGCCGCTTTTTGAATCGTCATTCTGATTTTCTCCAAAATTTCCTGTACGTCATTAGGAAACAAGCCAATGTATTCGCTGATATTTTCGGGTTTTTTCATTTTTGTTTGTTTTTTGTTTCAAGTTTCAGGTTTCATGTTCTCTATGGTAACTTGAAACTTGAAACCTGAAACGTGAAACCTGAAACTTTTTTTCAAGCCAGACCTTTAGGAAAGCGATCTAAAACTAAATTCAGTAAAATATGATGCTCTAAATATGCTTTTGCGCCTGCTAAAACCAATGTAAAACCTTCAGTCGAATTTCTTACCTGATCGATTATTTTATCCGTATCTCCCTTAAAACCAGAATTGGTGATGCTTACAAAAGTTTCATTTTCGTTTAACGGACTAAAAAACCATTCGACTAAAGTATTTTCATCTGGATTCCCCCATTCAATTACAATTTTTCTGTTTTCCTGTAAAACCAGTGTAGTAACCGAAAGTGAAAAACCATACATTTCCCAAGTCCATTCGGTTTTTTGGTTTTCCTCTAATTTTCCGGAACCTTTTGTAAACCAAAAATTACTCGTGATTTCCGGATTTACAAAAGCCTGAAAAACTTCTGAAACAGGTTTTCTAATCAGCATTTCGGCTTTTGCGAATTTGTTGTTTTCTGTTTTCATCTTCTTATAGTTAGATGTTAAATACAAGGTGAGATTTGATAACTCAAACCTCAAAAAAATTTGGAGCTGTAATTTACGAAAAAAGTAGACTGAATAAAAAAAGAGCTTTATCAATTTATGTAAAGCTCTTTCTGGGTTGTTTTAAAGTGTTTAATATCTAAATACTTGAAAAATATGCTGGGAATTTTTTACAAAGTTTTTAATTAAACCCGTTGAGTGTAATTATTTCAATACATAGTTCCGATCCCGAAACTTCTGTGTTAAATTAACTTTTTTGATACTTACACCCAGAGGGTTATTAAATATTTAAACCTCCTTTTTCTCTATCCATTTTCCAACTGCGGGCGGAACATAATTTTTCATTTTTAACAATAAATCATCTATATTCTCGCTTACCAAAAGCATCTCCTGATTTACATCTTTTAATAGACCTTTTTCGACCATAACTTTTGTAAGTTCGATTAGAGAATCGTAAAAGCCGTTTATGTTTAAGATCGCAATTGGTTTTTTATGAAGACCTAATTGTGCCCATGTCAGCATTTCAAATAATTCTTCCAGAGTTCCAAAACCGCCCGGAAGCGCAATTACGCCATCGCATAAATCATTCATTTTGGTTTTTCTTTCGTGCATGCTTTCTACCAAAATTAATTCGGTAAGGTTGGTATGAGCAATTTCTTTAGAACGAAGAAAATCAGGAAGAACTCCGATCACTTTTCCGCCTGCATTTAAAGTTCCGTCGGCGACAGCTCCCATTAAACCCACATTTGCACCGCCATAAACTAATTCTATATTTTGTTCTGCCAATGCCTTTCCAAGTAATGCTGCCTGTTCTTTATAAATCTCTTCGGTACCAAAACTGGATCCGCAGAAAACGGTTATTCTTTTCATTTTAATTGTGTTATATATTAGAAGTAAAATGTTAGATGTTGGAAATTAGAATTTTCTTTTTTCTACTCTTTACTATTTCCTCTCAAATTTCAGGATTTACGAAGTTCATATTCAAAATAAGGCACATCGACTCCATTAATCTGAAATACCATATCATTGATTTTTTCTGCTCCGAGTTTTAAAACGGCTTTTTGAGAACGGAAATTTTCTGCTCCAACGTGAAAAAGAACCGAATCAACATACTGAAAAGCATAATCTATCAATATTTTTTTGTTTGATTTATTATAAGGACCGCCCCAAAATTTTCGTGTAATAAAGGTGTAGCCAATTCCAACGCTCGATTTTTCGGGATTGTAATCGTAAAAACTGGTAGTTCCCATTATTTCATTGGTTTGTTTATCAAGAATTAGGAATGAACTTTTTGAAATTATGATTTCGAAAAAAGTTTTAAAACCTTCTCTTTGATATCGGTCTTTCACAGGATTCTGTTCCCAAATTAACGGGTCGGAAGCTGCTTCAAATAATGCTTCAAAATGTTTTTCTTCTAACGGAATTAATTTTGTGATTTCATTTTCTAGAAAATCTGGCTGTAAGTTGAAGTTTGATGTCATGATTCTTTATTTTTTTATTTGATAAACAAAATTATGTCGTGAAGGTTCATTGTTATAATCAACATTAACCTCGTCTATTTTTTGAGCACCTAATTTTTCTATTGCTTTTTGAGATCTATAATTTTTGGGGCCAATATAAAATTGAACTTTATTGACAAATTGAAATGCATAATCGAGCATTATTTTTTTGACCTGAGCATTAAAACCAGTTCCCCAATAGTTTCTTCCGTAAAAAGTGCATCCAATAAAAATGCTATTGTTGGCTGGTTCGAAATCATAAAATTGCGTACTTCCTGCAATCTCATTTTTGGTTTTATCGAAAATTATAAAAGCTCCTTTGCTTTCGATTGCGTCTTCAAAGAAATTTAAAAATACTTCTCTTTCATAACGGTTATTATTGGGATGCTGTTCCCAAATTAGGGGATCTGAAGCTACCTTGTAAAGATCTTCAAAATGATTTTTTTCTAACGGAATCAGTTTTATGATTTCATTTTCCAGAAAATCGGGCTGTAAATTGAAGTTATTTGTAGTCATAATTTTTTGCCATTAATTATAGGATTTAAAGCAATTTTATTTTTAAAATCTGTTTAATCTGCACACAAGAAACGTCTTGCATTTTGATTTCTTTTCCTGTTTTTTTCAGCAGTCCTGTTTTTTGATTTCTTCTAAAAACAATCACATTTCCTGTGTTGACATTTGAAGCGATTAAAAATTTTCCGCTTTCATCAATGGCAAAAACCCGCGGATGTTTCCCAAAAGTCGATTGATAGCCAATGTTTTTTAAAAGTCCGTCTGCATCAATAGAAAAAACAGCAATATTGTTTTCTTTTCCTCTGTTTGAGGCATAAAGAAATTTTCCGTCGGGCGAAATATGAATATCTGAACTTTCAGAAAAACCTTCATACTTGTCTTTGTGGGTTTTAATTCGCTGAATCTTTTTTAAAGTGCCATTTCCATATTCATAAACGCTTATTGTTCCGGACATTTCTTCAATGCAATAACCGTATTTTTGATTGGGATGAAAAGTAAAATGTCTTGGACCTGCTTGTAAATCTGTTTTTGTAAACGGAATTGCTGCTTCTGTTAAGGGCTGCTTTTTAGTTTCATTAAATTGATAACAGTGTATTTTATCAGCACCTAAATCGGGCAGGAATAAATAATCAAATTGAGGTGAAAATATAGTGGAGTGCACATGCGAACTTTTTTGCCTTTCGGGATGAATACTTCCTTCTGAATATTTGAAATTTTGCGCAATAGAATCAATTTTTCCATTTTCTAAAACCGGATGAACCGAAACGCTTCCTTCGGTGTAATTTCCGTTTACAAGCCATTTACCGTTTTTATGTACCGAAACATAAACCGGATTTTCACCTCCGCTGGATTGTTTGTTTAAAAAAGTTAAGCTTTTTTGATCTGCATTAAATTCAAAACTGCTTACACTTCCTGCATTTGGAGTTTTGGTATCTGTACAGGCGTAAATATATTTTCCGTTTGGAGAAACCGTTAAGTAAGAAGGATTTATAATGTCTTTTGCCCCAGTTATTTTTGTCAATTTCCCATTCAAAGTATCCAATTGATAAATCTGAATAGCTTCTGCAGATTTATCGCGATTATAAGATCCTAAAAAGACATAAGTATTTTGCGAAAATCCGCTCAACGTTACCAGAAATACTATTATTAGGAGGAGTTGTTTTTTCACGTTTTTCTTTTACTTCAAGTTATAATATCAATCTAAAATCTGCAATCGAAAATTTATTTAATCCCTTTCCACCATTGTTTAAATAGCTGATTTTCATTTCTGATTTCCACTAATTCTCCAATCATCGGTGTGATCAGCGAAATCGGATTTTCGTCATTTTGTGTGAGAGTTGTAATCTTTTCTAAAGGTTCGTCCCACGGATGATTGGCCAATAAAAATTTTGAGGAATGAATGGGAAATACACGTTTTGCTTTTAAATCCTTTGCGGCCTGAATAACATTTTCGGGTAAGTTGTGAATGTATTTCCATTTTTTATCATATTGCCCGTTGTCCATCAAAGCGAGGTCAAACGGACCGTATTTTGCACCAATTTCAGCAAAGTGAGTATCATAACCGCTGTCACCGCCCAAATACATTTTAAAATCTCGTGTTTCTAAAATATAAGAAAGCCAAAGCGTATTACAGCGTATGTAACTGCGGCCGGAAAAATGTCTTGCAGGTGCCGTGTAAAGTGTAATATTTTGATCGAGTTCTATTTTTTCATTCCAGTCTTTTTCTATTATTTTTTGAATAGGAAATCCCCACGATTCAAAATGAGAACCCACGCCCAAACCGCATACAATTTGTTTTGTTTTGGGCTTTAGTTTAAGAATCGTTTTATAATCTAAATGATCGTAATGATCATGAGTAATCAATAAATAATCAATTTCCGGAAGGTCATCAACAGTATAAATATCTGTTCCTTTAAAAGATCTTGTAGTTCCCGGAATAGGAGACGCGTTACCGCTGAAAACCGGATCGACTAAAATTCGTTTTCCTTCAATTTGAATATAATAGGAAGAATGCCCAAACCATACTAAAACATCTTGTTCTATAGAAAGCTGCAGCAAATTTGTTTTTATTGATGGAAGAGGTTGTGCAGGAGTTCTGCGTTCTTTTTTCTTAAAGATAAATTCAAATAAAACTCCGGTCATGGTATATCCTTCTGTAAGATCCGGAGTGAAATTTATATTTTGAAATCGGCCTTCTCTATAATTTGGCGATTTTTTAATTAACTGCAATCGCTCACCAGCCGGCGCTTTTCCAAATCTGGGATCTTGTAAAAAAAGAAAAACAGCCAAAAAGGCGAGTATTATAAAAGTGATGATCATGTTTTGTTTTTGGGATATAGTTTGTTTAAATTCTCTACAGAGAGCGAAATGATTTTTTTGAGGATTTCCAGATCAATATCAGCCAATTTTTTGATGTAAATACAGCCTTTTCCCGATTTATGTTTTCCTAATTTCAAAAGTAATTCTTCTCTGTTTTCCGGGGTGTAGCAATAAAGCGAAATAGCTGCTTTTCTGGGAGAAAACGCTGCGAGCGGTGCACTGCCTTCGTGGCCGCTATCGTATTTGTAATCATAACTTCCAAAACCAATAATTGCCGGTCCCCACATTTTTGGTTCAAAACCAGTTTCTTCCTGCATTATTTTTAGAAGTTCAAAAGCATCATTTCGTTTTGCCTGATCTTCAACAGCGTTAATAAAATCAGTAACACTGTCTGTGGTTTCTGTGGTTTTATTTTTTGCCATTTCAATATTATTTTTGATTTAATAAATTACTTTTCAAAAGAATGTTTTTAATTTTTACTTCGGCAGCATAAAATAAATTAGAGTCATTATTCATCTGATTTTCTATAAAAATCAAGCTGATATTACTTTCGGGAAAATACAAATTTACAGAAGAAAATCCATCTCCCAAACCAGTGTGTCCAACATATTTTATGGGTTCTTTTTCAATAATTCGAATGCCGTAACCATAACCTTCTTTTTCTTTTCCAAAAAAGCTGTGCTGCGCTGTGATATTGTATTTAAACATTAACTGATAGCTCTCTGGTTTTAAAAGTTTTCCTTTATGTAAATTTTCATTCCAAATTGCTAAGTCGCCGGCAGTCGAAACAATTCCGTTAGAAGCACTGCTTTCCGGAGTAATTATGGTGTTTTTTACAATTTCAATATTATTATTTGTATTAATATAACCTGAAACTATATTTTGTTTTTTAGCGGGATCATAACAAAATGTATTTTTCATTTTAAGATCTTTAAAAAAAGCATTTACTGTTTCTGAATAGCTTTTCTTAGTAGTAAATTCAATTATTTTACCAAGCAGACTGTAGCCTAAGTTTCCATATTTAAACTCTGTTCCGGGTTTAAATAAAAGCGGTTTATTTAAATCTGATATTCCGTGAGTATGATTTAATAATTGATGAACGGTTACAGAATCGGCCCAGGTCTGCTTGAGTTCCGGCAGGTATTTTTTAATAGGCGCCTGCAGCTTGATTCGTCCTTGTTCTACTTCTTTTAAAATTAAAACTGCTGTAATTTGTCTTGTGTTGGACATGATCTCAAATTGACTGTCTAATTTTAAAGGTTTCTTTGTTTCAAAATTAGAATAGCCTTTTACTTTAGAATATAATGTTTTTCCGTTTTTTGAAATTAATACAACACCGTTGAAAATTGGAGAATTATTCTGAATAATGCTGTCAATTTGTAAAGTGTAATTTTCTGATTTTTGAGCAAAAGTATTGCAATTAGAAAAGATAAATAGTAAAAATAAAAAAGGAAAGATTCTAAAAATAGAGTTCATTGTCTGGTTATGTATTTTTTGGTTGAAGTTTAAAAAAATAATTTAATCGTGTTTAAAAAATTAAAACATTCCATTTTCGTTAATCATTTCTGCGGGAACAGCTTGTCCTAAATCCCAAAGTTCTACTATTTTATCCGATTCAAATTTAAAAATATGAACAACAGCAACACCAGAATCAGTTGTGTTTTGTTTGATATGAGAATGTACGGCAACCATATCTTTGTCGCCGATAGCGTGATGAATTTCAAGGGTTTTATTTGGGTTTAATCTAAAAGATTCATCCATAGCAAGCATCAAAGTATTAGCATCTCCCTTAAAATAAACATTATGATGTTTGAAATCCTTACCTATATACAGCCGAAATGCCTCATGTGAATGCCCTTTGGCGGCTAATTTTAAAAAGTCTTTTGCAATATATTTCTTAGTCATGATTTTAAAATTTAAAAGCTAACTAAGTTATGAAATTTAAAAGTATTTTTTGAAGTAAAAGATTTCGAAATTTGAGTTAGAATTTATAAAATTTCAGGTTTTATCTCGCTGATATTTATACCTAATGCTGTAAATTCTTTTTGACCTAAATCGGTAATATAAAAATTTTTATCAGACGGATTTTTTTTGGCAATCCATCCTTTTTCTATAAAAGTTTCTGCCAAAAGCTGTCCAAGTTTTCCGCCAATATGCTCGTAACACATTTTTGCTGGTTTTAGGCTGGTCGTTTTATTTTCCATAATTGAATGATTTAAATGGAAGTAAGGGTTTTGCGCTTTTTTTTGAACAATTTCAAAGCTAAATAACTTGGAGGAATGTAAGCCAAAACAAGATCTAAGAAGGTAAACCACATAGGCGAGGGAACAGAACAAACCATAACAATACCGCCAAGCAAAAAGAATGCACCAATTATTAAGGCTAATTTTGTTTTGTGATTGATGGCAAGAAGTGCGGTTGTTGCCGCGCCGGAAAAAGTTCCGATGGCGTGTGCTAAAAAGGGAATAATAAAATGTTTAGCCTGAAATAAATGCATTGTATTCTGTAAACCTTCCATTGTGGTAACATCTGCGCCATTTGGCGGCGGAATTATCGAGGCGCTTATCGAAATAATACCTCCGTTTACAGCAGTTCCAATAAAAAGCCCGGCAATAACAGCCAAAATATTTCTTAAAACAGGATTCATAATTCTTCGATTTTTAGTCTAACGAATGTATGAATTTTTTTTAATTAAAGGATTGTCTGAATTCAAGAGGCGAAACATTTGTCTTGGTTTTGAATAATTTACTAAAAGACTGCTGGTGTTCAAAGCCCAGTTCAAAAGCGATTTCACTGATCGATAAATTAGTTGTAGAAAGTTTTTCTTTTGCTTTTTCGATCAATTTATCATGAATGTGCTGCTGAGTACTTTGACCGGTATGCATTTTAAGCAATCCGCTTAAATAATTGGGAGAAACGTTTAGATTATCGGCAATATATTGTACAGTTGGCAATCCTATTTTTGCCAAAGAATCGTTTACAAAATAGTCGTGAAGCAATTTTTCTAAACGCGCCAAAATCTGATGACTGCTTATTTTTCTGGTAATAAACTGACGGTTGTAGAAGCGTTCTGCATAAGTGAGAAATAATTCGATTTGGGCAATAATAACGTCCTGACTGAATTTATCAATATTAGACTGGTATTCCTGCTGAATGTTTCTGACAATATCAATAAGCATATTTTCTTCTTTATCAGAAAGATGTAGTGCCTCGTTTACGGCATAATCAAAATAATCATATTGCTTAATTTTCTGCGCCAGCGGCGTATTCCACAGAAAGTCAGGATGAATCAGTAAAGACCATCCTGTATGCTGTAATTCGGCATTACCTTCTATAGAAAAAACTTGTCCCGGAGAAAGAAAAATCAAAACTCCTTCTTTAAAATCATATTCCTGCTGCCCGTAACGCATTTTGGCATTGGCATTTCTTTTTAACGCAATCGAATAAAAATCAAGCATCAGGCTTTTGGGTTCTTCTTTATTGAGATATTTAAGATCTTCAAAATTGTAAACACTAATAAGCGGATGCTCTGGTTTTGGCAAATTTCTAAATTCATGAAATTCGCTTATGCTTTTTATTCGATGCGGTTGATTATTTGCCATAGCACAAGTTACTTATTTTTGGTTAAAAATCTGAGCAAATTCTTTAGCATAATCGGCCAGTTTTACTTTACCCATTTCTGGTTTATTACGGTAATAATCTTCTGCCAGTAAGCCGTTGTAAAGTCCTGCGTACATTTCTATAAGCCCTTCTGCGATTTTTGGCTGCATTCCGGCGTTTAGCAAACCAGTAAGAGTTTCTTCATCGCTGATTAAATTCCATTTTAAATCAGGAATTCCAATTGCTTCACCCAGAATTTTTGCAGTTTGATGTCCGGATACTTCTTCACTTGCCACGTAACGTATTTTTTTTCCGTCAAGCGGAGTTGTAAGTTCTTCAGCAATAGCATTTGCAATATCATTTGGAGAAACCCACGGAATCAATTCATCGGCACCATAATTGGCCGCAATAAAACCCTTGTTTTTAATGATCGGAATGTAAGCCAGCAGATTGTAATAAAAAGAAGTGGGACGCATAAACGTTATAGAAACGTCTGAAAGTGTATTTAAAACTGCTTCAATTTCGTTATAACGAAGAATAATACCCGATTTTTCTTTTAAATGCGCTCCAATACTGCTCAGAAAAACAGCACGTTTTACACCAGAATTTTTAATAGCTTTGGCATAATTATTTCCGATTTTACGGGTAAAAGCTTCTAAATCCAAATTCGGATCAAAATAATTTGCACGCGGAATCATGCAGTAAACGGCATCTGCGCCTGCAAAAATCTCGGTTAAAAATCCTGCATGTTCTACAGATCCAATCGCAGCTTTTGCTCCTAATGCTTCAATCTCGGTTTGATTTTCTGGATTACTCGAAATTATGGTAATCTCATGTCCTTTTTGCACTAATTCCTGTGCCAGAGGTTTGCTGATGTTCCCTAAAGAACCTGTAATTGTAATTTTCATAATATGATTGTTTTGATGATACAAAGTTGCGTAACATCAAAATAATCGCTGTAGCCAAATCTATTATTATCGTAGTCTAAAAAAGATGCAGTAAAATCGCATAATTTATTTTGAAGATAATTTTCTCTCGTTTTCTGTCTGAGGTTTACCGCTGGCATTCGGCTCGCCTTTTCCGGTTGTAATTAGTTTTTTAAGACTGTTCTGCATATAATTTGTCCAGGAATCACGGCAGATATCAAAACATTCGTAATCCGGAACTAAGCCAAAATGCGTAAAACGAAGTTCGGTTTTTCCATCTTTTTCTGAGATTTCAAAAGTAGGTTTTGTGCCCGTCCATTCGGTTTCATCTTCTGTAAACTTAAAATAGTTTTCTTCGACCAGCCAGACGATTTTCTGGTTATTTATTACTTCAATCAATTTTACTTTACATCGATGCACATCTTCATAATGATAATCAAATTCATCATTTAGCTTTGCTGAATCGCCTTCAATTTCTTCAGACCACCATCCTCGAACATTGGTTACGGCATTAAAAACTTCTTCGGGACTTTGATCTATTACTATACTTGTGGTAAAATCTTGTACACTCATTTTGTTTGATTTATAAAATTAGTGTTTCAAATTTATTCTTTAAAAATCAATTAGTTAGGTTTTTATAAGACAATTAAAAGGGGTGTTTAGGACAGAATTATAAAACAGTATCATAGGCAAAAACGATAAAGTATCCATTTTTAGATGTAAAGCTGTATGGGTGGAATTCTTTATACGGAAAAAAAATCATCAAACCTTTTGGTTCTATAAAATTTTCCTGATAGACTAATTGTTTTTCCGTCGTGTAAATTTTGACGATCCTTTCCTGAAATTTTTTGAATCCGGCTGTCTTTAGTATCCAGATAAAAGCAATCTTCAATCAATGAATCATCATTTTTTGCATTATAATTTTCTTTTTTGATAAATTTTGGGCGGTCTGTAGCTGCCCATTTTATATACATTATTTCTATAATTTCTTCTTTTGTGCTAATTGGTTCGTAGTAAGAAAAACGGTCTTTATTTTCATAGTTTTTCTTGCAGCTAAAGGTTAGCGTTAAAATAAAAAACACTAAAATAATCTTGAACTTACTCATATTTAATAGCCATTTTATATTTTTTTATTTCAGGATTTTTAATAATATAAGTCGCTTTGTATATCGCCATTGATGTGCAAATCTCTTTAGATGTCATTTTGCAAATCAAGTAAATTGAATCTTTTTTTATTTCAATATCTCCCACATAATTCCCACAGGCATTTGCATCAACAAGCTGCGAAATATAAATGATGTCATCCAGATATTTCGGCTCAATTTTATTATTGGTTTGAGGTTGTAATTTTTCCCAGTTCTCATCACCAAGATCTGCCATGAAACGTAAATTAGTATAAATTAAATCTTCGTGTAATACTGGTTTTTCCTTTATATTTTCTTGTTTACTCTGACAGGAAAAAAAAATTACAAGTAAAATGTAAACAAAATATTTCATTAACTGTATATTTAAAATCAAATATAAGTTTTTTATTACATATTATAAATAGCTACTTAAAAATATATCGCCTTTTTTTGTAGAGAAACTCTAACTTTATAGGTCTTTTCTTTTTTTCAGGAGCAGAAAAATTATTTTCAACAGAACCAGTCGTCCCGCTGTACGCTATATCTTTTTCCTGCTAAAGAATGCTTTTACCTCGTTTCCAAAAAAAATGACCGTTTTTGAGTTGTTTACATTCTTTGGTTATATCTTTTTGGCAGGATAAATTTAAAAGTATACTTATTAAAAGTGCGAGCCGAATGCTAATTTGTTTGTTTATCATTGAATTTAAGTGTCTATTTTTTTGCTGATTTAATTTTCTCAGGAATTTCATTAATTTGTTCAAAATAATGAAATATCCATAGCTTTTGATTAAGGTTGAGTTACAAAACGAAAATACAAATTTTTGCTAATGATTTTCTTAACGGTTAATAAGCAGATTTTTAAAAGCATTCAAGATTTTCTATCCGATTAATTTGCAGTAAAAAAGAATATTTATTTAGATTCTTAGATTGGTTTAAACTTAATTCTTATTTTTAACCATCTACAAAATCCACTCAGCCATGAACAAAATATTTTGCGCCGCAGTTTTACTGATAACCGTTTCTTTTTCTGCTCTTGCACAACTCAAAAATCCCTCGGAGTTTATACCCAATTACGGAAAACAAATTACGTATTATCATCAGGTTGAAGATTATTTTAATTACCTGACAGAGCAATCGCAATCTATTAAAAAACAAAAATACGGAGTTACAAACGAGCAGCGCAATCTGAATGTTTACTACATCTCTACACCAGAAAACCTGGCGAATCTGGAACAAATTAGAAATAATAATTTGGCATCAATCGGGCTTCCGGCTTCAAAATCTGCAGCAGTTGAAGACAAGATTATAGTCTGGCTGAGCTTTAACGTACACGGAAATGAATTTGCCGGAACAGAAAGTGCAATGACAGTGGCATACGAACTTTTGAATCCATCAAACGAAACCGCAAAACAATGGCTTAAAAACACAATTGTAATTCTGGATCCGTGCATTAATCCAGACGGGTATTCGCGTTATGGAAACTGGTTAAGAGAAATCTCCGGAAAAAAAACACATCCCGGTTTGTACGACAGAGAACATATGGAAGTCTGGCCTGGAGGCAGATACAACCATTATCTTTTTGATCTAAACCGAGACTGGGCTTGGCAGACACAAGTAGAATCTGCACAGCGAATAAAATTATACAATCAATGGATGCCTCAGGTGCATACAGATGTACATGAAATGAGTTACAATTCACCATACTTTTTTCCGCCTGCAGCAGAACCTTTGCATGAGTTTATAGAAAAATACCAAAGAGATTTTCATAATGTTTTAGGCAAAAATATTTCGCAGAAATTCGACAAGCAAAACTGGATGTACAATACCAGAGAACGATTTGATTTGTTTTATCCGAGTTACGGCGATACCTACCCAACTTACAACGGTGCGGTCGGTCTTACGCTGGAGCAGGGCGGAATAGGGGCAGGACGTGAAGTTACGATGGAAAATGGCGCTAATGTTACAATAAAAGACCGTTTAGCACATCATGCAACTGCAGTTTTGACGGTGGTAGAGAGTGCTGCTTCTCAAAAAGAGGTACTTCTAAAAGGTTTTAGAGATTTTCACAGCAATGCCAGAATAAAAGCAAAAGGAGTTTACAATACTTATGTCTTAAAAAACAATCCAAAACTGGTGCAAATGGCAGAAATGCTGACAAAAAACGAAATAGAATTTACATACGCAGACGCATCAGCATCAGCATCTGGATTTCATTATCAGACCAAAAAGAATGAAAGTTTCAAAATAGAACCAAACGATTTAATCATAAAAGCAGATCAGCCAAGATCGGTTCTGGCACAGGTACTTTTTGAACCCAATCAAAAACTTAATGACAGTTTATCTTATGATATTACGGCTTGGGCTTTACCTTTGGCGTATGGAGTAGAAGGTTTTGCAGTAAAAAATACCTTGCAGATAAAAACAAAAAGCAAAATAGAAACTGCACCAAAAAACATTCCTGCAAGTGTTTATGCGTTTTATGTTCCGTGGAATAACAGAATTTCGGCACAAGTCGTTTCGCAATTGCATCAGGCCGGAATAAAAGTACGATCGGCAATGAAAAAAGCAGTTTTTGGAGATATAACTATCGAACCGGGCGGTATAATTATCAGCAGAGCCGATAATCCAAAAACAGCCGATTTTGAGAAAACGGTTGGAGATATTATCAAAGTAAAATCAGATTATAGTTTTATAACCACTGGTTTTTCAACCAATTCTAAAGATATCGGAAGCGAAAATTTTGTACTGCTTAAAGCACCAAAAATATTAATGCTGTCCGGAAAAGGAATTGCTTCGACAGAGTTTGGAGCCAATTGGTTTTACTTAGACGAAACCATAAGTTATCCTGTAAGCATCGTCGAAACTGCGAATTTTAATAGAGTTAAATTGTACAACTACAATACTTTAATTCTTTCTGACGGTTCTTACGATTTTTCAGAAGATCAAAAAAAGAAAATTGACGAATGGATTAAAAATGGCGGAAAAGTAATTGCCATGAGCAGCGCAATTTCTTTATTTCAAGATCGCGAAGGCTATGCTTTAAGTTTATTTGCGAGCAAAGAAGACAAAGAAAAATCAGAGAAAGAAGAAAAAGACATCGAGCTCAAAAAGCGATTTTTAGATTATGAAGGTGTAGAAAGACGCGAAATTTCGGGTACAATTCCAGGTGCAATTATCGAGAATAAATTAGACAAAACTTATCCGCTTGCATTTGGTTTAGGAAATACTTATTTCAGTCTAAAAAGCAACGAAAGATCTTTTTCTTTATTAAAAAGTGCTGTCAACGCAGCTTATATACCAAAAGGATATGTAAGTTATGGTTTTGTGGGCCACGATATTAAAAATAAATTAAACGAAACCGTAAGTTTTGCAGTAGACAAAAAAGGAGATGGAGTCGTTATTTATATGATGGACAATCCATTATTTAGAGGTTTCTGGGAAAACGGAATTTTATTATTCAGCAATTCGCTGTTTTTAGTAAATTAATACATTACTTCTCATTAGATTTTGAGATTTTTCAGGAGCACAAATAAGAGTATTTCAAGACCACCTGTCCCGCTGTACACTATATCTTTTTCCTGCTAAAGAAGCAGGAAAAAGGATGCCGTTTCCATCGGGGCTAAACCAGAAATTTATTCTTTTATAAGAAGATTTTTCAGAGCTGTCTTGCTTTATTAAATACAGCAGTTATATTTTCGACAAAAGTCGCAGTATATTTTCCGGTTAAGTCTAAATCAGGATCTAGAATCGTAATCTCAAGGCCGGCGAGTTTGTTGCTTTTAAACAAAATAAAAGTCAGCTCGTTAAACTCATCATATGTTAAACCATCGGGAGTACGGCTGTCCACGCACGGCATAATCAAATCATTCAGCACATCAACATCTATATGAAGCCAGAAACCATCCAGATTTTCAATTGCAGCGAGAAATAATTGTACACATTCTGTAATGCCTCTTTCTCTCAATTCTTTCAAACTAAGATACGTCGCCTTAGATTTCCTAATTTCGTCTTCGTACTCATCATCATACTCGCGATTTCCTGCACACCAAAGATTTTCTTCTTTGATATACGGACATAAATCTAAAATGTCAGTCAGTTTTTTATGTCCATTTCCTGTTACTATCGATGCCGCCATACCGCCGACACCGCCGGTTTCAGACAAAGAAATATCCATAAAATCAGTATGTCCGTCAAGGTAAAATAATCCGTAATTGCCTTTTTGCCTGAGAGCGATCGCAGATCCCAGCAAAATACTGCAGTCGCCGCCAAGAATAAACGGAAACTGATCTTTTGTTAAAACGCTGTTTATTAATTGCGACTGTTTTACAGCGTAAGCAACAAGAGAATCGGTGTTTAGAATTTGTGTTTCAGGATCTCGAAAATTAGTGTAATCCGGAGCTTCAAGCCTTAAAACACTTTCTGGATTAAGAGCTTTATGAAGATTGTGCTGGCGCAGCCATTCCGGCAGATTCTTTACTCCGGGTTCTTTTCCCGGATGCGGTTCTTTTAAACCAAGATTCGATGGAAACTCAACAATTATAATCTTTTTCATAATTAATAATTGATTAAAGTGAAATATAACTCAGACCTAATCAGTCAATTCGAATAAAATATAACCGCCATTACCAGAAAGTCCTCTTTCTTTTTGTTTAAATCCTTTCTTTGTATAAAAATGAACGGCCTGAGTATTATTTTCTAAACATTTTAAAGTAATTGGAAAACCTATTTTATTAATTACAGCATTCAGCAATTGAGTTCCAACTCCATTTCCCTGATGTTTTTCAGCAACATACAAATGATGAATAAAATTATTTGGCATCCAAACTGAAATAAAACCAATTATTATATCATTTTCAACAGCAGTTAAAATAGATTCACCTTTTGTTTCTCTTTCAAAATCAATCAGTTTAAACTTTGATTGATCAACCCACGTAAATGTGCGACGACGTTCCTGCAGGAATATTTTTTTTAAATCGGGTAAATGATTTTCGTTATATGCTATAATGTTTATCATTCGTTTTTAAAAGGTTTAGAATCAATTTTAGTTCAATTCTTTAACATCATCAATTAAAAAAGATTTTCCGGATTCAATAACTTTTATGGTTCTTTTATAAGTGCCTTTATAAGTAACATCTTTTATAATAACCTGAAAAACATATGTTTTATCTTTAGAAGATAATAAATCACATTTAGAAACCGTTACTTTACCCCAATCCTGAGCAGAAATTAAAAAACCATCTGCTCCAACATATTTTACATCATATTTCTTCTTCCATTTTTTATTAAACTGCTCCATAGTCAAACTTCCGTCTGTACCCATATCTATGTTCATAGCGTCAGTTTTATACTCATTGTATGATTTTGTGGTAATCTTGCTCATGTCTGGAAATTCCTGTTTAAAGAAATTTTCGACTGATTTTATAAGCCATTTTTTAGCTAGTTCACTTTGGTCAAATGAAATTTCTTTAGGATTATAATTGCTTACAACCGTGTTTTTTATTGGAGCTGCGTAGGCGAAAAAAAAGATAAAATTAAAGGCGAATAAAATTTTTACAGTTTTCATTTATTGTTTGGAATTATATAGATTTAAGAATCAAATATACTTCTTTTGTGTTTTTGTTATTAAATAAAATGAAGATACATTAACCCAATTGGGTATAATTAGCAAAAAAGTTAATTTAACATATAGAAACATAGATTTTTAAATATTTATAAAAGATAATTTTAAAAATCTTGATTTCACACATAGCTATGTTTGTTAATACAAGTAAAACGCCTTTTATAAGTGTAAAGAATCTATCCCGAAGCTTCGGGACTATGTGTTGAAAAAATTATTATCCATTATTAAAAACAAAACTTTATTTCAGCCGAACATATTCTGATTGATAGCAGTCATTACATTCTTCGCTCAAATACAATTTGTTATCCTTAACTTCAAAAGACTGCTTTGGCATATCATTTTCAAAAAGAATCATTTTTCGTTCATTTCCATAAATAGAAGGTTCTTCTTTTATAGCGTATTTGCTTTCGAATATCAAATTTCCATTTTCATATTTTTTAATAGTCGAATTAGAAATTTCGAGTATCGTTTTTTTATTTTCAGAAGCCGGAGTTATTGTTTTTCCTATAAAGCCACCCGATGAACTTACCCAATTCCATTTTCCGTTTAATGCGTTTTCAGCAGAACCAATTTTATTAGTCGTACTGCAGGAAGATAATAGTAAAAATAAGGAAAACAGCAGAGCAGTTTTTTTCATGATTTTAGTTTAATTATTGGATTTTGACACAATTATTTAATAGAAAGACAAATGTTTTGTCAAATGGTTGCTTAGAATTGACACTTATTTTAATCAAAACTTTCCTGCCTGCTTTTAGCATTACTTGGTTAGCTGTTTTCTTAAATCTATATTCAGACTGTACTGTTCTTCAACAGGAATCACTTTTCGTGAAACTTTATCAATATCTTTTCCTTCCTCTGTCCATAAAAACGGATAAAAATTATAAACTTTATCACCTTCTAAAATAGAAACTTCTTGTTTCCAGTTTTTCCATCTGCTGCCGGCATAAAACTTATCCAAATCATTATTAAAACAAAATTGTAAGAACTCAGTATACGTGATATCAAGTGGTTCAAAATCGAGACTGTCTGGCGAAAAATAATAGATTTTGCCAAGATCTGTTCCCAATGCGCCTCCGTTTAATAAATAAAAACCACCAAGCGCATCATCTGCAACTAATAGAAAAGCAGGAGCCTCTCCAAATTCTGCAAAAGACTTTCCTTTGTTCCAATCAGGAAGAGCTCGATTTAGTTTTGTGCTGCCAGAACCCAGAATTCTGATCCAGCCGTTATCTATTAAAAGTCCTCCGGTCATGTAAACGATCGCACCCATTGGAGAAGCAGTAGTAACTTGTATTTTATACAAAGCATCTTTTGCTTTTTGAGGATCAGCAGGCAGAATTTCAACTTTATTTTTGGCAGCACCAATCCATTCTTTTACCAGTTTCCAGCCTGGATCTTTATCGTTTATTAATTCGTTTACGGTTTTCATTTTTGCTTGAGAAAAAGATAATAATGTAAAAAGAGATAAGCTTATGGTCGAAAATAATTTCATTTTTTTGACTGCTGTTTTGATTAATTTTTTCGGGTTAAATCGGTAATTAATAATGGATTGTTTTGTTTTAAATGATCGACTATTTCTTCGACTGTTTTTCTACTTTCCAGAATGTCGTTATATTCTTCAGATGTGATTCCAACTATTTGAAGAAACGAAACTTCGCCATGCGGTGTCTGCTTTTTTTCGATTTCGGGATCTTTTACAAAAACTAATGCTGTAATTTCAGTTTCAGTATCCAGACGTATTGGTCCGTTTGCCGGCATATAATGAAATTCTTCAAACCAATTACCGCTGCTAAAAACGTATTTAGCAATGTTTTGCAATAATGCAATTGCCCAGCTTGGGTTTCCGTTGTCTTCGGCAAAAGGTTTTAATCGAAACGTAAGTTCAAATCCCCATTTGCTAAATTCTCCATCTACTTTTTCTTCATTATAATAGAGTTCAGAGAAACCATAAGTTATAAAATGAAAATGCTCCGTTTCCTTGGTACTTTCGTAAATACTAACGCCGTCAAGCGGACTTTCTCCTCCCAGCATATAGCTTATTGCCGGCGCATAATGTTTGGGTTCCTGATTAGGGTAAAGGCGATCGAATTCTTTATCTATTGATAACCAGCCTACAGCATCGTCTTCTGAAAATTCTTTTTTATATTCTTCTAATGTCATTTTTTACCTGCTTTAAAGGATTATAATTAAAGTACAATATATTGATTTTTGATTCAAAAAAATACTTTTTCTTTTGAATAAATTGTTAGGTACAAAAAAATCCGACCTGTATTGACAAGTCGGATTTAACAATTACTATGGTTTTTTCAGTATTACATTTTTACAGCTTGGCCTGTATGTACATCATATCGCATCGATACAATTTGCACCTTATGTTCTTTAACAATAGGATTTTCTCTGATAAGTTTTGCCGAATGAGCGATGTTTGCATCGATGCATCCTAATAAATTATTTTCTTTTGAATGTGCTTTTCCTGCTTCAACTTCTTCTTTTTCCTGCGAAATTGTTTCTATAATATTGTCGATATGACTGAGGTGTTTTTTGTATGAATTATTCTTATCTGCAACATAAGCTTTTATGGCGCCGCATTCTGTATGACCCAAAACGACGATTAGTTTTGTATCTAAATGTTCTACAGCATATTCGATACTCCCCATGTCAATATCTGAAATTAGATTTCCGGCATTTCTAATAACAAATAAATCTCCAAGTCCCTGATCAAAAACAATTTCGGGAGAAACTCGGCTGTCTGAGCATGTTATAACAACAGCAAATGGTTTCTGTCCGTCTTGATTTGCTAAAACTGTTTGTTTGTTTTGATGAGGATGAAGTGTTTTTTGATCTAAAAATCTTTGATTTCCAGTTGTCAATCTTTCTAAAGAAGTTAAATCTTTATCTGTTTCTCCAGCTTTGTTCTGCTCTTGTTTTTTACAGCTCATAGCCGAAAAAACTACCATAATCATTAATAAGTTTATCTTTTTCATTTTCTTTCTTTTAAGTTATTTTTGATTTTTAACTAAAGTCAAATTTATAGCTTTTTTATTACAAAATAATTAATAAATCATAAAAAAATCTGGCTTATTTATTAGCAGTCATACTTAAGTGTTGATTGAAGTATTGGTAATGCTGAGGATTTATTTTTGTTCAAAATAATAATATGAAAAAGTATAAAATAATGATGTGTATTTGTTTTCTTGGATTCAATCAAGCAAAGTCACAGAACATTATTGCTAAGTCATTTACAAAAAATAATATGAAAATTTTAGAAACGCAAAGTCATATTGATAGTTTAAATATTGCAATTCATTACATTGAATCTCATAAAGCAGGAGATGATTTTCCTGTTCTTTTTCTTCATGGTTCGTCATTTCCTACAGCACTTTCTTTCGGGTTTTACATGGATGATACATCCTGGATGACAAATTTATCTGAGAATGGATATGATGTATATTCGCTTGATTTTTTAGGTTACGGATATTCGGATCGCTATCCCGAAATGGAAAATAACTCTATTGATGAGCGCGTTGTCGGCAGGGCAGAAGAGGTGGTTTTGGATGTAGAAAAAGCTGTTGCTCTGGTTTTGCAAAAATCAGGTAAAGACAAAGTGTATTTAATTGGTCATTCCTGGGGCGGAAGCGTGTCCGCACTTTATGCTTCAAAATTTTCAGATAAAATAGAAAAGCTTGTTTTATTTGCGACAATAACCGCTAGAAATGAAAAATATGAAGCAGAAAAAATTCAAGGTTCTTTTGTTGAAATGACTCCAGAACAAAGAATTGATGCTATGAAATTGCTGACTCCCAATGGAAAATCTTGTCAATTAGAAAAAGAAGTATTTATGAATTGGGGTAAAATTTGGGAAGAGAGTGATCCGTTGTTTAAAAAAGAAAATGGAAAAGTTCGTTTTCCGTCTGGTCCAAATCAGGATGTCGAAGACTTATTACACCATAAACCCTATTATAAACCCGAAAATATAAAAGCTCCAACATTAATAATAAGAGGAAGCTGGGATCAATATCCTAATGATGCAGATGCCCAAAAATTATTTAAATCACTCAAAAATGCAGCTTCAAAAAAATATGTAACTCTTGATACAGGCACCCATGTTGCCCATTTAGAAACCAGCCGGAAACAATTGTACGAGGAGACCCTTGTTTTTTTGAGAAGCAGACAGAAAATGTAACAGTACTATAGTGATCAAAAAAAAATCCGATCTGCTGTTGCAAATCGGATTTAATATTGAAATCTAAATAAAATTATTTTTTAGGATTCTTTACATTTTTATCTGTATCCATCATTTCCATTAGTTTTAATCCTAAAAGTCCACTGATAGAACCATCAGAACCGCCATTTCCGGTAATTAATACATCAGGAATTACTTTTATGTTTCCTTTACCAATTTCTTCAGTTACTTTGTATTTGGTAAAATTATCACCACCCATCGCAGTAACTTGCAATTGATATGCTTCTGCAGTTGATTTACCAATTGCCATGATTTTTTCAGCTTCTGCCAAACCTGTTTTAGAGATTCTTTCGGCTTCTGCACTTGCAGTAAGTTTTGTCGCTTCAGCTTGTGCTCCCGCTCTTGCTTTTGTAGCTTCTGCTTCTGCGTTTGCACGCATTTTTGTAGCCTCTGCTTCAGCATTTACGTTTAGTTTTAAACTGGTTGCATCTCCTTCTGCCTTCTTAACGGTTGCATCTGCAGTACGTTGTGCGATTTCAACACTTTGAGAAGCGCGTACAATTTCTTTCTGCATATCGGCAATTGCAGTTTCTTTTTCCATTCCCTGACGCTGTTCCTGCGCCATTCTTTGGGTCTGATATGTTTTTTGCTCCTCTTCGGCCAGTTTTCTGTCGGTCAAAGTTTTCATCAATGAATCTGGCGGAACGATATCTCCGATCAAAGTATCAACAGCGTTTACATTATATTCGTCTAAAACCAGTTTGATATGATTTTTAGCCGATTCCTGACGTTCTTTTCTTGTGGATAAAAACGAAATTACATCGCTGTCCTGAGCCGAGTTTCTAAAATAGTTACCAATTGTTGGTTCTAAAACCTGAGAAACAAGATTGTTCATGCTGCCGAAACGAGCAATTACTTTTGGAGCTTCGTTTGCAGGAACGTGAATGATTTGTGCTACATCCAGATTAAAAGGGAAACCATCTTTTGAACGAACGGTAATTGTAGACAGATTTTTATCTAAATCATGCGATTCGCTTCTCGCATTTGCCCAGTTCAAGACAAGGTTTGTTGTCGGAACGGCTTCTAGTTTTGTCGTATATTTATTCAACGCGTATTTTCCAGGTCCAAAAGGTTCCATCCAAACACCGCGTTGTCCTTTCGAAACAATATTTCCGTGTTTAAAAGTATCTCCGGTAACGTCTTGTCCGTCTTCACCAATGTACGAAATCACAACACCAACGTAACCAATTGGCACATCGGTCATTGGATTTTGTTCTATTAAAATTCCCCACGTATTGATGTAATACGAACCGGCAAGCATAACCTGAGGCTGTAAACCACGGTTGCCGCCTTTGTCCAGAAATTTATCAAAATCCTGAAAGTTATTATGTCCTTCAACAAATTTTCCGGCAATTTGTCCCTGCGGAATCGGTTCGCCATCGAGAGCGGTCACAATACCAATCATGTTTTCGTAAATCTTGATTTGATCTGCAATCACAATTTCAAATAAGAACGTATTAATTCGATACGATCCAGTGGTAATAAACGCAGTCTGGCGCCCTTTTTGTCCGCCGTTGTTTAAGAAAGCCGTTGCATCCTGAAAGTTGTCGCTGTCTACTTTTCGGGCGAGGATTCGACCCGTCGGAATTTCTTTTCCGTCTTTACTCAAAACAAGTCCGATTTTACCTTCTGGGATCAAGGTAAAGCTCGTCATGTCAACGATATACTGCCAGATCCACATTCCCCAGTAAAGACCTGGAGCAAGAGTTTTGGCTTGGTAACCTGCTTCGCCTTTTGTAGCGATAATTCTTCCGTCGGGAAGTGATTTGTCTGTACCAAAAAGAACGAATTTTTTGGTTACGAGTCCAATTTTATCTTCGGGTACGATAACCATTCCGAAGAAGACACGCAATACAAATTTGTAAAATAAGATGAAGAACACAATTAAGAGAACCCACCAATAAGAAGTAATTTCAGTCATAGTTATTTTAGTTTATGCAGCAAACTTAATAGAATTTTTTCCTATTAAAATAAAATAATTTTAAAATTAACATTTACCTGATTTGAAGATAAAATGTTAAAAATAATCTGATTTTATATCGTTGGAATTGTCAATTTCTGACACGATTTTTTGCGCTGTAAACTATGATTGGTTTTTTGGGTTTTAACAATTTAAAGGGGCAATTCTTTAAACCGTAGAAAGTATTAGGAAGCAATGTTTAATTTCGGAATTGCTATTCCAGCTTTTTTATAATTTTTGATGTACCCTCGTACAAACCTTTATAGTAATCCCCTTTTTTTAATTCGGGAATAACAAAGGTCGAGATGATGTTTTCTATTTCGGTGTCGCTCAATTTATTTCGAATTTTACCAACACCCCGAATTTGTATCTGTCTTAATTGTTTGCTTATTACGATTAAAATAGAGGCGTCTATTTTTAAATTAACGTTTAAATATTTGTCAAGCTCCAGAGAGTAATCTGTAATATCTGTATAAGGAGTTATTGAAGAAGTACTTACAATAATAATTTTGCTTTTTGTTTTCGTTTCGCACGCTTTTAAATTTGTATTTAAAGTCTGTGCTTGCTCTGTAGTCAGAATTTTTTCAAAGTCATTTACGTAATCATACGATTTTGCAAAAATATTTTTTGTTTCTGAATTGGTTTGAGCAAAAAAACTATTGGAAAAAAGAAGTAAAAGTGTAATAATGAAAAATATTTTTTTCATGGCAGGTTTTAATTTTGGGTGCCGTAAAACTAATATTTTATTATTAAAATCGGTCCATAATTTGGGATCAAAAAATAGAATATTTTATGGTTTTGGTAAAAATAACATTCTAATAAAAAAATCCGATTTGTATAACAAATCGGATTTTAGATGCGGCATTATTTTCTTATGATTTTAAATTCCGCTTCAAATAAAATTATAAAATCTACATAAGTATTATTGAAAATTGATTTTAGAGTTCGAAAAAATCAGGACAACTCATTTACTTCGTTCCAGATTCCAGTGTGAGCCGTTTTTTTGGCATATTCAGTAAAATCAAGTGCTTTACGGCCCAGAACTTTTTCAATATCATTGGTAATACTAGAGTTTCTGCCGTCTAAAACTTGAGAAAACAGGTAATTTACCAGCCAGATCATATCTTCTGGAACTTGATATTCGCGGAGCATGTTTACATATTCTTCTATAGAAATCGGTTGAAATATAATTTCTCTACCCGTAACTTTTGCTATTTCTGCAACTGCCTGTTCAAAATTAAGTAATCTTGGTCCTGTAAGTTCGTATGTTTTTCCGTTATGCTGTTCGTATAAAAGTGCTTCAACCACCAAAGCTGCGATATCGTCGGCATCGGTAAATGGTTCCAGAATATGACTTTGAGGTAAAGCAACGCGGCCTGCTAAAATAGGTTCTAAAAAGATACTTTCACTAAAGTTCTGATTGAACCAGCTGGCTCTTACAATCGTCCATTCTTTTGCTGTAGACTTTACAATTTCTTCACAGATTTGGGCTTCTTTTTCGCCTCTTCCAGAAAGCAGCACCATTTTTCCGACACCGTTTTCTGAAGCTAGTTTTGTAAATTTTCGAATAATTTCTGGTGCTCCTGGTAGTGCCAGATCGGGTTGAAAAGTGATATAAACCGTGTCGATTCCTTTTATTGCTTCCAGCCAGGTTTCTGGATTCTCCCAATCAAAGGAAGGATTTTCGTTTCTTGAACCAATTCGAACTTCAACGTTATTTATTTTATCTAATAAATGCGCTGCTCTGCGGCCTGTTTTTCCGTTTCCGCCGAGTAATAAGATTTTTTTTGTTTCCATGATTAATGTTGTTTTTAATTAATGATGGTACAAAGATGCAGCTGTCTTTATAAAAACATTTGTCGGAAAGGAATTAAGATTTGTTTGAAAGGAATTGTTTTTTTACTGCATTGGGTCTCGATCCAAATTTTTTCTGAAAAGCATTAGAGAAAGAACTTAAGCTTTCATAACCAACTTCCCAAGCCGTTTCCTGAACCGTTTTTTCAGTATTGCAAAGTATTTCATAAGCTTTATTCAAACGTTCTTCGTGAATATATTTGTAAACCGGAATGCCGAATAATTCTTTAAAATTCTTTTTGAGCTTACTGCTGTTAAGGCCAATGAGCTTAGATAATTCAGAAAGAGTAGGAGGTTTAGAGTAATTTGTGCTCACGATGTCTTTAGCCTTAAAAAGCTTTTCCTTATCCTTATCAGTCAGTTCATTTTTTTTATCGCTGGACAAAAGAGCAAAGTAATGCGCTAATAATTCATTTACCTGACTTTTTAAAAACAAAAGTCTGGTATTGCCGGAATAGGTTGTATTAAATATTTTCTGAACGGCAAGCTGCATATCAAGCGTCATAAAATGTGTAGGACCTTTTACAAAATGTTCTTCCGGATTTAATAAATACGGCAGCAGCTTTTCAAAAATTTCTTTTTCGACTTGTGGTAATGAATGGAGCGTTTTTAGTTTTGCAAAAATACTGATAGACTGCAGAGGTTTGTCTGGAGCAATTTTATGCGCAAATTCTACTTTTTGATTTCCGAAAAAAGAAATCGCCAGACCAGTTGTATTCGTTAAGTATTTCGTCTGATTATTATGTTTTATTTCTAATTCGACATTGCCGGAACCATAAAATGCAAAACCGACTGCGTCGCCGTCTATTTCGCATTTCTGAACAAAAGATTTCTCAGCGTTAGACTGTTCTATCAATACAATGAAATTGTTTAATTCTATAATATCTGTTGTCATTCCTAACTTTTTTGATAAAACTACAGTCGATAAAAATTAAATTATTTTGATTTTAAGGAGTTTAAAGTCAAATCAAATATACAAAAAGTAGTTTCGTATTGGCTCTGAAAGAAAAAATCCGACTTGCTTTCACAAATCGGATTTTAAATTTGAATATTAAAATAACGGAATTAAATGTTCCCATTTCAGTTCTTTAGCATAATCTAATGGAGTTTTACCATGAACGGTTTTTGCATTTTTATCGGCGCCAGATTCTATTAGAATTTGTACAGAGGTACTGTTTCCTGCAATCGTTTCCCGATGTAAAAAAGTATAACCCAATTCATCTTTCCCGTTAATTTCGTTCGGATTATTTTTTATAAAATCGACAAGGCTC
Source organism: Flavobacterium reichenbachii (assembly GCF_002217435.1). GTDB lineage: Bacteria > Bacteroidota > Bacteroidia > Flavobacteriales > Flavobacteriaceae > Flavobacterium > Flavobacterium reichenbachii. The sequence goes on from NZ_MUHF01000002.1 coordinate 53,963, forward strand.
TCTTTCATGTTTTTACTCATCGGATGCTCGATTAAATTTTCTGGTTTTTCTTTTTGTTCAAAGACAACCAGAATATCATTATAATCGCCAAAATCCATTCCCCAAGCTTCATCGTGTGCTTCTCTTTCGTCCTCGCTCATCTCAGATCTCATAGCTTGTATGGTAAAACCTCCGTAGGTTTTTCCCTGGCTTGCAAACAACCAGTCACTGATTTGATTAATCGGAATTGCTACTTCGTCTCCATTGCTCACATTGGTTAGTTCGCCAGGATCGTTTACTAAAATGCCATAAATATTTTCACCGTCAAAATTGATTTCGTTGATCCACATATGTTCTACTACAGTTTCATTATCTATTTCCTGAGTAAAAGCCACCTTTACGCAGGCAACGTCGAGTCCCGGAATGATTCGGCGGTATTCCCATGATAATTCTCTCCAGAAATATTTAAAGGTTTCCTGTGCTTTTTGAAAAGCTTCGATCATTTTTGGATTTTCTCCGTCGGCGAAGAATATGGGTGTGTTTTCCATTATGTATATTTTTATAAGTTTTTAAAAATTCTTTGGGATTTTAAACGAATAAAAAACCGATTTGTTTTGCAAATCGGTTTTTTATCATGAAAAGAAATTCAATTAGAAATTTACATCATCTGCAATATTTCCGCCTTGTTCTGCTGCAAATTTTGCTGCATATTCTTTTTGTTTTTCTTGTTGATAATTAGAGAATTCCATAATGTTTTCAGAATTCCAGTTTTGGTTTTGCTCTGTCATCCATTGCATTGCCACAGATTGGAAATCAGCAATATTAATTCCAAAATTATCTAAAATCCATTGTGCGCCGTCAATTCCGTATTCGTAAGCAGCTTGTCTTGCACCTGCAAGTTCTTCGTAGAAATAACGGTCTGTTCTAATTTTTTCAAGATTAGCAGCGCCTTCTTCTGAAATTTCAGCTTTTAGGTTTTCTAATTGCGGAACGGTTACATTTTCAGCATAATATTGTCCGAACAAAGTTGTAACTGTAAACGAAGTATCTTCGCCCATACGCTGCGGCCAGATTGTATTTAATTCTTCCCAGATTACCGGCTCAAATCCCATTGCTTTACAAACTTCAAGATAGTCGATTCCAGCACTGATTTTAAGACACATTGCAGTATAAGTTCTTAAATCTACACCGTGAACAGGCTCAAGAAACGGATTATTGTCTTCGACTTTTACAAATCCTGAAGTCTGAATTCCGCTGTATTTTAAAGAATTGGCGTGCTCAAAACGAATCATTTGATCTGAATCACAATTGTTCCATTCGGTATAAACTGCTCTTCTGTAATTAAAATAGATGTTTTGGATGTCTTTGTCTTCAAGATTTTCTCCGCTTGCACGTTCGTCTGCAATCCATGCTTCAGCTCTTTCAGCAACTTCATTATCAAAATCTTCAACAGAATAATGTGTTCCGTGCAGTGTTTCAGGATCGTATTCTACTTCTTGATCCTCATTTTCGTAATCATTTTTAAAATTGTCATTAGAAGTTTGTGCTTCATGATTTTGATTTTCCGTCTTGTTGTCTCCAGTTAGAGATCCAAAAAGTTTTTTAAACATTTTTAAAATTTTAGCGTTAATAAATTATAAGTGTTGTAATTGATTTTGATACATTTTTTCGTTGTGCTCCTTTAAATCCGGCGTAATTTTGTTCCATTCGTCATACATCGCCCTTAGATAAATTTGATGCAGTTTTGGAGCATTTTTAATAACAAATTGTCTTTGTTGTTCCAGATCATCCATTTTTGACTGAATTTCGTTTAGAACCTTTTTATCAGATTCATGAATCTTACTTAAACCTAATTCGTGGCGTTCATGGTACAATTCGCGCTCTTTGTTGTTTTCGGTTTCAAATTCTTCATATAAGTGTACCGTTCTTTGTTCTGCCAGACCTCTGGCAATATGCTGCAGATTTCTTGCTTGTGTGCTTGGAGCAAATGTATTTTGCGTTTTGCAATACGGACATGAAATATAGGTTTCGATTAAAAAGATTTTCTCGATTTGAATATTCCCGCCGCATTGTGTACAGTTGAATTTGTTTTTAATGGCTTCGTACTCGTCTAATATTTTTTGATATTCGATTTCGAGATCACGTTCCTGAGTTTTTTCAATTTGGGTTCTCCAATATTCATATCTGTTCTCAAAATCATTATAACGATCAGAACAATTGTTTCTAAAATCAGAAACCAGATTGTGATGTTTACTCAATACAGAAATCTGCGAATTGTAATGGTAATAAACGTTTAGTATTTTTTCTTCGTATGTATCTCTGGCTTTTTCCCTAATATTTGATAATTGGCCATTTACACCAGAATAAACTCTGTGGAAAGTTCTTTTGTACAAATCATCATCACTTTGCAGAATTTCTTTAAGTTCCGGAATCGCTGCAGTGGCAAATTCTTCCATTTTGGCGTCTAATTTTTCTAAAAAAATAAACCATCTTTCTTGTGATTCCTGAAGTTCTGAATACCATTCTGGAAGAGCTTCTTCACCTTTTTGTTTGTTAAATAATCCGAACACTATATTTTGTATTTAAATTGAATTATCTTCTTTTTTAATGTAGACTCCGTCTGTAAGTTTTACAGATAAAAACTCAAAAGAGCAATAAGCACAATGCGTTACGCCATCTTGTTTGGCTCTTCCGGCACCGCAGCTTGGGCAGTCTCTGGTGTTCATCTGCGCTTCGTTAATTTCGGTTTCACCGCCGTAATTGGTTTGGTTTTGCGCTTTTTGTTTTAGTTTGTCTAAAAACGAAGTAACTTTTTTCTCTTCCATTACAATTGACTTAATAATTCGGTTTTCTTGTTTTTAAACTCGTCTTCGTCAATTAAACCGGCATCAAATAAAGATTTTAGCTTTTGAAGTTTAGAAGTTAAATCGTCTGTGATTTCTTGCTTTGGTGTTTCTTTATTTTGCTGTAATTGATTTAAGAGAATTCCCATGCTTAGGGCATTTTGGGTTGCGTCATGAAGCGCGGTTCCTTTATCACCAATTGCATTTGCAGTATTAAATTTGGTAAACTTATCCATATCGGTTACCATATTCATATTGGTAATTTTATCGTAATGTGCTGTTACTTCTTCTGGTAATGTTACACTTGTTATGACAAATTGCGTTAATTCGATTCCTAATTGTTCAAAATAAGGCTTTAAGTACGGTTCTATTTTTTGACCCAATTGTGTAATGTTTCCGGCAATGTCCGTAACAGTTATATTTTCGTTTGCCAGAACTTCTCCAAATTTTGGCGCTACAAAATCTCTTAATTGATTTTGTAATTCAAAAATCGTAAGTTGTTTGTAAGTCCCTGCATATTGACGGAAAAATTTGGCAGCATCAATAATTCTAATATCAAAACTACCAAAAGCACGAACCCTGATTTGTCCGAATTGAGGATCGTTAAGCAGAATAGGAGCAGGAGTTCCCCATTTATTATTGATAAATTGATGTGTATTGAAAAAGTAAACATCGGCTTTAAACGGACTTTCAAAACCGTATTTCCAGCCTTTAAGTTTACTTAAAATAGGAATGTTTTCTGTAGACAAAGTGTGAAGTCCAGGCGAAAAAACATCTGCAAGCTGTCCTTCATTTAAAAGCATTGCATGCTGACTTTCGCGAACAGTTAGTTTTGCTCCGTTTTTAATTTCTTTATCTTCATCATAAAATTTCCACATTAGTAAATTAGGATCACTTGTTGCGGCTTCGATTATTTCAATAAAAGGTAGTTTCATGAATTCTTATTTAAAAGAAATAAAAATAAGAGTTATAAGATAATTGCAATGCTTTTTTGCATCATTTTTTTAACAAATTAAGGCTAAATATTAAATAAGTATTGAATTTTACTGTTTTGTAAGTTGTTGTTTGATTTTTAGTATGGATTTTTTGATCTTCTTAGATGTATTGTAATGTTTATTCAAATACTATTTTTTTAAACAAACTATTATTTTGTAATGAATCAAATGTCTATAGAATAGTTAAGAATGTTTTCAACTGCAGCAATAAAAAAATCCGACTTGTTTTCACAAATCGGATTTTTTAAATTGAAAATTATATATAACCGCAGAGTCGCTTAGGAATGCGCCTCCATGATATTTTTACAAGTGAATTACTTCGCCGTAAGCATCTGCAACAGCTTCCATAACAGCCTCGCTCATTGTTGGGTGAGGGTGAATAGATTTAAGGATTTCGTGACCTGTAGTTTCTAGTTTACGAGCTACAACTGCCTCAGCAATCATATCTGTAACACCAGCACCAATCATGTGGCATCCTAACCATTCTCCATATTTTGCATCAAAGATTACTTTTACGAATCCGTCAGAAGCACCAGCTGCTTTTGCTTTTCCAGAAGCAGAGAATGGGAATTTACCAATTTTTAAATCGTATCCTTTTTCTCTTGCTTGTTTTTCAGTCAAACCAACAGAAGCGATTTCTGGAGTTGCGTAAGTACAACCCGGAACGTTTCCGTAATCGATAGGGTCTACATGTAAACCTTTAATTTTTTCAACACAGTTAATTCCTTCTGCAGACGCTACGTGTGCCAAAGCCTGCCCTGGAGTAATATCTCCAATTGCATAATATCCAGGAATATTAGTTTGGTTGTAAGCGTTTACCAGAATTTTATCACGGTCAACAGCAATACCAACTTCCTCTAAACCAATGTTTTCAATATTTGTTTTGATACCAACTGCAGAAAGTACGATGTCAGCTTCAAGAATTTCTTCTCCTTTAGCTGTTTTTACAGTTGCTTTTACACCAGCTCCAGAAGTGTCTAACGTTTCTACAGAAGAGCTAGTCATAACTTTAATACCTGCTTTTTTCAAAGATTTTTCAAACTGTTTTGAGATATCTTCGTCTTCTACCGGTACAACATTTGGCATAAATTCTACAATGGTAACATCAGTTCCCATTGAGTTGTAGAAATGTGCAAACTCAACACCAATTGCTCCAGAACCTACAATGATCATAGATTTTGGCTGTGTTGGCAAAGTCATTGCCTGACGGTAACCAATTACTTTTACGCCGTCTTGTGGTAAATTTGGTAACTCACGAGAGCGGGCACCAGTTGCAATGATAATATGATCTGCGCTATATTCGGTAACTTTATTGTCTTTGTCTGTAACGTCAAGTTTTTTTCCTGGTTTTAGTTTTCCAAAACCTTCAATAACGTCAATTTTATTTTTTTTCATTAAGAATTGAACACCTTTGCTCATTCCTTCTGCAACGTTACGGCTGCGTTGTACAACTGCTGGAAAATCCTTATCGAATTCAGAAACTTTTAATCCATAGTCAGAAGCGTGTTTTAAATAGTCAAAAACCTGAGCTGATTTTAATAATGCTTTTGTTGGGATACATCCCCAGTTCAAGCATACACCACCTAAGTTTTCTTTTTCAACTACAGCTACTTTAAAGCCTAATTGTGAAGCTCTAATAGCTGTTACATATCCGCCAGGACCACTTCCTAAAACAATAACGTCGTATTTCATTTTTTTGGTTTTTAGTATTTACTATCGAAAATGAATTTTAATAATTCCGAAATTCAATTTCAATCTCTTTGTTATTTGTGTTTGCGAATTTAAGGATTTATTTTAAATTTTTATTTGTTTTTTTGTTTCAGGTTTTAGGTTTCAAGTTTTGTGTTTAGATTTTTCAAGCAGATTGCTTTAAAAAAAATTGCCACGGATTTTACAAAATCCCACTAGTTAAAATTAAAAATTAGTGGAATTTTGTAAAACTCGTGGCAAACTATTTATATTCATAGTAAAAACCTGAAACAAAAACTTTTTACACCTTTACGTGTCCCCAGTTTTCACCGCTTGCAATTCTTCTGATCTGCATTTCGCTGACACCAAATTGTTTGGCAATCATCTTAAGACGTGTTTTTTGTTCTGGTCTTGCCAGGATTTTTTTAATTAACATTACTTTGGTAGTCGTTAATTTTCTTCCGTCTGATTTTAGGTTATGTTCGATCAAATTCTTTTTGGCCTGAATGACACGCGGGCTTTTTCGGCTGTGCGCCATCATTTCTGCTTTTGTTGCCCAGCGTAAATTATTGGCGTCATCATTACTTCGGTTGTAATCTAAATGAAGTACATAAGTTTGTTCTTCGGATTGTTTTGTAATAAAATACTGTGCGACTAATTTGTATAGGAAGAGATATTTGTTAACGATTTTGTCATCTATTTTAACTTTAAATCTAAAAGTTGGATAACCATCACTTAAACCTCCTTTTAAAAGGCGTCCGTTTTCTATTTCGTCTGTAAAACTAATTAAACGTCCTTTGTTTGAAATGGCATATCGTAATTGCAATGAGGCGTTTATATCTATTTCTTTGAATTCTTCATTTGGATAAAATCTTGTTTGTGGCATTTTCTTTTTCATTTAATTATAATCTCAAAGATAACGAAAAGCCAAAAAAGACTATGTTAAAGTGCTGGTTGTGAAATGCAGTTTTATGATTCCTATAACGCAATTTTAACTTTTTAATTAGAATTTATCTGCTCAAAATCTAATTTGCGGCCACAAATTGCGAATCATACAGGTTTTTGTAATAACCGTCTGCTTTTTGAAGTAATTCATGATGTGTTCCTTCTTCGACAATTAAACCTTTATCCATTACAATAATTTTATCGGCATTTACGATAGTCGCCAATCGATGTGCAATGATAATCGAAGTTCTTCCTTTTGTAATCGTTTCTGTAGCACGCTGAATTAATTCCTCAGAATAAGTATCAATTGATGATGTTGCTTCATCTAAAATCAAAATACTTGGATTGCTTACATAAGATCTTAAAAAGGCAATCAACTGACGCTGGCCAGAAGAAAGCATAACACCGCGTTCTTTTACATCAAAATCATAATTGTCCGGAAGACTCATAATAAAGTCATGAACACCTATTTTCTTGGCTGCGTCTAAAACCTGTTCGCGGGTTATTTCTTCATTGTGCAGTGTAATGTTGTTATAAATGGTATCTGCAAACAAAAAAACATCCTGCAAAACCACTGCAATTTGTTTACGTAAAGAAGCTAAAGTGTAATCTTCGATATTTTGACCGTCAATAAAAATAGTGCCGCTGTTAATCTCGTAAAAACGATTTAATAAATTAATAATAGTCGATTTTCCGGCACCTGTAGAACCAACAATTGCAATTGTTTGTCCGGAAGCCACAGAAAGATCAATTCCTTTTATAACTTCTTCTTCTGGAATATAACTAAAACGTACGTCTTTGAATTCTATAATTCCTTCAAAAATTGGCGCTTCAAGAATTCCTGTATCCTGAATATGATCTTGTGTGTCAATAATATCAAAAACACGATTGGCAGCAATCATTCCCAATTGCATCTCATTAAATTTATCTGCAATTTGACGCAGCGGATTAAATAGCATTCCGATAAACATCGTATACGAAAATAAATCTCCAAAAGTTGTAAACTGATCCCCATTCAAAATCCTAAATCCGCCGTAAACAACAACCAAGCCTAAAGTAATAGACGAAATTATATCGGCAATCGGAAAAAATATGGAGTTATAAAGGATCGTTTTGATCCACGCTACTTTATGTTTATTATTGATTTCCTTAAAGTTTTCTGCCTCTATTTTTTCTCGGTTAAAAAGCTGCACGATTTTCATTCCCGTAACGCGCTCCTGTACAAAAGAGTTCATATTGGCGATTTGAGTTCGAACTTCCTCAAAAGCAACCTGCATTTTACGCTGAAAAATTCTTGTTATGTAAACTAAGATAGGCATGGCGATTACTACAATCCAGGTAAGTTTCCAGTTCATGTAAAACATAAAAAGCAAGACTACAATCATTTTCATTAAATCAGAAATAATCATAAACAATCCCTGACTGAAAATACGGGCGATCGATTCAATATCAGAGACAGATCTGGTTACCAATTGTCCAACCGGAACCAAATCAAAATACTTCATCCTAAAACTCAAGATATGTTTAAAAAGCTTATTTCTAATATCTTTTACGATATCTTGTCCCAGCCAGTTTGCCCAGAAAACAAAATAGAACTGAGAAAAAACTTCCATCAGGAGAACCACGCCCATCAAAACAATATACATCAATAAACCGTATTTGTCGTGCGTCTTGATATAGCCGTCCACCGTTTGTTTTAATAAATAAGGACGAAGAGCTGCAAAAACTGAAAGAGAAATGGCAAAAATTATAACGCCGTAATAGCGCCATTTATAAGGTTTGGTATAGGTTAAAATTCTTTTGAATAATCCGGTATCGAATGCTTTTGCTTTCATTTGTTTTTTATATGCTTTAAGCTTTAGGCTTTCGGCAGCAGACTCAACACTAAAGCCTATTGCTTACAGCTTACAGCTATAAATAATCGTAATAAATTTCGGTTAAATATAATCCGTGTGCCGGAACCGAAAACCCGGCTTTTTCTCTGCTTTTGCTCGCAATTATGTTTTCAAAATCTACCAGAGAAATTTTATGCAGACCAATATTTACTAATGTTCCAACAATAGAACGAACCATATTTCTTAAAAATCGATTTGCCGAAATGGTAAAAACCAGCTTGTTGTTTTCTTGTTTCCAATAGGCTTCAAAAATTGTGCAGTCAAAAGTATTTACATCGGTATGGACTTTAGAAAAACACTGAAAATCGGTGTGTTTCAATAAGATATTTGCAGCTTCATTCATCAAAGCTACATCTAATTTTTGATTAAAATACCAGCTCAATTCTTCCAGAAACGGATTTTTAAAAGTATTAATGTGGTATTCATAAGTTCTTTTAGTTGCATCAAAACGACAATGTGCTTCATTGTCAACCAAAATAATATCAAAAACAGCAATGTCTTTAGGTAAATAAGAATTGAGTTTATGCACCAAATTCGGTACGTCAATCGGAGTTTCATGATCAAAATGAGCATACATTTCCCTTGCGTGAACTCCAGTGTCTGTTCGACCTGCACCCATTGCATTAATTTCAGAATTTAACAAAACCGAAAGAGCTTTGTTTAAAGTTTCCTGAACAGAAGATGCGTTAGGTTGAAATTGCCAGCCGTGATAATGTGTGCCGTTATATGCGAAGTGGATAAAATATCTCATTTTTTAGGGACAGAGGTTCTGAAGTACAAAGGTACAAAGGATTTTTTGAAGATGCTAAGATTCTGAGATACTATCCCGAAGTCTACATTGTAGAGATGCACTGCAGCGCGTCTGAGCCGAGATTAGTAAAATACATTATTAAAACAGGTAAAGTATCTTCCCATTCATAAAAAAAGTATTAAGATAGATTTAATTAAAAAAAAACTTAGAACCTTAGTATGTCAGAACCTTTAAAAAAAACCTTTGTACCTTTGTGACTCAAAACCTATGAACCTTTAGTAAATTGAAAAAAATTCTCCTCCTTTCCGACACTCACAGCCATATTGATGATACTATTTTAAAATATGTAAATCAAGCAGATGAAGTTTGGCATGCCGGAGATATCGGAGATTTGAATGTTACCGATACGATAAAAAAACTAAAACCGCTGCGCTGCGTTTATGGAAATATAGATGATGCAAAGGCAAGATTGGAATTTCCGCTGCACAATCGTTTTATGTGCGAAAATGTTTCGGTCTGGATCACGCATATTGGAGGTTACCCCGGAAAATACAATCCAAATATTAAGGAAGAAATGGCTTTAAATCCTCCTAAATTATTTATCTGCGGGCATTCACATATTCTTAAAGTTATGTTTGATAAAAAGAATAATTTATTACATATGAATCCCGGAGCAGCAGGAAAAAGCGGTTTTCATCAGATGAGAACAATGCTTCGTTTTGTAATCGATGATGATAAAATAAAAGATTTAGAGATTGTAGAAATAGGGAAGAAGTAAGGAATTAATGAGGAAGGGGAATTTGTATTTTAATTGAAGTTCCTTTGCCGGGTTTTGATTTAATGCTGAAACTTCCTTTAAATTTTTTAATTCTCGCTCTTATTCTGTTTAAACCAAAACCTTCGGCTTTGTTTAGTTTATCGGTCTTAAATCCAATCCCGTCATCGTGGATCGAAATTATAAATTGATCTTGGTTTTCTTGAAGCGAAATTTCGGCTTTTTTTGCAGCGCTGTGTTTGATAATGTTGTTAAATAATTCAGATACAATAAAATAAATTTTCATTTCAAATTTTTCGACATACCGTTGTTCTACAGCAATAGTACTCGAAAATTCAAAATGAATACTCGAATTAGAATTTCTTTCGCATAAATCTTCTAAAGCATACATTAAACCGAAACGAACCAAAAGGGAAGGGACTAAATCGTGCGACATATCCCGAAGAAGATCATGTGCTTCGGCTAATATTGTTTTGGTTTTCTGAATTTCCTCTGCCTTAATGTTATTTTGTGCTGTAAATACATTAAGATGCAGTCCTGCAGAGGACAAAAGCGAATTAATATTGTCATGCAAAAAAGAAGCTATTCTTTTTCTTTCATTTTCCTGACTGTCAATTCCGGAATTAATGATGTCTAAAAGAATTTTCTGTTTGGTATCCTTTCGTTTTATTTTTTGCTTTAATTTATTATTCTGATAAAAAAAATAAAAAAGAAAGAACAATATAATTACAAGAACAACAGATAAGCTGACCACTTTTTTGTTATGTACACTTTCTACTTTGCGAAGTTCGGATGAATTGTTTTTTTGATTTTCAACAACAGTTACTATAGATTCTTTTGCAGGAACTTGCATCTGGCTGAAAACGGAATGGCCACATTGTGAAATTAAAAGAAAAAACAGAATAAAGATTCTTGAACCAAACATAGCAGTAAATTTTTGTTCCTTGATGCTGATTAAGGATTTATCAAATTGTTTTTTATGGCATATTTTACCAAACCGATTGTACTCTTGATATCTAGTTTTCTCATGATATTCTTTCTATGCGTTTCGACGGTATTGGAACTTATAAAAAGCTCTTCGCTTATTTCTTTTCCGCTATATTCAAGCGCTATCAGCTTAATAATTTCGATTTCCCTCGGACTTAAGATTTGATTTTCCTGATAGGGATGAGGTTGTAATTTTGGATTGTTCTGTATAAATGCGTTAAATATTTTCTCTCTTACGGCATCACTAAAATATTCCTGTCCTTGATAAACTGCTTCAATGGCTTCTATTATATTTTCGCCTGCGCTTTTTTTTGTGAGATACCCTTTTGCGCCTAATTTCATGACTTCCTTAATTATTTTAAGATCATCATAACTGGATAAAATAATGACTTTGCACGAAGAACCTTTTTGGTTAAATTCTTTCAAGGCTTCGATGCCGTCTTTTTTAGGCATACTGATGTCTAGTATTAAAATGTCGGCTTTATTTTCTAAAACATCATCGTATACAGTAGTTCCATCAAGAGAACTGCCAACAACTTCAAAGTCGCTGACAGTCTGTAGTAAGTTGGTGAGCCCGTCAATGAGGACCTGATGATCATCTGCAAGATGAATTTTTATTTTTTGGATCATAATTTTCTAGAAATCTGAATGGTGTCAAAATTATGAAAAATATCTTACAAAATTTGTTTTAACCTATATTTTGGCAGTGTTTTAAGTAAATCTGAATTGTATCCACAAAAAAACCCGGATATAGAATCCGGGTTTTTTCACACAAATAAATTAAGTTTATAGGTTTATCTCAAACGATCTACAGATTTTACAAGATCTTCGTCCTTTTTGATGGCCTTATTAGCTAAAACTAATAACACGATAGCAACAATCGGAAGAAACATCCCAATACCTTTCTCTGAAACCGTAGTTTCTCCAGATAAGTTTAGTGATCGATATACAAACAATCCTAATAAAATTAAGTTTAATATTATATTTAGTCTGTTCATAACAAACTGATTTTGTCTTTTTTTGAATGTAATAATGCTGATTACACTCAGCATTGTGCTTAGACCTAATAATATGGTGTAAAATTGGTCCTGCATAAAATAGAACGGCTTTCCTGTGTTTGATGTCCAAAGTGGAATAAAAAACATTAGAACCCCAGTTACTACAAAGGTAAAAAATAAATATACAGTCTGAATTCTTTGTATCATGTTCAATAATTGTTTTACAAAAATATATTTTCTTTTTTTAAAATACTATTGTATGATTAAATTTTATTCGTATTATTGCATCATAATACCGTAAGCACTTCATACTGCGGTCAATTTCAAATTATTATCTACCTTATTCTTTTTACAGTTTCCTTTAAAATAATTAAATTCATAGAACATTCATGTTTGATATTTCTGCATTAAAAGAAATGAAGCTTTCTGAGCTTCAAGAAATAGCTAAATTAGCTAAAACAATAAAGATTACTGGCGTCAAAAAAGAGGCTTTAATTAGTCAGATTTTGGCTCATCAGGAAACTAGCAATGCGCCGGCTGAAGCACCAAAAACCGAAGCAGCAGCAGAGGTCAAAGATGATAAAGCCAAGAGAACCAGAATCACTGGTGCAAAAATTACTCCGGCTAAAAAAGCAGCTAATGCAAAAAGCACTCCAGTTCTTGAATTTGATAAAGTAGAAGAAACTTCTCAGAATACTATAACTCCTCAAGCTTTAACAGAAACTGAAAATACTGCTCCAGAAGTTGTAGAAAGTAAGACAGCTGATAAAAAAGAGCCAAAAATTGTAAAGTTTAATAAAACGGCTTACGAGAAAAAAGTTGCTCTGAAAAAGGAAAAAGATGAGGTAAAAGAAGTTAGTGCCGAAGAAAGTGCAGAAAACATAACTACGGAACCAAAAGCAGAGAAACCTGTAATAGCACCTTCTGCAAAAAAGATCAATCCGAATCAAAATAAAAATCAAAACCCGAACACAAATCCAAACCAGAATCTGAATCCAAATCCAAATCAGGTTCAAGCTCAGAATCCAAATCCAAATCAAAATGGGAACGGAAATGGAAATGGAAACGGGAATACCAATACCAACAACCAGAATCCAAATCATAAAAATAAAAAGAATAATAATTTCAGAGATTCAGATTTTGAATTTGATGGAATTATAGAAAGTGAAGGCGTACTTGAAATGATGCCGGACGGATACGGATTTTTGCGTTCATCAGATTATAATTATTTAGCCTCTCCAGATGATATTTATTTATCAACTTCACAAATCAGATTATTTGGTCTTAAAACCGGAGATACTGTAAAAGGAGTGGTTCGTCCTCCAAAAGAAGGCGAGAAGTTTTTCCCTTTAGTACGTGTTTTAAAAATTAATGGACACGACCCGCAAGTGGTTCGCGATAGAGTTTCTTTTGAACACTTGACACCAGTTTTTCCTTCAGAAAAATTCAAATTAGCCGAAAAAGGCAGTTCAGTTTCAACCCGAATTATCGATTTATTTTCTCCAATCGGAAAAGGACAGCGTGGTATGATTGTAGCGCAGCCAAAAACGGGTAAAACAATGTTATTAAAAGACATTGCTAATGCCATTGCTGCAAATCATCCTGAAGTTTATCTGATTGTTCTTCTAATTGACGAACGTCCTGAAGAGGTTACCGATATGCAGAGAAGTGTTAGAGGTGAAGTTATTGCTTCTACTTTTGACAGAGAACCGCAAGAACACGTGAAAATTGCTAATATCGTTTTGGAAAAAGCAAAACGTCTGGTAGAATGCGGACATGATGTTGTGATTTTATTAGATTCAATTACACGTTTGGCAAGAGCTTATAATACAGTACAGCCAGCTTCTGGAAAAGTTTTGAGTGGTGGTGTTGATGCTAATGCATTGCAAAAACCAAAACGTTTCTTTGGTGCTGCCAGAAATGTAGAAAACGGAGGTTCATTGAGTATCATCGCAACTGCATTGACAGAAACAGGTTCTAAGATGGATGAAGTGATCTTTGAAGAATTTAAAGGAACAGGTAATATGGAGCTGCAATTGGATCGTAAGATTGCAAACAAACGTATTTTCCCTGCTATCGACTTAACCTCTTCAAGCACGCGTCGCGACGATCTTTTATTAGACGAAAAAACATTACAAAGAATGTGGATTATGCGTAAATATCTATCGGATATGAATCCTGTAGAATCTATGGATTTTGTAAACGACCGATTCAAAAAAACCAGAAACAACGAGGAGTTTTTGATTTCTATGAATGACTAAGGAAAGGTGCTGAGGTTCTGAGGGACTAAGGTTCAGAGTTGCAAAGGTTCTGAGTGACTGAGGTTCTGAGGTTTTTCTCTAGTACACTTAATATTATAAAAAAAGGGATTAGTTTTTAAAAACTAATCCCTTTTTTTTTTAACCTTAGAAACTTAGTCCCTCAGAACCCTCAGTCCCTTAGAAAAAAACCTCTGAACCTTTGCTACTCTGAGCCTTTGAACCTTATTTAAGCGGTTTATCAACTACAGGTCTCTCAGCTCTATTGGCTAAGTCCCATGCTACAACAAAAGCCAATTTTGTTCTTTTTGTTAAAGCATCGTATTCAATTTTTTCTGGTTCATCGCCTTTTCCGTGATAATCTGCGTGAACTCCATTGAAGAAGAAAACAGCCGGAATACCATGTTTTGCAAAATTATAATGATCAGAACGCTCATAAAAATGATTTGGATCTTTAGGATCATTAAATTTAAAATCTAAATCTACTTTAGTATATTTTTCGTTTTGAGCCACTACAAGGTTGTGTAAATCAGATGATAATCTGTCGGCTCCAATTACGTAAACATAATTATTGGTATTTGCATGTTCTACATCACGACGGCCGATCATATCGATGTTGACATCTGTAATAGTATTGGCAATCGGGAACAATGGATTTTCTGAGTAATAACGAGATCCGTGTAAACCGTGTTCTTCGCCGGTAACATGAAGAAATAAAATCGAACGTTTTGGACCGTGGCCGTCTTTTTTAGCCTTCGCAAAAGCCTTCGCAATTTCCATAACGGCAACTGTTCCGGAACCGTCATCATCAGCGCCATTGTAGATTTCGCCTTTTTTAATTCCAACGTGATCATAATGAGCCGAAATGACCAAAACTTCATCTGGTTTTTCAGAACCTTCTATATATGCCCAGATATTTTCAGAATCCGGAAGGTTTTCTTTGTATTTTGCATTAAGGAAAGCTGCAGGAATATGCTGGTAATAATCTGTCGCTCCTTTAGGAAACGAAATACCATTATTCTTGTATTGCTCGATCATATATAGACCCGCTTTTTTCTGGCCTGGAGATCCTGTTTCGCGTCCTTCCATTTCGTCAGAAGCAACTACGTAAAGCATTGTTTTTAAATCTTTCTCAGTAATAAGATCCATATATTTTGTTGGATCTGAATTATCTTTGGCTGCAGCCAGCTGCGTTGTTTTACATGAAAACGCAGTAGCAGCAATTAATAATAGAACAATTATTTTTTTCATTTTTTATTTAATGTAAATTAATGAATGTGTAAAAGGCGTAAAGTATTAGTAAAAATAGAATAAAAAACGAGTTAATAAAAAACAATAGTACACTTTTTACAAATGAGACAAATCTGGATTCTCCGTAAAATCTGTGATGCGCAGGGTAAAAATAATAAGACATCCAGATAAATCCCACAAAATCAGTAATGTCTGAAATAAAAGTGAGCGGATTGTCTTCGCCAAATAGTCCGATAAATTTCCGGATGACAAATAAAATCAGGAATATTAAAAGAAGAAAAGAAAAGTAATGAAGTGTAAAAATGCCGTGGTCAAAATAATACCACTTCTTTTTATTATGAAAGATCCATAAAAAGAAGGCAAAGAACGGCATAATGAGAATTAGTATTTTCGGAAGATTATGAACAAAAGATTCCGTAAATTTTTTAACGATTTCACCTTTTGAGTTATGATCTACAACATATTTTAGTTTCTGGATCATCCAATAACTGAAACTGTCCAGACGCTTTTCCTTTGGGGCATGTTTTTGTATGGAATCAACATTCCTAGTTATTTTATTAAAATCGCTTCCTATATTTAGGTCTTTGAGTTCTCCGGTATAAATGTTTTTTGGAATTTCTTTTTTATGTTCCTTAGTGTTTTTATCAGCAATTACCACTTCGTCATTTACCTCGTTTGGAAAAAGTGCGATTAAAAGAAAAGTGATAAAACTGATAAAAATATACAAACGTACAGGTGCCAGGTAAGACAACCGTTTTCCCGAAAGATATTCTTTGGTTAAAGTCGAGGGCTTAAAAAGCAGATTTCGAATCGTTTTCCAGAAAGCATTTTCATAATGCGTTAGATCTTCAAAGAAATGAAAAAATAAATGATGAAAAGTTTTTCTGCTGTCTGAATTCTCCTGTCCGCAATTGGGACAAAATTTTTGCTCTACAACATGCCTGCAGTTGAGGCAGGTTTTATCTTCTCTTATTTTACTATGCGACATTGGTTTTGGTTTAGTTTTGGTTAGTTACAGGGCTATTTTTTCAGCACTTCCTTCAGGAAGATTTTTAAATGTTCAAAAGATCGTTTAGCAGCTTTTTCGTTGTACGCTGCTCCTTTAGAATTGTCATTTCCAGCTTCTGGATTAGTAAAAGAATGAACTGCATTAGCATAATAAATCATTTGCCAGTCGGCTTTTGTATCACGCATTTCCTGTTGAAAAGCAGTGATTTCCTCTTTAGATTCAAACGGATCATCTGCACCGTGACAAATTAAAACTTTTGTAGAAATCGGTTCTGCAGGACGAGTGGCATCTTTGCCTAAACCTCCGTGAAAAGAGACAACACCTTTTACATTCAAATGTCCGCGGGCAGCTTCAAGAACACCAGTTCCGCCAAAACAATAGCCGATCGCAGCAATATTGTCTGCATTTGTTCCTGCTTTTATTAATTCCTGCAGCGCTGCGTTAATGCGTTTCTGGTACGCTTCATAATTCTTTTTATAAAATCCGGCCTGTTTTCCGGCATCAGCGGTATTTTTAGGATAATTACCTTCGCCATAGATGTCTGCAATAAAAACATTGTAGCCTTCTTTAGATAAATTCGAGGCAATTTCTTTAGACGCATTATCGATTCCCAGCCAGGCAGGCAAAAGTAAAATTCCAGGATTTTGACTGCTTTTTTTGGCAGATTTTATAAACAAACCGTTTAGCTGCTGATTTCCGTCTGCGTATTTTACAGGTTTTAATTGAGCGCTTATAGTGTTGGAAAACAGTATAGAAGCGAATAAAAATAAGATAGGATTTTTCATGGTATTTACAATTTTAAACAAATATCAGAAATATTACGATACAAAAAAACCTCAAAAGAAATTTCTTCTGAGGTTTAAGATTTGAAAGATAAATCGCAAAAATTATTCGCCGGGATGATACGTCTTTTCTGCATTTTTTATAACATCTTCTTTATAAAACAATACGTCTTTAAATTGTCCTTTTTGGTACATTTCTGCTTGATCATAAAAATGTTTTGAGTTTATGTCACCGCTGTTTCCTCCAGCCAGTAAAGATTTTGCTTTTATTTTTGGACCAAATTCTACAGCACAAACAAAACTGTTTCCGTTATAACCATATCGCTTTTTAGATCCGTTTTGATAACTGCTTTTAAAAGAAGGAAGACTTCCCCAGGAACCGGGACCAAAACCTATCGGAAGGCTTGGTTGGCTGTCGTCGTATTTTAAATCGATATCACCGCTGGAACGCTGAAAACGGTTAACATCGCCCCAGTTTACTTTCCACGTTCCCCATTTAGACTGCAGGTCTTTTATAACTCCTTCTAATTGTGGAATCATTTGTGTTATTACAGCATTTTTTGCAAAATTTTTGGTGTTTTCTACCTGATCCAATTCACCTTCGTCAATATATGCTTTTAGAATAATAGGATCTAATTTGTAAGCCCATTCAACTGCAAGCGTTGTTGCGATCGAATTTTCTTTGGCATAATAATCCCAATCTTTTAAGATTGAAACCGCTTCTGACAATGATTTGTACTCTGAAGTATCTGATTTTGGAACCTGATTAAACACATTTACTAAACCCGGAATTAAAACTTCAAAAATTGATAATTTAGAAT
This sequence comes from Flavobacterium reichenbachii, assembly GCF_002217435.1. Lineage (GTDB taxonomy): Bacteria > Bacteroidota > Bacteroidia > Flavobacteriales > Flavobacteriaceae > Flavobacterium > Flavobacterium reichenbachii. The sequence goes on from NZ_MUHF01000002.1 coordinate 71,941, forward strand.
CGTAACCGTCTGTAATTACCTTTTCTAAAGTATAATTGGTGCCTTTGCTAAAAATCCTGACAGCATTTATTCCTCTAAAATTTTCTCCATCCGGCGCCATGTAAGGCGGGTAATTTTGTTTCTTCGGACTGTTTTCGCCCGCTGCCGTATAAGGTGTCGAATTGCAATTTTGAATCCATCCATTTACAGGATTATATAAATGCACAGTTTTGTCTACTTCGTGCAGTCCTTTCCATTGTGTTGCAGAAATTGATCCGTCTACTGCTTTAGACCAATTTTGATTTTTATCTCTTATCGGAATAAAATTGCCGTGCCAGTAGGCTATGTTTCCTTTGCTGTCGGCATAAACGGTGTTGTTGGACGTATTAGCTTTTAGATCCATTGCTTTTTTGTAATCGTCAAAATTCTTAGATTTTGTTCTTATCCAGCTCTGAATTAAACTCGTCATTGATCGATTCATAGATCTTAAACTGATCCATTTTCCGTCACGTTTGGCCATAATCGGACCGTTGTTGGTAAAATATGTTTTTATTTTTTTTGGAATTAATTTTCCTTTTTCAGTATAATTAATCGTGATTTCTTTTTCTATAACAGGCAGTAATTTTTGGTCAAATTCGTAGAATAATTTCCCTTTTTTATTTGTGATTTTTTCTACGTACATATCAGCAACATCCACATTTGATGAAGTGTGCATCCAGCCGCAATTTTCATTAAACCCCTGATAAATAAAAAACTGCCCCCAAGTTACGGCTCCATAAGTATTTAAACCTTCTTCGCTGGTAATCTGAACTTCTGGTCTAAAGTAAAAAGTAGTATGCGGATTAATATATAAAATTGCATTTCCATCGGCGGTTTTAGATGGTGCCAAAGCAAAACCGTTAGAACCAGTCTGCACGTTTTTTTCTCTTTCTACGTACGCCACTTTATCATTATTTCCAGAGTAAAAAGCTTTCAATTCTCCTGTAGAAAGATCTGCAGTGCTGATAGCGCCAATACTTCCGTCGGTCCATAAAAGCGGAAACCAAGGTTCAAAATGAGTTAAGAGCGCGGGTTTAACCTCAGGATGTTTGTATAAATAAAAATTGATGGCGTCTGCATAACTGTTGAGAAGTTTCTTCAGCCACAATGGTGCTTTTTTATAATCTGTTTTTGCTTCTTCGGCATCTATTAAAAGTCTAATTTCTAGATCATTGTATAAAACAGATTCGCCTTTTATTTCTGAAAGTCGACCCAGTTTTTCGATATAATTCATTTCAATGCGTTTAAAATCGTCTTCGCATTGTGCATACAATAACCCAAAAACAGCGTCGGAATCTGTTGTACCGTAAATATGCGGAATTCCCCATTTGTCGCGAATTATCTCAACTTGCTGTGCCGCTTCTTCAAGACGCAGAATTTCTTTCGAATTTATTTTTTGTGCGGTTAAAGAAAAACTAACACAAAAAATGAAAAAGACCGTTTTTAAAATTTTAGAATAGTTTACTAACATTATTTGATATTAAATTTTTGTCCGGCATTATAAATACTCATTTCCAGTTTTTCAATTGAGATCAAATTGCCTTTTTTAGATTTTAAAATTCCCTTTGGTTTCTTTACTACAATTACTTCACTTTCTCCTGCAACCTCAACCTGGTTGTTCCTCACAATTATTGCAGTTTCTTCGTCAATTCCGATTCCCGTTAAATCAGGAAATTCAACCAAAGCAGAAAGTAATCTGTTATAACGGTTTCTTTTCAGGAAATGCTGATCAATTACCGCCGTTTTTAACAATCCAAGACCGTCGCTGGTTTCCAGATTATCGTATCTGATATTATCAAAAGTGCCCGAATATTCTTTTTGTAATTTCTGGTTTCCGGTAATCATTTTTTCAGACATTACAGCGGCGCCGGCACTCGTTCCAGAAATTGTGCTTCCGTTTTCGTATGCTTTTAAAATAGCCGTTTTTATTGGAGTGTTCTGTATAATATTCATAAAACGCGTTTGATCGCCTCCGCTTATAAAAATAAGTTTTGCTTTCTGAACGGAATCTGCAAGCGTTTTGTTTTGAGCAGTTTCTTTATTAAAATTCAGCATCACAATTGGATTTTTTGTCAATTTTACCATTTGAGTTTTGAAGAAAATAAAAGAACTGTCGGGTTGTTCGCTCGACATTGGTAAAACTACGATATAGTCTTTTTGAGATAATTCGGCTACAGCCAAAACCTGTTTCATTAAATTATCAGAGCGATCGCCTCCGCCGATTATGAATAATTTTCCTTTCGGATTTTGTGCCAGACAGCTTAAAGATGCGAATATCAAAATAACGATAAACTGCGTCGAAGAAAATTTGAAAAGTTTATTCATAATGCTGCTGATTTATTATTTAATGAATAATGTAAAGGAAAAAATTACAATATAATATTTCGTTTAAAAGCACATCCTAATTCTATAATCGAATCGGTTTTGGAAATTCCGGGAATGCTGTCGATTTTTTCATAAAGAATGCTTCGCATGTGTTCGTGATTTTTAGCAATAATTTTGATATATAAAGTAAACGAACCCGTAACATAATAACATTCTGTAATTTCAGGAATCTCTTTTAAGGCCTCAATAATACGATCAGAATCAGAATCTTTGTTTAGAGAAATTCCAGTAAAAGAAGCCCAGTCGTAACCAATTTTCTTTTCCTGAATTATAGGCTTAATTCCTCCAATTATGCCTTGTTCCATCAATCTGTTAATACGCTGATGCACCATTGTATTAGAAATTTTTAGATTGGCAGCAATTGCAGAAAAAGCCATTCTTCCGTCTTTTTCCAGTTCTTTAATAATATTGATATCAAATTCGTCTAATAATTCCATTGTTTTAATTTGAGTTGGAAACCTGATTTTATATTTATAAAAGTAATTATTTTTTTATAAAAGACTCAAAGATTCAATTCAGGTTTGTGTTGTATTTATTATTTTTAAGTCTAAATTAGTGTATTTGACTTCAAAAAGAGTATTTTAAAGTCAATATTTAGGTTTTGTTGTATTGTAATAATAAATATTTAATACTTTTGCTTAAAATAAATAGATTATGATTCATACTGAAAACAAACTTTCAAACAAAGCAGCAGTTTTAATTGAAAAAGAAAATAAATACGGAGCTCATAATTATCACCCGCTTCCTGTGGTTTTAGAAAGAGGAGAAGGAGTATATGTATGGGATGTAGACGGGAAAAAATATTATGATTTCTTATCTGCTTACTCGGCAGTAAATCAAGGCCATTGTCATCCAAAAATTATTCAGGCCATGATCAATCAATCTCAAAAACTAACATTGACTTCTCGTGCTTTCTACAATGATCAATTGGGTGAGTATGAGGAATATGTAACTAAATATTTTGGTTTTGACAAAGTGCTTCCGATGAATACGGGAGCCGAAGCTGTTGAAACAGCTCTTAAAATATGCAGAAAATGGGCTTATGAAGTAAAAGGAATTCCAGAAAATCAGGCGCAGGTTATTGTGTGCGAAAATAATTTTCACGGAAGAACGACTACCATAATTTCATTTTCGAATGATGAAACAGCCCGAAAGAATTTTGGACCGTTTACAGATGGATTTATAAAAATTGAATATGATAATCTTGAAGCTCTTGAAAAAGCTTTAAGTGCATCTGAAAATATTGCTGGATTCCTGGTTGAACCAATTCAGGGAGAAGCTGGAGTTTATGTTCCGTCAGAAGGATATTTGGCAAAAGCAAAAGCGCTGTGCGAAAAGCATAATGTTTTATTTATTGCAGATGAAGTTCAAACCGGAATTGCCAGAACCGGAAAATTATTGGCCGTTCATCATGAAAATGTACAGCCGGATATATTGATTTTAGGAAAAGCAATTTCTGGAGGTGTTTATCCAATTTCTGCGGTTTTATGCAATGATGAGATTATGAATGTTATAAAACCCGGACAGCATGGATCTACTTTTGGAGGAAATCCTGTTGCGGCAGCAGTTGCAATTGCAGCTCTTGAAGTAGTAAAGGACGAAAAGTTGGCTGAAAATGCAGAACGTCTTGGAGCAATTTTAAGAAAAGGATTAAACGAAATTGCAGAACGTAACCATTTAATAGAACTTGTTCGCGGTAAAGGTTTACTAAATGCAATTGTAATTAACAGCGGAGAAGATTCTGATCTGGCTTGGGAAATCTGCTTGAAATTTAGAGACAACGGATTATTAGCAAAACCAACACACGGAAACAAAATTAGATTTGCACCGCCTTTGGTTATAACAGAAGAGCAGATTTATGACTGTCTTGCAATTATTGAGAAGTCGCTGAATGATTTCAAAATGTAATTAAAAATTAGATCGAATATGTTAAAACAGCTGCATAATTATGCGGCTGTTTTTATTTGTAAATAGAAATTATATAACATTTAACGAATAATTATATAATTTAAAAATGGAGTTCCTGAGTAGTTTTGAATTATAATTTAAGACAGCAAAATTTTGTTGAACCTTTATAAAATAACATCAGATGGCTTACGCAAATAATGATTTAATACGCTTTTTAGATGCACAAAACAAACTTTACCTTACCGCATATTCTGAATTAAAAAAAGGAAAAAAAGAAACACACTGGATGTGGTTTATCTTTCCTCAGATCAAAGGATTAGGAAAAAGTAACATTGCTAAACATTATGCAATTGCAGATCTTGAAGAAGCTAAGGCTTATTTAAACCATCCAATTTTATCCAAACATTTAGTCGAAATTGCACAGCTTTTACTGCAGTACAAAAAAAAATCTATCGAATCTATTCTTGGAGATTTAGATGCACGCAAATTGCGTTCTTCTTTGAGTCTTTTCTCTCAGGTAGAAAATGCTGATCCTATATTTCAGGAATTATTAGATACTTTTTACGCGGGCAATTTAGATCCGATTACTTTGGCTATTGCACAAGCTTCAGTAAAAAAAGAGCCTGCAGCAGCATAATAATATCCTTGATCCAAATATAATTTACTTACATTCTATTTTACTTTTTGCTATTTTACTTAGGTAAAAAAAACCATTCGTTTTGCGAATGGTTTTTTTGGTTAAAAATGGTTTTTGGTTTACGATCCGTATCCTGGATTTTGAGTTATTTTTTTGTTGGCGTCTGTTTCTTTTAACGGAATCGGAAATACTAGGTTGTCGGCATCAAAAGGAAGCAATTTTGAGCCGTCTCCATCGGTGCTGATATCTATAGAACGCTGCGTTCTTCTGATGTCGTGAATTAAGAATCCTTCCATTCCAAGTTCAAGTTCTCTTTCCAGCAAAATATCATCAAGTGTAACTGCTAATAATTCATCTGCTTTTGCTCGATTTCTGATGATATTAATATCGTCGAGTGGCGAATTTCCAACAGCAGTTCCTAGTCTTAAGTTTGCTTCGGCTCTGATTAAATATAGTTCAGCCAGACGAATAAGTCCGACGTTAGCAAATTGATCCGTATATTTTGATGTCAGGATTCTTCCGTTTGCTTCGTTTTCATAATAAAATACAGCTCTGTCATCAGGATCGCTGAATTTTTCTAAATAAGCATCTCTGATCGAAAAATCACCGCCACGTCCTCCGTTGTTCTCAGATTCGTAAAACGTGTTTACATCATTTAAACCTGTTTGTTTTGTAATTTGAATAGAAAAAACATCTTCGGTCTGATCGGTATCATGGTTAAAAGCTGCAGCATAATTTGAAGATAATCCGTGACCGCTGTTTTCAATAACGTCATCGGCTGCATCTCTTGCGCCTGCATAATTTCCTTGCTGCAAATAAACACGTGCTAGTAAGGCTTGTGCAGCATATTTGTCTGCATAAAAAGTATTTTCTTCCGGAAGATTAGTATAGGCAAGATTTAAACCATTGATAATTACTTGGTAAACTTCTGCCACAGTACTTCTTTGTTTAGAAAGATCTGCATTAAAATCATAAATGGCATTTGGCCTGATTACAACTCCCAGCTGATTATTGGCTTGACCACTCACATATGGTTTTGCAAAAAAGCGTACCAGATCAAAATAAGCCAGAGATCTTAAAAAATTGGCTTCACCAATCATTACGGCTTGTCTTTCCGGATCTTTTACGACACTAATATTATCAATTACGGTATTTGCAGCATTTATTATTTCGTAACATCTTGCATAGGTTCCTTCAATGATTACGTTGTCAGACTGCATGTCTTTAAGATACATTTGTCTTAATTCGGCATAAGTTCCTCTCCATCTTAAGTCGGTTGTGTTAAGTACGCCTGTAACACCTAATAAATCGGCATAAAGTAAAATTCTTCCTCCGTAGGCATTTCCATTTGCTGCCAAAGCATAAGTTCCGGTAAGTACATTTGTTATTCCGGCTTCGGTACTTAAAGTAACAGAAGCATCTTCTCTTTGCTTAGGATCTAAGTCTAATTCATTTTCACAACTTGTAAAAAATACTGCGAAAATTATAAATAAGAATACGTTATTTGCTTTCATCATGTCCTTTTTTAAAAATTAATATTTACTCCCAATGCTATCGTTCTTGCCGGAGGTGCAGAGTAAAAATCCTCTCCAATTCCAACTCCATCATCTCTTCTTGCTTCAGGATCGTAACCTTTATAGTTGGTAAAAGTCAGTAAGTTAACTGCTGTTGCGTATATCCTCAAACTGCTCATTCCCATGTCACTTACAGTTTGTTTTGGTAATGTATATCCAAGCGTTATATTTCTTAGACGAATAAAATCTGACTCATCCAGATAGCGTGTAGAATCCTGAGTTCCGTTTGCTCCTCCAAATCTTGCCTGAGGTACATCTGTAATGTCGCCGGGATTCTGCCAGCGGTTTAACTGATCTGCAGTCTGGTTGTCAAAATAATCTGCTACTGTAGATTGGTATATTCCAGCTGTGTTATAAATGCTGGCTCCCCATTCTCCCTGAAAAGTAAATGTAAAATCAATTCCTTTGTACAAAATGGTATTGGTTAATCCAGACATTAATGTAGGGAAAGGATTTCCGGCAATAATTCTTTTTGCTTTGCTGTAATCATTAGTAGTAGATCTGTCAATTGTACCATCATCGTTAACCACATTTTTTACAAAAAGCGCATCTCCGTTTGCTGGGTCAACTCCTGCATATTCAACTAAATAAAAAGAAGATATGTTTTCGCCGACTCTATTAATGGTGAAATTATTGATAATATCAGTATTGTTATTTGGCAGCGATTTTACTTTTGATTCGTTGGTCGTAATATTGAAACTTGTATTCCATTTAAAATTTTCTGTATCAACATTTTTGGTGTTTAAAGTGAATTCAAAACCATTGCTTCTAATTTTTCCAATATTTTTATTGATTAAATCCGTTCCAGAACTTAAAGGCAGCGGTACTTCAAATAATAAACCATCAGTATCTTTTTGGTAATAATCTGCTTCAAAAGAAATTCTATCTAAGAAACCTATTTCAATACCAAAATCGGTTTGTGTAGATTTTTCCCAGCTAAGATTGTCATTTCCAGCCTGATCAAAAGTTAAGCCTGATTTAAGATTATAAGGATTTGGCTGGTACAATTGGCGGGAAGCAAAATTTCCGATTTCTGCATTTCCTAATTTACCCCAGCTTGCTTTTAATTTTAAATAAGTCAAAACCTTATTTTCTTTTAAGAAATTTTCCTGAGACATTACCCATCCTGCAGACAAAGCAGGAAAAACTCCGAATCTTTCATTTTTTCCAAAGCGGGAAGAACCATCACGGCGAATACTGGCTTTAAACAAATATTTGCCTTGAAAACTATAATTAAGCCTTCCAAACTGAGATACAAATGCATAATCGGTCTGGCTGCCGTGTCCTTCATTTACTTCGGCACCGCCATCTATCGTCTCAAAAGAATCATTTGGGAAATAAATACTGTTTACATCCTGATATCTTCTGTTGTATTTGTTGAATTCCATACCCGCAACCACATTTAGGTTGTGCTTTTCAGCGAAGGTTTGATCGTACGTAAAATAATTACTAAAAACATAACTCTCACTATTCTGAGCAGATGCAAATACAGCACCGTCTGTTGCCATAAAAGGAGCATTTTTACCTTGCCAGTAATCTTCTGTCTGAGTTAAAAGATCATAAGAAAAATCAGAATTGAATTTTAAAGATTTGAATAGTTTTAATTCTCCATATACTTTTCCGATCACTCTTCTCATTATTGTTTTCCAAAAGGAATTGTCTTTTGCCAAAAGATAATTAGCATATTCTGTGTTTGGATTTGCAGTTCCGTCTGCTAATCTTGCCGGCGAAATTGGCGCCTGAGCTACAGACTGTAATGGCGTTACAAATGAATTATCATCCTGAACACGATCTATTGCAGATCTGGAAAAACTAAGATTCATTCCGGCTGTAAAACGATCTGATACCTTGTGAGACAGATTGCTTCTTGCCGTAATTCTTTCTAAACTGTTGCTGTCCACAATTCCGACAGTATTATTGTAAGCTCCCGAGAAAAAGTATTTTGTTTTTTCATCACCTCCCGAAAGAGAAAAATCTGCATCTGTGGTGTATCCGGTTTTTAAGGCTTCTTTTTGCCAGTCTGTATTTATGGCGCCGTTTCTCCAATCTGTTCCCTGCGATAAAAATTCTAATTCGTCTTCTACAGATTCAAGATCGTCCACATTTCGGCCTGCTTCCTGCAATAATTCAACATATTGTTTTGAATCCAGCCATTTCTTTTTGTGAGTAGCTTCACTAACTCCCTGAGATATATTTATGGAAAAATTTCCTTTTCCTTCTTTTCCTTTTTTAGTAGTAATTAATACCACACCATTTGCACCTCTCGCACCATAAATTGCAGCAGAAGAAGCATCTTTTAAAACATCAATAGATTCGATTTCGTTTGTACTTAACGTCAATAGCGGATTGGTTGCCGCTCCGTTGCTTGAGTCATCGTCATCATTAATTAATGGTATTCCGTCTAATACATACAACGGCTGTGTTCCTGCACTAATACTTGCAGCTCCACGTACTCTAATGTTCATTCCGCCTTCGACTTTACCATTAGTCTGCGTTACCTGAACCCCTGCCAATTTACCTACTAATGCATTTTGGAAGTTTGAAACCGGTACCTGCTGAATATCTTTTGCCGTAACGCGGGCAATATTATCGGTTAAATTCTTTTTGGTCTGTGTACCATAACCTACAACTAAAACGGCTTCCAGTTCGTTTGAAGCATCTTCCAGTTTTACTTTAACCGATTTGGAAGCCGAAACTTCAACCGATTTCATTCCTAAATAAGAGATTACCAATGTTTGTCCCTCTCTGGCATTGATCGTAAATTCTCCGTCAAAATTGGTCTGAGTACTTTCTTTGGTACCCTTTAAAACTATATTTGCTCCAGGAACCGGCATTCCTGTTTTGTCGGTAACTATTCCTGTTACCGTAATTCCTTGGGCGAAAGCTGTTTGAATGAATAATAAAAACATCAAGGCCCCAAACCTCTTAAAGTTAAAATTAATTTTCATTTGTCATATTTTATTAGATTACTTATTATCAAATATCTTAAAAATATGTTAATAAATAACAATAAATTAACAATCAAAATCACTCGTTATTATATTATTGTTAGATTTTTAACAATGCAGTTGAAATAAAATCTTTTTCTTAAAATAAAACAGCTTTACTGGCTATAATATAATTTAAGGAAAAAATCTTTTGAGAAGAAATGCGTTTGATATTGGGGAATAATAAGTACAATCATCAAAAAAAGCGATTGTTAAGAAACAATCGCCTTTGGTTATAATTACTTTAAAATATCAAAAAAAAGTAATTATCGCTTTGGAGCTGCACCGGGCATGAGCTCATTTCTTGCTTTGAATTTGCTGTATTCTACCACTCCGGTTTTATCTGCCCAGTCAAAATATTTTGCCGAAAGAGCATTTACAATTCCCGGGTTTTGCTGTGCAATATTGGTTGTTTCGCCGCGATCAGTTTCCAGATTATAAAGTTCCCATTGATAAGAAGGATAAATAGAAACCAATTTCCATTTTCCCTCTCGTACTGCTCTGTTTCCTGCTCTTTCCCAAAATAAAGGTTCACCTCGGTTCACTTCAGAAACATTATCAAATAAAACGGGAAGCAGACTTTTCCCCGGAAGCGGATTCGAAACCACTCCGTTATAATTTTTTGGATATTCTATTCCGGCCAAATCATAAAAAGTAGGAGCAAGGTCAATAATATGTCCCGTTCCTTTATCAATTCGGCCCGCTTTAATTTTAGATGGAAACCAAGCAATAAATGGCGAGCTGAAACCGCCTTCATGCATATTATTTTTATATTCCTGCAAAGGAGTATTAGACAAGTACGCCCAGTTTTGTTCCTGATAATCAAAAGATCCAGAACTTCCAACTGGCCCGTCATTGCGAACTAAAGCGCGATTTAAAGGATTATAGGTATTAAATCCGCCTTGAGCGCCGTTGTCTGCAATAAAAATTATTAAAGTGTTTTTATCTTTTTTTAAGGCTTTAAGTTTTTCTAAAACCTTACCCACATTCTGGTCCATATTGTCGACCATTGCGGCATAAACTTCCATTTTGGCTTTCCAGAATTGTTTTTCGTCATAAGTGAGTTTATCCCATTCCGGAACTTCAGGATCTCTTGGCGAGATCGTTTGGTTTGCCGGAAGAATACCGCTTTCCTTTAATTTCTTAATTCTTTTTTCTCTCAAAACATCCCAGCCTTCGTCAAATTTTCCTCGGTATTTTGCGATATCAACTTGTTTTGCCTGCAGCGGCCAGTGCGGTGCTGTAAAAGCGAGGTATAAAAAGAATGGTTTGTTTTCTTTGTTTTGTTCGTCTAAGAAAGTAACCGCATTGTTTCCTATTTCATCTGTAAAATAATACGAATCATCTTTTGGATGCAGCTCTTCATTGTTACGGATTAATTTTACAGGATAGGGAGTTTTTCCGAAAGGAAGTGGTTTGGTATCAAAATAATTTGATGCGCCCTTTAAAATACCGTAAAACTTATCAAATCCTCTCTGATTAGGCCATTGCGCTTTATCTTCTGAACCTACATGCCATTTGCCCGAAATCAAAGTACTGTAACCACCGGAACGGAAGACTTCGCCAAGTGTCAGAGATTCTTTATTTAAATAACCCTGATAAGCCGGCAGCCCTAAATTGACATCAAAATAACCAATTCCGGCTTTGTGCTGATATTGCCCGGTTAGGACAGAAGCTCGTGTTGGCGCACAAATCGAATTATTGTAAAATTCGCGTAAGCGCAAACCTTCACTGGCCAATTTATCCACATTGGGCGTTTTAATCTCAGAACCGTAATTTCCTAAATCAGAATACCCCATATCATCCACCAAAATTAGAATAACATTGGGCTTTGAGTTCTCGGCAGTTTTATTTTGCGCCTGTACAGAAACTATTGCAGACAATAGTAAATTTAGCGTAATAAGTGTTTTTTTCATTGTTTTAAAAATTTGGCAATCTTATTTGCTGAAAAGCAAAAAGGCAATTAAAAGTGTAATTATAATATTGAAAAACTGAGCGGTTAAGAAAGCGTACAAAGGCTTTCTACTGTTGGTTACAAATAAATCTTTAAAATTGGTTTCCAGACCAATACTAGTAAAAGCAAGGGCAAACCAAATACCCTGCAGATTCTTCAAACTGTCTTTTACTTCATCTCTTGTTTCGGGAGTTATAAAAAATGAAAAAATCAAAGAAGCAGCAATAAATCCGATTACAAATTTCGGGAAGCGTTCCCAAATGACTTTTAAAGTTGGTTTAGATGCTGTAACATCTGAAGATTTATTATGAGTGTAAGTCCAGTAAACCGAAATTGCAAACGCGGCTAATCCTAATAAAACATTCTGCGAAAATTTTACAATCGTACTGATTTTTAAAGCCGTTTCGCCAACCAAAGTTCCAGAAGCGACAACTGCGCCTGAAGTATCGATGCTTCCTCCAAGCCAGGCTCCGGTTACTTCTTCTGGGAAATTGAAATATTTGGCGATTATCGGCATGAAAATCATCATGGGAACAGCAGTCACCAAAACCATCGAAATAACATACGAAAGTTTTTTAGAATCGCCTTTTATAGCGCCAGAAGTTGCAATTGCTGCAGAAACCCCGCAGATTGAAACGGCACTCGAAATCATCATAGTTAATTCATCATCAACTTTTAATTTTCGGCAAAGCCAAAAAGCAAAATACCAAACCGATAAAACGACAATTAATGCCTGAATTAATCCAAGTGAACCTGCTTTTAAAATGTCTGAAAAAATAACGCTGGTTCCTAATAATACCAATCCGATTTTTACAAAAACTTCTGTAGAAAGCGCAGAACGAAACCATTCAGGAAGTTTAAAGAAGTTTCCAATTGCTAAACCAATTGCCAGACTAAAAATTACAGCTTCTAAATTAATAGATTTTATTGCCGAATTTCCTGCGAGAATAAGTGCGATCAATGTTAGAAGATACACTATCGGAAAAGTAAAAAGAAAATATTTTACTGATTTTCCAATTAAAAAAGCACCGATTGTGCCAATAGATATTAGATATAAAAATTGAATTAAAAGGATTTTAAGGTTTTTAAAGTCAAATACTTTCGTAAATAACTCGGAGCTGTTTGACCATGAAAAAACAGGAACTTCGGGAAGAAAAACAAAAAGCGAAATTCCGATTATTATAAATCCGAGAATAACGACTGTCCAGTCTTCGTGAATTGTATTTTTTTTAGTTTGAATTGACATTTGTTTTTGATTTCCTGCAAGGTTTTCAAAACCTTGTAGGTATTAATTATTGATGTTGAATAAAAAATAAACCTACAAGGTTTTGGAAACCTTGCAGGAGGAGTATTTTGGTTGTAATTACAAATCGACAAAGTATTTCTGCCTGCCAAAGTCGAATTCATAATAGGTTAGGTTTGGCCACAAAGGTTTTATAAGCCCTTTTTCCCAAGTTTGTAAAGCAGTTTGTAATTCCTTTACTTTTTCAGGATTTTTGGATGCTAAATCTGTGGTTTCAGATTTGTCTTTGGCTAAATCATACAGCCAGGTTTCATGCGTTTTCCCGCTGATAATTAATTTATAATTCCCGCTTCTAATCGCTTTTGCATCGCCGGAACGCCAGTATAGGTTTTTATGCGCTTCTTTATTTTCGTTTACATAACTTACAAGATCTACACCATCGTAAACACGGTCTTTTGGAAGACCAGAATGTATTGCAGCAGCAATTGTGCTAAAAATATCCAGAGAGCTTACCGGAGTTTTATAAACCGTATGAGGTTTGATTTTTCCCTTCCACGAAAGTGCAAACGGAACATTTATACCGCCTTCAAAATGAGAAAATTTACCTCCCTTCAGCGGTGCATTTGTTGTTGCAAAAGTGTAATCGGCACCTCCGTTATCACTGGCAAAAATGATTAATGTATTTTCTTCTAAACCTTCTTTTTTAACTTTCTCGCGAATTCTTCCTATGGCATCATCCAAAGCGCTGATCATAGCAAAATAAACACGTTTGTTTTCGTCTTTTACATTCGGAAAACGATCATAATATTTTTTGCGAACCTGAAAAGGAGTATGCGGTGCATTAAACGGAACATAAAGTAAAAAAGGCTTCGTTTTATTTTTATCGATAAAAGCTTCTGCTTCTTCTGCAAATTTTTCGGTCAGATAAGCTTTTTCCTGTATGATGGTGGTATCTCGTCGAATTTGTCCGATTCCGACACGGCCTTTTCCCCAAATCATTTTATCGGTAAAATCTTTATGATGGTGATTGATAATATCCGGATTATCATCTTCTGGAGCAAAAAGCGAAAATGCCTGATAAAACCCATAATGATAATCGAAACCACGGTCTAAAGGGAAGAACCCTTTGTTATGTCCCAAATGCCATTTTCCTATTATACCGGTGCTGTATCCTTGTTTCTTGGCTAAATCTGCAAATGTAATTTCAGATTTTGGAAGTCCTTGTGTAGCAATTGAAGCCTCGTTTGGATATTCAATTTTCGGATTCAGTCTCCAGCTGTTGGTGTTCATTAAATATTTAAAGGCATAATATTCAAGATTGTTTTTCGGATATCGGTCTCCAGGCTGATATTCGTGTCCAAAACGTTCCTGATAACGGCCTGTGATTAGTCCGGCACGCGAAGGTGAACAAATAGAAGACGAAACATATCCATCTGAAAAAGTAACACCCGAAGTAGCCAAAGAATCAATCTGCGGTGTTGGAGTCGATTTTCCTCCGTAAAGCGAAATATCATATTTGCCTAAATCGTCTGCAAGAAGTATAATGATATTTGGTTTTTTTGATGAAGTTTTAGAGCTGTCTTTTTCTGCCAGAAAAGCTGCTTTGCCTGCTGCTAATTTTGTATCGGGTTCAATTAATTTTCCGTTGGTATTAATCGGCCAGAAAAGAAATAGTGCCAAAAGAAACAGCACTATTAAGATGGGGACAACAATTTTGGTTATTTTTTTATATGCCATAAGGTTAGTTTATTTGAGGTAATGAGTTGCAATTTATTTTTGAAAAACTTTAATTGTGGGCTAAAGCTGTATCAACATCGTTTTTCAAATCGCCTAAACCGTCTTTTTTGAAAATGATTTTACCCTTTTGATATAAAATCAAAGTAGGGAAGACCTTTACGTTTTTTAAATCGGCAATTACTTGCGGGCTTTCTTCTAATTCAATTTCTACGATTTTTAGTTTTTCTCTATATTGAGTTCTAATCGATTCCAAAATAGGTTTTACGGTTTTGCACGTGGCACAATATTTTGAGCCAATGTCTACTAAAACGTATTCATTTTCGGCTACTATTTTCTTGTATGCGGCTAATGATAATTTACTCTTTAAGTTGCTGTAAAAAGGTTTTCCGCCTCCGATCCAGCTGGCAATTCCGCCTTCTAAAATGTAAACTTCTGAGAATCCTTTTTTTGACAAGTCGGTTGCCAAAAGTCCGCTTCGGTAAGCGGCAATAGAATAAATAAATACTGGCTGTGACGGATTTAAAGCAGCAGTCTGTTTTTCATAATCTTCTGATTTGGTATTGAAATTTAGAGCGCCTTCAATATGATTTAACGCAAATTCTTCAGGACCTCTGGCATCAATAATCTGCGGATTTTTTTGACTTTTAATTTTACTGTAAAAAGCATCCAGCAAAACATTAGCACTTTGTCCCTGAGAAAAAACAGCAATTGTAATTAGAAATACAATTGCTGTTAAACTGAATTTAAACTTTCTGTTTTTCATACTTTAAGACTGAACCTGTTCTAATATTGGAGCAGGAATTTCTTCAAAAGAAACTGCTTTTGGTTTTAGTGGCACAGATAAAACCCCGTCTGCCAGTGCACTTCCTTCTTTTTTAGATTTGAATATCGGCCAAAGAAACTGTGCGTACCATTCTTCTTGTTTGTATGATTTCATTCCGTAAGATTCCGGGAATTTGCGTGTAATTAATCCTGTTCCGAAGATTACATCCCAAAGAAAAAACATGTTTCCGAAATTTCCTTTAAAATGTCCAACACCGTCTCCGCTTGTATCTGCATGATGTGCGTGGTGAGTGGCTGGAGTAGAAATTAATCTTTCTAAAACCCAGGCAATCGGGTGTAGAACTCTGTATTTGTAAAATGGTTTATCCCACGCAATACTTGAATGCGCGCCTAAAGTGATGAAACTTTTAATTACCAAAACAAATAATGCAGGCAGTCCCAGACCTAAATAAGTTAAAGTCGCAGTCAGATATATTTGAGAAAAGAAAATGGTATAGATAAAGTTTTGTCTCGAAGCCATTGCCATTCCCATATAAGGCGCAGAATGATGCGTTCTGTGAAAACGCCATAAAAACGGAACCTGATGATGAAGTCTATGATACCAATATTGAGTTAAATCGTCGGCAATTGCGATTAGAAAAAATCCTCCCCAAAAAGGAACCCACGATAATGTATTGGCCAGATTTGGAAGTAAATAAGGCAAAGCTGTTAAGCTGAAAAAAGCAATAACAGGAGGTAAAATTAATTTTGGAGCCAAAAAAGAAACAATATCAATTTTGCGTTCTTCGCCCGTCCATTGGTCATCATATAAACCTGCTCCAAACTCAATAAGTCCCAAAACAATCATAAACACGGTTAATCCCCAAGTTCTGATGTTTGCAAAAGCGGGTTGTATAAATTCTAAAAATGAGGGTAATGTAACATGCGATTCGCTCACAACGCCATTGCCCAGTTTAAAATAAAGATAGATTGCCAGCACAGGCAATGCGTAAATTAAAAGACTTATACTTAAATCTCTCGTCAGTTTTGAATTTTGAACTACTGCCATGATTTTTTATTTTAAAAATTGATTAATTAATGTTAATCCTCCAGCCAAAATTGCCAGCGGAACCAAAAACAAGATTATCCCAACGGCAATCTTTTTTCCTATAATTTCGTAGTCTACTCGTTTCATATCTCTCTGAATTTTAATACTTAATGTAAAAATAAATAAATAAAGCTATTAATTCTATAGTTTTAATAGAGTTTTATTTTTTAATTTTTCTGTAATTTGTTATAATTTCTTTTTTTAATTTATCCTGCAAGGTTTCCAAAACCTTGTAGATGTAATTTTCAAAATTTTAATCAATGATTTGGTTGTTAAACCTAAAGGGTTTCCAAAACTTTGCAGGTATGATTTTCAAAATTTTAATCAATGATTTCGGTTATTTAAACCTACAAGGTTTTAAAAACCTTGCAGGTTGGTAATCCTTATTTATTGGTTTCAGCATCTCCGGGTTTAGTAGCTTGTTTGATTAAATCAGAAACTGTTTTTCCTTTATCAGCACCAGTATTGTGAATTCTTCTGTTATACACATCCTGCCAGTCGATCAAAGGGTAAACGTTGTTCTCTTTTGCCTGCTCATCAAATAATTTTTGAAGTTCAGCCAGTTTTTCAGGATATTTTTTTGCCAGATTATTACGTTCGTTAAAATCTTCGTTTAGGTTATATAATTCCCAAACATCAGTATCAAAATTACTTTCAGCAGGTTTTTCATTTTTACCTAAAGATTTTTTTACAGCAAATGAATCTGGTAAATGTGCAGCTGCGGCTTTCCATCCGTCTTTATAAATAGCTCGGTTTCCAAAAATATAATAGTATTGCACTTTATGTAACGATTCTGCTTTTGGATTCTCCAAAGAAGCTTTGAACGTTGAACCCTGAATGATATCTTGTTTTACTTCTTTGATATATTCCGGTGCCTTAATTCCGGCAATATCCAAAGTTGTCGGCAGAATATCGGTTACGTGGCTGTATTGATTTCTAATACCGCCTTTATCTTTAATTCCGTTTGGATAAAAAACAATCAACGGATTTCTTGTTCCGCCTTCAGAATGTGCGTCTTGTTTCCAGTTTTTAAAAGGTACATTGGTTGCCTGCGCCCAGCCTAAAGGATAATTGGTATTTAAACCTTTTGCAGTTCCGATTTCACCAATATTATTCAAATTGCTTTGAAGATTTTCTTCATCTGTTTTTCCCTGAGAAAATAAACTTTGACTGATAGTTCCCTGCAGCGTTCCTTCTTTACTTGCTCCGTTGTCTCCAATGGCAACAAAAATCAAAGTATTATCAAGTTGTCCGCTTTCTTTAAGATAATTAACCACTCTGCCAACTTCATAATCCGTATACGTTAAAAATCCGGCGTAAACTTCCATGAATCTTGCATATACTTTCTTTTGGTCGGGAGTCAATTTTTTCCATTCTGTAATTAGTGCATTACGCTCTGGTAAAACGGCATTGGCAGGAATCACTCCCAGTTTTTTCTGGTTTGCAATTACTTTTTCGCGGTATACATCCCAGCCTTCATCAAATTTTCCTTTGTAAGGTTCAACCCATTTTTCAGCAACCTGATGAGGTGCATGAACCGCTCCGGGTGCATAGTATAAGAAAAATGGTTTTCCAGGTGCAGCTTTTTGCTGTTTTTGGATGTAATTAATTGCTTTGTCAGTAATCAATTCATTCAAATGTCGGCCGTCTGGTTTAATGTGTACCTGATCTTCGACTAAATCAGGATTATACTGATCGGTTTGAGAACCTAAGAATCCGTAAAAATGATCAAAACCTTTTCCGGTCGGCCATCTGTCAAATGGTCCTGCATCAGAAGCCTCTTCGTCTGGTGTAACGCCATACTTTCCAACTGCAAAAGTGTTGTACCCATTCGTGCGAAGAATCTCTGCGATGCTTCCTTTATCAGACGGAATCCTGCCGTCCCAGCCAGGAAAACCTGCTGATAAAATAGTATGAGAAAAACCGCTTACGTGAACTCTTCCCGAATTTCTTCCGGTTAATAATGCCGCGCGGGTTGGAGCACAAATAGCGGTGGTGTGAAAGTTGGTGTAACGTAAACCATTATTTGCCAGATTATCAAATGTTGGTGTGTTGATTAAACCTCCAAAAGTACTTGCGGCTCCAAATCCAACATCATCCAGTAAAATCCAGACAATGTTTGGAGCACCTTGCGGCGCTTTTACAGGCTCCGGCCAATATTCTTTAGAATCGGCCAAAGTTTTACCAATAGTTCCTTTGAACTCTGATTTTTCTTGTGCTATTCCCAATTGCGTAATTAGGAAAGCAGTAACCAAAAGCCCATTTTTAGGACTTTTGATTGTGCTATTGATTTTAAAATTTTTCATGTTTAATAGTTTTGTTGTGGTTGTAGTTAATAGCCGGGATTTTGTGGTAAACCAGCTGGGTCAATGCTTCTTTCGCTCTGCGGAATCGGATATAAATTATTTCTTTCTGTAACAGAATTTTTGGCCGTAACTTTTTTAATCTCTGTAACCAATGTTCCCCAGCGAACTAAATCAAACCAGCGCTGTCCTTCCTGTACAAATTCTTTTTTGCGTTCTTCCTGAATTGCAGCTCTAAAAGAAGCCTGCGTTAATCCTGATAAATCTATAGAGGCATCGGGTGTTGCAATTGGTTTGCCAAAAGCCCTTCTTCTTACCTGATTAAAAGCTTCATAAGCTTCGGCTGTAGGACCGGACTGTTCATTTATCGCTTCCGCTAAAGACAATAAAATGTCGGCATAACGAATAACAGGAAAGTTAATTGCAACATTCGCAGGAGTTGCCAGATTACTCAAGTCTAAATATTTCTTGAAAATTGGTTTCGGAAAAGTATAAAGAGCTCCTGTCGCCGGATTTACTAATTGTTTAGCATAACTCACATCTCTTCTGGTATCGCCCGCTGCATAAATATCATAAAATAATGCGACGTCAGAAATTATATCTGCTGGTTCAGTGGCTGTAAAACCAGTAAAAGAGGTCGACTGAAAAGTACTGCCGCTCGAGCCGTTTCCGGCTTGATTTGGTTCAAACTGAACAGAAAATATATGTTCTTTTCCGTTCTTTTTTGTTTTTGTAAAAATATCGCTGAAACTTTCGAACAAACCATATCCATAACCTCCATTAATGACCTGATTGGCTTTTAATATCGCATTTGGATAATCTTTTCTCGTTAAGTATACTTTGGCTAAAATTGCCTTTGCAGCTCCAGAAGTAGCACGTCCGGCATCAGCTGCAGCATAAGAAGCAGGCAGATTTTCGGCATCTGTCAAGTCTGTAATAATCTGCGCATATACTTCGTCTACAGTTCTTCTTTTCGTTTTTAAACTCTCAAGCTCAATTGTAGTCGGCTCATGCAAAACAATCGGCACACCGCCCCAAAGACGAACTGCCTGAAAATACAGTAACGCTCTAATAAATTTAGCTTCGTTAATCAATCGCGTTTTTACAGTTTCTGATGCCGATACTTTTGGGATATTATCTATGGAAACATTTGCTCTGTTTATTCCGGCATAAATTTGGCGCCATGCTACCTGAACACGGTCTGAAGTAGCATCGTGCGTTAAACTGCTCAAAGCTCTTACCTGCGGATTTGTTGCTGAAACTCCCGCTGCAGCATAATCTGAAGCCATATCGGTAAGGAAATATAAATTTCTTCCAAATAAACTCTGCTCACCCGGATCAAGGCTTAACGACGCATAAACAGCAGTTACACTTGCTATGGCATCATCTTGAGTGTTAAAATAATTATCTTCGGTTACAAAAGAGGTTGGAGTTACCTCAAGTTCAGTGCACGATGTAAAAATTAGGGCACTTAATGTGAATATTATGATGATCTTTTTCATTGTTATTTTACTTAAAAAGTTACGTTTAGTCCAGAAATGAATGTTCTCGAATTTGGATAAGAACCAAAGTCAATTCCAGGATATAAATTGTTTTGTTCATAAGAACTTACCTCAGGATCAAATCCGGTGTATTTTGTCCATGTAATTAGATTTTCTGCAGATACATAAAACTTTACACTTTTTGTTCCTAGTTTTTTAGATAAACTTTTTGGAAGTGTATAACCAAGCGTTACCAGTTTTAATCTCACAAATGAAGCATCTTCAACATATCTTTCGGACACGATTCCAAGCGGTGAACTTGAAGCTCTCGGAATTTCATTACTTGGGTTCGCTGCCGTCCAGCGATCTTCCAGAGTAGAAGCGGCGTTGGTGCCAAGCGTAGAAATTTCTAACTGCTGATTTAAAGCATTAAATATTTTACCGCCATAAGATCCCTGAAAATTAACTTGTAAATCAAAATCACGATAAGAAATAGTATTACCAAAACTTGCAACAAATTTTGGCTGAGAAGTGCCTAAATTACCTTTGTCTGCAGCAGAAATTATTCCGTCTCCATTAGTATCTACATATTTTCTGTCGCCCACTCTCGTGTTTGCAAGACTGTTTATTTTTGGCTGTGTATTAACTTCTTCCTGAGTTTGAAAAATACCGTTTGTTCTATATCCCCAGAATGTTCCCAGAGGAAGACCTACTTTTACAGTTACAGGCTGTTGCTGCAATAAAGAACCGTTTGGAACCACAGGAAAGAATTGATCTACCCCGTTTCCTATAGAAGTTACTTTGTTTTTATTGGCAGAGAAAACAATATTAGAATTCCATGCAAAATGTTCTGTTTTTAAGTTTTCTGTTGTTAATCCGATTTCGATACCTTTATTTTCGACACCGCCAATATTTTGTAATACAGAAGCATAACCAGAACTAAGAAGAATAGGAACATTTATAAGTAAATCGTTTGTTTTTTTATAATAAACATCAAAAACAAAATTTATTTTTCGGTCTAATAATGATAAGTCTAAACCAACATTGTACTGATCTGTTTTTTCCCATTTCAAATCTGGATTTGCCAATCGGGTAGGAGCCAAACCAGTTTGCAGTGTACCTCCAAAAGAATAGTTTACAGAACCCATGGACGCCAGCGAAAGATAGTTTCCAATTTCTTGATTTCCAGTTGTTCCGGCACTTAATCTTAATTTAGCTTCTGTTACCCCTTTAATGTTTTGAGCAAATTGTTCTTCGGTAATATTCCATGAAAATCCTGCTGATGGAAAATAACCCCAAAGCGATTTAGACCCAAATCTGGAAGAACCATCTGCACGTCCTGAAAGTGTAAAATTGTATTTTCCTTTGTATGAATAATTTATTCTTGCCAGCCAGGATTTTAATACGCTTTCATAAGCATCACTATAGGGTTTTACAGCAACACCATCCTGAAGCGCATTATAAGTATTTGCATCATTTACAAAAGAATTAGCGCCTGCATTTACCACTTCGCCTTTTGTATATTGTAATGTATAACCTCCTAAAGCAGAGAATTTATGATTTTCGCCAAAATTTGTATTGTAGTTTAAGGTATTTTCATTTAAAATAGAGCTTACCAAACGATCTCCTACAGAAGCCAGACCTTTTGTTCCTGCACCCGTTGTTGTATTTGCTGGTGCGTAGTAGTTTTGTTTAGTATCTAATACATCACCGCTTACGGCAATTTTAGCAACCAGTTTTTTAGTTACTTTATATTCACCAAACAAACTCGTCAGGATTCTGTTAATTTTAGTTTCATTAGTAGTGTTTTCCAAATCATTAATAGGATTTGGCACATAACCATTTACAGAAGTAGCATATATATTTTGAGTTACATTGTAACTTCCGTCTGCATTTTTGATTGGTACAACCGGAGCTGTAAGTAAAGCACTCACAATTGGGTTTGGCTGTCTTCCGTTGCCTGAGGTACCCACACCATTTGATGTCGAGTTGCTGTAATTGGCACTGACGCCAAATTTAAAATTTTGAGAATAATTTCTTTCTAAATTGGCACGAAGCGAAATTCTCTTAAAATCAGATCCTAAAACCACACCTTCCTGATCAAAATATCCTGCAGAAACGGAATATCTGGAGCGTTCATCACCTCCTGAAAATGACAATTGATGATTCTGAACCGGAGCTGCTTTTACAAAAGCGGCATTCTGCCAATCGTAATTTCCAGAGGTTTTAAAATCTTCAATCTGAGCTGCAGAAAACGATGGAGCCTGACCAATACTCGCCTGAACATCATTGCGCAGACTTGCCCACTGAGAAGAATTCATTAAATGTAATTTTTTTGAAACCGACTGTACTCCAAAATATCCTTGATACGAAATAATATCCTGCCCTTTGGTTCCTTTTTTTGTAGTTACAATTACAACACCATTTGCACCTCTTGATCCATAAATGGCTGTTGCAGAGGCATCTTTAAGCACTTCAATAGATTCTATATCGCCGGGATTAATAGTCGAAAGCACATTTACAGTTGCCCCTGCATATTGCACACCCGCTGTACTATTGCTGTTATCGTTATAAATTAAAATTCCGTCTACAACATAAAGCGGTTCATTACCTGCAGTTATAGAGTTTCCTCCTCTAATACGCACACTAGAAGAAGCTCCGGGACGTCCCGAACTTTGTGTAACTACAACACCCGGAATCGCGCCTCGTAATAAATTGTCTGCAGATGAGGTAACTTGTGCCAGATTTGCTTTAGGAACAGAAGCTACAGATCCTGTAATGTCTTTTCTCTTTTGAGTTCCGTAACCCACAACTACAAGTTCGTCAAGTTCCTGGCGCTCTTCTTTAAGACTGATTGTAACAGGATTTTTTTCGACAATTACTTCAGCTTTTTTATATCCAATATAACTTACGATTAAGGTGTAAGGGAATT
Source organism: Flavobacterium reichenbachii (assembly GCF_002217435.1). Classification (GTDB taxonomy): domain Bacteria; phylum Bacteroidota; class Bacteroidia; order Flavobacteriales; family Flavobacteriaceae; genus Flavobacterium; species Flavobacterium reichenbachii. The sequence goes on from NZ_MUHF01000002.1 coordinate 94,970, forward strand.
TTTGACCCGTCTGAAAATAAAATTTACCTTCAGAATCGGTTACCACTCCGTGAGTAGTACCTTTTATAGTAATCGAAGCTCCTATAATTGGCTGATTGGTAAGGTCATCGACAACCGTTCCGTCTAGTTTAGACTGTATGAGCGGCGTTGTATTCTGAGCATTAATTCCTGCCGATAAAAGCAGAAGAAACAGTAATGAGTATATGTTTAAATATTTTTTCATTTCTTTGTATTGGTTTTAAGTAATTAACAAGGCGCCCTGAGAACTGAATTTTCAGCCCTCTAAATGTTTCCTTGATTTAGTGATAAATGTTTCTTTAAGCCTCGCCATTTCTGTTGCCGCAGAAATGGCTTTTTTTATTTACAGCAGTGTGTTTGCATTATTTTCATTTTAGTTATTTTTTAGTTTTAGTTATTTAATTTTTGAATAATAGATATCGTTTCAAGAATCGTTTTGACAGCGTTTCACTATCAAATAGATTTTGCAGTTTTTAATTAAATCGATGATGAATTTTAGAAATTCGTTTTAGATGAATAGACCAAAACAAATTAGGAAGTGGTTTATTAACAACACATACACATACAACAAGAAGCGCTATAAGTGTAGTTTTTAAGAAGAATGTAAGACGTATTTCTTTCGGTTGTTTTCAAAATATAGTTTTTTTGGTTTCAAATATGATTCTAAACTCTACTAATCCTATAGACAAAGTTAATTTTTATATAATAAAAACCAAAAATTTATCAATATTTTTTTTTAAAAGCAGTAAATAGAAGTATGTGTATTAAATCTTTACATGCTTAAAGTACTGATATTTAGTTATTTATAATTTGATAAAATATCCATTGTATGTTAAAATATTTTTTAAAACAAATTAAAATTGTAGTATTTTACCACATTAAATGTTACTTATTTATTCGTTATCAGGCTTATAAAATGAAATTATAATGCTAAAAATGTCGTACTAAAACAAAAAAAATAATTTATGATTAGAATATCGCATTTTTGAAAATCATTTTATAACTAATTATTTATGATATGTTTTATGAAAATCTATTTCAGTTTTCAGCAAAGAATTAGCCAGATTCATTTTGCACACAAAAGAAAGTTTTAAACGAAAAAAAATATATTTCTGGAATTTTAAAAGGCATTCAATTTTTCTGCAAGTATTTAAAAGAATTAAGCTAAATTTATATTTTTAAAATATTTAGATACTTAATGTTTGAAACTAAGTAAAAATACTTATATTTGTAATAAGTATTTTTTGCTTTAATAACAAAATACCAAAATGATTAAAGTTGAAGAAGCCATAGGGATTGTTGAAGCGAATAGTACTAAAATGCCCATAAAGCATATTTCGGTCCGCAAAGCATTGGGGTATGTTTTAGCAGAAAAAGTAATATCGCCGATAGATATGCCTCCATTTAGGCAGTCAGCAATGGATGGATACGCTTTTACGCACAGTATTAGACATCAATATGATGTTGTTGGTATTTCTCAAGCTGGAGATCATGAAAATGTAAAATTAAAATCAACCGAAGCAGTCAGAATTTTTACTGGCGCATATGTTCCTGATGATGCTGATACCGTGGTGATGCAGGAACATGTTATGGCTAGCAAAGATTCAATTTTAATTGCCACAATGCCGGAGAAAAACACCAATGTTCGTCCAAAAGGAGAGCAAATTCGTAAAGATGAGGTAGTTTTTGAAGCAAATACATTAATAACTCCTGCCGCCGTAGGATTTTTAGCCTGCTTAGGAATTACAGAAGTTGCCGTTTACAAAAAGCCAAAAGCAGCCATTTTAGTAACAGGAAATGAATTAATACAACCTGGTAAAAAACTTAAAAAAGGAAAAATATTCGAAAGTAATTCGGTTATGCTTGAAGCGGCGCTCCAAACAATCGGAATTGAAAAAACGAAAGTTTACAGAGTTAAAGACAATCTGAAAGCAACAAAAAAAGCATTAAAAACGATTTTAAAAAAATACGATATTGTATTAATTTCCGGCGGTATTTCTGTTGGTGATTATGATTTTGTAAAAGAAGCATTATTACAAAACAATGTAAAAGAGCTTTTCTATAAAATCAATCAGAAACCAGGAAAACCAATGTTTTTTGGATCTAAAAATGAAACCTTAGTTTTTGCTCTTCCGGGAAATCCAGCTTCATCGCTGACAAATTTTTATATTTATGTTTCTCCAGCGGTAAAAAACAAAATGGGATTTTCTGAAATTCATAAACCGAAAATAGTTCGAAAATTAAATTCTGAAATTAAAAATAACACAGGAAAAACATTGTTCTTAAAAGCAAAATACGACGAAACAAACGTAACAGTTTTAGAAGGCCAAAGTTCTGCAATGCTCAATACATTTGCCGTGGCGAATAGTTTGTTGGTCGTTCCTGAAACTATAGAAAATTACAAGAAAGGCCAGTTAGTAACATTACTGCCAATTGATTAGGAGAAAGAGGATAGAAGATAGAAGAAAGAGGATAGAAGATAGAAGAAAGAGGATAGAAGAAAGAGGAAAGAGAATAGATTTTTGAGTATTAAAGATGAAAAGCAGTATGTAAATAAAAACATATGGCTAGGCAATTTGAAACTTGAAACAAAGAAAACCTGAAACAAAGAAAACCTGAAACAAAAAAAATGAACATATTAAGTTCCGAAAACATAGTATTATTCAGCTTCGCATTAATTATTATTGCGTTTCTATATTCAAGCGTAGGACATGGCGGAGCTTCAGGATATTTGGCTTTGATGAGCATATTTGCGTTTCCGATTTCCATCATGAAACCGTCGGCTTTGTTGTTGAATTTGTTTGTTTCGAGTATTTCGTTTTTATTTTATTATAGAAAAAATTATTTCAAACCCAAGCTCTTTTATCCGTTTGCTATTGCTTCAATTCCTGCAGCTTTTATAGGAGGTTTTGTAACTTTGGATAATACGATTTACAAAATTATTTTGGGAATAGTTTTGGTTTTTGCGGCCTTAAGACTGTTTGGAGTATTTAATTTTAAAGAAAAAGAAGAAGTAAAAATAAATCTTCCGTTTGCTTTAGCAATTGGGTTTGCAATTGGTTTATTATCAGGAATGCTGGGAATTGGCGGGGGAATAATTTTGAGTCCGATTTTATTGTTTTTAGGATGGGCTTCGGTTAAAGAATCGGCGGCGGTTTCGAGTTTATTCATATTTGTAAATTCTTTTGCAGGAATGCTGGGATTCTTTTTAGGAGGAAAAACAATTCCGATAGAAAGTTTTTATTTAGTTCCAATTGCAGTTGTAGGCGGCATTCTGGGTGGATTTTATGGAAGCGGTTCTTTTTCGAACAGAACATTAAAAATGGTTTTAGGAACCGTTATTTTAATGGCAAGCGTTAAATTGATTTTTCCTTGAGAATAGAAAAATTAGACAATTAGATAATGAGTTTAATACCAGGAACCTGAAGCAAAAAATAACCGCAAAGCACGCAAGGTTTTTTGCCTGAAAAAGATTAGAGATGGCAAAGTTCGCTAAGCTTTTTATAGATCCAGCTTTGCGAACTTAATTTTAAAGTCACAAATGAATAAAAAATCTTAGCGCTCTTTGCGGTAAAATAACCTGACCCGAGGCTTTAGCCGAATTGGCGAAGCAAACAAAGAAAAACCTGAAACAAAAATAAAATCATGGAAACACTAACAGTATTTATTCTTTGCGGCGGAAAAAGCTCCAGAATGCAGTCAGAAAAAGGATTGGTTTTATTTCAGGATAAACCATTTATCGACCATATTATTCAGGCGATTCTGCCTGTTACAGATCAGATAAAATTAATTACGACATCAAAAGAATACGATTATCTGGAATATGAAAAAATACCGGATTTAATTTTAGATAAAGGTCCATTGGGCGGAATTTATACAGCATTATCGCATTCTGAAACCGAATTTAATTTGATTTTGAGTTGTGATATTCCGCTTATTTCAAACGAATTATTGCAGGAATTAATTTCAAAACATACTGAAGAAGCCGGAATTACAGTTTTTGCTTCAGAAAGCAGAATACATCCGTTAATCGGAATTTATTCAAAAAGAATACTTCCTGTTATTAAAAGTGCAATTGAAGCTGATGAACTGAAAATGATGGATTTGCTGGCAAAAATACCGCATCAAATTATCAATATAGAAGAAAGTGAAAACTTTCCGTTAACCAATATTAATTCAACCGACGAATTAAATGATCTGAATATCAATTTAAGTTAATTACATGATGCAAAACTTAAAAATACCAAAATTGACGATTGTAGGCGCAGGCCCAGGCGATGTTGAATTGATTACGATGAAAGCCATAAAAGCGTTAAAAAATGCTGATGTAGTGTTGTACGATGCTTTGGTAAACGAAGAATTGTTAGCATATGCATCAGATGCAGAAATTGTTTTTGTTGGAAAACGTTTGGGATGTCACGCTTACACTCAAGATCAGATTAATGAATTGATTGTTTCGATGGCAAATCGATACGGGCATGTAGTACGTTTAAAAGGCGGAGATCCTTTTGTTTTTGGAAGAGGAAGTGAAGAAATTGAGTTTGCTGAACAATATGGAATAGAAACCGCTATTGTTCCCGGAATTTCATCGGCTTTAGGAGTTCCGGCTTCGGTTGGAATCAGTTTGACACAACGCAAAATTGCCGAAAGTTTCTGGGTTATTACCGGAACCACTTCAGATCATAAATTATCCAAAGATATTCATCTGGCTTCAAAATCTGCTGCGACCGTAGTTATTTTGATGGGAATGCATAAATTAGACGAGATCATTTCTATTTATCAGGAAAACAGAAATGACGATCTGCCAATCGCCATAATTCAAAACGGAACCAAAGATTCGGAACAAAAAGTAGTGGGAACTGTAAGTACAATTACTAAATTAGTCTCTGAAAAAAATATATCATCGCCCGCCATTATTGTGATTGGTGAAGTGGTTAGAACAACATCGAGCTGGATTTCCTATTTTCAGGAACATTTTGAAGATGAATTTATTTTTCAGAATTTAAATTTATAAAAATGATCGAGATTAAATATTTTGGAGCCGTCGCTGAAAAGACAAATTGTGAATTCGAAAAAATATCTTTTTCTGAAGTGTCACTGCAAAAATTATTGCAGGATTTAAATGAAAAATACAAGCTCGAATCATTGACATTCAGCGTAGCTGTAAATCAAAAAATAGTTTCAAAAACTGCAGATTTTACTTTGCAGACAACAGATGTCGTGGCTTTATTACCTCCATTTGCAGGAGGATAAATGTACTTTTATGAAGGAATCATCAAAATATAACCGACAGATAATACTTCCTGAAATAGGAGAGGAAGGTCAGTATAAATTATCGAAAGCGAAAGTTTTGGTAGTGGGTGCCGGAGGTTTGGGAGCAGCAATTATGCCTTACTTAGCCGGAGCTGGTGTTGGCGAAATCGGAATTGTAGATGATGATGTAATTGAGATTTCGAATCTGCATCGTCAGGTGATTTACAAGAGCTCGGCTGTTGGAAAATCTAAAGCTGAAGAAGCGAAATTGATGATTTCTGAATTAAATCCAAACATAAAAGTGAATGCTTTTCCTGAAAAATTATCCGGAAAAAATGCGCTTTCATTATTTGAGAAATATGATATTATCGTTGATGCAACAGACAATATTTCGATTAAATATCTAATAAACGATGCTTGTCTGATTGCTGATAAACCAATGGTTTACGGATCTATTTTTAGGTTTCAGGGTCAGGTTTCGGTTTTTAATTATCAAAACGGACCAACTTACAGATGTCTCTATCCAGATGAGAATTCAAATGCATTAAATTGTGAAGATGCCGGCGTTATTGGAGTTTCGGTTGGAATTATTGGAATGTTTCAAGCCAATGAAGTGATAAAAATAATTCTCGGAATTGGAACTGTTTTAAGCGGAAAAATATTGGTTTACAATATTTTGAATAATGAACAGCAAAAATATGATTTCGATAAAAGTTATATTGAACACATAAACAGTGCAGTATTCGAAGAAAAATATAATAAATCTGAAGTTGAAGAAATAAATTTTAAATCAATTTTGAATGAAATAAATAGTGATAAAGTTTTGTTTTTGGATGTTAGAAATGAAGATGAACTGCCAAAAATTAGTTTAAAAAATCAAATCCAAATTCCGTTAAAGAACTTAGAAAATGAAATTGAAAAGCTGAATAAAAATCAAGCTGTTTATGTTTTCTGTCAATCCGGAATTAGAAGTAAAATTGCTTTAGAATTGCTTCAAAGGCATCAATTTAAAGACGTGAAAAGTATTTTTGGTGGAGTTTTAGCAATGAAACAATTATTAAAAGAAGAGATTAAAGTATAACTGCAGATTAAAAATAGGTGATGATTTTGTCGAAATGACAATATTGAGGTTGACTTTCCTTGCTGCAGATTTTAATTCATGCTAATTCGCGAAATTAGTGGCAAAATAGAAAATCATTTTAATCCACACAAACCGTGGCAAAAAGATAAAAAATAATGAGTAAAAATGTATTTGTAGAAGGACCAATTGCTCCTGAATTTATAGCCGAGTCGATTGCCAAACATCAATCAAAACATACAATTGGTGCGCACAATATTTTTCTGGGACAAGTTCGTGCCGATGTGATTCACGACAATACCGTTGTTGCTATTGATTATTCGGCATATACAGACATGGCAAACGAGGCTTTGCATACTATTCGCGAGAAAGCGTTTGCAAAATTCGACTTAACCTGCATGCACATTTACCACAGTTTGGGTGTAGTAAAAGCAGGCGAAATCTGTTTGTTTGTATTTGTTTCGGCAACGCGACGCAAACAAGTTTATGAAGCTACAGAAGCCATTGTAAACTGGATCAAAACAGATGTGCCGATTTTTGGTAAAGAGATTTTTGAAAATGACACATTCACCTGGAAACAAAATACCTAAGAAAATATAAATGGTAGATATTACGCATAAAATAAGCACATTAAGAAAAGCAACCGCAACCGCAATTGTAAAAGTCAGCAGGCAGGAAACAATTGACGCTGTGGTGAATAATTTGGTTCCTAAAGGAAATGTGTTCGAAATGGCAAAAACCGCTGGATTATTTGCAGTAAAAAATACGCATTTGTCTATTCCGGATTGCCACCCGCTTCCAATTGAATTTACTTCGGTTGAATATAAAATTGAAGGTTTAGACATTCAGATTATATTTAATGTAAAAACCGTTTACAAAACCGGAGTTGAGGTAGAAGCTATGCATGGCGCATCGATTGTAGCGCTTACAATGTATGATATGTTGAAACCAATTGATAAAGAAATCGAAATTTCAACGATTAAATTAATCAATAAAGAAGGCGGAAAATCGTCTTTCAAAAATAAATTTCCGAATGCTATTAAAGCAGCCGTTTTTGTTTGTTCCGATTCTATTTTTGCAGGTGATAAAGAAGATCGTTCCGGAAAAATTATTGTAGAAAAGTTAGAGCTTCACGGAGTTGAAACTTCTCATTACGAAATAATTCCGGATGAATTGGAGGTTATTCAGGAAAAGACAAAAGCTTTTGCTAAAGAAAATCAGCTGGTTATTTTTACAGGCGGAACCGGATTATCGCCAAGAGATGTTACACCAGAAGCTTTGTCGCCATTATTAGAAAGCAGAATTCCCGGAATCGAAGAAGCGATTCGTAATTACGGACAGCAGAGAATGCCGTATGCCATGTTATCTAGAACTGTAGCAGGAACTTTGGGCAAAACAGTAGTTTTGGCTTTGCCAGGATCTGCAAACGGCGCAAGAGAATCTATGGATGCTGTTTTTCCGCATTTACTGCACGTTTTTCATATTTTAAAAGGAAAAAATCATGACAGCCTCTAACACTATTTTGACGGATGGTTCTGGGCGCAAACATAATTATTTGCGTATTTCGTTATTGGAGAAATGCAATTTGCGTTGTACGTACTGCATGCCTGCCGACGGAATAGCATTGTCTCCAAAAGCCAGTTTAATGACGGCTGATGAAATTTTTGCTATTGCCCAAACCTTCGTAGAAAATGGTGTTGATAAAATTAGATTAACAGGCGGTGAGCCTCTTTTAAGAAAAGACTTTCCGGAGATTGTTTCTAGATTATCGAGTTTAAATATCTCTCTTTCTATGACAACAAACGGAATCCTGATTGATCGTCATATTGAAGTTTTAAAGCAGTTTAAGGTAAATAAAATCAATTTGAGTTTAGATACTTTAATTGCGTCCAAATTTCATTCTATAACACTCAGAAATCAATTTGAGAAAGTAATTGATAATCTTCATTTGCTTCTCAATAATGATTTTCAGGTAAAAGTAAATGTAGTTTTAATTAAAGGTTTTAATGATAACGAAATTATTGATTTCGTTAAACTGACCCAATTTCTTCCAATTTCAGTTCGGTTTATTGAGTTTATGCCATTTGCCGGAAACGAGTGGGACAGAAGCAAAATGGTTTCGCAAAATGAGATTTTATCGCAGGTTGAAGATGCTTTTTCTTCAGATGAAATTCAAAAATTGGAGGACGAAAAAAACTTCACTGCAAGAACTTATAAAATAAAAGGTTTTCAAGGCAATTTCGGAATTATAAGTTCAATTACAAATCCTTTTTGCGACAGCTGCAACAGAATCCGCCTGACGGCTAACGGAAAAATAAAAAACTGTCTTTTCTCTAATGCAGAAACTGATTTATTGGCGGCTTTTAGAAATGGAGAATCTCTTACAGATTTGATTTCTCAATCGATTCAAAATAAAAAGAAAGTCCGCGCCGGAATGGTCACGATTGACGAAATGGATGATCCTGCAAAACATTTTGATAATCGCAGCATGATTGCAATTGGAGGATGAGGCTCTAGAGAATCTTTGTCAAAGTTTTAAACTTTGACAAAGATAGTATGTACAATTTAGAGAAATTAAATAAAAAAAGGTTCAACTTATTTCTAAGTTAAACCTTCTTCTCAATTTTTATTTTTTCTTTTTAGCTTTTGCCTTCTTTTTAGACTTTACTTTCTTTTTTGCAATTTTTTTAGCTTTAGCTTTATCCTTAGCTTTTTTTGCTTTTTCTTTTTTCTTAGCTGCAGCTTTTAGTTTTGCTTTTTTAGCTTTTTCCTTTTGTTTGTCTTTTTTAGCTTTATCTTTCTTCTTTGCTAATTTCTTTTTTGCCTTTTCTTTTTCCTTGTCTTTCACTTTTTTCTTCTTTTTATCATTAGATTTTTTAACTGCTTCTGCAGTTGTATTTTCTTCTTCTATTGCAGCAATTGGTTCAATAAGTGCTGGTTTAACTACAGGTGCAGTTATTTTTTTTGCAGGAGTTTTTGGTACCGTTGGTTTTACTGCTGCGGCAGGAGTTGTCGTTTTTGCGGCTGGTTTTGCATTTGCTGCAGTTACAGGTTTTGCAGGAGCTGTTTTACGAACAGGCGCTTTGGCAGTCGGTGTTTTTGGAGTTACGGGATTTTCTGTAACTGGCTTTACACTTTCTGTAGTTTGTGTACTTTCTGCAGCAGGAGAGTCAATTTTCTCAGGAGTTTCTTCTGTTTTGTTTTCCATATAAATGTGCTTTTTGGATGAGTATATTTATAACAATGTAACTAAATTGTTAACTTTCGGTTAAGTAAAGATAATTATAAAACAAGTTATCCAATGTTAAGCTTTTAGATAAAAATTTAACTTAAAGTATTGAATTTTAGACAACTAATTTTATGGCTGAAATTAAAAGTGTAAATCTCTTAACAATTCTACTTGAAAAAATAGAAGAAATTGCTGTATAAATGTGCGTAAAGCGACAAAGTTGAGATGCAAAATATTGGTTGTAAAACAAAGAGTACTCAAATATTTTCTTTTGAAAACGATTGCTCTAGCCCAGATGGAAGCGGCATCCTTTTGTTTTTTTCTTTAAAAAACAAAAGATAGAGCGGACAGCTGGAAATAGCTTATAATAATTATTTAAAATAAATTTCAACCCGTTGCATGTAATTATGTTCAACACATAGAGGCATAGATTTTGTCAACTTAAAAAAGGCGTTTCACTTGTATTAACACATCCCGATACTTCGGGACTATGTTTGAAAATCAAGATTTTTTAAAATTATCTTTTCTAAATATTTTAAAATCTATGTTTCTATGTGTTAAATTAATTTTTTTACTAATTACACCCAACGGGTAATAAATTTTAATTTTCTGCAATTTCCAAAACTCTAAAATTGCTTTTTGGCGCTTCACATAATGAACAGCAATAAGTATCAGACAAATCGTTGAATAAAATGCCTTTTGGAATACCTTGGCTTTCATCTCCATATTCTGATTTGTAAAGCGTTAAGCATTCCTGACACTGGTAAATATCTGATTGCGGTTTTTCTTTTTTCTGCAGGTTTTCTGAGGTTTCTGATGTTGAATTTCCGAGTTCATCAAAATATTTTCTGCTTAATTCAATTAAAATTCCAGGCAGTTCGAGTTTATCAATGTCTTGAGAATGCACTATATATTCGCGAGTATTTGGATCAAAATTTTTGGCAGACAATACATTATAGGTATCTCTGATTTTGATAGATTCTAAAGCAGCCGGAAGTTCATTTTTTTCGATTACGATGGAAGTAAAATAATGCCCGTCCCGATTGTACTCTGATATGCCGAAGTTTAGTCCGTAAGTACTAATGTCAAATTGATCAAGCGTACGCACTAAAAAGGTTTTTAAGTTCAGCGCCCATTCCATTGCTACTGGTAAATGCCAGTTTAATTCCAGCAGAGAATGGCGAACGTTGATTCCTCTTTTTCCTAAGAATTTTTCCCATTCTAATTTTCGGTCTTTCGGAATTCCTTTTATAATGAATGATTTCCAGGGCGTGATACAGATTTTCCCAATTTTGCATTCAAAACACAAATCGCACATTTCTTTAAGAAAACCCAAATCATATTGATTATTTCGCCAGTATAATCCCAGCCAATATTGGTCGATTCCCATTCTGTTCATTCCTTCGTAATATGGAAAAGGATAAAAAGGAATGTTCAAAGGTTTGTCAATCGTTCTGCTGTTGGTATCCAATTCTTCGCTGACTAGAGTAAAAAGCATTTCTATGTCAACGGAATCTTCTTCTGTAATTTTTTCTATTTCGTAATATATTTTGGCCAAATCCCAGCTGTAAATCAGAACAGGATATACTTCTATTCGTTCCCATTTTGGAAGACGAATGTACAAATACCAATAATCTTCGTGTTCTGAAGCAATAAAATTTAAATGTCCGGTAAATAAAGGAACCAGCTGCTGTTTTGGATCTGTAATATTTACTTTTAGTTTTGGCTGTTCTTTAAATTCTTCCAAAACATATAAAAACCGATTTCCTGTAAGCCAATTTGTATTTCTAAAAATATCTGTAGAAACATAAGAAGAAACAATATTATTGCCGCTTTCCTGATCGGGATAAACAAAATGATGTCTGCCTAAAGTATTTTTGTCTAAAGATTTAAAACCCTGCGGGAAAATAATGTCTTGTCTTGAACCAAATGAAATGGAATCCAGACCTTCTTCTAAAGCAATATCTACTACTTCTCGTAATTCTCCCGGCGAAATAACGCCTCCTTTTACTATTAATCTTGTTAACTCCATTTTTTTTTGTTTCAGGTTTCAGGTTTAAAGTTTCAGGTTTTTTACTTTGAACATAAAGTTTTACCGCAAAGTTTCGCAAAGTTTTTAGTTTTTATTTAATAAGTTTCTAAAGTTCGCAAAGCTTTGGATAGAAGCTTTACTGCTTGGTTTTGTGAACTTTACGTTAAGATCAGCACAATCAACAACTTGAAACGTGAAACCTTAAACAAAATAAACTAAACTCTACATTTTGCCAATATTTCCTTTACTTCTGTTTTACAGCTGCCACATCCTAATCCGGCTCCGGTATTTTTACATAAATCGGTAAAATCGCTTACACCGCTTTTGATCGTTTCTTCAATATTTCCTGCTCCAACCTGACTGCAGGAACAAACTAGTTTTCCGAGAACGGGTTTGGCAGTTGAACTTCCTCTTAGTAATAAATTCCGTTTGTCTGATAATTCTATTTTGCTTTCGATCATGGTTTTGAATTCGGCAAACTCGTTTTTATCACCCATTAAAATCGCTCCAACAAGAAGATCATCTTTTACAATGCATTTTTTATAATAACGTTTTTTCAAGTCTGAAAAAACGATTTCTTCATATGAATCGTCGTTTTCCGGAATTTGGATATCGCCAATGCTGCAAAGGTTGATATCTTCTAATTTTAAAATATTCATTAAAATAGAACCTTTGTAGTAACTGCTGATATCACCTGCTAAAAAGTTAGCCAGAATAGCAGCTTGTTCTTCTGCAGCAGAAGTGATTCCGAATAATTTATTTTTGAATTCAGCTATTTCTCCAATAGCAAAAATGTCTGGATTTGAAGTTTGCAAATACTGATTTACCTTTACGCCTCGTCCGCATGAAAGTCCGCTTTCGCGTGCAATTTCAATATTCGGGATTGTTCCAATCGTATATACAATTGCATTTGCGGTAATAATTTTACCGCTCTTTAAGGCGATTTCTATTTCATTTTCATTATCTGTTTCAAAAACCGTACTTACTTCGTTATCAAAGTAAATCTGAATGTCTCGAAGCTGTACTTCTTCGGCCAATAATTTGCTCGATATTAAGTCCAATTGGCGTTCCATCAAACGCGAAGCTCTTTGAACAATCGTAGTTTTTATCTTTTTATGTTTTAAAGCTGCAGCCAATTCTAAGCCTAATAAACCGCCGCCAATAATAACGACATGCTGTTCTTCTGGAGGGAGATTGGTGCTGTCAAGATGTTTCTTTAATCGGTCTGCATCTTCTTTTTTTCTTACTGTAAAACGTCCGGGAAGATGGAGCTGTGCATTTTCTGGTACAAAAGGACGGCTTCCGGTTGCTAAAATCAAGGAATCAAAAGTATGGATTTGACCTTGGCTGTCTAAAATTGTTTTATTATTGGTATCCAGTTTATCAATTGCAACTCCGGCTTTCATAGTAATTTTTAATTTACTGAAAGCTTCGCCATCTTTAACTTTTAAAAGCTGTTCCCAGCTGAATTCTCCCGTCATGTATTCTGGAAGCAAGACGCGGTTGTAAAACGGATTTACTTCATTCGAAAAAACAATAATTTCGTCGGTTGTATTGAATTCGCGATAATTTTGAATGAATCGGAATGATGCTGCGCCCGCACCAACAATGGCAATTTTCTGAAACGGTTTTACATATTTGGTAATCGAAACGGTAGTATATTTAAAATCTGGCTCTTTTGAAATAGGATCGACAACGGTATTCGTTAAATTATTGGTTCGGTTTAAATCATTTTCAAGCTGTTTTCCCCAGTGCATTGGCAGAAAAAGGACTTTTTCTTTAATTGAATCTGTAACTTTTGCCTTTACGCGGACTTCGCCATTTTTGCTGGTAACCGTAACAATATCACCATTTTTAATTTCGTTTTTAAAAGCATCAATTGGGTTTATTTCTAAGACAGGACTCGGAATATGTGTTAACAATCTGGATACTTTCCCAGTTTTAGTCATTGTATGCCATTGATCACGAATTCTTCCTGTCGTTAGGATAAAAGGAAATTCGGCATTTGGCTGTACCGATGTATTTTCTATCGAAACGGGAAGATTGAAAATTGCTTTTTGCGAAGGCGTATAGAATTTTTTATCGGTAAATAATCTCGGAGTTCCCGGATGTCCGTAATCTGGAACGGGCCACTGAAAAGTTCCTTCGGTTTTTAGGCGATGATAATTTAAGAATGAAATATCAATATTGGTATTTTTAGTAAGTGCGCAGTGTTCTTTGTAAATATCTTCGGCACTGTTGTAATTAAATCCGTTGAAATTCATTTTTTTCGCAAAGCGAATTAAAATCTCAATGTCTGGAAGGGCTTCACCTGGAGCATTTATTCCTTTAGGAAGATACGAAATACGACGTTCTGAGTTCGTCATCGTTCCTTCTTTTTCCAGCCATCCTGCAGCAGGCAATAATAAATCGGCAAATTTTGCAGTATCTGCATTATGCGAAATATCCTGAACGACAACAAATTTTGCATTTTGAAGTGCTTTTTCAATACGTCTTGAATCCGGGAGGCTCACTAAAGGATTGGTGCAGATAATCCATACTGCTTTCATTTTACCCGATTCCAGCGCTTCAAACATTTCTGTCGCGGTTAAACCCGGTTTATCCGAAATAGAATCAACGCCCCAAAAATCGGCAACTTCTTTTCGATGTTCTGGATTTGCAATGTCTTTGTGCGCTGCCAAAAGTGTTGCCATTCCGCCAACTTCGCGTCCGCCCATTGCGTTGGGTTGTCCAGTTAAGGAAAAAGGTCCTGAACCAGGTTTTCCAACTTGTCCTGTTAATAGTGATAAATTGAGCAGCGCCGTATTTTTATCAACGCCAACGGCACTTTGGTTTAATCCCATCGCCCAAAGCGAAATAAAACCTTTTGCCTTTCCTATTATATCAGCAGCAAGTTTGATATCGTTTACCGAAATACCACAAAGTTTTGAAGCTTTTTCTAAAGAAGTACTTAAAACTAAGTCTTTGTATTGTTTGAAATTTTCTGCATTGTTTTTTACAAAATCGTGGTCTACATGACCTTTTTCGATAATGCGTTTGGCAATGGCATGATACAAAATAATGTCAGAACCCGGAATAATCTGCAGATGTAAATCGGCAAAAGCGGCAGTATCTGTTCGTCTCGGATCAATTACAATTATTTTTATTTTCGGATTTTTCTCTTTGTGTTTTTCAATCCGTCTGAATAGGATAGGATGACACCACGCCGGATTTGCGCCTGTAATCAAAAAAGTATCGGCTAGCTCAATATCATCATAAGAAATAGGTACAGAATCTTCTCCAAAAGTTTTTTTATATCCCACGACAGCAGAACTCATGCAAAGTCTGGAATTGGTATCGATATTATTGGTTTTAAGAAAACCTTTTACGAGTTTGTTGACCAAGTAATATTCCTCTGTTAAACATTGTCCTGAAATATAAAAGCCAACGCTGTCCGGGCCGTGTTTTTTTATGATGGAAGAAAATACAGCTGCAGCTCGGTCGAGAGCAGTGTCCCAGCTTACGCGCTCCAGCGGATACGATTTACTGCCTCGCATTTCTGGATATAAAATTCGGTCTGATGTATCGTTAACTACGTAATGCAGATTCATACCTTTAGAACATAACATACCTTTGTTTACAGGATGGTCTTTGTCGCCTTCGACCATCACGCCATTTTTAGCATCATTGGTTACGATTATGCCACAGCCAACGCCGCAATAGGAACAGGTAGTTTTGATTTTGGTGTTTTGCATTACATTTTTGTTTAAGTACAGAAACATGAATTACTTAATTCTTTAGTAAATCACTTAATTCTATAG
The DNA here is from genome assembly GCF_002217435.1 of Flavobacterium reichenbachii. GTDB lineage: Bacteria > Bacteroidota > Bacteroidia > Flavobacteriales > Flavobacteriaceae > Flavobacterium > Flavobacterium reichenbachii. Next base: position 110,380 of record NZ_MUHF01000002.1, read on the forward strand.
AAACAAAAATACGTATTTTTACGTATTAATACGTAATTTTGTTTAAAAATATTTTTATTATTTGCAAAGCCAGCCACTAAGAACTGAATAAAAGAAATAAGCTTTCAATTAAAACCTAATTGGTTTTTTTGAAAGCTTTAAAATTAGATTTAGGTCACAACAGCGAAAGTATACTGTGTGATTGTATTACAGCGATTTGATTCTTGGTTTTGTTAAGAACTGGGAGTCTCTGATGGGTTTTTTTAGATAAATTGATTATTGAACTTTTTTCCCATTTTTATAAATAAAATTTAGTTCCTCTCCATTTTTCGAAATACAGAATTGTTTTCCATTTTTCTTTCCGTCTTTATATTCGCAGCTGTGAATTAATTTGCCTTTAGAAAAGAATTCTTCTAATATTTTGTTTTCGTTTTCATCAAAATAAATAGTCGAATCTATAGTTCCGTCGAAATCCAGGCGATCTTGTTTTTTCTTTTTAAAATACAGGCCGTCATGGAAATAGGTTTTCATATACGGAATTCCTTTTTTGCTTTTGTTATAATATTCGGTAACCAATATTATAAAACCGTCTTTATAATCTTCTTTTGATAATAATATATTGTTTGTCCATCTGCGGTTTTCTATAGAACCTGAAAAAATTGAATCATTAGAAGCTTTATAAATAAGTCCATCTTTAGAATAGAGATCTTTATGAGTAATCGCAGTACTTTCTTGTGCAAAACTTTGCATGCTGATCAATAGAAAAAGGACTATAATTTTATGAAGCATAATTCAATTTTAATTTGTTGTCTGACTATCTTTTTCTTCCAATAAACCGAATTACAGAACCTTTCCCATTATGAAATAAACCTTCGCTGAGTTCGATTTCTGTTTCTTCTAATTGTAAAATTTCATAATCTGGAAAATCAGATTGAATTTCTTCAATAGAAAACAGAGATTCGATATCTTTTGGTCCGCCGACTTTTTCATTTACGGCTAAATATTCCAGATGTTTTTTGCTGAAAGCTTCAAAAATGATAATGCCGTTTTGCTTTAGATATTGATTCAGTTGTTTGTGAATAAGAGATTTAATTTCTGCTGGAAAATGGGCGTAAATCAATGCGATTGCATCAAATTGATCTTTTTTAAAATCTAAAGTTTCCAATTCACCAACTCTATAATCAATTGAAACATTGCTGGATTCGGCGAGTTTAAGAGCTTTATTTTTTCCTTCTTCACTAATATCAAAAGCAGAGACTTCCCAGCCTAACTTTGCAGCAAAGATGGCATTTCTTCCTTCGCCTTCAGCAGGAAAAAGAATCGCTGCTGGATTTAGTTTTTGGATTTGTTCTTTTAAGAAATTATTGGGTGCTGTACCGTATGCAAATTCTTCGCTGCTGTAGCGGTCGTCCCATCTTTGTGTCCAGTTGTTCATGGTTTATATTTGGAATTTTACAGAATAACAAAATTTTAATTACAGAAAATCTTACATTTATTGTTTTGATCAATGTAAAAGTTTTTTCCATTCAAATTGACGCTCAATAACCCTTCAGAAAAAAATCCAATTTCATCATAAATTATTGGAACTATAATCTTACCAGTGCTATCTACACATCCCCACTTTTTGTTTAATTTAACTGAGCAAAGTCCATCCTGAAAATAATATGCATTATCATAAGATTGACTGGATATTAGAGAACCTTTTTTATTAATTAAAACATATTTACCATTTATGATTACAATTGCGATGTCGCCTCTGAATTTATAGGCTTTATCATACTGGGGACCAATCTCTGTCTTTCCCTCTTTATTAATAAATCCTTCTTTATCATTTTGTTTAATTATTGCCAGACCGCTAGAAAATTCGCCATTATTTACATCATTAGTATCATCTGTAAATTTACGTTCTCCTTTAGTATCGATGTAATATGTTTTGTATCCATCATTAACCTTTGCTAAACCTTCGGTGAACCCAAATGTCCATTCGTATTGATACGGGATAATTAATTCTCCTTTCTGATTTATAAAACCATATTCTTCATCAAGTGCTACACTTGCTAAGCCTTCACGGAAAAAACTAATTCTTTTATATTTAAAATTAATAACAGTTTTTCCACTTGTGTCAATATATCCCCATTTCCCATCTTTTTGAACGGCGGCTAAACCATCTTTGAAAGGATATGCATTTTCATATATAGGTTCTATCTTGATAGTACCATTTTTATCAATAAAGCCATATTTTGTCTGACCTTCGCCTGGCACTCTAATTGTTTTTAGTCCATTTGAAAAAGATTGACCTGAGTATTTGTATTTTCCCAAAGCAATAACTTCATTTCCATTTTTATCGATGTATCCTTCTTCTGAATTAAATCCCAAAACGTTTGCTAAACCTTCTTCAAAATCATATATCCGGTCATAGGCATTACTGTTGTTTTTCTGCCCTTGCACATGATAACTTAACAGTAAGAAGAAAAGGATATTTCTGAAAGAAACATGTTTATTTAAAGAGATCATTCGTATTTATTTTTTTTGGTTTTAACAAATATACTATAGCAAAATTTAAAACGAAATTTCTTCGCAAAAAAAAGCCCCTTCTCAAAACAGAAAAAGAGCAGCTTATAATGCAATTTTGACTAACTATTAAATAGATTTATCTTAACCAACAAGCGTCGTTATACCACTATTAATATCAATTTCTGCAAAGTTATGTTTTCCCATAACGATTAGCAGTTTGTTTGTATTATATCCTATATATCTTATTTCGGGTTCTCCTACTTTTGGTTTTCCACAAACAGAAATTACATTGGTCTGCCATTTTAATTTGCTTCTTTTGTAGGCAGATATTGTTTGTAAATCATTTTCAACATAATAAATAATGTTGTTTTTTTTGATTCCTCTTTTTTGTGTTTTTGCAAAATTTATTTCTGATCCTTTTGAAATTAAAGCATCATTTATTTTTTGATCAACACTAGTTTGAGTTACGATAAGAGTTAACATTGATAATTTTAGAAATGGTTTCATAGGATAGAATTTGGGGTTCATAATCGTTTCAAATATAACTAATTAAAGGAAATACAATGCATTTTTTGAAACTAAAAAAAATACCCTTTTCCGAAATAGGAAAAGGGTAAAATATAGAAGTTAATTTTGAAGAAAAATTATTTTTTCCAGCTAAAAATTCTTGGATTAACAGAAATCATCAACCAAGCCCAATTGTTAGTATGGCTGGCATCACCGTTTTTAATAAATTCTAAAGTCTTAGTACCAAACATTTGAGAATATCCTCCTGTTAAAACGATATCTTTTTTGAAATTAAAGGTAGTAGAAAAATCTACTTCGGTTCCTAAATAAGAATCTAATTCCTCATTAAGCGGTGTAACAACTTTGTTTGGAGCCAAAAACACATGCGGACTCAAAGCAAACTGCCATTTTTTTACGGTATAATTTAATTTCAAATAGGCATCTTCAAGACCAACATTATTTAAGTGATTTCCAACATAAAAATAATCCATAAAACCATTAAAAGCGTGGTTTGTTCCAAAAATAGGATTAAAAGATTTGATAACCGAACTGCCGTCATTCCTATCTTTTCCAGATAAGAATTCAAATCCTAAACCAGCTTTAAAAGCTTCGGTAAACATATAATTTACATTCGCTCCGGCATTCCATGCGCTTACTTTTTGATCGGTATTTTTTCCTGTTTGTCCGTAAACCCAAAGATTAGAATCTAATTTCCCAGGTTTAAAAGTTAAATAAGGCCCAAAGGTTTGTTTGTAATCTACTAATAATTTAGCATCCGCGTTTGCATATTCGTAACCTGTGTTCAGCAGTAAAAAGCTTGCTTCTAGCGTTTCAAATTTTCTGTGGTACCACGCAAATTGCATTGCTTTGTAACTGGAAACAGTATAAGGGGTCTGCAAAACATTTTCTGCATTAGAATTGTACGCTCCTCCAAAATCTAATCTTTGGTTCTCTCCCTGAAACGATACTGTTGCTGCATCGTGGCTTTGTGCCTGCTGTCCCCAATCCTGTTCTCCTAAAATACGCTGGTTGTCATAAGAAAGAACTTGTCTTCCTAATTTGGCGCTCCATTTTTCGGTAAAGTTGTATTGTGCCCAAGCTTCAAAAACTGCAATTCCATTTTTATCTGCGGTTGTTGCCGGTACAGCATCTCCCCAGGTTCTGGTATTTTGAAGTGTTAGTTTTACTTTCAGTTCATCTTGTTTGTAATCAAAACTTAATCTTGAACGCTGCGAAACCTGAGAGGTTCCTTCCTGGCCGTAAGGGAGTAAAGTTTTGTAACCATTGCGATATTCAAAACGTGGTCTGATTTGTAAATTTACATCTAATTCCTGAGCCTGCATTTGAACGCTTATTGCCCCCAGAAGACATAAAATGATAGTTTTCAATTTTTTCATATTTGATTTTTTGATGGCCCAAATTAAAGAATTAATTTTCATACATTTTCTGACAAAAATCATTTATTTGTTTTTATTTCCTATCAATTATTTGTGCTAACACAGGTTGTTTTTCGTTCATTATTTTAGTAATTGTATAATGCATCCAAATTAAACAAACTGATGAAAAAACTAATATAAAAATCCAGGAGCTGGACCATATTCCTGTTGCAGTGAGGAGATAACCAAAAATAATTGGTCCGAAGAAACCGCCTAGACCGCCAATCATGCCAACCATACCGCCGACAACACCAACTTCTGACGGGAAATATTCCGGAATATGTTTATAAACAGCAGCTTTGCCAATTCCCCACGATATTCCGATCAGGATTACTAAAACTAAGAATACCCACATATTTGCGTCAAATTTTATGACCGTGATTCCTTTTGCAAGTAATTCTTTTTTCTTAACAGTTTGATTTTGTTTCACTACAACTTGCTGCCATGATGTTGTGGTCGGAAAAATTCCATCTTGATTTAGATTTTCTTTTTTCTGTGCAACTGCAAAATCAGTGCTGCCAATTTTAATATTTTGGTCTGAAACAGCGGTAATTATTCCTTTTTTAGCTGCTAGAACTCCAGGACCTGTAGTTGTAATTTCCATTTTCGGAATCATTAGCAAAGCACTCAATATTACAGAAGAACTTAAAACCCAATACATTACTTTTCTTGCGCCAAACTTATCTGATAAATAACCGCCAAACGCTCTTATAACACCCGACGGCAGACTGAAAAGTGTTGCAAATAACCCGCCCATGACCAAGCTGGTTTGATATACATTCATAAAATTAGGTAACAGCCATTGTGAATAGGCTACAAAACATCCGAAAACTAAAAAATAGTAGGCACCAAAGCGCCAAACACGTGCACTTTTTAGTGATCCCAGCATTTGTGAAACCGATTTTGTCTGGTTTTCTATTTTTTTGTTTTTTGCGAAGATTAAAAAAACAACTCCAATAATTAAAAGTGATACAGCATATAGAATAGGAAGTATTTTCCAGCCATTCTGAGGATCTTCTGCAGAGAAATAGTTTAATAGGGAAGGGGCTAAAAAGGTAGTGATTGCTGCACCGGCATTTCCCATTCCAAAAATTCCGAGCGCGCGGCCCTGCCATTCTTTAGGATACCAGATAGAAGTATAGCCTATTCCTACCGCAAAACTTGTCCCGACCATTCCGAAAAGGAAACTTAATAGAGCAAACATTAAAAAACTATCTGCCAGCGGTAATAAAAATAAAGGAATAGAAGAGAGGAGCAGTAAAAACGAAAAAACATATTTACCTCCAAATTTATCGGTTAGGATTCCAATTGGCAGACGCATTATGGAACCGGTCAGGATTGGAATTCCGAGTAACCAGCCGATCTGAACTACGCTCCACTGGAAAATTCCATTATCTGCTAAAAAAGTAACTAATACCCCATTTAATGTCCAGCATGCAAAGCATACCGTAAAGGCCAAAGTGTTCAAGAATAGAATCTTGTGCGATTGTGATAAAGAATTTGTATTTTTCATAGTACCTAGATTTGTTTTATCAAATATAAGTACATGTAAGTATTAATACGTATTTTAAATTAAGTATTTTTATCTAATTACAGCGATTTGTCAAGATCATAAAATTGATTCTTTATTTTGTGAAAATGCTATTTTTAGATTATGATTTTTATCTTTTGAGCAGATTTTATAAAAGTGAATATTCTGCCGCTTTATTAGAAAGTTCCATTAAGTTTTTGACCTTTAGCTTTTTCATTAAATTAAAACGATGAACTTCGGCTGTTCTTTTACTAATATCAAGCGCTTCTGCAATTTCTTTGTTTCCTTTACCGGATAATAATAACGTTAGGATTTCTTTCTCTCTTTTGGTAATCATCATTTCTTCGCCTAAATTTTGTTTAGGTTCTAAGGATGATGCTGAATTTGTTAATTGACTGATTAAAATCGAAGAAATATCACCGCTGAAATATTTTCCGCCGGCAGCAACGTTATGCAGTGCTTTTAGGAATTCTTCTTTGCTTGAACCTTTTAGCAAATAACCATCGGCTCCGGCTTTTATAGATTTCAGCACATACTCTTCTGATTCGTGCATCGAAAGCATGATGATTTTTACGTTATTATTTTCGCTTCTAAGTTTTTCTACTACTTCGATACCGGTTAAGTTGGGCATACGAATATCTACTATAAGTAAGTCAGGTTTGGTTTCTGCAACTACTTCCAGCGCATCTGCACCATCAATTGCTTCTCCTGCAACCTCAATGTTTGCTTCGTTTTCGAGTAAGGATTTGATTCCGTCTCTTACAAAAACATGATCATCTGCCAGCACTACACGAATGATATTACTCATAGTTTACTTAATTTTGATTCTGGATTTTTACGTATATTCATCTAAAAAGAAGATGCTAATATACGTACTTTTTTTAAAAAGTAAATTCCAATATTAAAATAACATTAGAAGGTTGAATTCAAATTGCAGGTTCGGTTTTAATTTACTCAAAGTTTTTTACCTTAAAGTTGTTGTCCTTTGGGAAAATTAGATAATTAGATAATTAGAAAATGAGATAATTAGAAAATGAGATAATTAGAAAATGGGAAAATGAGAAAATGAGATAATTAGAAAATTGATGAAGATGCTTTAAGGAATTATCTAATTATCAAATTGCCACATTGCCACATTCTCAAATTATCAAATTGCCACATTGCCACATTAACACATCATTTTAGAATCGGAATATTAAAAGTAATCCTCGTTCCTTCGCCCGGAATGGAGTTCATGAAAACGCGTCCGTTGATGTATTGGATTCTTTCTTTCATGAATAAAAGTCCCATTCCTGACTCGCTGTTACGCTTTTTGTCGACAGAATTGATGTCGAAACCTTTTCCGTTGTCGTCTACTACGATGCTTAAAAGTGTGTCGCTGTGCGAAAGGCCCACAATAATATGCGATGACTCGGCGTATTTAATGGCGTTGTTTATAGCTTCTTGCGTGAGGCGGTAAATATTGATTTCAATTAAAGAGTCTAGACGCTGATTAAAGTCGGTTTTGTTGTAAAAGAGTATTTCTTTTCCAGTTAGTTTTGAAAGTTCTTGTGTAAGTTTTGCGAGTGAAGAAACGATGCCGTGATCGCTTAATTCCGGCGGCATTAAGTTGAAAGTTGCGGTACGAACACCTTTGATAATATCGAGTGATAATTTTTTTAAATACTCAATTTTTTGTTCTGATTTTTCTCTGTCATCTAAATTGATGCTTTCCAGGCTAAACTTCAGACCAGTAAGCATCTGGCCAATTCCGTCGTGAATTTCTTTGGCAATTCGGTTTTGTTCGTTTTCCTGATTTTCTACTATTTTGCTTGAAATAATCTTTTGCTGATTGATTTTTTCGGTTGTATTTTCGAGGTTCAGACGTTCTACCTCGCGTTGTGCTTTTTTGCGTTCGGTTATGTTGAAACAAACGATTAAAAGTTCAAGTTCATCTTTTTTAATCATTACAGGAACCATCGATAAATCGAGCCAGATAGTTTGTGCTTCTTTGTTTATGATGCTGATTTCGCCCTGCCAGCCGCTGCGCTGTTTTTCAAATATCAGACGATCAAAATTTACTTGTTCTTTTTCGTCTGCAGTAAGAACTTCGGAGAATTTTTTATTGGATAAAAATTTGGTATAATTTAAAAGTTTGGCAAATTTTTCTCCGATATGAATGATTGAACCATCAGGCGCAATTCTACAGTACAACAACGTATTTTCCATCGCATAATTGAGCGATTTTAATTCCTTTACGGAGTTTTCTTTTATTTCGCTGATGATTTCGGTATCGTACGCTAGTTTTAATGCTTTCTTTTCTGAAGTTAAAAGTTTGGCGATTAATCTCTCGATTTTTTTATTCGTCGGCTTGAAGATAAAGAAGAATTCTAAAAGTAATACCAGCAGTGTAAAACCAAAAATCCAATATTCTATTGTGCGCTGTTCGGTTACTTTTTCGTGTGCTTCGAGATCGTACTGCGTTACAATCTGATTCATTTTAGAAAGGAAAACACCTTCGTTTTCGAGAATAGTTTGAACTAGTTTTTGATTTTCAGAGGCTTGTTTTTTTTGCTTTAAATTTACTATAAACGAATCTGTTGTCTGAGCAATTTTGTTAAAAATCGGATTGATTTCGAGATATAATTTACGAAGTGTTTCTGATTTTTCTTTTGGAAAAGCCATGCTGTCACTGCCGTTTTCTAGCGCGTTTTGGTTTTTCTTCCAAAGGGCTAAAACGTCATTTAAATGCGAAATTTGTTTAGGAGAAGCGGTATCAGAAACGTAATGCAGAATAAGAACTTCTTTGACGATTTTCTGACTCAGCATTCTTTGTTTGCCCGAGAAATTAATGATTTTGGAATCACTTAATTGTTGATTTAGATTGTATTGTACTAAAACCTGACTAACAATTATAGTGAATGCAATAGTAAGAAGTGCAAAAAAATACAGTCGTCGTAAATTTTTGAACGTGATTTTATCTTCTTCCTGACTGCTTTTTTTCATATACTAAATTACAATCCTAAAGAAGCTTTTATTAGGTTTAAATTTTCTTCAGAATAATTGATTTTCAAGGCTTCCTGATGTCCTTTATCAGACATTTTATCCCAGGTTTTTTTGATGATGTTTTTTAGTTTTTCTTCGTCGTGTTTTTCAACGAAAGGCTCTAAATAATATTCTAAAAATACCAAACAGATAACGTCTTCTAATAATTGTGTTTCCGCATCTTTTTTAAGTAATTTCTTTTCGATCAGGAAAGAAACTCTTGCGATAAAATCTTCGTTATATCCTGCTCTTTGTAGAATTTCGGCAGTCGTTTTTGCATGAAATTTTTTAAGATCTTCTCTCCATTTTAAATAACCTACGCGGTCCATTGGGTACGATTCACGGGCTACTTTCCATCTGCAGATGTGTTGTGCTTTTGAGGCGATCTGAACTTGTTCTGATGCTTCAGGTTCAAATTGCATCAGCCTTTCATACATTCGGTTTGAATACAATAATTCTTTTGGATATTCTGTATTATGGTCGGTTTCAATGTTTGGATCCTGAGCGTTTTCGGCATCAATCCATTCGCTTGCTTTTTGAAAAGGTGTAGTCATTTTTTTTGGGTCAGGTAATAGAATTTCAAAGATAAGGAATTAAGTAGAAAAGTCGAAAGGTTAAAGTGAGATGAAAGATGCAAGAAGCAAGATGATAAAAGTTTTTCAAATCTTGCTTCTTGCATCTTTCATCTAAAAAAGCTAATCTACAAACCCAACAAATACTTCGTTTTCAACTACTTTGATTGGGTAAGTTGCGATTTTATATTCTTCGCCATTTAGGTTAGAACCGTCTATTAATGAAAATGTTTTTTTGTGCATCGGGCAGGCGATTTTTGGAATGTCGTCTGCAGATCCTGTCATTCCTCTTGAAAGCACCATTTCCATTTTATGCGGACAGGCGTTTTGGCAGGCGTACCATTCGTTTCGGCGTGTGAAATTGAAAATAGCGATCTGTTTATTTTTATATTTAATACAGCCGCCGCGATTGGTTGGAAAATCTTCTACTTTACCGGCTTTGAACCAAATTGTTGCATCGCTCGCATGAACTGTTTCGTATTGATTTAAGATTTCTTCCATTTTGATTGAGTTTTGATTTCCTGTTTCTTATCCTTCTTTTTACAATCAAGAGAGTTGATGGCGCAGTAAAAAAGAGGATAAGAAGGACAGCAAACGTTTTTGTGATATTTATTCTTTTTTTTTGGAGCTGTTATTTTTAAACACATAGAAACATAGATTTTTTTAAAATTAAAAATTGAGAATTAAAAATCTTTGAATCCGCCATTCTTCGCAATAGCTATGTTTGTTTATGCAAGTGAAACGTCTTTTATTTAGTTTTAAAATCTATGTCTCTATGTGTTTAAATTTATTTTCACGACCACGCTTTTGGCGCCTTTTGATCTCTAAGCGGCACAAAAACAGCATTATCGTCTTTTTCGTCTGAGTTTATAAAGTGATTAAAACGTTTTAACAATCTTGGTTTTTCTAATACTTGTTTCCATTCGCATTCAAAAGTATTTACCAAAGTCTGCATTTCGGCTTCTAAAGTTTCGCAGATTCCTAAACTATCTTCGATGATAACTTCTTTTAAATATTCTAAACCGCCGTCTAATTTCTCTAACCAAGTTGAAGTTCGGATAAGCGGGCCAGCCGTGCGGATGTAATACATTAAGAATCTGTCCATGTATTTGATTACGGTTTCTTTATCGATTTTCTCGGCTAATAAAACAGCATGTTTTGGATTTGCACCGCCATTTCCTGCGATGTATAAATTCCAACCGCCTTCCACAGCGATTAATCCGAAATCTTTTCCGCGGGCTTCTGCGCATTCGCGAATGCAGGCCGAAACACCGCCTTTTAATTTATGTGGAGAACGAATTCCTTTATATCTGTTTTCGAGTTCAATTGCAAATCCGGCGCTGTCGTCCATTCCGTAACGGCACCACGCATTTCCCACACAGCTTTTTACGGCGCGGAGGGATTTTCCGTAGGCGTGACCGCTTTCAAAACCATTGTCGATTAAGATTTTCCAGATTTTAGGTAAATCACTTAAATGTGCTCCGAATAAATCCACTCTTTGAGCTCCGGTAATTTTGGTATATAAATCAAATTGTTTGGCCACTTCGCCAATAACGATTAATTTCTCGGCAGTAATTTCGCCTCCTGCAACTCTTGGAACTACAGAATATGTTCCGTTTCGCTGAATGTTGGCCAAAAATCTATCGTTTGTATCTTGCGTTGTTACGTGTTTATTGGCAGTATCGTTATAGATACTTGAGAAAATGGAAGCTACAACAGGTTTGCAGACTTCGCAGCCATCGCCTTTTCCGTGATGATCAATTACGTCGTAAAAATTATCGTATTTGTTGATTTTTACTAAATCGAATAATTCCTGACGGTTATAACTAAAATGCTCGCAGATTACTTCTTTTACTTCTCTGCCGAGTGATTTTTGAGTCGCTTTTACTAAATCTGAAACCATTGGTTTACAACCTCCACATCCCGAAGTTGCCTTGGTTGCTTTGACAACATCAGAAAAAGTCGCACAGGATTCGTCTAAAATTTTACAGCAGATTGATCCTTTGGTAACATTTTCGCAAGAACAGATTACAGCGGTATCGGGAAGATCCATAACACTTCCTAAAGAAGAACCTTCAGAGCCATCTCGAGAACCTAAAATTAAATCTTCAGGATTTTTTGGTAATGCCATTGCATTGCTGAAAATCTGATAAAGAGCATTGTAATCGCTCGAATCTCCAACCAAAATGCCCCCTAATAAGGTTTTTGAATCTTTGGTTACATTGATTCTTTTGTAAATACCGCTTAATTTATTTTCATAAACAATAGCGGTTACATGTTCATTTTCTATAAAAGGATCACCAAAGCTGGCTACTTCAACGCCAATTAATTTCAATTGGGTCGACATATCGATGGTTTCTCTCATGGTTTTAGAGCCGTTTAAGATTTGCTCAGCGGCGACATCTGCCATTTCGTAACCTGGAGCAACAAGTCCGTAAATATTCTGGTTGTAAAGCGCCGCTTCGCCAATCGCATAGATAGAAGGATCTGAGGTCTGCATTTGATTGTTGACAACGATTCCGCCTCTTACACCAACTTCAAGTCCAGAAACTCTGGCCAGTTCGTCGCGAGGTTTAATTCCGGCAGATATAACCAGCATGTCAACTTTTAGCAATTCGTCGTTGGCAAACATCATTCCTGTTATACTTTCTTTTCCTTCAATATATTGTGTTACTTTATTAAGATGTATCCCAATATTTAATTCTTCTATTTTAGACTGGAGCATATCGCTTGCGCCTTGATCTAATTGTCTGGGCATTAAACGAGGAGCAAATTCTACCACATGCGGATTCAGTCCTAAATCTCTCACGGCTTTTGCAGCTTCAAGTCCAAGTAAACCTCCTCCTAAAACAGCTGCTTCGGTTGCGCCTTTTTGTTTTATTTTTTTGGCGTAACCCATAATTGCATCCAAATCCTCGATGGTTCTATAAACGAAAACACCTTCTTTTTCGACTCCGTCAATTGGGGGTACAAAAGCAGAAGATCCTGTTGCTAATACTAAGTAATCATACGTATGTGTTTTTCCTAAATGCGTATGAATTGTCTTTTCATTACGATTAATATCTGTAATTAATTCTGATGTGTTGAGAATAATGTTGTTTTCTGCATACCAGCTGGTGGTTGATAATGATAAATCGTCTGCGGTTTTTCCACCAAAATATTCACTTAAGTGAACACGGTCGTAAGCGCGTCTTGGTTCTTCGCCAAATACAGTTACCTGATACTTTTCCTGTCCTGATTTTGCAATGAATTTTTCGCAAAATTTATATCCAACCATGCCGTTTCCAACTACTATTACTCTAACCATGATTTCTTTAATTAAGTATTACTACGCAAATATAAGTATTTATACTTATAAAAATACGTATTAAATTTATTTTTAATGGATTTAACAGGTTTTAATAACTACGTATTTGTCGGAATCTTTTACGTAGTGAGGGTTTTCAGAGCATGATTAACGATATTTTTTTTAAAATTTGAAAAGATTCTAAATAATAATTCCAAAATAATATCGTAAATTCATAAGAATTTTACTTGTTTTTTGCTTAAAACATTCCTAAATAGAAATCTTATGAAAAAAATATTTTTATTATTGCTATTACTTTCTCTGATGGTAAGCTGTAAAACTGCGGCAGGCAAAAGTTCTGATACAAAACAATCTGTCTCTGTTACTGAACAGGAAGATGACATGAATTATTATTTTAAAGCAAATGGAAACGAGCCTTTCTGGGGAATAAAAATAGGGAAGGATAAAACTGTTTTTACTTCATTGATAAAAGGAATGGAGAGCTTAACTTTTGATTCGGTTACAGCGATTCCTGCAATGGATGCTAATGTTAAAATGTATAACCTAAGTAATGATAAAGCTTCTGCGACAGTTACAATTCAGCAGTTAGATTGTCAGGATTCAATGTCGGGTGCAGTTTCTCCATACAGTGCTAAAGTTGAAATTAAAAATAACTCTGACCTGCAGCCAAAAAAACTAGCAGGATGCGGTAAGTATATCACAGATTATCGCCTGCATGATATTTGGGTCTTAGAGGAATTAAATGGTTTTAAAGTTTTTGTAACTGATTTTCAGAAAGAGTTTCCAAGAATTGAAATTAATGCGGCTGAAAATCAGTTTTCAGGTTTTGGCGGCTGTAATTCTATTACGGGCCAAATCTTTTTTGAGAAAGACATACTTCGTTTTACTAAAGTGGTTTCTACCTTAATGGCTTGTGCTCCCGGAAATAAAGAAAGCGAATTTTTGAAAACCCTGCAAAGTTCGACAACCTATTCTATAGAAAATAATAGATTAACGCTGTCAAATCCTTCCGGAAAATTGATTGTTTTTAAGAAAGTAGATTAAAATCTAAATTTTAAAATGTCTTAAAATGGTTTAAAAATAACTTATAACAAATGAGGATGCTTTAAAGCTGGGATATTTTGTAAAATAAAACTTATATATTTATTTTACATGAAAAAGATTTTAATGTTATTAATTGCAGTATCATTGACTTATAGCTGCAAGTCAAGTAAAACTACAAATTCTACAGCGGTAGTTAATGAAAACTCAATTGAAAAGAAATTACAAAAAACTTGGATTTAGAGAATTTGAACGGGAAAATAGTGACTGAAAAAGATTTTTCAAGCTTTCCAAAAATTCAAATGACTTCATCAAATTTTTCTGGATCAACAGGATGCAACGCTATCAAAGGAAATTTGCAGTCACACGGTGCAGGAAAACTTCAGTTTCCGAATTTTTCTTCAGAAACCAAAAAATGTGATGCAAAAAAAGAAGGTGAATTTTTGCAGTTATTAAGAACAACTTCTGGATATTCTATAGAGAATAATAAGCTTTATCTTTCTAATCAGTTTGGGCTTACAATGTCATTTAAAAAAGGTTAATTTAAAAAGACAATTAAAAGCAAAAGGCTTCGATTAATTTCGAAGCCTTTTTTATTTTGTTATTCTAGTAATTCTTTAGGATCTTCCTCATCACTTTCAATAAAGTCCAATTCGAGAGCTCTCACGGTTTGAACTGCATTTCCGGCAATTCCACGAATCGAACCGTACATTCCCAAAGTATTGTGCACCACTTTTTCGATTTGTTTTTCGCGTTGTTTCCAGATTCGCTGCATTGCTCTTTTTTCAGAATCGAGATCACTTTGCATTTGAGTAAATCCTTCCACGATTCCTTCAATCTGCAAGCGGAATTCGTTGCTTGTCAGGAAATCGTACAACATAGACATTTTATCGCCTTTGTTTTCCTGCGCCTGAACTGCCTGACTTACCTGAATCAAAGATTGACGCAAAACGGCGCTTAATCCTTTAAATTCTTCATATGTACAAATCCAGATACCATCGCGCATTCCCATTCTTTCCATTCCAGAAGGCATAACTTCGGTAACTAAAACTCCAATATTGGCTCGTTTAGTCCGAATATCATTTTTGAATTTCTCGATCCACGAAGGCTGAAAAGCTTTTGTTCTTTTACTTTCATAATAAATCGAACCGCAGTTTTGCAATTCACGTGTGTTTACAATTTGAAGACAATCTGCTCCGTTAGCGCCTTTTTTGATTTCGTCGATTGTGTCTAACGGAAAATTATTTGCCAGCCATTCCTCGATTGCCAATTCCATTACTTCACCTTGCAATTGCATAGAACCTTGTTCCTGCTTGCGTTTCATTTCTTCAATCAGCTTTTTCTGATCGTCAGATTGTTTTTGGTATTCTTTTATTTTTAATTCGTTTTTTTCTTCTTCCTGCTTACGAATTTTATCTCGTTCTAAAACCAAAGTATCGTTTAATTGTTTTTGCGCTTCGGCTTCAATGGCATCTTTCATTTCCAGTTTTTCACGCTGGAGTTTAGCGATTTCGCCTGCCATTTTATTTAATTCCCGAAGTTTTTCCGATTTTTCAGAAAGTTCTTTTTCCATCAAAAGCATACGATCTTTATTTTCTTCTTCGAGTTTTGTTTTTAGTTTTTCGGTAATTTCTTTTTCTGCTGTTTTTTTCTCACGTTCCAAACGCTCGGCAAAAAGTTCATTTTCCTGTTTCTTTTTGGCTTCAAATTCGGTTTTGGCTTTTTCGAATTGTTCGTTTTTAAGCTCTAATTCTTTATTTTGAATAGTAGCTTTTTGTTGAAATTCTTTACGGATACTATCCTCCAGCTGATGTTTTAAAACATCATTTACGTCGATAGGAGTTCCGCAGTTTGGACACTGAATTGAAGATTGTTCAGCCATTTTTATTGAATTTATTAAGTAGAATTATAATTTGCTAAGGTATTTAAAAGTTAGCTTTTTATAATGTGGATTTCTGTAATAAATTGTAACGAATTTTTGTTATAGCCACGAAGTCACGAATTTCACTAATTGTTTTTGATTTAATCTGGCAAAGACGCAGAGACGCAAAGATTTGTCTCATTTTATGTCATTTCCCGTTCCTCGAAATGACAAACTAAACGCATAATCAAAAACAAAAAAAACTCTGCGCGTTTGCGCCTTTGCGAGGTTAATTTTAACGCCTAACGTGAACTAATATTATTCAATAAAAAATCAACTGCAGATTTTGTGATTTCAGAATCGTCTTCTTTTGAAGTTATCAGAGAAACATCAGTAAATAAATTCACCTTTTTTAACTCCATAAAACCAATTTCAGGATCTTGATTGTTTTTTGCAATGTTTGAAGGAACTATTGAAATTCCTAATCCATTTTTGACCAATTGCACAATCGAATTAATATTATTGGCTTCGTGAATAATCTTTGGCGTAAAGCCATAAAATGCACAAAGTTCTAATAAAACTTCATGATAATGCGGAGCGTAGTCTTTGTTGAAGAATACGAAGGTTTGATCTTTCAATTTCAGAATTTCATTTTCTGATTTTATTTGAATAGCTTTTTTATTGTAAACCAATGAAAATCCATCTCTGAACCATAATTGTGATTTTATTTTTGGAGATTGAACGGGCGATCTAATAATACCCATTTCGATTTTGCTTTTTTCTAAAGCATCGATTTGTTTTGTAGTAGATATTTCAAAAAGTTTAAAATTCACATACGGAAATTGTATTTTTAAATGTTTAATCAATTCGGAGATTACAGAAGAATAAATAGAACTGATATAGGCGATCCTAAATTCGCCCGAAAAATTGTCTGCAATCTTTTTTGCCTTCGCAGACATGCGTTCCAAATTCTGAAAAAGCGCTTTTGTTTCTTTTTCGAAATATTTCCCAGCTTCGGTTAGTTCTACTTTTTTGTTGTTTCTGGTGAAAAGCTTTGCCTGAAGTTCTTCTTCCAATTCCATAATCTGCCGACTTAATGGTGGCTGCGAAATAAAGAGTTTTTCTGCTGCTTTTGTAAAGTTTAATTCTTCGGCTACAGCCAAAAAATATTTTAGATGACGTAATTCCATGATACTTTTAAAGTATTATTAATTGATAAAAATAGTATTTTCAAAGTATTTATGAAAAGAATAGTTTTGAAAAAAAATAATTCTCTCGCAGATTTGGCAGATAAAGNNCTTTATCTGCCAAATCTGCGTGAAAAGTAAAAACAAAAAACTATGGAAAAATCAACTATTACAGAGATCAAGGAAAGGTTTGATAAAGATGTCGAACGATTTTCGAATTTAGAAACTGGGCAAGTCGCTACAATCGATGCTAAAATTTCTTTAGAATTAATAACGGAAGCTTCAAAGAGAATTGTTCCGAATGCTCAAAATGTTTTGGATATAGGCTGCGGCGCCGGAAATTATACTTTAATGATGTTGTCTAAAGTGCCGAATTTAAACTGCACTTTGGTCGATTTGAGTTTACCGATGTTAAATCGTGCTTTTGAAAGAGTTTCGGTGGAAACAAACGGAAAAGTTGAAATTAAACAAGGTGACATTCGCGAAGTCGATTTGGAGGAAAATAGTTTTGATATTATTTTGGCAGGTGCCGTTTTGCATCACTTGCGCGATGATAAAGATTGGGAAACGACTTTTTCTAAATTATTTAAATTATTGAAACCAGGCGGCTGTTTCATGATTTCTGATTTGATTACACAAGATACCGATTTATTAAATGAATATACGTGGCAGCGTTATGGGGAATATTTGGAAGGAATAGGAGGAGCGGAATATAGACAAAAAGTTTTTGATTATATAGAAAAAGAAGATACGCCCAGATCTATGAATTATCAATTGGATTTGATGAAGAAAGTGGGTTTTTCTAAAGTTGAAATTTTGCACAAAAATATGTGCTTTGGTGCTTTTGGAGGGATTAAGTAGAAAAAAATATTCGCCACGAATTACACAAATTCTTGTTCTTTGATATTAAAAAATTAATTTGTGTAATTCGTGGCGAAAAAATATTTTATAAAATCTGTACGGTTTTGTAAACCTGAATTGGAGTTGAAACCAGATTTTCGGCTTTTTTTATAAATTCCTGCAAATAAGACTGACTGTTATGAAAATCTAAACCAGCTTGGTCTTTCCATTCTTCCCAAATGATAAAAACATTGTCTGTAGTGTGTAAATCGTAACGAATGCAGGCTGCTTCTTTTCGAGTTTCGGTAACTAAATGAGTCAGCATATTTTGAACTTCAATTAAGTTCTCTTGTTTGCTTTTTAAGATGGCGGTAATTGAAATCATAATTATAAGTTTTTAAAAGTTGCTTCCAAATGTTTCATATAATTGTCCTTAAAGATAACGATATTTTCTGGTGTAGCACCTTTTTCTACGTCATGAAAATGAAATCCGTTTACTTTTTCCATTCCAGTAAACTTGTTCATTTTATGAAAACCAAACATTGCGCCGTCATCTACAGAAGTTTCTTCAAAGAATTCACCCGGCAGTGTAAAAGCAGTTGCCGGTGCATTCCAGCTTGTTGTGAGCATGTATTTGCGTCCGTGTAAAAGTCCGCCGGTTCCGTAATTAATATCGGGATTTACACGGCTTCTTCCGTCGCTTTTGTAGATTCCGTTGTTGTGTCCCTGCGTGAAAACATCATCGATATATTTTTTGAAAAGATTTGGGATTTGAAACCACCAAACAGGTGTATGATAAATAACTAAATCGGCCCAAACAAATTTTTCTACTTCTTCCTGAAGGTCGATTATGTTTTCGATATGAGTTGTTTTTATTTCGTAATTATTGTTTTTAGAAAGAAATTCAATGGTCCAGTCCTGAACGGTTTGATTGAATTTACCGCCTGAATGCGCGAATTTTTGTCCGCCGTTAATTATAAATATATTTTTCATTTTAAAATTGTTATTTCTTTTGAAAATGGATGCGTGAGGGATAGTAGTGGAAATCCTTTTGTGTCCCGAGGCTTCGGGAGCACAAAAGATTGAAACGAATAGCCCGACCCGGAGGGGCACGCCCAAATTCTGATTATTTAATTTTTGAGATTGTTTTTTAAACACATAGAAACATAGGTTTTTCTTTTCTAAAAAAAAGGTAATTGAAAGAAACTAGTTTCTCACACATAGTTCTCAAAATGACAAACTAAGTTGACTATGTTTGTTTAGGTACGTTAAACGCCTTTTAGACCTAGTGAAAACTATGTTTCTATGTGTTAAAACATTTATTTTAATTTCGAAATTGCCTGATTAATGAACTCCAATTCTGAAACTGACAAATCGAAATCCATTGTTTTTGCATTGGAAATGGCTTGTTCTGCGTTTCTGGCTCCGGCTAAAACTATAGAAATTCCTTTTTGTAAAGTCGTCCAGCGTAAAACTAACTGTGAAATCGAAATGTGTTTTGTATTAGCTAACGAACTTAATTCTTCAACTAAAGTTTTTACTTTTTGAAGATCAAACTGACCGAAATAACCATTTCTATGATCGTTTTCTTTTAATTTGCTGTCGATGAAATATTTTCCGGTCAACAAACCTCTTTCCATTGGACTGTAAGCGATGATTCCGATGTTTTCTGCAGCTGTAAAAGGAATTAAATCGGTTTCGATTTTACGGTTCAGCATACTGTAAGCAACCTGATTTGAAGCAATCTGAACTGTTTTTTGCGCTTCCTGAATTTGTGGAATGCTGTAATTACTCACTCCAAAAGTTCTGATTTTTCCTTGTTGAATTAAAGTATCAACAGCTTCCATGGTTTCTGAAATTGGCGTTGTAGAGTCTGGCCAGTGAATTTGAAGTAAGTCGATATAATCGGTTTTAAGGCGTTTTAGACTTTCTTCGATTTCTTTGATTACATTTTCTTTTGATGAATATTTATAAACTGGAACTTTTTTACCGTTATCGTCAGCATCAAAAAAGAAATCACCTTTACCATTGCTGCTTCCATCCCAAACCAAACCAAATTTGGTTAACAATTGCACTTTTGAACGATCGTGAGATTTTAAAGCTTCGCCGATCATTTCTTCACTTAATCCGAATCCGTAAAAAGGAGCAGTGTCTATTGTAGTTACGCAATGATCGATTGATGCGTGAATGGAGTCGATTGAATCTTTCTTTTCGTTTCCGCCCCACATGTTGCCACCAATGGCAAAAGCACCGTATGTAATAGTTGATAATTCAAGTTCTGAGATGCCTAATTTTCTATATTCCATAATGTTGTAATTTTATATCTTAAATTTTACTTGACAAAATTATACCATTTTTAAGACTGTTAACTTGTATATATTTGTCTTTTTTATGTAAATTTGCAACTTCAACTGATTTTAGCACTTATGAAAAAAGAAAATTTATACGAGCCGTTTACCGTTTCCTTTGAAACTTTAGATGAATATCCAGATGTTGGAGATCGTCATAATTTCTTTGAATTGGTTTATATTTTGAATGGAACAGGAAGGCAGTGCATCAACAAAAATATTTTTGAATATGATGCCGGACATATGTTTTTACTGACGCCGGAAGATTGTCATAATTTCACTATCGAAACCGAAACAAAGTTTTTCTTTTTGAGATTTAATGATATTTATTTGAAGAATTCTAGTCTGCAGAATGAAAATATTCAGCGTTTAGAATATATTCTGCAAAACGCGAATCATCAGCCGGGCTGTATTTTAAAAAACGATGCCGATAAATGTCTGGTCAAAGTTATGGTCGAAGCGATTTGTCGCGAACATCAGGATAAAGATGTTTACAATCAGGAATTGATTCAGCAATTGGTGAATACGCTGATTATTATTGTGGCTAGAAATATTGCGAAATATCTTCCTGAGCAGGTTAATATTGGTACTGAAGCTAAAGCTATGGATATTTTGCAATACATTCAGAACAATATTTACTATCCTGAAAAAATTAAAGCAGAATCGATCAGTGATTATTTCGGAATTTCGAATACGTATTTAGGGCGTTATTTTAAAAAACATGCTGATGAAACGATGCAGCAATATATCAGCAATTACAAAACCAAACTGATTGAACATCGTTTGCAATTCAGCGATAAGCGCATAAATGAAATTGCGTATGAATTTGGTTTTACGGATGAAAGCCACTTTAATAAATTCTTTAAGAAACAACGAGGAAATAGTCCTTCGGAATTTAGAAAAACGATTCGGATTAGTGCATAAACACAGATTGCACGAATTTGTACGAATTTTTTCAGCCACAGATTAAAAGGATTTTTAATTTGCGCTAATTTGTGTTTAAATAATCTTCTTGATTACACGAAGGTTATGTGTGTGTTTATTGAGTTCAGCATTGTAAATTCCTAAATGATCTAAGCGGTCAATGCGGACTTTTCCACTTCCGTGAATGATATAATTATTTTCCATAATAATTCCGACATGAATGATGTTTCCTTCTTCATTATCAAAAAAGGCTAAATCACCAGCTTCACTTTCTTCAATAAAACTTAAAGGTTCTCCTTCAAGCGCCTGCTGAGAGGCATCACGGTGAATTTTATACCCGTTTAATTTGTAAACCATTTGAGTAAAACCAGAACAATCGATGCCAAAAGGTGTTTTTCCGCCCCATAAATAGGGTGCGTTTAAATACATAAAAGCAGTTTTAATAAGTGCGCTTTTCGGTTTTATGCCACTGGTTTTTGTTCCTTCAAAATCAAAATTTGAAGTATTGATTTCGGTGTTGTTTAAAAAAGATAACGAAGCACCTAAAGGAATCGGCAATAAAAGATTATTTGGTGCTGTGATATAATCAATTAAATCGGCGTTTAAGATAATGGCTTCTTTACTTAATTGATTAAAATGCTGTTCAGAAATTATCTGATATTGTTTAGAATCAACCCAGCCTTCGTAATCATCGAACTGAATCCTGATTCGAGACCATTGATTTTGACGTTCTAATATTTCGATGTGCTCTCCAAACAAAAGCTGTGTGACAATTTCACTTCTATCGCTTGCTTCAGATCGAACAGGTACTATGGCAAGATTGCAAATTCCGAACATTTAGGGTGATTTATAAGTTGAAAATTTGGAGTTATATGTTGCAACAACTCCAAATTTTATAATATTTAGGCTCTTTCGATAACAATTGCAGATGCACCGCCGCCGCCATTGCAAATTGCAGCAGCTCCGGTTTTAGCATTATTTTGTTCCAAAACATTTAGCAAAGTTACAATAATACGCGCTCCTGAGCATCCCAGAGGATGACCTAATGAAACAGCGCCGCCATTTACGTTTACTTTATCGTTATCTAGATTTAAGATTTTAGCATTCGCTAATCCCACAACAGAAAAGGCTTCGTTAAATTCGAAATAATCAACATCTGATATCGAAATTCCTGCTTTGTCTAAAGCTTTTGGCAATGCTTTTGCCGGGCTTGTAGTAAACCATTTTGGCTCTTGTGCAGCATCTGCATAGCCATTTATGTAAGCAAGAGGTTTTAATCCTAATGTATTAGCTTTTTCTTCAGACATTAAAACTAAAGCTGCAGCTCCGTCGTTAATTGTCGATGCGTTAGCAGCCGTTACTGTTCCGTCTTTTGTAAAAACAGCGCTTAAAGATGGAATTTTATCCAATTTCACATTAGTATATTCTTCATCTTTTGAAAAGATAATTGGTTCTCCGCGTCTTTGAGGAACTTCAACAGGAACAACTTCGTTATCAAATTTTCCGGCATCCCAAGCTTTTGCGCTTTTTTCATAAGATTGGATAGCAAAATTATCTTGTTCTTCGCGAGTAATTTTATACTCTGATGCACATAAATCAGCGCAAACTCCCATTGCGTTGTTATCGTAAGCATCTGTCAAACCATCTTTTTGCATTCCGTCCAGCATTGTTGCCGGGCCAAATTTATTTCCGCTTCGCATTTGTACATAATGCGGAATCAAGCTCATGTTTTCCATTCCTCCGGCAACTACGATTTCTGCATCTCCGCAGGCAATTGCCTGAGCTGCTAACATTACAGATTTCATTCCAGAGGCGCAAACTTTATTTACAGTTGTGCAGGAAACTTCTTCAGATAGGCCGGCAAAAAGTGCTGCCTGACGTGCCGGAGCTTGTCCAACTCCAGCCTGAATTACATTTCCCATGAAAACTTCATCAACTAATTTTGGGTCTAGGTTAATTTTTTGAAGTGCGCCTTTAATAGCGGCGGCACCTAATTTTGGTGCGGGTACGGTAGATAAACCTCCCATGAAACTTCCGATAGGTGTTCTAACGGCAGAAACGATAACAACTCTTTTGTTCATTTTCTGTGTAATATTAGTTAATCTAGCAAATTTACTCATTATTTAAATAAATTCAAATTTTGGTTTAATTAGGATAGATTTTAAATTAAGATGAAATTTTTATCAATTCTATTCGTTTGATTGTGAAGTGTTTTAAAAAAAAGTTTGAAAAAAGATAAAAAAAAGCACCAAAATAGTTGTGAGATATGGAATGTTGTCTTACATTTGCAACCGCAAAATAGGACATGTTTCCTTGAGCTTGGAGAGGTGCCAGAGCGGTAATGGAGCAGATTGCTAATCTGTCGACGGGTAACCGTCGCCAGGGTTCGAGTCCCTGTCTCTCCGCTTAAATTTTGCCTTCGGGGTGTAGCGTAGCCCGGTTATCGCGCCTGCTTTGGGAGCAGGAGGCCGCAGGTTCGAATCCTGCCACCCCGACTTTTTTTAAGATTTTTTAATAAAAATCCTATTTTGGTTCCATAGCTCAGCTGGATAGAGCAACGCACTTCTAATGCGTAGGTCGAAGGTTCGAATCCTTCTGGGATCACTTAATGAGACAACTAGTCAATAGTTGTCTCATTTTTTTATACGAATATGTAGGTTTTTCAAGCCTTTTCGGCGTAATATTTTACGGTTCGAATTTTTCACAAGGAATTCTTAGTCTGTTTGAAATAAACAGTCTAAAATTGGCTTTATTAGAGATTTAATCGAAGCTGAATGATGATTCGAAATCCCGTTAAGGATATAGAGTTTTTTTCTCTTTTGGTTTGTCGTAATTTTTTGACACTAAATATAGTAATTCCAAAATAATTTTTGCCTCCTTCTCATCTATCTGAATGCCGTTCTTGGAAAGAATAATAACGGCTTTTTCTACTGAAACATTCTTCTCAATGAAATTCATTTTTTCTACTTTTTTTGGTTGCTTTTTTTTGATAAAATTTTTAAAAGCGCCTGATTTAAATCTAAAGATAGGTCACCTGTTTTAAAGTTAATGTCGGTTGGTGGAATAAGATTTACCAAATGTCTTTTATCCGAGGCCTCAAATTCAGAAAATCTCTTAAAAATTTCAACCAATGCTTTTTCTTCGATTTGATTTTTTCTATCAATAGCTTTTAATTTAACAGCAACATCATGTGCTTCCTTTTTAAGATTTTTGGTGCTGACTTGAGTCTCTTTTTTTAATTCATTATAATCATCAATTTTTAATACTCCGGCTATAAAAAGTTTTCTGCCTTGAGAAAGGGTTATACCCTCTTCTTTTATTTTCCTCGCTAATACTTTTTGGGTGTATAAATAACTTGCTTTTTGTGTGTTTATATTCTGCTCTTCTAAAATTTTTTTAAATAATTCAATCGCACTATTTGAGAGTATCAATTGTTGGAGTTTATTTTGATAACAATCATTGAGAAAGAAAGCATTTATCCTTGTTTTACAGCCATTATGACAATGATAATATGGATAATTTTTTGATCTTCCTTTTGATATACTTCCGCTAAGTTTTCGATTACAGACAGGACATGTTAAAAAACCTCTGAGGAAAAATGTTGATTGCAAATCATTTCTTTTAGCAGTAGTTTTTCTTTTAGTATTAATAACAGACTGAACCTGATTAAACAAAGTTTCAGATATCAATGGTTCGTGTAATCCTTTTACCACTTTCTCTTCGCTAGATTCAAGTTTGACCGGTATAAGTCCACAATAAACAGGGTTGTGTAAAATCCTGAAAAAGTGTGATCTTGAACAAATTAATCCTTTATTATTAGCTATTTTTATGATTTCAGTTATTCTATGATCATTCTTGGCAACTTGATAAAAAGCCCATTTTATGATTTCAGCTTCAGGCTCTTTAGGAGCTATACCTTTTTTACCATCCATTGATGTTAAATTGATAAAACCTAATGGTGCCTTGTTAGGATATCTTCCCATCAACTTCGCTCGTCGAATGCCGTTTGAAGTGTTTTGAGCTCTCCGGGTATTTTCTGCTTCTGGGACTGCTAGATATACAGCCAGCATAACTGTACTTTCCGGCACAGAAAAATCAAGTGGCTGATCAATAGCCTTTGCTGTTGTTTTATATTTTCTAAGCTTGCCAATCATTTCATAAGCATACTCAATATTACGGCTGAATCGATCCCACTTGATAAATAATATGTTTTTGTCGTTTCCTGATGATTTCTTTTTAATTTCTGAAAATAATCTGTTCCATTCGGGTCTATTAAAATTCTTCGCAGAGAAATCTTCGCGATAGATTCCTTTGACTTCTATATCGTAATATTTACAATATTTCAATAATCTTTCCTCCTGCTCAGGCAAGGAGTAGCCTTTTCTTTTTTGTTCGTCAGTACTTACTCTGACATATAAATAAGCATTTTTCATAGTAAAACAGCGTCTTAGTTTTTAAGCTCTTTATCAAGGAGGATGTACAGGAGTCTCAATTATTCATATAAATTTACTAAAAACAGTAGTTTTTTGTTATACTAATTAGTAATTAAGTAGTTATGTGTGTTGGTGATTTCGATGAAAAATATAGATTCATAGATCTATTCTTATTTTTCTTACTGAGCAACTTTATAAATTAGGGATTGATCTGAAATTTGTTTGATGATTTTTAGCAATTCTAAAAAACTTCTGAAATGAAAAAAGAGTATAAATACTTAGTGTTTATAATTCTGAAAATCATTTATTTGTTATGGTTTTCCGTAATTAAATTTTGAAATTATTAATGTTATTTGCTGAGAATAAAGTATGTCAATACAACAAATAATTTAAAAACAATATAAAAAATGAATTTAACAGTCTTAATAATAATTATAGTCTTACTGCTTATTAATATTTTT
Source organism: Flavobacterium reichenbachii (assembly GCF_002217435.1). GTDB lineage: Bacteria > Bacteroidota > Bacteroidia > Flavobacteriales > Flavobacteriaceae > Flavobacterium > Flavobacterium reichenbachii. Next base: position 136,345 of record NZ_MUHF01000002.1, read on the forward strand.
TTATCAGTATTTAAGAAGCCAAAGCAAAATAATGATTTTAAAGAGGAATTGGCAAAGCATGTTTTGGAATTTGGAAAGATTGATCAGCTTATCCGTTCCGAATTTTCCACTAATAGAGAGGAAGCACAAAAAAATTCAAGACAGACAAGAGAGGAGTTGGCAAACTCATTTAAAACATTTGGAGAGACTTTAACTAAAAATATTAATGATCTTTCTAACGCACAGAGGGATCAGTTTGGTAATTTTTCTGATCAGCTTCAAACTTTAACAAAAAGTAACGAGGATAAAATTGAAAAGCTGATTTTGTCAAATGACAAAAAACAGACCGAATTTACAGAACAATTTGTTAAATCTTCAAAGTCAGCAAAAGAAGAATTGGCAGCTTCATTGAAAAGCAGCGAAGAAAAAACAGATAAACTCCTTATCTCTTTTGATCAAAAAACTAAAGAACTTAATGACCAGCTTAATACTTCAGCAAAAGAAAATAGAGATGAGCAAGCAGGGTCATTGAAATCTTTTGAAGATAAATTTACTCAAAATGTTAAAGATTTTAATGAACTGCAAAAACAGAAGTTTGACGAGTTAATAGTAAAACAGGAGCAGTTAAAGTCAGAAACGGAAGCGAAACTCGAAAAGATTAGGGAAACTGTAGAACAGAAGCTTCAGACACTTCAGGATGAAAATGGAAAAAAACTTGAAGAAATGCGTAATACTGTTGATGAGAAATTACAGGAGACCGTTGAAAAAAGATTTGATGCTTCATTTAAAATTATTAGTGACAGGCTGGAATTAGTGCATAAAGGTTTGGGAGAAATGCAGACACTTGCAGTTGGTGTGGGCGATTTGAAAAAAGTGCTAACTAATGTTAAAACAAGGGGAAATTTCGGTGAGATCCAGTTGGGAGCAATTTTAGAACAGATTTTATCACCGGAGCAGTTTGAGCATAATAAGATTGTTAAAAACGGAACTCAGGAAAGAGTAGAATACGTTGTTAAACTGCCTGGTCAAAATGAAGACAATACACCATTGTACCTGCCAATTGATTCAAAATTTCCAAATGAAGATTACCAGAGGTTATTAGAAGCTTATGATAATGTCGGAACAATTGATGCAAAAGATCTTGAAGTAATAAACAGACAGTTTGAAAATGCCATCAGAAAGAATGCGAAAGATATAAGCGATAAGTATATTAATCCGCCAGTTACGACTGATTTCGCAATTATGTTTGTTCCGACTGAAGGGCTGTATGCAGAAGTACTGAGACGAACCGGCTTATTTGAAAGACTGCAGAGAGAATTTAAAATAATTGTTGTTGGTCCGACAAATTTAGTTGCTTTTTTAAGCAGTTTAAATATGGGCTTTAGGACATTAGCGATTCAAAAAAGATCAAGCGAAGTTTGGCAGATCTTAGGTGCGGTGAAAACTGAATTTGGAAAATTTGGGACTATGCTTGATAAGACTAAAAAGAAATTACAAGAAGCAACAAATACAATAGATTCAGCAGGAACCAGATCAAGAGCAATAGAAAGGCATTTGAGAAAAGTAGAACTATTGCCACAGAACGAAGCAGTTGAATTAATTGGGGATGCCTTAAAACTGGATATTGAAGATATTTTAGAGGAAGCTAAAGATAATTCAGTCAATGAAAGTGAATAATTTTATAAATGAAGTGAAACCTTAACAAGAAAAAAACAAATTTAAGGCGTCCAATTGATCTGATGCAGAATAGCAAGTTGACTTAGTCACATTAATATTTTCAACGATAATAAATAATACTAAACTGAAATGAAAATTAAAACTCTTGAAATAAAAAATTTTAGATTATTAAAAAATGTAACCCTTTCTTTGGAAGACCACACCACGGTTATTGTTGGACGAAATAACTCAGGTAAAACCTCTTTGACTGAAATTTTTCGAAGACTTATAGGAGATAAGAATCCATCATTTTCAATTTATGATTTTAGTCTCTCTGCAATGCAGGGTTTTGTGAAAGCACTTCATTTTAAACTTGAAGGAAGAGATGATGATGAAATAAGAGCAGAAATTCCATATATTGAAATTCGAATCACCATTGAATATCCAGTCGATCTTGAGGATCTGGGAATATTAGGTGATTTTATTATAGATCTTGATCCTGCAAGTAATGTAGCGATTATAGCTGTTAAATATGCTCTGAAAAATGGCAAAATTGAATCTCTTTTCGAAGGAGTAGCAGATATGGATGAAGGAAGCCTAAAGATTTTTATGAAATCTCTCAAGGAAAGGATTCCTAGTCTTTTTGAAACCCATATAACAGCTGTTGATCCTACAGATCCTGAAAATACAGCTCCAATTGAGTATTCCAAATTTAGGTCTGTATTAGGTGCCAGCTTTATAAATGCTCAGAGAGGACTTGATGATGTTACTCATTCTGAAAAAGATGTGCTGGGAAAGGTTTTAGCGCAGCTTTTTAAAACTTCTCAATCGAATGCTGCTCCCGACGACATGAAAAGTAATTCAGCAGAATTAAAAGTTATAGTTGACGATATTCAAAATAAGGTCGATACTGATTTTAATACCCAGTTAAACAAACTTTTGCCAGCACTCGGTCTGTTTGGTTATCCTGGGCTTTCTGATCCTAATCTGAGTACTGAAACGACCATAGACATATCTAATATTCTAGAGAGTCATACAAAAATCCGATATGGTCAGGGTAATAATCTTTTTCTGCCGGAAACATATAATGGATTGGGATCAAGGAATTTAATTTATATTTTATTCCAGCTCTTTGAGTTTTTTCGAAGATATCAAAGCAGACAGATTTCGAATAGTTTAGATATTATTTTTATTGAAGAGCCTGAAGCACATCTGCATCCGCAGATGCAGCAGATTTTTATTAGAAAATTATATGAGATTGCAAATGAGTTTTCAAAGACTTTGAACGATGGGAAGCCTTGGCCAGTTCAATTTGTTGTCACAACACATTCTACACATATGGCTAACGAGGCTGAATTCGAAGCAATTCGTTATTTTTTAACTTCAAGCGGGGCGGAAAGACACACTGTAGTAAAAGATTTAAGAAAGGAATTTAGGACTGATGATCTTAAGGAAGATAAAGAATTTTTACATAAATATTTAACCCTCACAAAATGTGACTTATATTTTGCAGATAAAGCCATTCTTTTTGAAGGTCCGGCAGAAAGGTTAATGATGCCTCTGCTTATAGCTAAAAGAGATGAGCTGGATTTAAACAAACCACAGCTTGGTTTGCAGTATGTTACAGCCATTGAGGTAGGCGGAGCTTTTGCACATCATTTCTATAAATTTTTAGATTTTCTTGAACTGCAATGTTTGGTTATCACTGATTTAGATTCGGTGCTGATGACAAAGGGAGAGAAAACTACTTACCCAGGTTCATTAGTGCAAAATGGCTCGCATACTTCAAATGCAGGTATAAAAAATTGGTTTGCCAAAGGTACAGAAGGACATTATCTGCTTCCAGATTGTCTTGCTCAGACAGCAGAAACTAAAGTTTCAGGATCGAGAAGAATTGCTTTTCAAATTGCTGAGGAAGGAAAGACAGCGATTGGAAGAAGCTTTGAGGAAGCATTTATTTTGGCGAACAGAGAGCATTTTGGAATTTCGGAAATTAGTGAAAATGATGCTGAGGTAAGTGCTGAAAAATTTGCTCCAGAAAACAAGAAGAAAACTGAATTTGCTTTAAAATATTCACTGGAAAACACGAAATGGAATGCTCCTAAATATATTCTTGACGGTCTTGATTGGCTTGCAGTTAAGCCTGTTTCGCCTGAAATGTATATTGCTGAAGATGTTAAACAACCAACAAAATAAGATTATGGCAGAAAGTTTAGAAATAAGTCCTGCTGAAAATGCATCAATTGAATGTTTGAGCAGAGTTTTTAAGGCTATTGATGAAAAAAAGCATTTTCTTGTTGAAGCAGGTGCAGGTGCAGGAAAAACTTATACTTTAATTAAAGCTTTAAAACATCTTATTAGTAAGTATGATGTAGAATATTTAAAGACAAGCAGGAAAATTGCCTGTATCACATATACTAATGTGGCTAAAGACGAAATTCGTTCCAGAACAGATAATCATCCTATAGTTTTAGCCGACACCATACACGCCTTCGCATGGGAAGCCATTCAAAATTTTCAAAAAGGACTTCGTGATAGGATGGTAGAATTGGGTGATAGATGGCAGGAAAGGATTGCAGAGGCTGGAGGAATTACATCGCAAAAGGTTGTATATAGTTTAGGATATCCAAAAATAACAGCGACCGAGATATCTTTACATCACAATGATGTTATCAAATTATTTACATCTCTTTTGTATGACGATAAGTTTAAAAAGATTTTTTCAAGCAGGTATCCGATAATTCTAATTGATGAATATCAAGACACAAATAAAGGCTTAGCGGATGCGTTAGTGACCAATTTTATAGAAGAAGAGTCTAATCTAATTTTAGGTTTTTTTGGGGATCACTGGCAGAAGATTTATGGAACGGAGTCTTGCGGTTTTATTGAGGCAACGGAAGGAAAAATGGAAGTTATCGGCAAACAGGCCAATTTTCGGTCAGATAAAAATATTGTCTCAGTTCTAAATAAAATGAGACCTGAACTTAAGCAGTTTGAGTATAATCCAGAATCTGAAGGAGAAATAGTTGTTTTTCATAGCAATAACTGGAAAGGGGAACGTAGAACAGGAGGACATTGGAGTGGTGACTTGCCAGAAGACATTGCACATGATTATTTGGAATGGACCAAGGAAGAATTAAATAAAGGAGATTGGAATATTAGTTCCGAAACAACAAAAATTCTAATGTTAACTAACAATGTACTGGCCTCCGAACAAGGCTATCAGAATGTTGCAAATGCATTTTCTGATAACGATGATTATCTAAAAAAGAATAATGATTATATGGCATTTCTTATAGATACGGTAGAAATAGGTTGTGAAGCATTCCTAAATAAAAAGTACGGAGAAATGATTCAGGCATTTAATGCAGGAACACCCAAGATCCGAAAGCATGCAGACAAGAAAGTTTGGTTTGATGATATGACTAAACTTCTTACGCTCAGTAATGGCGGAACTATCGGGGAAGTATTAGATTTATTAAAAACAACAAGTAAACCAAAATTACCGAAGAAGATTGAAGAGAAAGAGCAGCGTTTTACACAAATTAAAGCTGTTGAGGAAAAAGACTGGGAAGAAGAGGATAGGAGTTTTGCTTCCAAAATCAACTCGATTAGATCAATTCCGTATTCTGAAATTGCAAATGTATCAAACTACATTGATGATAAAACATTGTATTCTACAAAACACGGTGTGAAAGGTGCTGAATTTGAAAATGTAATTATAGTTTTAGGCAGAGGATGGAACCAGTATAATTGGAATCAATTTTTAGAATGGATGAATGCTGGAATTCCAGAAGGAAGGCAAGATTCATTTGAAAGAAATAGAAATCTATTTTATGTCGCTTGTTCAAGACCGCAAAAGAGACTGTGCCTGCTTTTTACACAGGAACTTTCCGAAAATGCATTTCAAAGTCTGAATAAGTTGTTTGGAAATGTTGTTAAGGAAGCATGCAGCTAAAAGAGAAGCAAATAAAATTATTGCTGTTGAATTAATCCTTGGAAAAAAGAATCAAAACCCAATAGCATTTTATAAAGATATATATTAACCTTAAAAAATAAAAAATGGCTTATACTGCTTGTTATACCTGTTTTGATGGTGATACTGATATGCATTACTATAATTTAATGAAAGCATGGCATAAAAATGGAAAATTCAATTTTAGGTTCGATAATGTTCATGATTTGGAACAGGTGCGTGATACCAGTACTGAAGAGACAATTAAACGCAGCTTGCGAAGACGATTAAACGCAAGTGATGTCTTTGTGGTTTTAATTGGAAGAAGTACCAGATACCTCTATAAATTTGTACGATGGGAAATTGAAGTTGCAATTGATATGAATTTGCCTATAATTGCAATAAATTTGGATAACAGCAGAGCAATTAATTATGATTTATGTCCTCCGATTTTAAGAGATACTTTAGCAATTCATGTTCCTTTCAGCCCGGATATAGTAAATTATGCAATTACTAATTGGCCTTATTCGCACAGAAATTATAGATCGCAGGGTGTTTCGGGTAGTTATCACTATTATAATTCAGTTTATTCACAACTTGGCTATTGATTATGAATTATTATTTAAAATCACTGAGGACAAAATCCTACTGGATTTATGCACTTTTGAGTATTGATTCAATGACAACTTTTATAGCAGTAGTCGGTGGCGCTTGGTCATTAGTTGATATCTTAAGCTCTTGGCATTTTGTCAACAAAGAGAAATTGCCATTTTGGTTTTTGATATGTCTTTTTTTATCGGGATTATTAGTTGTTATTTTTACAAGAAGACCGGTAAAAAAAATAAAATACAAATATCCGGGACAAGATCTTACCATTGAAGTGTGCATTGATGATTTGTTTACAGTGAATGGACAGAAAATCATAAGTACAAATACTACTTTTGATACAGATATGGCAAGCGGAATTATTTCAGAAAAAAGTCTTCAGGGACAGTTTACAAAAAAGTACTATCCCGGAGATGTTCCTAAATTGGATAAAGAAATTGAAGATGGTTTGGCGGGTTATTCATTTACAGAGATACAGAAAGAGTCAGGTAAGACAAAGCGATATGATTTTGGAGCCACTGTTAAATTAAGGCATGCCGATCAGTTTTTTTATTGGTTTGCCATGTCTGATTTGAATTATAATAATAATGCTAAAACGACTTTGAAAAATGTTCATCAGGCATTGGACGGTCTATGGGAATTTATAGAAAATAAAGGTGAAAAACAGGATATAGTAATTCCCTTGATTGGTTCAGGACTTGGTAGGCTTTCAATAGGACGTAAAAAATTGATAGCGATTATTGCACAATCATTTCTAAATGCATCAGAAGATAATATTTTTTCAAATAAACTGATAATTGTAATTCATCCTAATGATGTTGATAAAGCAAATTTAAATTTATTTGAAGTTAAAGATTTACTTAATCATTACTTGCCATAGTAAAATTTTATTCTATGGTTAGTTGGATCGATATTTCAACAAAAACCATTGACGAGAAAAAAAAATGTCTTAAATTTTATTTGCTCATTAAAACGGATATTTGAAAATTGCTATAATTCAATAACTTTGTATCACAAAAAATCCTCAAAAGATTCAGCTAATATTTTTAGATCTTCAAGTAAAAGGTTGGAATTCACTCCTTCTAAGTTCACAACAAGCCACTCAATCGAGTGGCTTTTTTGTTTACAGCATTTACCAAAAGTGAAATTATAGCTTTAAAACTTCTTAAATAAAAATCATTCTATCAATTCCGATTCGCGCTATTAGCCTGCTGGATCATTTTAGGATCGGTTAGATTAAAACGATAAACGAAACTCAGTCGGTATCGGCCAGCGTTAGGAATGCTATTTTCTATAAAAAAAATAATCCGTGACAACTTAAAGAATTGTATGTACTGCTGCTATTAAAAAAATGTTACGCCCATTTTATTCCATATGGAGTAAAGAATGTTTTTGATGTAAACCTTTATTGGCTTATCTTATTCGAGACCTGCAAACTTAAAGGGTTGAGTTACTTTAAAGTTGATTAAAGAGTCTCCGGAATAGTTTTCGTTATTTTCTAAACTGAGCTTTCTTGTTTTAGCCTTTTCACTAAAGTCTATTTTACTAAACTCTACCCATATTACATTTGGATTTAAAATATTATCGAAGTAATAAATAAGATTTTTTTGATCTGAAACGGTTCTCCATCTGGTCGAAGAAATATTAGGTTCGGTTGGAGAGGAAATTCCAAGTGGAACAGAGCAATTTCGAATAACGCTAAATACACTGGCGGTCGCTGCTCTTGTATTATCAGTTTTAGGAATAGCATCAATATAATAAGATGCTCTTGTGAATCTGTCGGCTGCTCTGTTGGTTCCGGGAAGCATAACAGTACCGGGAATTTCTTTCCAATAGCTGTTTATTGCTAATTGCTCTTCAAAAATAGGAGAGTTTGTCATTACAACAAATTTTTTATCATGATGTATTACTAATTTGCCCTTAATATATTCTAAGATAGCATTGTCTCCTGTGGGATCAGAAATAGACAGATGAACTGTTGCAAAAATATCTGTTCCAGGAATATGAGAAGAGACAACTGAAAAATCAATTTTTTTAAATGCATCTACTGCTTCTAATACTGTAGCAAAATTGTCAAGAGTATATTGCAGCCAAAGAGAAACTGTGAGACCTTTCTTAGTCCCATTTTTTTCGAAATTAGGAAATTCTGACTCAGCCAGCCATAAAAGATTGCCAACCAAACCTTTTTCATTCATTCCGTCTGATGATGCTATATCCCAAGAGCTGGTTATAACACTTCCGTATTTAGATTTCCACTTTACAGAATTAATCCCAGCTTCACCATTTCTTTCGATTCCTCGGGGAAAAATCCATAGATTGGCTGGAATATCTGTTTTCCAATCCATAGAACGTGCTGTCATAATCATTCCATTTAATCCTTTGTATACAACCCTTGTACAGGCAATTGTATCCTGAGTTAGAATTACTGTAGTTAATAAAGCAAAAATTACAAAAATTTTGTTTTTTATTTTCATCGACGCCTCTTTTTAAATTAGATTATACTTCCGTAAAATCAATATATAGATTGTGTTTTCAAAAAAAATTAAGTAGATCTGTTATATATTAATTTTATGCTTACACGATTAATTTTCAGTATTTTATGTTATACTAAAGTACAAATTAAAATGATATATATACAATTATTCTTATAAAATTAATAAAATTGGCATTATTTATTAAAGTGATTATTTTACATTACAAAACATCCTCAAAGCAGTCGGCAAAAAGTTTCAAATTTTCCAGTAAAAGGTTTGTAAATTATAGCTTTAAAACTTCTTAAATAAAATTATTCTATCAATTCCGATTGGCGCTATTAGCCTGCCGGATCATTTTAGGATCGGTTAAATTAAAACGATAAACGAAACTGAGTCGGTATCGGGCAGCGTTCGGAATACTATTTTCTGTAAAAAAATAATCCGTGCCTATTGTTGTACTTTTATTTTGGCGCAGGCCGAAGGCATTCGTTACATCGAATACTAAAGTCGCTTTGTCTTTTAAGAAAATTTTACTCAAACCAAAATCAATAGATTGCAGTGAATTGTTTATTGTTTGCGCATTACGCTGCTCCCCGCGAAAGTTGTAACGTCCCTGAAAACTGAATTTAGACGGCAGTTTAAGCTGCGTGTTCAAACGACAGGTAAAAGTTTCACCGTTATAGTCTAAAATTTCTCCCCTATAATTTCCTTTTTGCTCAAAACGATAAAAATTCATTTCGGCATTTATCTGCAGCCATTTCAGCGGATTGTATAGTGTAGATAATTCTATGCCCGTGCGTATTTCATGATCGATATTGATGGGCGTTGCGAAAAAAATATCATTTTCGCGATAGGTAAAATCCTGAATGTATCCTTTCTCACGCTGATAATAAATAGAAGGATTCAACGTAAATTTATTCCAGGTTTTGAGAAAAGCCAGCTCAAAAACATCAGAATAAGACGGATTTAATTCTGGGTTGCCAATATATTGTGCGTTTAAATCGGTCAGTTCATTAAAAGGATATAAAGCGTATAACGATGGACGGTTAATTCGTTTGCTGTAATTGAGCTGCAAAGTCGAAGCTTTAAATTTGTAACTCATATTAAGCGTTGGAAACAGTTTGTTGTACTCTTTATCAGCGCTGTAGGTGTTTTTAAGATCGGTTATAGCAATTCGCGTCAGTTCTGTACGTAAACCTGCCATATAATTAAACCTCCCAATTTTGCTGCTAAATTGTGCATATGCACTTGCAATAGTTTCTTTGTAATTTAGATTGTTATCAATATTTTGATAGATTTCCCAGTTGTTTTCTTTTTGTTGTTCTGCTAAAAAATCACTTGTAACTTTTCTAATTTCCGTTTTGATTCCGAACTCCAATATTGAAATACTATCAATCGGCTGGATAAAATCGGTCTGAAGAAGCAAATCTTTGCTTTGACCGACTGAACTTGTTCGAATACCCGGATAATCGACAACCGCAGGCGCTAAACGCTTTGTAGAAAGATTCCAGTTTTTATCACTGTTCCACCAGTCGTACTGCACATCAACAGTCCATTTTTTGCCTGTTTTTTTAAAAGTTCGGGTATAATTAAATTCCAATTGATTATAATCTCGTTTTTCTAATGATTTTCCGTTTCGTTCTAAAATACTGTCCTGAACATTATTTACAGCATTTTTGTAATCGTACAGCAAATGTGTTTTATCATTATCATGCGTAGCATTCTTCAAAAAAGCGGCTGTTATAGTCTGCTTTTCGCTGATGAAAAAATCAGCACCAAAATAAAGCAGTTTACCATTGTCATGACGATCTTCATTCTGAACATGATTCATCAAGACCGGCGATCCGTTATTGATGCTGGACTGGTTAGAAGTATAAAGTCCTACGTAATCAGAAGAACGAACGCTAAAATTTGAAAAGAGGCTAATTTTATCCGATTTATAATTGATACTGGGATTAAAACGAGTATCATTTGGTGAACCGGCAACCAATCGAACCTGACCGCTAAAACCGCTTTTTTTGTTTTTCTTTAATACAATATTAATGATTCCAGCCGAACCAGAAGCATCATATCGAGAGGATGGATTTGTAATTACTTCTATCCGCTCAATCTGATCAGCGGCAATCTGATCCAGTGCATTGTTTTGGGTAAGTCCGGACTGGCGTCCATTAATCAGCACCAAAACACTGCTATTCCCCCGAAGACTCACTGCTCCGGTTGGACTTACCGCTACAGATGGCACTCCATTTAAGACGTCATGAGCAGAACCATTCTGCGAAAGCACATCCTTGCCCACCTCAAAGATTTTTTTATCCAGCTTTAAGCTGATATTTGGTTTTTCGCTATTAATTTCAATGGCATTCAGTTGTATCGCATCTGATTGTAAACGGATAATTCCAAGCTCCATTTTTTGTGAAGTTGAAGTAATTTCCAAATTTTGAACAAAAGGCTGATACCCCATAAAACTAAAAGTCAGCGTCAATGGACCAACGGGCAAATTCTGTAGTTTAAAAATCCCGCGTTCATCTGTAATGGCGATAGTTATAGTTTGGAGAGCACTGTCTTTTGCTGTTACGGTTACATACGGCAGTGTTTCTTTGGTTGTATTATCCTGTATTTCGCCAGATATACTAGCTTGCTGTGCATTGGCCGCAAAGCAAAACAGGATAAGAAGGTTGGTTATTAGTGTTTTCATACTGCAAGATTAGCAGATAAAAAACAACGCTGTTCTATAAAACATGTCAACGGCTCTAAGAGCTTTTGAAATGCATTTCTTCATTCGATATTTATCTTATCTTTATCTCATGTATCGGTTTTTACTTTTTATCGCTTTTTTGCTGCTCTTGTTTACATCATGTAAACAGGATATCGATTATTCAGAATCTAAGCCCGAATATTGGACAGGCAAAGGAACGCCGCTAGAATATCCTGGGAAAATAGGAGATTCGGCTTTTCATGCAAAGCTGGGTTTAAAACTGCTGAAACGCAACAAATCTGAACCTTTGGGCTTGCAGGTGAATGGTTTTGGAGCTTTTAAAGTATATTGGGATGGAGTTTATTTAGGTACAAATGGCCGAATGGCAGGATCAGGTCAACCCGAAATTCCTGGAACCGAAACGACCTATTACCAAATACCTGAGAAATTTTCCAATTTAGGCGAACATGTTGTTACAGTAGTCGGAACACAATCTGAATTGAGAGATTCTTATCGAGGCATTGATATTAAACCCGAAAGTTACCTCAGAATGCTTCGTTTTCCGCTTATCATCATGTCTTTTATGAATCTGATGGCAGGCGCTTTTCTTATTGCGGCAATTTATTATTTTTTCCTGTACCTCAATAGCAGTCATCGTCAGGCAGCTGTTTTGCTTTTTGGAATAATATGCCTGCTTTTCTTTATCCTGCTGATTATGGAATATGTAAAGTTTTATATCGACATTCCATACACACAATTTTACACGAGATTAGAAATCGTCGGCTGGCTTACTTTTGCTATTTCAATGCTTGTTCCGTGGTATTTTATGCTGCAATTTGGCTTCGAAAAAAAGCGGTTGATTTTACTGCTTTTATTCGTAACTCTTATTGCTATTTACATTTTAAATTATCATCATTATGACATTACCGCCATGCGTTTTAGTTATGCTATGTGGTTTGCGGCTTTGGTAATTGCAGCTAGCGCGGTATTTAGAAAAATTAAAGGCGGATTAATCGTTTTGGCAGGTTTGCTGGCAAGTGCAATTGTAAATTACTTTCTGGTGTATGATTTTGGATTGTTTATCACTTTTACCATCATTGTACTTTCTATGCTTTACCTGCATACCATTCGTACCAAAGCAATAGAAGAAGCTCACGATGCATCGCTGCTTTTGTCATCACGACTGCAGCTGGAACTGCTCAAGAAAAATATTCAGCCGCATTTTCTTCGCAATACATTAACCTCATTAATTGATTGGGTAGAAGAATCACCACAGCAGGGAGTCGTATTTATTCGCGCGCTGGCAGACGAGTTTGATATTATGAATTCTATTTCTGAAGTTACACTTATTCCCATTAGACAAGAAATAGAATTATGCCGAAAGCATCTGGAAGTTATGTCTTTCCGAAAAGAGGTCTGCTACGATTGGCAGGAAAATAATATTGAGGAAAATGAAAGTATTCCGCCCGCCATTCTGCATACAATTATAGAAAACGGAATCACTCACAGTCTTACTCCGTCTGAAGGTTGTATTTGTTTTAGTTTGAATTTTAGAAAGGAAGTCACTTATAAAGAATATACGCTGCTTACTAAAGCAAAAAACCGCCAGACAAGAAAAGACAGAAGCACGGGAACAGGTTTTAAATATATCAAAGCCAGATTGAACGAAAGTTATGGCGATAATTGGCATTTTGAATCGCACGCAGTCGAACAGGGCTGGCTGACTATTATTAAAATTTTTGATAAAAAATGAAGATTCTAATTATTGAAGACGAGGCGCGAATTGCCAAACGAATCGAAAGAATGACTCGGGATTTTTTTGATAAAGAAGCTCAGATTTTACTTTGCGATTCGGTAGAAAATGGATCAAATGCTATTGAAAGTCAGCCAATAGATCTTTTGCTGCTGGATTTGAATTTGAATGGTGAAGATGGTTTTGATGTGCTGCAGTCTGTTGTGGCAAAATCTTTTCAAACTATCATTATTTCGGCTTACACAGAGAAAGCAATTACAGCATTTGCTTATGGAGTACTGGATTTTGTTCCCAAACCGTTTGATGTAATCAGGCTGTCACAAGCCTTTGAGCGTTTTACAAAACCAGAAAAACAATCGGGTCGGGATCTTCAGTTTTTAGCTGTAAAAAAAGCAAAAGTTATTAAACTTATAGATATTAAAGACATCAGATATATTAAGGGCGCGGGAATTTATACCGAATTGCATTTATCTGACGGGCGTATGGAACTTCATGATAAATCTCTCGAATCTCTCGAAAAACTATTACCTCCAAGTTTCGAGCGAATCCATAAATCCTATATTCTTTGCTGGTATGAAGCAGATAAGCTTGTTGTAGAAGCTGGAGGAAAATATAGTATGCTGCTTAAAAATGCCGAATTACTGCCAGTAGGCCGTTCTAAATACAAAGAATTACGGCATAAAATGATCTGATTGAATAATCACTTTTAACTTAACATACAATTTATGTTCAAGTAAACTTCCTATTGTATCCTTGCTGGTTAAAAGCAAACAAATGGTTACAAGGTTATTTATAGTATGTTTTATTACACTACAGTCGTTTGGACAGCAAATAAAGTTCGAGAATTTTACTACTAATCAAGGACTATCAAATAATTCGGTAATTGATATTGAAAATGATAAAGACGGCGGACTTTGGGTTGCTACCTGGGATGGATTAAATTATTATGATGGTCATAACTTTAAGAGCTTTAAACACAATCCTAATGATCCTAAATCAATATCGAGTAATTATATCATTAAATTAAAAAAGGATAATGATGGATTTATCTGGCTGATTAGCAAAGAGGGTGATATAAATAAATATATTGGAAATGGTAAATTTGTTTCATTTAAGTTTAAAAGTATTCCAAAAAATATTCTTCTTTCTGAAAAAGGGGATATCATTGTGCAAACCACTGCTGCTTATTACGAATTTAAAAATGGAGCTTTTGTAGAAGTACCTTACAATGCTGTAAAAAAAACAAATCTCAATAACCTTAAAAATATACTGCTCCGGGAATATCCTAAACTTGTTATCAATGATGTTTTAAAAGATAAATTAGGAAATATTTGGTACGCTACTCAAAAGGACGGAATATATATTATTTCTGCAAATGCAGGCAAAAATACGATTGCACATTTTACTTCTGATTTATACTTACCTTATTCTTTTAATAGTAATGAGATAGAAACGCTGCACGAAGACGATTTTGGAAACATTTGGCTGGGACAAAAAGACGGCGGTTTGAGTATGGCGTACGCGGGTTCAGAAAGAATTAATACTATTGTGCCGCATCCTGTAAAATATCCTAATTTACCGACTGAAACAATTCGGGCTATTACGAAAGATTCAAATGGAAAAATCTGGCTTGGATATTATACAAATGGAATTTATTATTATAATGAAAATAGTCATTCCTACCAAAAATTCAGAATAAGTGAAGCCGCTTCAAATTCGGATTGGGAAAGAGTCCGGAATTTATTTACGGCTAGTGACGGAACGATTTGGGTAGGAACTTACAAAGGAATTATACGGATTTCCGGAGGTAAATATACTTGTTATGAGGCTGGAAAAATTGAGGAATTACCCAATAACAGATCCTATTCTATTTGTGAAGATGAAAATAAAATACTTTGGATAGGGTGTTGGGGAGGTGTAGCCAAATTTAATCTGGCCGCTGAAAAATTTGAGAGTTTTAAAGGACAAAAAGCACTCAGCAAATACAACGTCAGATGTGTAAAAAAAGACAAGCAGAATTTGATTTTAGCCACCGAAAGCGATGGTGTTGTAAACCTTAATCTGGAGACTAATGCTATAAATCAAATTTCAAAACAAAAAGGTATTTTAGGCAATAGTATTTATTCTGTACTTATTGACAAAGCCACTGAAAATTATTGGATTGCTTCTTTGGGAGGAGTCAGTATTTATAATAAAAAAAAGGGCTTGGTTAAAAATATTACAGAAGCAGATGGTCTTCCTAGTCATATGGTTTATGGTCTTATCGATAACGGAGATAAAGTCTGGATTAGTACCACAAAAGGAATTGCATCTATTGCTAAAAATAATTTTAAGATCACCACTTTTAATCCAGATCACGGATGGCAGGCAACAGAATTTTCAGAAGGAGCTTATTATCAGGATACAAAAGGAATTTTGTTTTTTGGTGGTATAAACGGGCTTAATTACTTCAATCCTAATAACATTCAGGCGATTCAATGCAGTGGAAAAATCAAATTAGCTGTAGATGGAAAAGAGAATTATCTGCCTGTAATAGAAAAGAGTTTCACTGATAATGAATTAGAAATTGAAATAATTCCGATTGTATTTCCAAAAAACAATAACTCTGATATTTATTATAAGTTAGAAGGAAGAGATAAAAATTGGATTTTATTAAAAGATACTCAAAAAATAGAATACTCCAATTTATCTTCAGGAGATTATAATTTTCTAATTAAACAGGGAGAAAACGGACTTGCGAAACCTGTATTTTTTACGCTTCATATCAGTAAAGCGTTTTATGAGACAATTTTATTTTACATTTTATTTTCGGTTTTAATACTAATCGGCTGTATGCTCTTGATTTATTTTAAAAATAAAAGTGCAGCAGCAAAACAAGATTATCTGGAGGAAAAGATACGAAATCGTACTGCTGTGATTGAAAATCAGAAAAAAGATCTGGAAGCAATTAATAAAGAACTGGATGAAAAGAACAAGAAAATAATAGAGCAGAAAGAAAAACTTTTAGAGCTGCACAGTAATCTCAAAAATGAAAATTTTGAAATAGAAAAATTCAAAGCATTTATGCTGGCAGAATTTCAGGATCCTATCGCTAAGATTATTAAAATTTCAAGTGCGCACAAAAAAGATAACGAAGTGCAGCGGGATTTACTTTTAGAATCGGGTAAACTGGCAAATCTCATTTCGAGCTGGAATTATTTAAGTTATGTTAAGGATATCGGTTCTTTGAAAAAATCTGCAGTTAATTTGTTTCCTATTTTAAAGAATAGTATTGAAAAATTAAAAAAAGACCTGCAGCGCAATCAGGTAAATTTAAACTGCGAAATTGACAATGCGGTCAATTTTGTGGCCATCGATGTATTAAGATTAAAATTACTGCTGCAGTATTTTTTCAATGATATCAGTAAATATTCTGAGGTAGAGAGTACTTTAAATATCGAAATAGGTTATGAAAATGATTACTTAGTTGTAACTGTAGTTTCAGACAGCGTGATCTTAAAAAACAATTGGTACAATATTTTACATTACAGTCCTTATTTTAAAGCTTTACAAGTATTGCTGGAAGATTTAAACGGTGAATTTTCTGATAGTTCAGAAGATGAGTTTAAGAGCACTTTACGAATTCCGTTAGAATTTGCCAGCGAAAATTTAAAAATTAAAGAAACAATTTCTTGGAAGCATTTTAACAGCCAGGAATTATCCTCAGATAAAGAATTGTTTTTAGTTTTTAGCGACCAGTCTGATTATACAGCTGCAAATCAGGTTTTGGAGAATAGTAATCATCATTTGCTTTTTGAAAATTCGGTAGCAAATTTAAACTCAGCCATAAAACAGCTCAATTTTTCAGCTTTGGTATTTTATCAGGCAACATTTTCAAAAGAGCTGGTTCATTTTTTAGAGTCAAATAAAAAAATGCTGGGTCTTAAAATGCCTATGATTTATATTTCTGAAGATATTAACTACGAGCTGCATGAGCAATTATTAGAGCTGGGCATTGACACGCTTATTCAGTTACCAGCCAGCGCTTCATTTATTTCAAAAAAAATAGCTTCTCTAATAGATAAAAACAGAGAGACGCAGCAGGAAAATGCAATGCAGCAAAAAATATTTGAAATTTTGACAGAAGATGATCCTCTGATAACGAATAATGATAAACTGGTAAAACAGGCTTTAGAAATTATAAAAAAGGAACTGCAAGACCCTTCTTTTAATGTAGAAACACTTGTAGAAAATTTAGAAATTTCGAGAGTAAAGTGCTACCGTATATTCAAAGAAACATTAAATCAATCTCCTTCTGATGTCATTACTTCTTTAAGGCTGCAAAAGGCAGAAATACTATTAAAAACCAAAAAATTAAATATTTCTGAGATTAGTTTTGAATGCGGTTACAACGATCCGAAGTATTTTGGACGTTCTTTCAAAAAATATTTCGGAAAAAGTCCTAAAGAATATAAAGCATTCTCCTAAAAGTTTGTTAGGCTTGGGTTTACACAAAGTTAGTTGAATGTTAGGAAACAAAACACCCCTTTTTTGTGGTCAATTTTATCCCAATTTGAATCCAAAATCCTCTTTTATGAATCAAAAGTGCCCTATTAAGCAAGCTGCTTAAAATACTTTTGGCAAAACATAAAAAAGTAATTAAATGAAAAAAATTTACGCATTGTTAATTCTTGCATTAGGATGTATGTCATATTCTCATGCGCAGGGATCAATATCGGGAGCTGTGCTTTCTGATGTTGAAAAAATACCTGTACCAGGTGTTTCTGTTTATATAAAAGGAGAGCCAAAAGGAGCTGTGACAACAGATTTTGACGGGAATTTTAAAATTAAAGTACAGCAAAACGAAGGTATTTTAGTTTTTTCTTATGTAGGATTTAAAACAAAAGAAGTTGCTTATTCTGGGACTCAAAAATTAACTGTTTCCCTGGCAGAAGAAGTAAGTACTCTAAACGAAGTAGTAGTGGTAGGTTATGGTTCTCAAAAGAGATCTGATGTAACCGGATCTATCGGATCTGTAAAAAGTGAAAATTTTAACAAAGGTGTCGTAGCAAATGCAGGACAGCTGATTCAGGGTAAAGTTGCCGGTGTTAATGTAACAGGAGCAAGTGGTGAACCAGGTGCTAATCAAGATATTATTATTCGTGGAGCTGGAAGTCTGCGTTCTGGAACAACACCGCTTTATGTAGTAGACGGATTTGCATTAGATAATTCTGGTACTGGTGTTGCATCAAATCCGATGAACTTTATTAATCCGCAGGATATCGAAAGTATTGAGGTTCTTAAGGATGCATCTGCTTCTGCTATTTATGGTTCTAGAGCGGCAAACGGAGTAATTGTAATTACAACAAAAAAAGGAGCTAAAGGCCAGACCAAAATAAATCTTTCTATGACTACTGGAGTTTCAACATTAGCCAACAAAGTTGATGTTTTTAGTGCTGATGAATTTAGAAAACAGGTTGCGGCTGTAAACGGAACTTTGCAGGACGGCGGAGCAAATACAGACTGGCAGGATGAATTAACGAGAACAGGTATTTCTCAAAACCTTAATTTATCGATGAGCGGAGGATCAGAAAAATCAACTTATGCAGCTTCATTAGGTGTAGACGATCAACAAGGTGTTTTAAGAAACAGTGATTTGAAACGTTACTCAGGTCGTTTAAATTTAAATCAAAAAGCTCTTGATGATAAGTTTAATATCGCTTTTAATTTAACAGGGACTAAACTTGATAATTCTCGACCAGATGCCAGAGGTTTAGTTGGTAATATGTTGACAATGAATCCTACGGATGCAGTTTATGTTAATGGGCAGCCAAATGTTAATTTAAGTAATGATGTTTTAAATCCTTTGATTAGTCAAAGAATATATTCTGATGAAACCACTAACAATCGTATTTTGGCAAATATTGCTCCATCTTATGAGTTTATAAAAGGATTGACTTATAAGTTTAATCTTGGAGTTGATTATTCGATGTCACAAAGAGATATTCAAGTTTTGCCATATGCAACAGCTACCAATACGACTTTAGGTTCTTTGAACAATATTGTGACAAACAATAATAATATTTTATACGAAAATACATTGACGTATAATTTTAATAAAGGAAATCATAATTTCACTATTCTTGGAGGTCAGTCTTACCAAAAAATTCAGGTAAATCAAAAAAGTTTTAATTTATCTGGATTCCCTAATAATGGAGTTGAACCAAAAAATCAAATTGGAGCAGCAAGTGAGCGTACAACGCAGTCTTCATCAGCTGTAGAAAATGAACTTCAGTCTTTCTTTGGCAGAATAAATTACGGTTACGATAATAAATACCTTCTTACTGCAACAATGCGTGCCGATGGTTCGTCAAAATTTGGTGAGAATAATAGATATGGATATTTTCCTTCTGTTGCTTTAGGATGGAATATTACAAAAGAGGATTTTTTAAGCGAATCTGAAACGCTTAACAATCTTAAATTAAGAGCTAGCTGGGGGCAGACAGGTTCTCAGGAAATCCCTTCAAAAATTACAAAAGCTAGTTATACAGAAAGTAACACAGGAAACAATACTTATCCGTTAGATCCATCTGCTATAGATTTAGGAGGTTATCCATACGGAACAATTTTTACACGTCTGGCCAGTCCAGATATTCAGTGGGAGGTTTCTACACAGACCAATATCGGTTTAGATTTTAGTTTATTTAATAATAGATTATCTGGTACTGTTGATTATTTTAACAAAGTTTCCAGCAAACTATTACTTCAAATAGCTCCTACAGATCCTATCCAGCCTGTACCAATGTATTATACAAACATTCCTGATATGGAAATTAAAAACAACGGTATTGAAGTTGCTTTGGATTACAGCAGCGACAAAAGTCGTGATTTCTCATACAGTATTGGAGGAAATGTATCTTTTACAAAAAACAGAGTTGAAAAATCAGCTTACAAAATATTAACAACTGGAGGTGCGCAAGGAGGCGGACAATCTGGAGCAACTATAAACGGAATTATCAACAATCAGCCAATTGGTTCTTTTTATATGCTTGATTTTGTAGGAATTGGTCCTGACGGATTAAATCAATTTGCAGATACAAATGGAGATGGACAAATTCTTGATGATGACCGTATTGTTGCAGGAAGTGCATTACCAGATTACGTTTATGCTTTTTATCTGAATTTAAAATATAAGAATTTTGATTTCGGAGCTAATTTTAATGGAGCTGGCGGTAATAAAATTTACAACCACGTTGCAATGTCTTCATTCAACAGAGGAAATTTAGCAAATTCTTTCAATACGACTGATAGAGCTTCAGAATATTTAAATGAAGCTTCTACAAATTCTAACACCGTTTCTACAAGATACTTAGAAGACGGAAGTTTCTTAAGATTAAATAATGCTACACTAGGGTATAATTTGAGCCCAAAAATGATCGGACTTGATAATGTGATGGACAACATTCGTCTTTCTGTAACTGGACAAAACTTACTTGTTATAACTAAATACAGCGGTTATGATCCTGAGATAAATACAGGAACTTCAGTTGGAGAAATTCAGTCTTTTGGAATTGACTACTTCAGTTATCCAAGAAGCAGAACCGTTTTGTTTGGTTTAAACGTTGCATTTTAATAAAAAATAATATAACATGAAAAATAAAATAATAGTAGGAGCGCTGGCATTCAGTTTATTATTTACTTGGAGTTGTACAGACTTAGAAGAGAAAGTATTAGATGAATCTTTAAACGGAATCGGACAAGCAGAGGCGGTTAACGGAGCAATTGCTCCAGCATATGGTCAATTAAAATCAACCTGGATTCATACTAACAATTTTGGTCTGCAGTTAATTGCAAGTGACGAAGGTATTTTACCTTACAGAGGAGGAACAGACTGGTATGATGGAGGTAAATATTTAGCTGTACACGCACATACTACAACACCTACAAATGATTTGGTTGGAAGTACCTGGAATGAACTTACAATAAATATTTCCAGAACATTATCAGCAATTGAAGTATTGACTCCTCTTGCAAAAGATGGAAATACAGAAGCACAAGGCGCACTTTATGAAATGAAAGCATTAAGAGCTTATTTGCATATGATGACCTTAGACAGCTGGGGAATTGTGTTTAAAAAAGAATCATCGTCAATAAACTCTCAGATAATTCGAGGACAAGAAGCTGTTTCTTATATAGAAAGTGAATTGTTGTCTGTGGCTGATGTAATCAATACAAACAAAGGACCGGGCAGAATGACGCAGGCTGCAGTTTGGGGACTTCTTTCCAGATTATATTTGAATGCAGCAGTTTACCGTGATCCTTATGGTAAACCAGTCTTTGCAGCAGCAGATATGGATAAGGTGATTAAATATACCGATAATATTATTAACTCAGGTAAATTCAGTTTATCTCCAGAATATTTTGATTTATTTGATGATAATAATAATTCAAACAAAGAATTAATCTTTGCTATGGATCAGCGCGGTGTTTTAAAAGATGAAAACAACCGTTGGGCTTACTGGTCAATTCCGGGATCAATGTTTCCTAGACCAGAATATATTAATGCAGATGGTACAGATGGACCTGCTATTACTTCAGATTTTTATCAGACATGGGTTCAGGCTTATGGATCTGTAGATCCTGCAGATGCCGATTCTAGATTTTATAAGAACAATGCAAAAGTGCCGGCAAATTTGAAAGACCTTACAGGATTTTCTCCTTTAAATGACGAAAACCATTACTATTGTGTGAAAGCTGAGGAGTTCGAAATCGACAGAGGAATTATGAGAGGTATTCCCTGGGCAGCAAGAAAAGATGCTAATGGAGCATTTTTTAAATGTGACGGAGGATATAGAATTTACCCAGTTAAACAAATTAAAGGAAACGGACCTGATAAAAATGTGGGTTATGTCAACCTGACAGAGAAAGTTGATTTTACTAAAGAAGGTAGTATGCACTATTCTGGATACAGAGTTTCTAAATACCAATTTAGTCACACATCTCCAGACGGAAATTATTACAGCAGTGTAGATATGGTACTGCTAAGATATGCTGAAATTTTTATGATGCGTGCCGAGGCTAAATTAAGAAAAGGAGATACTGGAGGTGCATTGGCAGACATGAATATAGTAAGAACTTCAAGAACTGCTCGTGCTCCAATTCCTGCTGCGCTCCCAGCTATTAATTTGGATATTTTATACAGAGAATATGGTTTTGAATTTTACTGGGAAGGCTTAAGAAGAACCAATCAAATTCGTTTTGGCCATTTTGAAGATAAATGGACAGAAAAAACAGATACTGATGTAAATCATAGATTGTTCCCAATTCCTCAAAAAGCAATTGACGGAGCTTCTAACACTCCGGGGTATTTAGTACAAAATAAAGGATATTAAATCCAGATAAGTATAATATGAAGGCTGTTAGTATTCTTTCTAATAAGATACGAGCAGCCTTCAATTTTTTAAATGTAAATAAATGAAAACACCAATAATGCAAAAAGGGATATTTTATGTATTTATTTTTACAATCTCTATCAGTTTTGCTTCAGCTCAGACAAAAGACAATAGTGTCAAAAAATATCCTGGTGCGCTAAACTTTATTGTAATGGGAGATTGGGGCAGGTTTGGAGAAGATCATCAGATTCCTGTAGCAAAACAAATGGGTATTACTGCCAGAGAGATTAATCGTGATTTTATAATTTCTACGGGTGATAACTTCTACCCAATAGGTGTTGCAAGTGAATATGACCCACAATGGAAATCATCTTTTGAAGACATTTATACCGATTTTTCACTCCACTGGAACTGGTATCCAGTATTAGGAAACCATGATTATGCCGGTAATCCAGATGCTCAGGTAGCCTATTCAAAAATAAGCCGACGCTGGAACATGCCCGCCAGATATTACAGCAAAACGTTTAATATAAATGGAGATTCAAACCAGCAGGTATTAATCGCTTTTATCGATACAAATGCATTAATTCCAGAATTTTATAAAAATGACGTTTATGGTAAAAATGTAATTTCACAAGACAGCACTGCTCAAAAGAAATGGCTTATTAAAACCTTGTCAGATGCACCTAAAAGCGTGAAGTGGAAATTGGTTGTTGGACATCATCCCTTGTTTACGGCAACTCTAAAAAGAAGAGAAAGTTACGATACCAAAGCAGTAAGAAAATCATTAAAATCTTTGTTGGATAAATATCAGGTAGATGCGTATATCGCCGGACACGATCATGATTTACAGCATTTACTGCCAGAAGGCAAAACCAATTATTTTGTTTCAGGATCAGCGTCTGAATCTACTGTTATCGACAATTTGCCAATTAGTAAACTGGCTTCTTCAGAATATGGTTTTATGGTCTTTTCAGTTTTAGCCAACTCGTTAAATGTACAAGCGGTTAACGAAAAAGGCGAAGTAATTTACAATACTGAAATAAAAAAATAAAGTGACAGAAATAGGTTGCCCCGGCTTTATTGGATAATCTTCGAAATAATATATTAAAAGAATATACCAGTGTAATCAATTGATTCAATATGCTGGTAATAGTGTTGTTTTTTTTTATTTTTTTTACGCTGCAGGCTTATTTTAAGTCTGCAGTTGTAAAAAAATAAGATCACAAAGCAGGAGCTTTTATTTTAGCACCCACATTTCACTTCCTCCTGTCGGAAAATAAATCTTATTATGATCAACTATTGGTGTAGACAAACCATAATAAAATTGCTGTGTAAAATTTATTTTTCCTGTTTGAATAGTTACGGAATATAAATTTCTGTCCTTTGTTCCAAAATATATATTTTCTTTAAAATTTACAATTTCACTTGCAGCAGGATCATTTTTTAAGTTTAAAACCCAGTTTCTTTTGCCCGTTTTACTATCTATACAAACAACTTCGTTATTGTTGGTACTCAAAATGATGTTTTGGTTTACAACACAAGGCAGATAATACGTATCACAATTTAAATCTTGAGACCAAATTTCTTTACCGCTCTCATAATCCAGCAGCAGAATTTTTCCTTTTTTTAAATCTTTATCAAGACAGACCAAAAGCCCATTTTGCGTTTCAACTTGATTTATATGCGAAAAATTTTCATATTTATTTTCCCAGATTATTTTTCCTGTTTCTTTGTTAATTGCTTGTAGCCAAGCATAATGCTGTGATAATCCCAGATAAACTTTATCATTAAAAAAAGCTGGTTTGTTTGTGTCTGTAATAATTGAATTTTGAGGTAAAGACCAAATTACACTTCCATCTGTTTTATTTAATTTACCGAAACCTTTATTTTTAACTGAGCCATATAGATAATTATCATTTTCAGTCAAATCATTTCTGAGATTTGTTTCACCATCAATTTTCCACTTCAATTTTCCCAAAGTATCAACGCAGATTAAATCTGATCCATATTCAGTTAAAAATAAGTTTTGATCTGATATTAAAGGCATATGGAACGGATTGTAATCACTTTTAAATTTGAAAATAATTTTTGAATTTTCTAAATTGACGCCATAAAACTCCCTGTTGCTATTGCCAAAATATAACGTTTTGTTTTTTGCAGCCAATGTGGTAGGTATCCATTCAAACTGCTTGTTTTTCCAGAGCAGTTTGACATATTGAGAATCAAGATCATTTCGTTCCTCATAATTTTTTTTGCAGCTGAATAGTAAAATTAAAATGGTACAGATTATAAAAGGAATTTTTTTCATTCTTGATAGGGTTTAGACGGCTTATATTTACCGGCATAAATTGGCTTAAAGTCTGGCAATATTTATTGGTTGTTGTAAATATAGTAAAAGCAGCACTTAGCATTTTCGGCACAAAAAAAATAATTACTAAAAAACTTCGATAGATTTTTGAAACTACTTCTTTAATGAGCTTTTAAATTATACTTCAGAATAATTTAATCTTGCAATAATAAATATTATATTAGCTATACAAATTAGTGTCTGTAGTAGTTTTCTTCTATCGGCTTTGTATAAAAATTAGATTTTAAAACCAAAAAATAGAGAAGCAGCTATGCTTTATTAAAAATTAAAAAGCACAATGGAGCTATTAGAGAATAAAAATCTTTTTGAAGCCGTTTTTAACTCTGTATCAAATGGTATTATCGTGATGCAGTCTGTCTACAATGATAAAGGCACTATAGAAGATTTTTCGCTATTGTTTTTAAATTCTTCTGCACTCAATTTGATTGGCAATATAGATTATAAAGGCAGGAAATATAGTGACATTTATCCGCAGGTAAAAGGAACTGATATTCTGGAAAAATTTATTGAGACATCTGAAACGGGAATCACATCTAATTTTGAAAGCAGCTATAATAGTATTGATAAGAAACAGTGGTTTAAATTTACTGTTATAAAACAGGATCAATTATTAGTTGTAACTACAGAAGATATTACAGAAAAAAAACAAGCGGCATTATTACTCGATAATACGCCTGTTGAAGCCGAAAAACAAAAACGTCTCTTTGACTCGATTACAAACAATACACCAGATCTTGTGTATGTATTTGACCTCTCTTACAAGTTTACCTATGCCAACAAAGCTTTACTCTCGATGTGGGGCAAAACAGCAGAAAATGCTATTGGATATGGTTTAAGGGAAAATGGTTACGAAGAATGGCACGCACTAATGCATGAACGAGAAATTGATGAAGTAGTTGCCACTAAAAAAAGAGTTAGAGGAACCGTATCGTTTCCGCATGCCGAACTAGGCAGTAGAGTTTATGATTATATTCTTGCTCCTGTTTTTAATGAAGATGGCGAAGTAGAAGCTGTTGCAGGAACAACAAGAGATATTACCGAAATAAAACAGGCAGGAGATAAGCTGCAGAAAAGCGAAATTCGTTTTCGGACTATGATCGAGCAGTCACCCATAGCCATGCTTCTTTCTAAAGGAGAAGATGTTATTATTGAAAGTGTAAATAAGCCGATGCTGCAACTTATGAATAAAAGCAGCGCTGATGAGGTGCTTGGAAAAAAAATGATTGAAGTACTGCCCGAACTTACGGAGCAGCCGGTACTCCAAACCGTTATCAATGTGCAAAAAAAAGGAGTTTCTTTTAGAGGGAACGAGATGCCGGTCGATTTATTGATTAAAGGCAGACTTGAGCGTCTTTACTTTAATTTTTCATATGACTTCATTCAGGAAACAGATGAAAGTAGTGCTGTTTTGCATATGGCTGTCGATGTCACGGAGCAAGTACTGGCCAGAAGAAAGTTAGAAGACAGTGAAAGCAGATTAAAATCGATGATTGATCAGACACCTGCACCAACATTAGTTTTGATGGGCGATGATCTGGTTATAGAACAGATCAATAAACCGATGCTCAAAATGATTGGACGCGGGGAAGAAATCGTTGGTATGGCATTGATAGATGTGCTGCCAGAACTTAAAGGGCAGTATGTCTGGGAACAGGTTCAAAATGTTTACAGAAAAGGAATTTCTTTTCATCAAAGTGAAGTTCATGTGCCGCACAACCGAAAAGGAGTTATACATGATTATTATTACAATCTCGCCTATCGCCCTCTGATTGAAGACAAACAGATTACCGGTATGATTCAGGTCGCTATTGATGTTACCGAGCAAGTAATGGCGAGAAAAAAACTAGAAGAAAGTGAAACCCGTTTCCGCGCCTTAGTCAACGCGTCTTCAGATGTGGTATATCGAATAAATGCAGACTTCACAGTAATGCGTAATCTCGAAGGACGCGGCTTTATATCTGATGCAGGAGATCCAATCGTAAATTGGATGGAAAATTATATTCACTCTAATGACCGTGCAAAGGTGGTCAAAACTATTGAAGAGGCTATAGCAAATAAAACTACTTTTGAACTAGAACATAGAATTATTAGTGACGGTGGTATAATAAAATGGGCCGTTTCACGAGCAATACCAATTTTAGATGATCAGAATAATATCATAGAATGGTTTGGTGCAACAAGCGATATTACCCCTCAAAAAGAATTACAGGATATTATTAAAGAAAGTGAAGAAAAATTCAGGCAGCTTGCTAATCTTGTACCACAGATCATTTGGACCGCACAACCAGATGGATATCTTGATTATTACAATAAAAGATGGTACGAACTGGTTGGGGTAGATGAAAAAGAGGCTGTCGAAAAAGGCTGGGAACCATTTACACATCCAGATGACCTGAAATCGGCAATAGATGCCTGGTATGGATCTGTTAAAAGCGGCAATTTGTTTCAACACGAATTTAGAATAAAAAATGCCCGTACTAATGAATATCAATGGTTTCTAGGGAAAGCGCTTCCTATAAGAGACAAGGAAGGTATTATCACGAAGTGGTTTGGTACCTGTACCGATATTCACGAGCAGAGATCTATTACAGAGAGATTAGAAAGTCTGGTTACCGATAGAACTAAAGAATTACAGCGATCAAATGAAGATCTGCAGCAGTTTGCTCACGTTGCTTCTCACGATTTAAAAGAGCCGGTGCGTAAAATAAAAACCTTTACCAGCCGTCTCGAAGAACATCTTGATGGTACATTAGACAAAACTGCAATGCGTTATATGGAAAGAATTCATGTCGCGACAGACCGTATGTTTAATATGATTGATGGAGTGCTTGCGTATTCTAAAATCAATGCAGATTTGCAGCAGAATACGTTGGTAGATTTAAATGAAGTTATAAAAAATATTGAAATCGATTTGGAAGTTTCTCTGCAAAAAACAGAAGGAAAAATTCATTATCATAATCTTCCAAAGCTGGAAGGTGCCTTGGTACTTCTATACCAGCTGTTCTATAATCTTATCAATAATTCTATTAAATTTGCTAAAATTGATACACCGCCGCAAATAACGATTGGATCAGAAATAAAAGAAGGAAACTTTGTTTTGATAAACGTAAAAGATAATGGAATTGGTTTTGCTCCTGATCAGGCCGAACGTATATTTGAAACTTTTTCCCGATTAAATTCTAAAGACAGTTACGAAGGTACTGGTTTAGGATTATCACTTTGCAAAAAAATAGTAGAACGACATGGCGGTACAATTACCGCAATTGGCAGTATAAACGGCGGAGCAGAATTTATCATTATGCTTCCGATAAAACAAAAAGAAAATAATATTTAAAATGGAGAAAAAAGTGATTTTATTGGCCGATGATGACAGGGATGATACAGAAATGTTTTGTGAAGCATTAGAAGATGTAAACGAAAATGTTATTTGTCATTGTGCTTTTAATGGCAGTGAAACATTAAAAATACTTGGTGAGCTCGACAAAAATCCAGAATTAATTTTTCTTGATGTTAATATGCCTGTTATGAATGGCTGGGACTGTCTGAAGATGCTAAAAAGCGACGAAAGATATAGAGAAATCCCCGTGATAATGATCTCAACATCTTCCTATAAAAACGATATGGAAATTGCGTCAAATCTTGGATCCATCTGCTATTTTGTAAAACCAAATGATTTTAACGATTTAAAATACATACTGCGTTACATTACTTCAAATCTTGGATCTAATTTAAAAGATGCTTTAGTACAATTACAGATTGATCGCTCCGGAATTATCTTTACTTGTAATACTTAAATAGAATCAAATCTTCTCCTTTACTATTTTAAATCTCTTTAAACAGAAATACATTCGCTAAAATATTTTCTTAGATATTCAATTGATGTTGGCAGAATCTTTACCATTCCTATTATAAGTCATAAAAATAGCGTATATTTAAATAAAGACTATAATAAACTTCAATAAACATTAAGAATGTATTTAAAATACGTATTGATTTGTTGTATTTTGTTCTCAATACAAGCAAATTCACAATTACTAGAACATGATAAAGATTTTCGGGCAGCAGATTCACTTTTAAAAGAATCAAGTTTTTCGGTCCATCGGGATAATTATTTTTTAACAGGTGTACCGCTGGATACCGATATTACACGTAACACAGCAGATGTAAAATATCAGGTTAGTTTTAAACAACGATTAAGTTCCAAACCCTTACTGGGAGGTTTTTTTCCTTATTTAATGTATACCCAAAAAGCTTTTTGGGATATTTATGCAAACTCAAAACCATTTTCAGAAATTAATTTTAATCCTGGTTTTGCTATTGTTCGCCCGTTTTATTTAAAAGGCGGAAGATTAACCTACGGAACAATTTCTTTAGAACACGAATCAAACGGAAGAGATTCTATTTACTCCAGAACCTGGAACATGCTGGCATTCTCACTAAAATCGCAGATTTCACCACGATGGACTGTTGGACTAAGAGGATGGATTCCGCTTGTTGACAAAGACGATAATCCTGAGCTCACACAATATGTAGGATATGGCGAAGCAAGTGCCAGTTATCAGATAAAACCGGGAAGATGGAGCGCAGACGTTCTTTTTAGAAAAGGAAGCGGTCTTATTAATTACGGATCATTGCAGACACAAGTAAACTGGAGACCTTACAAAAATCAAAACTATTATTTTACCCTTCAATGGTTTGTGGGCTACACAGAAAGTTTAATTGATTATAAAGAACATAAAAGTATGCTCCGTTTGGGGTTTGTGCTCAAACCAGAAAATATGGGTATTTTCTAATATTTCTAATTTTTATAAACCAAAAGCCACTCTTGAGTGGCTTTTGGTTTATACGGATATTTTTATGTGATAGAAGTTTATTTATAGTGTTTTATGAAGTCAAAAGTTTAATACGTTCTATAGCTTTCTTGTTATCATCTGCTACTTCAACTAATGCGAGTAAAATATCATTTCTAAAAATGGTCTTGTTTTTTACATTTCTAATTAAAGCTTTACTTGGAGTTTTATAACCTTTATTGACTAAACAAGTTATTGCTAATTCTACATATGTGTAAGGTAAATGCTCTTCTATGAACTTATAAGCTTGTTCATTATGTGAATACAAATCCTCTTCCTTGTTATTTTTGATTAATTTTGACATAAGTTTATTATTTATTACTTAATTTTGGCGCTAGAAATGTAAAAGTAAGAAAAATAATATATAAAGCATGTATTTTGTACTATTAAATGTATATAAAGTTATGTTTTGTAACAATTTTAAAAAATATGTATAACGAAAAATTAGGTACTTTCTTTAAGGCGAAAGGATTAAAGCAAAAGGAAGTTGGTGAAATTTTGGGATTCAGTCCCGCAATGATGGGTAGATATCTTCATGGTACGGCAAGTATTGGCCCTGAATTTTTGACAAGTCTTATTAAGCATTTTCCAGAAATAGATTTAAATGATCTTTTTGAAGAGGAAAGCGAAAACGTTGATATGGTGAATGAACCAAGAGAAAGATATGGCATAAGTGTTCTTGGCGATATAAGTGATATTGAAGCTAAACTTCAGTTGATAAAAGAAAAATTGATGCAAAAAGATTACGGATTAGATAAGTCTTTTTAAGTTATTTATAAAATTACAATTGTTTTAACTTAATGATTATTAAGTGTTTGAGATTTTTATTAAATTTGATTCACTATTTCTAGCTCATAATCGTTATGAAAGAATTGAAACGACCGGTATATCTTAAACCTGGAAGCGATGATTTTTTTAAAAAGATTCGCAAAGAAGTGAATGAAACTGTTTTAAATAATTATTCGCTATACCTCTTTAATATCATTAAGTCTTTAGGACTTGTATTGTTGTTCTTTTTGTTATATTCCTGTATTTTGCTTTTTGGCGGCAATACTTATTTACTGTTCTTCTTCTATATTTTGAGCGGTGTCACGATGATTGTTGTTTTTATAAATGCTTTTCACGATGCAGCACACGGAGCATTGTTTAAAAAATCGAAACATAACAAATTATTCCTGTACATCTTAGAACTGTTTGGAAGTAATCACTGGCTCTGGATGCGGCGGCATATTGGTCTGCATCATGCTTATCCCAATGTTCCCGATTGGGATATTGATATCAAACAAAGTGGTATTATTAGAATTTTCCCAAACAGTCCTGTCTTTGATTATCATAAATATCAGCATATTTACATGTGGCTTATTTATCCGTTTTACAGCCTGAACTGGATTTATATTAGAGATTTTAGAGATTTTTTTGGAACTAAAAATAACTATGTTCGGAAAGTGGTTGAAAATATTCCTAAGAAAGAAATTTATCTCCTTTTCGCTGCAAAAATTATAAACCTTTGTTATCTGCTTTTTATTCCGATGATCGTCTTAAAGCATCCTTGGTATATTGTTCTGGGCGCTTGGTTTGCCATGCATATGGCGGCAAGTGTGGTTGGAGTAGTGGCACTGGTTTCTACCCATGTTGATGAGGATGCTCATTTTCCCGAAACCGACCAAGACGGAAACCTTTCGGCTACGTGGGCAATGCATCAAATGATTGTAACAAAGGATTTTAGTACAGAAAGTAAACTGGCAAATTTTTTATACGGAGGATTCACACATCATATTGCACATCATCTTTTTCCCTCTGTTGGACATACTTATTATCCTTATATTACACCGATAATCCGTCGTTATGCAGCTGCGTATAATCTTCCTTATACGTCGTATCCTTTTTATCACGCTGTTCGTTCACACTTTAGAATGTTGAAGAATAAAGGTGTAAAAGAAAATATAATGATGACGGGCGAAATTTGAGATTTCTTTAAAAAACGAAAATTTCTGGTCTAGCCCCGATAGCAGCGGCATCCTTTTGTTTTTTCTTTAAAAACAAAAGATACAGCGAATAGCGGGACTAAATGTGCATTGAAAATTAATGTTTTGCTTCTTATTATAATACTATTTAGAATTTGTAAGGGAATTTGATTAAATTCGTAATCGTCTTATAGTAATTTATAACGGTAATTTCATGATTTCATCGCTTAGAACTTTTTTCCTTCTTAATGCATTTTTCTTTCTTGTTTCTGCTAATGCTCAAAAGGAAGCTTATACATCAGATCCTGTGGTTTCTGACACGAGTTTTGTAAACTTAAAAGAGTACAGCAAAGATTTTGTGTACGACATGAAATATGCAACCGAAGATAATTTCTTAAAGGCAAAAGTGTATGATTGTGCCGAATGTCTTTTGCGTTTAAAAACCGTTCAGGCTTTAGTCGCTGCTAATATAGATTTCATGAAGAAAGGTTACAAAATCAAACTTTACGATTGTTACAGGCCTTTGTCGATTCAGAAAAAAATGTGGGAGATTGTGTCGAATCCTTCTTATGTGGCAGATCCAAAAAAAGGCTCCATTCATAATAGAGGAGGAGCCGTTGATATTTCTTTGGTTGATGCCAATGGTATTGAAGTAGAAATGGGTACTTCTTTTGATTTCTTTGGTTTTCAGGCAAGCCACAATTATACTAAACTTCCTAAAAAAGTGCTTGCGAATAGAAAATATCTTAAAGAAGTAATGATAAAAAATGGTTTCAATTCTTTCGATTCAGAATGGTGGCATTATAATTTAAAAACTGGTTTAAAAGATAAAGTTTCGAATCAGAAATGGGATTGTAACTAATTTATTCTATACATCTAATGTTTTCAATAAAATAAGTATTTGGGTGGCTGGTCTTACCATTCAACTCAGAAACCAGCTCTCTTTTTACAATGTAATCCTCGATATTGGTCAGGTATTTTATGCGCATAATTGCAATAGGAGATTTTTTTAGCTCTTCGTAATTATCTTTCATAAACATAAAAATTCCTGTATTGATTCTATTATCAAAACCTTTATCATCACGCACAAGTGTACCACAGCTTTCCTGATTGATGTGCATTAAAGTCACAATCTTTCCGTTTTCTAGCTGAAGGAAAATTTTTGAATTTTTGTCAAAACAATTTGCTTTTATAAAATCTTTGCTTTTTTGGATAAGCTGTACATTAAGAGTAGGCATTCCGTCTGTTTGAGCAAGCGCAAAGAAAATATAGCTGAAGCTTCCTCCAAAATATTTCTCGCTCATCATATATTCATTGGTTATTTTATAAGAACCAATAGAGTCGTTTACATTAACACTGTATTCACATGGTTTTTGGGCAAAAGCGGTAAACGTTAACAGAAAAAAAGTTAGTGTAATTAGTTGTTTCATTTTTAAGTTATTTTTCTGCAAATTAAAACTATTTTGTTATCATTTTTATCAGTTGTAAAAAAACAATAAACATTTCCTCCATTTTTTATTTTCCATTTTTTTCTGATGTTTTCTACCGTTTCAGGAAAGTTTCTTGTTGTAACATTTGCCTGCTGATTTAAAAGTTCCGTTTTCATTTCATTTTTATTATATGAAATTGTTTTTTCGATCTCAAAACTTCTTCCGGGAAAATCAATTAATTGTTCAGAAGTGTATAAATGTGAATGTTTATGAAGTTTATTTATTTTGAAGAAAGAACTTACTTCATCAAAACCTCCAGATTTCATGATCGCAGCATTAGGTTCATAAAGAAATTCTTGCGGTGCTGTGTACGATGGAAATGAATTATCATTGCCTAAAACAAAATCAAATGTTTCAGTCTTGTCTTTTAAAATATTGGCCGTTTTAATGGTTATTTCACCCGAATACTGATTGTGAATTTCAAAAAGCAATTCTTTAACTTCATTTTCTAAAGCTATAATATGAATGTTTTTTACAAATTTTAATTCAGATAATCCTGCTGAAAGATCCAGTAGAGGTGCGGTTTTAATTAAAATCGAATTCGATTTCTCGAAGTAAAAATCTAATAATTCCGGTACATTCGGCAGACAGTCTTTCAGCATAAAAACTTTGCCTTTAGAGTCGTTTCTGCGCGACGGATCAATATAAATCCAATCCCATTTTTTATTTAATTCCTCTAGAATGATTGTAGAATCCTGAGCATAAAAAACAGCGTTTTTAACTTTTAACTGTTCAAAATTATGTTTTACAATTGCAGACAAATCTTCATTTATTTCGCAGTGTGCAATGGAAGTAAATTTTTTAGAAAAATAATAATCATCAACACCAAAACCACCAGTAAGATCAATTAGAGTATCTCCAGAAACCAAAGAAGCTTTGTAGGCAGCTGTTTTTTCTGAAGAAGTCTGCTCTACAGAAATTTTACTCGGATAAATAATGTTTTCTGTAGAAAACCAGGTTGGTAATTTTTCTTTTGCCTTTGATTTTGCTTCGATTTGATTTAAAATTAAAATCCATTCCACATCAGGAAATGGATTTTTCTGAAGCGCTAAATTAGAAACCGAGGCACCACTATTTTTAGTTATAAATTCCTGAATATTTTGTTTTAAAATAGAAGAGTTCAATGTTAAATCCTTTCAGTTAATACGGAGACAATCTTGTTGTTAGGAAAAAATTCTTTTAAGATTACTTTTACCATTGTAAAAACAGGAATTGCGATAATCATTCCGACAATTCCAAATAGTATACCACTGATTATGGTAAGTAAGAATATTTCTAACGGATGCGAATTTACACTTTTTGAAGAAATTATCGGCTGGCTGATGTTGTTATCTATTGCCTGAACGATCAAAAAGCCTATGACAACATAAATTGTTGTAGGTAAAATTTCTGAACGGAAATCTTGTCCTATTAAACTAATCATTGTAAGTATGGCAGCCAAAACTGTACCGATAATTGGTCCTAAATACGGAATAATATTTAAGATGGAACATAAAAACGCTATTACAAAAGCATTCTTATTTCCAAAAATAATAAGCACGATTAAATAAAGAATAAAAACAACTGTCAACTGTAATAGTAAACCAATAAAATAACGGGTCAGAAAATGATTAATTTTTGTAACCGAATTGATAATTTTATCTTCGTTATTATCCGGAAGAATTTTTCTCGCAGTTATTTTGAAGGAATCCTGATCTTTTACAAAGAAAAATGTAATAAAGAATACAGAAACTAATCCCATTCCCATATCGGCCATAAAATTTAAAATAGAATTTAGAAATCCTGTAAAGTAGCTGAAATCCAGCATCGATGTTACTTTTGAATCTCTAAGAACTTTATTCAAATCCATGTGCTGAATATTAAAATAACGTTCTATACTAAGTTCTGTTTCAACAAATTGATGCTGCAGCTGATTGGTGTCTAATAGAGATAAATTGTTGGCCTGTGAAATAATTAAGGGAACAAACAAAAAGATAAAACCCACAATAGCCAATATAAAAATAATCAGTGTGGTTGCCGCAGCTAAGGAATTGCTGAATTTTAATTTGCTTTTTAAAAACTGCACCAAAGGATTTGCAATTAAACATAATAAAAGTGAAATACATAAATATACAATTACGGTTTGTATTTCGTATAAAAAATAGAGAATTATACCAATAATTAATATCGTGCTTAAAGCTCGTAAAATCCCGTTAGAGATCACTTTTGATGTTATCATGATTATGTTTTAGATTATAAATGTATAAAAATCTTTTGTATTTATTGGTGCTAACAAAAAAAGCGGCATATAAAATATACCGCTTTTACAATTTATTACATTTTTTTTAAATTCCGAATGCAGCTCTTGGTCCTCCAGTTGCAAAAATTGCAGCCATTCTGGTTTTTTGACCATTAGAAAACATATACATTGCATTGTCATCAACATAATCCATGTAGTTCATTGTCATTTCTACAGGAGTTCCAGAACAAGTGCTGTAGTGTGGGTAAGCAGGCACACCATAGTTTTCTTCATTATGAGTTGGAGTATCAG
Source organism: Flavobacterium reichenbachii (assembly GCF_002217435.1). Taxonomy (GTDB): domain Bacteria; phylum Bacteroidota; class Bacteroidia; order Flavobacteriales; family Flavobacteriaceae; genus Flavobacterium; species Flavobacterium reichenbachii. The sequence goes on from NZ_MUHF01000002.1 coordinate 172,039, forward strand.
ATACTAAATCGCTTCCGCAAGTTGCATCTCCCCAAATATGGCGTAAATTCATCCAGTGACCTACTTCGTGAGTCCCTGTTCTGCCTAAATTAAATGGAGCATTTGCAGCACCTGATAATCCAAAATATCTAGAATCAATTACAACTCCGTCAGTAGAAGAAGCACCTCCAGGAAATTGAGCATAACCTAAGATACCGCCGCCAATGGCACAAGACCATAAGTTAAGTTTTGTTGTTGGAGAAGTTGGAGCAAGACCGCCTTGAGCTGTTTTTTTCATGGCATCATTTGTACCCCAAGAGGTTTTGGTAGTAGATTTTCTGATGATCTGGTCTAATTTGAACGTAATTCCAACATTAGCTTTCACGCCAGAAAAAAGAGCAGGAACACTGCTGTAATCAGTATTTAATGCATTAAAGTCTTTGTTTAATACATCAATCTGAGATTGAATTTGAGCATCAGAAATATTTTGCGCTGTAGTTCTGTACAATACATTTACTACCACTGGTATTTCGATTTTGCCATTTACTAAACGGCCGGTAAAATTAGAAAGCAATTGTTTGGAGGTAAATGCTTCAATTTCATTCATTCTAATTGCTAATGTTGGATCTGCTCTGAGCTGAGCTTCCAACACTTCTTGCGATGCGCATCCGCGACGGGCAATCGCATTAACTTCTGAGCCAGAAGCTTCGTTTTGGTCATTTTGACAAGAAAATAACATCATTGCAGTAAATGCAGATAATAGAAACTTTTTCATAATAATTGGGGTTTTTGTTATAAAAATTCACTTTAGTTAAATGATAACGCAATTTTATAACAAAACATTATTGTAGAAAAATATTTACAGTTAAAATTTTTGTGAGAATTTTACAACCCTTACAAATACTGGTTCTTACAAAAATTAATATAAAAATATTATTAGGATTTTACTTTCTTTTTATTTTTTTTGATGTACTTTATCGGTATTATTTGTCGTTTAACGATAATGTTAAGAAAATAAAAATGTTTCAAAACAGAAATAATGCCTTAATAAGAAAATTCTAAATTGAAATTTTTGAATTTTGTGATGTATATTTAAAAAAGAATAAAAAATTTGATTTCTATCAAAGAATAATTTCCAAAATGTATTTAATTGCTGAAATAAAAAGAATTCTCCAGATGTAATTAACCAGAGTGTATATTCTTCTGAGTTTGATAAAAAATATTTTTTATAAAGAAGTAATTTCATAAAGTGCAATACTTGCAGCTTGTACAACATTCATGCTGCTGTTATTTCCGAACATATTTATGTGTACAATTTGATTTGAAATTTTCAAAAGCTCATCAGAAATTCCATTAATTTCATTTCCAATAATTAATGCGATTTTTTGATTTTTAGGAACTACTACTTCTCTTAGGGGTTTGCTGTCGCTGGTTATTTCTAATGATATAATTTCGAAGTTATTTTCTTTTAAATAAATAGTAAGATCTGCTGTTTCTTCTATTATAGTATAAGGTACATAAAGATGTGTACTTCTCGAAGTTTTATTTATTTTACGGGGAGTAAGCGGAATATCTTTGCCTAAAAAGATAATATTTTCAACTCCAAGAGCTTCTGAAATTCTAAAAAGTGAACCAATATTCTGCTGAAAGTAAATGTGATCACAAACTAAAGTAATGGGAAATGTCTTTCTCTCAAATTGATTTTCTTCGTGAGTCAGCTGCATTTTTTTAATTGGTAAAAATGTAATTAATAATGTTTGCGCCCATTTTTAGCGCTTTGTCTCTAACGTTTCCGGGATCATTATGCACTTCTGCATCTTCCCAGCCGTCGCCTAGATCGCATTCGTAGGTGTATAATAAGACTAATTTATTATCAATAAAAATTCCAAATGCCTGCGGACGAGTGCCGTCGTGTTCGTGAATTTTAGGCAATCCGTTAGGAAAAGGAAAAGGTTTCTGAAAAATAGGATGACTGGCAGGAATCTCCACTAAATTATTATTAGGGAATATTTTTTTTATTTCTTTTCTGATGTATTGATCCATTCCGTAATTATCATCAATGTGCAGGAAACCGCCTCCCGTCATATAATTTCTAAGATTAGTAACGTCAGAATCGCTAAAAACTACATTTCCGTGTCCGGTCATATGCACAAAAGGATACGAAAGCAGGTCGGGATTTCCCGGCTCAACTGTAGAAGGTTTAGGTTTTATCCTTGTATTAATATTAGAATTACAAAAACTAATTAAGTTAGGCAGAGAAGTAGGATTTGCGTACCAATCACCACCGCCGCTGTATTTTAGCAAAGCAATTTCTTGTGCAAATGATGAAACGGAAAGAAGTAATAATAAGTAAAATATTCTTTTCATAATAATTGTAATAGTCAGATATGTTTAGAAACTTTCTTTTGTCCTCCTTCGTTCCTCAGGATGACCAACTTTGCGGTCAATTTATTCATTAAAAAACACAACACTGTGACAAGCAACAATTGCTGCAGTTTCTGTTCTTAAGCGTGTATTTCCTAACGTAACCGGCTGAAATTTATTTTCTAAAGCTAATGCAATCTCCTTTTCAGAAAAATCTCCTTCCGGGCCAATTAATATGGTCACATTTTCGTTTGGTTTTAAAACGTCTTTCAATGATTTTTTATCCGTTTCTTCGCAATGCGCGATCAATTGTAAACCTTCATTTTGTTGTTTCACAAATTCCTTAAACGAAATTGCCTCATTAAATTTAGGTAGATATGTTTCATTTGATTGTTTCATGGCCGACAAAATAATCTTCTCAAAACGTTCCGGATTAATTGCTTTTCGTTCTGAACGATCACAGAAAACAGGTGTAATTTCCTGAATTCCAATTTCAGTTGCTTTTTCCAAAAACCATTCAAAACGGTCATTCATTTTTGTGGGCGCCACAGCCAGATGCAGGCTGAATTTTGGTGCTTCAGTTTGTTTTATAGAGAGAATCTTAACAATGCATTTATTATCAGAAGCAAGAGTGATTTCGGTTTCAAACAATAAACCCAAACCATTTGTAACGTGCAGAATATCTGAATCTTTTTTTCGTAAAACTTTGATGATGTGACGACTTTCTTCTTTATCAAAAGAAAAAGATTCGGTAGTTTCGTCTATATTCGGATTGTAAAATAACTGCATAATTAAAATTGTATTCGAGCTTTAGAAACTACCGCAGAAGTTTCAAAACGATTTGATAAATATTTCTGATAACCCACAATTCCAATCATTGCGGCATTATCTGTAGTGTATTCAAATTTCGGAATAAAAGTTTTCCATCCGTATCTGCCTTCACTTTCTTTTAATCGGGTTCTAATTCCTGAATTTGCAGAAACACCGCCTCCGATTGCAATTTGTGTAATTCCCGTTTCTTTTACGGCCAATTTTAATTTATCCATCAAAATCTCTATAATCGTATGCTGGATTGATGCACAAATATCATTCAGATTTTCTTCGATGAAATTTGGATTCTCTAATTTGTTTTTTTGAATAAAATATAAAATAGCTGTTTTTAAACCAGAAAAGCTAAAGTCTAATCCCGGAACTTTTGGTTTTGTAAAAGTAAAAGCTTTTGGGTTTCCTAAATTTGCATATTTATCTATAAGAGGTCCGCCAGGATAGGGAAGACCTAATATTTTTGCGCTTTTATCAAAAGCTTCGCCCACTGCATCATCAGTAGTTTCGCCGATGATTTCCATATCAAAAAAGCCCTTTACCTTTACAATTTGTGTATGTCCGCCGCTAATTGTCAATGCCAGAAAAGGAAATTCGGGTTTGTCGAAACCTTCTTCCTCTATAAAATGGGCTAAAATATGTGCATGCATGTGATTTACAGCAATCAACGGAATTTTTAAGGCTATTGATAAAGATTTACTAAAAGAAGTTCCAACAAGCAAAGAACCCATAAGTCCCGGACCTTGTGTAAAGGCTATGGCACTTAACTGTTCTTTTTGTACATTTGCTTTACGGAGTGCTGCATCAATTACAGGAACAATATTCTGCTGGTGTGCTCTTGAAGCCAATTCTGGAACAACACCCCCATATTGATTGTGAATTAATTGATTGGCTACAACATTTGAGAGCACTTTATCGTTATGTAAAACCGCGGCGGCAGTATCATCGCATGAACTTTCGATGGCTAGAATAAAAACCTCTGAATTTTGCATATAAAGGCACGAATTTTGGATTATATTTGACAAATCAAATTTTATGATTTCTTTGATCAAAGCAGATGCCAAAATTAAAGAATTTTTATCAAAACAGCCGTCCTTTGTCTGTTCAAAATAAATTTAAAAGAAAACTAAAATAAAAGCAGCTATCAAAAAAGTACAAAAAATAATATCACGAACCCTATTTGGGTTAATTTTACTTTTGCTGCTAATTGCTATTGTATTGTCATTGCCTGTAGTTCAGACAAAAATTGCACATTACGCTACAGAATCTTTAAGCAAAGATTTTAAAACCCACATTAGTGTTGATAAAGTTGCCATAAATATTTTTGGTGGTGTTAAACTCAAAAAAGTAGTTGTTTTAGATCATCATAATAAAACAATGATTTATTCTGAAATTATCTCAACCGATATTTTAAGTCTAAAAAGACTTTTTGACGGAGATTTGATTTTTGGAGATATTCGTCTGACAGGTTTAATTTTTAACTTGAAAACCTATAAAAACGAAAACGAAAACAATATTAACAAGTTTGTTAAATTGTTTGAAAGCGGAAAACCTTCAAAATCTAAACGCCATTTCCTAATGACCGCCAGAAATGCGTATATCTCTCAAGGTGCATTTTCTGTTATTGATGAAAATAAAATCAATCAGAGATTTTTGGATTTTAAAAAGTTAAATGCCTATATCAGTGATTTTAAAATTTATGGTCCAGATGTAAGTACAACAATTCATCGCTTTTCTTTTTTAGATCATCGTGGTTTATATGTTTCAAATTTTGCGGGGAAATTTAGTTACAGCAAAAAACAGATTAAAGTAGAAAATCTGGCTGTAAAAACTAAAAGATCATCAATTTACGGATTGGCTGTTTTAAATTATAAAGTAGAGGATTTCTTAAATTTTACAGATAAAGTTAAGTTTAATGTAGTTTTAGATTCGGCTTCGATTGCTACAAACGATATTCGCTATTTTTATGACGGATTAGGAAAAAATCAGCATTTTAAGTTAAAAACCAAGATAAAAGGAACGCTTAATAATTTAAATTTAAATCGTCTTAGATTAAGTGATACCAACGGTTCTAAAATCGTCGGAAATATTAATTTTAGAAATCTTTTAGGAAACAAAACTCAAAAGTTTTCTATGGATGGAAAGTTTGATAAACTAGTTTCGAGCTATGATAATCTGACTGCACTTCTTCCTGTTGTTTTAGGAAAAAAGCTTCCTAAAGAAATGAAACGTATTGGTACATTTAATATAGTCGGAAAAGCAAAAGTTTCTACAACTGCTTTAGAAGCTAATTTTAAAATGATTACTGATGTAGGAAACGGAAAAGTAGATCTCCATTTGAATAATATGGATTTTATTGATAAAGCTTCTTATACAGGAAATATAGTTTTAGAAAATTTTGATGTAGGAGCAGTTTTAAATCGAAAAGATCTGGGTAAAACCACTTTAGATTTAGATGTTGACGGAGTTGGTTTTACAGAAAAATATTTGAACACTATTGTTAAAGGTGATATTGCAACATTAGATTATAATAAATATACCTATCATAATATTGTTGTAAACGGTAATTTTAAACTGCCTTATTATAAAGGACAGGTTTCTGTTAATGATCCAAATCTTACCTTAGTGTTTGATGGTTTGGTTGATTTAAGCAAGAAAGAAAGCAGATATGATTTTCATATTAACATAGAAAATTCAGATTTACGAAAACTTAAATTTGTAAAAGATTCAATTTCTTATTTTAAAGGTGATGCTGTCGTGCAGCTTACCGGAAATTCTATTGAAAATCTTCAGGGAAATGTTTATATTAAAGATGCAGTATATCAAAATCCAAAAGCAACTTACGCTTTTGATGAAATAACAGTTAATTCCAATTTTGATCAGGATAGACTCCGTACCATAACAATTAATTCTAATGATGTTGTAGACGGAAAAATTGTTGGAAAGTTCCAGTTTGCCCAATTAGACAAACTGGTAATGAATTCTGTTGGAAGTCTTTATACAAATTACAAACCTTATAAAGTTAAAAAAGGACAATTTTTACGTTTCAATTTCCATGTATACGATAAGGTAGTCGAAATGTTGTATCCGGACATAAAAATCGATTCGAGTACAGTTGTGCGTGGGAAAATTGACTCAGATCTTCAGGAATTTAAATTCAGATTCCGTTCTCAGAAAATTACTCAGGCTAAAAATACTTTTGATAATATCCGAATCAATATTGATAATAAAAATGCGCTTTATAATGCTTTTATCGAGCTGGACAGTATAAAAACGCCCTATTATAAAATCCGGGATTTTAACTTAATCAATGTTACCGCAAAAGATACCTTGTTTGTACGCTCTGAATTTAAAGGAGGGAATAAAGGAGAGGATTATTACAATCTGGATTTGTATCATACCATTGATAAAAACAAGAACAATATTATCGGAATCAAAAAATCCGAAATGAAATTTAAGGACTATTTATGGTATTTGAATGAAGATGCTGGAAATGACAATCAAATTGTTTTTGATCAATATTTTAAAAACTTTTCAATAGACAATATTGTACTCTCTCACGAAAATCAGAAAATTGATTTGAATGGTGTAATTAAAGGAACCGATTATAAAGATCTCGTCTTGAATTTTGAGGATGTTGATATTAATAAAATTACGCCTCTAAATTCAAAATTTGTATTTAATGGTAATCTAAACGGAAGCGTTAATTATAAACAAAATAAGCAGGTTTACCAGCCCACGGCCTCTATAGTTATTGATCATCTTAACTTAAACAAAACAGAATTAGGAACGCTGAATTTTGATATTTCCGGTGATGAAAGTTTTAAAAAGTTTACGATTAACTCTTCTATACAAAATGGTTTTACAGAATCATTTCGTGCTAACGGAACTTTTGCAGTCGAAAATAAAGAAACCTTTTTAGATTTGAATTTAAAGCTGGAAGGGTTTAATCTTGCGACTTTAGGAACCGTTGGAGGTGACGTTTTGTCTAATATTAGAGGTTCTGTTTCTGGAAATGCAGCAGTAGTCGGTAATATTAATAAACCCGAGATAAACGGAAGATTGTATGTCGAAAAGGCCGGAATGACTATTCCGTATTTGAATGTTGATTATGCTTTAAGCGACAGAACTGTAATTGATTTGACTAATGAGAAATTTTTGTTTAGGAATAATCAGTTAACAGATACAGAATTTGGAACAAAAGGACTTTTAAACGGAAGTATAGAACATCATAATTTTGGAGATTGGAAACTTGATTTGACCATTACCTCCAAACGACTGCTGGCGCTCCATACCAAAGACAGCGAAGATGCGGCTTACTACGGAACTGCATTTATCAACGGAACGGCAAGTATAAAAGGACCAACGGAAAGTTTATTTATAAAAGTTGATGCTAAATCAGAAAAAGGAACAGAAGTTAAGATTCCGATTAACAATGCACAAAGCGTAGGAGAAAGCAGCTGGATTCATTTTGTAACAGAAAAAGAAAAGTACAATCTGGCCAATGGTATTGCCGAAAAAACCAAGAACTATAATGGTCTGGAATTGGAATTTGATTTTGATATTACGCCAGATGCAGAAGTAGAGGTTATTTTGGATCGAAATTCCGGACATGGTATGAAAGGAAAAGGATACGGTTCGTTATTGTTTAAAATTAATACGCTGGGTAAATTTAATATGTGGGGAGATTTCCAGGCATACGAAGGAACCTATAATTTTAAATATGGAGGTCTGATTGATAAGAAGTTTGCAGTAAAAAAAGGCGGGTCAATTATTTGGGAAGGTAACCCGATGAAAGCGCAGCTAAATCTGGAAGCTGTTTATAAAACGACTGCAAATCCTGCTGTATTGTTAGATAACAGTTCTTCATTCAATAAAAAAGTGCCTGTAGAAGTAGTAATCGGTTTAAGAGGAGATTTGACAAGCCCTGAACCTAATTTTGATATTCAGTTTCCATCTGTCAGTAATGTTTTAAAATCAGAGATACAGTACAAATTAGATGACAAAGATATTCGTCAGACACAGGCATTGTATCTTTTGTCTACGGGATCGTTTATGAGTACAGACGGATTTAGCCAGGGTGATTTTTCGGGAACACTTTCAGAAACTGTTTCGAGTCTTTTTGGTGGTATTATTAAATCAGAAAGTGATAAGGTCAATGTAGACTTTACTTACGTTACTGCAGATAGAAGATTGGGGCAGGAAGTAGACGGTAGATTTCAAGCCAATATTTCATCGCAGATCAATGAGAGAATTTCTATAAACGGAAAGCTGGGAGTTCCTGTTGGAGGAGTTAACGAATCTGCTATTGTTGGGGATATTGAAATTTTATATAGAGTGAACGAAGACGGAACGATGAACCTTCGTTTGTTTAATAAAGAAAATGACATTAATTATATAGGTCAGGGAATTGGTTATACACAAGGTGTCGGTATTTCTTATGAGGTAGATTTTGACACTTTTAGTGAATTGGTCAATAAAATATTTAAAGAGAATAAAATTCAAAAGGCAGTAAAATCATCTAGTGATGTACAAGATTCATCTCTAAATCCAGAGTACATGAATTTTACCACTAAAAAAGAATCAGATAAGAACAAAAAACAGGCTCAAAAGAAAGAAGAAGAGAGAAAAAAGGAAGAAGAGCGTAAGAAAGAAGAAGAAAAGAAAAAACAGCAGTCGCAGTCAAATTCCAATAATCAAGGTTTGATTCCGGACAATGACGATTTTTAGTTTATTGTTAAAAATATCTTATACTAAACCATTATGCTTCATAATGGGTTTTTTATTCTTAAATTTAGCTTTTTAATCTATTTATTTATAAAAAGATTAAAATAGTATTTTTGTAACACTTCAATTGAGTATTGTTAATTTTAGAGATTTAATTAAAATATAGGCCTTTTATTATTTTAAATGAAATTTTTGCCAGTAAAAAACTTATTAACGAAAACGTTTGAATTTAACATATTTTACTTATTTATGATAATCTTCACCTGAAAAGTGATGAATGTTTGCTAATTTTACACTTTAATACTTAAATAATGCCAAAAACAATAAAAAAAGTTGGTGTTCTAACTTCAGGAGGAGACTCACCAGGAATGAACGCCGCAATACGATCAGTTGTTCGAACATGCGCTTATCATAATATAGAATGCATAGGAATTTATAGAGGGTATCAAGGAATGATTGAAGGCGATTTTAAAGAAATGGGCCCTCGAAGCGTAAATAATATTGTAAATAAAGGAGGAACGATTTTGAAATCGGCTCGTTCTGTAGAGTTTAGAACTCCGGAAGGCAGAAAGAAAGCACACGAAAATCTTCTAAAAGCTGGAATTGATGCTTTGGTTGTAATTGGCGGTGACGGAAGTTTTACCGGCGGTTTGATCTTTAATTCAGAATATGACTTTCCTGTAATGGGAATTCCCGGAACAATTGATAACGATATTTACGGTACAAGTTTTACTCTTGGATATGATACTGCATTGAATACCGTTGTAGACTGTATTGATAAAATTAGAGATACTGCAAGTTCGCATAATCGTTTGTTTTTTGTGGAGGTTATGGGTAGAGATGCCGGACACATTGCGCTTAATGCAGGTATTGGAGCAGGTGCAGAGGAAATTCTTATTCCAGAAGAAGATTTAGGATTAGAACGATTATTAGATTCTCTTCAAAAAAGTAAAGCATCAGGAAAATCATCAAGTATAGTGGTTATTGCTGAGGGAGATAAAATTGGTAAAAACGTTTTTGAATTAAAAGACTACGTAGAAGCCAATCTGCCTGAATACGATGTGCGTGTTTCTGTTTTAGGACATATGCAGAGAGGTGGTTCTCCATCTTGTTTTGACCGTGTTTTAGCGAGTCGTCTCGGTGTAAAAGCTGTAGAATCTTTGATAGAAGGAAAATCAAACTACATGGTTGGTCTTAAAGAAGATAAAGTTATTTTGACTCCATTAGAACAAGCAATCAAAGGAAAATCTGAAATTGACAGAGAGCTCTTAAGAGTTTCTGATATCATGTCAACATAAAATATAAAAGTTTAATAGAAAAGAAGTTTATTGTGAGGAAATTAGACTTTGAAAATAGTGTAATAAAAACAAAAGCAAAAATTTAGTAAAATGTCAAAAGTAAAATTAGGAATAAACGGATTTGGACGTATCGGAAGAATCGTTTTTAGAGAATCTTTCAATAGAGATAATGTAGAAGTAGTAGCAATCAACGATTTATTAGATGTTGATCACTTAGCGTACTTATTAAAATATGATTCAGTTCACGGTCGTTTCGACGGAACTGTAGAAGTAAAAGAAGGAAAACTTTACGTAAACGGAAGAAATATCCGTATTACTGCAGAAAGAAATCCTGCTGACTTAAAATGGAACGAAGTTGATGTTGATGTTGTTGCAGAATGTACTGGTATCTTCACAACTATCGAAACTGCAAATGAGCACATTAAAGGTGGTGCTAAAAAAGTAATCATTTCTGCTCCATCTGCAGATGCCCCAATGTTTGTAATGGGTGTAAACCACGAAACTGCAAAAGCTTCAGACGTTGTTGTTTCTAACGCATCTTGTACTACAAACTGTTTAGCTCCTTTAGCTAAAGTTATCAACGATAATTTTGGAATTGTTGAAGCTTTAATGACTACTGTTCATGCTACAACTTCAACTCAAATGACTGCTGACGGACCTTCTAGAAAAGACTGGAGAGGTGGACGTGCAGCTGCAATCAATATCATTCCTTCTTCAACAGGTGCTGCAAAAGCGGTTGGAAAAGTTATTCCTGAATTAAATGGAAAACTAACTGGTATGGCTTTCCGTGTACCAACAGCAGACGTTTCTACAGTAGATTTAACTGTAAAAGTAGCTAAAGAAACTTCTTATGAAGAAATTATGGCTGTATTGAAAAAAGCTTCAGAAAACGAATTAAAAGGTATCTTAGGATATACTGAAGATGCAGTTGTTTCTCAAGATTTCATCTCAGACAAAAGAACTTCTATCATCGATGCTACTGCTGGAATTGGTTTAAATTCAACTTTCTTCAAATTGGTATCTTGGTACGATAATGAGTACGGATATTCAAGTAAATTGATCGATTTATCTGTACATATTGCAGGTTTAAAATAATAATTTATATTTTTACAAAATCCCGTTATCTCCAAATAACGGGATTTTCTTATTTTGTTATGTCTTTAATTAATGTAAAAAACACACTTATTGAAGAAAAACTAATCCAAAAACAAAAAACAAAATGAAATTAATAGTTGATAGTGGGTCTACTAAAGCCGATTGGATTGCAATTGATGATAATGGAAAAGTATTATTCACGACACAAACATTAGGATTAAATCCTGAAATTCTTGACGGTCCGGAAATTATAACAAGATTAAATGACCGTTTTGATATTTTACAAAATAAAAAAAATGCTACACATTTGTTCTTTTACGGAGCAGGATGCGGTACAGAAAGAATGCAGAAAGCATTGACAGAAATATTTAGAGAATATTTTGTAAATGCAATTGTAGAAGTTCATGAAGATACATACGCAGCAGTTTATGCTACAACTCCAAAAGGAGAAGAGGCAATTGTAAGTATCTTAGGAACAGGTTCTAACTGTAGTTATTTTGATGGAAAAGTATTGCATCAAAAAGTACAATCATTAGGATATATTGCTATGGATGATTGTAGTGGAAATGTTTTCGGTAAAGAATTGATCAGAAAATATTATTTCAATAAAATGCCTAAAGAACTGGCAGTAGAATTTGAAAAAGAATATAATCTAGATGCTGATTTTATTAAAAATAAATTATACAAAGAACCTAATCCAAACGCTTATCTGGCGACATTTGCAAAGTTCTTAATCAAACATAAAGACACTGAATTCTGTAGAAAAATCATCTTCAAAGGGATGAAATCTTTTGTTAAGAATTACATTAAGCAATTTGATAATTGTAAAGAAGTTCCGGTACATTTTGTTGGATCTATTGCTTTTTATTTAAAAGACGAATTACAAGAAACATTTGATAAATACGAACTTCAATTAGGGAATGTTTTAAGAAGACCTATTGATGGATTAATTGCATACCATGTTGCTAATCAATAGTTTTGGTTTTATGGAAATTGCAATTATTGCACATGATGGAAAAAAAGCTGATTTAATCGATTTTTTGATTAAAAATGAAGCTGTTTTGCATCATGAAAAAATAAGACTTATTGGTACAGGAACAACGGGAGGAAAGGCAGAAGCTGCGGGATTTAAAACTCAAAGAATGCTTTCCGGACCTCTGGGCGGTGATGCGCAGATTGCAGGCAGGGTAGCAGAAGGTATAACACAAATGGTTTTCTTTTTTAAAGATCCATTGTCAAGTCATCCTCACGAAGCTGATATTAATATGCTGATTCGTGTATGCGATGTACATAATGTGCCGCTGGCAACAAACGAAGCAACGGCACAATTATTATTAGATGCTATTGCACAGCAATTATAGAAATCTCAACATTTACATTTTTTGGCAGACATGCCACTTGAACCGTTTCACGTGCTGGAGCGGTTTTTTCGTTAAAGTAAGATCCGTAAACGGTATTAATAGCTGCAAAATTATTCATATCCATAATAAAAATAGTAGCCTTAACTACATTTTCAAAAGTCATATCTGCTGCTTCTAAGATCGCAGCGATGTTTTGCATAACCTGATTCGTTTCGTCATTTATGTTGTCTGTAATGATTTCTCCTGATGCAGGATTAATAGCAATTTGACCAGACGCATAAAGTGTATTTCCTGATAATACAGCTTGATTGTAAGGACCGATAGGAGCCGGCGCTTTCTCTGTAAAGATTATTTTTTTCATAATAAATTAATTTTTATTGGATTTTATCGATTTGAAGTGCTTCGCTTATTCCATTTAATGTCACTAAGTACACCAGATTTGATTCCGATGAAGAAGTTCCAGTTAGAGTTTACACCAAGCGGACTCCAGTTAAAAGCCATTCTCCAGCTTAATAAATCTCTTTCGAAACGAAATTGAGTAAAAGTTACCCCTTTTTGCACAAAATCATAACCGGTAGAAACACCACCTTTCCATTTTGGAGTAATATCCATATTGATAGAAACCATGATCGAGTTTCCGGTAATTTTACTTTCTCTTTTAAAGTTTGTATAAGTAAGAGAATAAGCCATGGTCATGTCCCAAGGTATTTTTGAATTAAAAAATTCACTAATAGCATCTTCCTTTCCCTCTGGTTCCTCTGCAAATTGGCTGTGTCTTGTATCGTTCAAATCTGTATTTGTACCAAATAAATCATCATTACGCCCTCCGTTCCGCTGGCTCTGGGTGTTGGTTTCCTTCGTGCCTTTATTAGAAAAAGAGTAGTTCATTGTTAAGTTGGCACTGGTTAGTCTAAATAGACTTCCTCCGTTATCTATGTTGAATTTGTTAATGATGTTGTTTCCGCTGTCAAGAGCATAAGGATCTAGTGTAGCTCCAAAATTAACATTCATTTTATTGTCAAAAAATTGTGTTCCGCCGCTAAGTGCAAGTGGCTGCCATGCAAGAGTCTGCACACCGTCAGCATCAAAATTGTAGCTGGTCTGAATGTTTAAGCTGTTTAGCAGCATTATTTTTTTAGGCTCTGTTTTTGTACTGTCTGAGTCCCTTACTTTGGCTTCAAAAGTGTTGTTTAAAGAGAAACCAACAATATTTGAATTGCTTTTTCCAGGAGGAGATCCAAAAAGGCCATTGTCAAATCTAGAGTATAATGTTGGAGAAAATGTACCAGCAGCATCAATAATATAAGTGTTATAATATCTTTCGAAACTAGGCGTATAAGCGTACGAAATATTAGGTTTTAAGACGTGGCGTATAGATTGAATTTTTTTATCAGCCCCAAAATTAAACGTACCATAAATAGTTGTCGACATACTCGTCGAGAAGTTGTAAGATCGATAAGAATCAAAACCGCTTATGGTTTGATCTACAACTGCGTTTTTAGAGCTGTCATACCCTTTTTCTATTGTTTTGTTAACCCACGTTTCAGTATAATTTGTTCCTGTTGTTACACTCAAATATCGTAATACCTTAAAGTTTGTGCTAATAGGAATAGTGTGCTGCATCCCTAGTTTTGCATCACTAAACATTTGTGGTTTAAAAAACAACGAATCTTTTGTAGTGATTTCGTTTTTACCGCTTAAATTATATTGTAAGTTGATGTTTTTAATAAAACCTTTTTTAACGCCGTCTTTTCCAACAAAAGGATAAATACGATCAATACTTCCTTGTAGTGTAGGTAATGTCATTACAATATCTTCTGTCTGTGTATTTTGATTATGCGTTGCAGATATCGAAATACGAGCCTGAGGTACTGTATTAAAAGTTTTACTGTAAGAGATCGATGAATTTAAAGTATTATTCAGTGTAGAACCAATATTTACCTGATTGATAGATTGTTTAAAGTATTTACTACTACCCATGTTAACAGAAGCAGAGAAAGTAGAATTAGGATTCGACTTCGTATCTTTTGAGTGTGACCACTGAATATTGTAAATATTACCTTTTTGATAATCCGGATAACCTCTTTCGCTGGTAATCTGGTTCTCAAAACGGATGTTAATATTACCGCGGTATTTATATCTTTTCGCATAAGCCGATTCAAAGCGCATTGCATAACTTCCGTTTGTGTAATAATCTCCTAAAACTGTTAAATCATAATTGTCGCTTAAAGCGAAATAATATCCCATATTCTGCAAAGAAAATCCTCGCGTATTAGAATCATTATAACTTGGAATTATTATACCTGATACACTTTTTTCTTCACTCATAGGGAAATAAGCAAAAGGCAGTGCAATAGGTGTCGGAACATCGGCAATAACCATGTTTGTCAAACCAACAATTACCTTTTTGCCGGGAATAAATTTTACTTTATTGGTCTGAAAGTAATATTCTGGATTGTCTACATCGGTAGAAGTTGTAAAACGCGCTCCTTTTAAGAAATAAACCGAATCATTTTCTTTTTTAGTAACAGCAGCTTTGATTTTAAATTCTCCTTGTTCGGTTCTTGAATTATAGATTAAAGCCTTTTTGGTTTTGAAATTAAAACGAATAGAATCAGGCTGTACTTCGCTTCCTCCTTGTTTGAAGTTTGGATATTGAGACAAAACTCCTGCAGAATCTTTGATTCTTCCAGCATAAACTTCATCTTTTTCATAATCCAGAACAATGATGCCCGATTTTAATTCAACATCTTTGTAGTATAATTCCGCTTCATTGTACAAAGTAATCAGTTTTTTTTTCTGATCAATTTTTGCATAATCCTTCGCAATGTATTTAACCTTTCCGTCCAAAAAAGTCTTTTTAGGTTTAACAGTGTCAAGTTTTATGGTATCTGTAATAGAAATGGCGGGTTTATCTGTTTGTTTTACAGCGGGTAAGGTCTTTTTGCTGTTTTTTATCTCTTGCGAATATAAATTACCACATCCTATAGTCAGGAAAAATGATATTAAAACGATATTAAATAAGTTTGTATGCAAAGGTTTAAATGCTATTTTTGTAAAATTATGGCTTGTTTTTTGACATGTCAAACTTACATATAATTTTTTGTCAAAAATAATCAATTGTGAAAATTATACTAACTGCGTTTTATTAAAATTAACTTTTATATTTATGAGAAGATCGAACAAAATTAAGGTAATCGTTACTTTTTTTCTAACAATACTGTCTTTTTGTGCGTACAGTCAGTCAAATGTTTTTAAAGTAACTCTAGACGCCGGGCATGGAGATCATGACTTTGGTGCTGTTTACAGCGGGCGGATAGAAAAAAATATCGCCTTAGCTATTGTTTTAAAAGTTGGGAAAATATTAGAACTTAATCCCAATGTTAATGTTATTTATACTCGTAAAACAGATGTTTTTATAGATTTGGTCGAAAGAGCCAATATCGCCAATAGAGCAAATTCTAATATTTTTGTTTCAATACATTGTAATGCAAACAAAAACACGGCCGCAGACGGAACTGAAACTTATGTAATGGGTTTGAGTAAGACAGCATCTAATCTTGAAGCTGCGAGAAAAGAGAACTCTGTAATTACCTTAGAGAAAGATTACAAACGCAAGTATGAGGGTTTTGATCCTAACTCGCCAGAATCTTTGATCGGAATAACTTTAATGCAGGAAGAATATCTGGATAATAGTATTTCCTTAGCCAGTAAAATTGAAGATAATTTTGAAAAACTGGGCAAAAAATTACGTCAGGGCGGTGTAAAGCAAGCACCATTTATGGTTCTTCATAAAGCCTATATGCCGAGAGTTTTGGTTGAAACAGGATTTGTTTCTAACCCGACTGAGGGAAATATTTTAAATTCTGAAGAAGGGCAGGACGATATCGCAAAAGCAATTGCAGAAGCCATTTTAAGCTATAAAAGAGAATATTTTGGTTCTGGAAATCCTGAAGCAGTCGAAGCTAAACCGGTAAAAGATACTGCTAAACCTAAAGCAGTTGTGTCTTCTGCGCCAGCTAAAAGTGCACCAAAAGGTACTTTTTTTAAAGTACAGCTTATTGCCAGCATTAAAAAGACTACCTTAGAACCTAAGAACTTTAAAGGCCTTAAAAATGTTACGATGTTGTACGAAAACAACATTTACAAATATTTCTATGAAGAAACAGCCGATTACGACGCTGCTAAAAAATATTTGCAAGAAGCTAAAAGTAAAGGTTATGGAGCCGCTTTTTTGACTGCTACTAAAGATGGAGAAAAGATCGATATCAAAGACGCAATTAAATAATAAGCGCCAGTTCGAATATTTATATTAATTTTGTAGAAACACTTAGAATTTTGAAAATAACAAGAGAAATTAAAACGGCTATATTGGTCATCGCGTCAATATTATTATTTATTTGGGGATACAGTTTTTTAAAAGGTAAAGACCTTTTTACAAATTATAAAACATTATTTGTAGAATATGATAATGTTGAAGACTTATCAGCTTCGGCTCCCGTTACCTTAAACGGACTTGCAATAGGTAAAGTAAGTAAAATTACAATTAACGAAGTAACTGGTAAATTATTAGTTGAACTTCAGCTTAAAACAGATTTTCCAATTTCTAAAACAAGTAAAGCGGCATTATATTCTCCAAGTTTAATTGGCGGAAAACAAATTAAGATTGTGCCGAATTTGGCAGATAAAGATTTAGCAGAAGAAGGCCAGGCTTTGACTCCGGCAGTTGAGTTGGGATTAACAGAGTCTTTGGGCGGTAAAATTGAACCTATTGAGCAAAAACTTGAAAAAATGCTTGTCAATATTGATGTATTGGTAACAGGCTTAAACAATGTTTTAGATAAAAAAGGACAAGAAGATATCAAGAAAACTTTGGCAGAATTAAGCCAGACAATGGAGCAGTTTCATAGAGCTTCGGGTACACTTAATACCATTTTAGATGGAAACAAAGCACAGCTGAATAGTGCCGTTACCAATTTGAATAAAATGTCGGGTAATTTTGCAGCTATTTCTGATTCTCTGAAAAGAGCTAACTTAGGAAAAACTGTAAGAAGCTTAAACCAAACCTTAGCAAAAGTAGACGGATTAATGACTAACTTAAATTCAGGAAAAGGTACGGCTGGTAAATTGCTTAACGACGATGCTTTATATAATAATCTTGCCAAAACATCAAAAGAACTTGAGTTGTTATTGCAGGATGTACGTCTTTATCCAACACGTTATGTAAATGTTTCTCTTTTTGGAAAGAAAAACAAACCTTATGTAGCACCAGCACAAAACACAAATTCAACTGATAAAAAATAATTAGTATGAGTTATTTAGATAATATTTTATTCGCCATACTCCTAATAGCAGGTTTCGGTTTTTTTGCAATGAGTGTAAAAAAAATTATCCGAAATATAAATTTGGGCGTAGATGTAGACCGAAAAGATAATTCTAAAGCACGTTGGGCAAACATGGCATTGATTGCTCTTGGGCAGTCAAAAATGGTAAAAAGACCTGTAGCGGGAGTGCTGCATATCTTTGTTTACGTTGGATTTATTGTAATTAATATAGAATTGCTCGAAATCATTATAGACGGGCTGTTTGGAACTCATAGAATTTTTGCACCTTATCTAGGTGTAGTTTATGATGTTTTAATAGCTTCTTTTGAGATATTAGCACTTTTAGTTTTAGTTGCAGTTATAACATTTTGGATCAGAAGAAATGTTATTCGATTAAAGCGTTTTATTAATAAAGATTTGAATGGGTTTCCTAAAAGTGATGCTAATTACATCTTATATTTTGAGATGGTTTTAATGACATTATTTTTGTTAATGAATGCTTCTGATTTTCATTTGCAGAATGTTCCAGGAGGTTTTTCTCATTTTCATAAAGCAGGAAGTTTTCCTGTAAGCCAGTTTATTGCACCTATTTTTAATGGAATGTCGAATGAATTGGTTGCCTTATTGTCTGAGGTATTCTGGTGGATGCATATTACAGGTATTTTGGTTTTTATGAATTACCTGTATTTTTCAAAACACCTCCATATTCTTTTAGCTTTTCCAAATACTTATTTTGCGAACTTAAGACCTCAAGGTCAATTTGATAATCTGGAGTCCGTTACAAAAGAGGTGAAATTAATGATGGATCCAAATGCAGATCCGTTTGCTGCAGCACCAGTTGATCAAAATGCAGCTCCAAGTAAATTTGGCGCAAGTGATGTTCAGGATTTAAATTGGGTACAGTTATTAAACGCTTATACGTGTACAGAATGCGGGCGTTGTACATCTGCATGTCCGGCAAATCAAACAGGAAAAAAACTTTCTCCGCGTAAGATTATGATGGATACAAGAGATCGTCTGCAGGAAGTAGGTAAAAATATTGATGCAAATAAAGGTGTTTTTGTTCCAGATAATAAAACATTATTAAACGATTATATTACACCAGAAGAATTGTGGGCTTGTACTTCTTGTAACGCATGTGTAGAAGAGTGTCCGGTAAATATCAGTCCGTTGTCTATTATTATGGATATGCGTCGTTATTTAGTGATGGAACAAAGTGCTGCGCCAATGTCTTTGAACGCAATGATGACCAATATTGAAAACAATGGAGCTCCATGGCAGTACAGCCAGCAGGATCGATTGAATTGGAAAAACGAAAATTAAAATTAAATGTTTAAATGGTCATTTGTTTAACTGTTTAATCGAATAAAATATTTGGGTTTTTTAGTGAGGTTATAGTAAAGAGTGCGATTAACCAATTTAACGATTAACCGATTTAACAACAAAAGAAGATGTCAGAAAGTTTAGTAGTGCCTACAATGGCAGAAATGCTAGCCCAGGGAACACAGCCAGAAGTATTATTTTGGGTTGGTTGCGCGGGAAGTTTTGATGATAGAGCAAAAAAAATAACAAAAGCATTTGTACGCATTTTAAACCGTACTAATGTCTCTTTTGCAGTACTTGGTGCAGAAGAAAGCTGTACCGGAGATCCTGCAAAACGTGCGGGTAATGAATTTTTGTTTCAGATGCAGGCCATGATGAATATAGAGGTTTTGAATGCCTACGAAGCAAAAAAAATTGTAACCGCCTGTCCGCATTGTTTTAATACTTTAAAAAATGAATACCCTGAATTAGGAGGGAAATATGATGTTATTCACCATACGCAGTTTTTAAAATCATTGATTGATGAAGGAAGGCTTACGGTTGAAGGCGGACAATTTAAAGGAAAGAAAATTACTTTTCATGATCCTTGCTATTTAGGAAGAGCAAATCAAGTTTATGAAGCTCCAAGAGATTTGATTCAGAAATTAGATGTTGAATTGGTCGAAATGAAACGTTCTAAAGCAAATGGTTTATGTTGTGGTGCCGGAGGCGCACAAATGTTTAAAGATGCTGAACCAGGAAACAAAGAAATTAATATAGAGCGTACAGAAGATGCATTAGAGACACAGCCTGACATTATTGCAGCTGGTTGTCCTTTTTGTAATACGATGCTGACTGACGGTATTAAAAACAAAGAAAAAGAAGGTTCTGTAAAAGTTATGGATATTGCCGAGCTAATTGCAAATGCGCAAGATCTTTGATTATAGAGGTTCAAAGCGGCAGAGGTTCAAAGGGACAAAGGTTTTAATCTGAAACCTGAAACCTGAAACCTGAAACATCAAAACCTAAAACAAACTAAAAATTTAAATTAAAATGTATATACCTTTCGAAAATTTACCTGGTGAATCCAGAATTTGGATTTATCAATCGAACAGAAAATTTTCTGAGGAAGAGTTTTCTGAAATCGAAACTGATTTGAAAGCTTTTGTAGAAGAATGGGCCGCGCACGGAACAAGTTTAGAAGCTTCGTTTGAGCTAAAATACAACCGTTTTATAATCTTGGCTGTAAATCAGGATGTGCAGGCAGCGACTGGTTGTTCTATCGATAGTTCGGTAGAATTTATTCAGAGTTTGGAGAAAAAATATAATGTTGATTTACTAGATAAAATGAACGTTACTTTTAAACTTGGAGAACATATCGCGCACAAACCATTAATTGATTTTAAGAAAATGGTTAAAGATAAATCGGTTTCTGAAAATACAATTGTTTTCAATAATTTAGTAAACAATATAGAAGAATACAACGAATCTTGGGAAGTTCCTGCTGCTGACAGCTGGCACAGTCGATTTTTCTAAAAGATATTATAGTATATTTGAAAGGCATAAAATTTAGATTTTATGCCTTTTTTGTTTTTTACAGCTTGTTTGTCATTCTGAGGAACGAAGAATCACACTCGGAGCTTGTATGCAAAATTGTTAATCTTTGTTTAGTTTCTCTTGTAATCTTGCTCTGTTAGGATGATAAGATTGCATTTTACTTGTCAAAGTTTGTGATCAAAAAATATTTGTAAATAAGATACTTGCTAATTGTAATTGCATAATAATGAGAAAATCTGATGATGATTTCCGTTGGATGAAAGTTAAAAATGGAAGATTACATTTTGCCGTTGTTAATTTATCTATTGAAAAGAATGAAATCGGAAATGAAATTATAGAAAACTATTCCGGCGATGGTTTTTCTAATAATTCAATTGAGATTGGTACAGACGGCTTGGAAGATTGGAAATTAGGATTGAGAAAAGGTCTTGAATTTGTACTATTAAATAGTTCGAGTTTTTGGACTGTTACAATAAATGGATTAGAAGGAAAACCCTTTATGGATACAAATCCAACGATTGTAGGCTATACAGGAATACTAGCACTTTTAAAACCAGACTACTATTGTAATCGATGAAGAAGTTTTGCAGAAATTGCAAGATTATGTATTTAGGAGCTGGGAAGGGAATAACGCAGATAAAATTCCAAATTTTAAAGAGCTTATTTTTTAATTGACGATTGAGTAAAATCAACAGGTTTTTAAATCTGTCGGGTTTCGCTGTGCAATATTTGTGTAAAGTGAACTTTGTGAAAGTTTAAAACTTTGATAAAGCTGCCATTACGCATGACTTATGAAAACAAAAATATCTTATTCAGCCCCGATGGAAGCGGCATCCTTTTATGGCGGTGTTCGCCATAAAAGATATAGCGGACAGCGGGAACACTGGTCGTGGAAAAAAGAATAATTTTCTGCTCTTAAAAAAATAATTATCTAAGTATTAAATGTCGATTGTAAAATAGAATTACTCTAAAATTGTCAAAAATCTAACATTCTAAAAGTCCAATTAAATGTGATTTTTGAGTACTTTCGTAGTATTAAATTTAATACATGAAAATAGCAATAGTTTGTTATCCAACGTTTGGCGGTAGTGGGGTAGTAGCCACTGAGTTAGGTCTTGAATTAGCCAGACGAGGACACGAAATACATTTTATTACATACAGTCAGCCTGTGAGGCTGGCACTTTTGAATGCCAATGTTCATTATCACGAAGTAAATGTTCCTGAATATCCTTTGTTTCATTATCAGCCGTATGAATTGGCTTTGTCAAGCAAATTGGTGGATATGGTGAAATTATATAAGATTGAAGTTTTGCATGTGCATTATGCGATTCCACATGCGTATGCAGGTTATATGGCGAAGCAGATGTTGAAAAATGAAGGGATTAATCTCCCGATGATTACAACGCTGCACGGAACAGATATTACGCTTGTTGGAAATCATCCTTTTTATAAACCTGCGGTAACTTTTAGTATCAATAAGTCTGATTATGTAACTTCTGTTTCTCAGAGTTTAAAAGATGATACACTCAAATTGTTTAAAATCAAGAATAAAATCAGAGTAATTCCGAATTTTATTGAATTGGATAAAGTTGTAAAAGACCCGACTGCACCTTGTCATCGTTATGTGATGGCAAAAGAAAATGAGCGAATTATTACGCATATCAGTAACTTTAGAAAAGTAAAACGAATCCCGGATATTATTAAAATTTTCTATATCATTCAGAAAGAGATTCCAGCCAAATTAATGATGGTTGGTGATGGCCCTGAAAAAGAAAAAGCGGAGATTTTATGTCAGGAATTGGGTATTTTAGATAAGGTAATTTTCTTTGGGAACAGTAACGAAATTGATAAGATTTTGTGCATGACCGATTTATTCCTTCTTCCTTCTGAAACAGAAAGTTTTGGTCTTGCGGCTTTAGAAGCAATGTCTAGCGGTGTCCCAGTTATTTCTAGTAATTCGGGTGGTTTGCCAGAAGTAAATTTTGATGGTTTTTCCGGGTATTTAAGCAATGTGGGGAATGTTGAAGAAATGGCAGAAAATGCTTTAAAAATTTTAAAAGACGATGCTGTTTTAAATCAGTTTAAAATGAATGCTTTGGAAGTGGCAAAGAAATTTGACATCAAAAATATATTACCAAAATATGAAGCTCTTTACCAAAGAGCAATTGATGATTATAAAGAATAGAAATAGTAATTTTAAAATATACGCAGATGAAAAAAGTAATTTCGGTTTTAGCAGTTTTTGTTTTAGTCTCTTGTGGAGCCAAAAAAGCAGTAAATTCTAGTGCATTGTACGAAGTTTTGACTACACAGTCTGATGGCGGCGGTAATATTAAGTTTTTTGAAATTTTGACGGAGCCAAACGAAATCAAAATGTTGGAAAATGACCCGCTTTTGGCTTCTAAAGTAAAAGAAGGCGATACGAATACATCAAATTATGTTATTCTAAACATGGGCGAAAAGAATACAAGCGGCTATTCTATAGCAGTTGAAAAAGTAGAGGAAACGGATAAAAATATTATTATCACAGTAAAGGAAAGCGGACCTTCGCCAGATGCAATGGTGATGCAGGTAATTTCATATCCTTATACAGTTGTAAAAATTCACTCTAAGAAAGAGATAATTATTAAATAGTTTTTTTCTTTTAAGCAAAAAAAAATCCTGTCACTCAAAATGACAGGATTTTTACATATATATAGATCGGTTTTAGAATCTGTATTTAACTCCTAAACCTACGTCAAATCCAAAGTTGTCGTCGTCGTAATATCCAGAACCAATTTCTGGTCTTAAGTCAAGAGATAATAAAATTGGCACTTTGTCAAAACCATATTCTATACCGATATCTCCTGCAGCAAAAACGTAAGTACCGCTTCTGTCAAAGTCACCAGGTCCGTCATAATTATAATCCCAGGCAGATACTCCTCCACCAACACCGGCGTACCAGTTAAAACCACCATCGATATTCCAAACCCATTGATAAAGGGCTACGGCTTTTATTGCATCAACATTGCTGCTATTTCTCCATCCTAAATCAAACTCAAGGCGGTTGTTTTTAAATATTCCTCTTTGATACGTTACTTCAGCACCAAAACCGTCATTGTCTCCTAATCGTAAACCTAAAGCATTCTTAGCAATTTCCTGAGACTGAGCCGTAAATGCTAATCCGAATAACATTATGGCTGATAAAATGATTTTTTTCATAATAGGGTTAATTAATTTATTCAAATGTACTATTTGTATAAAACTCAAAATGTATATAATTATTTTAATAAATTATATAATTTACATTTGACCCCTATTTATGTGGCTTCGCAGATTATTGAACTAAAATTTAGTATAAACTATCAGAATATTTATTTTTGTTTTAATATAGAAGTAATCAATTGATTGCTTAAAAAATTATCTTCCATTTCAAATAAATTTTCCTCTTCGGTAAAATTGCTTTGCGCATACGAATATAATTTCCAGCGTTTTTTATGGTATTCTAAAGCAGTTAAATTTTCGATCCAATCCCCCGAGTTTAGGTATAAAGTAGATCCGTGTTTGTTTTCTTTAGTCAGTATTTTTGGTTCGTGAATGTGACCGCAGATTACATAATCGTAGTTTTTTTCGATAGCAAGATCGGTTGCAGTTGTTTCAAAGTCAGAAATAAATTTAACCGCTTTTTTTACACTGGCTTTTATTTTTTTAGAAAAAGAGTATGGCTCACGCCCCAGTTTGGCTAAACACCAATTAGCGAATCGGTTTACCAGAATAAGATAATCGTATCCTAATCCGCCCAGTTTTGCAATCCATTTAGAATGCTGTACAGAAGCATCAAAGACATCTCCATGAAAAATCCAAGCTTTTTTATCGTCTAATTCTAAAACTAATTTGTCGACCAAAGCAAAATTCCCCATATTCATATCACTGAATTTTCTCAAGATTTCGTCATGGTTTCCAGTAACATAATACACTTTTGTACCTTTAGTAGCCATTCCGATTATGCGCTGAATAACTCTTAAATGTGATTTCGGAAAATAAGATTTTCTAAATTGCCAGGCATCAATAATATCACCGTTTAATACTAAAGTTTTAGGTTTAATACTTGATAAATAGTTGTTTAGTTCTTTGGCATGGCTGCCGTATGTTCCTAAATGGACATCTGAAATAATGACCAGTTCAATATTTCTTTTTTTCAATTTTTCCTGATTTGAAGTTTTACAAATTAAGTAAACCTGCGTTGGATTTATTTTACGAAAAGGTTATCAAATCAGGTATAATTTTAATAAATTGTAATTTTTAAACGAGTTAACGTTTAGTTAATAATAACAATTTTAAATTTTTTAATTTAATTCATAAAACTTACATTTGCTCAAAACAAATTACAATGGCAGGAAACAGCTACGGCACCCTATATAAAGTAACAACATTTGGAGAATCTCACGGCGAAGCTTTGGGCGGTATCATTGACGGTTGTCCGTCTGGAATAGAACTTGATTTTGAAGCGATAGAAGTAGAAATGGCTCGCAGAAAGCCAGGACAGTCTGCAATCGTGACTCAAAGAAAAGAACCAGATGCAGTTCAGTTTTTATCCGGAATATTTGAAGGTAAAACTACCGGAACGCCAATCGGATTTATTATTCCGAATACCAATCAAAAATCTGACGATTACTCACATATCAAAGATAATTACAGACCAAGCCACGCTGATTATGTTTACGACCAAAAATATGGATTTCGTGACTATCGCGGCGGGGGCAGAAGTTCTGCTCGTGAAACTGCAAGCAGAGTAGTAGCAGGTGCAATTGCAAAGCAGATGCTTCCTGAAATTAAAATTAATGCTTATGTATCTTCTGTTGGGCCAATTCATTTGGAAACGCCTTATCAGGATTTGGATTTTTCAAAAATAGAAAGTAATCCAGTGCGTTGTCCCGACGAAAAATCGGCAGCAATTATGGAAGAGTATATTAGAGACATCCGTAAACAGGGAGATACCGTTGGTGGAATTGTTTCTTGTGTAATACAGAATGTTCCGGTTGGTTTAGGAGAACCTGTTTTTGATAAACTGCATGCAGAATTAGGAAAAGCAATGCTTTCTATTAATGCGGTGAAAGGTTTTGAATATGGCAGCGGTTTCTCTGGTTCTGAAATGAAAGGAAGTCAGCATAATGATTTATATAATCCTGACGGAACTACACAAACCAATCTTTCTGGAGGAATTCAGGGAGGAATAAGTAACGGAATGGATATTTATTTTAGAGTTGCATTTAAGCCTGTAGCTACAATTATGCAGACACAAGATTCATTAGATAATAAAGGAAATATTACACCTATGACAGGTAAAGGCCGTCATGATCCTTGTGTAGTGCCTCGCGCAGTGCCAATTGTTGAAGCAATGGCAGCGATTGTTTTGGCTGATTTTTATTTAATCAATAAAACATATTAATAAATTGTAAGACAGTGAGGGTCTTATATTTAATTATTAACAAAAAATAAATTAATGCAAATTACAGAAACTAAAAAAAAATCATTTCTTTCGGGATTAACAGGGCAGATTATTGTCGCAATGGTTCTTGGAGCAATTTTAGGAATTATTCTGCACAATTCAATTTCGCCGGAAGCAGCACAGTCTTTTAGTAATAAAATAAAGATGCTGGCTACCATTTTTATCAGATTGGTGCAAATGATTATTTCGCCTTTGGTATTTACAACTTTGGTAGTTGGAATCGCTAAACTTGGAGATATAAAAACGGTAGGAAGGATTGGAGGAAAAGCACTTGGATGGTTTTTTACAGCTTCGTTTATATCCTTATTAATAGGATTATTTTATGTGAATATTTTAGAACCCGGAGTAGGTTTAAAATTAGATCATGTAGATATGGCAGCTGCATCTGAAGTTACTGCTAAAACAAAAACGCTGTCTGTTGAAAATTTTGTTGAGCATATTGTGCCTAAAAGTATTTTTGAAGCAATGGCAACCAATGAAATTTTGCAGATCGTAATATTTTCTATCTTCTTCGGATTAGCGGCAGCGTCATTAGGAAGTACTGTAAAGCCTGTTATTAATGCATTGGATAAAACATCGCATATCGTTTTGAAAATGGTAAATTATGTAATGAACTTTGCACCAATTGGAGTTTTTGGAGCCATTGCAGGAGTTTTTGCTATTAGAGATGCAGAAGAATTAGTAATTACTTATTTCAAATTTTTCGGATCATTTTTAATCGGAATTGCTACTTTGTGGGTTGTTTTAATTGCAGTTGGTTATATCTTTTTAAAGGGACGAATGACAGAATTGCTAAGACGTATTACTGGACCATTAGCAATTGCTTTTGGAACTACAAGCAGTGAAGCAGTTTTTCCTAAATTGACAGAAGAATTAGAAAGTTTTGGTGTAAAAGATAAGATCGTATCTTTTATGCTGCCGTTAGGATATTCTTTTAATCTGGACGGAAGTATGATGTACATGACTTTTGCCAGTATTTTTATAGCTCAATTTTACAAAGTTCATCTGGATTTAGGAACTCAAATGGCTATGCTTTTGGTTTTAATGTTAACCAGTAAAGGTATTGCCGGTGTACCAAGAGCAAGTTTGGTGGTTGTTGCAGCTACTTGTGGTATGTTCGATATTCCTATTGAAGGAATTGCTTTAATTCTTCCAATTGATCATTTCTGCGATATGTTTAGAAGTGCTACTAACGTTTTAGGTAATGCATTAGCAACTTCTGTTGTAGGACAATGGGAAAATAATAAAGAAGATGGAATAGAGGAAGCTTTATCAGAAAATTAAATTTCAAACCTTTATTTGATGAAAAGACCAGCAAAATAAAGGAAATAGTACTAGATAAAAAGCTGTATTTTTTAGAAATACGGCTTTTTTTTATTTTTAACCGTATATTTGATAAAATTAGCCGATTGATGCCCCTAAAACGGATTTTTTTATTGTTTTTTTTATTGCTGAATTGCGTTTCCAATACAGCAATAGGACAGTCTGACCCTATTTCTGAATATAGAATCAAAAAACTTGTCGATCAAGCCTGGAACGATTATAAAGATTCTAATTTTGAAAGATCCTTAATTACTTCTCGTGTAGCATTAAATTACGCTACAAGCTTAAAGGATAATTATTTAATATCAAAATCATATAAAATTATAGCTGGAAATTACAGCGAATTATCTGAATTTGATAAAGCTGTTTTTTTCTACGATAAAGCTATATTTTATGCAAATAAAACCAATAACGATACTTTAAAATCAAGTCTTCATAACAATCTTGGTAACATGTATTGTTTTGAAAAAAAACAGTTTGATAAAGGAATAAATTATTATAAAAAAGCAATAGCGTACAGTTTGCGAATTAATGATATGCCGCAAGTATATTTTACAAACGTAAACATAGCCTGGGCATATTTTGATATTGGCAAATTTGAAGAAGGATATCCATATCTAAAATTTGTTGGCACCAATATAGAAAAGTACGGTGATGAATCTACAGAGATTATCGTAAACATGCTAAACGGGATGTATTCGAATTATCGGAATGACGATAATGCAGCTGATGCTTATTTTAAAAATGCTATTGCGGCAGGAAAAACCAGCGAAGAAAAATCTGACTTATCTTTTTCTCATTTAGAGTATTCTAAGTTTTTAACAAAGACAAAAAGATATAAGGAAGCTTACGAAAATCTTGTTTTGTATCATCAGATATCAGAAGAATTATACAGTCAGGAAAAGCTTAAAAAAGCATCAATCGCAGGATTTAATCTCGAGTTAGATGAGTATAAGAGACAGATTGATAAAATTGAAGGAGAAAAGTCAACACAATATCAAAGTCTTAAAAAATCCAGGATTATTGTAATTTTGTTTGTGCTGATTTCATTTATTCTTCTTTTTTTAATTATCACGCTGGTTAAGAACATTAGATACAAGAAAAAACACAATTTAGAGCTGCTCCAGGCAAAAGAAATTGCAGAAGAAGCTTCTCTGCTCAAAACACAGTTTATTTCTACTATAAGCCACGAATTGCGCACGCCGTTGTATGGAGTAGTCGGCATTACGAATATGATTCTCGAAGAACATAAAGAACTGGCGCGCAGCCAGCATTTAAGTTCCTTAAAATTTTCTGCCAGATACTTATTGTCTCTGGTAAATGATATTCTTCAAATCAATAAAATTGAAGAAAACAAAGTTGTGCTCGAAAACATGACTTTTAATATCTCTGATGAAATTGAAATGATAAAAAACTCCCTTTCTTTTTTATCAGAAAAAAATAATAATAAAATTACAATTGATATAGATGCAAATATTCCTGAATATTTAATTGGAGATAAGCTTAGGCTTGCTCAGATTCTAATTAATCTGGTAAGTAATGCGCTGAAGTTTACCAAAAATGGAGAAGTTGAAATTATTGTAATTCTTAGCAAAATAGAATGTAAATTGTATTTTCTTGATTTTCTTATAAAGGATAATGGTGTTGGAATTGCAATTGTAGATCAGAGTAAAATATTTGAAAAATTTGTTCAGGTAGGAAGAAAAGAAGAAGATTATCAAGGAACAGGATTGGGACTTAGTATTGTAAAAAGATTGCTGGGACTTTTTGGCAGCACGATTAGTCTGGAAAGTGATATTGGAAAAGGAACTTCGTTTTCATTTGTAATTCCGTTTGAACACGATCCTCAAAAAACGACAAACATTATTAACGAAATAGAAGTGGATTTGACATCAGAAAAAATTTGCAAAATTTTAATTGTAGAAGACAATTTGATTAACCAGATGGTTACGAGAAAAATAATTGAGAAGAATAATTACATCTGTACAGTTGTTGATGAAGGTTTTAGTGCCTTAAGAATATTAGAAACAGAAACGTTTGATCTTATTCTGATGGACATTAATATGCCTTTAATGAATGGCTTTGAGACTACAAAGAGAATTCGCCAGCAAGGAATTAAAACGCCAATTGTAGCTTTGACCGCTTTTG
Organism: Flavobacterium reichenbachii; assembly: GCF_002217435.1. Lineage (GTDB taxonomy): Bacteria > Bacteroidota > Bacteroidia > Flavobacteriales > Flavobacteriaceae > Flavobacterium > Flavobacterium reichenbachii. Next base: position 201,827 of record NZ_MUHF01000002.1, read on the forward strand.
ATAAAGATGAGATTAAGGATGAAGCCATGGCTTCTGGTATAAATGATATTATTATTAAACCTTTTGAGCCGATTAAATTATTTAGTATTCTAAATTATTTAATTAATAAAGCACAAAACGCTGGTTAATACCAGCGTTTTTTATTTTGTTTAGAAGCATTGGATTTTCTCGATTTATGAGCACCGCCGCTTCGGTTTGAATTTTTAGGTTTTTCTGCCTCAGCTTCAGGGCTTCCAGAATGCCATTGATAAGGATGATCTGTAATTATTTTTACGTCAACTTTTATCAGTTTCTTAATATCTTTCCAGTAAGGTTCTTCATCTTTTCCGCAGAACGAAATTGCGATTCCTCCATTTCCTGCACGACCAGTTCTTCCGATTCTATGCACGTAAGTTTCAGGAATATTTGGCAAGTCAAAATTAATTACAAAAGGCAATTGATCAATGTCAATTCCTCTGGCAGCAATATCTGTAGCAACAAGAACGCCGACTTCTTTATTTTTAAAAGCATCCAAAACACGCTGTCTCGCATTCTGAGATTTATCGCCGTGAATTGCTTCTGCTGGTATATCTTTTTTACGAAGTGCTTTTACAACATTATCAGCACCGTGCTTAGTTCTTGAAAACACCAATATATTTGTTAAATTTTCGTTTTTTATCAAATGGTATAATAAATTTCGTTTTTCAGTTTTCTCCACAAAATAAACACGCTGTTCTACATTTTCTGCTGTAGAGGAAACTGGAGAAACTTCTACTTTTGCTGGATCCTGGAGAAACATTTCAGCCAGTTCGCGAATCGCAATTGGCATTGTTGCAGAAAACAATAAAGTTTGTCTGTTTTTAGGAGTTAGTTTTACGATTTTCTTGACATCGTTTATAAAACCCATATCCAGCATTTGATCTGCTTCGTCCAAAACCAAAGTATGCAGATGATCTAAATCTATAAAACCTTGTTTTTGTAAGTCAAGCAGTCTTCCAGGGGTTGCAACCAAAATATCGATTCCTTTTTTTAAAGTATCAACTTGCGGATTTTGAGAAACACCACCAAAAATAGTTAGTTGTGTTAAATTGGTATATTTTGCATAAGTTTCAAAACTTTCTCCAATCTGAACTGCTAATTCTCGTGTTGGCGTAACTATTAGAGCACGAATTTGTTTGGCTTTTTTTGATGAACCAACAATTCTGTGTAATTGATGTATGATCGGAATTGCAAATGCAGCAGTTTTTCCTGTTCCTGTCTGCGCACAGCCAATAAGGTCTCTTCCCGCTAAAACGATCGGAATAGATTGTTCCTGAATTGGGGTAGGATTAAGGTAGCCTTCTTCAAATACGGCTTTTTGTATACTTTTTGAAAGTGATAAATCTTCGAATAACATATATTATGTGTTAAGAATTTTAGTTTTAAGCACTAAAATTCTGTGCAAAGATAGGTTTATTCAGTCAATCGTTTAATTGAATTGACTTTTATTTGGCAAAAGTGCTAATTATCAGTGTTTAATCCGATCAAAATTAGTCTCTTTCGTGATTTGCTTTTATGAAATCGGTTACTAAATAACCAATCAATTTACCAATTAGATTATTGTTTGGCGAGTTGTCCAAATCTGGTGCGCCTTCGCAGATATGCAGATAAGCAGCATTTTTGTGCTGTGCAAAAAAGGATACAAATTGTCTTAGTTCTTCTACAGAAAATCCGCTTATTGTCATAGCGCTGCTGGCAATATTTGGAATAGCGTCCAGGTCAATTTCAATTCCAAAAGCATCATTTTTTATGAAATCTAACGCATGAATCATTTCGATATTGAATTCCTTTTCTTTGCGGATATTTACACTGTCGTATGTGTTATAACGCACTCGGTCTTCTAGTTTTTTTATAATGTCCAGAACACTTTTAGAAGTATAGTTTTCGTGTAAGCCAAAGATGAAATACTTTTTTAAGAATCCTTCTTCGTAAGCATAAGAAAAACCATTGCCGCTGTGGCGTCCTTCTAAAATTCTAAAATCAGAATGAGCATCAAAATTTATGGCATTTACGGGTTTACCATTTGCTAAAGCAGCTCCTTTGATATTTCCGTAAGCATTGTTGTGGCCACCTCCAATAATTATTGGAGTTTTTCCGGCTTTTATGATAGTAAAAATAATATGCGAAACCTCTTTGTCTATTTTTTCTACCAGCTGGCTCAATTTAGAACGGTCGTCAATATCATTAAAATCAAGGTTTTCTACATCACGCATTTCTTCCGCAACATCAATCTGGCCCAAGACAATAATCTGGCTTCCTTTAGAAAAACGGTTATGCTGGATATTAGCAATACTTTTTATGGCGCTTCCCCAAGCAGATGCTGCGCCTGGTCTTCCGTAATTGGCACGCACGCCAATATCTTCCGGAATCCCCAAAAGAACATATCTGGCTTCGCTTTCTGTCAAAAAAGTGACTTTATCAACTCCTTTAGGAATGATAATCATTTTTTCTCCAAACTTTATTTCACCGCTGCGATGATTTGTGACTTTTGCTAAATCGTTAACAGTAAAAGGGATTAACTTCTCCATGTAAAAAAATATTTTCCAAAAATAATATAATTGTACTAAGTTACGTTATAAGCTTATATTAATTCTTAAATTTGTTTTAAAGAAAAATTTTTTTAAATATGGAAAACCCAAAGAACAACAACTCAAGTCTAAAAGCGGTAATCGCAGTTTTAGCAGTCCTATTGATTGGTAGCTTAGTCTACATTTTTAAACTTTCTTCTGATTCAGATGTAGTTAAAACAGAACTTACATCATCACTAACAGAAAAAGAATCTGTAATGAAAGATTTGCAGGAATTAAAAGCTACTTATGATGCTGCAATCGCTGAAAACACTTCAATGTCTGATGAATTAATTCAGGAAAGAGATAAAGTAGTAGCTCTAATGGATGATTTGAATAAATCTAAAGGAGATGTATCTAAATACAGATCTCAGGTTCAGGCGATGCAGGGTAAAATGAAAACTTTAGTTGCTGAAAACGATGAATTGAAAAAACAAAATGGTGTTTTAACAGTTCAGAGAGATAGCACAATAGTCGTTTTGGGAGAGTCTAAAAAATTCAATGAGGTTTTAGTTGGTCAAAACGAAGAATTGGCTAAAACTGTTGAAAAAGGTTCTAAATTATCAATTTTGAATACAAAAACTGCAGCTTACAAATTAAGAAGCTCAGGTAAACAAGTTGAGACTGACAAAGCAAGCCGCGCGGATGTTTTAAAAATTAGTTTTACAATTGCTGAAAATCAAATTGCAAAATCTGGAGATAAAACATATTATGTGCAGGTTATTGATGCTAAAAGCAATGTTTTAGGTGATAAGAAAACAGAAAGCTTTGGTGAGAATACACTAACTTACAGCTTTAAAACTACTGTTCAGTACGAAAACAAATCTGTAAATGTAGTACAAGATCTTCCAGGTAAAGATTTTGCAAAAGGAACTTATTTTATCAATGTTTTTGATAATGATGAATTAGTTTCTAAAACTAGTTTTTCTTTAAGATAAGACTTTAAAAAAAATACCACTAAAAAAGGGCTGTGAATAAATTTCACAGCCCTTTTTTTATATCTAAAATGTTAACTTAGTTTTATGTCAGAATTTCACCTTCGGCAAAAACACTTTCGATTAAATTACTGCCAAAAGCATACGGAATCTGATAATAAGATGAGATTGGTTTTGTTAGTATAAAATTCGCTTTTTTACCTTTTGTAATACTTCCGTGAGTTTTAGAAATTCCCATCGCGTATGCGCCGTTTATTGTAGCTGCATTTATTGCCTCTTCCGGAGTCATTTTCATTTTGATGCAGGCTGTAGCGACTACAAAATTCATATTTCCAGATGGAGTAGAGCCGGGGTTAAAATCGGTTGCCAGCGCAATTGGTAAACCTGCTTTTATCATTTCTCTTGCAGGTGTATAAGGAATACTCAAAAAATAAGAACAAGAAGGCAGTGCTACAGGCATTGTCTCGCTGTCTTTTAGAGCGTCAATATCTTCTGGGGTCATTATTTCAAGATGATCAACAGAAAGTGCCTTAAATTTGATTCCGGCTTGAATGCCGCCAATAGAATTAAACTGGTTAACGTGAATTTTAGGAATTAAACCGTATTGTATTCCGGCTTCCATGATTTTTTCAGTTTCTTCAACAGAAAAATATCCTGTTTCGCAAAAAACATCAATATAATCAGCCAGTTTGTTTTTGGCGATTTCCGGCAGCATTTTAGTTATAATTTCTTCAATATAACCTGCTTTGTTTTCTTTAAAATGAGAAGGAAAAGCGTGTGCGCCTAAAAAGGTTGCTTTTATGGTAATAGGATAATTTTCTGCCAGTTTTTTAATAACACGAAGCATTTTTAATTCTCCTTCGACTGTAAGGCCGTAACCTGATTTTATTTCTACTGCTCCGGTTCCTAAATGCATTACTTCTTCTAAACGCAGTTTTGACTGTTCGTAAATTTCTTCTTCAGAAGTTTCGTTAAGTTTTTTTGCCGAATTTAAAATACCGCCGCCACGATTGGCAATTTCCTCGTACGAAAGCCCATTAATCCTGTCTACAAATTCCTGCTCGCGATTGCCTGCATACACAATATGTGTGTGGCTGTCGCACCAGGAAGGTAAAATAATTCTTCCTGTCGCGTCTATAATTTTATCTGCTTTAAGTTCCGGCAGTTCATTCATCTGTCCGAAATCTGCAATAAGATTATCTTTTATAAGTAAGAAAGCATTTTTTATGGTAGGAAGCACTGCCATTTCTGTACCCGAAACTTTTAAAATTTCAGTTTCACGAACCTGTAATAACTCTTTTATATTTGTAATTAATGTTACCATATGGGATGTTTTAAAACACAAATTCTCACGATATAATTCGTGAGAATTTGTGAAATTCGTGATTATGAGATATCTTTTCTCTTTATTTATTCTGATACAGTTATTTCAAACATTTTATCCCAGTATTTACCGGTTACAAAAATAGTTTTTGTTGCTGGGTTATAAGCAATTCCGTTTAATACGTCAGGTTCTGCAAATTTTAATTGTTTACGTAATTCTGCCATATTCAAAATTCCTTCTACAGCACCAGAATTAGGATCTATAATAGCAATTGCATCTTTTTGAAAAACATTTGCATAGAATTTTCCATTAATTAACTCCAGCTCATTTATAGCTTTTATTTTTGAATTTCCAGAATATACATTAATGTAGTCTATATGTTTTTGATCTGCCGGATCTACTTTCCAGATTTTTTCTGTACCGTCTGACTGATAAATATATTTTCCGTCATTTGTCATTCCCCAGCCTTCGATTTCTTTGTCGTATTTAAAAGTTTTTTCCAGTTTTAAGGTTTTGGCATCGTATATAAAACCTGTTTTTTCCTGCCAGGACAATTGAAATAATTTTCCGTTGATAAAAGTAATTCCTTCACCAAAATACTTTTGATCCAGATCTACTTGTTTCAGTACTTTTCCGGTTTTATAATCGATTTCTCTAATGTAAGAATCTCCTTTTTGTCCTGTACTTTCGTATAAAACGCCATCGTGAAATTCTAAACCTTCGGTAAATGATTTGGTATCGTGCGGATATGTATTTACAATTTTAAACTTTAATGCTTTCGGTTCAACATTAGAAACCAATTCTATTCTTTTGGTTGCATCAGATGAATCTGAACCAAAATAAATAGTTGCTTTTAGGTATTGGTATCCTAATTTTTGATCTTTTAATTCAAATTTGAATTTTTCGGTTCCTTTTGTACTCCCTACTTTTTTGTCGTTTACAAAGTAAGCAATGCTGTCAATTTCTTTCGAATTTGGGTTTGAAATGTTGAAAGAAACTGCTTCTTTTGATGTAAAATGTGCTGGAAAAGCAGAATCATCAATGTTAAATAAAGAATTTTCACCTTTTTTTGCTCCGTTACATCCGATTAATGTGATTCCTAATAAAATGAATGTTAGGAAGTTATATTTTTTCATAGTTAAAAATTTGAATAAGCCAATATACGATGATATTTTTATAGCAGCAAAGCTCTTGCAAAAATATAAAAAGATTGTATATTTGCACCGGCAAGTCCTACACGACCAGCTCCTGCAGACTCCCCCAGGATGGGAACATAGCAAGGGTACGTGGTTGAGCGGTGCGATGTAGGTCGCTTGCCATTTTTTTTTTTTTTTTTTTAGAATAAATTTAATTTGTAATCTTCCTTATGGAAGATTTTTTTATTTTTACCCCTGTTAGATATAAGAGGTTAGAAGTTTAAAACTTATACATCCAATCTAATCGTAGACAATCACATTTAACGGATTAATACAAAAAACTGTGAATTTAACCGCAAAGTGCGCTAAGATTTTTTATAGGAGTGGTTTTAAAAAAAAACACATCCCGAAGTCTCGGGACGCAAAGCTTTGTCTTGATCTAGCTTTGCGTCCCGAGACTTCGGGATGTGTTTTCGATACGTAAAGTAAAATTAAACCTTAGCGCACTTTGCGGTTAAAATTATTATAACTCCACAGGTTTTAGTATTGATACCATTTAACTTAATCACATTTAACGTAAAAATGAATAAAGTCGTTTTAATTACCGGAGGATCATCAGGGATTGGAAAATCTATTGGAGAATTTTTGCATAAAAAAGGTTTCGTAGTATACGGAACAAGTAGAAATCCAGAAAAAGTACTGAATTCTGTTTTTCCTTTAGTGGCTTTAGATGTTCGTAATACTGAGTCAATTAAAACTGCTGTAAATAAAATTATTGAAATAACTGGTCGGCTTGATGTTGTGATAAACAATGCCGGAGTTGGTATTACCGGACCTTTGGAAGAGATTCCGATGGAAGAAATAAAAAATAATTTTGAAACTAATTTCTTTGGTCCAATCGAGGTTATGAAAGCGGTTCTGCCGCAAATGCGGGATCAGAAAACGGGATTAATTATTAATATTACTTCTATTGCTGGATATATGGGACTGCCGTACAGAAGTGTTTATTCGGCTTCAAAAGGAGCTTTAGAGCTGGTAACAGAAGCTTTACGTATGGAAGTGAAGTCTTTCGGAATAAATATCACCAATGTAGCGCCAGGAGATTTTGCAACCAATATTGCAGCCGGACGTTATCATGCGCCTGTAATTTCAGGTTCTGCTTATGAAAAAGTTTACGGAGATACTTTGTCTACGATGAACGAACATGTAGATGCGGGAAGTAACCCGAATGAAATGGCAGAAGCTATTTACAAAATTATTGAGACCAAGAAGCCCAATGTGCATTACAAAGTTGGTGTGTTTATGCAGAAATTTTCAATTGTATTAAAACGAATTCTTCCGGACACCGTTTACGAGAAGATGCTTATGAACCATTATAAATTATAAAATTATGGATAAGTTTTCTGAGTTTTTGCCTCCTATTTTTGGTGTTTTGTTTTTGCTTATTATTTGGTTTGTAATTCGCAGAATTCTTGCATCGATAAGTGATAAAATAAATAATGCAGAAGTTTATAAAGAAGATACTTTAAAAGTTTTGGAAGAAATTAGAAATGAATTGAAAGAATTAAACAGAAAGAATTCGTCTAATTAATAGCTGTCATTTTTAGAAGTATAGAGGCAAAGTTGAAATTATTCGACTGGAATGAAAATTTCAAACTTTGCTCCTTGATTTAATATTCCTTCTGCTTTGATAAACCCATTGTGATTTTCTACAATTTTTTTCACAATTGTAAGTCCGATACCTGTGCTTTTTAGCGTTTTGGTATGCAGGGACTGAAAAAGCCCAAATATTTTTTCGCTGTACATTTGATCAAATCCAATTCCGTTATCTGCAATTGTTATCTTACTATAATTCTTATCACTAGATAGTTTTTCGTGTTCTGATTTTGATCCGACTATAATTTCAGAAGATAATTTTATAACTAATTGTCGTTCTGGATTGGCAAACTTTAAAGAATTTGACATCAGATTGTAGAGCAATTGTCTGAACTGAAATTCTATTATTGATAATTTTCCCAAATCTAGCAAGTCAAACTGTGCATTTTTGTTTTCTGTCTCTTCAACAAGATCTTCAATAATTTCTTTTGTTATGATATTGAGATCTTTTTTCTCAAATTTTCTTTCGTCAAATTTTGTTCTCGAATAAGCGAGTAGGTCGTTAATCAAATTTTGCATTCGAAATGCTGAACTTCGAATTTTAGTAAACGCAGTTTTGGCTTTGTCTGAAAGTTTATTTTCTTCCTCTCGCTCAATTATATCTGTGAAAAACTGAATTTTTCGCAGTGGTTCCTGAAGATCGTGACTTGAAATGTAATTGAATGCCTCCAATTCGTGATTCATTTTTTCAAGCGAAATGTTTTTTTCGATCAGTTTTTTCTCGGTTTCAGAAAGTATTTTATAGGCTTCATTTTTTTCAACCTCTTTTTCTTCAATAAGACTATTCTTTTTTTCTAAAAGTATTTTGTCTGCTTGTGCCTGTTCGATTGTTTCTAAATGAAAAGAAATTAGTTCGGCAAATAAACGGAACATTTCTTGAACTTTAAATTCTTTTAAACTGTTTGGGTTGGGATCAATGGCACACAAAGTACCAAAGAAAGTTCCGTCTCTACGAATAATTGGGATAGATATGTAACTCTTAAGCTTGTAAATTCTTGGAGTATGATGATTGTGATATTCGGGATCTTCACTCACATTGTCAATTATAATAGCTCTTGGATTTTTTCTTATGTCGTCGCAAAGTGTTGTTTTTACTTCTAATTCATCGCCAACTTTTAAGCCGAATTGTAAGTTGTCAACGGCGCTGCAAGTGATCCATCGGTCCTCTGTTACTCTGGCTATTGCGGCAAAACCCATTCCAGTAGTTTGGCATATTACATTGAGTAAATTGGGAATAATTGAAATTTTTTCAATGTTAAGTATGTCTTGTTTAAAGTTTTCTTGTAGCACTTAGACAGGGTATTTTTATTTTTTAAAATTACAACTTTTTTATGCTTTATTGTAATTATTGGCTAAGAATGCGCTTACGGACTGTAATTATTTTTTAGATTTTAATTTTAGAAAAATTATAAGTTGTAATTTTGCAGCTGGATTTGCGTGAGGGATAGGAGCAAACTACCGAAGTAGTGTGTATAGCCCGACCGCATTTGTAAAAGGCGCGTATGTGCGGCTTGGTGAGTGCGCCTTTTGTAAATGGGGTCACGCCCAGATAATAACACAATTAAATATAAATAAATATGAAATTTTTTATTGACACAGCTAATTTAGCTCAGATTAAAGAGGCACAAGCTTTAGGTGTTTTGGATGGTGTAACTACAAATCCGTCTTTGATGGCGAAAGAAGGTATTACCGGAAAAAACAATATTTTGAAGCATTACGTTGATATTTGTAATCTTGTAGAAGGTGATGTGAGTGCTGAAGTTAATGCTTTGGATTTTGACGGAATGGTTAAAGAAGGTGAAGAGCTTGCTGAGTTACACGAACAAATCGTAGTAAAACTGCCAATGACAAAAGAAGGTGTTATGGCTGCTAAATATTTTTCTGATAAAGGAATTAAAACTAACGTTACTCTTGTGTTTTCTGCTGGTCAGGCTTTATTGGCTGCAAAAGCTGGAGCAACTTACGTTTCTCCGTTTATCGGGCGTTTAGATGATGTTTCTACAGATGGTTTAAACCTTATTCAGGAAATTAGAGAAATCTATGATAACTATGGTTATGAAACTCAAATCTTAGCGGCTTCTGTTCGTCACACGATGCATATTGTAAATTGTGCTAAAATTGGTGCTGATGTTATGACTGGACCTCTTTCTGCAATTTACGGTTTGTTGAAACATCCATTGACAGATATCGGATTGGCGCAGTTTATTGCTGATTTTGAGAAAGGTAACAAGTAGTTTTTACATAAAATAATATAATAATCGCTGTTTTTCATTAGAAAGACGGCGATTTTTTTTATTTTTATAGTTGTAAAACTCTGTATATGAAAAAGTTATTAATTTTTTTGATGTTTTTTTCGGCTGTTTCGCAGATCAATTCGCAAGCTAAAGTAATAACGAGCGTAAATGAGGCTGGAGATGTAGCAACTTATGAACTGGATTGTTCGGTTAAGTTTCAGACGTTGGCAAAAGGTTTACGGTATAATATTACCAGACACGAGTTTAGAGGGCCTGAGATGAGAAATTCTTATCGGATTCTTTTGGTAATGGATGGTTTTTATTCGAAAACACTTAATAAGGAGATGACGATTTCTGCGGTATTAAGTGACGGAACTGTTTTGAAATCAAAAAAGGTAATTGAAGATGATGGCTTTTTTGATGGTGCGTGTACTTTGAGAATAAAAGATCCTGAAACGCTTTTAAAAGCTCATATTGATAAAATAATCGTTCATGCTGATAAAGATGTAGTGTATACTTTGTCTGATCAAAATAAGGCTGTTTTTAAAAAGAACTTAAAAGCTGTGATGACGGCTAAATAGAATTAAGATAGCAATAAAAAAAATCCAAATTCCAATTATTGATATCATTGGAATTTGGATTTTAAAATTTAAAATTTTTATAAAGATTTAGTGTCCGCCACCTTCGCTGATTACGTGGCTTACTCCTTGTTTCTTTAAAATTTTAGGGCAGTAGAAACCGTAAAATGCTAAATAAGCAAAACCGATAAGCGGTACAATATACGAGAAGTGAGTGTATGTAATACCAAATATTCCGTTTGGATTTGCAGCGTCTAAATCACAAATACTTCCTTGTACTAATGGAATTACACCACCACCTAAAATCATCATAATTAAGAATGAAGATGCTTTTCCTGTGTTTGTTCCTAAACCTGCAATTGCTAAATCGAAGATTGACGGCCACATGATAGATAAGAATAAACCTCCTGAGATGAAGAAGAATTTTGCAATTTCCGGATCTGGCCATGCTAATCCTAATGCCATCATAAGTAAACCTGAGATTCCGAAAAGCATTAATGTTTTTCCTGCGTTTTTACCACCTACAAAACTTACCGCTATAAAAAGTAAAATCCAGAATGGATAGATGTAAAATGATGAAACATCGTGTGCAGCAAAGATGTTTGCTCCAATAATAACAGCAAATCCTAAAGCTGGCACAATAAATTTAAGTGCAATATTCATTAGGTTTGATGTGTTGAAAACATTCGCCCCGCCATTCCAACGGCCGATCATTAAACTTCCCCAGTATAATGCGATAAAAGGAGCAACAGCATCTTCGAGAATTTTCCCGAATTCGTTAGTATGAAGTAATGCAGGTAAGTTACTAATTATGGTAACTTCTGTTCCTACATAAATAAAGATTGCTAACATTCCTAAATACAATTGCGGATAATCCAGAATGTTGAATTTGGCATGTTTATTTTCGATTGCAGCTTCTTCTATTTTTGCAGGATCTTCAATTTTAGAAAAATACATAAAGATAGCCACAGCAATAAAGGCAATACCTAAGATGATGAATGGTAATTTGATATCTTCTAAAGAAAGATTTGTTTTTTTGTTATCTCCCATTCCAAATAATGCGATTCCTAACAAGATTGCACCAATTGTAGTACCAAAAGAGTTTACACCTCCAGCTAATGTTAGTCTATGTGCACCAGTTTGCGGACTTCCCATTTTGATGGCAAGCGGGTTTGCAACAATCTGCTGAATAGAAAATCCTAAACCAACTGTAAATAGAGCTGTTAAGAAGAAAGGAAAACTTTGCATTGTTGCGGCAGGAACAAACAAAAATGAACCAACTGCAGAAAGAATTAATCCGGCTGATAATGTTTTCTTATACCCAAATTTTTGTAAAACATCTGATTTTAGTGATACTAAAAAGAAGATAATTGATCCTACAAAGTATGCAGCATAAAAAGCCCACGCCACTAATTGTGATTGAACTTGTGATAAAGTAAATACTTTTTTGAAAACAGGGATTAGGATGTCATTGGCTGACCCGACAAATCCCCAAAAAAAGAAGACGATTATCAAAGAGATAAACTGTCCCCATTTGGTTTGTACATTTTCTGAACTCATAATAGTGGAGTAAGGTTAATTTTTTTTTAAAAATAATGTTTTTTGAAGACCGTAAATATATTTGTTAGAGGTATCAAAAAAAAATTATTAGACATAAATAATGTTAAATTTAAACCAACGGCACTATTTTTTCAACAATGTGTTAATTTTTAAGGCTTTAAAAAACGAAGTTTATAATTGCATTTTATTCTAAAATCTTATTTTTCACCTCTTTGCTGTAGTTTCTGCCAATAGGAATCGTGTAAGATTGTATCTGAATGCGGTTTCCTTCTATAGATTTGACCTTATTTAGCGCAATTACATAAGATTTATGAATTCGCAGAAAGCGATCTGCAGGTAATTCTTCCGATAAAGAAGTGAGTGATTTATGCGTAATATAGGTTTTCTCGGGGGTTACGACTTTAATATATTCCTTCATTCCTTCGATGAATAATATTTCTTCAATATTAATTTTCATCATTTTTTTATCAACTTTAATAAAAATATGAGAATCGCCTTTTGCCGTTTCTACTTTTATATTGTTTTTTAAATTGTATTCGGTTGTGATTTTATTGATACATTTTATAAATCTCGGAAGCGGGATCGGCTTTACTAAATAATCTAAAACATCAAGATCATAGCTTTCTGCAGCAAATTCTCTAAATGCAGTTGTAATAATGACCTTGGTTTTGTTTTCGATTAAACTAATTAATTCAAAACCGGTCATCATAGGCATATTGATATCTAAGAAAACAGCATCTACCGGAGTGCTGTTTAAAAAATCAAGCGCTTCTAAAGAATTATTGAATGTAGCGGCTACTTCAAAGTCGGTAAAATTAGTAAAATAATTTTGCAGGACTTTGATAGCTAACGGCTCATCATCAATCAACACGCATTTAATCTTCATTATCAATAGGTATTTGTAAACGGATTATATAGTAGTTAAATTTTGTTGAGTATTTTAAACTGAAATTGTTTTTGTAAATTAACTTTAATCTTTTTTTGGTATTCAATAATCCTATACCGCCTTTGTGATTAAGATTTTGTGAATTTACAAAATTATTTAGGATTACAAAATCCAGTAATTTATTGTCTGTAATCTTACAATTGATTTTGATTTTTAGGTTTGGATTATTTAAACCGCCATGTTTAAAGGCATTCTCTACGAGTGAAATAAATATTAGCGGCGGCACTACAACATCTTCTATATTCGATTCGAGATTTATGGTCACTTCTACATTATTAAAACGAAGTTTTTCAATCTCAATATAATTCTGAATATAATCTATTTCCTTGATCAACGGGACATATTTGGTGCCTTTTACATCATATAAAACATATTCCATCAAATAAGACAACTTGATTATTACATCGGGAACTTTGTTTGAAGATTCTAATGAAAGGGCATATAAATTATTTAAGGTATTAAAGAAAAAATGCGGCTGAATCTGGTTCTCCAGATATTTCAATTTTATCTTAAATTGATTTTCTCTTAAGGAGCGGTTTCTTTCTCGTTCTCGAAGCCAGGTCAGTGTGAGATAAACAGAAGAAGCCATTGCAAGTACGTACAATTCTCCGATACATACTGCGACGATGTGATTAATTTCGAACGGATGATATTCTCTATTGGCTTCCGGCCAGATATTTTCAGATATAATATAGTATGTGAGTGCAGTTTTTAGTAAATAAATTCCAAACAAACTTGCCAGAAGTGCAAAGGTAAATTGAATGTATTTCTGTTTTAAAACGAATTTTGGAACTAAAACAAAAAGATTAAAATAGACTAGCGGAATATGCAGTGAAAACTCTATTAAATTGGACTTGAATGAATACGGATAATCATTAAAATAAGCACCCCATCTTAAAAAATTAAGAGTAAAATAGCTTCCCCAAAACCAAAAGTGATTTTGAAGTTTTATGTTAAATTTTAATTTCTGAATTTCTTTCAATTAAAGTGATTTTGGAATCTTAGGGCTATAATAATATTCTGCAACTTTAAACAATTACTTGGTAAATGACAATTTTTTTGAATAAAATTTTATAAAAAATATAAAATGGTAATTTATTTATGAGATAGAACGTTTTCGTAAAACCCATTATTGAATGTTTTATGTCGTTTGTTTAAAGTTTAGAGTTGTTGGTTTAAATTATTTTTTTTAACAATACGTTAAGAATAATTTTACCTCATAACTAACAAAATATATAAACATGAAAAAAATTTTCTTAATCTTTATGATTGCTTTTACTGCGCAAGTATCTCTTGCCCAGGTAAAAAGTATTAAAGGTGTGATTACAGATTCTGATGGGATGCCGTTACCAGGGGCATCTGTTGCTGTACAAGGCGGTCAAAGAGGTTCTACTACCGATTTTGATGGATTGTACTCAATTGAGGCGTCAAAAGGACAAACATTAGTTTTTAGCTATGTTGGTCTTGAATCGCAAAGTATAGTGGTAGGAGATGCCGCTACTATTAATGTAAAAATGGGACAAGCGCAATCTAATGCATTAAATGAAGTTGTTGTAACTTCATTAGGTATCAAGAAAACAAGAAAATCTTTAACGTATGCAGCACAGGAGCTAAAAGGAGAAGAATTAACTCGTGTAAAAGATGCTAACCTTATCAATACAATTGCTGGTAAAATAGCCGGTGTTGCCGTAACAAAGAGTTCTGGTGGAACTGGCGGATCTACAAAAGTGGTTATTCGTGGTAATTCATCTTTGTTAAACAGCCAGCCATTGTACGTTATTGATGGTATCCCGATGTTGAACGCAGGTTCAGGACAGCCAAATGAAACTTTTGGTAGTTTATCTGGAGGTAACCGTGACGGTGGTGATGTTGTTTCCTTAATTAACCCAGATGATTATGAAGGAATGACAGTTCTTAAAGGTGCTGCAGCCTCTGTATTATATGGTAGTCAGGGAGCTAATGGAGTAATTTTGCTTTCATCTAAAAAAGCTAAAACTGGTAAATCTAATATTTCAGCATCATCAGTAACTACTTTTGAAACAGCTGCTTATTTACCAAAATTTCAAAGTGATTATATTGCTGATGCGGGAGCTGATGAAACTTGGGGAGCTGCTGGAAAAACAAAGGATCACGTAAAGGATTTCTTTAATACAGGTACAACACAAATTACATCTTTAGGCTATTCTGCTGGATCTGAAAATTCATCTACTTCGCTTTCGTATGCTAATACTTCTGGTTCTGGAATTATGCCAGGAAATAGTATTAAGAAAAATAATTTTGGTATTCGTCAGACAGCTAAGTTTTTTGATAATAAATTAAGCATCGCTGCAAATGCAAACTATACAAGCCAAAATATTATTAACAAACCAGTTAATGGTCTTTATTTTAATCCATTAACAGGAGTTTATTTGATGCCAAGAGGAAATGACTTTGATTATTACAAAAATAATTACGAGGTTTTTGATCCAAATAGAAACTTAATGGCTCAAAACTGGATGACTAATAGAGATATTATGCAAAATCCATATTGGGCAATTAATAGAAATAAATCTGAAGATAAAAATAATTATTTTAATGGTGCTCTGGCAGTATCTTACAAAGCTAATAATTGGTTAAGTATTGCGTCAAGATATAGCTACAATAGAGTTGAAAGCAATTTTGATAAAAAAATATATGCTACAACACAAGGAACTTTATCTCACATAAATGGTAGATATATAAACGAGAGCGCTTTAAGTACACAACGTTACGCTGATTTAATAGCTACAATCAATACAAACATTAGTACTGATTTTAATTTTACAGCTAACATTGGTACAAGTATAACGAATACGCTGAGTAATCAAAAAACAATTTTAGATTCAGGAATTGGTACAGGTCTGCAATATGCAAACTGGTTTACATTGCATAACTTCAATTCTAATTCAGGTAATTATCAAACTGTAGATTCTCAAAAAGAAGTACAATCTGTATTTGCTGCTACAACATTTGGATATAAAGATATGTTGTTTTTAGATGTTGCTGCCAGAAACGACTGGTCATCTACATTAGTTAATACTGATAAATCAGGATATTTTTATCCTTCTGTTGGTTTAACAGCTCTTATTAGTGAAATGGCAACATTGCCAGACTGGATTAACTTTGGTAAAGTAAGAGCAACTTATGCTCAGGTTGGTAATGATATTTATCCTTTTATAACCTCTCCTACATACTATTACAGACCAGGATTTGAAGATCCAAAACCATCTGTTGGACCAAAACCAGGAGAAACATTAAAACCAGAATTAAAGAGCGAAATTGAATTTGGTACAGAGTGGAGAATGTTTAATAATAGATTAGGTTTTGAAGTGTCTTATTATAGTTCTGAAACTAAAAACCAATATATACAGGTAAAAGCACTTGAAGGAAATGTGAATGGATACAGCTTCTACGGAATTAATGCAGGAAGTATTGAGAACAAAGGTTTTGAACTTGTTTTAAATGCGGGTATTTTTAGAGGAGATAAATTTTCTTGGGATTCGGCAATTAACTTCTCACAAAATAAAAACAAAGTAAAAGAAATTCCAGAAGAATTAGGAGGAAGAGTAAACCTTACTGATCCGGGTGTAAACAGCTATCAATATGCTGTTATTGAAGGAAGACCATTTGGAGTAATTGAAGGTAAAAATATATTGAAAGATGATCAAGGTAGAATTTTATTAGATGCAGATGGGAAAATTCAAAAAACAGGTTTTCAAGAAATTGGAAATGCCAACCCTGACTTTATGCTAGGTTTTTCAAACTCATTCAAAATAGGATCTTTCTTTGCAAATGTATTAATTGACGGACGTTTTGGCGGTGAAGTAATGAGTTTGACAGAATCTCAGAATGATTTTTTCGGAGTTTCTAAAGCAACAGGAGATGCAAGAAATGCAGGCGGTGTTAAAGTAAATGCCGTTATGCCCGACGGTACTGCTGTAACCACAATGGATGCTAAATCATATTATTTTACTCAAGGTGTGGCAGGTAGAGAAGGTGCAACCGGAGAATATATGTATGACGCAACAAATGTAAGTGTAAGAGAGATTTCTATAGGCTATAATTTTAGTCCAAAAAACTTACCATTTATTCAATCAGCTTCTATTTCGTTAATAGCTAGAAATTTATTCTTTATTTATAAAGATGCACCATTTGATCCGAATATTGCATTAAGTACAGGTCAAGGTTTACAAGGAGTAGATATTTATGGTTTACCATCTACTAGAAGTATCGGTCTTAATTTAAATGTAACTTTCTAAAATTAAAAACATGAAACTAAATAAAATAACAAAAACAGCTATCTGCTTATCATTACTTGCAACAGTAGGTTGTACAGATAATTTTGAAGATATCAATACCAATAATAATGGTATTACGCCTGAATTATTTCAACAGGATTTTAATCATATCAAAGGTGGTTTTGCGCCAATTTTTAATAATATTCAAACTATAACAAGTCAATTAGAGTGGCAATATCAATTGCAGCAAGGGTTGAATAGTGATATTTGGTCTGGATATATGGCTACACCAACACCTTTTGGAGGGTCAAACAACACAACTTATAATTTAAATGATAACTGGAATGGCTTTGTTTGGAGTATTGCATATTCAAATGTTATGTATAATGCATATAATATTGAACAGTTAGCAAAGGGCAAATATGATCAGTTTTACGCATTAGCTTTAATATTAAAAGTTGAAGGAATGCACAGAGTAACAGATACTTTTGGACCTATTATATATTCGAAATATGGAACAACTGACGCTACAATTGAATATGATTCTCAGCAAAATATTTACAATCAGATGTTTTCTGAATTAGATGTTGCTGTTACCGAATTAACAAAAAGAGTTGACTCTGGTGATGATGGAACTGCTTCTTTTGGTAAAACGGATTTATCAGGTTACGCAGGGAAATTTGAACAATGGATTAAGTTTGCTAATACATTACGTTTAAGATTAGCGATGCGTATTGTAAAAGTAGATCCAGCATTGGCTAAAACTCAAGCTGAAAAAGCAGTTGCTCAAAAATTTGGAGTAATGAAAACAAATGCTGATTTATTTCAGATTCAATCTCCTGTAAATACAAACCCTATTGCTACAATTAGTGGTTCTTGGTTAGATATTCGTATGGGGGCAGATATGGAATCAATTTTAGGAGGTTATAATGATCCACGTATTGCAACATATTTTGATACATCTGCTCAATTTCCAGGGGAATACAAAGGTATTCGTACAGGTATCGAAATTACAGCCAAAGGAGATCACCAGGATTTTTCAGGTATCGGAGCTGTTGTAAGATCTAAAAATATCGTTCTAATGACTGCTGCAGAGGCTTATTTTTTAAGAGCAGAAGGAGCATTAAGAGGATGGAATATGAATGGAGATGCAAAAGCATTATATGAAGCTGGAATTACAACTTCATTTGATCAGCGTGGTGCTTCTGGAGCCGCTGCTTATATTACAGATAATGTAAAAACAGCTAAAGCATATGTTGATCCTAATTTTCCGGTAAATAATGCTGCAGCAGTAAATAATGTTACTATTGCTTGGGATGCTGCGGCAACCAATGAAGTTAAATTACAAAAAATCATCACCCAAAAATGGATTGCTGGTTTTCCTGAAGGACAAGAAGCATGGTCTGATTACAGAAGAACAGGATATCCAAAGTTGTTTCCGGTGCTTAAGAATACAAGTGGTGGTAAAATAAGTACTTTATTAGGTGTACGAAGAATCAATTTTGTACAATCTGAAATATCTCTAAATAAAGGAGGTGTAGATTCAGGAATAGCCAAACTTGGCGGTCCTGATACTGGCGGAACCAGACTTTGGTGGGACACTGCTGCTGCCAATTTCTAAAAAATAAAGATTAAGAAAATATAAGTTTGGTTAGTAAATGGTACAAATGGCGAAAGCTGCTTGTACCATTTCAAAAACCAAAAGGGTAAATACTATAAAAAGATAAGAAATGAAAAGTGCTTTAGAAATAAAACCAGATATCAGTTATAAGAGCGCCGGAAAATTTGAAGAAACAAGATTTGAAAAAATACATAACGAAATCTTCAAAAGTTCTACTGAAGCTTCGGTAATAGCAGCACAGGAAATCGCTCAATTAATCAGATCTAAACAAGAAAAAGGCAAATCTTGTGTATTAGGTTTAGCAACTGGTTCTTCTCCGATAAAAGTATACGAAGAATTAGTAAGAATGCACAAAGAAGAAGGATTAAGCTTTAAGAATGTAGTGACTTTTAATCTCGATGAATATTATCCGATGACAAAAGAGGATAATCGAAGCTATTACTATTTCATGCACCAGCATCTTTTTAATCATATTGACATCAAACCAGAGAATGTTAATATTCCGGACGGTACTATTGCTATTGAAGAATTAAATCAATACTGTATTGATTACGAAATGAATATTAAAAATGCAGGCGGACTTGATTTTCAATTATTAGGAATTGGACGTACAGGTCACGTTGGTTTTAACGAACCCGGATCTCACATTAATTCCGGCACAAGAATTATTACACTCGATCATATTACCAGAATAGATGCTTCATCCGATTTTAACGGAATTGATAATGTGCCTAAAAGGGCCATTACAATGGGAGTTTCGACTATTATGAGATCAAAACGAATCGTACTGATGGCTTGGGGGCAAAATAAAGCCGATATCATCAAAAGAACCATTCAGGGAGATATAAGCTCAGAAGTTCCCGCAACATTTTTGCAAAATCATCCCAATGCAACTTTTGTTTTAGACCAATCTGCAGCAGTAGAATTATCGCGTTTTAAAACTCCGTGGCTCGTTGGAGAATGTTTATGGACACAAGAATTAAAAAGTAAAGCAATTGTTTGGTTATGCCAGAAAACAAAACAATCGATTTTAAAATTAACAGACAGAGATTATAACAATAACGGAATGTCTGATCTTTTGGCACAAGAAGGTTCTGCTTACGATCTTAACATTAATATGTTTAATATCCTGCAGCATACCATTACCGGATGGCCGGGAGGAAAACCCAATACAGACGATTCTTTTCGTCCAGAAAGAGCCAATCCGGCAAAAAAAAGAGTCATTCTTTTTAGTCCGCACCCAGATGATGATGTCATTTCTATGGGCGGGACTTTTTCAAAATTGATAAAACAAGGCCACGATGTACATGTAGTATATCAAACCTCAGGAAATATTGCCGTAACCGATGATGAAGCTCTAAAATTTGCCGAAGTAGGCAGTGACTTTACAAACGCCGGCGCAAATTCTATAAATTTTAAAGCTGTAATTGAATTTTTGAATAATAAATCAGAAAATCAAATAGATTCCTTAGAAGTTCGAAAACTAAAAGGACTCATAAGAAGAAGAGAATCCTATGCAGCAACCCGATATATTGGTCTTAAAGACGAAAATACGCACTTCTTAGATCTGCCTTTTTATGAAACAGGGCAGATAAAGAAAAACCCGCTGGGCGCAGAAGATATTGCGATTGTAAAAGATATTATAGCAAAAATAAAACCGCATCAGGTTTTTGCAGCAGGAGATTTAGCAGATCCGCACGGTACGCACGAAGTTTGTCTGAATGCCATATTTGCGGCACTAAAAGAGCTGAAATCAGAACCCTATATGGACGATTGCTGGCTGTGGCTGTACAGAGGTGCGTGGCACGAATGGGACATTCACGAAATAGACATGGCCGTACCGCTGAGTCCCTCAGAAGTATTATTAAAACGACACGCGATCTTATACCATCAATCTCAAAAAGACAGAGTAATGTTTCAGGGAAATGATTCTCGCGAATTTTGGGTGAGGGCAGAAGACCGCAATAAAAATACAGCCATCCTATACGATGATTTAGGTTTGGCTGAATATGAAGCAATCGAAGCCTTTAAACGTTTTGATTATTAAAATTACTTTCTACGATTTGTTTTAAACCAAATCAAATGACAGGATTCAGATAATTTACAGCGATTAGTGAGAAGCAGCAGATCTTCTGAATTTTTGTCTTTTTATAAATTTAATATTATCAGTGATAATATTTTTCAACGCCATTAAAAATGAAATATCTATTTGTACTACTATTAGCAGGTCTGACAGCTGGTGCTCAAATCAAAAAAGAAGAGCTAAACCTAATGCCATGGCCACAAACTGTTGCTGTAAACGAGGGAATTTTTACCTTAAAGAGAGATTTTAAAGTAAACATTGTCGGAAATCCCAATCCAAGAATTTTTGGAGGAGTAACTCGTTTTTTGCGCCGGCTGGATGGTAGAACAGGAATGTTTTTCGAGCAGGGTTTTATTTCAAGATTAAATGAAGTTCCGACTGCACAATTGCAAATAAACTGTACAAAGAGCGGTAAAATAGGCTTGTATGAAGATGAAAGTTATCATCTGGATATTAAACAAAATCAGATTACAATAAATGCCGTTAGTGATTTGGGGGCTTTACACGGACTTGAAACTTTGCTGCAAATGCTCCAGAATACAAGCACTTCATTTTATTTTCCGGCAGCACAAATTTCAGATTTCCCAAGATTTACTTGGAGAGGTTTAATGATAGATGCAGCGAGGCATTTTCAGCCTATTGATGTAATCAAAAGAAATATTGACGGATTGGCAGCCATGAAAATGAATGTTTTTCACTGGCATTTGGTAGACGATCAAGGCTGGAGAATCGAAATGAAAAAACACCCAAAACTAATAGAATTAGCTTCGGACGGACTTTATTATACACAGGAAGAAATTAAAAATATTGTAAAATACGCAGATGAAAGAGGTATTTTGATAGTTCCGGAAATTGATGTTCCCGGTCACGGATCTGCTATTTTAACGGCTTACCCGGAAATAGGAAGTAAGGTAATCACGCTCAAAGGAGGAACTGCAGAAAACAACATTCAGGGTTCTGCGATTGCAACTTACGGAATCGAAAGGAATGCAGGTATTTTCTCGCCGACATTAGATCCTTCAAATCCTAAAACCTATCAATTGCTAAGCGAAATTTTTGATGAGGTTTGTCCTTTGTTTCCTGGAGCTTATTTTCATATCGGGGGAGATGAAAATGAAGGCAAAGACTGGGATGCAAATCCAAAAATACAGGAATTTAAAAAGAAAAATAAACTGGCAACCAATCACGAATTACAGACTTACTTTACGATGCAGTTGGTTCCGATGCTTAAAAAACACGGCAAGCAATTGATGGGCTGGGAAGAAATTATGACCAAAAATATGTCTAAAGATGCGATCATTCATTCCTGGAGAGGTCCAAACGAAGGCATGGTCGCCGGGCAGTCATTAGTAGATGCGGTAAAAAAAGGATATAAAACAGTTTTGTCAAACGGTTATTATATTGATTTAATGTATCCTGTAGGAAGTCATTATCTGAATGATCCAATGCCAAAAGATGCCACACTAACAGCCGACGAAAAAGCCAGAATTTTAGGCGGAGAAGCAACAATGTGGTCAGAACTGGCAACAGCATCAACTATAGATTCCAGAATTTGGCCCAGAACTGCTGCAATCGCAGAACGACTTTGGTCTGCAGAAGAGGTTACAGATTTGGCTAGTATGCGCAAACGTCTCGATGTAATTTCTTTTAGGCTGGAAGAGTTAGGATTAACACATATCAGGAATAAAGCAGTCATCTTAAGAAATATTGCAAATAATCAGAATATAAAATCGCTTAACGAATTTACCAATGTCTGCGAGCCGTTAAAAGGATATACGCGCAACAAAGGCGGAACAGAATATCAAATGTATTCTCCGTTTACCTTGTTTGCAGATGCCTGTACATCAGACGCAAAAGATGCTTTAGGTTTTGATGCTGTAGTAAATCAATATTTAGCAGGTAAAACCCCAGAGAATAAGGCAAAAGTCACTGCATATCTTAATAAATGGATAGCAGTAAATAAAGGCTTAATAGAGCTTAGCGCCAATGCACCTCTTGTACAGCCAATTTTACCTTTGTCGAAAAAGTTAAATGATGCCTCTCAGGCTTTGCTGCTTGTTTTAGATAATAAGTCGACACTGAAAAAAGATGATTTAAAAAGAATAATAGAAGACTGCAATACAAAAGAAGACGCTGATGTTGAGTTAGCAGTGTATGAAAGTTTAAAGAAATTGATTTAAAATTAGGTTTGAATTTATGTTGAATAGTTGAATCGCCATTATATTGTTATTTAGAGTTAATAATATTTTTATCTCTATTGGAGAATTCTGATAGAGATAATTCTGGCGAGAAAAAAAGCAAATTTCAAAACCTTCAAAAATATATGTTGCACTGATTAAAAATAACCACAGTATTAACCTTTAAAAACCAAATAAAAGAATAGAATAAAACATGACAAACAGAGTATAGATTGATGAGTCGTCCCAAATTTATCATTTGTATTTAAGATTAATTTTTTTTGAAATTATAAATAAATATCAATCACTGCTTACTACTGATTATGGACTAATTAGTAATGGTAATATTTATCTATAGAATCTAATTTATTTCAAATTGACTGCAGGCTTCCAACTTGTAGTTAAGCGAAACTCATGTGTCTTTATGACACTGCAGGTAATTATTTATTTTCTATTAACCAATATTTATTAATTATGAAACATTATTACAGATTACTCTTTTTGTTATTGTTTCCTCTACTCGTGTCTGCCCAGCTGGCTCACGGAAAGAAAGTAGTGGGGTATTATGCACAATGGTCTATTTATGCAAGGGACTTTAATGTTCCTAAAATTGATGGAAGTAAGTTGACGCATTTGAATTATTCTTTTTATGGGACAACTTTTGATCCTGCCCATCCGGAGAATACCAAATTACATTGTTTGGACACCTATGCTGATTTTGAGCATATGGAAGGCGGAATCCCATGGGATGCTCCGATAAAAGGAAACTTTTATGATTTGAAGAAATTAAAAGAAAAGTATCCTCACCTAAAAATCTTAATATCTGTTGGAGGATGGACAAAAGGCCAGGATCTTTCTCCAATTGCTGCAAGTCCTGTAGCAAGAGCTGCTTTGGCTGCAGACATGGCCAACTTTATTACAACTTATCCTTTTATTGATGGCTTTGATATCGATTGGGAATATCCTCTTTCTGGCGGAACTGACGGAACAGAAGTGGTAAACGGTTCTCCGGTTCCTCCACAAAAGTACAGCCCTGATGATAATAAAAATTTGGTTTATTTACTAAAAGCCATGCGTCAGGCGATGCCAAATAAATTAGTTACAATTGCTGCCGGAAACAATGTTAGAAATGTTTCTAAACAATATTTAGGACCAAATAACAGAGCCCAATATGGCATGGCAGAAGATATCTCGACTTATTGCGATTATATCACCTATTTCGGATATGATTTTGGCGGAAACTGGTACGATAAAACCTGTTACAATGCTCCATTATATGCAAGCGGTAATACAAACGATCCGCTGTATGGTGCAGCTCAATCTGAATCATTAGATGAATTAACGAATCAGTACTTGAATGTTATTGGTTTTCCTGCCAATAAATTAATCATGGGATTGCCTTTCTACGGAAAAAAATTCGATCACGTAGCCAACAACGGAACAAATCCAAATTTACCAGGATTATTCGTTTCGGCACCACGAGATATTGTTCCAGGATGTACAAATCCGCAAAATCCAATAGGTACATGGGATGGTTCGGGAGCATGCGAACGTTCAGGAAGTATAGAGATCTGCGATTTAGTAGGTAATCCTGTTACCAATTCGCACGCTTATTTAGATCCAAATACAATGCAGGTAACACCAGCAGCAGCTTCGGCAGGATGGGTTCGTTATTTTGACAATACAACCAAAGTGCCTTATTTATACAATTCGACTTTAAAACAGTTTATCAGTTATGAAGATAAACAATCTATGGATTTAAAAGTTCAATATATTAAATCAAAAAATCTGGCCGGTGGAATGATTTGGGAATTATCTCAGGATACAAGAGGTTCTGTCCCTAATGCATTACTAAATCAGGTAGATACCTCTTTCGGAAGCATTGTTGTCGGAACTGTCAGCATTGCCGGTTCTGTAAAAAATGGATCAGCTTTAGTTTCAGATGTTACAGTAGAATTGCGCAATGCGAGCAACGTTGTTTTGCAAACCGTTGTTTCTACAACGGGTAATTTTACATTCAGTAACTTAACTTCAGGACAAAATTATACATTAACAGCTTTAAAAGCAACTTATACATTTACACCCGTAACATTATCAAACGTAACAGTAAATCAAACAGCAGTTGTTATTAACGGGACGCAGCCAACGTACACAGTAAGCGGAACAGTTCTTAACGGAACGACTCCAGTTTCTGGTGTAACTGTTACAGCGACAGCAGGATCAACAGTTTTAACAGCAGTTTCTAATGCAAGCGGTCTTTACAGCGTTGCAGGTTTAACTGCTGGCCTGAATTTTACGGTTACTGCAGCAAAAACCGGATTTTCTTATACTCCGGCTTCAACAGTGTACAACGCAATTGATGCCAGTAAAACGTTGAATTTCATTCAGGGAGCAGCAGTTGTTAATTACACAGTAAGCGGAACAATCTTAAATAATGCAGCTCCGGTTTCTGGTGTAACAGTTACAGCATCTTCATCAGCAGGAAACTTTACAGCAGTTACAAATACAAGCGGAACATACTCGCTGAGTTTACCTTCCGGAGGCAATTATACTGTAACCGCTGCATTAACAGGACAAACTTTTACTCCAGCCTCAACAGTTTATTCTAATTTGAATGCAGATAAAACCTTAAACTTCGCACAGAATACAGCTGTTAGTGCAAGTAAAATCAGCGGAACAGTTAAAAATGGAACAACTCCGGTTTCTGGTGCCAAAGTCGAAATAGTTTTACCTTGGACAGATAACACACATAACTGGAAAAGTGTAATTGCAATAACAGATGCGCAGGGAAAATATAGTTTTGATAATTCAGTTGTAGCAGGATATACAACAGTCACAAGTTTGAAATTAAATTCTTGGGAAAATGGGGAAGTAGCTTATTTTCCAAATAATCTGGCAAACTTTGCAGTTCCTGCAAACCCGGCTGTTTATGATTTTAATACAAACGCTGCAGCAAAAACTGCAAAAATCTTAGCTGCAAACTTAATCAGCGGAACAGTTAAAAATGGAACAACTCCGGTTTCTGGTGCCAAAGTTGAAATAGTTTTACCTTGGACAGATAATACACACAACTGGAAAAGTGTTTTGGCAACAACAGATGCACAAGGAAATTATACTTTCGATAATTCAGTTGTAGCTGGTTATACCCAGATTTTAAGTTTAAAATTAAACTCATGGGAGAATGGAGAAGCAGCTTATTTTCCAAATAACCTGACAAACTTTGCAGTGCCAACAACGCCAACGGTTTATGATTTTAATAGACAAGCGGTGGTTGCAACTAAGCCAGTGGTTGCTATTACAGCGCCAACAGCTTCGGCAATTGCTATAAATTTAGGAGCAGCAATTAACTTTGTTGCAACTGTTGGATTAAGTGCTTCTGATGCTACTACAATCTCATCTGTTGTATTTAGTTTAGATGGACAAAGCTTGACTGCTTCCAATTCTTCGGGAACTTATACAGCGATTTGGACACCAGCAGCAAATCAGTTTTCGCTTACACATACGTTAACCGTTACAGCTACTGCATCAAACGGAACAACAGATGTAAAAACATATAGTTTTACATTAAGTTGTTCAGGAGCAAACTGTCCAAATTCATTGCCTGTAATTACTTGGAATTCACCATCGAATACTACTGTAAACCAAAGTTCTTTTCAAGTAGTGCCAATTTCAGTTTCAGCTGTTGATAGTGACGGATCAGTTTCAGGTGTTACTATTACAATAAACGGAGGTACATTTAATATGACAGCCGCCGCAAATAATACCTATACGTATAATTTTACACCATCTGCTTATCAGGATTATCCAGTTGTAATTAAAGCAACCGATAATAAAGCTGCTGTAACTACATTAAACAATACAATTAAAATTGCTCCAGTGAGCACTAATAGATTCATTCCGCTTCCATCTAAAATTATTTTAGGATATGCACACTCTTGGGAAAATACTGCAGCTCCATTTTTATATTTTTCTCAAATGGTGGGAAGTAAGTTTAACGTAGTGGATTATTCTTTTGTAGAAACAGTTAATCGTGATGGTTATACACCAGTATTAACTACAAATGACACTAGATATTTGACCAATGGAGTCTTCAATAAACAATTGTTGAAAAATGATATAAAATCCTTAAGAGATAGCGGTGTTCCGGTTATAGTTTCTATCGGAGGTCAAAATGGTCATGTTGTTTTAGACAATGTAACTCAAAAAAATATTTTTGTTAATGGTCTAAAAGCAATTATCGACGAGTATCAATTTGATGGAGTTGATATTGATTTTGAAGGCGGATCGATGAATTTTAGTGCAGGAGGTTTAAGAGATATTTCTTATGCGGGTATTTCTGCTTATCCAAGATTAAAAAACGTAGTAGATGCTTTCAAAGAATTAAAAGCTTACTACGGCCCTGGATTTTTATTAACTGCAGCTCCGGAAACACAATACGTACAAGGAGGATATTCTACCTATACAGATACTTTTGGTTCCTTCCTTCCAATCATTCAAAACTTGCGTAATGAATTAGATTTGTTAGCTGTACAATTGTATAATACAGGAGGAGAAAATGGACTAGATAGTCAGTATTATGGTTCAGCTAAGAGAGCAAACATGGTAACAGCCCTAACCGATATGATAATAAAAGGGTATAATATTGCTACAACAGGAATGCATTTTGATGGTTTACCGCCTTCAAAAGTTCTTATTGCATTACCAGCTTGTCCAAGTGCAGCAGGAAGCGGTTATATAACACCGGCAGAAGGAGTTAGTGCTATGCATTATTTAAGAACCGGAACCACTTTTTCAGGAAGAACATACACTATGCAGCCAGGCGGACCATATCCTTCTTTAAGAGGTTTAATGACTTGGTCTGTAAACTGGGATGCATCTTCTTGTGGTAATTCATCTGAATTATCTAAAGCTTACGCCGCTTATTTTGCATCGCAGTCTGCAGCAAAAACATTAGCTGCCGATACTATTTCTTCAAAAAACAATGTAGTCATGGCGTATTTTACAAATAATACATTGTCAGTTACAAATGATAACCAAGATGTCGCTCAGGTTGAGGTATTCAACTTTATGGGACAAAATCTGGTAAGTCACAGAAATGTTCAGAACAATAAAGAAGTGCTGTTGCAGCATCACAGTTTTTCTTCTAAACAATTGTTTTTAGTGGTCGTAACAGACAAAGCAGGAAACAAAAAATCGGTCAAAGTAATGAACTTTTTAAATTAATATAAGGATTAAAAATTTAGAAATAAAAAGGTGGGAGGGTTAAAATTGAGTTTGGTTATTTATTTTTTAATCTAATTTTTATTTCGAATAAATGCTTTGAATCGAGGTGATTTGTTATTTGGTTTTCACTTTGAGGAATGCATTATGAACCTGGCAATTTTTATTGCCAGGTTTTTTTATGGTTTGTAGTTGTCATTCCAGTAATAATTACGGTCGAAACGACTTTTTAAAAAATCAGTTAATTCTAAAGTTTCAGAATCCAGAATTTGTGATTCGCTGTATTCTAAAGAGTAATTAATATCTAAAATATCGATTTCAATACCTTCTTTATCAATATGCCGGCTGTATTTAGAAAAATATAATTCATCATTATCTAAAGGAGGATTTGATTTTTTACCTCTTTTTATTTCTTGTAATATGATTTCAGATTTAAAATTAGGGATTCGAATAACCTTCTTAAAACTTCCATCTAAGTTAAAAATAACAGCATTGTTCGGATTTGGATAAAGGATACTATTTTTGAATATTGCAATCACATATTCTAAATTTGCAGTGGGAAAACCTTCAACGGTTCCGTTTTTATCAAAAATATTGATTTCATTTCCATTATATTCCCAGGCAATTCCAAACTTTGTTCCTTTTAAAAAATCACTACTTGTATTCTTATCTACTTTATCAAAATAAAATAGATGAGGCTGATAGATATCTATTGAAATACTGATACCATTTTCATTCTTTTTTTTCCAGTTTTTAATCATAAATTGATTTGAGATATTCTATTTTTTCGCATTTTTTACAGACCAATTTTCAGGAATTTTGCCGGTACAATACAATTTCGAATCTACCGCATTTTGAATATTCGATAAATCGTTCTCCTCCCTTATTTTTATCACTTTCATCAAAAGCGATATCCCTGATTTTTAAAGATTCATAATTACAGCTTGGGCAAGAAATTACGACATCAATATTTAACCTGAATTGTTCAACAGCATCCAGCTATTTTTCTCTTTCTTCCATAAATGATTATTTGATGCCTTATTTTACTTTGCAATATTTAATTATACAAGATATTAAAAGGATGTGACAAATAAGCTTCTGATCTGCTTTTAAATTATATGGAACAAAGTAAATCTATTTTTTTAAGTATTTTTGCTTTTGAAATTATCGCATATAAGCTTCATGAAAAAATTAATCAGCATTATAATCACATTTTTAGTTTTCACTTCCTCTTTCAGTCAAAATAAATTCGGAAATCCAGAAGTAAATACAATCCAAATTCAGAAAAATTTTAGCGAATGGTCTGTTTATCAAGCTAAAAATATAATGCTTTCCAGAGATTTTACAGCTCTTGATGCAGCTTCAAAAGAAATTTCAAAAGAAACATTTCTGGATCAGCTGGCCAATGGAAATTTCATTCCAATTAGATTAAAATCTGAAGCAGGAATGTATGTTTATAAGCTATTCAAAATTCAGCCAAAATCAGATACCAGTATAAAAGCAACCATCAACCAGATTGGTTTTGATGCTCTTAAGAATTTCGAAATGGAAGGAAAGGCTTTTCCTAAATTTTCTTTTAAAGATTTAGAAGGCAATTTAGTTTCTAATGAATCCATGAAAGGGAAAATTATTGTGATAAAATGCTGGTACATACACTGCACGCCCTGTATAAGAGAATTTCCGCAGGTAAATAAACTTACAGAAGAATACAAAAACCGAAAAGACATTCTATTTATAAGTTTAGCCGAAGATTCTCCGGAACAATTAAAAACATTTTTGGTCAGAAAGCCATTATCATATGCTGTAATTCCAGATATGAAAATTTACATGAATGAAGCTTTGCAGTTGAATTCATTCCCCACACATTTTATTTTGAATAAAGAAGGTATGATTGTCAAAGTTTTACCCAATTTTGAAAGTTTAGAAGTGGCGCTGGCAAAAGAAAGTAAACTCTAGATTTTTTTAACCATATAAGTACATATAATAGATTATAAGTAATGTTGCGTTTAAATTTAAAAAAATAAGAAATTATAAGTGTTTAGTTTAAATGTGCTTATATTACTTATATGGTGAATTTTGAAGTTAGTAGATTATAAGTTTAGCTTTAATGAACTTATATCACTTACATGGTGAGAAAAATTAAACCTTTTTCCGTACTTTTGCACCAAATTAATTAAAAAGACATTCATGTTAACAGTCAATAATTTATCAGTTCAATTTGGCAAACGAATTTTGTTTGACGAAGTAAATACCACATTCACTCACGGAAATATTTACGGCGTTATTGGAGCCAATGGTGCTGGAAAATCTACCTTTCTTAAAATTATTTCAGGTGATATGGACCCAACTTCCGGGCACATACATTTAGAACCAGGCAAGCGTATGTCGGTTTTAACCCAAAACCACAACTTGTTTGATGAGCATACGGTTTTGGAAACTGTTTTAATGGGGAATAAAGTTTTGTACGCTGTTAAAAAAGAAATGGATGAGCTTTATTTGGACTACAACGACAAAAATGCAGACAGAATAGGGGAGTTACAAGTTCAGTTTGAAGAAATGAACGGATGGAATGCAGATTCTGATGCTGCTGCAATGTTGTCTAACTTAGGAATTAACGAAGAACATCATTATACCACGATGGGTGATTTAGAGGGAAAAATTAAAGTTCGTGTGCTTTTGGCACAGGCACTTTTTGGAAACCCGGATTTGCTTATTATGGATGAGCCTACCAACGATTTGGATTTCGAGACAATCGCCTGGTTAGAAAATTTCTTGGCAAATTATGAAAATACTGTAATCGTAGTATCTCACGACCGTCACTTTTTGGATGCGGTTTGTACACATATTTCAGATATTGATTTCGGAAAAATCAATCACTATTCAGGAAACTATACGTTTTGGTACGAGTCTAGCCAATTAGCGGCAAAACAACGTGCACAGCAAAACAAAAAAGCCGAAGAGAAGAAACAAGAATTAGAAGAATTCATTCGTCGTTTTAGTGCAAACGTTGCAAAATCTAAACAAGCAACTTCTCGTAAAAAAATGATTTCTAAATTAAACATTTCAGAAATCAAACCTTCAAGCCGTCGTTATCCTGCAATTATTTTTGATCAGGATCGTGAAGCCGGAGATCAGATTTTGAATGTAGAAGGTTTAGCCGCGTCTGTAGATGGTGAACTTTTATTTAAAGATGTTCATTTGAATATGGCAAAAGGCGATAAAATAGTTCTTTTCTCTAAAGATTCTCGTGCTACAACTGCTTTCTACGAAATCTTAAACAATCAACAGACTGCAGATGCTGGAAATTTTGATTGGGGAATTACAACCAATCAGGCTTATCTTCCTGCTGAAAACCATGGTTTCTTCGAAAATGATTTAAGTTTAGTAGATTGGTTACGCCAATATGCTAAAACAGAAGAAGAACGTGATGAGGTATTTATTAGAGGATTTTTAGGTAAAATGATTTTCTCTGGAGAAGAAGCTTTAAAAACAAGCCGTGTTTTATCTGGAGGAGAAAAAGTACGTTGTATGTTGTCTAGAATGATGATGGAACGCGCTAACGTTTTAATGCTGGATGAACCAACAAATCACTTAGATTTGGAGTCTATTACAGCTTTTAACAACTCATTAAAAAACTTTAAAGGTTCTGTAATTTTTACAACACATGACCACGAGTTTGCACAAACGGTTGGTAACAGAATTGTAGAATTGACACCAAACGGAGTAATTGACCGTTACATGACATTTGACGAATATCTTGATGATGAAAAGATTCAGGAACAAAGAAAAAAGATGTACAATCTTTAATAAAAACAAAAATGCCCGTTATGATTATAACGGGCATTTTTTTTATGTTTTACTTTCTAAAAAATCGGGCGAAAATCCAGATGATAATTGCGATGATAAAAACCACAATAAAAATCCCGACTCCCATTCCGGCTTTAAAAATATCTCCAATAACTTCGCAGCTTGTAAATGAAAATAGTATTACGAATACCATTAACAAACGTGTAATGATTTTTTGCATGATTTTGCTGTTTTAAAATTTGAATAATAAAATTACTTCAGGAATCAGGAAAAAATTTTATAGAATTTATGGAAAAAGTTTTATGATTTTGAGGACAGTCAAGATTTTTATTCTCCAATAGTTCCTGTCTTCACTTCTCCGGCTCGTTTGTAACTCACAGCAATTACGCCGCTTGGTGTAATCGTACTTTCTATTAAAGTAAACGCCGACGGAATTGCTCCATCATCAAACAATTTTTTTCCTTTACCCAGAATTATGGGATGAATTTTTAAGGCAAGTTCATCAACCAAATCATTTTTAAGCAAAAGTTGTACAAGCGTTGCACTTCCCCAAACTTTAATATCGCCGCCTTCAGAATTTTTAAGTTTTTTTATATCTTCTATGGTAGAAAGGAATTCAGAGTTTTTCCAATCAGAATTTTGTCGGGTCGAAGACAAAACGTATTTACTGACTTCATTAATTCCCGGCCAGCCTTCTGCATGTTTCGGCCAATAGTCTTCAAAAATATCAAATGTTTTTCTGCCTAAAAGAATATCCGCAGGTTCCATTTGTTTTTGCATCACTTTTCCATATTCTTCATCTCCAAAAGGTGCCACCCAGCCTCCATATTCAAAACCGCCCGATGTATCTTCATCAGGTCCGCCTGGCGCCTGCATTACTCCATCGATTGTAATCATCGATAAGACAATTATTTTTCTCATAGTCGTAAGTTTTTTTGTTTTTCAAATATACTTAAATTGATTGTTTTTTTAGAATAAAAACATGTTAAGTAGCATAAAATGAAAGTATTGAAAGAAAAAAGCAGACTGTTTTTAAGTTTATAATAGATCAGTTAAGTTATTATTTCTAATACTTTTTTCTTTACTATTTCAAGTTCAAATAATGGAACAGTCGCAAACTGAATTTCTTTACTGTATTTTTTCAGTTCATTAAAAATCATCTCCTTTTCATGCATCAATTTCCATAATACAATTATACTGTCGTCTTTTTTATAAGAATAAATTTCAAAATCATCTGTGAAAGTAGATCCTATAACGGCATAGTCGGAACGTTTTTTTGACTTAGATTTCAAGACTTCAAAGATTTCGATCTCATTTCTATTTTCAAGTTCAAAATTGATTTCTTTTGAATTAATAATTTCATCAATTAAAGAAATTAGATAACCATTCAAATAAATTAAATCTTCACTTGTTCCTAGAAAACTATTTTGCAGCCATAATTTTCCATAACCCATTTTTGGATTATTTTCGTTTGCAATAAGCTCAACAGCAAAAGTCTCTTTGTTTCCTATTATCATATTTTATTTAGAATAATTACTTTTTGTTCACTTTAAGTTGAATATATTTTGCAGTACAGCCATCAGTAATCTAAACATTTGAAGCAGTAGTCAATACTTTGTTTATGTGGTCGTTAAAGATGTCTGTTAACGTTCTTAAGATTGGCAAGGTTATGAACTTATGAGCTGATTATTTTCTGTCAAATTGTAAATTTTTTACGAACGTAAATACGAGTTTACCGCAAAAATCAATATTTTACAACCAGTGCCATTTTGTCCATTTGCTTAATTTTATTTTAGTTTTTGGTTTTCCATATAACTTTTCATCATTTTCTTTATTTGGCACTATTTGCAAAAGTTGATTCCAAGGAATTCCTCTAAAACTATTTCCAATTTTGTATTCTCTATATAGTTTAAGATTGCCAATTGTTTCAAACTCTATTTTTTCTCTTTTAAAATCTACAGCAGTAACCATTCCAATTTGAGAAATATCATTAACCTCAATTTTAATTTTGCCAAATTTAGCAAGCAAATGATTTACATCTTTTTCTCTTTTTATATAAACTTCTGCTTCTTTGAAATCATTAATTGTTGGTTTTTCAATTTTGCTTATATCGGTTAATGCTATAAAATTTGCACCAATTTCTGTATTTTGTTCGTCTGTTAATACTAAAGCACCTCCATAATTCCCATCAATCATTTTAAAAATGAAGCAATCCCCTTTTTTAAATATCGAATTATAATATTTTGTTATAACTATTTTTTTAGCAGTTTTTTTCTCTGTTTGGAGTTTTGTTAGAAATTTATTTAAATCAATTTCACGTTGTTTGATATCAACATCAGTTGCTTCTAACTCTTTCCAGATTAAAAGGTCACTTTTAGATTCTATTATCTTTTTTATTTTTTCTAATAGTGGATTCTCTAATTGTTTGCATTCCCATTGACACAAAGCCAAAGCAAACCAAAAATTATTTGAATCGCTTTTGTTTTCGATTAATTCTTTGTTTTCTGTAACTAATTGATCAGAGATTTCTTTGACAGATTTTCCTTCATTGTACAACTTAAAAAAGTCATCATATATATCTGACGAAGTGTCGTTTGATTTAATTCCTGTTCCCCAAGTTCCCATAAATTGTTTTTTGTGTCGTTATAATGTATTAGTTATAAGACGGTTTTAATCCTTGTATGTTTGCATTACCTTTTCTAACTCAATTTTATTTTCCTTATTAAATGGTATTTCTAAAAAAATCCAATCTACATTCGATAAAAATTGTTGAAACTTTTTCTGTATTATTGACTTTACAAAATTGGAATTATCTTGAAAAGAATCTACTCCAATTCTTAGATGAATATCAATAACATAATTAAATTCTTTGTTATTTTGGAAAAGAAATGTGTTACTCAAAAATTGATTTGGTGTCAATTTAACATATGCTGACAGACTTGCATTTAACTTAAATACTCCATAATACCATTTTTCGAAGTTGTACCAGCCATAACCATCATCTGTCTTTATTTCAAGTTGCAGGTCAAGTGATTTTTCAATCAATTCAGAAATTTTCTCAATAGACTCATTTGACTTTAAACCAACATAATATGAAGTTGATTCATAGCCATAATAAACTAAGTTGCTGATTAATTCATCATAGGATTTTAATCTTATTCTCTCTTCGTAGCCATCTTCGGCATACTCTAATTCAAAATATACAATTTCGGGTATTTCATATTCGTTTTCAACATTATAACCATAGTCAAAACACAATATTGTATGACCGCCCATATTTGAAAGAATAGGAAGTCTGTCTAAATACAGAAAATTTGTATTTGTAGAACTTTCTAATTTCTCTTTATCCATGTATTCTAATAAAACATCCTTTAAGGTCTTATACCCATTGTGATTAATTATTGGATCAAAAGTAGCGTCATTACATAAAAGTTCGTTTACTTCTCCGTTATAATTCAAGGCACTTTTCCATAAATGACCACCATTTTGTAGCTTCATATGTTCTCTGTAAAGTTCTGGAAATTTAAAACCAATTTCGATTTCTTTTTGAACGATTTGCTCTTCTGTTCTTCCAATGGTTTGTTCACTAAAACCTTTTGCAGGCTGTTTCCAAATATCTTTCATATCATTACCTTATTGATGTTAAGGTTTTTGTCTAATAAATACTGCCAACTCTTTGTATAATAAATATAGAAATAAGTTACTAGTGCTAAAATATCTATAAAAAGTATAACTTTTATTATTAAAGACTTCTCAAAACCAAAAAAAAATATTTCCCCACCCAACACCCCAACAAATAAATTCTGATTTCGTATATTTGCCCAACCAAACATCACACTTAATTATGAGCCAAAAAGTATTACTTAATTCAAAAGAAGTTACTATCATACTCCATCGTTTGGCTTGTCAGTTAATCGAAAAACATCTTGATTTCTCTGATACTATTCTAATCGGGATTCAGCCGAGAGGCGTTTATTTGGCAGAGCGTTTAAAACAAATTTTAGAAAACGAATACCAGACACCTGAAATCTCTTTAGGATATCTGGATATCACTTTTTTTAGAGACGATTTCCGCAGAACCGATAAACCATTAGAAGCCAATAAAACTCAAATCAACTTTATAGTCGAAAATAAAAAAGTCATTTTTATCGATGACGTTTTGTTTACAGGACGAAGCATTCGCTCTGCATTAACTGCAATTCAATCTTTTGGCAGACCTTCAGAAATCGAATTGTTGGTATTAATCGACAGACGTTTCAGTCGTAATCTTCCAATTCAGCCCGATTACAGAGGCCGTCAGGTTGATGCTATAAATGGGGAGAAAGTAATAGTGAGCTGGAAAGAAAATGATGGTGAAGATGTTGTTCATTTAGTAACAAATTAGTTTAATCGTCAAATCGAAACAATTAAACAAATCAACAAAATCAACAGTTAAACAAATAAACGGTTAAACAATAAAAAAAATGACAGAGAACGAAGCGTTTATTTATGAATCAATTTTTAATCAGATAAGAATGGGATTTCTTTCTCTTGATGAGATTCAGGAAAATATTCTGGAAGAAATTGAAGATAACGAATTTGACGATGAAATCTCAGAAGAATGGGCTTTTGATAAAATAAGAGAAGAATACCAAAAGTTACTTTCAGAAAGTAAACAATGGAAAAGTCCGACAGATACTGAAAGGCTTATAAAAGCGTTTGATGAATTATGCGGAGAAAATATAATTGCGCTTCATAATGCAGGTTACACTACAAGTGACGGAGAATATGAGGTAGTTGAAGTTGAAAGAGAACTTCAGGAAAATGAAGTCGAATCTGACGGTTATTGTTTTTATCACGAACAGGATTTAGTCAGAGCAGTAGCTGTTGAAAATCCGAGTTTGTATATCGCTTTCCAAAAAGTTGATAATTCTGATGATGCAGTTACAATCGAGGTTGGAAAAAAAGTTGCCGAAGTTTTACGAAACAATGGTTTTGAAGTAAACTGGAATGAAACTTCAAGATCGAAAATTGAAATTCCGGGTTTCAGATGGCAGAAAATTTTTGATGAAGATGCAAGAGATCTGCAGGATTACAGCGAGGTTGTAGACAGAATGATTCAATAGAGTAGCTGCTCTTTAAAGAAGCATTGAAGAACTGAATAATTTCAGAAATTCAGGAACTTGACAAATAATATTAAAGAAACAAAAATGAAAGAATTAAGCGTAAATCATTTATTAGGAATAAAATACATCAACGAGAATGATATTAACCTGATTTTTGAAACGGCAGATCATTTTAAAGAAGTCATCAACCGACCAATTAAAAAAGTTCCTTCATTACGAGATATTACCATTGCCAATATTTTCTTTGAAAACAGTACCAGAACCAAACTCTCTTTTGAATTAGCGCAGAAACGTTTATCTGCAGATGTTATTAGTTTTTCTACAGCTCAGTCCTCGGTAAAAAAAGGAGAAACCCTGATCGATACTGTAAATAATATCCTTTCCATGAAAGTAGACATGGTTGTAATGCGCCACTCCAATCCCGGAGCGGCTTATTTTTTATCTAAAAATGTCAAAGCCAGTATTGTAAACGCAGGAGACGGAGCACACGAACACCCAACTCAGGCATTATTAGACAGTTATTCTATCAGAGAAAAATTGGGTGATGTTGCCGGAAAAAAAGTGGTTATTGTTGGCGATATTCTGCATTCGAGAGTTGCCTTATCCAACATATATGCTTTGCAGATGCAGGGCGCAGAGGTAAAAGTATGCGGACCAAAAACATTAATTCCGAGATATATTGAATCGCTCGGTGTTACGGTAGAGCCGAATTTAAGGAAAGCATTAGAATGGTGCGATGTTGCGAACATGCTTCGTGTACAAAACGAACGTATGGATGTAAATTTCTTTCCTTCAACACGTGAGTATGCACAACAATACGGAGTTGATAAACCACTTTTGGATTCTCTCGGAAAAGAAATCGTAATCATGCACCCGGGGCCAATCAACAGAGGAGTTGAGATAACTTCTGAAGTAGCCGATTCTGATCATTCAGTGATCTTAAATCAGGTAGAAAATGGCGTAGCGATCAGAATGGCTGTTATTTATCTTTTAGCTTCAAAAATTCAATAATTCGATATTGTTTCAAGTTTCAGGTTTCAAGTTTTGACAAACGGTCGACAAACCTGAAACTTGAAACTTGAAACTTGAAACCTGAAACTAAAAAATAAAAAAACTTCGTACCTTAGCTTTTGTAAAACAAGCCCTATAATTATAAAATGAAAGTAGATCAAAAAGGACATACCGTTACGATTAAAGATACACAAAAAGATGTAAATTCTTTTCTTGAAAAAGTTACGCAGCAGTTTAAAACCTTTGAAAAACACAATATTATAATCGATTTGTCATCAGATTCTGCATTGACAGAAAAAGATTTGAAGCTTTTTCTGCCTCTTTCTAAAACACATAAAAAAGCAAAAAAGTCTTTTGTAATTGTGGTGTCTGATCTTGATTTTAACGCTATTTCAGATAAATTACTTGTTGTTCCTTCACTTTTGGAAGCACACGATATTATCGAAATGGAAGAAATCGAAAGAGACCTCGGGTTTTAATTTTAGATTTTAGATTGTTGATTTTAGATTATCACTGAATCTAAAATCTTATTATCAATTCTAAAATTTTTATCAATCTGAAATCTAAAATCAATAATCTAAAATGAAGTTAACCATACTTGGCTGTTATGCCGCAACTCCCAGAACGCTTACTAATCCGACTTCGCAGGTTTTAGAAATTAAAAATCAATTGTTTTTAATTGACTGTGGTGAAGGTACTCAGGTACAGCTTCGAAAAAACAAGATTAGATTCTCAAAAATTAATCACATATTTATTTCTCATCTTCATGGAGATCATTTATATGGATTAATCGGAACCATTTCGACTTTTTCCCTTTTAGGAAGAACTACCGATCTTCATATTTACGGTCCAAAAGGAATTAAAGAATTAATTCTTCTTCAATTAAAATTAACGGAATCCTGGACGACCTATAATTTATTTTTCCATGAATTAGAATCCAAGGAAAGTGAAGTTATTTTTGAAGATAAACGTGTTATTGTAAAAACAATTCCGCTAAAACATCGTGTTTATACAAACGGTTTTCTCTTTCAGGAAAAACCAGACGAAAGAAAACTAAATGTGGAAGCCGTAAAGCAATATGACATACATATAGCATATTACCAGAAAATAAAAAACGGAAGTGATATTACACTTGATGACGGTACTGTAATCGAAAACGCAAAACTTACTTTTGATCCTGTAAAACCAAAAAGTTATGCTTTTTGTTCAGATACGGTTTATCATGAAGCCGTAGTTCCGATTATTGAAAATGTAGATATTTTATATCACGAAGCTACATTTTTGGAATCAGAAGCCAGACTTGCAGAAAAAACGCTGCATTCGACAGCAAAAGAAGCGGCAAGAATTGCGGTTAAAGCAAATGTAAAACAATTGATTCTAGGGCATTATTCTACAAGATATGATGGAATTGAATCTTTTAAAACCGAAGCTCAGGAAGTTTTTCCAAATGTTCTTTTAGCAGATGATGGAGTTTCGTTTGAGTTTTGAATTTAAAGTTTCTAAGTTTCTGAGGTACTAAGATTCTGAGTTTTTTCTTTTGAAACATGAAACCTGAAACATGAAACTTCAAACATGAAACCTGAAACTTCAAACATGAAACAAAAAAACTAAAACCTAAAAAAAATGAATGATTTAAGCAATTATAGAAAATCTTACGAAAAGAGTGAACTGCTGGAAAGTAATATTCCAGAAGATCCTATTAATCTTTTTAATAAATGGTTTCATGAAGTAGAAGATTTTGGAGGAAACGGAGAAGTAAATGCCATGACAGTTTCTACAATTGGTCTGGATGGTTTTCCTAAAGCAAGAGTTGTTTTGTTGAAGAAATTCTCTGAAGAAGGATTTATATTTTATACGAACTATAATTCAGATAAAGGAAAAGCTATTGAAGCAAATCCTCATGTTTGCTTGTCATTTTTTTGGCAGGAAATGGAGCGTCAGGTTATTATAAAAGGAATTGCTCAAAAAACATCAGAAAATATATCAGACGGTTATTTTGATTCCCGTCCCGACGGCAGCAAACTGGGCGCGATTGTTTCCAATCAAAGTGAAGTAATTCCGTCAAGGACTTTTCTCGAAGAAAATTTAAAGAAATTAGAAGCTGCGTTTGAAGGAAAAGAAATTCCGAGACCTGATAATTGGGGCGGTTTTTTAGTAACTCCTTTACAGGTAGAATTTTGGCAGGGAAGACCTAACCGACTTCACGATAGAATTCGATATACAAGCCAATCTGATTTTTCATGGAAAACAGAAAGACTTTCTTCTTAAATGTAAGAATTTTATATTTAATTAACATAAAATAATGCATTTTATCGATTATTTTTGTAGTTTATCGATAAATTAGATATGTTTGAAGTAGAAAACAATGATATTTATATAAAGATTTAAAGGATTTGCCCCAACATCTACTTTAATGCATAAACCAAAGTCGACTATGAAAAAGATTATGCGCGCCATGTTATTCATTGCAATATTTATTGCAATGAATGCATGTTCTGCTGACAGCGAAGCTGCCGACAATGGTACTCCAATAACGCCGACAACTATTGTTACCAATTATACTTATAATGATTTTGAAGTAGAAACAATGAGATTGATAAACGAATACCGTGTAAGTATTGGTTTAAAATCATTAACTACGGTTAATCATATTTCTTTTAAAAGCGAAGAGCACAACAAATACATGATTAAAAACAATGTTGTAAATCATGATAATTTTGAATCCCGTTCCTCGAATATTATGAATCTTCTTGGTGCAAAAAAAGTAGGAGAGAATGTTGCCTACAATTACAAAACACCGGCAGATGCTGTAAAAGGCTGGCTGGAAAGTCCCGGACATAAAGAAAATATAGAGGGAGATTATACTCATTTTGGTTTGTCTGTTACAGCAGATGCTTCAGGAAGAAAATATTACACTAACATTTTTGCGAAAATTTAAAATATTGAACTTGGTTGGTTTTTTAGTGATCGTTGTAACTTTTTGGAGTTACAGCGATTTTTTTTTGCAGCTTCCTAAAATTTTAATTCTTGTTTGAATTCAGGAAAAATGTTAAGGGAGTTAAAAAAATGAAAGGGATTAAAATATCTTTTGTAAATTAGAACTTAATTAAAATCTGAAGCCTTTATGAGGTTTCTAAACTTCTACTTATGAAAAATTTAATTTTAATACGTCATGCAAAATCAAGCTGGGAAGCACCTTTAAAAGATTTCGACAGACCTTTAATGAAAAGAGGGATTTTAGAT
Source organism: Flavobacterium reichenbachii (assembly GCF_002217435.1). Lineage (GTDB taxonomy): Bacteria > Bacteroidota > Bacteroidia > Flavobacteriales > Flavobacteriaceae > Flavobacterium > Flavobacterium reichenbachii. The sequence continues at coordinate 243,304 of NZ_MUHF01000002.1, forward strand.
GCTCATGAAGTATCCACTAATATTTCAAAATTTCTTCCGAAGACCTATATAATTTGGAGCAGTACAGCAGCGCGGGCCTCAGAAACTGCTCTGATTTTTGCTCAGAATATTTCGTATCCTATAGAAAGTATCGTTTATAAAGACGACCTTTATACCTTTGATGATAAACAGCTGGAAAAGGTTATTAAATCATGTGATAATAGTTTAGAAAGCGTTATTCTTTTTGGACATAACGAGGCTATTACAAATTTTGTTAATAAATTTGGAGATGTTTTTATAGAAAATGTTCCAACTTCAGGATTTGTAGCTTTAAAATTCGAATCAGAAAGCTGGGATACAATCAACAAAGGCATAACACATAAAACAATTTTCCCCAAAGATCTAAAATAAATAAAGTGTACGAACAGAAATATATCGATAGAGAAAAAAGTTGGTTAGCGTTTAATGCAAGAGTGCTTCAGGAAGCAGCAGACAACACAGTACCGCTTTTAGACAGACTGCGTTTTGTTGGAATTTTTTCGAACAATTTAGATGAATTTTTTAGAGTTCGGTATGCCGCAATTCGAAGATTAAGTCTTTCTGGTATCTCCGGAGAAAAATATTTGGGTGGGGTTTCTGCGCATCAGTTAATTAAAGATATTACAGAAATTGTTATTCAGCAGCAATCTGAAAGTCTCCGTATTTTGGGTAATATAGAAGATGAACTAGAAGCAGAAAATATCTTTATTATAAACGAAGATCAAATTAATGTTGATCAGGAAAATTTTTTAAAAGACTTTTTTACTCAAAAATTAAGTCCCGAATTAGTGACAATCATTCTAAATGATTTAGCCGAATTTCCGGTCTTAAAAGATACATTAGGTTATTTGGCAGTTCGTTTAGAAATGAATAAAAACGATGAAGTTCGTTATGCAGTAATCGAAATACCGAAAACCATAAATCGTTTTGTTGTACTTCCTTCAAATGATGAAAAACAGTATGTTATATTGATCGACGATGTAATTCGATATAACCTGAAGAACATTTTTAATATTTTCGATTATAAAAGTGTATCAGCACACATGATCAAAATTACCCGTGATGCACAGCTGGATATCGACAGCGATTTGAGTAAAAGTATGCTCGAAAAAATTGCAACATCGGTAAAAGATCGTAGAATAGGAGAACCTGTTCGTTTTATTTACGACAGTTTAATAGAAAAAGACACACTTCATTTTTTCTTAGATAAAATGAAAATCGTAGAAACAGATAGTATAATTCCCGGCGGAAGATATCATAACCGACGTGATTATATGAGTTTTCCAAATTTAGGAAGATATGATCTTCTTTATAAAACAAATGATCCGCTGCCAATTCCTGATTTAAGACTTGGAGGAAGCATTCTTGAAAAAATCAGTAAAAAAGATTACTTGCTGCATGCGCCATATCAGTCATTTTCATATCTGACAAAGTTCTTGCGTGAAGCTGCATTAGATCCAAAAGTTACCAGTATAAAGATCACTTTATATCGACTTGCTAAAAATTCGCAGGTAATTAGCTCCTTGATTAATGCTGCTAAGAATGGAAAAAAAGTGGTCGTTCAGATCGAGCTTCAGGCACGTTTTGATGAGGCAAGCAATATTTCTTACGCAGAACAAATGCAGACCGAAGGAATTGAACTTATTTTTGGAATAAAGGGATTAAAAGTTCACAGTAAAATCTGTGTAATAGAAAGAACCGAAGAAGGAAAAACGCGTCGTTACGGATTTGTTTCGACCGGAAACTTCAACGAATCAACAGCAAAAATTTATACCGATGTTACGCTTTTTACTTGTCATCAGGGAATTCTAAAAGATATTACTAAGATTTTTGAATTCTTCGATATAAATTACAGAGTTCATAGATACAAGCATTTAATCGTATCGCCTCATTATACCAGAACCAAATTTATAAAACTGATAGATCGTGAGATTTTGCACGCTTTAGCCGGTAGAAAAACGCATATAAAGTTAAAAATGAATAGTTTGTCAGATTTTAAAATGATCGACAAATTGTACGAAGCAAGTAATGCAGGAGTAAAAATTCAGCTTCAGGTAAGAGGTATATGCTCGCTAATTCCAGGAATTCCGGGAATGAGCGAAAATATAGAAGCGATTAGTATTGTAGATAATTATCTGGAACATTCTAGAGTTTATATTTTTGGAAATGCCGGATTGACAGAAGTTTATATTTCGTCAGCAGATTTTATGACTAGAAATCTGGACGGAAGAGTAGAAGTTACGTGCCCTATTTATGATCTTGAAATTAAAAAAGAACTAATAGATAACTTTAATATTGCCTGGAAAGGAAACGTAAAAGTAAGATATCATTCTTATAAATTAGACAATAAATACAAGCCAAGAAATCATCATGCCCCTTTTAGAGCTCAGCTTGAAACTTATAAATATTACCAAAAAAAAATTGAATTGTTAGAACAAGGTAATAATCCGGCAGAAGAGCTAATTAAACAATAAATTTAAAATTAAAAATCATAAGTGAGCATGATTAATATTAAGAAATATGCAGCAATAGATATCGGATCAAACGCTATGAGGCTTCTGATATCGAATGTTGTAGAACAAGACGGCAAAGAGCCTCAATTTAATAAAAGCTCGCTTGTTCGTGTGCCAATACGTTTGGGACAAGATGCCTTTACAGTTGGAGAGATTTCAGAAGAAAATATAGAAAGGATGGTCGATGCTATGAAAGCATTCCACCTTTTAATGAAAGTACATAAAGTAGAGCGCTATATGGCATTTGCAACTTCTGCAATGCGAGAAGCTTATAATGCCAAAGAAGTTGTAGCGCTGATTAAAAAGAAAGCAGACATTAAAATTGAAATTATTGATGGTAAAAAAGAAGCGGCTATTATTGCTTCTACAGATCTGCACCATTTGCTTAAAACAGACGAAACGTATCTTTTTGTAGATGTCGGCGGCGGAAGTACAGAATTTACTCTTTTCTCTGACGGGAAAATGGTTAATTCAAGATCTTTTAAAGCAGGTACTGTACGTTTGTTAAATAATATGGTTCACGATGTGGTTTGGGATGAAATCGAAAAATGGATTAAAACCAATACCAAAGATTATGAAGAAGTAACACTGATTGGTTCTGGTGGTAACATCAATAAATTGTTTAAAATGTCTGGAAAACAGCAGGAAAAACCGCTGTCTTACATTTATATTAATTCTCAATATGCATTTTTAAATTCGCTGACTTACGAACAGAGAATCGCAGAATTAGGTTTAAATTCTGACCGTGCCGATGTAATTATCCATGCGACAAGAATTTACCTTAATGCAATGAAATGGAGTGGTGCGCGCCAGATTTATGTACCCAAAATTGGACTTTCTGATGGTATCGTAAAAGCAATGTATTACGGGAAAATTTAATTTTTAAGGCGCCGGTTTTAATTAGCGTCAAACCTTTTTCATAATGAAATCAGTTTTTCAATCTCTTCAGAATTTTTCTCCCGAAGAATTAGATCTTTTAGATAGTTTGATTACATTTCGTTCTCTTAAAAAAGGACAAATTTTATTGACCGAAAATCAGGTTTGTAATGAAATTGTGTTTATTGAAAGCGGTATTTTACGTTCCTTTTTTCTGAATCATAAAGGTGATGAAATTACCAATTGTTTTGCTTTCGAAAATGAACTTATGGCTTCATTTGCCAGCTTTATAACCGAAGAAAAAGCCGAAGAAAACATTCAGGCTTTAGCCGATACCCAATTGCAGGTTTTAGATCGAAAAGCCTTGGAGAAACTTTATAAATCAGGTTTTAACTGGCAGGAAACAGGCAGGAAATTAACTGAAATAGAATTTGTAAATCTTCAAAAAAGAATGATTTCTTTTCAGAAATTATCCGGCGCACAGCGTTATGAAGAATTATATCTAAATCATCAAAAATACCTGCAGTTAATTCCATTGCAATATTTAGCGTCGTATTTGGGAGTTACACCACGACATCTAAGCCGAATTAGAAAAGCAGTTTTATAGACATTTGTCCAGTGAAATAAATAAGCTGAATAGTATTTTTGGAAAAAGAACAATATGAAAAAAATACTGATTATAAACGGTCATCCTAATCCCGACAGCTTTAATTTTGCTATCGCAAGCGAATATAATAAAGGAGCACTTGCTTCTGGGGCAATTGTTGAAACCATTACAATTGCATCTTTAAATTTTAATCCGAATTTAAAATTTGGCTACCAAAAACGAACCGATTTAGAACCTGATTTACTGGAATCGTGGGAGAAAATTAAAAAAGCAGATCACTTAGTCTGGATACATCCAATTTGGTGGGGCGGACTTCCTGCAATTACTAAAGGTTTTATCGATCGTTTATTTTTGCCTGGGATGGCTTTTCAATACCGTGAAAATTCAGTTTGGTGGGATAAATTACTCAAAGGAAAAACGGCTCATATTATTACCACTTTAGACCAGCCAAGCTGGTATTACAAGTTGTTTTATGGAAAACCAAGTGTAAATCAATTGAAGAAAACTGTTTTGGAGTTTTGCGGTGTAAAGCCCGTAAAAGTGAGTTATATCGGAATCGTAAAAACTGCCGATGAAGTCCAAAAGAAAAAATGGCTTGAAAAAATCTATAATTTCGGACTGAAAAATAAATAGAATCTTTTTATTTTTGCTGCAAAAACCGCAAATTCGAAGAAAAAAAATTAAGCATTAATATCCAATCCAAACGTAGAGCGTAAAAGTTCAATGTTTGGATTTATTTCTAATAAACGATTGTATCGATCCTGATCATTAAAACTACGTTTGGTTTCTATCGATTCATTTACAACTACTTCAATCGTAATATCATGATTGTGCAGATGTCCTTTTAAATGACCTAAAAGACCATTAAGCTGGCTTTCAAAATCTAATTTAGAACCTTCATTTGGCAATTCAAGCGTAATTACAGTTCCGTTTAAAGTCGGGTCATTTATAAGCAGTAAAGACTCCATAATCCTTAAACCTTTTTGCCCTAAACGTTCTGCATATTTATTCCATTGCACCAGCATTTCTGTTTCTGTAAAATCTTCTGTAGGCATGACAGAAGAAGGCTTAACGTAGCTTTTACTATTTGCCTCCATTTCTTTTTTCTTGCGAATACTCGATAGAGAAAAAGCAGAAACTTTGGGTGCGCCGCCTGCTTCCGATTTTGGTGCTTCAGAAATTTGAACTTTTGGTGTTTCTACAGCTTGCTCTTTTACAGTGCTTTGAATGTTTGCTGCAGGATTTTCAGTTTTTTGATTTGGATTTTCAGTTGCGGTCTGAGTTTCAGCTTTTGGCTTTTGACTTTCGACTTCAACTATAGAATAACCGCCATTTTTAAAATAAACGGGTGGAATTATGAATTGCTCAGCTTTTTTTTTTCTCCATCAAAGTTGATAGAGGCCAATTGCATCAAACATAACTCAACTAAAAGTCGTTGATTCTGACTCAATTTGTATTTTAAATCGCAGTCGTTGGCAATGTCAATTCCTTTTAATAAAAATTCCTGAGAACATTTCTGAGACTGAACGCCGTACATTTGCTGTGCTTGTTCTCCAACTTCTAATAAAGCAATAGTTGCAGGAGTTTTGCTCACTAACAAATCTCTAAAATGAGAAGCCAGACCAGCGATAAAATGGTGTCCGTCAAAACCTTTTGCCAGAATATCGTTGTATGCCAATAAAAGATCCGGAATTTTATTTTCTAAAAGTAAATCGGTAATCGAAATATAAGTTTCGTAATCTAAAACGTTTAGGTTTTCGGTTACGGCCTGACGCGTAAGATTTGTTCCGCAATACGAAACCACACGGTCAAAAATAGACAAAGCATCACGCATTGCGCCATCTGCTTTTTGGGCAATAATGTGCAAAGCATCATCTTCAAAATTGATTCCCTGACTTGCTGCAACTTCTGCTAAATGTTCTTTTGCATCTTTTACAGTAATTCTTTTGAAATCAAATATCTGACAGCGAGATAAAATCGTCGGAATGATTTTGTGTTTTTCTGTTGTTGCTAAAATAAAAATAGCATGCTTTGGCGGTTCTTCTAATGTTTTAAGAAAAGCATTAAAAGCAGCCGAAGACAACATATGCACCTCGTCAATAATATAAACTTTGTATTGTCCGGTTTGAGGCGGGATTCGAACCTGATCAATCAGACTTCGAATGTCATCAACCGAGTTATTTGAAGCAGCATCTAATTCAAAAACGTTAAATGCAAAATCTTCATTTGGATCGTCGTATCCAGGCTGATTAATTTTTCGGGCCAAAATACGCGCGCAAGTCGTTTTTCCAACTCCACGTGGTCCTGTAAATAAAAGAGCAGAAGCAAGGTGGTTGCTGTCAATGGCATTCAACAACGTGTTGGTAATGGCTTTCTGCCCCACAACATCCTTAAAGGTCTGCGGGCGGTATTTACGAGCCGATACTACAAATTGTTCCATATTCTTTTTTATTCGATAGCAAATATAGAGTATAATTTAATGATTTAAAAATTTAAAAATTGAAAGATTTTTAAGTGTTTGAATAGGTGTAAGTTTTATTACCGGGCATTAAGAGATTTTAGTTTATTGCATTTGATATTTGTTAATTTTAATTTTTTGGATTTATTATTTGTAGATAAAAAAGGATTATTTTTAACTGTTAATAAACGAAAATCGTTAATCAGAATTTTATTAAAAAATACTTAATTAATCCTATAGCATGAAAAAATATTTTGCAATTCTGGCTGTTATATTTTGTTCTTATAAAATTCAGGCGCAAACCGCACAAGACACATCAGAGATTAAACGTGTTGCTTTGGCTTATATTGAGGCACAGCACAACCCGAATTCAAAACTTATGGAAAGTGCGCTGCATCCTCGTATGGTCAAAAGATCAGTTTTTAGAAATAAGACAGCCCAGAAAGATTTTATTTCTGAATTTTTTGCAGAAAATATGGTTATTTTGGCCGAAACTTACAATGTAAAAGGCGATAAATTTCCGAACAATCCGAGAAAAGAAATCAAATTATTAGATGTTTCGACTAGAACTGCGTCGGTAAAATTGCTTGCAGATGCTTGGATCGACTATATGCATATTGTGAAGACCAACGGAGAATGGAAAATCATAAATGTTCTCTGGCAGTATAATGATGTTTCTCAGCATCAATAATTAATAAATAAATATGAAAAAAATTAAGTTAGAACTTTTCACTTCGGAGCTGCTTGTTTTAGGAATTATAGTCCTGCTTTTAAATGACTTTTATCTAAAATACGAGTTTCACAATGTGATTACGGGTAAATTAAGCGATTTTGCAGGATTATTTGTTTTTCCATTTTTCGTTTCGATATTCCTTCCGAAACATTCATTGAGGATTTATATTGTAACTGCTCTGTTTTTTATTTTTTGGAAATTAGAAATCTCAAATAATTTTATTGCTTTTATTTCAGAAGTCTCCAATTTGGCATTTTACAGAACTGTAGATATTTCAGATTTAATAGCGATTTCGATTTTACCTTTTTCTTATAAATACTTTGAAAAAAAACAAGCAGAAAGCAAGAAGTCTTATTTTATGCTAAATGCAATAATTGGCATATTCTGTTTTTTTACGCTTTTGGCAGACAGTCAGCCTCGACTGCAGATTAATATTAAAGTAAAAAGCGATAAAATTTATAAGCTTCCCATTTCTAAAAATGCATTGTATAATAAATGGAATAAAAGCGTTGTTGGTGCTCCCTACACGGAATCTCATAGTTTTATAAATTTTACTTTTTATATTAATGATTACAATACTTACGCGACTGCCATTACCACTATTAAGGAAGATTCACATAAAAACACGATTATTAAATTAGACAGCATTACGGATCTTACGATTCGCGGAAGGTTATTTTTAGGAATTAAAAATAGTGACATTGTTAATGCTCAAAATCTGAGCAAAAAACAATTGGAGTTATTGTTTCAACAAAACTGCGTGAATAAATTAATAAAAAATACAAATGAAGAGCGTTCAAGTTACGATGTTTACCCAAGGTATTAGTTGCTGTTTTTAACTTGAGAATTTCCCGCACATTTCATACAGCTCACTTGCAAAGCTCAATTGACCTTACTGGAAAAGATATAAAACCCACTAGCATTCTTATAATGTATTGATATTTAATCTGTTTAATTTTAAATACTTAATTATTAAAAGATAGTGTTATGAAAATGAAATCAATTTTATTGGGAATGGGGCTGGTTGTTTCCCTTGCATCTTGCACACCTAAAGATGCGGATATTGAAAAAGCAATTAGTGAAAAATTAGGCGATGCGCCAGAAGTACAAGTTACAGTACATGAAGGTGTTGCTACAATTACAGGAACTTGTGAAGACGAAGCTTTCAAAAAAAATATCGAACGCAGTGTAAAAGCGACTAAAGGAGTAAAATCTGTAGTAAATGCATGCGAACTTCCTGTTGCAAATCAAGAACCTGCTGCGGCAGCTGTTATCATTAATTCAGACGGCGATTTGGATAAATCTGTTAGTGAGGTTGTAAAAGCTTACGATGGAGTGAGCGCTACTGTTGTAGGTGGTGTTGTTACTCTTTCGGGTGAAGTTAAAAGAAGTCAATTGCAGCCTTTAATGCAAAGTGTGCAGGAATTGAAACCTAAAAAAGTTGAAAACAAATTAATCATTAAATAACGCTGTTATGAGTTTACAAGATAAATATAGAAATTTGACAAATTTAGCTTCTGAGCTAAAAACTGCAAATTTACAAGTGAGAGAGCAGGACAATGTCTTGTATATTGATGGTTCAGTAAATTCGGCAGAAGATAAAGATAAACTTTGGGATGCTTACAATAAGCTTGATCCCGATTACAGATCAGCAGATGTTGTAATGAATATAGAAGTAAATCAAGGTATCTCGAGAGAATATACCGTAGAAAAAGGAGATTCACTTTCTAAAATAGGAAAAGCATACGGCGTTTCATGGCAGACTATTTTTGAAGCCAATAAAGACATTATTAAAAATCCAGATCTCATACAAGTGGGTTGGAAATTGAAAATACCAACAGAATAATTAATTAAAGTCCGTCTCGATGATGGACTTTTTTTTATGTCTTAAATCCAAAAATAATAGCGTTTTTACATTTTACGTCATTTCGACGAATGAAGATTTTAAACTAAGATTCTCATTCGTCGAAAGACAAATTTTGGTTGAATTGGAGATAGCGTTCAAAAAAATAAATTGAGAAATTACCTCCCTTTAATACTCAATTCTAGTAATAACTGCGAAGTTTCAGAGTCTGAATCTGCAGAAAATCCGGATACATAAACGCCTTTTTTTCCAGAATTTGATTTTATTCCGTACACAACAGCCTCATCGCCTGGGTCTGATTCCCCTTCGTATCGATACACATGTACAATTTCAAATTTTTCGGGATTCTTTTTGATCGCGTCTGAGTTTAAATTGAAGTCGCAGGTAAATCCTTTTTCATGCAATTGATCTAAAGCTTTTGAAACGGTTGCGTAATGATACATTTTACTCATGATTATTACATTTTAAAATTATTGAATTTTAAAGATAACCATTTTAAAATTAAAATGTTATGAATTTGATTTGAAAATCTGAATTCTAAAATCTCAATTCCTCAGTTATAAGTGTTACTTTTGCCGCGCAGACCGCCTTATCGTCGTTCCGATTCATCGGGAGGGAGGAAAGTCCGGACACCACAGAGAAGCATAGCGGGTAACACCCGTCGGTCTTAGTAATAAGTCAAGGACAAGTGCAACAGAAAGTATGTACAGGTAATGCTGTAGTGAAACCAGGTAAACTCTATGCGGTGAAATACCAAGTATATCAGCATTTAAGGGCTTCTCGTTCGTTGCTGAAGGGTAGGTAGCTTGAGCTTATGAGTAATTGTAAGTCTAGATAAATGATAAGGCCCTGATTTATCAGGGACAGAATCCGGCTTATAGGTCTGCTTTTTTTATATATTTGTGAAACTATCTAACTAAATTTCATGAATATTACAACTCCTAATTCTTCAAATAAACCCAAACAAAGCACTCTTAATACTATCCTGACCAATCTTACCTTTTGGGTGCTGATTGCTATTATTACAGGTGTTTTATTGGGGCATTTTTCTCCTCAAAACGGAGTGAAAATGGAAATTGTCGGGAAAACTTTTGTAGATATTATCAAACTTTTTATAGGACCTATTATTTTCCTGACCATTGTTTTGGGAATTTCAGGAATGGGAAATTTAAAAAAAGTAGGCAGGATCGGAATTAAAGCTTTAACTTATTTTGAAATTGTTTCGACTATCGCACTCGCAATCGGTGTTACAATTGCCTACGTTTTTAAACCAGGAAAAATCGACAAAACCGGTTTGGCCTTACAGGATGCAAGTCAATATACAAGTGGAACTGCAGAACATTTCTCTTGGCTGAAATTCTTTTTATCCAATTTTACACTGCAGGTTTTAGCTGCAGCAATTATCTGCGGTATAGCATTGAATTTCTATCAAAAAAGAGAGCAGACTATTTTAGTTTTAGAGCGTATCTCAAAAGTAGTTTTTATGGGGTTGAAATATGTAATGTATCTCGCGCCAATTGGTGCTTTTGGCGGCATGGCGTATACGATTGGCAAGTTTGGTCTGCAGACTTTAATTCCGCTGGGCAAATTAATGCTGTGCGTTTATCTTACCATGATTTTGTTTGTTTTTCTTGTTTTAGGAAGTATTCTAAAATATTATAAAATCAGTATTCTTGCAATTTTAAAATATATTAAAGAAGAACTTTTAATTGTTTTAGGAACTTCATCTTCAGAAGCTGCACTGCCCAATATCATGGTAAAACTTGAAAAAATGGGCTGTAGTAAATCGGTTGTAGGATTAGTAATTCCGACAGGATATTCTTTTAATCTCGATGGAACTTCTATTTATTTATCAATGTCTGTAATTTTTTTGGCACAACTATATGACGTTCATTTGAGTTTCTTCGAAATTCTGAGCGTTATAGGAATTTTAATGATAACTTCTAAAGGAGCTGCGGGAGTAACCGGAAGTGGTTTTATTGTTTTAGCCTCTACATTAACCGCAATTCATAAAATTCCGGTAGAAGGATTGGCTTTTTTGCTCGGTGTAGATAAATTTATGAGCGAAGCAAGAGCAATTACCAATTTAATAGGAAATACAACAGCAACAATCGTGATCTCTAAAAGTGAAAGAGATTTTACAGATTTGAATTTAGATCCTATATCAGAGGGATAATTTTGATTTGCCGCGAAAACACAAGATGGTAATTTTTATTCTTTAATGTTTACAATTTTTTTTTAGACTTGTGTCTTCGTGGCAGTATCAATATTTTATTTATGCTTCGTCTTTTGTAGCACGTACCAGACTGATTCCGGACATGAAAAACACGACGCCTAATATTCCGTATATAATTAATGATTTGATGTCTCTGGTTTCACCAGAAGTCCCAGCAAAAATAACTGCTGTATATATTAGGCCGACAATACCGAGGACTGTAAGTAATCCTCCGAAAAATCTTTTAAGGTTCATGATATTTAGTTTTATGATTCATAACAAATCTATTTAATTTACAACGTTTTACCATTATATAATTGCGTGGCAAAAATTATATTTTTCACATTATTTTTCTGTAAGAAAAAATTATATTTTTAATTTCACCGCATGGTTTAAATGTTATATTTGTGCTGACTAACCAAATTGGCACAGATGAAAAGAGCTCTATTATTCTCATTTTATTGTTTTGTTTTTCAACGCCATTTTTTACAATATTTGTAATTGAAATAAGATAATGAAGAAAATAATATGCTGCCTTTTGCTCGTTTTGTTTGTCGCAAATGCAAATGCACAACACGCAAGAGTTTATGCAAATCTTTCAATCTATAAACATTCAGACTTCAAAAACAATCTTTTCTCGGAAGTAGGAGGTGGTGTTGAAGTAAAAATTCACCGTTTTCTTAAACCAGAAATTGGAGTAAGTTATTTTGCAGGAAGTTTAGAAGATTACAGTAAAGTAAACGAGCAGGGAATTGCACTTGATCTGCGTACCAGCAGAGCTTATGCGTTTAATATCAACCTAACGCCAAAAATCTCATTGTACAGCAGTGAAGTTAACTCCGGCGATGTATTTATCCAGATACTGCCCAGATTTAATGTGGCAAAAATAGGAGCAGAGCGATATTATACAGTTATAAATCAAAGTAATCCATTAAAATCAGATACTAAAAAAGAAGCGATTTCAGAATGGCAGCAAACGTTTGGAATTGGCGTCGGAATCGATATTGTCATTTCAGACAGAACCTATGATTCTTTTTCTATAAATCTCTATTACAATGGTGTAGATCTCGGTAAAGTTTTAAAAGAAGTAAATAATTATGACAGCTCTCTTAATACTAATACATTAGGATTAGGAATAAGCTATTATTTAGGATTCGAAAAAAAGAAAAATTAAAAGTTATGACTTAGCTATTTTAAATTCTATTCCGATATTCCGAATGCTTTCTATACGTATTGAAGCGTCGTCTTTTAAGTATTTCCGAATTTTACTGATATAAACATCCATACTCCTGCCAGAAAAAAAATCATCATTTCCCCACACAGCTTTCAGGATTTGCTCTCTTTTTAATAATTGATTTTGATGCGAATAAAAGTATTGAAGCAGCGCAGCTTCTTTTTCTGTTAACTGCTGTGTTTTGTTTTCTATTTTTAAAGAAAAACGTTTGGTATCAAAAGAATACAATCCGATCTGCATTAATTCTGATTCCTGAAAAACTGTTTTCTTAGTACTTCTTTTTAAAATATTCTGAAGTCTTAAAATCAATTCTTCAGCTTCAAAAGGTTTTACGATATAATCGTCGGCGCCAAGTTTTAGTCCTTTAATTTTGTCTTCTTTTAATTTTTTGGCAGTCAGGAAAATAAATGGAATATCAGGATTGATTTTGATTATTTTTTCAGCTAAAGAAAATCCGTCAAGCTTAGGCATCATGACATCAAAAACGCAAATATCAAAAGTTTGCTTTTGAAAATAATCTAAAGCGATTTGACCATTTTCAGCCCACAAAACTTCATATTGGTACAATTCTAAATATTGTTTTAAAACGTTTGCAAAATCTGCATCGTCTTCGGCTAAAAGAATTTTTTTCAAAAGAATAAATTAAACTTTAAACATAATGGTAAACACAGCGCCTTTTCCTAAATCGCTCATAACAGCAATCGTTCCCTGATGCGCTTTAATAATCTGATCCACATAATAAAGTCCTAAACCAAGCCCTTTTGTATTGTGCAGATTGCCTTGTTCAACTCGATAAAATTTTTCAAAAAGTAAAGCCTGTTTGTTTTTTGAAATTCCGATTCCATTATCTTCAATAGCAATAGAAAACTGATTTTCTATTTGTTTTGTTTTTACCACAATTTTGTTTGAACCATATTTAACAGCATTTTCCAAAACATTTAATAGTGCAGTTGTCAAATGAAATTTATCCAAAATAAGATTTGTTTTCTGAGTCTGAAAATCAGTTTGAATGTCAATTTTAGGAAACGTTAATTTGAAATCATTTACAATTGAAAAAAGAAAATCTTCGGTTTCAATTTTTTCTTTCTCTAATTCTATTTCATTTTCTGCCAGAGAATTAGCCATAACCTGATCGATTAAGTTTTGGAGTCGATTGTTCTGACGGGAAATTGTATTTACAATCGCATTAAAATTTTCATCATTATCACGGATATTTTTCTGCTCTAAAATCTTTGTTGAAATACCCAAAGTAGCCAGAGGTGTTTTGAGTTCGTGTGTAATATTATTGATGAAATCGGTTTTGACATCGCTTACCTTTTTTTGCTTAATTAGAGCTTTAATTGCAATTACAAAAAGGCTGATCAATGTGAGAATACAAAATAAAGACAATATCAAAATAACGGTCATTCGCCTTAAAATGATCATTTCCCAATCTATAACAGAAACATACATAGAATCTTCTGTCAATAATTTGTAATCCTGATTTTCAAAAGTTCCGTTTGTAGTTCCCACATAATTTCGTACCAGAAAAGAATGATTTAAAGAAGCCAGATTTCCGTATAATTTATTCTCAATAAAAGGTTTTTCAGAGAAGATCGTATCGTTTTTCCAGGCATTTTTATACAAAATGAATTTGTTTAGAATGATCGCAAAATCAATTTTAAAATTTGGCAGATCTCTTTCAAGTTTCCTTTGAATTTTCTGAGTCAAAGCATCTTTAAATTCATTTTCCAGAATCCCTTTTTTAATATCCGACTTCGTATTTTTTCCCTGAATATAATTTTCAGATAATGTTTTGTACAGCGCATCTTTTCTCGCTGCTAAAAATGAATCAATATCGCTGTAATTATTGGTAATCTGAGCGATTTCATTTTTGATTTCTGTATGAAACTGCGCAACTTTATAATCGTAAGTCGTTTTTACCAAATAGCATTGTACACTCGATAAAACGATTAGCGCGACAACAGAAAAAGCGATTAATAAATTGATTCTTTGCTTCATATAACTTGACAATTCATTTCAAAAATAATGTTTTTAAGAGATAAAAAAGGCTTTAACCCCGCATTAACCTTCAATTAACTTTCAGAACTGGTTTTTCAAAGCATTTTTGTGGTATTGCTAACCCATATTTCTTTAAGATGAATTTTATTTCTGTGCCCGTAAAAATCTTTTTGATTCTTTTATTTTTTCTTCTCTCGTTGTTTGTAAGTGCCCAAAATGAAACGCCCAAAGACTCTATTTCAAATAATCTGAGTGAAGTCGTAATCAGTCAAAACAAAAAGACTTTTACAAATACGAATGGAAACATAAAAGTAGATGTTGCAAATTCAATCTACAATACAATTCCAAATCCGATTGACCTGCTTTCAAAACTTCCATTGGTTCAGATTAGTTCAGATCGCGAGAATATTTCAGTTTTAGGCAAAGGAAATCCATTAATTTATATAGATAATCAAAAAGTCGAAATGAATGATCTGAATGCTTTGGCGGTTGCCGACATCAAAACGATTGAAATTATTAAGAATCCATCTTCAAAATATGAAGCAGAAGGTCGTTCTGTAATTTTAATTACCAGAAAACTAAGTAAAAAAGATAGTTTTAGAACTGAAATATCCGAAGTTGCTTCATCTAAAAAAAATTACAATAATTACCTCGGATTCAATTCGAGTTTTAAAAGAGGAAAACTGGAATGGAAAGCCAATTTTAATTATAACCGGCTAAATCCTTGGGAAAGTCATAGTATTGCTTATCAGATTCCGGAAGCGTCTATTATTTCTAATTATAATGTAGAATCCACTACAAAAAGAAAGCAGTATATATTTGGCGGAGGTTTATTTTATAAAATAAATGACGATGATTATTTTTCTATAAATGTAAATAGTAAACTTCAAGACGACTCTTTTGATATTAATACTTTTACTTATAATAAAAATCAAAATGACGAAAACAATGTTTTTACCTTAAGTGATAATACCAGCAGTAAGAATTTTGTAAATGCATTTGTAAATTATTCTAAAAAGATAAAAGCAATTAATACACAGTTATTTGCAGGTTTTCAGTATTCTAATTATAAACAGCATTGGTGGAGTCTTGTTGAAAATAATTTCAATGAAAATGGATTTGAATTGTCGCAAAATAGAGATCAGAAGTTTAATGTAGATGTTTTTTCCGGAAGAATCGATTTAGAAAAAAAGTTTAAAAACGAAATGAATTTAGAATATGGAGCACTTTATCTGAATGCCGATTCTAAATCAGATTCTGATATTTATAATTTTGATGAAAATGAAAATACAGTATCAAATTATGATTTTAAAGAAAGAAATTTAGCAGCTTACACACAATTTTCCGGAAAGATAAAAAAAATCGATTTTTCTGTTGGTTTAAGAGTAGAAAATACAGATGTATACAGCAAATTCAAATCTGAAATTTCGCCTTTGATTAATAAAAATTATACCAATTTATTTCCCAAAGTTCAGTTTACATTTCCAATAGACAGCATAAAAAGTATCAATCTTAATTATGCAAAAAGCATTGTAAGGCCAAAATATTCTTCATTGAGTCAGATTGCAGTTTATATAAATCCGTATTTTTTGTACGGCAGCAGTATAAATTTGGTTCCTGCATTAGTAGATGAAATTTCAAGCTCTTATCAATATCATGATAAAACGATAAAATTAAGTTTTTATAATACCAAAAACACGGTCAATTCTAGCTTTATATTCAATAAAGAAACCAATGTACTGACGATAACTGACGTGAATTATAAAAGAGAAAGTGGTTTTATGATTGATTTGACATTGCCTTTTACGTATAAATTTTGGACCACAACAAACTCTTTAATCTTTATAAAAAATAAAGTCGAAGATGATTCTGCATTGTCCAGCTCTTTAAAACCTTATTTATATTATTACTCGAATAACACTTTTAAACTGCCAAAAGATTTTACATATGTGCTTTCGTTTTGGGGGATGACCAAACAAAACGATGGCGTTTTTGAAAGAAAAGCCCAATTGGTTTTTGATATGTCGCTAAATAAGACTTTTGGAAAAAAATGGAATTGCACTTTAAATTTTAATGATGTTTTTAAGAATACAATCTATGCAGAACAATTCACGGTTAATAATGTAAATTCGAAAGCACGATATTTGGGTGATGTACAGGAAGTTTCTATTGCAATTCGTTATTCTTTCGGGAAGATTAAAGATTCTCAGTATAAAGAAAAGAGTATAAATGAGAATGAAAACCGAATTAGATGATATAGAAAATCCCTTGAATTTCAAGGGATTTCTTAGTTTTATAGAAGAGATATTATCCTTCGTCTTCGTCAATAATTTTTATAATAGAATCATCAGGAAGTTCTTCGTCATCATCTGTAGAATTCAGTTCGAAGAACGTAAAGAAAGAACCTCCGTAACTTTTTTGAAAAGAGTAATTACTCAAATGATCTAATTTTGTGTATTTAGAATGTTCGATGATCATCATTCCATCGTCCTCAAGCAGATCTCTTTCAAAAACCGTAAGAACAATTTTCTCAAAAACAGCCTGATCTAAACCATACGGCGGATCTGCAAAAATAATATCGTACGATGTTTTACAGTTTTCAAGAAATTTAAAAACATCACTTTTTGTTGCTGCAATATCAAAATCATATTCTGACGAAACCTGCTTGATGAATTTTACGCATCCAAAATCACCATCTACAGACGTAATTGGCGCGCTTCCTCGTGAAGCAAACTCATAGCTGATATTTCCAGTTCCTGAAAAAAGATCTAAAACCTTTAAGCCGTCAAAACTAAAATGATTATTTAAAACATTAAACAATGCTTCTTTACTCATATCAGTCGTAGGTCTTACAGGAAGGTTTTTTGGTGGAAATATGCGTCGCCCTTTGTATTTTCCTGAAATAATTCTCATGATTGAAATAGAATATAATGTTTTTGATTTTGAGCAGTAGAAAAATTATTCTTTTCCTGCAATGAAGTTACATCTAAAAAAGAAATTTTCCGAATGTATTTGTACGCAATTGCATAAAAGGGATCATTTTCGCTAATTGTGCCTAATAGTTCAAGCTGAAAAGTTTCTGGATTTAAACTCAATTGTTCTGCTGTAAAAAGGATATAGTAGAGAAAATCTTCTGGTGTATTGTATTCAAATGAATTGAATAGTAAGAGTTTTTGATTTTGTACAACGATAATTTCAAAATGGCCGGGATTGAAGTTGACCACCATTTTCTTTTCGTCATTATTTCTCGAAGCATCCAGTATTTTTTCGACCAAAATACTGTTAGCATGTTTATAATCAAAAGATCCAACATTATCTATCAGGAAATTATTGATATTAATGTACGGAATATAAACAGAATTCATATGATAATTTGAAATCTGATCGTAGGTAAAAAAGTCTGTTTCAAAGACTTTAGTGTCGTATTGTAAATAGCTTCCCAAATAATCTTCATCAAAAAGAGCAGTTGGCACAAATGTCGAAAGATTATTAGTGTGAATAACCATTATTTCATCGTAAGACTGCTTCAGCTCAGCATTATTTTTAAAAACATCTGTCAATAAATCTTCAATTTTTACCGTCTTGTTTGAAGTATCGAACTCAACTTCTTTCATGGTTGTGATAATATTATTTAAAGTATCAAAACAACAAAATGATAACCCGGTAAGAGAAACCTGAATAGAAAGTTTTTTGTATTTTTTGGAAGTAATGTTAAGGTTTTGCAATGACATATTTGATTTATAATTCGTTACCTGTTTTTGGTTTCAAGAAGGAATTTAATTCGAACACAAACTTACAAATTAAAAAGCAAGAAAAATAATTGCCGCAGCAATATCAATGACAAAAATCAAAATTCAAAAATCAACTGCAATTTCAAAAATTAATGTTATATGAAAGTTAGTAAGATGTTATATTTTTAATTTTTAAGCTTTAGGTAATTTAATTTTAAAGGTTTCGCATTGCTAGGTTTAAATTTTCATGAAGTTACTTTTTAAATTTAGATCGAATTTTGCAATTGCAATTGTAATTGACATCGACATTACAATTGTTATTGCCATTAAAAAAACCGTACTTTGTATTTCAATTTTAACTTATGAATTCATCACTGTTTTACAGCGTTTTACAAAAACGTTTTCCTTTTGCACCCACTTATAAACAGGATATTTTTTTTCAGAAAATTGCTATTTTTCTAACAGAGCCTCAAAATGATACCATTTTTGTACTCAAAGGGTATGCAGGAACAGGAAAAACTACTGTAATCTCTACAATTGTACATAATTTAGAAGATATAAATAAGAAGTTTGTATTGCTTGCGCCAACTGGACGCGCGGCAAAAGTTATTGCCAATTATTCAAATACGGCAGCATTTACGATTCATAAAAAAATATATTTCCCTAAGAAATCTTCTGGCGGCGGAGTAGCGTTTACCAAACAAGTGAACAAACATAAAAACACGATTTTTATTGTAGATGAGGCTTCGATGATTTCAGACAGCACTTTAGACAGCAATTCGCTGCTAGATGACTTGATTAGCTACGTTTATTCCGGAGTCAATTGTAAAATGATTCTGCTGGGAGATACAGCACAGCTTCCGCCGGTAAATCTGGATATCAGCCCGGCTTTAGATATTCAGACTCTTGGAATTCATTATAATAAAGAGATAGAACATATCGAATTAGACGAAGTTATGCGTCAGGAAGAGAACTCAGGAATTTTGTTTAATGCCACAGAATTACGTGAGTTATTGAAAGAATCTTTTATAACCGAATTTCGATTTAATGTAAAAAAGTTTAAAGATATAGTTAGACTTACAGATGGTTACGATATTCAGGACGCTATAAATACCGCGTACAGTAATTATAGTATCGAAGATACCGCTTTTATAGTTCGCTCAAATAAAAGAGCAAATCAATACAACGAGCAAATCAGAACCAGAATTTTGTTTAAGGAAAGTGAACTTTCTGTGGGTGATTTTTTGATGGTTGTAAAGAATAATTATTTTTGGCTGAAAGAAACTGATGAAGCTGGATTTATTGCCAACGGCGATATTATCGAAGTTCTGGAAATGTTCGGAATTAAAGAATTATACGGATTTACTTTTGCGAAAGTAAAAATCAGAATGGTCGATTATCCCGATCAGAAACCTTTTGAAACAGTTTTGATTCTTGACACAATAAAAAGCGAATCTCCGTCTCTAACCTACGAAGAATCAAATCGTTTGTACGAAGAAGTGATGAAAGATTATGAAGATGAAACGACGAAATACAAGAAGTTTCAGAAAGTAAAAAATAACGAATATTTTAACGGCCTGCAGGTGAAATTCTCGTACGCCATAACGTGTCATAAATCGCAGGGTGGACAATGGGATACTGTTTTTATAGAACAGCCTTATCTTCCCGACGGAATTGACCGAGATTATATCAGATGGCTTTATACGGCTATGACGCGTGCTAAAAATAAATTATATTTGATAGGATTTAAAGACGAAAGTTTTGAGGAATAAAACACGAATTTCACGAATTAGCACGAATTATTTTTACATGAAGATTTGTGTAAATTAGTAAAATTTGTGATTGAATTTTTTTACTATGACAACATTAAACGATTTACATTCGATTTCGTCTACGTTTTCGAATACAGATAAAATGCCGGTTTTGTTTTTAGGACACGGCAGTCCGATGAATGCAATCGAAGAAAATCAATTTGTAGCAGGTTTTCGTGATTTGGCAAAAACATTGCCTCAGCCCAATGCCATTTTATGTATTTCGGCACATTGGTTTACAAATGGAACCAAAGTTACGTCAATGCAGATGCCGAGAACAATTCATGATTTTGGAGGTTTTCCGCAGGCACTTTTTGATGTTCAGTATCCCGCAAAAGGAAGTCCGGAATTAGCTTTGGAAACAAAAAAAATATTAGATCCAGTAAATGTCGAGTTAGACGAACATTGGGGTTTAGATCATGGTGCGTGGAGTGTTATAAAACATTTGTACCCAGAAGCCAATGTTCCTGTAATTCAGTTAAGTATTGATTATACAAAATCTGGACAGTATCATTTTGAATTGGCTCAAAAATTACAATCACTTCGTTACAAAGGTGTTTTAATTATTGGGAGTGGAAATATCGTGCACAATCTTCGCTTGGTTGATTTCAGGAATTTTGACAAAGACAATTACGGCTATGATTGGGCAATTGAAGCAAGAGAAACTGTAAATAATTATCTCTTAGATGGAAATTTTCAGCCTTTGATTGATTTCGAAAAAATGAATAAGGCAGTTCAAGTTGCAATTCCAACTCCAGACCATTATTTACCTTTGTTATATACTTTAGGTTTAAAGGAAAAATCAGAAGAACTGAGTTTGTTCAATGATAAATTGTTGGCGGGTTCCTTAAGTATGACATCCGTAAAAATAATGTAAAAAAACTTTGTGCAACTCTGTGTAAATCTTTGTGCAACTTTGTGATATAATTTTACAACAGAGAAACAGTAAGATTTACACGGAGGTTCACAAAGAATAAATAAATGATATGAAAATAATAGCTGTAATTCCGGCACGATACGCATCGACGCGTTTTCCTGCAAAACTAATGCAGGATTTGGGTGGAAAAACTGTAATCCTTAGAACTTACGAAGCTTCTGTAGCTACAAAATTGTTTGATGATGTTTTTGTGGTAACCGATTCAGATTTAATTTATGATGAAATCGTTTCTCATGGAGGAAAAGCCATAATGAGCATCAAAGAACACGAATCTGGAAGTGATCGTATCGCAGAAGCTGTTGCAAATCTTGATGTAGATATTGTAGTAAATGTACAAGGTGACGAACCTTTTACAGAAGGAGGACCTTTGGAGCAAGTTTTGTCTGTTTTTAAAAATGACACCGATCAAAAGATTGATTTAGCTTCACTAATGCGCGAAATTACAAACGAAGACGAAATCAATAATCCAAATAATGTAAAAGTTGTGGTTGATCAATCTCAGTTTGCACTGTATTTTTCACGATCGGTTATTCCATATCCCAGAGACAAAGATGCAGGTGTTCGTTATTTTCAACACATTGGGATTTATGCTTTTAGAAAACAGGCTTTGTTAGACTTTTATAGTTTACCAATGAAATCTTTAGAAGCGTCTGAAAAGTTAGAACAACTTCGCTATTTAGAATTCGGAAAGCGCATTAAAATGGTCGAAACAACGCATGTCGGAATCGGAATTGATACGGCTGAAGATTTAGAAAAGGCGAGGGCTATTTTGGGATCTTAGTTTGCGAAATAGTACGCGGATTGCACGGATTCGCTGTCGCGAAAGCACAGATTAACGCGGATTTTTTCTTCTTTTTTATGATTTTATGTCATTTCGACGAAGGAGAAATCTTCGCAAGCAGCTCGCTAAAGATTATGTAGAACTTTGTCAAAGTTTTAAACTTTGACAAAGTTGATAAAGAATTAAAATTAACAAAAAAGCTCCAAATATTGGAGCTTTTTTAGTATCTAAAATTCTAAATCCTTAATATAAACTAGGGAATTTAGAAGGATTAACTTCATTCATCATACTGTAAACTTTCTCAAAGATATCTTCGGCAGAAGGTTTAGAGAAATAATCACCATCCGTTCCGTACGCTGGTCTGTGTGCTTTTGCTGCCAATGTCTGCGGTTTGCTGTCTAAATATTTATAAGCATCTTGTTCTTCTAAAATCTGCTGTAAAATATAGGCAGAAGCACCGCCTGGAACATCTTCGTCAATAACTAAAAGACGGTTTGTTTTGGCAATACTTTTTACAATATCTTTATTAATATCAAACGGAAGCAAAGATTGAATATCAATCACTTCACAATCGATTCCTAAATCCAGCAATTCATTAGCCGCCTGCTGAACTAATCTTAAAGTTGATCCGTAAGAAACCAAAGTAATATCAGCACCTTGTTTTAAGGTTTCAATTACTCCAATTGGTGTTTTGAATTCTCCAAAATTCAGAGGTGTTTTTTCTTTTAAACGATAACCATTTAAACATTCAATTACCAAAGCTGGTTCGTCACATTCTAAAAGCGTGTTATAAAAACCTGCCGCTTGCGTCATGTCGCGAGGTACCAAAACATGAATACCGCGGATAGCATTGATAATCATTCCCATTGGTGAACCAGAATGCCAGATTCCTTCTAAACGGTGTCCGCGTGTTCTAATAATTAACGGTGCTTTTTGTTTTCCAACAGTTCTATATTGTAAGGTAGCCAAATCGTCACTCATGATTTGGATAGCGTATAGTAAATAATCTAAATACTGAATTTCAGCAATCGGACGCAAACCTCTCAATGCCATTCCGATTCCCTGACCAATAATAGTAGCTTCACGAATTCCGACATCGGCAACACGAAGTTCACCGTATTTTTCCTGCATGCCTTCCAAACCTTGATTTACGTCACCAATGTTTCCTACATCTTCACCAAAAATCAATGTTTCTGGATATTTGGTAAACAAAGCGTCAAAATTGTCACGTAAAATCATTCGGCCATCCAGATCCGGTTTAGCATTTTCTGCATATTCAGGAAGTACTTTCTCTACAGAAAATACATTTTTGGCAGATTCAGAATGTAAATTACTGCTGAATTTTTCCTGAGTCACAGCAAGATAATTCGTAATCCAGTCGGACAATAAAACTTTACTGTTTGGAACTTCAATAAAACGAAGAATCTTTCTCGCAATAGAAAGCATATCTTTTTTCAAAGGCGCTTTTATCGCGTTTAATTCCGTAATGTATTTTTGAATTTTTTCTTTATGGTTTATACTTACCTCAGCAATCTGCTCCAATAAAGCCATCAGATTCTTTTGATCCTCAATAATAGGATTTATAAAAGAGTTCCAAGCTTCTTTTTTGGCTTCCAGAACTTCTTTTTTTAATTGAAAGTCAATCTCTGCCAATTCCTCCGGAGACGCAATATTAATCGCAATCATCCATAATCGCATTTGGCGGATACAATCAAAATCTTTTTCCCAAGCCAGTCTGTCGCTATTTTTGTAACGTTCATGAGATCCTGAAGTAGAATGTCCTTGTGGCTGTGTTAATTCGTTTACGTGAATTAAAACCGGAATATGTTCTTCACGGGCAATGGCGCCGGCTCTTTCGTAAGTCGAAACTAATTCGGCATAATCCCAGCCTTTTACTCTAAAGATTTCATAACCTTTTGAGTCCATATCACGCTGATATCCTTTTAGGATTTCAGAAATGTTTTCTTTTGTTGTTTGATGTCTGGCATGAACAGAAATTCCGTATTCATCATCCCAAACACTCATTACCATCGGAACTTGTAAAACTCCTGCAGCATTTATGGTTTCAAAAAATAAACCTTCAGAAGTACTTGCGTTACCAATAGTTCCCCAGGCAACTTCATCACCATTTACAGAGAATTTATCTTTAGTAGTAATACCGTCAACGTTTCTGTAAATTTTTGATGCCTGAGCCAATCCAAGTAATCTTGGCATTTGCCCTGCTGTAGGAGATATATCTGAGCTTGAATTTTTTTGTTTTGTTAAATCTTTCCAAGAACCGTCTTCGTTTAAACTGTGGGTTACAAAGTGTCCGCCCATTTGTCTTCCGGCAGACATTGGATCAAAATCTAAATCAGTGTGACCATATAAACCTGCGAAAAACTGCTTTGGATTTAATTCTCCAATAGCCATCATAAAAGTTTGATCGCGATAGTATCCAGAACGAAAATCCCCATTTTTAAAGGCTTTAGCCATTGCAAGCTGCGGTACTTCTTTTCCGTCGCCAAATATTCCAAATTTAGCTTTTCCTGTTAATACTTCTTTACGACCTAAAAGACTACATTCGCGGCTGGTTACTGCAATTCTATAGTCGTTCAATACCTCAGTTTTGAAATCTTCAAATGTTAATGTAGTATTGCTTTTTTCTTTTATCATAATCTTGAGGGTCATGTATTAGACTGCGAAATTACTTAAAAACAATCAATAATCATAATTCTTTAAAATAAATATAATTTAATTATTTGTATTTAAAATCAAAAAACTACGTACTTTTTTTGATGTATTTTTATATAAAATTTATTTTTAATGATAATTTCGTATGTTTTTCTTTAAAATTTATTTAATTAAAACCATTTTCGGGTAAAAAGTGTGACTAATGTTCGAGGAGCAAATGTGACAATAAATCGAACTTTTTCATTGTATTTTGTTTGAGAAATTTCCCACCCGTTATTAGAATAAACCGGAAAATAAAGTTCAAAATAATCAGGAACAAGATTTAAACGAATACCGCTGTCATACGCAAAATCAGTCTTAGAATGTTTGTTTTTAAGAAAACCAACATCTCCATAAACCTCGATCCAGTTCCAGAGTGCATAGCTCGCATTCATTGTCGCCATCCATTGATCGGCGTAGCGTGGTGCTATTTTAGATTTAAAGCCTCCTTCTGCAATCACATACTGCTGGCTGAAAATACCTGTACTCTCAGATCTTCCTAAAAAATTATAATCAAACAGATAATCAGTCGGTCTGTCTAAACCAAAACTAAAATAATCTGAATTTGTTGTATTGTATATAAAGGTTCCGGCATACAATCGTAAATTGAGTTTATGATTGTTTTCAAATAAATGCCGGTATTCTACTTCTCCGGAAATTTTTCCGAAATCAGAAGAAAACTGTACATCATTCATAAAACTAAAATGATCAATAAGTTCGGTTTTTACGTTAGAATAACGAACATTAAAAATCGAATAATTGGGTTTAGAATTATCAGTGATATATTGACTCGCTTCTCGGTTTACAATTACTTGACGGGCCAGAATAAGCTGTTTTCTATTGTCTCTGAAATTTTCTTCACGAATTCGAAACTGAACCATCGGATTCAATCGTAAATATGTTGCATTTTCGGCATAATGAAAATAATTCTGGCTGATCGAATACCTAATATTGTAAAGTTTACTGTCTCTGTAATTTTCACTCCACGAAAAAGCCGATGAACCGGTTATTGTTTCGGCAGTCATAGAATATGCAGGATTGATATCGAATACAAAAGGTTTGTCTAAAATAGTTTTGTTATGAAAACGTATTCCAGGCGTAAAACCATCATACAAATTATAAGTAAGCGTAGGTATATATAATATCTGGTTGTAATAAGGATCTTCCAGATCTTTGGCAAAATTAAACTTTATTGGGCGGTTGGTTACCACCACACTTTTTAATGATTTCCAGTTGTTTCTCAGGTTAAATTCCGGAACTTCATTATCGTAATTCAGTACTATTTTGTCTGCATTTTTCCGATCAAACTGGTAGATAGAATCGCTGTTTTTTGGCTCTATCCAATTTTTAAAAACGACTTCATTTTTCTTAATACCATAAACAGGAATAGGAGCAAAAATGCCGCTTTTGTTTCTAATCGAAAACCGAACGCTGTCTGCAGTTCGAGAAACATTAGAAAATTTATAATCAATAATATCTCGGGAATCAATAATGGTCGTAAAAAACCAATCTATATTTTTTGAACTGTTTTTAGTTAATATTTTTTCAAAATCATATCGATTTGCCTGTCTTTCTTTATTCAGATTATAAAATTCCTGAACACTTTTAGGAACCGAATTTTGGTTTAAATAATCATCCAGATAACTCAGACTTAAGCCTGCACGGTATTTGCTCGCAATTTGTTCATTAAATTTTATCAGATTATTTTTTGGTTCACCAAGCGGCTGATCAAGATTTTTACGCGCCATCAGCATATAATAATAACTGTATTGCTCGTTAAATGTCAGATTGGTAATGTTATAACTTTTAAAAAGTTTCATGTTCGAAAGACTTCCCAGCATTTTTTGATCCGGATGATTTTCTTCAATAAATTTCATCATCGTGTAAATCTGGATTCCGTCATAGACCCAATTGTCTTTTCTTGGATCCAAACGAAGGCTGTTTTTGAGGTAATTATTCAAATAGGTTTTCAGGAATTTGATTTCAAAGATAAAATCATCTGAAAACGGACTGATAAAAGATGGAAGCTGATTGAGTCCGTAAAAGGGATTTCGCTCATAATCTGCCTCAGAAACAGTAATTTTTTCGTGCGGATATTTTCCGATAAAACTTTCAGAAAATGAAATTACCCTATTAATAATAATAGCTTTCTGAATCTCGTCAAGCTTTTTACTGTTTAAATTAGAGAGAACCTCCAAGCCGTTGCTGGTGTAACTTTTGTAACTGTTCTGCTTTTCAATAATAAAATTAAAATCGGTTCTGTTTTTTGCGGAAAAAGAGTAAGTAGTAAAAGCCGTATTACTGATATCTTTAGAAACCGAATTTAAATCTGTTGTAATAGTATATTGATTCGGAATTTTAATCTCAATTTCATAATCTGTACCCGCATTTGCAATATCATCCAGATTAAAATTGTTGTACTTTATAAAACGATGATTTTCAAAACGTGCAGGACTTAAAAACCAATTTTTCAAGCTCATATTACCGTTCTGATCAAAACCATAATGAGTAAATTTACTATTCGGGATTTTTGCAATATAAATTAAATGCAGATCAATTTTTTCATTTGGAGCTAATTTCCGATTCAGTTTTACCACAATAAAATCCGGATTCTTATCAGTTCTTTCCCATTGCAGAGCCATATTGTCAGAATCCAGCAGATTCAAAATGGTTGTATTTCCTCTTTCTTCGGCTTTAGCCAAATGAAATCCCCTGTAGAATTCATCAGAAAAACGTCTAGCCAATGGTGTATTTTTATCAGAAAAAGCATTGTTCCAGTCGTTTAAAACAATCGAAATAATAGAATCGTTAGAAGTGTTGTAAAATGTAATGTCCTGTCTGACATTGAGTGTTTTCATTTCAAGATTTACCGCAGCCTCGATCTTAGACTGATGCTGCGCATACTGTTTTATTGAGTTTAATAAAACAAAAACAAAAATTATAATTTTATAAATTGATTTCAAGGATGTCTTAAAAATTAACGATATACTTAAGTTACGAGCATAAAGTTGTTTTGGTTTTCTGTAAAAATAGAATAAAAAAAGCTGTTATAAAAACAGCTTTGAAATTTAATATGATTTTACCATATAAGTGATATAAGTTAGAGAATGAAATCCCAAATTTTATCCCAGTTTCTGGACCAAAATTCAAACAAATCCATTTTCATCCGCGTTTTCGCTTTAGCGAATCAGTTTCATGAGTGTCAATTTATATTTACTTATATCGCTTATATGGTTTAAAATATTTCTAGAAATTAGGACTCAAATCGTATTTTTTGTAGAATTTATCCAGCGCTTCAACAACTTCATCCTCAGTATCTACAATCTTAAATAAGTTCAAATCATCAGGACTTACAGTTTGCATTTTCTCCACCAAAACCGTTTTTACCCAATCAATCAAACCAGACCAGAATTCAACTCCAACCAAAATAATTGGAAACTTTCCAATTTTTTTTGTCTGAATCAAAGTGATCGCTTCAAACATTTCGTCCAGAGTTCCAAAACCTCCCGGCATCACTACAAAACCTTGCGAATATTTTACGAACATTACTTTTCTCACAAAGAAATAATCGAAATTCAGGTTTTTATCATGGTCAATGTAAGGGTTAAAATGCTGTTCAAAAGGCAGTTCAATATTCAAACCAACAGAAGTTCCGCCTCCTAAATGTGCGCCTTTATTACCAGCTTCCATAATTCCCGGCCCTCCGCCTGTAATTACGCCATAACCAGCCTTACTAATTTTAAATGCAATTTTTTCAGCCAGTAAATAATATTTATCTTCTGGTTTTGTTCTCGCCGATCCAAAAATAGACACACACGGACCAATTCTTCCCATGCTTTCGTAACCATTTACAAACTCAGCCATGATTTTAAAAATCGCCCAACTGTCATTGGTCCTGATTTCATTCCACGTTTTTTGTTTCAAACGGTCCTGAATTATTTTATCTTCATCATTATCAAAATCTTCTAATCTCATTTTAGGTATCTTAATTATTTATATTTTTATTTCTAGCTGTGTCGTTTTAAATGTAGTCGAAGTAAGGAGCTATTTCCTGCTGTCCACTATATCTTTTGTGGTGTCCCGAGACTTCGGGACCACCACAAAAGGATGCCGTTCCCATCAGGGCTAGGGCATTAGGTTTCAAAATAAACATTTGGTTCAATTGAAATAGCTTTTTTTAAAGTTTGAATTTAAAAAAGGGCGGATGCTAAATTAGCACTTTTTATTATAATTCTTATAAAAACGGAAGTTTATAATCTAAAAGTAATGTTTAGTTAATAAGGAAATTTTGGATTTTGTTTATAAGTTTTTGATAATCAAAAGAAACCTAACAGGTTTTTAAAACCTGTTAGGTTTAATTATCTTATAAATCGTATAATATGAATTAATGTGTTTTAAAACTATTCCAATAGGTTTTGAATATACCAGCTAAAGTTACTTCCAAGAAATATAATTCGTAATCATTATCTACTGGCCACAATACAACTTTGTATTTTTTTATTATATCTCTTGCAGGATTCATTTCATCATTTGTTATTGTTGCCCGATCAATATCTCTATTTTCAGTTTTCCATTTTTCTCCAGTTTTTAAATACGCTAAACTACATTGGTTATGATTTTTTCCCCAAGCATGTTGTCTTAATCTTCTAAAAACTGTTCGGCTTATACCAACATATACAGGAATTATAAAATTATCTTCTTCTTTGCCAAAAACATACAATCCCTTAAAGTCATTTGGATTAGTACAACTTCTAGTTGCACTATATCCCAATTCGTCAATCTTTTTTTTATTTATGAAAATTTTACCATTGATTGAGTCATATAAATTTGAAACAGTTGGACACTCAGGAGAATTTAATTTTTCTAAAATACTCTTAGCTATTTTATCTGCAGAACTAAATAAATTATTTAAATTTTCGGGATATGCTTCTTTTTTAAAATTCATTTGTCACCTATTATTGAATTGAAAATCCGAAAACTTTATCCTAATCAAGCATTCTCTCTGGTAAAGTTTTGCTTTTTCAATTCTTTTTAAACGATTTTTTGATGTTTTATCATAAATTCTATATTTTTTTTCATAGATAGAATTTTAGTGTTTTAAACTTTGAAAAAGATCTCTTCTTTACCCTAATTCTTTTTTCAAAAACTTGGCCGTATAACTTTTTTTATTTTTCGCTACTTCCTCCGGAGTTCCTTTGGCGATTAATTGTCCACCGCCTTTTCCGCCTTCCGGGCCAATATCGATAATATAATCTGCAAGTTTTATTACATCCATATTGTGTTCGATAACCAGAATTGTATTTCCTTTATCAACCAGTTTGTTGATAACATCCATCAAAACGCGAATGTCTTCAAAGTGAAGTCCAGTTGTTGGTTCGTCCAGGATATAAAATGTATTTCCCGTATCTTTTTTAGACAATTCTCCAGCTAGTTTTATACGCTGCGCTTCTCCGCCAGATAGTGTTGTACTTTGCTGACCAAGCGTAATATACCCTAAACCAACATCCTGAATTGTTTTTACCTTTCTATAGATCTTTGGAATCATTTCAAAAAACGGAACCGCTTCATCAACCGTCATATTCAATACATCCGAAATTGATTTTCCTTTATATCGAATTTCCAGCGTTTCTCTGTTAAAACGTTTCCCCTGACAAGTTTCACATTCCACATAAACGTCCGGTAAAAAGTTCATTTCTATGGTTCGAACTCCAGAACCTTCGCAGGTTTCGCAGCGTCCGCCTTTTACGTTAAAACTAAAACGTCCGGCTTTGTAACCACGAATCATACTTTCAGAAGTCATGGTAAACAAGTTTCTGATTTCGGTAAAAACCTCCGTATAAGTCGCCGGATTCGAGCGCGGCGTTCTCCCAATCGGACTTTGGTCAATATCAATTACTTTGTCAATATGTTCCAGACCTTCAATCTTTTTGTAAGGTTGTGGTTTTTTTACGCCGTTAAAATAATACGCATTCAAAATAGGGTAGAGCGTCTCATTAATCAAAGTCGATTTCCCACTTCCTGAAACTCCTGTAACACAAATTAATTGTCCTAAAGGCAATTCGATCGAAACATTTTTTAGGTTATTTCCAGTTGCTCCGGACAGTTTTAAAAACTTTCCGTTTCCTTTTCTGCGTTCTTTCGGAATCTCCAGTTTCATTGTACCGTTCAAATATTGAGCAGTAATCGTATTCGATTTTAAAGTTTCAGCCGGAGTTCCAATGCTGATAATTTCTCCACCGTATTTTCCAGCTTTTGGTCCAATATCAATTACGTAATCTGCCGTTTCGATCATATCTTTATCGTGTTCAACCACAATAACCGAGTTCCCTATGTCGCGTAACTGTTCCAGAGATTTGATTAGTTTTTCATTATCTCTTTGATGCAAACCAATACTTGGCTCATCCAAAATATATAAAACCCCAACTAATTGAGAACCAATTTGGGTTGCCAGACGAATACGCTGTGCCTCACCTCCGGAAAGTGATTTTGAACTTCGGCTTAAAGCCAAATAATTCAAACCAACATTCATCAAAAAGTTCAAACGGTCTTTAATTTCTTTAACTACTTCAGAAGCAATCAAAAGTTGTTTGTCTGATAAATGACTGTTTAAATCTGCAAACCATGCTGTTAAGTCTGAAATATCCATATCACATAATTCTGTGATATTTTTTCCATTTACCCTAAAAAACTGCGATTCTTTTTTCAAACGTGAGCCATCACAAACTGGACAATTTACTTCGTCCATGAAATCTTTTGCCCAGCGTTTTATTGTTGTAGAAGCACTTTCGTCATATTGATTTTTGATGAAATGCGAGATTCCTTCAAAATCTATTTTATAATCGCGCGTAACGCCTAAATCTTTTGAATTTACTGTGAATTTATCCTTTCCGCCATGCAAAATCATGTTCATGGCTTCTTCGGGAATTTTTTCAATAGAGTCTGTTATTTTAAATCCGAATTTTTCTCCAATAACTTCTAATTGCTTAAAAATCCACGACGATTTATACTCGCCAAGCGGAGCAAAACCACCAGCTTTAATCGATAACTTCGGATTCGGAATAATCTTTTTAACATTGATTTCGTGTACTGTTCCTAAACCGTTGCAATGCGGACAAGCCCCTTTTGGAGAGTTGAACGAAAATAAATTCGGTTCTGGATTTTGGTATGAAATTCCAGTTGTCGGACACATCAAATTTCTACTGAAATAACGCACTTCGTTTGAGTCCTGATCTAAAATCATCAAAACATTTTCTCCGTGATGCATTGCGGTATTAATACTTTCCGCCAATCTTTTTTGATTGTCTTCCGTATCTTCAATCAGCATTCGGTCAACCACAATTTCAATATCATGAGTTTTATAACGATCCAATTTCATTCCCGAAACTAAATCCTGAACTTCACCATTGACACGAACTTTTAGAAATCCTTGTTTGGTAATTTGTTGAAATAATTCCGCATAATGACCTTTTCTGGCTCTAATAATCGGAGCGAGAATGTTTATTCGTTTTCCATTAAAATCCTCCATGATCAAATCTTTAATTTGATCATCAGAATAAGAAACCATTTTTTCGCCAGTGTTGTAACTGTAAGCGTCTGCGCCACGAGCATATAAAAGACGAAGGAAGTCATATATTTCCGTAATTGTCCCAACTGTAGAACGCGGACTTTTACTGGTTGTTTTTTGTTCAATAGCGATTACTGGCGAAAGTCCGTCAATTTTATCCACATCCGGACGCTCCAATCCGCCTAGAAACTGTCTTGCATACGCCGAAAACGTTTCAACATAGCGGCGCTGTCCTTCGGCATAAATGGTATCAAACGCTAATGATGATTTTCCCGAGCCAGAAAGTCCTGTTATTACAACAAGTTTTTCACGCGGAATAGAAATATCGATATTTTTTAGATTATGAACTCTTGCACCAAGAACTTCAATAGTATTGTCTTTATCTAGCATAAATTTGAGCAAAACGCAAAGTTACCACTTTGATTTATTCTTTTTGTGCTCAATAGCAAAACTTTATGTTACAATTAATAACAAAAAACGCCAGTATGAACTAGCGTTTTCTTTTTCGGGTTGCCATATATTCTTCAATAGCTTCCTTTGTGGTATACCAATTTCGGCCTTCTTTATAAGCGTCAATTTTTCCTGTTCTGGCTAGTAAACTAACATATTCCTGGCCGTAAGGAGTATCGGGTTCGCTCACAATATCTATAATTGGCTGGTAATCATAAGTACTGCCTGGCATCGAGCTTAAATAAATGTTTAAAGTTCGCTCCAAAGCCTGACACATCAAAAGTGTTAGCTTTTGATAATTTCCATTGTTAGCCTGATTGAGTGCTTCGTAATATTTTTTTCGATCATTTTTGAGAATAATTGCCGGCGGAAAACCACAACGCATTAGAAGCAAATTCATGCTCAGGCGAACGGTACGGCCATTTCCATCAAAAAAAGGATGAATCCAAACTAGTTTATGGTGGTAAATAGTTGCCAGTTCAATATCGTTTAAACCCAGCGGATTTGTATTGATAAAATCAATCAGTTCATCTAAATAATCTGAAACTTTATTCGCATTTGGAGGCATGAAATTAGCGCCGGAAATTCGAACACCGCCATTTCGTAATCGTCCTGCAAAATCATCTTCGATAGAACGCAAAACTAATCCGTGGAGTGACAGTATATCAATACTTCTCATTTTATAATTATCATCAACGATTGAATATAAATAATCAATTGCTTTATCGTGATTGTGGGTTTCAAAATGTTCTCTTAAAGATTTCCCTTTAATCGTTATTCCTTCTTGTATAACCATTTGTGTCTCCCGCAAACTCATCGTATTTCCTTCAATACTATTAGAATTGTAGGTCCATTCCAGAGATAAGCTTTCGCGGATTTTATGCAAGGCAATGTTTGGCAGTGGTCTGCTGTTTTGCAAATCAAGCCTTTTTTGGTACAATCTATCAAATGTTGATTGAAATTCTTCTCTGTATGTTAAGTCTATATTCCACATATTCCTACAAAAGTACTTCTTAATATCGGATAATAAAAATTTTTAACTTATCCGATATTAAGCTTATTCAATTGTCATAGAACGAAGTTTGGTTCTGTAGGCTTCTAGAGCAATAGATTTAGAAATAAAACCGTAGTATTTGTCGTGTCGTAAAACGGGAAGAAATGCAGATTTTGAACTTTCGAATTTGCTCATTACAATTTCCATACTGTCGTTAGATAATATAGTAGCCGGAGGTATTTTCATGACATCCTTTATCTGTGTGTATTTTACTCTGTAAGCATTAAATATTATTTCGCGGATATCATTAAAATGAACAATTCCCACCAAATCTTTTTCATTATTTACAACAGCAAAAACCACTTGATTTGAATGCGAAATTAAATCGACAAGTTTGCTTAAATTTTCATCCGGATGAACGGTTAAATAATCGCACTGAATAATGGTATCAATATCTAAAGTTGATAAAATATTAGAATCTTTATTACTCGTAAAAGCGTGTCCTTTTTTAGCAAGACCTTTTACATCAAGTGAATATTTTTCGAATTTTTTAGAAATTGCAAAACTTATTGAAGAAACAATCATAAGCGGAATCATCAATCCGTAACCTCCTGTAATTTCCGCAATTAAGAATATTGCAGTAAGCGGGGCATGAAATAATCCGCTGAGAATTCCCGCCATTCCAACCATAGTAAAATTGCCAATAGGTAATTTTGATAAACCAGTCATACTGACGAATTTTGAGAAAAAATAACCCAGATAAGAACCTAAAAATAGAGAAGGAGCAAAGTTTCCTCCATTTCCTCCGCTTCCTATCGTAAGACCCGAGGCAAATACTTTTACCATCATTGCTGCTCCTACAAACAGCAGCAATACCCAGTTATTATTTCTAAAATCTGCAAATAGTGTGTTGTCAAGTAATTTTCCAGGATCAGTTTCAGAAAGTGTTTTAATGCTTTCATAACCTTCGCCAAACAAGGTCGGAAATATAAAAATCAAAATGGCTAACAAAGATGAACCTAGTAAAGCTTTTTTGTAAGGTCCGATTTCGAGTTTAGAAAAATAATGTTCAACTCTCTGAAAATTTCTAGAATAATAAATTGCGACAAGTCCTGTAAGAACACCTAAAATGACATAAAAAGGAATATTACGGTAGTTAAAATCTTCTTGCGTTTTAAAACTCAATAGAATAGTTTCGTCTAACACAATGGCAGAAACCAAAGCACCTGTTGCTGCAGAAATCATGATAGGAGTGAAGGCAGAAATACTAACATCTACCAACAAAACCTCAATCGCAAAAAGAACGCCTGCTATCGGAGCATTAAATGCTGCTGCGATTCCTGCTGCTACACCGCAGCCAATCATGAGGGTCCGGTCTTTATATGATAATTTGTAATTCTGAGCAAAATTAGAACCAAATGCAGCACCTGTAATTACGATGGGGCTTTCTAAACCTGCAGAACCTCCTAAACCAACTGTTAATGAGCTGGTAATGATCTGCGCATACATTTGCTTTTTCGGAATTATACTTGCTTTTTTAGCAACTGCATAAAGTATCTGTGAGGTTCCCTTTTGGATACTTCCGTTTAATACTTTTTTCACCACCAAAACCGTTAGAACAATACCAATAATAGGCAGAATACTGTTAATAAAACTTAGTTTTAAAATTCCGTTAATATAAGTAGCAAAAGAGAAAACGCTATGGGCAAAAGTTTTTAGAACGATTACGGCAAATGCGCATGAAATACCGATTAAAACACTTGATAAAAAAATAAATTGCTTTGGCGTCATTAATGATTTAGCCAAAGCAATAATGCTTTCTAGTCTTCTGAAATATTTTTTTAGCATTCTGTTTTAAAAAATTATGGATTGCAAATTTAGCCTTTTATTCCATAAAGTTAAGCTAATAATAGTTCTTATAAAAAAATTAGTCGACTAAAGACGCTGCGTGCTTGGCGACAATTCCAAAATTGTATCCTTGAGCGACATCAAATCCGGCATAATTAACAGCGATAAGCTGACCACATTCATTAAATACAGGAGATCCGCTTGCTCCATGAGTAGAAGTAACGTTATATTGAATGCTTACGCCATCAGATTCTTTATTTATCTGACCTTCATACACTTGAACTTTTATACCGCTTCGTGTATTGGCAAGCGTCATTCCCATTGGGTAACCTATCAAAATAGCATTTGTTCCCGGCTTAATTTTAGAATCATCCGTTATGGCAGTATCTAAATCAACAATATTACGTACAGATCCCGGTAATGTTTCGCTTACTAGTTGTAATACAGCTACATCAACTTCACTTCCGTCAGCAATTTTATAGACTTTACATTTAAGCCAATCTTCTTTAGAACCATGAAGTGCAACGCTTATTTCAACCGATTTTGAAGTTATTGTAATATCATCTGTACTTACATATTTTATTTCTTTTGCCGGAGCAGCTTCAACTGTAGTGCTTTCTGCAGCTTCAGTATTATCGTTTGCAGCTACAACGGTCGCAGAAGAATCTACAGCACTCGCCGCAGCTTGAGCCGTTTCTTCATATTCACCATCACCTTCTCCTTCACCTTCTTCAGCATAATAATTGTCCCAGTTTTTTTCAAGAAAAGTTTTGTAATCACGTTCATTTATAGAATCAGGTAAAATACCAGCAATATGTTCTTTTAAATAATCAAAAGAAGAAGGAACGTTTTTGTCTTCACCGTACAGCCAAGGTTCGGCAACATGATGATTGGTTACTATTTTTGCATCTTCAGAAACGAAAAATCCTGTTCCTGATATTGTTTTTTCTTCCAGATTGCTGTCATCAACTTCTAATTGAAAAGGTTTAGATCCTTTTATAGAAATTTCGACAGTATAAGTATGTTTTACTAAAACTACAGCATCTTTATATTTCTCGTAGATTTCGGTTTGTCCATTTAGACATATTGCTTCCTTTTTATTATACTTGGCCCAAATTTTAGGAATAAAAATAAATCCAAGTACTCCAACAATAGCTATTGCAACTCCGATTTTTATATTTCTTGACTTTTTATTTGGTTGTTTTTCTTCTGAAAAAGATTCTTCCGACATATAGTTTTTTTTAGTTTCGGGGCAAATTTAGTAAAAAAAATACTCCATTTATTTAAAAAAAAATATGTTAAAATTATATTTTGTAAGTAGTTTTTAGTCAGGTTATTAAGTGCTAAAATCCAACAGCTTTGTCATCGCCTCTAAAGTCGGCTCCACCCTCAAGATTATTATTTGGTAAAACGAGAATTGCATCTACTTTACCAATTATAGGAGTTGCTTTTTCGTTAATCAAATAATTTTTTGCTTTTAGTCTTTCTATCGTTTTTGCATCAAAAGTATCGGGCTCAAAAGTAATAAGATCAGGAAGCCACTGATGATGAAAACGAGGAGCATTTACAGCTTCCTGCATGCTAAAATTATATTCGTAAACATTTAGAATAGTCTGCAATACAGAAGTAATAATTGTAGAACCTCCCGGCGTTCCTACTACCATAAAAAGTTTGCCGTTTTTTTCTACAATTGTTGGAGTCATAGAGCTTAACATTCGCTTTTGCGGTGCAATACTGTTGGCTTCATTTCCAACTAAACCAAACATATTCGGAGAACCGGGTTTGGCACTAAAATCATCCATTTCATTATTCAAAAAGAAACCCAGCTCATCACAATAATATTTAGAACCATAACCGTCGTTAAGAGTTGTAGTTGCAGCAACCGCGTTTCCGAATTGGTCCACAATAGAATAATGTGTTGTTTCAGTACTTTCGTTATAATTTACTTTTCCTTCTTTTATTTCTGATGATAAACTGGCTTTTTCAACATTAAAAGACGACATTCTGTTTTTTAAATAAGCATCTGCCAAAAGTTCATTTATCGGAATTTTTACAAAATCGGGATCACCCAAAAAATAACTTCTGTCGGCATACGCTCTTCTTTCGGCTTCGACAATTACCTGAATCGATTTATCTGAATTATGACCTAATTTAGATAAATCATAAGGTTCAATCATTTTTAATATTTGAGCCAGACAGATACCACCGCTGCTTGGAGGCGACATCGAGGTAATTTTTAAATCCTTATAAGTAAATTGAAGTGGATTTCTCCATTTTGCTTCATATTTGGCCAAATCTTGAAGCGTAATAATACCACCTTTTTCTTTAAGATATTGTACAAGAATTTTGGCAGTCTTTCCTTTGTAAAATTCATTTCTTCCATTTTTTTGAATTCTTTTTAAAGTATTCGCTAAAGCGGCATATTTAATAGTATCGTTTTCTTTAAAAATTCTCGACGCATCAGAAGATTCACCATTTATTTTTACAATACTTTCATGATAATCCTTTAAACTTTTTTCTTGTTTTTTAGTAACAATAACACCTCTTTCTGCAAGTGCAATTACAGGTTTCAAAATTTCAGACATGGGCATTGATCCCAGTTTTTTATGTACTGCAAAAACGCCTGCAATAGTTCCCGGAACACCAACAGCCAAAGCAGTAGCAGTACTTTTTCCTTTAATTACGTTTCCGTCTTTGTCCAAAAACATATCTTTTGTGGCAGCCAAAGGTGCTTTTTCGCGATAATCTAATGATCCGACTTCACCGTTTGCTTTTCGGTAAACCATAAAACCGCCTCCACCAATATTTCCAGCAAACGGAAATGCAACAGCCAAAGCCAGTTCTGTGCCCACCATAGCATCAAACGCATTACCGCCTTTTTTCATGATATCTGCTCCAATTTTTGAAGCTTCTTCGCGTGCAGAGACTACCATAGCTTTGGTAACCACCAAACCAGTAGGTTTTGGAGTTTGCTGTGAGAAACCATAAGCCGAAATAAAACAAAGTAAAATGGTAATTTTTTTCATAGCAGAAATAGTTTTAGTCTTTATAAACAAATTGATTTATAAAGAAAGGAGTTTTGATTTTGCTTGTTTCTGAATGTCTTCAAAAAAAAGTGTAAATTCTTGTTCAAATTCGGTATAAAATTCTTTTAACTCTTCGCTGGCAAACTGCATTCTGGAAGCATTTTTTGATCTCCTGTCCATCTGAGTTAAAATCTGATGAATTCCTTCGACAGTTCTATAGCTTAAAAGCCAGTTTCTCTGAATCATATACGGCATTATATCCTGAGTTCTCTCAGTTAAAATATCGTAATTTTCGTGAAGCGAACGATAAAACCTATTAATGAAACTTTCGAGTTTTTCGTCTGAATAATTGCTCCAGTTTTTTGCTAGAAAATGGTCGTACAAAATATCGACAATTACACCTGCATAATGATGGTATTTTTCGTGCAGCCTTTTGGTGCTTTGTCTAAAAATATCGTGAGAATCAGTATACGTGTCAATAAAACGATGCAGTAAAATTCCTTTCTGGATATCTTGAGGAAAATGTTCAAAATGTTTTCCTCGAATACCATCGGCCATAAAATTGCCAATTTTGATTAAATCATTTTCACCAGAAAGATATATATGGGCTAGGAAGTTCATTTTTTTGAGATTCTAAGGTTCTGAGATGCTAAGGTTCTGAGTTTTTTGAGATACTAAATTCCTAAGATGCTAAGACACTAAGTTGTTTTTAGTAAAAGTATGAAAACTTTTTCACATCGTTTTTAGTGAACGATAAAAATCAAAAGTCGGAATGTGCCTTTAAACACAAAGAAAAAACTTTTAGGCCTTGATTTGCATTGATGGGTATAGCTTTAATTTAATATTTAAAACCTTAGCAGCTTAGTATCTTAGTACCTTAGCAACTTTTTTTAAAAAATCTTACCACCTTAGTTACCCAGAACCGTAGTAACTTTTTTATATTTGTAGTAAAAATAACCCTAACTCACAAAAATGACTTTAATAAAATCAATTTCGGGAATTCGTGGAACTATCGGTGGAAAAGTTGGAGATAACCTGACTCCGGTTGATGCAGTAAAATTTGCATCGGCGTACGGAACCTTTTTAAAAAATAATACTTCAAAAGATAAATTAACAGTTGTTATTGGTCGTGATGCCAGAATTTCCGGACCAATGATTCATAACCTGGTGGTAAATACTTTAATTGGTTTAGGAATTAATGTAATTGATCTTGGTCTTTCTACAACGCCGACTGTAGAAATTGCTGTGCCTTTAGAAAAAGCAGACGGCGGTATCATTTTAACTGCTTCTCATAATCCGAAACAATGGAACGCTCTAAAATTACTAAATGAAAAAGGTGAATTTTTAAGCGGTGCAGAAGGAGCTAAAATTCTTGAAATTGCAGAGGCAGAAGCTTTTGACTTTTCTGATGTTGATAATCTGGGCGAAATCACGATAAACGATGCTTATATGGATATCCATATTGACGAAGTTTTAAATCTGCCTTTGGTAGATATTGAAGCCGTAAAAGCGGCTAAATTTAAAGTGGTTGTTGATGGCGTAAATTCTTCTGGTGGAATCATTATACCAAAATTACTGGAATTAATGGGTGTTGAAGTTGTGAAATTGTACTGTGAACCAAACGGACATTTCCCTCATAATCCGGAGCCATTAAAAGAGCATCTGACTGATATTTCTGAATTGGTTGTAAAAGAAGGTGCTCATTTAGGAGTTGTAGTTGATCCGGATGTTGATCGCTTGGCTTTTATCAGCGAAGACGGAGAAATGTTTGGAGAAGAATATACATTAGTGGCTTGTGCCGATTATGTTTTGAGCAAAACTCCGGGAAATACAGTTTCAAATATGTCTTCTTCACGTGCCTTGCGTGACGTAACAGTGGGACACAAAGGAAATTACGAAGCCAGCGCAGTAGGTGAGGTGAATGTAGTTGAATTGATGAAAAAAAATAATGCTATTATTGGCGGTGAAGGTAATGGCGGAATCATCTATCCTGAATCTCATTATGGCCGTGATAGTTTGGTTGGAGTAGCTTTATTCCTGACACATTTAGCGAATAAAAAGATGTCGGTTTCTGCTTTGCGTGCTTCTTATCCAGAGTATTATATGAGCAAAAATAAAATTGAATTAACCCCTCAAATTGATGTTGATGCCATTTTAGCGGCAATGACTGAGAAATACAAAAACGAAGAAATTTCGACAATTGACGGTGTAAAAATTGATTTTGCTGCAGAATGGGTACATTTAAGAAAATCGAATACAGAACCAATTATCAGAATATATACTGAAGCTCCGTCTCAGGAAAAAGCAGATGTTTTGGCACTGCGAATTATTGACGAAATAAAAGTAATTGCTGGAATTTAATTCTCAGTAAAATTCATAAAAAACTCTTTCATTATTTGAAAGAGTTTTTTTTTGAAATGAAGTTTTAATTTAATTTTTAATGATTTTAATTGACTTTTCTACCGAGCCGTAAGAAGCTTTTATAATATAAACTCCTTTAGAAAGTTTGTCTCCAATTTTAATATCCTCATTTGTAGAATAGCTGTCAAAACTATTTATCAGAGCTCCTTTTAAGTCTATAATTTTTACAGTCAGTGGTTCTGAGAATTCGGATTTAACATGAAGTATAGATTCATTTTTTATTGGATTCGGATAAACTGTAAGGCTGTTTTTTTCGAATTCAGAATCATGAACGCCTAAATTTGCTGCGGTAACAGTAATGTAATTAAAATTCATATCATTTGATTTGAAAAGAATCTTAAGATAAACTTCGCCTTTGGGCAGAACAATCCCATTTACCATTTTATCTGTATAAGTCTGCCAGCCTCCAGTTGCCGGAAAAGTCTCGTCTGTTTTAACTTTTACTCCGTTTACAAGAATGTCAAATTTGCCTGAAATTGCCGGAGCAGCCACTCTAAAATTCAAATTATAGCTCCCCGCATCTGCAACATTCAGCATAAACTCATTCCAGTCTCCTGCGTTTATCAAGCCTACATTTTGTCCTGTATCAGAATCTGTTGTAGTTTGAAGCGTTGTGCCTTTTCTTCGATAATGCTTGTTAGCATTTATTTTTCCGGGAATATTTATTTTTTTAGAAGTATAAGAAGTATTAACATATTCTTTCCCGATAGGGTTTAAAACGCCGCTTTGCGGACTTAAAAGCTGTCCTTCGAGCATATCAATCCAATCTGCCTGAACTCTGCCGGAAAACCATGAATAGCGATAGATATCAGGATCATTTTCAAAACCGGTTATAATCTCTTTCATAAATGCAGTTTTTTCTGCAGCGCTTTGAATCACTCTGTTTGCAAATTCAGTTACCCATATCGGACGATTAAAACTTTTAAGATTTCCAGTTACACCAAGTACAGAACCTGCCGTACTATCATACGTGTGAAAAGCGATATAATCGACCTTGCAGTTTGGACATAAAAGAAAAAACTGATTGTGCCAGGCAACTGGATCGCTGTAACCGCCATAATTATTCGGGCCGTTGTAAGCAGGAGAAGCACTTACAATTTCTAGATTTTTTGCAGCCGCGATTTTTTCTACATTCGCCCACGCATTTACTGCTTCCTGAGGCGTTAATCTTGCTCCATCATTAAAATTGGGTTCATTAAAAGCTAATAAATATTTAGCTCCCGGTTTTATATTGCTTATAAAAGTCTGTACTTCTGCATCAGTGATTTTACCCCAAACCATTGGCACAAATTCAACTCCCAAAGATTCATAATCGGCATTTACTTCTGTATCGGGTTGTGGCGACCAGTTGTACCACCAGGAAACTCCGGGCTTTAATGCCAGCAAATCTGCTTTAGAATGATATCCGTAAGCAATACCGCGTTTTGGACTTTGAGCAGAAACAATAAAAGTGAACAATAATAAATTAGTATAAAGTACTTTATTGATCATGGTTAATGATTTTGATTTAGTTTGTTTTATAGAAATTATAACACGTCAAATATATAAGGTTTACTCTTTATCATATTAAAAAAAATCATTACAAAAACCCATCAAAATATTTTTTAGAATATCAGAAAGTATTTGTCTCTAAATTGAACTTTCATTAAATAAAAAAGTCTGAAAAACAAAACTGCTTTTCAGACTTATAATTATTTTTGAACTCTGTGTTTCCATCTTTTATGTGTCCATAAATAGAATTCGGGAGCTTCCAGAATTTGTTTTTCGACTTCATGTAAATACATTTCTGTAATTTTAAAATCATCATATTCTCTGGGATTATCTGCAATCGGAATAAAAGACGCTTCGTAATATCCTCGTTTCACTTTTTTTACTTTAAAGAAAATAACGCTTAAATCATATTTCTTTGCCAGCATCTCAGATCCTGTGTGTACTGGAACTTCAATTCCCATAAAAGTACTCGAATGAAAGATTCGGTCCAGTTTTGGTGACTGGTCGCTCGCAAGACCGTAAAGACTTAAAATTCCGTTTCTTTGGTTCTGTGCCATCAGCGGAATAGTTTTTCTGGTTTCCACTAATTCAGTATTGTATTTAGAGCGGATTTTTCGAACTAATTTATCAAAATAAGGATTCGCAATCTTTTTGTAAACAGCAATTCCTTTAAATTTTAGTTTTGTATTAATGGTAAGAATCCACTCAAAG
Organism: Flavobacterium reichenbachii; assembly: GCF_002217435.1. Taxonomy (GTDB): domain Bacteria; phylum Bacteroidota; class Bacteroidia; order Flavobacteriales; family Flavobacteriaceae; genus Flavobacterium; species Flavobacterium reichenbachii. The sequence goes on from NZ_MUHF01000002.1 coordinate 286,300, forward strand.
CTGGCATAATGTGAAGTAACCAAAATAGCGCTTCTGCCTCTTTTTTCGTATTCCTGAATAACTTCGAGATTGGTAATAGCAAATCTTCTGTCCATTTCTTCAGCAGACATGCTCATTGTTTTAATCATCTCGAGAAACATATCGCACATGTGCTGGTAAAATTTCTTTTCTATCACTTTTCTTTCAGCATCACTTAAATGAGGCAGAGCCAAAGTAAGATTTTCTCTAACCACTTTTCTTCTATATCCTAAAACATAATATACCAGAAAGAATATAAAATCTGAAAACCAATAGAAAATTCGGAAAGGGAGTATAGAGATAAGCCATAAAATTGGGTAGGCTAATATATAAACAAGAAACTGCATGAATTTTTTTTTACAAATATAAAGCAAAAATCGATAGTGATTGATATTTTGGGTTTTTCCTAACTTATGCCCGATATTGATTATATTTACAATTCAAATTAAATATTATATATGAATGTTATTTTAGTTGGGATCATAGTGGCCAACGCTTTGATTAGTTACCAGGGTTTTAATGATTTTTCTTTTTTTAGAAAATACGAATTCCATATCGGAAGCATTCGTTCAGGCGAACAGATTAGAATGTTGTCTTCTGGTTTTCTGCATGTAGACATGCTGCATTTGATTTTTAATATGTATACGCTTTGGGTTTTTGCACCCGAAGTTATCAATTGGTTTGATACGCTTTCTTTTGTTCTGATTTATTTCGGAAGTCTAATTTTTGGGAACTTACTTACGCTGCTGTTCCACAAAGACGACTATAGTTATAGGGCAGTTGGAGCTTCGGGAGCCGTAACGGGAGTTTTATATTCGGCAATTTTATTACATCCGGAAAAGACTTTAGGTTTGTTCTTTGTTATTCCTATACCGGCAATTTTATTCGGAATTTTATATTTATTGTATTCAATTTATGGAATGAAAGCCAAAAATGACAACATTGGGCATACTGCGCATTTTGGAGGTGCTGTAGGCGGTTATTTGATTACTTTGATAAAAGAACCTTCATTATTTGTAGACAATACTTTGATGGTTGTACTGCTCGCAATTCCGATTTTGATCCTTTTTGGAATGGCAAAATTGGGTAAATTATAAGGATGGCATAACTTTTGAATTGCTTTTCCCGAACAATAAAAATTTAACAAAAATGAAAAAACTAGTATTATTTTTAACAATCATGTTTATGACTATGTCTTACGGCCAGGAAATCAAACAAATACCTCTAATTAATGTTAATGGAGAAGGAAAAGTAAAAGTAGCGCCTGATCAGGTTTGTATTTCAGCTTCGGTTGAAACAAAAGGGAATAATGCTAAAGACGTTAAAAAACAAAATGACGAAAAGATGGATGCCGTTCTGAAATTCATCAAAAAAATGAATATTCCGACAGCAGATTTCAAAACAAAACAAGTTGCTCTTAATCCACAATACGATTATGAGAAAAAGAAAACTTCTTATAATGCAGTACAAACTGTAGAAATCATTGTAAAAGATTTGTCTAAATATGATGAATTGATGGAAGGTTTGGTACAGCAGGGAATTAATCGCATTGACAAAGTTTCTTTTGAATCCTCTAAATTAGCACAATATCAAACAGAAGCTAGAAAACTGGCTATGAAAGATGCTAAAGTAAAAGCAGAAGAATACGTGTCTGTTTTAGGACAGAAAGTAGGTAAAGCATTTACGATTTCTGATAATTCTCAAGTATATCATCCACAGCCAATGTATGCTGCGATGAGAATGAAAGAAGCAGATACAATGGGAGCTTCAAATGAAACATTAGCGATTGGAGAAATCGAAATCACAGCAAATGTAAGTGTGAGTTTTGTTTTAGACTAAACGATATAGATCATAAATTAAAAAATCCAAATTCCAATTGTAAAGTTGGGATTTGGATTTTTTTTTTGAATGTTACTTTCCTATTTGAATAATCTGAGAAACTATATTGCTGTTTAGTGGTTTTTTTTCATCTGGCTGAGAACCTCCGATGGCTAGTTTAAGTTTTCCATCATATTGTTTAAGTTTTCCATCGGTCGTAACATACGAAAGATCGTCAGGAGAAAGGTTAAAAACAATTGTTTTGCTTTCGCCCGGTTTTAAGTGAAGTCGTTCAAATCCTTTTAAACTTTTTAAAGGTGTTTTTATAGATAAATCCTGATTGATTAGATACAATTGAGCAACTTCTTCCCCCTCAGTTTTGCCAGTATTTTTAATTCTTACTGAGACAGGAACAGATTCGTTTTTTTTAATTTTAGAAGGAATATTTAGCTGATCATATTTGAATGAAGTATAACTCAAGCCATATCCAAAACCATATAGAGGATCTCCCTTAAAATAACGATAGGTTTTGTTGTCCATACTGTAATCTACAAAAGCAGGTAAGTCTGAATCGCTTTTGTAAAAAGTTACAGGCAGTTTTCCTCCAGGATTATAATCTCCAAAAAGAACATCAGTAACTGCAGTTCCTGCAGCTTGTCCTCCGTACCACGCATTGAGTATTGCGGGAACATTTTCTGCTTCCCACGGAATCGCTATTGCACTTCCGGTCATCATCACAAAAACTACTGGTTTTCCTGAGTTTTTTAAAGCTTTCATCAGCTGTGTCTGAATCTCCGGAAGCAGAATCGAAGTTCTGTCACCGCCGGAGAAGCCAGTAAAGTTAACCGGCATTTCTTCGCCTTCAAGTTGTGGTGAGATTCCTCCAACAAAAATAAAAGCATCAGCATCTTTATTTCTTTCTACTAATTTTTTAAAATCAGTTTTTTCAAAATTGCCTGTATTTAATGTTACGTTTGCTTTTCCTTCTCCCTGCCAATATTCCAGCACCAGATTGTAAACCGTATTTTTTGAGGTGTTTAATTTAAAAGTTTTTTCTCCCCATCGATTTTTTTTCCATGCGTTAATAACTTCTTTTCCATTTACTAAAAAGCGGTATCCGTCATCAGCATTGAGTTCAAAAGTAATCGAGCTGTCCTGAGATGCTGTAAAATTTGTGGTATAACGTGCCGAAAAATGGTTTGCTTTGATGTTTTTAACAACAGCTTCTCCTTCCTGCCAAAAGTTATTCACTTCTGATTCAGTTCTTACTGTCTCGGGATTTCCTGATAAATTTACATTATTGTAATATTCCGCTTTAAAACCCTGTTTTCCTTCATAAGAATATTGATTTTTAAGATTCTGATACACTAATAATGTATCATTGGTAAAGTTGATCGCTTTTTCATAAACTACTTCTGTACTGCTGCCAAGTTTTTCTTTAATGCCTTGCAAAACAGTAGTTAGTTTACTTGGAGTACCGTTATAATTTCCTAAAATCGAAATGGAATTATCAGCATTAGGACCAAGAATCACAATCTTTTTCAGGTCTTTTTTTAGAGGCAGGATATTTTTTTCATTTCGAAGTAAAACAATTGATTGTCTGGCCATTTTTAATGCATGCTGTTGATGTTCTGCACTTTCAAGAACAGAAGATGGCGTTTGGGCATATTTTACCATTGCCGGAGCATCGAACATTCCTAATCGGAAGCGGATCATAAACAGACGTTTCACCGAAATATCAATTTGATCCTCACTGATTTTTTTGTTTTTTACAGCCTGAACCAAGGCTTTGTAAGCATCTGTACCGCAATCTATATCGGTTCCGTGAAAAACCGCATCTGCAGATGCTGATTCTGCATCGGGATGTGTTTTGTGATTTTTAAAAAAGTCATCAATCGCCCAGCAGTCGGACGTCACATAACCGTCAAATTTCCATTGATTTCTTAAGATATCAGTCATAAGAATATCACTGGCACAGCAAGGCTGAGTTCTAAAAGCATTATAAGCGCACATGACACCGGCTGTTTTAGATTCTGTTACCAACTTTTTAAAAGCAGGTAAATAAGTGTCCCAAAGTTCGTATGGAGTTACATCAACATCAAAAGTATGACGCAGCGATTCAGGCCCGCTGTGTACAGCATAATGTTTGGCACACGCAGCAGCTTTTAGATATTTAGGATCGTCTCCCTGTAAACCTTTAACAAAGGAATCTCCTAAAATACTTGTCAAATACGGATCTTCTCCATAAGTTTCCTGTCCGCGTCCCCAGCGCGGGTCTCGAAAAATATTGATATTTGGCGTCCAGTACGTTAATCCCAGATAACGCTCGTTTGTTCGGTTTAGCTCAACTGCTTTATTGTAAATTGCCCTTCCTTCCAGTGCCGAATAATCGGCCATTTTATAAAGTGAGTTTTTATCAAATGTTGCAGCCATTGCAATTGCCTGAGGGTAAACGGTAGTTTTAAAAGGAGTTCTTGCTACGCCGTGCAATGTTTCATTCCACCAATCGTAAGCCGGAATTTCCAGTCTTGTAATTGCCGGAGAAGAATTGAGCATTTGCGATACTTTTTCTTCTAATGTTAAGCGTTTTACAAGATCATCAACTCGTTTTTCAAAACTTAAGTTTGGATCCTGAAATAAAAATTTTTCTTTTTTTTCTTTTTGACTATAACAGTAAACAGTAATTAACAGGACAATTAGGGAGGTTATTTTTTTTGATTTCATAGGTTTTACATGATATTATTAAAAAGATCAATTTAGATTTACCAACACTTATAACAACCGATTGTGTAAAGTAATGATTTTTTTCTGAAAATAAAAAATAAGTTTATTCGATTTAGTTCAATATCTGATTCTCACTTATACTAAATCTCTTAGAAATCAGCTATTATATAGTTAAAATAGCTACATTTACGCACTATAGTATTAAAACTCATGGAAGAGCACAGACATGTAACGATTTATGATATTGCGGAGCGTTTGAATCTTGCAACATCAACAATTTCGAGGGCTTTAAAAGATCATCACAGCATAAGTGATAAGACAATAAAAAAAGTAAAGCAGACCGCTAAAGAAATGGGATTTGTTCCCAATACATTAGCAGCAGGTTTGCGTGGCAATAAATCCAGAACTATTGGAATTTTAATTCCAACAATCACACAGCCCTTTTTATCTTCTTTAATCAGCGGGATCGAAATCACGGCGCAAAAATCTGATTATACTGTAATTATTATGCAATCTCATGATTCGTACGAGATGGAGGTAGATTTGGCTAAATCATTGTACAGTAATAGAGTAAGCGGTGTAATTTGTTCTCTGGCAATGGAGACAAAAGATACTTCTCATTTTCATCAGTTTTCCAATAATAATATTCCGCTTGTATTTGTAGACAGGGTTCCAAGAGATTATGATACTTTTAGAGTTGTAATCAATAATTATTTAGCGGGCTATAAAGCTACAAAACATCTAATAGAACAAGGTTGTAAAAGAATTGCGCATCTCACTGCCGGATCAGAATTTGGTACTCTTTATAATGAAAGAAAGCGCGGTTATATGGATGCATTGGCAGAACACGATCTGGCAATTGAAGATGATCTGATTGTAGTTCTAAAACATATGACTTATGAAGAAGGAGTAAAGGCCTGTAATCAGTTATTTGACTTAAAAACACCGCCTGACGGACTTTTTGCTCCTGGAGATATTCTTGCGGTGAGTGCAGTCCAGACCGCCAAAAAAAGAGGTGTAAAAGTACCCGAAGAGCTTGCGGTCATTGGTTTTAATGACGATCCAATTTCAGAAATAATTGAGCCAAATATTTCGACTATTACACATCCTGCAGAAAAAATGGGTAAAGCCGCGGCTGAATTGATTATAAAAAATCTAAAATCTGTTAAAGAAGAAGATGCGAAAGAAATTACTTTTTTAAATACTCAGGTTGTAGTACGAGAATCTTCTAAGAGAATTTAACTTTATATAAAAATTCAAGCAAACCTGCTGATATTCTTGATATCAGCAGGTTTTTTTTGTTTAAAATGTATTTGAAAAATCCATTCGAAAAATATTTTTTTGTTATAAAAAGCGAACAATTGCCTTTTTTATTTTTTTATTCCTGAATTTTTGTATTTTAGCACAACCGATTGCAAGAGGCAAAATATTTTTAATAATTTATTTTTTAAATATATTTTTTGTTTAATGATCAGGTTTTAATACTAATAAATGAATTATGCTCAAATTAGAAAATCTCAAAGTATCTCAAATAATTCCATTTACCAATAAGAGTTATATCAGTTATCTAATTCTTTCAGTTTTAATTTCCTTTTCAGCTTCAGCTCAAAAAGATTATAAATTATGGCTGCAGTATAATGCAATAGTAAATTCTTCGATTGCTTTAGAATATAAAAACAATCTTAAGGGAATTGTGGTATTAGGAAATTCTGAAACTATCAAAATAGCGAAGAAAGAACTCGAAACAGGTTTTTTGGAAATGTTAGGAAACGTTCCCGAAATCAAAACAGCTTTAAAAGGAGAGTATAATCTAATTGCAGGTTCTCAATCTAATTTGGATACAGAGCTAAAAAATAGTCTTCAATCAGATTTCCAAAAATTAAATGAAGAAGGTTTTATCATCAAATCGATTGCTGTTAAAAATAAAAAACAACTTATTATTACAGGAAAAAATGATATCGCTGTTTTGTATGGTGTTTTTAATTTTCTGAGAATCATGCAGACCAATAAAACGATAAAAAATCTAAATATTGCCGATTCTCCAAAAACGAACATTAGAATTTTAAATCATTGGGATAATCTGGACAGAACAATTGAAAGAGGTTATGCCGGATTTTCTTTATGGAACTGGCAAAAACTTCCCGATTTTATCGATCAGCGTTATATAGATTATGCGAGAGCAAATGCTTCAGTCGGAATTAACGGAACAGTTTTGACAAATGTAAATGCCAATGCCTTGATTTTGACACCTCAATATTTAGAAAAAGTCGAAGCTCTGGCAAATGTCTTTAGACCATACGGAATAAAAGTTTATTTAACAGCAAGATTTTCGGCACCAATTGAAATTGGAAATCTGAAAACTGCCGATCCAAAAGATTCTGAAGTGATCAAGTGGTGGAAAAATAAAGCATCAGAAATTTACAAACGAATTCCTGATTTTGGCGGATTTTTGGTAAAAGCCAACTCAGAAGGCCAGCCCGGTCCTCAAAATTACGGAAGAGATCACGTTGACGGCGCCAATATGCTTGCCGATGCGGTTGCGCCTTTTGGAGGTGTAATTATGTGGAGAGCTTTTGTATATTCTGAACATGATGCAAATGATCGTGCCAAACAAGCTTATGCAGAATTTGAGCCTTATGACGGAAAATTTAAAGAAAATGTAATCGTTCAGGTTAAAAATGGAGCAATCGATTTTCAGCCGAGAGAACCTTTTCATCCTTTATTTGGCGCAATGCCCAAAACGCCTTTGATGATAGAATTTCAAATCACACAGGAATATTTAGGGTTTAGTACACATTTGGTTTTTCTTCCTAAACTATTTCAGGAGGTTTTAGAATCAGATACGTATAAAAAAGGAAAAGGTTCCACCGTGGCAAAAGTTATTGACGGGACTTTGCACGGCAATAAGATTACAGGAATTGCAGGTGTTGCCAATATAGGAAATGATCTAAACTGGACTGGACATCCTTTTGCGCAGGCAAACTGGTACGGTTTCGGAAGACTGGCGTGGAATCCTTATTTAGATTCGGAAACTATTGCTGAGGAATGGCTGAAATGTACTTTTTCTAACGATGAAAATTTTATAAAACCGGTAAAAAACATGATGATTGAATCGCGTGAAGCTGTAGTTAATTACATGACACCGCTTGGACTTCATCATATTATGGACACAGGACATCACTATGGACCCGGACCTTGGGTTTCTAATTTGTCACGGCCAGAATGGAATCCGACTTATTATCATAAAGCAGATAAAAACGGAATTGGTTTTGATCGATCTGAGTCAGGTACAAATGCTATTTTGCAATATGCACCAGAAGTAAAAGCTTTTTTTGGTAATTTAGAAACCTGTCCGGAGAAAGATTTATTGTGGTTTCATCACGTTTCCTGGGATTATAAATTAAAAAATGGAGAAACACTTTGGAACGGCATGGCATTGAAATATCAGGAAGGAGTTAATCAGGTAAAAGAAATGCAGCAGGTTTGGAAGAATGCAGAAAAATACATTGACAGCGAACGTTTTAAAGAAGTAGAAATGTTATTGGAAATTCAATACAAAGAAGCAAAGTGGTGGCGTGATGCGTGTTTACTTTATTTTCAGCAGTTTTCTGGTAAAGATCTTCCGGCGGGCGTTGAGAAACCAGCACAAGCATTAGATTATTTTAAATCATTAAAATTCCCATTTGCACCGGGAAATGGATAAATTGTAACGCGGATTAAACGGATTCGCTTTCGCGAAGACACTGAAAAAAAAGGATTTTTCCAATAAAAATAAAATAAAAAAAAACCGCGTAAATCCGCGTTTTCGCGACAGCGAATCCGTTTTATCCGCGTACGAATAAATATATTTTAAAAATTATGAGCAGAAAAACAGCAATTGTAACCGGAGGAAATTCAGGTTTAGGATTTGCAACCGCAAAAAAACTTTGTGACAACGGAATCACAACGTACATTATCGGAAGATCAAAAGAAAAAACAGAAGAAGCTTGTGCAGAAATTGGTGAAAATGCCATTCCGGTAATATTCGACTTAAATGACCTCAAAGGAATTCCTGCAATGATTGAGAGCATTGCTCAAAAAAGTCCAATCGATATTTTGGTAAACAATGCAGGAATTAATCTAAAAAAAGAGTTTTTGGATGTTACCGATGAAGATTTTTTATCTGTAATTCATACTAATCTTTTGAGTGTCTTTGCAGTAAGCAGAGAAGTCGTAAAAAATATGAAAGCCAATGGAAGCGGAAGTATTATCAATATCAGTTCGATGGCATCGCAATACGGAATTCCAAAAGTAATTGCCTATTCTTCAAGCAAAGGCGCAATAGAATCGATGACACGTGCTATGGCAGTTGAGCTGGCTCCAGCCGGAATCCGCGTAAATTGTATTGCACCGGGATTTATAAAAACAAAAATGTCTTCTACGGCACTCGACAACGATCCGGAAAGAAAGAATAAAGTGCTTTCCAGAACGCCAATGGGATTTTTAGGAGAACCTTCGGATATTGCAGATGCAGTTTATTATTTCGCTTTAAGCGAATCAAAATATACTACTGGTACAGTTTTACCAGTTGACGGAGGTAACAGTATCGGATTTTAATTTTTAAATATTTTAAACACATAGAAACATAGCTTTTTTTTTGTCTAAAGAGGCGTTACACTTGCATTAATACACATAGACTATGTGTTAGAAACTCGTTTCTTTTGTTTAATCTTTTCAATTTAAATAAAAATCTATGTTTCTATGTGTTTATAAAAAATAGTAGTATGATAAAAATGCAGCAAACCATGCGTTGGTTTGGACCTCAGGATAACGTAAAACTAATTGATATTATACAAGCCGGAGCCACAGGCGTTGTAACTTCTCTGCATCAGATTCCGGTTGGAGATGTCTGGACAATTGAAGATATTAAGGAAAGACAGCTGATGATTAAAAATGCAGGTCTGGAATGGACGGTTGTCGAGAGTCTTCCGGTTCATGAAGAAATCAAACGAGCTTCTGGTAATTATCTTCAATACATCGAAAATTATAAAATCAGTTTACAAAACCTGGCAGATTGCGGCATTAAAATTATTACGTATAATTTTATGCCGATTCTGGATTGGGTAAGAACCCAGCATAATTTTGTCAATCAGGATGGGAGCAAAGCTTTATTGTACAATCAGGATGCTTTTACTTTTTTTGATGTGTTTTTGTTGAAAAGACCTAATTCAGAAAACGATTATTCGGATTCAGAAAAAGAAAGCGCTTTAAAGTTTGGCAGTCAATTGTCTGAAGAAGAAAAAGCACTGCTTTTTAAAAATGTTTTATTGGGATTGCCGGGAAGTAAAATCAACTTTACAGCAGAACAGATTTTATCTCTTTTAGATAATTATGCCAATATTAATAATGAAAAACTAAGAGAAAATCTGATTTATTTTTTAGCAGAAGTGGTTCCAATTGCAGAGAAAAACGAGCAAAAATTAGCCATTCATCCAGACGATCCGCCGTTTTCGGTTTTGGGTTTGCCAAGAATTGTTTCTACAGAGGCAGATCTAAAAAACATTTTTGAAGCAGTTCCTTCAACAGCAAACGGATTGTGTTACTGTACTGGATCGCTAAGTGCAGACCCAAAAAATAATCTGGAAAAAATTATAGCTGATTATGGAAACCGAATTCACTTTTTACATCTTCGAAATACCATTCGCGAAAGCGAAACTATTTTTAGGGAATCGGAACATTTAAACGGCGATGTTAAAATGGAAAGAATTGTAGAGAAACTTCTTTTGTTGATGAATGAAACAAAAATAAGTCTGCCAATGCGTCCTGATCATGGTTTTCTGCATGCTGTAGAAGAAGTAAAGGAACTATATCCCGGTTATTCTCTCACGGGAAGATTAAAAGGTCTTGCCGAATTACGAGGTTTAGAAATGGGAATTGTGTACAAATTAGATTTGTAATTATACGGGATTAGACCTTAGGTTTTAAAACCTGTCAGGTCTCTGTAAGAAGAAAAACTATTAACTATTAAACCAAAAGATATGAAATTTATTAATCCTTACTTATTTGTCGTCACGACTTTTCTGGTGGTAAGCTGTACTTCACAGAAAGAAAGTCTTTCCTTAAAAGAGGCGTATAAAAACGATTTTTATATAGGAACAGCCTTAAGTGCAGATCAAATTGAAGAAAAAAATGCACAGGAAGATTCTTTGATCCGAAAAGAATTTAATGCGATTACAGCAGAAAATATAATGAAATCAATGTATGTGCATCCGCAAAAGGATCAATACGATTTTGCTTTAGCAGATAAATTTATAGCATACGGAGAAAACAATAAAATGTTTCTTCACGGACATACTTTGATCTGGCACAGTCAATTGGCACCTTGGATGGAAAAAATCAAAGACAGTACCGAGATGAAAGCCTTTATGAAAGACCATATTAATACTGTCGTTTCTAGATACAAAGGAAAAATAAGTTCCTGGGATGTGGTAAATGAAGCTCTAAATGAAGATGGAACTTTGAGACAATCTGTTTTTTTGAATACACTTGGCGAAAAATATTTGGCAGACGCTTTTAAACTTGCTGCAAAAGCAGACCCTAAAGCAGCACTTTATTATAATGATTATAATATCGAAGAACCGGCAAAAAGAGCGGGAGCAATAAATTTGATTAAGAAAATTCAAGCTGCAGGCGGAAAAATTGATGGAGTTGGTATTCAAGGACATTGGAGGCTGGCTAGTCCGTCTTTGGAAGAAATTGAAAAAAGCATTTTAGAGTATTCTGCTTTAGGAATTAAGGTTGCTTTTACAGAATTGGATATAACCGTTTTGCCAAATCCGTGGGACTTGAAAGGTGCAGATGTGAATCAGAATTTTGAAGGAAGTGCCAAAATGAATCCCTATCCGAAATCATTGCCAGATTCGATTCAAAATAAACTAGCTGCACGTTATGAAGGTATTTTTAAATTATTCCTGAAACATAAAGATAAAATTAGCCGAGTTACTTTTTGGGGTGTTCACGATGGGCAGTCCTGGCTTAATGACTGGCCGATAAAAGGAAGAACCAATTATCCGCTGCCATTTGATGCAGATCTAAAACATAAAAAAGCTTACGAAAGCATCTTGAATTTAAAAGAAGATAAGAAATAAACAGCGAAAATCGCAAATTATAAGTAATAAAACAGCAATCGATTGTGAAATGTATAAAATGCTTAAATAAAGCTAATTAAATTTGTATAAAACCTTTTTTTATATAATTTTACACAACCGATTGTTTTTTTTTTTAATTGTCTTTCTGTATTGTTTTAAAACAGTACAGAATCTAAACTACTAACTAACCACCAAAAGCAATAATGAATAACATTTCACAAAAATTATCCATCAAGGAAAAAATCGGATACAGTTTAGGAGATTTGGCAGCCAATTTGGTTTTTCAGACTCTGATGACCTATCTGGCTTATTTTTACACCGATATCTACGGATTGTCTCCTACAGATTCCTCCATTATCATGTTAATTGTAGGCTTGATTGCGGCTTTTGTATTCAACCCGATTATTGGAGTTTTGGCCGATAGAACGAGAACAAAATGGGGAAAATTCAGACCGTGGATTTTGTTAACAGCGGTTCCTCTTGGAGTTGTTGCCTTATTGGCTTTTTCTACTCCCGATTTTTCATATAATGGAAAAGTAATTTATGCAGTGGTAACCTATACCTTTTTATTGCTTTTTTATGCGGGAAATAATCTGCCTTATTCTGCTTTGAGCGGTGTAATTACAGGGAATATGGCCGAAAGAAACAGTATGTCGTCGTACCGTTTTGTGGCAGTAATGTTTGCTCAGTTTTTTGTGCAGGTTTTTATGCTTGGAATAATAAAAAGTGCCGGAAACGGCGATAAGGCAATCGGAATCGAAAAAGTAATGACCGTTCTGGCGATTATTGGAACGATAATGCTTTTAATTACCTTTTTGACGACCAAAGAAAGAATTATTCCTAAACCAGAACAAAAATCAAGTATAAAAGAAGATTTGAGTGATTTGGTCAAAAACAGACCGTGGATTATTATGCTGACGCTGACAACTCTGGTTTTTATAACCTTGGCGATGAAAGGCGGTTCTTATGTGTATTATTTTGAAAATTATGTAAACAAACAACAGCTGGAGGTTTTTATTCAGCCAATCTTAGATTTTTTATCCAATATTGGATTGAATTATTTTGGCAGTGATCCTATTGCTGCGGGATTTGGATTGTTTAATGCGGGCGGTATTATTTTTATGATTGTCGGTATTACACTGTCTAAAAACCTAGCGGATAAATACGGGAAACGGAATGTTTTTGGTTTGTTTTTATTCATCTCAACATTATTTATCATCGCTTTTTATTTCTTTGCGCCAACTTCAATTTCCTTAATATTTTTCTCCCAGATTCTACATGGATTTTTCTACGGAATCACAATTCCAATTCTCTGGGCAATGATTGCAGATGTAGCCGATTATTCAGAGTGGCTCAACAATCGTCGTGCAACGGCTATTATTTTCTCTGCAATGATGGTGGGATTAAAAGCCGGTTTGAGTATTGGAGGAGCTTTGACTACCTTGTTTTTAGGTTATTTTAATTACATTCCAAATACGACGGTACAGACAGAAACGGCTATTAGTGGAATAAAATTATTGGTAAGTGTTTTCCCTGCAATCCCATTTTTAATTGGAGCTGGATTGCTGTTTTTTTATAAAATTAATAAACAAATGGAAATACAAATAGAAACAGAATTAAAAGAAAGAAGAACATAACAACAATAGCACTATGCCTGAAGATAGCATTGACCAAATTAATTTCGAGGAAATTAATGAACAGGCGATTTCAAAGCCTTTAGTATCACACATGTATACCGCCGACCCTTCGGCTCATGTATTTAATGGTAAAATTTATATTTATCCGTCACACGATATCGATGCTGGAATTCCGTTTAATGATGATGGAGATCATTTCGGAATGGAAGATTATCATGTTTTTTCAATGGATAGTATTTCATCAAAAGCAGTAGATAATGGTGTTGCACTGCATGTAGACGATGTTGCCTGGGCAGAAAAACAAATGTGGGCGCCGGATGCAGCTCATAAAAACGGAAAATATTATTTGTACTTCCCAGCCAAACGCGCCAATGGAATTTTTCAGATTGGCGTTGCGACTGCAGATGATCCGGCAGGACCTTTTAAACCGGAACCCGATGCTATAAAAGGAAGTTACAGTATAGATCCGGCAGTTTTTGAAGACGAAGATGGCAAACATTATATTTATTTTGGCGGTATCTGGGGCGGACAACTTCAGAAGTATCGAAACAATATCTACAACCGGAATAATGAAGAACCGCAGGCAAGAGAAACTGCTCTTGGACCAATTGTAGCTTTGCTTACAGCTGATATGCTGGAGTTTGCAGAAGATCCGAAGGAGATAGTAATACTTGATCAAAATGGAGAAGCGATACTGGCAGGTGATAATAATCGTCGCTTTTTTGAAGCTTCCTGGGTGCATAAATACAACGGAAAATATTATTTTTCGTACTCTACAGGTGATACGCATTTTATCTGTTATGCGATCGGAGATAATCCGTACGGACCATTTACGTATCAGGGAAGAATATTAAATCCCGTTGTGGGCTGGACATCGCATCACTCTATTTGTGAAGTCGAAAACGAATGGTACTTATTTTACCACGATTCCAGTCTTTCAAAAGGAATAACACATTTGAGAAGTATGAAAGTAACCAAAATCGATTATTTAGAAGATGGTTCAATCATCACTATTGATCCGTATGGAATTAGAAGATCGATAGATTGAAAGTTTTTTTCTAAGGAAGAACATTTAAAACCTATGTGATAGCTATAGATCGTTTAAATTTAAATAAACAGAATTATACATTAGGTTTCCCTTAATTTTTTGACCAATACCATTTTTACTGTGGCTTTACAGCTGATAGTACTAACAACTTTAATTAAAAAACATGAAATTTTTTATAGATACAGCCAATTTACAAGACATAAGAGAGGCTCAGTCATTGGGTGTTTTAGACGGCGTTACAACAAATCCGTCGCTCATGGCCAAAGAAGGCATTTCCGGAAAAGATAATATTTTAAAACACTACCTTGATATTTGTAACATTGTAGACGGCGATGTTTCTGCTGAAGTTATTTCGACAGATTTCGACGGAATGATTAGGGAAGGAGAAGAACTGGCAGCGCTCCATCCGCAGATTGTGGTTAAATTGCCTATGATTGCAGACGGTGTAAAAGCATGTAAATATTTTTCGTCTAAAGGAATAAGAACAAATGTTACTTTGGTTTTTTCTGCGGGTCAGGCATTATTGGCAGCCAAAGCAGGCGCGGCTTATGTTTCTCCTTTTTTGGGAAGATTAGATGATGTCTCTACCGACGGAATGCATTTAATTGCTGAAATAAGAGAAATCTACAATAATTATAATTATCAGACACAGATCCTTTCTGCGTCGATCAGGCATACGATGCATATTGTAAATTGTGCAAAAGCAGGATCTGATGTTATGACAGGACCTTTATCGGCAATCAAAGGATTATTAAAGCATCCTTTAACAGATATTGGTTTGAATCAATTTGTGGAAGATGCTAAAAAAATGAATTTGTAGAATTCTATTAATGTATTGCTAAGTAGATCATTATCTTTTTTAATTTTTCTGTCCAATGAAAGAGCTTTTTTAAATTAATTTTAAAATAGCTCTTTTTTTTTGTTTATAACAACCGATTGTTTTTATTGTAGTGATTTCTTACTTATTTGATTATCATTAGTATAGTGATTATTGAATGACGGAAGCTAAATATTTTTAAAGTGCTGATTTAACAAGCTATTCTTGTGAAATTGGGTTTGTTTTCTTGTTCGCACAATACTTTAATTCACTTTTTTTTCTTTTATATTTTTTTTAATAAAACACAAAAAACATCATATAATTATTAAAATTAGCAATAAAAGGAATTGTTAAAATAGATATTTGTTATTTTATTTTGATATAAATTATATACAATGTTTTTTTAGTGTTGTTTTTTTAATTATTTATTAAAAAAAAATACAAACAACCGATTGTGTATTAGTTGTTTTTTATATATTTGTTACCAATACACTTATTAACTAAACCAACAGAATATTAACTAACTAAATTAATTTTTATGACTAACCTTATTGTTATAAGTAAAACAAAGCATTTTAAATGCTTTTGTTTTTTAATCTTAATGTTTGCGTTATCAATACATTCAAATGCGCAGACAAAAGTTACAGGAGCAGTATCTGATGGCGCTGGGCCTATTCCCGGGGCTAATGTGAATTTAAAGGGTGCAAAAACTGGAGTAAGCACTGGTTTCGATGGAACTTATTCTATTGATGTACCTTCTAACGGTGTACTTGTTTTTAGTTTTTTGGGTTTAAAAACAAAAGAGGTAACCGTAAATGGACAAACTATTATTAACGTAAAACTTGAAGAAGATTCAAATGCTTTAAAAGAAGTTGTAGTTATTGGATATGGAACTCAGGTAAAGGAAGCCGTAACAGGATCTGTAGCCTCAATTGGAGGAAAACAATTAAGCGAAGTTCCTGCCGCAAATATTACTCAGGCATTGCAGGGAAGACTGCCTGGAGTAGAATTGACACAAACTTCTTCAAAACCCGGAGCGGCAATGCAGATACGCATACGAGGAACCAGATCATTGACGGGAAGTAATGACCCTTTAATTGTTCTTGACGGAGTTCCCTTTGCAGGTTCAATAGGAGATATCAATCCTGTAGACATCAAATCTGTAGATATTTTAAAAGATGCCTCTGCGACGGCTATTTATGGTTCTCGTGGTGCAAATGGAGTGATATTAGTAACCAGTAACAAAGGGCGTAAAAATCAAAAAGCGACATTTAATTATAATGGTTTTAGCGGTATTAAGCAGGTTTTTGGCAACTATGATATGATGGATGGAGCTAAGTTTGCTGCACTTCGTGATTATACCGGTTTATATACAGATGGTATTGATGAATCAAGAGGCACAAATACAGACTGGCAGAAATCGCTTTACGGATCTGGTGAAATGATTAGTCATGATGTGAGTGTTTCCGGAGGAAGTGAGCGCGGCTCTTATAATGCAGGTTTAGGATATTATAAAGAAGAGTCGGTTTTGCCGGGGCAGAAATTTGAGCGCTTTAGTCTTAGAGCAGGTGTAGACCAGCAGTTAGGATCTTCTTTTCGTGTAGGATTCAATACAAACAGCAATTATGCTGTTACCAATGGAGATAATATTGGTACAGGTACAATTTTAGCAACCTCTCCGTTAGCCAATCCGTATAATGCAGATGGTTCGTTAAAAAGAACCGTTAGGATGGCAGCAGATGATCAATGGGTGTACACCCGAGAATCTATTAATAATCTGAATGAATCATATGTCAATTTAACCAGAGCTTTTAGTTCGTATAATAATATTTTTGCTGAATTGAAGATACCCGGAGTAGAAGGTTTAAAATACCGTATGAATACCGGATTGAACTTTCGTATATCCAATAGCGGTTATTATGAAGGACAAGGTGTTTTTGATGTAAATCCTGCCACCATATCAAATGCTTCTATTAGTAATACTTTATCAACACAGTGGCTTATAGAAAACTTGCTGACCTACGATAGAACTTTTGCACAAAAGCACACTATTAATTTTGTCGGATTATATTCGAATGAGCAGTTTACAGGAAATACTTCGCAGATATCAAGAAACGGAATTACTTCTGATGCGTTTCAGTTTTATAATTTAGGACAAAGTGAAGAAGAAGCAGTGATCAATCCCGCAAATCAGGATTATACACAATGGGGTTTGACATCTTACATGGCTAGACTGATGTACTCGTATGATAATCGTTATTTTATCTCAGGTACAATTCGTTCAGACGGATCATCAAGATTATCTGATGGAAATAAATGGGTAACTTATCCGGCCGTTTCTGCAGGATGGACCATTTCTAATGAATCTTTCATGAAAAAGATTTCCTGGATTAATTTACTAAAATTACGTGCAGGATATGGCCAGACGTCTAATCAGGCTGTTAATCCTTATGCTACTTTGGGCGCTCTAAGCACAAGACCGTATAATTTTGGAACCACAAACTCCACAGGTGTATATGTTACCGAACTGCCGAATCCGGATTTGGGATGGGAGTTTTCTACCACATGGAACTACGGATTAGATTTTGGATTCTTCAACAATCGTTTATCGGGTACTATTGAATATTATAAAACACACACAAAAGATCTTTTGCAGAGAGTTGGACTTCCGGCAACATCTGGTGTAAGCAGTTATGTTGCAAACGTTGGAGAGACTGAAAATAAAGGTTACGAAATATCTTTAAACGGAGTCATTTTGGACAATCCAAAAGGGTTGACTTGGACTGTTGGATTCAACTTATATGCAAATCAGAATAAACTGGTTGCACTTGCTTCCGGATCTCAAAGAGACGAGAGTAATTCTTGGTTTGTAGGCTATAATATTAACTCTATTTATGATTATCAAAAAGTAGGTATTTGGCAGGAAGGTGATCCTTATATGTCTGTACTAGAGCCGGGACCAACGGGTATCAATCAGCAGGGAACGGTTGTTGGGTCTATCAAAGTTAAATATACCGGAGGTTTTAATCCAGACGGAACCCCAACTCGTGCAATTAATGCAAGTGACAGACAAATTATAGAAACAGATCCTGACTTTCAGGGAGGTTTCAATACAAACTTAACTTACAAAGGTTTTGATTTTTCTGCTGTTGGAGCATTCAAAAGCGGGGGTGTATTAGTTAGTACACTTTATGGAGGAGCAAGTTATCTTAATCTTCTTAACGGCCGCCGAAGCAATGTTGATGTAGATTATTGGACACCAGATAATAGAGATGCAGAATTTCCAAATCCAAGAGGAATCAGAAGCGGTGATAATCCAAAATACATGTCGACAATGGGATATTTTGATGCATCGTATGTAAAAATTAGAGCATTAACTCTTGGTTATACATTGGATCAGGAATTTATGAGAAACTTAGGTATAGAAAAACTGCGCGTTTATTTTACGGCTCAAAACCCTTTTGTTCTTTTTTCACCATACCACAAACAATCAGGAATGGATCCGGAAACCAATTCGTACGGTGACGAAAATCAGGCTGTAGCGTCATACCAGCGTAGATTTCTGGTTATTGGAACAAATACTCCAACAACGAGAAACTATTTATTCGGACTTAATTTAACATTTTAATCAAGAGAATCATGAAACGATATATTTTTAAAAATTTAGTTATAGGATCAGTAGTTTTGTTCTCCTTTGCAGGCTGCTCTGATATTTTAGAAGAAAAGCCGCATGATTTTTACGAACCGGGTTACTTTAAAACAGAACAGGGAGTAATTCAGGGATTAACCTCGCATTATGCACACCTTCGTTACATTTACGGACAAGCCTATTTTTATAATGCCTGCCAAACCGGTACCGATGAAGCAACTTATGGACAGCAGGCCGATGGGAATTTCAAAGATCACGATCTATCCGGAGTTGGAGTTATAAATCCTAACTCAAGCCGTTCCGACGTTTTGTGGAATAATTCATATAATGATATAAATACAGCCAGCGGTATTATTGATAATGGAGCCGCAGTGGGTGTCTCCGCCAGCCTTATAGCAGAATCTAAGTTTTTTAGAGCTTTTGATTATTTTTTGCTCGTGCAGACTTTTGGAGGTGTGCCTTTAGATTTAGGAGCAGGCGAACTCAAATTTAACAGCAAGCCTTCCAGATCTTCAAAACGAAATACCGTTACAGAAGTTTACACAAAAGCCGTTTTTCCAGATCTTTTAGCTGCAGTAAACGAACTGCCGGATGCTCCTAGATTAACAGGTACAGCAACTAAAACTCTGGCTCGTTTAATATTAGCTAAAGCCTATTTGACATACGCATGGTGGCTGGAAAATCCAAATAATATTCCCACCTATCCGGAAACGCCTAGAACAGATCCGGACGGACATAATGCACAATGGTATTTTCAACAGGCTTATAATATTGCCATAGAAGGAATTAATAATCCGGGACCGTATGCATTACAGAATTATTTTTATGATGTCAGCTTAGGATCTAATGACCGTAATAAAGAAATGCTGCTTTATGCAGACCATACAGAAGACAGCGAATATTACAACGGAGGAAGTCTTTCCTACGGCAGCGGCGGTGCTCCAGATAATTTTGCAGGCTGGATGGGAACATGGAATTATACAGCCATAAGAAGTAAAAATGCATCAGGAGCATCGGTATCTACAGTGCAGCGTGCGGCAGATCAGTTTTTAGGCCGTCCGTGGGTAAGAATGGTGCCGCCTATAGAAGTTATTACCAATACTTTTGCAGATAAAACAAATGATTCGAGATATGATGGAACATTTGCAGCTGTTTACCGCGGCAACTGGAATCTTATAGGAACCGGATTAACCGATGTGGCAACCTTATATAATGCTAATGGCTTACCTGTAAAACCAGGTGATGCGATTCTAACTTTTCTTAATGAAGAACCGGCTGCACCAATTACCTATCCTTCTGGAGCAGGTGACAGCGGTGTTGGCGCCGGAATTTTACCAGGAAGAGCAGATTATGTAATTTCTCCTTTAGGAATAAGCAGAATAGTTTATCCGGGTTTATGGAAATTAGGACCTTATCGTACAGATAATGCCGGAGGATTAGGACAGCCAAATGCCGGAAGTACCAGACCGTTTCCTGTAGCCAAATTTTCAGAGCTTTATTTTGTTGCCGCAGAAGCTGCAGTAAAAGGAGCTTCTGGCGCTGCATCTGCCAGAAATCTTATAAATGTAATCAGAGCCCGTGCAGGAAAATGGCGCTGGGACAATAATGGTAAAGTGGCAAAAAATGCAGACAACAGCGTTGCATTAACAAATGCAACTCCTGCAGTAATTGATATTAACTATATTCTGGCAGAACGTTCTCGCGAATATTACGGTGAAGGTTACCGCTGGTATGATTTGGTAAGAACTCAAAAATGGAATGAACTGGCTGGAAAATATTCTATTGGCGGTTCAAATTTTGGTCAGCATACACCACAGGTAGTAACAAGAACAATTGATGCCCACCATTATTTGAGACCAATTCCACAAGGACAATTAGATGGTATGGAAATGTCGGCAGCAGACAAACAAGCTTATCAGAATCCTGGGTACTAATATTTAAAATTTTCCAGCAAATTAAATAATTATTTATAGGTTTTAGTGTGCCTATGTCATGATTTAAGTTTGTGTTAGTTGGAAGCCGAGGGATAATACTCTCGGCTTTTTATGATTTTCTGAAATATTTAGTACATAATACACCATAACAATGATTACAAGAAAAATATTTTTTGTGCTTACAGTACTTTTTCTGTGCTCTTTTCATGGCATGGCACAGGGAAATATTCCTAAAAAAGAACAATCCAAAAAAGGTCCGTTTTTTTCTAATGTTACTTACACAGGAGAGGATGAGATCTATAAAAATAACCCTTTAAAACCAGACGAATTTTATACTCCAATACTGCAGGGATGTTATCCCGATCCTGCCATTACAAGAAAAGGCAGCGATTACTACATGGTATGTTCTTCATTTGCCATGTTTCCGGGAGTACCCATTTTCCATTCTAAAGATTTGGTAAACTGGACAGATTTAGGAGGCGTTTTAAATAATATAGATGAATTTAATCCGCATGATACAGGAATAAGCCAAGGCGTATATGCTCCGGGAATAACCTACAACCCTCATAACGATACTTTCTATATGATTGTAACGGCATTTTCAGGAGGGCTGGGCAATATTATAGTAAAAACAAAAGATCCTATGAAAGGATGGGGAAGTCCTATAAAATTAGGATTTGATGGCATTGATCCGTGCATATTTTTTGATGATGACGGAAAAGGCTATGTAGTTCATAATGACGCACCCGATAAAGGCAAAGATTTGTATCAGGGACATCGCGTCATTAAGGTTTGGGAATATGACGTAATGAATGATAAAGTTATTCCCGGCACAGATAAAATTATAGTAGACGGAGGCGTAGATCTCTCTAAAAAACCGATCTGGATTGAAGCTCCTCATTTGTACAAAAAAGACGGACGTTATTATCTAATGTGTGCCGAAGGTGGTACAGGAGGTAATCACAGTGAAGTTGTTTTTGTAAGCGACAGCCCTAAAGGACCATTCAAACCATCATCCAGTAATCCGATTCTGACACAGCGTTATTTTCCAAAAGACAGAGCACAAAAAGTAGACTGGGCTGGACATGCTGATTTAATTCAAGGACCTGATGATAAATATTACGGAGTTTTTCTAGGTGTTCGCCCTAATGATAAAGATCGAGTGAATACAGGCCGTGAAACCTTTATCCTGCCAGTAGATTGGTCAGGTGTTTTTCCTGTTTTTGAAAACGGACTTGTGCCCTTAGAACCAAAACTAAAAATGCCTCAGGGAGTTACCGAAAATAAAACAGGCAAAGACGGATTTTTCCCCAATGGAAACTTTACGTTTATTGAAAATTTTAATTCTAAAAAACTAGATTACAGATGGATTGGATTAAGAGGACCTCGTGAAAATTTTATTTCTATAACAAAAAAAGGACTGCAGATTAATCCCTTTAATGTAAATATTAAAGAGCTTAAACCCACTTCAACGCTTTTTTACAGACAACAGCACAATACCTTTTCTTTCACAGCAACTTTAGATTACAATCCTTCATCTGAAAAAGAACTGGCAGGAATTGTAAATCTGCAAAATGAGCGATTTAATTATGTATTTGGTGTAACTAAAAAAGGAAAAGATACATATATCCTGTTACAAAGAACAGAAAGTGGACAGTCAAAAATTATCGCAAGTGCTAAAATTGACAATATAAAAAACATTCGTCTTCAGGTAAAAGCAGCGGGTGATAGTTATGAATACAGCTATGCTCTTAATGGTGCTGATTTTGTAAATTTAGGAACAGCAGTTTCAGGAGATATTCTGTCAACAAATGCAGCCGGAGGTTTTACGGGAGCATTAATAGGATTGTATGCTACAACAGCAAATGATGCGCAGCCACAATAAGACAGGATTTATTTTAATTTGAATTAACAACAAAACCTTAATTTTTAATACATGAATTTAAAAAGAAGATATATAAAATCGATTGTCCTTTTAAGTTTCCTGTTTTTAATTGCAGGTTGCAAATCCAGTTCATCAGTATCCAAAAAAGACCATCAAAATTGGACAGGCAGCTGGGCTTCGGCTCAAATGCTGGTTGAACCAAACAATATGCCTCCATCGCCGGGACTTGCACAGCATACACTGCGTCAGATTATTAAAGTATCATTGGGAGGCAAACGTATTAAATTACGATTTTCTAATTTGTTTAGTGATCAGCCTACAGTTTTGAAATCTGTAAGTGTTGCCAATGTAATTGATGCGCCTGTTATTGATCCAAAAACGCAGAAGATGCTTCTGTTTAATGGAAATTCAGAAATAACACTCGAACCTGGACAAGAAGTGTTTTCAGATGCTTTTGATTTTGAATTACAACCGGGACAGCTTTTAGCGATTACGATTCATTACGGAGAAGTTTCCTCAAAAGTATCCGGTCATCCTGGTTCACGCACGACATCCTACATTTTAGAAGGAGATCAAAACAACAATGCCTCTTTTGCCGGAGCTGTAAAAACAGACCATTGGTATTCTATTACGGGGTTGGATATTTGTGCCGATAATGATGAGGTTAACGTAGTTTGTCTGGGAAATTCAATTACCGACGGACGCGGCTCAGGAACAAATAAACAAAACCGCTGGACTGATATTTTGGCAGCACGTCTAAATGCAGACAAAAGCACGCGTCATATTGGAGTATTAAATTTAGGAATCGGAGGAAATTGTGTTCTAAAAGGAGGTCTGGGACCTACTGCATTGGATCGTTTTGGCAGAGATGTGCTTTCTCAGGCAGGAACAAAATGGCTCATTATTCTGGAAGGCATAAACGATATTGGCGGTATTAAACGTGCCGAAGATGCCCCCATCAGAGCCAACGAACTAATCGAAGCGTATAAAGTCATGATAGAAAAGGCGCATTCTAAAGGGATTAAAGTGTATGGATGTACAATTTTACCATTTCAAAAATCATTCTATGACGCGCCTTTCAAACAAGAAGCGAGAGACATTGTCAATAACTGGATTCGTAGCAGTAAAAACTTTGATGCTGTTATTGATTTTGATAAAATAATGACTTCAGAAATAGGCTCAAAAACCATTTCATCAAACCTGCACGACGGTGACTTTTTGCATCCAAACGAACTCGGTTATCTCACAATGGGACAAGCGATAGATTTGAATTTATTTAAATAAAATTGTGCGTGGCTTAGCAGTTTGTTTACAAATTTATCGGCCAGCATTTAATGTTTTTTGACACTAAACAAATTATAAAATGGAATCAATAATTAGATTTTTTGCATTTGCAGTTTTATTTTCAATCGGACAAAAAGCGTATTCGCAAGATCCTAACTTTCAGGTTTATTTGAGTTTTGGCCAGTCTAATATGGAAGGCAGTGCAAAAATTGAACCGCAGGATGCCACCGGAATTGATGATAGATTTCAGGTTCTGGAAGCAGTCAACTGTCCGGAAATTGGTCGAAAAATGGGGGAATGGTATAAAGCTGTTTCCCCATTATGCCGCTGTACTACAGGATTAACACCAACAGATTATTTTGGAAGAACCATGACCGAAAATCTTCCCAAAAATATAAAAATAGGTATCATTAATGTTGCAGTTGGCGGTTGTAAGATTGAACTTTTTGATAAAGATAAATCTGAAAGTTACATCTCGACAGCACCAGACTGGATGAAAGGCATGATCCAGCAGTACGATGGCAATCCTTACAAAAGATTAGTAGATATGGCTAAAATTGCCCAGAAAAAAGGGGTAATCAAAGGGATATTAGTACACCAGGGAGAATCGAATACAGGTGATACACTTTGGACAAAAAAGCTAAAGATTGTATATGATAATTTAATGAAGGACCTGAATTTAGATCCAAAAAAAGTACCGCTGCTTTCTGGAGAAACGGTCAGCGAAGACCAGAATGGAAAATGTGCGAGTATGAATAAAATTATTGCCACATTACCGCAAACCATACCAAATGCCTACGTGATTTCATCTAGTGGCTGCAAAGCTGCATCAGATTATTTGCATTTTACAGCAGATGGTTACAGAGAATTAGGAAGGCGTTATGCTGTAAAAATGCTTTCGTTATTAGGTTATAAAATATACAATGGCAAAGAGTTTATTACGGTTCAGGGGCCTATTGGTTTTGATCAGTTAAATTCAGATGCGGCGCAAGGAAAAATTGAAACCATCACTTATGAATCTAAAACGGTAGGATCTACACGAAGAGCCACTATTTATACACCGCCGGGATTTAATAAAAAGAAAAAATATCCTGTATTATATCTTTTACACGGAATAGGTGGCGATGAAAAGGAATGGCTGAACGGAGGAAATCCGCAGATTATATTGGATAATCTTTATGCCGATGGAAAAATTGAGCCTATGATCGTAGTAATGCCAAATGGCCGGGCAATGAAGGACGATAGTGCTTCAGGAAATATTATGGCTCCAGATAAAATAAAAGCCTTTGCAGTATTTGAAAAAGACCTTTTAAATGATTTAATTCCTTTTATTGAAAAAAAATATTCGACTTATAAAGACAGAGAACACCGAGCGATTGCAGGTCTTTCAATGGGGGGAGGTCAGTCTTTGAATTTCGGATTAGGGAATTTAGATAAATTTGCGTGGGTGGGTGCATTCTCCGCAGCACCAAATACAAAAATGCCGGAGGAATTACTTCCAAATCCGCAGGAAGCAAAAAAGAAACTTAAATTACTGTGGATTTCTTGTGGCGATAATGATGGACTTATTGGCAACAGCAGGCGAACGCACGAGTATCTTTATAAAAATGACGTACCTCATATTTACTATATTGAGCCGGGTGTTCATGATTTTAAAGTCTGGAAAAATGGTTTATATATGTTTTCTCAGTTTTTATTTAAGGCAGTAGATCAGTCTAATTTTGCTGCATATACGATTTTGGGCGAAGCTGCGCAGACCAATATTCGAAATAATAAATATCCTCAAATTCTACCGGACAACCGCGTTATTTTTAAGATCAAAGCGCCAGAAGCTTCAAAAGTGCAAATAGATTTAGGACGAAAATATGATATGCTGAGAGATGAAACGGGTTTATGGACCGTTACCACAGATGTTATAAACAAAGGATTTAATTATTACTCTTTGATTATTGATGGTGTGGCTGTGGCTGATCCGGCAAGTGAATCGTTTTATGGAATGAGCCGCATGGCTTCGGGTATCGAGATTCCTAATAAAGAAGGAGAATTCTACGATTTAAAAATGGTTGCGCATGGCAATATTGTAATCAAAAAATATTTTTCAAAAGTAACGAATTCCTGGCGTGAAATGTATGTGTGCACACCGCCCGGTTATGAAACAGGTGGTGAACAATATCCGGTTTTGTATCTGCTTCATGGCGGAGGTGAAGATCAGCGAGGCTGGTATGCTCAGGGAAAAGCAAATTTAATATTAGATAATTTGATTGCCGAAAATAAAGCAAAACCCATGATCATCGCAATGCTGGACGGCAATATGGGAAATACAGGCGGCGTGGCAGGTTTTAATGAAAATGCACTAAAAGCTTTTGAAAATGAATTGAAAACCGGAGCAATACCTTTTGTAGAAAGTAATTTTAAAGTCGCAAAAGACGCTGAAAGCAGAGCTTTGGCCGGATTATCAATGGGAGGCTTGCAAACGCTTTATGCGGGCGTTAAAAATTCTGACTTGTTTTCTTATATAGGCGTATTCAGTTCGGGTTGGTGGGCAAATAATACAACTTTATCTGATCCACAATATGAATTTATGAAAAACAATACCGCGTTAATTAATTCAAACCTTAAAGAATTTTGGATTTCGATGGGCGGCATAGAAGATATTGCTTATGAAAATTGCAAAATAATGATGAAAAAGTTCGACCAGCTCGGAATCAAATACAAATACAGCGAATATTCTGGCGGACATACGTGGCCAGTATGGAGACACGATTTATCGATGTTTGCGCCATTATTGTTTCAGAATAAATAAAGATTAAAAAAAAAGTAATTGAATTGCATAATACTAAAGTTCATGAAGACATTTTCAAAATATATCCTCACACTTCTTATCGTTTTTAGTTCTGGTATTTTAAAAGCGCAGTCGTTTATTACAACTCAAAAAGAGAACAATGTTATTACAATAAAAGAGAAATCTTCACACTTATATTTTCTTGTCAGCAGCGGATCTGATGCCGGAGTTTTGCGTGCAATCACTAATTTACAAATAGATTTTGAGAAAGTGACTGGAGAAAAACCATCAATCTTAAATCAGAAACAAAATGCATTATCGCCATTAATTATCATTGGAACAATCGGAACCAATTCTGTGATTGATGATTTAGTTAAAGCAAATAAAATCGATGGAAAACAACTCAAAGGTAAAAACGAAAAATTTATCATTCAAAACATAAAAAATCCCTTTAAAGGAATTGAGGAAGCCATCGTTATTGTGGGAAGCGACAAGAGGGGAACCATTTACGGAATATATGAGTTGTCCAAACAAATAGGTGTATCTCCCTGGTATTATTGGGCAGATGTTCCTGTAAAAAAAAATGAAACTATTTATTTTATAAAAGGAATTTATACAGATGGAGAACCCGCCGTAAAATACAGAGGGATTTTTCTAAATGATGAAGCTCCGGCATTGAGCGGATGGGCAAAAAAAACTTTCGGAGGATTTAACAGCAGTTTCTATGAGAAAGTTTTCGAATTGCTGCTGCGTTTAAAATCCAATTATATCTGGCCTGCCATGTGGGGTAGTGCTTTTTATGATGATGATCCTGCAAGCGGGCCTCTGGCAAATGAAATGGGCATTATTGTGGGAACATCGCATCATGAACCTATGGCTTTGGCACAAACAGACTGGCATCGTTATATTAAGAAAAACAATCTTGCTAATGTTTGGGATTACTCTAAAAATAAAGAGGTTTTAGATCAATTCTGGAAAAGCGGTATCCAGCGTAGTAAAAACTGGGAAAAACTGGTAACGGTAGGAATGCGCGGCGATGGAGATGAAGCAATGAGCGAAGGAACAAATATCAGTCTGCTGGAAAATATCGTAAAACAACAGCGCCTTATTATTGAGAAAGAAACAGGAAAATCACCAGAAAAAACACCTCAGGTCTGGGCTTTGTACAAAGAAGTTCAGGATTATTACGATCAGGGAATGCGCGTGCCTGACGATGTAATTTTATTATTTTGTGATGACAATTGGGGAAATGTGCGCAAACTTCCTGATTTGACCAAACCGCTGCACAAAGGCGGTTACGGAATGTATTATCACTTTGATTATGTGGGAGGACCCCGAAATTCAAAATGGATAAATATTAGTCCGATACAAAGAGTCTGGGAGCAAATGAATCTCAGTTATGAGCATGGCGTCGATAAGGTTTGGATTGTAAATGTTGGGGATCTTAAACCAATGGAATTTCCGATAAGCTTCTTTTTAGATATGGCATGGAATCCAAAGAAATTCAATTCTCAAAATCTTTTTGAATTTACCGAAAGCTGGGCTGTCCAACAGTTTGGAAAAAAGCATTCTAAAGAAATCGCAGTTTTATTAAATACATATCCAAAATTCAACAGACGCGTTACCCCAGAAATGCTGGACAGCAATACCTACAGTCTGGAAAATTATAATGAATTTGAAACCGTTGTAAATGATTATAAAAATTTATCCCTCGATGCGTATCGAATTTACAATGATATTCCAAATGAATATAAAGATGCTTATTTTCAGTTGGTTTTATATCCTATAGATGCCTGCAGCAATCTTTATGAAATGTATTATGCACAAGCCAAAAATAAAAAACTGGCTGCAGAAGAAAACATTCTGGCCAATACGTATGCAGATCAGGTTAAATTTAATTTTTCGAGAGATTCTATTTTGCAGCATAAATACAACAATGAAATTTCAGGCGGGAAATGGACTCATATAATGGATCAAATGAGAATTGGTTACAAAGCCTGGCACGATACTCCCAAAAATATTCTCCCAAAAATCAGCTATGTTACTAAAACAAGTGAGACAGCACAAAAAGTATTTTTAGAGAAAGAAGGGTATGTTTCTATAGAAGCCGAACATTTTTCTAAAGTAAATAATTCAGACAAAATTCATTGGGAAGTAATTCCGGATTTCGGAAAAACAAAAAGCGGTATAACGGTATTTCCTTCAAATTTATATCCAGATTCGAAGGAAAATATTTTTGTTGAATATGAAATGAATTTTACTTCTACAGGCGATTTTAAAGTAGAACTGCTTTTGGCTCCTACACTTAATTTTAACAGCAATAAGGGACTGCGTTATGAAATTTCTTTTGATGGAGAAAAACCGCAGCAGGTTAATTTTAACGCAAATTATCGTGGCGAGTTAGGAAAATGGCAGGCAGAACACATGATTCATTCTGTAACTTCACATAAAATTCTAAAAACAGGAAGGCATACCTTGCGATTTAGAGTCTTAGATCCCGGAATCGTATTGCAGAAAATTTTGATTGATACTGGTGCATTAAAATCTTCTTATCTTGGAGCTCCTGAAAGTGCAAGCATCCTTCAGGATAAATTTTAAGTTTATAAAATATTGAAAATGAAGCAATCTATCCTGTTTGTATCCAGAAAATTAATAAGATTGATTATGGTGAATTTTAAAGTAAAATACAGAAGATTATTTTGTTCAGCGGTAGTATTTGTTGGATTTTCGGCAGTTGCCCAGCTGAAAACTTTTCCTCTTCAGGAAGTAAGATTAAATGCAGGTCCGTTTAAAAATGCACAAGATGTTGATCTTAATTATATTCTTGCCTTAAATCCCGATAAACTTTTGGCACCTTATCTAATAGACGCCGCTTTACCTGTAAAATCGGAACGGTATGGCAATTGGGAAAGTATGGGTCTTGACGGTCATATTGCAGGTCATTATTTATCAGCTTTATCCCAGATGTATGCCTCTACCGGAAATACAGAGCTTAAAAACAGATTAGATTATATGCTTTCTGAACTGTCCCGCTGTCAGGAAAAAAATGGAGACGGTTATGTGGGAGGCATTCCTCAAGGAAAGGTTTTTTGGAAACGAATTCATAATGGAGACATCGACGGAAGTAATTTTGGATTGAATAATACTTGGGTTCCCATTTACAATATTCATAAACTTTTTGCCGGTTTAAACGATGCGTATCAATATACCGGAAATGAAAAAGCAAAAGAGATTTTAATAAAATTAGGAGATTGGTTTATTCAGTTAATTGAGCCGCTTACAGAAGAGCAGATTCAAAATATTTTAAAAACAGAACACGGCGGCATCAACGAGTCTTTTGCAGATTTATACCTAATTACAAAGGATAAAAAATACCTCGAAACAGCACAAAAAATTTCGCATAAATCCCTTTTGAATTCTTTATTAAAAAAAGAAGATAAACTTACCGGTATGCATGCCAACACCCAGATACCAAAAGTTATTGGTTTCGAAAAAATAGGATCTGTTTCTGGAAACAAGCAATGGCACGAAGCGGCGGCTTTTTTCTGGGATAATGTTACGCAGAAACGCAGTGTAGCATTTGGAGGTAATAGCGTTGCCGAACATTTTAATGCTATTGATGATTTTAGCGGTATGCTGAAATCGAATCAAGGACCAGAAACGTGTAATTCGTATAATATGGAACGTCTGAGTAAAGCCTTGTTCCTGCATAAAAACGATATAAATTATCTCGATTTCTATGAGCGTACACTTTACAATCACATTCTTTCGAGCCAGCATCCTCAAAAAGGAGGTTTTGTATATTTTACTCCAATTCGACCGAATCATTATCGGGTATATTCTCAGCCAGAAACCAGTATGTGGTGCTGTGTAGGATCAGGGCTGGAAAATCATACCAAATACGGCGAGTTAATTTACAGCCATACAGACAATGCTGTTTTTGTGAACCTTTTTATCGCGTCAGTTTTAAATTGGAATGAAAACGGAATTGAAATAGAACAGATAACAAAATTTCCTTATGAAAACAGTTCAGAACTCGTTTTAAAAGTTAAGAAATCTAAAGTTTTTGATTTAAACATTCGTCATCCTAAATGGGCAGAAGATTTTAAAATATTCATAAACGGAAAAGAACAACAAATCGAAGTAAAAACATCTGGTTATGTTACACTTACCAGAAAGTGGAAATCTGCCGACCGCGTAAATATCATATTCAAAACCAAAACTCATTTGGAGCGCCTGCCCGACGGCTCTAATTGGAGTGCTTTTGTAAACGGACCAATTGTTCTGGCGGCTAAGACGTCTGCACAAGCATTAGACGGATTATTTGCAGATGACAGCCGAATGGGACATGTTGCAGCCGGAAAATACATTCCGATCGACAAAGCCTACACATTAATAGGAGATGAAGCCAGTTCTATTTTACGATTAAAGGAATTAGGAAATATGCATTTTGCTTTGGATTCATTAGAATTAGAACCTTTTTTCGAACTGCATGATGCTCGTTATCAAATGTATTTTCAAATTTTTTCGGAAAAAGAGTATAAAGAAAAACAACAGAAAATGCGTGAGCAGGAAATAAAAGAACTCGCTCTTGAAAGTGCGACAATAGATAAAATTAACTGCGGAGAACAGCAGCCCGAAGTTGATCATTTTTACAGAGGAGAAAAAAGCGATTCGGGTTATGACGAAGGTAAATTTTGGAGAAGTACCAAATCGTATATTTCATACCAAATGATAAATAAAAATGCATCGGGAAAGTTTTTGGATATAACTGTTCTGGATCAATTTAAAATGGATCAAATCAGCATTCTTATTAATGATAAACCTGCTAAAATAATTTCTTTAGAGGATAAAAAAATCAGATTGGATATGGAAAAAAAGGAAAATATCAGCATTAAAATAGTAGTAAAGGAAGGAATGTCCAGTCCAAAATTTCATCAATTACGAATTTTATAATGCTTCTGCATATGGATCAATTTCATTTTGTAAATAGTTTTAAAATTTTATACGACAGCAATACTATGAAAATAAAAAATATTTTTTTGTACGTTGTTTTAATTGCAGTGCTAAGTTGTACCAGCAATTATGCCCAGCAGAAAAAAGCACAGAATCCGGTAATTTTTGCAGATGTGCCTGATCTCTCGATAATAAGAGTTAACGACACTTATTACATGAGCAGCACCACGATGCATATGAATCCGGGGCTGCCGATCATGAAATCGAAGGACTTAATAAATTGGGAGCTTTTAACTTATGTATACGAAACACTGGAAGACAGTGATGACCGTTTAAATCTGAATAACGGAAAAAATGACTACGGAAGAGGTTCATGGGCGAGCAGTCTTCGTTATCATAATGGCATTTATTATGTAAGTACTTTTTCTGGGACAACTGGAAAAACGTATATTTTTTCAACAAAAGATATTGAAAAAGGATCTTGGAAGAGAATAGTTTTAAATGAATCGTATCATGATCATTCGATTTTTTTTGATGATGATGGCAGCGTTTATATGGTTTGGGGAGCAGGAAAATTGCAGATTATAGAGTTAAATTCTGATTTGTTGGCGGTTAAAAAAGAAACAAAAAGAGTATTGATTGAAAATGCCAGTGCGCCCGCCGGAAACAACATCATGCTTCAGTCTGAAGGTTCTCAGCTTTTTAAAGTAAAGGGTAAATATTACCTGTTTAACATAACCTGGCCCAAAGAAGGCATGCGAACGGTCGTTATTCACAAAGCCGATAATCTCTCCGGACCTTGGGAAGGAAAAGTGGGGCTTCAGGATTTAGGTGTTGCACAGGGAGGACTTATTGATACTCCAGACGGAAAATGGTTTTCGTATTTGTTTAGAGATTTTGGAGGAGTAGGGAGAATTCCTTATTTCGTTCCCGTACAATGGGAAAACGGCTGGCCCATTTTGGGTGAAAATGGAAAAGTTCCTCAATATCTGGATTTGCCTGTCAGCAAAGGCTTAATTCCGGGAATAGTGAGCTCTGATGATTTCAGCCGTAAAAAAGGAGACAGAGAACTGCCGTTAGTCTGGCAGTGGAATCATAATCCGGATAATTCCTCTTGGTCTGTAAAGGAAAGAAAAGGATATTTAAGATTAAGAACGGCTTCGGTTACAAACACATTAACTCAGGCTAAAAATACTTTGACACAAAGAACTTTTGGTCCTGAATGTTCGGCGTCTGTATTATTGGAAGTTTCTAAAATGAAAGAGGGTGACTTTGCGGGACTTTCTTTATTACAGAAAGAATTTGGACTTTTAGCTGTAAAAGTTGAGAATGGTTCAAAAAAAATGGTCATGCTTGATGCCGTCAAAGGGAATCAGAGGGAAGTCGAAAGTGTTTCTTTACTTCAGGATAAAGTATATTTTAAAGTCGTATGCGATTTTAAAGATAAAACAGATACAGGCAGATTTTTTTACAGCTTAGATGGTAAAAAGTGGACCAGTATCGGAAACCCAATAAAAATGCCCTATACAATTCCTCATTTTATGGGATATCGATTTGGGTTGTTCAACTATGCCGTTAAAGAACTCGGAGGTTATGTCGATTTTGATTATTTCCATCTTGAAGATCAAGCGCAGGAATAAAACGGTTCTCAAAAAATCAAATGAGAATCTAATCTATCGTTGAAAGTAAAGCTGATTTTAAAAATATAAATAATTATCTTTCAGTTTATTGTATAAAAATAATTAATCTAAAGCGTTTATGAATTTCAAATACAGTTTATGTCTATGCCTGTTTGTTTTTTTTAAATTAAATGCACAATCAGTTGTAAAAAGTCCTGACGGAAAAACTAAAGTTAGTTTATTCATCACCAACGGAATGACTTTTTACAGTGTTTCCTATAATGATAAAACATTTTTAGAAAAGTCTCCGCTGGGTTTAAAAACCAATGTCGGCGATTTTACAACAGAATTAGTTTTAAAAGCCGATGCAGTGCAGAATAAAATTGATGAAAACTATCAGCTTCCGAATATTAAGAACAGCAATGTGCATTATGAAGCAACAGAAGCTATTTTTTCATTCACCAAAAACAATAAAGAAGCTCTCGATATTGTGTTTAGGGTAAGTAATAATAATGTTGCTTTTAAATATAAAATAAAACCGCAAAATGACGCCCGAGCCTGTGTTGTACAGGAAGAAGCTTCTGGTTATCTACTGCCGCAAGGAACAACTACATTTCTCTGTCCGCAAAGCAAATCTATGACAGGATATGCCAGAACAGCGCCAAGTTATGAAACTTCCTATGCTTTGGATGCTCCGATGGGAAAAAATGGTATTGGAGAAGGGTATACATTTCCATGTCTTTTTAAAGTCAATACTAACGGATGGGTTTTAATATCCGAGACAGGCGTAGACAGCGGTTATTGTGCCAGCAGGTTAATTGGTAAGGACAAAGGATTATATACAATAGGATTTCCTATGGAAGGAGAAAATAACGGCAACGGGACAACTGCACCTGGCATTCCGCTTATTGGTGAAACTCCTTGGAGAACCATTACAATAGGCGAAAACCTTGCTCCAATAGTAGAAACTACAATACCATTTGACTTGGTTAAGCCAAAATACGAAGCTTCTAAAGAATACAAATACACCAAAGGGTCGTGGAGCTGGATAATGAAAATGGATAATAATACTACTTATCCTGTACAGCAGCAATACATTGATTTTAGCGCTTCAATGGGGTATGAAACCATTTTGATCGATGCGCTCTGGGATACTCAGATAGGAAAAGATAAAATAGCAGAGCTGGCCCATTATGGTGACCGAAAAGGAGTTGGTTTGTATTTGTGGTACAACTCCAATGGCTATTGGAATGATGCTCCTCAAGGTCCTAGAGGCATGATGGAAAATGGAATAATACGCCGTAAAGAAATGGCGTGGCTAAAAAGTATTGATGTAAAAGGAATAAAAGTTGATTTTTTTGGAGGTGATAAGCAAGTTACCATGAAGTTATACGAAGAGATTCTAAAAGACGCCAATGATTTTGGATTAATGGTTATTTTTCACGGTTGTACACTGCCTCGGGGATGGGAACGCATGTATCCAAACTTTGCATCCAGTGAAGCTGTTCTGGCTAGTGAAAACCTTCATTTTGGCCAGGCAAGCTGTGATCAGGAAGCGGTTAATGCTTCGATACATCCTTTTATTCGAAATGCGGTAGGAAGTATGGATTTTGGAGGAAGTGCCTTAAATAAATTTTACAACAGCGAAAATACTCCCAACAAAGGGTCCAAAAGAATGACTTCTGATGTATTTGCTTTGGTAGCTGCAGTGCTTTTTCAGAGTGGTGTACAGCATTTTGCTTTGGCGCCAAATAATTTAACAGATGCGCCTGCATGGGCAGTAGATTTTATGAAAGAAGTACCGACCACTTGGGATGAGGTGCGCTTTTTAGCAGGATATCCCGGCAAATATGTGGTGCTTGCCCGAAGAAAAGGAACAAAATGGTACATAGCTGGAGTAAACGGGCAGAAAGAAATACTTAGCATAAAAATAAAACTGCCAATGATTGCTTCTGGCACAACTCTAAAATACTATTTTGATGACGAGAACTTAAACGGAAAACTTAAAACCCTGAAATTTAACGGCAGAGAGATTGAAGTAAAAATTCCTTCTAATGGGGGAATATTGTTGTTGAATTAACAAAGAGTATAAAGCTAATAGGTTGTAAGTCTGTTGTTTTAAGCTGTTCTTTCTAAAATAAATAATTGGCTTTTATTAAATAATACACATTGAATTTTAATTTAATAATCATTTATAATGTCCTCAAAAAAATGTTTAAGAATTATTGTTGTCTTATTTTCTTTTACAATAAACTGCTTGTTTTCTCAGAATGCATTTGAAAATTACCAATTTCGGATCGTTGACAATGAGACCTCAAAAAGTGGTATTTATACCATTGCACAGGACCATTTTGGTGTAATGTGGATGGGAACAAACGGTGCAGGTTTGTATAAATATGATGGTGTTAATTACAAAGCTTATGAGCAAAACTCAAACAACAGCAATTCGATCAACAGTAATTTAATTTATGCTGTTTACATGGATAAAAATAAACAGCTTTGGGTCGGAACCGATGAAGGATTGTGTCTTTACAATAGAAATCTGGACTCGTTTGAAAATATAAATCTTAAACAAAAAAGCACGAAAGAAGCGGTTATTTCAGTCAAAAGTATCATCGAAGACAACCATGGCAATCTTTTTTTAGGAACATTTAATAATGGTCTGCTGAAGTTAAATATTAAATCGCACGAGATTTCCAATGTTAAACTTGATGTTTTAAATCCATCCAATTACCTTATAAACTGTTTAGCAAAAGATCATAAAGGAACTATTTATCTGGGAACTAATTCTGGGTTAAAAGTGGTGGATGAGATAAAGAATGAGGTAAAAAAAGTAAAGGCAGAAATAGGAGACCAATTACTTTCGGGGACGATAGTATCGATGGTTTTTGACAGTAGACAAAATTTATGGATCGGCAACGGATACAAAGGACTTGTCAAGGCAGATCTAAATACTCAGTCAAAAAAAGCGGTTTCTTATCCTATTACCAAAAAAAGAATTATGTCAATACTGGCCGCCGACAGTAAAACAATTCTTTGTGCAACAGAAAATGACGGACTAATTATCGTTAACGATCAAGGCATTGTTCAGAAAAAATATGTAAACAGCAAATACAATATTCGCAGTTTAGGCTCAAATTCGGTCTGGTCCTTATTTTTAGACAAAGAAAAAAGAATTTGGCTCGGCTATTATAATAAAGGTTTAGGCGTTTTTGATAAATTAAACAGCAAGGTAAGAGGAATCGAAAGTTTAGCCGGAAATCCACAATCGCTGCAGACTAATTGTGTTACAGGTATTGCCAAAGATAGCGACGGCCGTTTATGGATTTCGATGGAAGGCGGAGGTGTTGATGTTTACAATCCTGAAACCAAAACCTTCAGGCATATTACCAAATCTGATACTGGTTTTTGTTCCGGATTAACCAATGATAATATCACAAAAGTATTTATTGATAAAAAGGAGAACATTTGGCTGTCCAGCTGGAATGAAGGGATTTTTGTTTTAAAAAAAGGAAGCAGAACCTTTATTAATTACAATACAAAAAATACTCCAAATCTTGCCTCCGACAATATTATGAGTATTACCGAAGATTCAAGAGGCGTAATCTGGATTGGAACTTTCTCAAAGGGTCTTCATTATTATACGCCCTCAGACGGGCAGTTTCATCATTGTAATTCTAAGCCCTTTTATACAAACGGAATAGTCAATTTAGACATTAGAAATGTAATGGTAGATTCTGATGATGATGTTTGGGTTGGCTCTACAACAGGTTTGTACAAAGTAAGTACCAAGGATTTTGTTACTTTTTCGGTAACTTCTTTGCGGAATAAAATGTCTGAAAAGCTTAAAAATCATAAGAGTACACATACAATTAATACGTTATATCAGGCCAAAAACAAAGAAATTTGGATTGGTACAGACGGGGCAGGACTATTTAGTTACAATAAAAAAACAGCTGCTCTAAAATGGTATGTAAATTTTAGAGGACTTTATGAAAAATCAATTTCATCTATTGTAGAATCCAATGATGGAGGTATTTGGCTGAGCGGTAAAAAAGGAATTACCCGGCTTGATTTAAAAAATAAAACAACTGTAAATTATTCTATTTACGACGGTCTTCTGGCAAATGATTTTAATAACAATTCTGTTTTAAAAGATGAAAAGGGATTGCTCTATTTTGGCAGTTACGAAGGTTTAAACTATTTTAATCCTTCTAATTTGGTAAAAAGTAAAAAGCAGCTGCCAATTTATTTGACAGATCTTAAGCTTTTTAATAAATCGGTAGGTCCTCTCGAAAAAAATTCGCCTTTAATAAAAGTCTTATCGCAAACAAAAAAGATTATCCTCAGACATGATCAGTCTGTATTTACAATTGATTTTATTGGAATTAATTATTCTTTTCCTGCCAGAAATGAATTTGCGTATTATTTGGAAGGTTTTGAAGATTCGTGGAATTACGTTGGCAATAAACGCTCTGCAACG
Source organism: Flavobacterium reichenbachii (assembly GCF_002217435.1). GTDB lineage: Bacteria > Bacteroidota > Bacteroidia > Flavobacteriales > Flavobacteriaceae > Flavobacterium > Flavobacterium reichenbachii. Next base: position 324,081 of record NZ_MUHF01000002.1, read on the forward strand.
TACACGAACTTAGCACCGGGAAAATATGTTTTTAAGGTAAAAACTGCCGAAAAAAATGGAGCCTGGAGCCAGAAACCTTTAGAGCTGCAAATTGAAATTTTACCGCCTTGGTGGAAAACATCATTTGCTTATTTATTTTATTCACTTTTGTTATTAGCTGCAATCTATTTTGGAAATCAATATTATCAAAATCGTTTCAAACAAAAACAAATGATTGAGTTTGAAAAGAAAAAAGCAATGCAGATAGAAAAATTAAACAATAAAAAACTGCAATTTTTCACCAATATCTCACATGAGTTTAGAACGCCGCTTACTCTGATCTTAAATCCGTTGGGAGATATACTCAAAAACAATAGTCAGGAGCTGTCAGAAAATGTATTGAATAAAATACAAACCATTCAAAAAAGTTCAGACAGACTTTCAAGATTGATCAATGAGTTAATGGATTTTAATCAGCTTCAATTCAATAAAATGACACTTAAAGTCCAATTGGTCGAAGTAGTGAGTTTTGCAAAAGACATTGTGAGTTATTTTGAAGAAGAAGCTTTTAGCCGAGGCATAAAACTGGAGTTTGAGTCTGATAAAATCAAACTAAAAGATTGGATAGATCCTAAAATGTTTGAGAAAATTATTTTTAATGTAATTTCTAATGCCTTCAAAGTTACTCCGGATAATGGCAGTATTAAGATAAAAATTGCAGTTAAGGATGAGTTAATTCATTTCCCTCTAATAAACGCTTCGAGCCGTAAACCTTCTTTTGAAATTAGTGTTGAAGATACAGGAGCGGGATTAGATAAAAAAGATATTAAAAGAATTTTTGATCGTTTTTATCAGGTAAATAATTTGAATAAAGCTTATTACGGAAGTACAGGCATTGGACTTGAAGTGGTTCGCGGATTTGTCGAATTACATAAAGGAATTATAGAAGTAGAAAGTGAGCTGGGAACTGGAACTACTTTTAAATTGTTATTTCCTATTGGAAAAGAGTTTTTTAACGAAAACGAAATCCATCCAGAGGAATTTAAAAAAGAAAATAAAATTAGTTTTAAACCAATTGTCGAAATAGAAGAGATTTCGTTGCCAGAAGAGCAGGAAAAACAAGATCGAACCTATACAATTTTGATTGTCGAAGATAATGTTGAACTGCGAAATTATTTAAAAAATGAACTAAAAAAAGAATACAAAGTGATCGTTGCAGAAAATGGACAAACAGGTTTAGAATTGGCTTTGCAAAAATTGCCGGATTTAATTCTAACAGATGTAATTATGCCCGTTATGAATGGTTTGGAATTGTGCAAAAACATTAAAGCAAATTTAAAAACCAGTCACATTCCGTTAATGATGCTTTCTGCAAAGGCATTAGTTCAGGATCGACTGGAAGGGATTGATTCTGGTGCAGATCTGTATTTAAGTAAGCCTTTTGATATGGATATTTTAAGATCCAGTTTAATCCAGCTGATTAAAAGCAGGCAGATTATATTTAATAAATTCTACAACGGAATTTCTCCAAATGCCAAAGAAAAAACAACCACATTGGATAATGAATTTATCAAAAGTGTTTTGAATTATATTAATGAAAATATGAGCGAATACAACTTAAGTGTTGAGGTTTTGGCATCGAAAGTGTTTTTGAGCAGAAGCCAGCTGTATCGAAAAATAAAAACATTGACTGGTGTATCAGTAAATGAATTTATAAGAAATGTTCGTTTAGAAAAAGCAAAAGAGTTGATCGAAATCGGTAATGATAATATAACCGAAATCAGTATAAAAGTAGGTTTTAGCTCGCCTTCCTATTTCACGAAGTGTTATAAAGAAAAATACGGAAAGCTGCCGACAGACAACAAATAATAGATTTTTTGAAAAGTGCTTTTTAAGACGGTTTTACAGACCGTCTTTTTTTGGTTTAATTTCAATCTAAAGGTTTTTGTTGGGTTTTATTTTTGTTTATAAATGCAATTTGATCCTAATAGAACAATAAATTAACGCTGTAAGTTAATTTTTAATAATTATTAAATCTATATAAATACTACTTGATTTTTGTTATTTGATTGAAATTTAAGTGTATAAATATTAATATGATATTTATGTTTTCGACGAAAAAAAATAACAAAACATTGATTTTACTCATTTTTGTAATCCTCATGCTACAAATTTGATAGTTTATGCATCATTATTAACAGGCAAAATTTATGTTAACCTTTTATTTTTGAATCACATAACAAAAGAAAATGAGTATTAACAATTTAAAAAATACAGTATGAAATAAAACCAGAATTAGGTATTGCAGTCTACGTTTTAATTCAAATTTTAATGATAACCAGGATACTGTAGACTGATTCAGAATATTATAACAAAACTTACAACCACTTAACTATTTAAACTAATCAAAAAACCAAATTACTATGAAGTTAGTATTAAAATTTGCAATAATCGCATTGCTAACAATCAGCAGTCAAAATGTGATTGCACAAACAAAGACCATACAAGGTACGGTAACGGATCCCTCAGGATTTCCGCTGCCAGGTGCCAGTGTTAATGTAGAAGGTACACAAAATAGTGCCTCAACAGATTTTGATGGTAAATACTCTTTAAAAGGAGTTAATGCTTCAGACAAAATAACGTATTCTTATGTAGGATTGAATTCACAAACTATAGTTGTTGGCGGCAGAAGTGTAATTGATATTACATTAGTCCAAACCACTCAGAACTTAAATGAAGTTATAGTAGGTTACGGTACTCAAAAGAGAACCAAGGTAACTGGAGCAATTTCAACTGTAGGTTCAAAAGATATTGCAGCAGTGCCTATTACAAATGCTGAGTCTGCTTTGCAAGGTAGAGCTGCGGGTGTAACAGTTGTTAATGGCGCACCGGGTTCTAATCCTACAGTTACGATTCGTGGTCTGGCTACAATGGGAAATAGTGCTCCATTATACGTAATTGACGGCGTACTTACAAGCAACTTATCAGGACTTAGTCCAAATGATATAGAATCAATGTCTGTTTTAAAAGATGCTTCTACAACAGCTTTATACGGTTCAAAAGCCTTTAACGGGGTAATTATGGTCACTACCAAAAAAGGTAAAAAAGGACCTGGTCAGCTCAATTTTAGTACTTATATAGGTTCTCAAACCATTACAAAAAGATATGATGTTTTAAATACACAGCAATATCTTCAATATGCTAAAGATTTAGGAAGTGATTTAACAGCAAGAGCTGCCGAATTTGGAAATGTAAATACCAATTGGCAGGATGAAATTTTTCAAACTGGTTTGATGCAGAATTATAATTTGAGTTTCTCAAATGGTACAGAGACTTCGACAGGCCGTTATTCTGCTGAATATTTAAAGCAAGAAGGAGCTGTTATAAATACTGGTTTTGAACGTTACTCTTTTAGAGCAAATAATACTCAGGATATTGGCAGACTGAGAGTAGGAAGCAATGTCGGAATCTCTTTTAGTACAATTAATCCAGAGCGTAATTCAGGAGGAAGAACCTTATTAGAACACGCGATTAAAATGGCGCCTTATTTACCTGTTTACAATGGTACTAATTTAGGCGGATACCAAGGACCCAGCGCTATTGATGGTAATGATGCAGAAAATCCTGTTCGTGTCGCAAATTTAGGATACCAGAAAATTAATAATTTATCTATAATAGGAAATATCTACGCAGAATTAGACATTTTTAAAGGTCTAAAATTTAGATCACAAGTTTCCTTAGATTATTATACAGGCAAGGATCATACTTTTATTCCGAGTTATAGTGATGGTTCTTACCATAAACAAGCATTTTCTACAACTAATGAAACCAATACTCAAGGTCAAACCATTGTTTTTGATAACAGTTTAACCTACAAAACTACAATTGCAGCAAAGCATAATATTGAAGTATTGGGAGTTATCACTAAAATTGATGGAAAGTCACAAAATTTAATAGCCGGAAGCCGTTACAATATTTCAGACGAAATTGATCAGCTGCGCTATAATGAAGGAAATTTGAGTTCTGCAAATTATGTAGAAAAGAATATTGGATACATCGCCCGTATTAATTACGATTATGACGATAAATACATACTGGCTGTTTCAGGACGCAGAGATGCTTCTTCTCGTTTTGGAGCCAATAACCGCTGGGGTAATTTCTACTCCATTGCAGCAGGGTGGAATATAGCCAAAGAAGGTTTTATGGCAAATTCTGTTTTTAGCACGTTAAAACTTAGAGCAAGTACAGGAACAACAGGAAACGACAGAATAGACAATTATCAATACAGTGCTACATTACTGGCAGATTATAATTATCCAATTGGCGGCGGCAATGCGCCGGGAGTTTCTCTGGGAGTTGCTTCGAATCCTGATTTGAAATGGGAGTCTAAAAATGACAGAAACATTGGCTTGGACTTTGGTTTGTTTGAGGATAAGTTTACAGGATCTTTGGAATATTTTAATAGTAAAAGCAGTGATATTCTTTTTGCGGTACCATTATCGGCTTCTGTTGGATCTGCCGGCGGAGGAACTCAAATTCAAAATATTGCCGATGTAAAAGTATCAGGATATGAAATAACGTTAGGTTACAATGACAGAAAAGGAGATTTTACCTGGTCTGCAACGGCTAATTTAGGAACAAGTAAAAACGAAGTAACAAGTTTGGCGCCCGGAGTAACGAGTGTATTAGGCGGGCCAACAGCAAGAGCAGGTTTAGAAAACTTCTCAAGACTGGAAGTAGGACAGCCATTATTCTATTTTTATGGTTATCAGACCAACGGAATTTATCAAAACCAGGCAGAAGTAGATGCTGTTTTTGGACCGGGTCAGACTATTATAAAACCAGGTGATATTAGAATTATTGATCGTGACGGTAATAAAATCATCAATTCTAGTGACAAAACAAATATTGGGAATCCTTATCCGGATTTTACTTATGGTTTGAACATTACGGCAGCTTATAAAAAATTCGATTTTAACTGTTTCATAACAGGAGTTCAAGGAAACGATATTTACAATGCAAATACGTTTGATTTAAAAGGAATGAATCGTTTGTTTAATGCCAGTACAGAGGTTTTAGACAGAGCAGTTGTTGTAAATGGAGTGGTAACAAATCCATCGGCTACTTTGCCTAGAGCACAGGGAGCAGATATCAACTGGTCTTCTGCCAATCAGCGTTATATTGAAGATGGTTCTTATACAAGATTGAAAAATATAACTTTAGGATATACACTCTCTGGAGAAACATTCGACAGTCATTTTTCTAATATAAGATTCTACATAAGCGGGCAGAACCTTATTACGATTACAAAATATTCTGGTTTAGATCCTGAAATTGCGCGTGCAGATACTAATGCAAATTCTGCTGGTATTGATTTAGGAAGATATCCTCAGCCTAAATCAGTGATTTTTGGACTTGATGTTAAATTTTAATATATAAGATGATGAAAAAAATAAAACATATAGTTACAGCATTGTTGGGAGTTTTCGCAATAAGTTCATGTGACACTTCGGAATTAGAATTAACTAATCCAAACACATTATCTCCCGACACTTTCTTTAAAACCGAAGCTCAGGTAGAATCTTCTGTAAATGCAGCCTATGCCAATTTGCAGACAAGAGGTCTTTATGCCAGAAATCTTGCTTTTGCCATGGATCTTATGGGGCAGGATGCAGCAGGAAATCCGCAATTAGAAGGTAATAAAAAACCTTTTCAGGATTTTTCTTTTAATGCAGGAAATGATATTATTCAGTACTATTGGGAATCCTGCTTTTTAGGAATATCCAGAGCTAATTTTGTACTTGAGAATGAAGCTAAAATTAATGCTTTGCCAAATTCAATTTTATCACAAGAGAAAAAGAATAAATTTTTAGGAGAAGCCCATTTTTTAAGAGCCTATTATTATTTTCTTTTAGTGAATCGTTTTGGAAATGTGCCAATTTATAAAGCCGGAACTATTATTGGTGCTGCAAGAAGTCCCAAGGCAGAAGTTTACAATTTGATTCGGGCAGATTTTGAATTCGCTTCTCAAAATTTATTGTCTAAGAGTGCCGAAGTAGTAGGAAGAGCAACTAAAGAAGCTGCTTATGCTTATTTGGGTAAAGTATTGCTCTACGAAAAGAAATACGATCTGGCATTAAATGCTTTAAACAATGTTACCGGATTTAGTCTTGAAGATAAAGGTAGTTTTTATAATAATTTTATGGAAGAAACCGAGCACGGTAAAGAATCAATTTTTGAAGTTGAATTTGATGAAAAAAATGGAACGGGTAACAAATGGGATGATCCGGGAAACAGCGGCGGAACAGGTTTTGCAGAATCGACTCTTAGAGGACAGGAATATGGTAATTTAAGCTGGTACAATGTCTATCCGCCAGACAATTTATTAAATTCTTATGAAGCCGGAGATTTACGTTTTGGAGATACTTTTTATGTGCCGGGTTCCAAATATTTAAATGGAACTAAAACTATGATAGCATCAAATTTTAATACCTCTGCAGGTCTTAGAAAAGCCGGATGGAAAAAATATCAAAACTATTACAAAAAAGAAGACGAGGCCGTACAATCCAGTATTAACTTCAAAGTGATGCGTTATGCAGATGTAATTCTTATGAAAGCAGAATGTGAAAACCAAAGAGATGGAGGTTCTCAAGCAGCTGCAATTGCATATATCACATTAATTCGGGATCGTGCAGGTTTAACCACTTCAATTGTCCCAACAAAAGAAGCTGTTTTTGCAGCAATTGTTCACGAACGCAAAGTAGAATTTGCCGGAGAGCAAAGCCGTTTTGATGATATCATGAGATGGGGCAACGCCAGCGTAGAATTGGCAGGAACTGGTTTTCAAGCTGGTAAAAATGAATTATGGCCAATACCAAACAGAGAAACGTCTTCTAACCCAAATATAAAACCAAGTGATAATAATCCTGGTTATTAAAGGAAGTTAATTTTGTTAGTTTAAGTTAGTATTTTGAGAAACAGCGCATTTTATATGCGCTGTTTATTAATGTATTAGTCTTAATATACTTTTTATCAATTTCAATATTCCTTTTTACTTCAAAAAAAAGACAAAAAAAGCTGCAATTTTCAGATAAATTATTTCAGGCAAATCGGTTTCATTTATTCTATGAAATGTTCGATTTGCAGCAATCCTATTTTCTTTATTCAGTCGCTTTTTAAACGTTCATAATTGATTTTATTCACGAATCAACACCAAATCCATTTTTCAATTTAACCCAAAGGTTTTTCTAAAATATATAAAATGAAATTACGATTTATAACTAATGTCTTGTTATCAGTATTTTTTCAAAGCGCATTTTCACAGACAAATGAAGCGTCTGAAAAAAGAATTCAGCAGTTACTTAATAAAATGACTTTGGAGGAAAAAGTCGGTATGCTGCACGGCAATTCAAAATTTTATACAACAGGAATAGAACATCTGGGAATTCCAGAATGGGCTCTATCTGATGGTCCGCATGGCGTAAGGGCAGAAATGAACCGTCACGACTGGAAGTATACCGGACAAACAGACGACTATTCTACTTGTTTTCCTCCGGGAACTGCAATGGCGGCAAGCTGGAATTTAGAACTCGCAAAACAACGTGGTATCGTTTTAGGCGAAGAAGCTCGTTTTCGCAAAAAAGATGTTTTGCTGGGTCCCGGAATCAATATTATTCGCACGCCTCTCTGTGGTAGAAACTTTGAATATCTTAGTGAAGATCCTTTTCTTATTTCCCAACTTTCTATAAGTTATATAAAAGCTTTACAAACCAAAGATGTTGCTGCCTGTGTAAAGCATTTTGTCGCCAATAATCAGGAACAAAATCGTTTTGTAGTTGATGTCACGATGAGCGAAAGAGCTTTGCGCGAAATCTATCTGCCTGGCTTTAAATCCTCAGTTGTCGATGCCGGTGCATTGGGTGTTATGGGAGCTTATAATAAATTTAGAGGTGAATATTGTACGGAAAATGATTATTTAAGCCGAACGATTTTGCGTAAGGAATTTAATTTCAAAGGCGTTTACATGTCAGATTGGGATGCGGTTCATAGCACAGAGAAAGCAGCTTTGGCCGGTTTAGACTTAGAAATGGGAACCGAAAAAGAAAATTACAATGATTGGTATTTTGCAGATCCTTTAATAAAAGCAGTACAAGAAGGCCGTATAAAAGAAAGTGTAGTTAACGAAAAGGCGGCGAACATTTTGAGAGTCATGATTAAAACTAAAGTTTTGGATTCTAAAACACGTCAAACAGGATCGATCAACACCAAAGAACACCAGCAAGCCGCTTACCGCTCTGCAGTTGAAGCAATTGTTCTTTTAAAAAATGAAAATGTTTTACCTCTAAATATGAGGGCTTTAAAATCAATTGCTGTGATTGGAGATAATGCTGTTCGAAAACATTCCAGCGGAGGTTTTAGTTCAGAGATCAAGGCTTTGTATGAGGTTACACCGCTTGATGCGATAACTGAAAAATACGGAAAGTCTATGCAGGTAAATTTTGCACAAGGATATGAAAAACAATCTCATGTGGTAGAAAGAAGCAGTGACGGACAATTGAATACAGATAAGATTGATTTGAAATTAATTGAAGAAGCTGTGGCTCAAGCCAAAAAATCGGATGCTGCGATTATTTTTGCAGGTTTAAACCATGATTTTGATTCGGAATCATTTGACAGATTACACATGCATTTACCGTATGGACAGGAAAAGTTAATTGAGGAAGTCGCTAAGGTAAATCCTAAAACGATTGTTGTAATTATCGCAGGTTCACCACTGGAACTTGCAAATGTTGCATCTCGTGTGCCTGCTTTGGTTTGGGGCTGGTACGGCGGAATGGAAGCTGGAAATGCTGTAATTGATGTATTGAGCGGAAAAGAATTTCCTTCGGGAAAACTGCCTTTTACGATTCCTGTTTCGTTAAGCCAGTCTCCGGCTCATGCGCTGGGAACCTATCCCGGGCATGATTTAAAAGTAAATTATGATGAGGATATTTTAGTAGGTTACCGCTGGTTTGATACCAAAGGAATTGAACCTCAATATTCTTTTGGTTACGGAATGTCTTACACTTCTTTTGAAATTTCTAATGTTGATGCTGATAAAAAAATCTACAATATTAATGACGAAATTATAGTGAAATTTGACATCAAAAATACCGGAAAATCAGATGGAGCAGAAGTCGTACAATTATATGCCGGTCAAACAAATCCTTCTGTTTTAAGACCTTTAAAAGAATTAAAAGCATTCGATAAAATATTTCTTAAATCGGGAGAGCAAAAAAAAGGGATGTTAAAACTCAAGGTTAAAGACTTGGCTTTTTATGATGAAAAAACAGCAGACTGGAAAATTGAAAAGGACCAATTTGTACTTTATACAGGAACATCAGTAAAAAACATATTAAGTACCATAAAGATTACGGTGCATTAGCTTATAAAAGGTTTTTTCAACTAACAAAAAACGCTGCAATTAGTTTTTTCTTCGTTCTTGTAAATCGCTTTCAATCTCAAATTCCATTTTTTTATCTATAACATAAAAGCACAAAAGCACTGCGCTTATTATAAATATAAATCCTGGATAAATACTAACAGAAAGTTTAATACCTTCTACTGCAGCCGGTACCTGATTGACTTCTTCTGCAACATATCCGTATTTAGATAAAAATGCAGCGCCAAGCGCACCGCCTATACTAATTCCTATTTTTAAACCGAAGAGCATTGCCGAAAAAACAGTTGCAGTTGCTCTTCGGTTATTTTTCCATTCGCTGTAATCTGCGACATCAGCAATCATAGCCCATAATAACGGAATTGTTACTCCATAAATAAGACCATGTAAAAGCTGTGTTACAAAAACCATTGCAATAGCAGTTCTGCTGTAAAAATTAAATAAAAGCAGGCTTACAGCAGACAAAAAAATGAAAATGATATAAATGTTTCTTTTGCCAAAAGAATCAGCAAGCGGTTTAGAAAATAAAATTCCGATAATCATAAAAATAATTCCTCCTGCATTAAAAAGACTGAATGCTGAGGTTGGAGCATCTTGCGGCCACAGAAAATCAACAAATCCCATTGATGACAAGATAGAATTCATTTGAGTAATAAACGAAGTAAAACCAATATCCTTCAAAAAAGCAGCCTGTGCTGCGGCGTCCAAATAATATTTAAAGTAAAAAACATACATGCCGCCTTTTAAGGATAAGGTTATAAATACAAGAATCGTAACAAGCAGCATGACCAGCCATGGGCCATTTTTGCATAAATCTGTAAAATCTTGTTTAACAGAAGATTCCTGATTTTGCGCAGGTATAATCCTCTCTCGTGTGGTAAAAAAAGTAATCAATAAACAAATAACCCCAATAACTGCAAATAACATCATGGTATTTTTAAAACCAACCGCTTTATCGCCGTCTCCAAAAATTAAAACCAGTGGTAATAAAAGAGACTGAATAATAAATTGAGCGACCATTACTGCAACAAAACGGTAGGAGGAAAGACTATTTCTCTCTTTCATATCTCCTGTTAGAACACCGCTCAAAGCAGCATAAGGCAGGTTGTTTGCTGAATAAATCAGAACCAAAAAAAAGTAAGTTAAGAGTGTGTAGGTTATCTTGCCTCCAAGTTCAAAATCTGGAGTTAAAAAAGACAAAACAGCGGCAATTCCAAACGGAAAAGCCGTCCATAAAATCCAGGGTCTAAATTTCCCCCATTTTGTTTGAGTGCGATCTGCAATAACACCCATAATAATATTAAAAAACGCACCGATAAAACCTCCGATAAAAATAATTATACTGGCTGTTCCAGCTGGAATTTTATATACATCAGTATAAAAAAAAGCTAAAAATGTGAGCAAAGTTTGAAAAATCAAATTTGCTGCAAAATCACCTAAACCGTAACCTATTTTTTCTAGTACAGAAAGTTTTTGCGATTTGTTATTCATAAATAATAATGGTTCTTCTTTTAGTTTTTATTGATGATTTGGTTAGAAAACTTTATAGAGTAAGCTGTATTTTTACGTGCCATTTTCTTAAATCTCAATTGTAAAAATAGCTTGAAACTTATTATAAGCTTGTAATTTTTGAAGCCTATATTAACATTTTTGAAGCGTCTTACAGTTATGTCAATTCTATTTGGGCAAAATGATAATTTATGTATTCTTTATTTTTCTTAAAGCTATAAAATTGAAAGGTCTTATTCTTTAAAAATGAAATGGTTTTATACCACTATAAAGCTAATAAAAACTATCGAAGCTGAATCTTAAATGACATTTTTAAGTTTTGTTTTTAATTTTATACAATTGAATAAAATTTTAAAACAACCAGTTGTTTTTTTAGTGTAAAGTCCTTTTGTTGCTGTTTTTATTGCCAAGTTTGTTTTTCAAAATAAACAGACCTATTGTAT